>CATXZD010000001.1 GCA_958403905.1 uncultured Ruminococcus sp.
AAAATTCAAATGTTTTTGTTATTCATTTTGGCGAACACAGTTCGCCGCTACAGTAATATAAACATTGTAAATTGTAATTTGTAAGGCTTCTGAGATGACGATTTATAGTTATGTTCTGCCCACTTAGGATGTTTAAAAATCTTTTTTGTATATTATGTCTAAATATGGGCGTAAATTTTTGGAAGCAACTCAAAATATATAATTCTAAATAAGAAATATATATTTTTGATGCTATTTTATAATATACATTGTACAATTATATGTCATTAGGAGGGAAATCTATGGCAAAATTTAAGAAAATACTTGCTTTGATTTTGGCAGTATGTGTTGTATGCACTGTCGCAGTTATGTCAACAAGTGCAGCTACAGTTGACAACGACAGCAACACATCGGCATCAAGCGGCATTAAGGTGCATTATTACTGCGAGAACGGCGCACCTACAATCTATTATTGGAACAGCCTTCCGCAGAACAAAACAACCGATTATCCGGGTAGAGCCATGACTAATGAAGGCGGCAATTACTACGGATATACATTCAGCGATGTAACAAAAATCAATATGCTTTTTGTTACAAACGGCGAGCAGTCTAAGGAACTCACCAGAAACACAGGTGAATGGTGGTACAGAAACGGCAGATGGTATGACCATGAACCCGAACCGACAGGTGAGTGGGAAAGAAGCGACCTTCGTGAGGACTCAATCTACTTTGTAATCACAACTCGTTTCTATGACGGCGACACAGGCAACAACGTTCATTGCTGGGACGATTCAAGGGCTAACAACCCTGATTCCGACCCCGCATGGAGAGGTGACTTCCAGGGTCTTATAGATAAGCTTGATTACATCAAGGCTCTCGGCTTCTCGGCAATTTGGATTACTCCTGTTGTGACAAATGCTTCCGGAATGGACTATCACGGATATCATGCATTCGACTTCTCAACAGTTGACCCACGTTATGAGAGCGAAGGTGCTACATATCAGGATCTTATCGACGCTGCACACGATAAGGGTATCAAGATTATTCAGGACGTTGTATGGAATCATACAGGAAACTTTGGTGAAGCAAATCTTTGTGAGATGTTCACAAAGGAATATGATTCAATTCAGGATCTTGCTTCAACTGATTGTATGAAGGTTGTTGAAGGTTCCGACCTTGATAAAACTTATCCTAATTATAACAGTCTGGATGGTGGCGCACAGTTCCAGGCAAGACTTGATATTATGCAAAGCATCCACACAAGCGGTCACGATATGAATGAAACATATCACAGAGAGACTTCTGGCTGCGGATGGGGTCAGCCCCTTGAGCAGTATGCATCAATTGAGGGTGACTGCCGTGACGTAAATACCGAGAATCCCGAAGTGGCAAAGTATATAAATAATACATACCTTGATTATGCAAATATGGGCGTTGACGGTTTCCGTCTTGATACCGAAAAGCACATAAACAGATGGACGCTTAACAGCGCATATTTCCCTGCCTATTCGGGAATTGATAATTTCTATATTTTCGGTGAAGTTTGCGCAAGATGGAGCGAATACATCAACGAAGGCGGTCCGTCAGACTCCCCGTTCTTCTACACATGGAAAGAGACAGACAGCGCTTGGAAGAATAACTGGGGAACCAATTTCTCTGATTGGAAAACTAACTTTGAAAATTCCAAGAAACATTATTCTACTTATCAGGATAGAAGCAAAATTGAAAAAAGCAATAATGCATTCTTAAGCGGTGTTAACTATCATACTCCGGATTACAGTCAGTCAAACGGCACAGGCGTAATTGATTTTACAATGCATTGGAACTTCTATCGTGCTAGTGAAGCATTCAGAACGGCACTCGGCGAGGATGCGGCATTCAATGACTCAACATGGAATGTTGTATATGTTGACTCTCACGACTATGCACCTAATGAATGCCAGAAAACACGTTATACCGGCGGTACACAGGCTTGGGCAGAAAATATGGATCTTATGTTTACTTTCCGTGGTATACCTTGCATATATTACGGTTCTGAAGTTGAATTTAAAAAGGGTAGCGAGATTGATCCCGGCGCTTCAAATCCGCTTTCATCTTCGGGTCGTGCTTACTTCGGTGACAACATCGAGGGTAACGTAACTGCTACAGACTTTGGTGCATATAAGAACGCAACAGGTGCGGTTGCAAGCACACTTAACTCACCGCTTGCTGTTCACCTCCAGCAGCTTAACCAGATCAGAAGAGCTGTTCCTGCACTCCAGAAGGGTCAGTACACAACAGACAGCAACTACGTTTCAAACGGCAATATGGCATTTATCCGCCGTTACACAGATTCTTCTGAAGGCGTAGACAGCCTGGCTTGCGTTGCTATCTCGGGCGGCGCAACATTCAAGAACATTCCTAACGGCAAGTATATTGACGCTGTAACGGGTGACGTTCAGAATGTTACAAACGGCACGCTCACAGTTCCGTCAATCGGTACTGCAAATATGAGAGTATATGTATGCTGTGAAAAAGGATTTACCGGAATCAGCGGTCAGATTGGTACAAACGGCACATATCTCAAATAATTTTAAATCAGATTTTACAAAAGGTCGGACTCCGTTTTTCGGTGCGCCGGCCTTTGTTTTGTTATTCGCTTTCTTATCAACTTAATTATTGACAATGCTTAAATTTTAGACTAAAATAATATGTATGGGCTTTTGCTCAAATAACAAAAATTAAGAGGTGAAAACTTAATGGACGCAGATGGTAATAAAGGCGCTGTACCCGGGCGAAGTAGAAATAAAATGTGCGCTAATGCGTTCACTTTGTTTTCGTGATTTTGCGCCTTTTAAAGGCGTAGTCTGCCCTTGGAACACACGTCTTTACTCCATAAGTTAAAAAGGAGGAAAGATGATGGAACAGGTTAACGTAACGCTTACGGAAACCATCAGGGTGTTGCTTGAAGAAAGAAAGTTTAATACCTTGAGAGACATCCTCACTACGATGAAACCGTACGATATTGCTGCGATTTTTGAGGAGCTGCAGGATGAAAAAACACCTATTCTTTTTCGCATTTTGCCAAAAGAGCTTGCCGCCGAAACATTTGTTGAAATGGATGACGAAACTCAGGAGTTTCTTATTCACGGCTTAAGCGACAGCGAGCTTAAAGAGGTTGTAGACGAGCTGTTCGTCGATGACGCAGTTGACCTTATTGAGGAAATGCCTGCAAACGTTGTAAAGCGTATTTTACGTCAGGCTGACAAGGATATGAGAAAGCAGATTAATGAGCTTTTAAAATATCCCGAGGACAGCGCAGGCTCAATTATGACGACGGAATTTATTGTTCTCCGTCCCGATATGACTGCTGAAATGGCAATCAAAAGAATCAGAAGAACAGGCGTTGACAAAGAAACAATTTACACCTGCTACGTTACCGATAACAACAACAAGCTTATCGGTATTTCAACCGTCAAAGATTTGCTGCTGGCTGACGATGATGACCTTGTAAAGGATTTGATGGAGGAAAATGTAATTTCTGTTAATACGCTCGATGACCAGGAGCAGGTTGCACAGATGTTTTCTAATTACAATTTTCTTGCTTTGCCGGTTGTTGATAACGAAAACAGGCTGGTTGGTATTGTAACAATTGATGACGCTATCGACGTTATTCAGGAAGAGGCTACCGAGGATATTGAAAAGATGGCAGCCGTTCTGCCGTCGGATAAGCCGTATATGAAAACAAGCGTTTTGGGAATTTACCGCAAGCGAATTCCTTGGCTGCTTGTGCTTATGCTTTCGGCTACGTTTACAAGTGCGATTATTTCCTCGTTTGAGGGCGCTCTTGCAAGCGTAATTGTGCTTTCATCGTTTATTCCGATGATTACGGGCTCGGGCGGTAACGCAGGCTCGCAGGCTTCGGTGTCGGTTATCCGTGCGCTTTCGCTCGGTGAAATTGAATTTAAAAGTATGTTCAGGGTTTTGTGGAAGGAACTGAGGGTTTCAATCCTATGCGGCGCAACGCTTGCGGCGGCAAACTTCATAAAGCTGATGATTTTTGACTTGAACGGCAACCCCAATGCATTTATGATTGCGCTTGTCGTTTCGCTTACACTTCTGGGAACGATTATGATGTCAAAGCTTGTTGGTTCAAGCTTACCGTTGTTGGCAAGCAAAATCGGTTTTGACCCTGCCGTAATGGCAAATCCGCTGATTTCAACAGTCTGCGACTCGCTGTCGCTGTTGATTTACTTCGGAATCGCAACGTCAATTTTAAACATTTAGTAAGTAAATAGAGGTCGGGTTAACGTCAATACGGATACCCGACCTTTAATTATATATATTTATAAAAGTTTAAAACTAAATTAAAAAAAGATTAAAATATGGATAAATCAGGACATAAGGGAAAAATTCCGCATATCCTGTTTGTTGTATCAGCACTCTACCGTTGGTTTAGTTTGATGAAATAAACCTGTAGTTGATTGAAAATAAAAAATAATACATATATAATATGGAGGGACACAAACGAATTTATGTGTAAAAGGAGTTTATTATGGACAGCGGAAAAATGGGACAATTCATTGCCAAAATGAGAAAAGAAAATAATATGACTCAAAAAGCCTTAGCTGAAAAACTTCATGTTACCGATAAGGCTGTATCAAAGTGGGAAAGAGGTTTAAGTTATCCTGATATTTCACTTTTAACTGCTATTTCTGATACTCTTGGAGTAACAACAGGGGAATTACTCAATGGGCAGAAAAGCGGAAACATTTCTGAGGAGATTAAAACGACTGTTGATAATGCTTTAATTTTTGCAGAAAAATCTGAAAACAAAAAAATTATCTCATTTAAAAATATTTTAGCTTTGTCAATAACAATAATTTTATTGCTTGGTATTGTAGCTTGTTCTGTTTGTGATTTAGCAATAACAGGAAATTTTACGTGGTCGCTTTATCCAATCAGTTCAATTGTTTTTGCGTGGTTTATAATAATCCCACCCATAAAATTCGGAGCAAAGGGATTAGCTTACGCTTTAACAGCGTTTAGCGTTCTGATAATTCCGTTTTTATATCTATTAAGCGTAATAGTTAATCGGGAAAATCTGATTATGCCGATAGGCATTAGAATGTCTGTAGTTTCTATTGCTTATCTTTGGATTGTTTACTTAATATTCAGGTGGCTAAAGACTCGGAAAATAATGGCTTTAGCTTTTTCGCTTTTATTAGGAATACCGCTATGTCTTGTAATCAATTTAAATCTTTCGGCATTAATTTCAGAACCTTTACTTGATTTATGGGATATTATTTCCTTTGGGATTATATTTGTTATCTCTACGGTACTGCTTATTGTAGATTATTTAAAAATAAAAAGTCATGATAAAGATGATTGAGCGGATAGTTGATACCGTGAGTTGTAAGAAATGTAGATAAAAGCAGGACGTAGGGAGGATTTTCCCTTACGTCCTGCTTTTGTTTGCCTGATTTTAACTATGCTCGGTTTACTGAGTTTGCGCCGTTGCTGTGTTGTATTCGTTTCAGCCGTTGTACTTCTTGCAGAACAGCAGACTCTATTTTGATTTTTGATCTTTCTTCCGAATAAAATTACTTTTGCGGAGTAGCTCACCGCGTAGATTAAAAAAATGAATACACATAAATTAAGCATAATACCTTCCTCCGTTTTTAATATTCATATACCTTACAATATATATTATATAAAACAGTGTGTGTCATAAAACGGACAATGATAAGGTGTGAATATTCAAAACTATATCTTGTCGGAGACTTTTGGATATGGTATAATATATTTATTTAGAAAGCCAAACCATAGTTTTTTAGTCCGTTATAAAAATCGGATATGATATACAACTTGGTATCTCGGGAGTCATACATTTTTCTATATCTGACGCAGGATACTGCTTAACATCATCTGTCAATATAGAGAACATTTGTATTACAGTCGTAGGGACACGGCGTGCCGTGTCCGTGTTGACTATCAAACGCAATCGAATATATCATTGTAACAAACAAACATTTCCGTAGGGAACGGCTTTTCTGCGAAAACGGCAACCCTTTTCCCTAACAGGGGAATTTCCCAGATGTCCCATTCACAAAAATTGCGTTGCAATTTTTGTGTGAACACGGCGTGCCGTATCCCTACGCTAATGTTGCTATAATTCCAACGCTAAATTATGGTTTAGCCTACTAAATGTGATAGCATTATTATATTATTAAAAACAGAAAAAGGTGATTTACATTGTCTTTTCCGCAGGATAAAATCAGAAATTTCAGCATTATTGCTCACATAGACCACGGCAAAAGTACGCTTGCCGACAGAATTTTGGAGCAGACAAACTCTGTTTCCGCACGTGATATGGAATCTCAATTACTTGATGATATGGAGCTTGAGAGGGAAAGAGGAATTACAATCAAAGCTCGTGCAGTCAGCGTGGTATATAAGGCTGATGACGGCGAAGAGTACCTGTTCAATCTTATCGACACACCGGGTCACGTTGACTTCAATTACGAGGTTTCTCGTTCGCTTGCAGCTTGCGAGGGTGCTATTTTAGTTGTTGACGCTTCGCAGGGAATTGAGGCTCAGACTCTTGCAAACACATATCTTGCAGTTGACAGCGGACTTGAAATTGTTCCCGTTGTCAACAAAATTGACTTGCCGAGCGCTGACCCCGACAGAGTTATTCAGGAGATTGAAGATGTTATCGGAATTCCTGCCGAGGACGCTCCGAAAATTTCGGCAAAGGCAGGAATCAACATTCATGCCGTACTTGAAAAGGTTGTTACCGACATTCCTGCACCGTCAGGTGACGTTAACGCACCGCTTCGTGCACTGATTTTTGACAGCTACTACGACAGCTACAAGGGCGTTATAATATATGTAAGACTTAAAGAGGGGCAGATTCACCCCGGCGATGAATTTAAGCTTATGGCTACGGGCAGCAAATTCAACGTTGTTGAGTGCGGACTTATGCATGCAACACAGATGGAAAAGACCGACGGGCTTTACGCAGGTGAGGTGGGCTATATTGCAGGCTCTATCAAAACACTTGCCGACGCAAAGGTAGGCGATACGGTAACACTTACGTCTAATCCTGCCGAAGAGCCTTTGCCGGGCTATCGTGAGGCTCAGCCGATGGTTTTCTGCGGAATTTATCCCGTTGACGGAGCAAAGTATGGTGATTTAAAGGACGCTCTTGAAAAGTTACAGCTTAATGATGCGGCGCTCTCGTTTGAGCCTGAAACCTCGGTTGCGCTCGGATTTGGTTTCCGCTGCGGATTTCTCGGACTTCTGCATATGGAGATTATTCAGGAGCGCCTTGAGCGTGAATATCAGCTTGATTTGATTACCACTGCACCGAGCGTTATTTACAGAATTACACGTACCGACGGCACTGTTGAGATGATTGACAATCCCACAAACTACCCCGACCCGTCGCTTATCCAGACGGCTGAGGAACCTGTTGCAGACGCGCATATTTACACACCAAAGGAGTATGTCGGCAACATTATGGAGCTTTGTCAGGACAGGCGGGGAACGTTTGTCGATATGCAGTATATTGACGCCGACAGAGTGGACTTACACTATATTCTTCCGCTTGCCGAAATTATTTACGACTTCTTCGACACGCTTAAATCACGCACTAGAGGCTATGCTTCGTTTGACTACGAAATGAAGGAGTATGTTCCGAGTGAGCTTGTAAAGCTTGACATTATGCTCAACGGCGAGGTTGTGGACGCACTTTCGTTTATTATTCACAAGGACAAGGCTTACGGAAGAGCAAGAAAAATGGCTGAAAAACTCAAGGAGAAAATTCCCAGACAGCTTTTTGAAGTGCCGATTCAGGCTTGCATAGGCGGCAAAATCATAGCAAGAGAAACTGTTAAGGCTATGCGCAAGGATGTGCTTGCAAAATGCTACGGCGGTGACATCAGCCGAAAGAAAAAACTGCTTGAAAAGCAGAAAGAGGGCAAAAAGCGTATGCGCCAGCTAGGCTCGGTAGAAGTTCCGCAAGAGGCATTTATGGCTGTTTTGAAATTGGATACGGATTAATATAGGGAGCTTTTTGATATGAAAAAAGCAACTTAAAGGACAGTGCACAATGTTCTGCCTTGAAAATAAGAGCTAAGGACGTTAAGGGAAACGAAGTAGATTCTTTGTTCGTTTATCAGATAGAAAAGAAGAAATGACAATAAGGTTTAAAAAGAAAAGGTCGGACACCGTTTTGCGATGTCCGACATTTGTTTTATAATTAATATTCAGATTTGCTTAAAATTAAGCCTTGCCTACTGAACCGAAGAGTTCCATCTTTTCCTTAACAGTAGCCTTGATTGCTTCTGCACCGGGAGCGAGGAGCTTTCTGGGGTCAAAGCCCTTGCCCTGAGTGTCTTTGCCTGCTTCAATGTATTCTCTTGTTGCTGCTGCAAATGCGAGCTGGCACTCTGTGTTTACGTTAATCTTTGAAACACCGAGAGAGATTGCCTTTTTAATCATATCAGCAGGAATACCTGTGCCGCCGTGGAGTACGAGGGGCATTTCGCCTGTGAGCTTTTGAATAGCATCGAGTGTTTCAAAGCTTAAGCCCTGCCAGTTTTCGGGATATTTGCCGTGAATGTTGCCGATACCTGCTGCGAGCATTGTAACGCCGAGGTCTGCAATCATCTTGCACTCTTCGGGATCTGCACATTCGCCTGCGCCGATTACGCCGTCTTCCTCGCCGCCGATTGAACCAACCTCAGCCTCAAGTGAAAGACCGAGCTTTTCGCAGGTTGCAACGAGTTCCTTTGTTTTTTCGATGTTCTCCTCAATGGGATAGTGTGAACCGTCAAACATTACAGAGCTAAAACCTGCTTCGATACAAGCCTTAGCGCCTTCGTATGAACCGTGGTCAAGGTGAAGTGCAACGGGAACTGTGATGTTAAGTTCCTCAAGCATACCGTTAACCATACCAACTACTGTTTTGTAGCCGCACATATATTTTCCTGCGCCCTCGGAAACACCGAGAATTACGGGAGAGTTAAGCTCCTGTGCTGTTAAAAGAATTGACTTTGTCCATTCAAGGTTGTTGATGTTGAACTGACCTACTGCATAGTGGCCTGCCTTTGCTTTTGTAAGCATTTCTTTAGCATTTACTAATGGCATTTTAATCTTCCTTTTGTAAAAAATTTCAGCAGAAAAACGTCTTTCCCTGTTGAGTTATTTTTATTATACAATAATTTCTTTTAAATATAAAGCCTTTTAAAGAAACTTTTTGATAATTTTTTAACAATTTATCAATTTACTTTGTTAATCTGCGTATTTTAATGAATAATCACGAAATTTTCATAATTCATTCACAGGATTTTTTTAAATAAATATTATACTGTTTCAAAGCAATAACAATTTGTTTGAGCGCTTTTGAAATAAAAACAGGTTCTGCGGCAAACCGCAGAACCCGTGACTTTAAAAGTTGTTTATAATTAGTTTACAAACATATCTTTTCTTTTGTCAAAGTAAATCTTGTTCAAAACAACCATTACAACTGGAACAATAATTGAAATAATCATACTTGCATTAAATAAAAACTCGTGGAGAATTACGGAAGCAACAATACCGTAAAGCAGTGATATTACAGCAGCTGCTGAGTATACAATAAGAATGAGCTTTGGACCGTTTTTCTTGAAGCCTGAAAGTTGAAATCTTGTGAAAATCTGGAGTACAGCGAGTGCAAGTAACAAGATGGTGTAAAAAATATCAAAAAATTTCAGTTCAGGGAAGAATATATAAACAACTTCAGCGGATCCTTCATAAACTGCACCGGTTATCTGCAAAATTGCAGAAAGACAGTTTAATACAGCGCCTGCAAATAAACCGAAATAAATCAGAAATTTGAACCACTTCATTTCAAATTGCACATTGTACATCTGGGGCTGAGTGTAATTATAGGGTTGAGCGTAATTATTGGGCTGAGTGTAGTTAGGCTGAGTGTAGTTAGGCTGACCAAAATTTTGCTGTGCATTTTCTGTCGGTTGGTTGTTGGCAACAGACGAACCGCAGCTTGGGCAGAATTTTGTGTCATCCGGACACTGAGTGCCGCAATTTGGACAGAACATAATATCCCTCATTTCTTTTTCTTTGTTCGTGCAATTTAATATTACAAGAACAACTAAATATTAACATAAATCTTCTTTATTATCAAGTGCTTGACATAAAATTTATGGTAAAATATATACGAACTTACTGTGTAAGTTATTGCTTTTAATGCAGTGAGGTTGTATAATTATATATATTTCATACTTAGGAGAATTTGATATGGAAAATAATAATAACTTTGAGAATGGCTTTTACGGCGTTGCTCCGCAAAAACCGTTTACCGATAAAAGCAGTGGAGTTTCTGCTGATTTGCAGAACTCTTCCTCAGGTGAGAACGTTAATCGGCAAGAGCTGACAGAAGTTAATGAGCAAAATGTGCAGAATGTAGATTCTGAAACTGAACAGGTTCAGAATACGAAATGCACAAATGAGATTTTCAATGAAGAAATTCCGAGTGTGCCCGTGCAGAATACTCCCGAAATGCATAGTGCGCAGCAGGAAACATATCAGCAAACTCCCGCCTATGCACAACAAAGACCAAACGGTGAAAACACCCTGCATACTGACTATTCACACCCGCAGTATTTAGGCAATATTAATTATGCTCAAAACGGAATGCCGATTCAGAATAATTACGGCGCTCCAAATGTAAATTACGACGGTTACGGCAATCAGGGTCAGTATAATCCGACTCCGCAAAATCAGTACAATCCGAATTTTTACAATGCACCGCCGCAGTACAACACTTGCGCACCTTATCCTCAAATGCCCCAAGTGCCTCCTATGCCTCCCAAAAAGAAGGTGAACACAGGGCTTGTTGTAATTATTGTTGTGCTTTGCGTTTTGCTTTTCGGAAGTATTGCAGGACTTTTCGCTTATATGGCGGCAAACAGCAACGGTCAGAACAACAGTTCAACCAACAGCTTTAACTTTACAATGCCGAATTACGACTACAGCATTCCGAACGCAGAGCCGTCAACCAAACCTGCGTCCGAGCACAAGGAATCGGACTACAGCGACAGGGTTAACGAAAATTACAAGGGCGTTGTACTTGAAAGCAAACCAAAGGACGCTGACACAAACAAAGAATATAGCGCAGAATATGCTTTTGACAAGGTGTCGGAGTCCGTTGTTGGAATTGTCGGCTACACGAATGAAGCTACATCTGTCGAAACCCCTGCAACACAGGGCAGCGGAATTATCATTACCTCGGACGGATATGTTGTTACAAACGCTCATGTTGTAGATAACAGCAGAACAAAATATATTTTGCAGGTTGTCACCTCCGACGGCAAAACCTACAATGCAGGTGTTGTAGGCTACGACTCAAGAACAGATATTGCAATTCTTAAAATGGACAACGCGAAAAATCTTAAACCGGCAGCCTTTGGAGATTCGGAAAAGATTGAGCTTGGCGAGGACATTATTGTTGTCGGCAACCCGGGCGGACTCGATTATCAGAATTCAATTACAAAGGGCATAGTTTCGGCTGTTGACAGAAAGCTTTCGTCTACAAGCCTTGTAAAATACATTCAGACCGACGCCGCAATCAACCCGGGAAATTCGGGCGGACCTATTGTAAATCTCTACGGTCAGGTTGTCGGTATTGCAACCTCAAAAATTGTGTCGGAAAAGTACGAGGGTATGGGTTTTGCAATTCCGTCTGCGACTGCAAAGGATATAATAGACACGATTATGAAAAAGGGCTATGTTGAGGGCAGAGTTAAGATAGGAATTACGGGTACCAACATTTCTTCAACTGCCGCTTCGGAATACGGCGTTCCTATGGGAATACTCGTTGATGAAATTATAGCGGGCGGTCCGTGTGACGGAACAGGACTGGAAAAAGACGATATTATTACGGGTGTTGACGATAAAGAAATTAATTCGTTCAGCGATATTTACGAGGTGCTCGAAACGCATAAGCCGGGTGATAAGATTGTGATTAAGTATTATAGAATGTCGGACGGTTCAACAGGTACAGCTGAGGTCACGCTTGTTGAGGATAAATAATATTTTAATGAGGAATTAGCGGTCATTCTGGTGATTATTAAAAAGGGGTATAAACAATTATGAAAAAACTGCTTGCAATTTTGATGTCGGCAATTTTGGCAGGTTCAGCCATTCTTGCCGGTTGTTCCGAGCAACCAAAGTCTACGGCTTCGGAAACCGTTGTTCAATCAACGCAGGAAACTGCCAAACAGGTAGTTAAAAATTCAAAATATGCCGACAGAGAAAACTGGGCGTACTTTGAAAATGAAGAAAGCGACAAAAAGGCTGACGTGTTCTTTATTTGTCCTACGGTGTACGATGGTTCGGAAAGTGAATATAATATGTCGCTTGACGATGAAAAAACCAAAGAAAATTTCCTCGGTGCAACAAATATGGAAAAGGGAATTTATGACGATGAATGTCGGTTCTTTGCCCCTTATTACAGCCAGATAGGACTTTCGGTTTACGCTATGAGCGAAGAAGTCTGCAATAAATCTCTTGAAACGGCGTTTGAGGACGTAGAGGAATCGTTTGAATATTATATGCAGAACTGCAACAACGGCAGACCGATAATTATTGCGGGATTTTCGCAGGGCGCGGATATGAGCATAAGGCTTGTAAAGGAGTGCTTTGCCAATGAAGAAAGGCAAAAACAGCTTGTCGCCTGCTATGCAATCGGCTGGAGACTTACTGAGGACGAGGTTAGTGAATATCCTCAGTTAAAGTCGGCTCAGGCTGAGAGCGATACGGGAGTTGTTATTTCATTTAACAGTGAGGCTGAGGGTGTTGACTCGTCGCTTATGGTACCCGAGGGCGTAAAGACGCTTGCAATCAATCCGCTGAACTGGAAAACCGATTCAGCCAAAGCTGACAAGAGCGAAAATCTCGGCGCCTGCTTTACCGACTACAGCGGAAATATTACACAAGAGATTAAAAACCTAACCGGTGCATACATCGACAGTGAGCGAGGAACGCTCAAGGTAACGGACGTTTCTTCCAAAGATTACCCTTCAGGACTTGACATAATGGGCGAGGGCGTTTATCACATTTACGATTATCAGTTTTTTTACAGAAATCTTGAAAAAAATGTTCAGACGCGCCTTAAAGCATATCTGAACGCTGCCGCTTAAATTTAAAATAACCCCTGTACAAGTTGAACTTGTACGGGGGTTTGATTATATTTTACGCAACTTTGTCCGAATAATTTACTATTGCGACCTCGGTAATTGAATTTTCAATTTTATCTAAAATACCTTCGATTCTTTTAACAACATTGCCCGAAAAAACAGTTTCACCGCACTGTGTGCATTTAAAACACGGAACATTTTTAATAATTACCATACAGTTGTTTAATTCGGAAAAATATGTCGTGTAGCTATTTTTCATATCGCCTTTACAGAATAAACAAGTCATTTTTCTGCCGCCTTTCTTGTTTTAAAGTCACTTTCCCATTTGGCAGTATCAGGGTAATATGCTGTAATAACCCATAAAAAGCCATCAACGGGAGCGACAACAGTAATATTGCGTACTTTGCTTTTTTCTAAAAATGATTTGTTAATAATATGTATCATCATCACATAGTTTTTGCAATAATTCAATAGATAATTCAACCATAGGAAATTTCCTTTAGTTTGTTATGTGAAATTTATTGTTTATAAAGGTTTTTGTTTACTCCATATATCTGACAAGGGAAATTACCTTGCCGAGCAGAACAACCTCGTCAACAATAATCGGCTCAAAGATGTCGTTTTCGGGCTGTAACCTGAAATGACCGTTTTCCTTGTAAAATCTCTTTACGGTAGCTTCATCGCCGACAAGTGCGACAACAATTTCGCCGTTTTCGGCAACGGGAGTGCGGTGAACTATAACAATATCGTTGTCAAGAATACCTGCGTTTATCATACTTTCACCCTGAACACGCAGGGCAAAAAGCTCTCTGCCTCGTCTTAGGCTTTCGGGAACAGGCACATAGCACTCAATGTCCTCAACAGCAAGAATCGGGTAGCCTGCTGCAACTCGTCCGAGCACGGGAACTCCTGCCGACTTTTCCTCACCGCTTACTTTTATGCATCTGTTGACGCCGTGCTCGCGTGAGATTAAACCCTTTTCTTCAAGTGCCGTAAGGTGATGGTGAACAGTTGAAGTTGAGCTTAGCCCTGTTTTACTGCATATTTCACGTACTGACGGAACTCTGCCTTCGACAGAGCATTCCTTGAGATAATCCAGAATCTTCTGCTGGCTTTTGCTTAGGGGTTTCATAAAGTCACGCACCTTTCCGACTAAAGTATAACACATACATTTAAAAAAATCAAACATTTGTTTTATTTTTTTAAAGATTTTTTAAAATATGACGCATTATATTCTTTTGTACATAAATCCGACAGACTTTCCATTAAAAAACATATAGTTTTCAAGGTAATTTCAAATTGATTTCACACAGTTTTCAAAATAATATAGTTTAATATAAGCGTACTCAAAAGACGGAACCGCAACCGTCGGAGTATAATTGTTCTACCCTCCTCAATGCGAACATATATAAATGTTCGTACTTGTACCCCTCATTTTTTAAAGAACAGAAAACGCCAAACCTTCCGTAAGGGTTTGGCGCTTTCATTTTCAGAAACAAAGTTTGCTTATTTGAGTTTAGAGTAAAATGCCGTTACATCAACAAGAACGATGTAACGGCATTTTGTTTGTGCTGTAATTATATTTCGGTTCTTTCGTAAAATAAGTACGATTCTATTGATTTATCAGAGTGCATTAAAAGTCTGCCTGTTCGGGTGCCGGATATTGATTTTTTTGACGCAAATACTTGTTTTTCGTGGCTATTCCTCCGCGTATATGGCGTTCGCTTTTGTTTATATCGAGAACTCGTCTTACCTCTCGGTAAAGCGCAGGATTGAGCGTTTTCAATCGTTGGCTTACGTCCTTGTGCACCGTGCTTTTGCTGACTCCGAACTTCTTTGCTGTGCTCCTCACAGTAGCGTTGTTTTCTATTATGTACTCGCCCAGCATTGCTGCACGTTCTTCCACTATTCCTTTCACAAGAAACCCTCCAATCGTCTTGATAATCTATATGCAGAGGATTTATTGTCTATTCATTCGGCGTATTATGATTTGTTGTTTTCACCATATAATAAAGCTTGTGTTTTGTTAAAAAGCACAAAAAACATTATAATAAATATATTAATTTATTATAATTGATTTATAAATGGATAAGTGATATAATCAAATTGAAAGGAGATCGTATTATGAAAAAGTTTAGTAAAATTCTAAAAAATACACTTGTTTTTATGCTTTCATTTATAATGGTATTTTCGTCTATGATTTTTGCTGCTTCCGATACTGCTTTCGCTGCTGAGGACACTTGTTCTTGCATTACATACAATAAAGAGCTTTATGAAAAAAACAAGGGCTTGTGTGATAGACTTGCAGATGGTATTAAAAATTTAGACGAGCAGATTTATATCGGTGATTTTCAAATTACCAGTAAGGAATCTATGCGGTATATAATCAAGACTGTTATCAGAAAACATCCTGAACTTTTTTACGTTGACACTACAAAATATATGTTGGGTTTGGACGGCAACATTATTGCTGTAATATGCCCTGTTTATCTTTTTGACAAACAAACTATAAGGGAAAAAATTGATATTTTTAACGCTGAATGTGACAAATATCTTGAAAAAATTAACAGTAGTATGACCGAATTTGAAAAGGCAGTTGTTTTGCACGACCGGCTTATTCTTAACTGCAAATATCTAGACGAGGACGGAACAGGACATGTATCGGCTTACGAGGCAATTGTAAACAAAAACGCCAACTGTCAGGGATATTCCGAGGCGTATTCATATCTGCTTTCGCGCGTTGGGATTCACAGTGAAATTGTTGAATCGTCAGCAATGTATCACCTTTGGAACAAGGTGCGCATAGACAATATTTACTATAATGTTGACCTTACATGGGACGATCCTATGCCGGATAAGGCGGGCAGGGTTTTACATAAGTATTTCCTGCTCAGTGACAAGGCTATCAGCAAAGTGGACAACGATACTTCAGGACACTATGGCTTTGGTTATGCTTATTATAAATCAAAAAACACAAAGTATGACAACGGTTTGTTCCATGAATTTGACTCGCAATTTTGCTTTGTTGATAATGACTGTTACGTGATTGACAACAAGTATCAGAGCAAATATGAAAGATGTCTGCTTAAGTACGACACCAAAACAGACGCGGCGCAAGTTGTGAAACAGTTCGATTATAGGTGGAAGTCGGGAACTTCAAGTTACTGGAAAGGCGGATATATGAGCCTTGACGAGAATGACGGTTTGTTATATTTGAATTCTTCCGATTGTATCTACAGCTATGACACGGCAACAAACACAATGAAAGAATTTGCAAAGGTTGACACGTCATCAGGCGACTGTTACGGATTAATGATAAATGATAATGACGTTTATGCGGTTATTAGTGCAAATCCTAATATGGAAAATAAATTGCAGTATGTAGAAAAATGCGTTGAAAACAAAATTATTACAACTCCCGCTTTAATGATGGGCGACGTAAATTTCGACGGAAAAATAAATATTGTTGATGTTACCGAAATTCAAAAGTATTCTTCGGGAACAGAAAGCTTTACCGCTGAACAGCTTTTGATTGCAGACTATAACAATGACGGCATAGTAAGCATATTAGATGCAACAGGAATACAAAAAGCTATGGTTGGTATATAAATAGGTTATTTGATTACGACTTAAAAAACGTTGCCGTAATATAGAATAACTGTCACGGAATAACGAAATAAGAGAAAGAACTGTGTTTTGCAGTTCTTTCTTGTTTTAATATTCAGAAGTATTTAGATTGCAGCGGTGTATTAGGGGCGAATTGCGCGTTGATGTATAAATGTTCACTGTCTTATGATTTTTTGTTGTGTATGTCCTTGCTTTATGGTATAATACTATAAATACTATAAAGTTAACAAGGTGGAAAAATAAATGAAGATAAGCGATATATTCGATAAAAATGACAGGGCAGTTTTGTCTTTTGAAGTATTCCCACCCAAGAAAACTTCTCCGATTGAGTCGGTTTACAGCAAGCTTGAAGAAATTTGTGCATTAAAGCCGGATTTTATCAGCGTTACCTACGGTGCAGGCGGTACGGGCGGTCATAGCAGAACGTGCGAGATTGCCTCGAAAATCAAGAATGATTTCGGTGTGGAGTCCGTTGCTCATCTTACCTGCGTAAACAGCACAAAAGCGAACATTGACAGCACGCTTGAAGATTTTAAGGCGCATAACATTGAGAATATTCTCGCTTTAAGGGGCGACTACGTTGAGGGTATTGAACCCAAAAAGGATTTTATCTATGCAAGCGAATTGTGCGAGTACATCAAGTCGTACGGTGATTTTGACCTTGGCGGTGCGTGCTATCCCGAGGTGCACCTTGAGGCAAAGGATGAGGTTGAGGATATTCTTAACCTGCGCAAAAAGGTTGAGGCGGGCGCACAGCACCTTATCAGCCAGCTCTTTTTTGATAACTCTGTGTTTTACAGATTTCTTGAACGTTCTAAGATTGCAGGAATTGACGTACCGATTGAGGCTGGAATTATGCCCGTTACAAATAAAAGCCAGATTGAAAGAATGGTGTCAATGTGCGGTGCAAGCCTGCCGTCAAAGTTTGTAAAAATTATGCAGAAGTATGATTCAAAGCCCAACGCTTTGCGTGACGCAGGAATCGCCTATGCGGTTGAGCAAATTGTAGACTTGCTTGCAAACGGAGTTGACGGAATACACCTTTATACAATGAATAATCCGTATGTTGCAAGAAAAATTTCTGAAGCGGTTGTGAGCTTGTTATGATAAAGCTTGAAAGACTAAACAGAAATGAAGCCGTTCGTTATCTCGGTGGTTCGGGTGTTGCACCTAACTACCGAATGGACAGACTTATGGACGAGTGCGAGCAGGAAATTCTTGCAAAGGCAAGTCCTAAATATCTTTATGTAGAAAAAAATCTTCCCTGCGAAGGACTTGTGCAGGGTGAGGATATAAAAAGTCATCTTGACGGCTGTGAAAAGGCAATTGTAATGTGTGCAACTCTCGGTGCAGAAATTGACAAAATCATCAGAATAAATCAAATTTCCGATATGGCGAAAGCCGTTGTGCTTGACAGCTTTTCAAGTGTTGCAATTGAACAGGTGTGCGTAAAATTTGACGAGATGATTGCCGAAAAATATGAGGGGTATTTTCAAACCTTTCGATTCAGCCCCGGCTACGGCGATTATCCGATTGAACTTCAGAAAAGCGTGCTTTCAATGCTTGACGCTCCCCGAAAAATCGGACTTACTGCAAACGAAAATTGTCTGCTGATTCCCACAAAATCCGTTACGGCGGTTATGGGACTTTCAAAAACACCTGTTGACCGCAAAAAGCGCGGCTGTGCGGTTTGCAATATGCGTGACAGATGTAAATTCAGAAGAAATGGAGAACATTGTGGACTTTAAGAAATTTTTAGCTTCAAAGGAGTTTGTGCTGCTTGACGGAGCAATGGGAACTCTTATACAGAACAGCGGAGTAAAGTTTGACTCCGTACCCGAAACACTGAATATCACACACCCCGAGTTAATTGAGTCGTTCCACAGGGCATATGCCGACGCAGGTTCTGATATTGTTTATGCAAATACCTTTGGCGCAAACGGATATAAGCTTAAAGAGAGCGGATACTCGGTTGAGGAAATCATAAAATCGGGCATTGAGAATGCAAAAAAAGCCGTACAGGGGACAAGCTGCCTTGTTGCGCTCGACATAGGTCCTATAGGTCAGCTTCTTGAGCCTGCCGGCTCGCTTGGATTTGACTCGGCTTATGAATATTTTAAGGAGCAAATAATTGCAGGACGAGAAGCTGACGTTATTGTTTTTGAAACAATGACCGACCTCTATGAGCTGAAAGCCGCTGTCCTTGCGGCAAAGGAGAACTGCGACAAGCCTGTTATTGCAACTATGACGTTTGAACGAAACGGACGCACCTTTACCGGCGTTTCGCCTGCATCAATGGCGGTTACGCTTACGGGACTCGGCGTTGACGCAGTCGGCGTAAACTGTTCGCTCGGCCCTGATGAGCTTGAGGAAGTGGTAAGCGAAATTTCAAAATATACCGATTTGCCGCTTGTTATTAAGGCTAATGCAGGCTTGCCAGACCCAAACAGCAACAAGTATGATATTATGCCCGATAAGTTTGCAAGCTGTGTTTCGGATTTGCTCAGATACGGAGTAAAGCTTATCGGAGGCTGCTGCGGAACAACTCCGGAATATATAGCTGAAATCAAAAAAATGCTTGCAGATAAAAGCTGTCAGCCGCAGAAAAAGAGTGTTGATACAACCGTTTGCAGTGCAAGCGCGGTTGTTGAAATCAACGGTCCGAGAATTATCGGCGAAAGAATCAACCCGACGGGCAAAAAGCTTTTTAAGCAGGCGCTTGTTGACAATAACATTGACTACATTCTCACTCAGGCAATGACTCAGGTAAACGGCGGTGCGGAAATACTTGACGTAAACGTAGGTCACCCCGAAATTGATGAGAAGAAAATGATGGTGCGTGTGATTAAGGCAATTCAGAGCGTGTGCGATGTGCCTTTGCAGATTGACTCAACAAAGCCCGACGTGCTTGAAGCAGGATTGCGCTGTTACAACGGCAAGCCGATTGTAAATTCAGTGAACGGCGAGGAAGAGAGCCTTTCCACAGTTCTGCCGCTTGTTAAAAAGTATGGCGCTTCGGTTGTCGGACTTACGCTTGACGAAAACGGTATCCCAAAAACTGCCGAGGGCAGATTTGAGATTGCAAAGCGAATTGTAAGCCGTGCAGAGAAATTGGGAATTGACAGACGTGACGTTTACATTGATTGCCTTACCCTGACCGTTTCGGCTGAGCAGGATGCCTGCCGTGAAACGCTCGAGGCGCTCCACAGGGTAAAAACCGAGCTTGGGTGTAAAACCTGTTTGGGAGTTTCAAATATTTCGTTTGGTCTGCCGAACCGTGAGCTTGTAAACAGGACTTTTCTTACGATGGCTCTTGAAGAGGGACTTGATTTGCCGATTATCAATCCGAATGTCGAGTCAATGACGGGTGCTGTGCGTGCCTACAGGGTGCTTGCTGGCATTGATAAAAACTCGGTTGATTTTATTAATGCGTACAATGATTCTTCTGCGGCTGTAGCAACTGCGCCGAAAAATATCGAGGTTGATATTTTTACTGCTGTATATAACGGACTTAAATCTGAGGGTGCCTCTGTTACCAGAAGACTTCTTGAAACAACAGACGCAATGCAGATTATAAACGAAATGCTGATTCCTGCGCTTGACAGGGTCGGCGAGGATTTTGAGAAAAATAAGATATTTTTGCCGCAGCTCATTCAGAGTGCCAATGCGGCTCAGGAATGTTTTGAGGTCATAAAGAATCATATTTCACAAACAAGCGGTGCGCCTGTAAGCAAGGGTAAAATTATTCTTGCGACGGTCAAGGGCGATATTCACGATATAGGCAAAAATATTGTAAAGGTACTGCTCGATAACTACGGCTACACTGTCGTTGACCTCGGAAGGGACGTTGATCCTCAGCTTGTTGTTGACACTGCTGTTGAGCAGAATATTAAGATGATTGGGCTTTCCGCTCTTATGACGACTACGCTTAAGAGTATGGAGAATACAATAAAGCTTATAAGACAAACAAAAGAACTGCAAAACCCCGACGGTACAAGCAAATGCGTTGTGTTCGTGGGCGGTGCAGTTCTGACAAAAGATTACGCTATGAAAATCGGCGCCGATTACTATTGCAAAGACGCAAAAGAAAGCGTTGATACGGCTAAAAAGGTGCTGGGTTAATTTATTTCAACTACGCTTATTTCGGGGCAGTTGTTAAGTCTTAAAACGGGATAGGCGTCACCCAGTCCTGCGGAAATTATCATTTTTGTATCATATAAGTCGAATTCACCTTTGTCGTATTTCGGGAAAAATCCCTGATTCGGGGCGAATAATCCGCCGATAAAGGGAATCTGAACAGCTCCGCCGTGGGTATGACCGCACATTACCAAATCGACATTGCTGTCCTGCATAATACTTTCAAGATATTCAGGCTGATGATGGAGCAAAATTGAATAACCATTCTTTGATTTATCTTTGAAATCGTCCCAAAAATATCTTTCGGGAGTGTAATAATCAGGTGCGTTGAATTCATAATACGGAAAGTCGGACATACCGCCGAGCAGAATTTTCTCACCGTTTGCTTCAATCGTTACCATTTCATTGTCAAGGAGCTTTGCGCTTGTTGAGTTGATGTCGTTTTTGAAGTTGATTTCGTCTTTAAGAATCAGCTCGTGATTGCCGAGTATGCAGTAGGTTGGGGCAATATCGGCAAGCTGTGGCAAAAGTTCACGCATAACATGGTCGTCGGATGAATACTTGTTAACCATATCACCGCCTACGGCAATGAAAAGCGGACTCTGTTCCTTTATTTTTGAAACAAGCTCAGAGTTTTTATCTCCGTATTCCTTGCAGTGTAAATCGGAAATAAATACAAATTTAGCTGATGAGTTTAGTTTGTCGGTGCTTATTGAATAATTTTTAATTTTAATAGTATTTGAACAGTACAGCCCGTATATAATTGATGTGACAGCAAGTGCAAGTAAAGATAAAATAATTATTTTCAGCGTTTTTTTCATTTTTATCACCTTATTCGAAAAGCTGATTTATTAAATATATTATATTTTAATTATAATTATCGGCTTTGTCAATTTGTGTAGGTGAAATCTGTCAGTTGTTGAAATATGTTAAAAATTGTGTTGATATCAACGCTTTTTTATGGTATAATGAATCATTAAAGTTTGTAATTCACTTTTGGAGTTTGGTATGATGAGAGAATGGGATGTAAATTGTAAAACTGTGGATGAAGTTGATTTAAATGTAATTACAGGATATAAAGGTATTTATAATCGATTTTTCAAGAGAATAATAGACATTATTCTCTCACTTTTCTTTTTGATACTTCTTTCTCCGATAATATTATTAATTGCTGTTGCTATAGTAATCGATTCGGGATTCCCCGTTTTTTACAGAGCTCAGAGGGGTGGTTATAACAATAAACCGTTCAGAATTTTTAAATTCAGAACAATGGTGAAAAATGCCGATAAAATCGGTGGAGGCACAACTGCTTTAAATGACAGCAGAATTACAAAGGTAGGTAATTTTCTGAGGAAAACAAAGCTTGACGAGTTTGCCAACTTGTTTAGTATCATCAAGGGTGATATGAGTTTTATCGGACCGAGACCGGAGCTTTTGAAATATACAGACGCATATGAGGGCGCTGAAAAATACATATTAAAGGTACGTCCCGGCATAACAGATTACAGCTCAATTGAGTTTATCAATCTTGATGAAATAGTCGGGTCTGAAAATGCTGACGAATATTATGAAAAATATGTGTTAAAAAAGAAAAATCTGCTTAGGATTAAGTATGCTGCAACAGTTTCCCTGGCTACTGATTTAAAGCTGTTCTGGTTTACTGTATGGAATGTAATAAAAAAGGTTTTCAAGTTTATATTTGTAAGGAAAGAAAAAGATGGAGTACTTAACGCTTAAAAATTCAGATCTAAAGGTATCAAGAATGTGTATGGGCGGCTGTCCTATGGGAGGATACGGCTGGGGTTCTAATGTTTTGGAAAGTGAGCTTATAGATGCGGTTCATTGTGCTCTTGACAATGAAATTAACTTCTTTGATACAGCCGATACTTACGGACTCGGACAGTCTGAAATAACATTGGGAAAAGCTTTAAAGGGCAGACGTGACAAAGCTGTTATTGCTTCAAAATTCGGAGTTCATGCAAAAAAAGGAATGCCAACCTTTTATGATAATTCCCCTGAGTGGATAAAAAGCTCTATTAAGGGTACTCTTAAAAGGCTTGATACAGATTATCTTGATTTGTATCAGATACATTACAGAGATGAAAAAACGCCTTTGGTTGAAGTCGTGGATACACTTGAAGAATTAAAAAAAGCGGGTTACATAAGATATTACGGTTTGTCGAATATTTATAAAAGCGATGTAGCAGGATTAAAAGAGTATAAAGGAAAATTTGTAAGCTTTCAGGATGAATACAGTCTTGCGTGCAGAAAAAATGAAGATGATTTTGTAAAACTTTCAAAAGATTTAAGTCTTACGCCCTTGACATGGGGAAGTCTTGGACAGGGAATTCTTACGGGAAAATATGATAAAAATACTGTTTTTGCAGAGGATGACAGACGTTCAAGAGATATTTATGTTAATTTTCACGGAGAAAAGCTTGTAAAAAATCTTGAAATAGTTGAAGCTTTGAAAAAAATTTCTAACGATACCGGAAAATCAATTCCTGCTGTTGCGATACGTTTTATTTTTGATTTTCTGAAAGATTCAGTTGTACTGGTTGGAATTAAAAGACCGTCACAACTTAAATCAAATATTGAAGCTTTTGGTTGGCAACTTGATGATGAACAGATAAAAATGCTTGATGAGATTTCAAAGGCTTAATTTGGAGTTTTTAAATGATAATTTACTGGTCAATGGTTCTGTGGGTTCCACTTATTTACTTGGTGTATTATATGGGGCACAAAGAAGAAGTTATGCTCACAGATTACAATATACAACAGGGAATCCAGAAGAAAATACCGATTACTTATGCAATTATTGTGTTCGGATATTTTATTTTCTGGATTGGTATGAGAAAATATGTTGCAGACACATCGCAGTATATTATATCTTTTAATTCAATACCGAATGATTTTTCAACTGCATGGAGTCAGATTAACTGGGATGGTAAAGGTCCTTCTTTTAGTGCTTTTAATGTTTTGTTTAAATGTTTTGTTTCAGATAATTACACTTGGTGGCTGATGACAATTGCTGTCGTTTCCGGTGTATGCATTATGGTAGTACTTAGGAAGTATTCCTGTGATGTTTTCTTTAGTTCTTTTTTGTTTATTACATTATCGACTTTTTTCTGGATGATGAACGGTATGCGTCAGTTTATCTGTGTGGCGATACTTTTTTTGTGTTGTGGCTGGATAAAAGACGGTAAGTTTATAAGGTTTTTGATAGCAGTTTTACTTCTGTCAACTATCCATACAACTGCCTTTTTGATGATACCGATATATTTTGTTGCAAGATGTGAACCTTGGGATAAAAAGATAGTGTTATTCATCATAGGGATTATTATTATTTGTATTTTTGCTGAACCTCTTTTCAACAGTGTTGAAAATACATTAAGTGGTACGGCATATGAAGGTACCAGTTTGATTTTTGATGAAGATGATGGTGTAAATCCCTTGAGAGTGCTTCTTTATGCTATTCCTCCGGTTATTTCATATATTTTTAGGGAAAAGATTGAAAAATACAACGAAAAAAATCCCATGCTGAATATTTGTGTTAATATGTCTCTTATTACGGTAGCGCTTTATTTGGTAGGAATGTTTACAAGCGGTATTCTGATAGGCAGGTTGCCTATATACACAGAGGTTTACGATTTGATTTTGATTCCGTATCTTCTGCATATTTGTGTGGATAAGAAAAGCAGAGCTGTTATTACAGGAGTAGTGATTGTAGTTTTGTTGCTTTATTTTTACTTGACAGGTCCTGTGATTTATCATAGTGAATTAACAAAAACTGTTGGTGCTTTGTTCTAATTGTATTTATTTAATTAAGTATAGGATAAATTGAGTGTAATGATGAGAGTGTTGAGAGGAGTATAGTGTGAAAATTCACACTATAAAAATTATATTACTCGCTCAGTTTGCCGCAAGCGGCAACGAGCGATGGCTAAATTGCCATTTACGCCTTATTCGCCCATAGTAAGGTTGTAGGAAATTTTAATTACTATTTGTGGGCAGAAAGGCTATGGCAATTAAAATGACAAGCAAAGAACTTGCATGGTTGATACGTCGCCACGGAATTGAAATGACACATTTGTCGGGCGGAAGCCATATCGGTGCAATACTGTCTGTTGCCGATATTATGGGTGTACTGTATACTGATATTTTAAAATTTGACAGCAGCAATCCCGAATGGGATGGCAGAGACCGATTTATTTTAAGCAAAGGTCATGCAGGCGCTTCTGTTTATGCCGCAATAGCCGAAAACGGTTTTTTTTCTGTCGAGGAGCTTAAAACTCATTATGCGAACGGAAGCAGATTATCAGGTCATGTATCTCATCATCTGCCAGGAATTGATTTTTCGACGGGGTCCCTGGGACATGGTCTGCCTGTTGCCGCTGGCAGAGCGCTTGCAGCCAAGCAGGATGGTAAAAGTTTCCGTTCTTTTGTTGTTATGGGTGACGGTGAGTGTAACGAGGGTTCTGTTTGGGAGGCGGCTGAATTTGCCAACCATTATAAGCTTGACAACCTTGTTACAATTGTTGACCACAACCATATGCAGAGCCTTGACTACTGCAACAATACTCTTGAGGTTGATATGGCTAAACGCTGGGAAGGCTTTGGATGGAATGTTATTGAGGTTGACGGTCACAATCACGATGAATTGAAAAATGCTTTGAAGGATACTTCAAATCCCGAGCATAAGCCGACTGTTATAATTGCACATACGGTAAAAGGCAAGGGCATTTCGTTTATGGAAATGGATATTCTCTGGCACTACAGATTTCCTCACAACGGCTGGGAGTATAACTGTGCCGTAAATGAGCTTCATAAAACAAAGCCTGAAACAGTTACTGACCCGTACACTCCCGACGGTTGTCTCGAAACTCAGGCACAGCCTGAAAATTGCAGACACACCGTGTCAGAATCATATCATCCTACATATTACACAAGGGAGGTTGAAGACAGATGAGAGATACAGTAATCAGAACTTTAATCGAACTTGGCAAAGAGGATAAAGACGTTGAGCTTATAACAGGTGACCTAGGATTCGGCGTACTCAAAAGTTTCTGGGAAACGCTGCCCAATCAGTTTATAAATGCAGGAATTGCAGAGCAGAATATGACCGGCGTTGCCGCAGGAATGGCGCTTGAGGGCAAGAAGGTGTTTACATATTCAATCGGTAACTTTCCCACGCTAAGGTGCCTTGAGCAGATACGTAACGACTGCGCATATCATAATGCAAATGTAAACATAATCTGTGTAGGCGGTGGTTACGTTTACGGCTCGCTCGGAATGAGCCACCACGCAACAGAGGATATTGCAATTCTTCGTGCGTTACCTGATGTTACGGTAATTTGCCCCGGCGACCCGGCTGAAGCGGCACTTGCTGTTAAAAAGATTGCACATACTGACGGCACTTGCTATCTTAGACTGGGTAGAGGCGGAGAGCAGAATGTGAATAACGTAATCAAGGAATTTGAAATCGGCAAGGCATATAAATTGCGTGACGCTAAAAATATGAATAAAAAAGTTGCGGTTTTCTCAACCGGTGCAATTCTTGAGGAAACCTCAAAGGCATGCGATATACTTGAAGAGCAGGGGATCGCTGTAGAGCAGTACAGCTTTCCTACAGTAAAGCCTATAGACAGTGCCGTAATAGAGAGCTGTGCAGACAGATTTGACAATATATTTACCGTTGAGGAGCATAACATCGTCGGTGGTTTCGGAGGAGCAGTTGCTGAGGTGCTTGCAGAGTGCGGCGGCAAAGCAAAGATCCATAGAATAGGAATTAATGATTTTTACTGCATTGAGGTTGGCTCGCAGGCTTATTTGAGAGAGCAGGTCGGCATTAATGCAGAGGGTATTGTAAGGAAGGTAAAGGGCATTTTCGGTGAGTAAGATACTTATACTTGCGAATCATTATAACACTTTGAGAATTTTTCGAAGGGAGCTTATTAAAAAGCTGGTTGAATTGGAAAATGAGGTAATAATTTCAATTCCGCCTGCCGAAAAACAAGAAATTGATACACTTGAATCATATGGCTCAAAGGTAATAATAACGGATATGGAACGCCGTGGAATGAATCCTATTAAGGATATTTCTCTGCTGAACAGGTATAAAAAGCTGCTCAGAGAAGTAAATCCCGACAAGGTTATTACATATACGATTAAACCTAATATTTATGGTTCGCTTGCTTGTAAATCTTTGAAGATTCCGCATTATTGTAATGTTACAGGTCTTGGTTCGGCGTTTATGGCTGACGGCGGACTGATGAGAAAGCTTGTATCAATGATGTATAAATTTTCGATGAATAAGGCTGAAAAAATATTTTTTGAAAATATCGGAAATCGTGACACATTGGTAAATGAAAATATTGTCAGAGCAGACCAGACTGTTGTTATGGCAGGAGCAGGAGTAAACCTTGACGAATTTGCTTTTTGTGAATATCCAAATGATGACGGTTTGATTCATTTCCTGAATGTCGGAAGAATAATGCGTGAGAAGGGTATGGACGAACTGTTTTATGCCATAAAAAAGATAAAAAAAGAGTATCCGAATACTACATTTGATTTTATCGGATGGTATGAAGATGATTATAAGAAAACGGTTGAAAAAATGCAGACAGATAATTTGATAGCCTTTCACGGTTTTCAGAGCGATGTTACACCGTTTATCAAAAGAGCACATTGCATAGTTCATCCGTCATATCACGAAGGAATGTCAAATACACTTCTTGAATCGTGTTCAATGGGACGCCCGATTATTACAAGCAACATTCACGGGTGCCTTGAGGCAGTGGAGGACGGTAAGAACGGCTACCTTTGTAATGTCAAAGACGGAGAAGATTTGTATTGCAAAATAAAGCAGTTTATTGAGCTTCCGTATGAAAGACGCAGAGAAATGGGAAGTTATGCAAGAAAATTCGTCACCGAGAATTTCAATAAAACAGATGTAGTTAATAAAACAATAGAGGAAATAGGACTATGAGTACTGATTATGATTGTTCTAAAATAGAAAATTATGAGAAACTTAGAAAGTTACAGCTATTTCAAAATTTCTATCAAAGTGAAACTTCATTTTGAAAGTGAGTAGACATACTTTCATACTCCTATATACATAAGTTTTGATAATGACAATATTGAAGGACAGAAGAAAAATGAATACAGGAATATTATTGATTTCGTTAGATTTTGAACTTTTTTGGGGAGTACAGGATTGCCATACATATGAAGATTACGGTGACAATGTGCTTGGCGGAAGAAAAGCAATACCGCAGTTGCTTGAATTATTCAAAGATCATGGTATACATGTTTCTTGGGCAACCGTAGGTATGATGTTTGCTGAAAATAAGGATGAAATTGTATCTTTATCACCTTCTGAAGACTTAAGACCAAGTTTTGATAATGCAGCTTTATCAGGATATAGAGTGCTAAATCATATTGGTAACAACGAACAGGAGGAACCTTATTTTTACGGTAAATCTCTTATAGACTTAATCTCAAAATATCCTAATCAGGAGATTGCTTCGCATACATATTCGCACTACTATGCAAGAGAAGCAGGACAGAGCTATGAAGAGTTTGATGCAGATCTCAAGGCTGCCAAGAAAATTTCAGTTGCCAAAGGGTATGATGTAAAAACATTGGTTTTCCCTCGTAATCAAAGCAAGAAAGAGTATGAATCTGCTATAACAAATAATGGTTATTTGGCTTTTCGAGGTGAGGAAGAAGATTGGATTCATAAAATACCGATTAACATAGTGAAAAGAATGTTTAGACTGGCAGATTCATATTTGAATCTTACAGGCAGTGCTACATACTCAATTGAAGATTTTAAAAAAGGAGTGCTTCATAATTTTCGGGGTTCAAGATTCCTAAGACCGTATAATTATTCGTTAAGATTATTTGAGGGATTGAAGATAAAAAGGGTTAAGGGTCAGATGAAAAAGGCAGCTAAAAAAGGCAGAATTTTTCATCTTTGGTGGCATCCTCATAATATTGGAATTAACACAGAAAAAAATATAAAAAATATCAAAGAGATATTAGACTATTACGATGAACTGAAAAACAAGTACGGTATGGAAAGCAAAAATATGCTTGAGCTTGCCGAAGAGATTAACAATGATTAGGGGTATTTACATTGTATCAATACTATTATTCAGATATAAAAAATGAAGCTCCGATTATTAGACAGTCGGTAAACGATGTTTTTTGTGTAAAGAAAATAAGAGCTACAATGTGGGAAGAACACTGTTTGGAATGTGCGGCTCCCTTATGCTATAAAACTTGTTTGAATTATATTGCACGTCAGGACGGTAGGTGCAAGTTGTTTAAGTACTCCATTTCACAGACCTGTAACGAAAGTGGAGTACTTGGAAAAAGTGCGAGGGTAAGTTTTAGGAAATGGGGAAATTTGCTTTCAATAGTTTACCCGAAAATGCTGAGTGTTGATGAATACAAAGAGCTTAATGATTTTGCAGATAAAACTTCAAGAAGTCTGTATAAAACAGTAAGAGGACATTTACCTGTTTCACTTAAATGGAAGAAAATCCGTGTGAAGGAATATCTGAGAAGAAGACAGCTTAAAAAGGGCATTGATGAAAAATCTGATGCTTTCATACTGCATTGTTATAATCATGGAGATAAGCCGTTTACTTTGTTTCTTGAAATATTTGATAATAATCATAATTCTTTATTTAAGTACGGTTTCAACATTAAAGAGGGAGAAAATCTTTTTGTATTGCCATCTGAGAAGTATAATGATTCGTGTGATAAAAGCGGAAATCTGATTAAAATTTATCCCGAAAACAATTATGAGGCTGATGTCACATTTTTGTGGTGTGATTTTGTGCAGGGAACACCTGTTGTTGCTTCTAAACCGGCGGATAAAGTAAAGTGCGTTGTCTGGGATTTGGACAATACATTGTGGGACGGTATTTTGATTGAACATGATGAAGATAAGCCATTAGTGCTAAAAAATGGAGTTTTGTCATTAATTAAGACTCTTGATGAAAGAGGAATTATTCAGTCTGTTGCCAGTAAAAACGACTTTGAACCGGCATTTGAAATGCTTAGAAAAATAGGTATTGATGAATATTTTATTTATCCGCAGATTAATTGGGGAGCAAAGAGTGATTCGTTAGTTACGATTGCGAAAAGTTTAAATATAAATATAGATACATTTGCGTTTATTGATGATTCTGAATTTGAGCGCAAGCAGGTTGAGTTTGTACTTCCTTCGGTGCGTACCTATAAAGAAACGGATATTGCTGATTTACTTAATGAAAAACCGTTTGATGTTATTGTTACGGAAGACAGCAAGAACCGCAGAAAAATGTACAAAGCTGAAGAAAAAAGAAATGCTGTACGAGTTAACAGTAATTCCAATGTTGAAGATTTTATTAAACAATGTAAGCTTGAAATAAAGCTTTTTGAACCGACTACAGAGGAGGAAAAGCTCAGGTGTTATGAACTTGTTCTCAGAACAAATCAGTTGAATATGTCGGGTGTAAAGTACTCTGAAAAAGAGTTTATAGATGTACTTGCAAAAAAAGATGTAAGAACGTATGCTTTTTCCTGCAAGGATATATTTGGCGAGTATGGAATAGTTGGATTTTTACAGTATTCTATTGAAGACAAACAAATAGTTTTCAAAGAATTTGCTATGAGCTGCAGAGTTGCTGGCAAGTATATAGAAAGTGCATTGTTTAGTTATTTGCTAAGTAAGGAAAACGTCGAAAAAGGTGTTTTTGAAGTAAATATTACAGCTAAAAATTCGTTATTGAGGCGTACTCTTGAAGATATTGGGTTTATTGAAGAAAATAAAACAAGTAAAAAAATAAATTATTTTTTTATTAAACAGTTAAAATGCAATGAATTAGTCGAGGTGAATGATTAAAATGAGAATACTGTTTATTTCAAGCCGAAATATATACAATTCAAGCGGAGAAATAAGGCTTGTTAAGACAAGAGCAAATGTTTTGTCAGAAATTTTTAATATTAATACAGATTTTATTTGCTATAGAAATAAGGAAGTTTTAAATAATCCTCAAGAAATAATAGATAAAAATTCTCAATTTGCTTTGTTTACTTATTCAATGACAAATCCATTAAGTATAGTTATTAATAAGGCAAAAACAAAAAAGAAAGTAGTGCAAATAGTTAAAAACTATGACGCTATCATTATTTCAGGAGAACTTGTATTAAATTTAGTAGAAAAGATAAAAGCTGTTACAGATGTACCTATAATTTATGATATACATGGTGTGTGCGATGAACTTATCGAGTATTCATCAGATAATTTTGCAATAAATCTAAAAAGGAAATTTTTATACTATCTGTTTCAGCATCTTGAGAAAAAGTATATACCTAAGTTTGATGCCGCCTTTGCGGTGACAGAAGAACTTAAGAAACATGTAAGTAGAAAGTATGATGCCGGAGAATTGAATTATTTTATTGTCCCGTGTTCTAAAAGGAAGTATGATATAGATGAAGAAACTATCAGAAAAAATAGAATTTTTTATCGTAAAAAATATAAAATAGCCGATGATGAAATTCTATTTATATATTCCGGCGGATATTCGCCATGGCAGTGCGTTGATGAAAGTATTGCACTATTTTATGAATTCCAAAAAAGATATAACAAGTGTAAGTTTTTGATTTTGAGCGGCGATGAAGATAAAATTAAGACAAACGGAAATATTAATATAATTAAGGATTCTGTTCCTTTTGATAAAGTGGATTCAACGATATGTGCTGGTGATTATGCTTTTATGTTAAGGGAAGATAAAGTTACAAATAATGTAGCGTTTCCCAATAAATATTGTGAATATTTAGCGAGTGGAATGAAAATTATCAGTTCACCTTACCTAAATACAATTTCAAAAAGTATTATCAAACATAATGTTGGGTTGGTTTTAGATAATAATCTAGATATTGATAGGCTATATGAATATGTTATAAGTACAAAAAATGAAAAAACAGATATTAATGTTAGGCAGAAAATGCTTAATGAAATAAGCTTTGATGAAACATTGAAATCATTTGTAAAATACTTGGGAGTGTAACATTTTGGATAAAAAGCTGTTAACGATTTTTACCCCGACGTATAATAGAATTGATTTGTTGGAGAGATGTTATCAATTTCTTAAACGTCAGACATCGGATAATTTTGAATGGTTAATTATTGATGATGGATCAACCGATAAAACAAAAGAGACGGTATCTGCATGGCTTGAAGAAGATAATTTTTTTAAAATTTCTTATATATACAAAAAAAACGGGGGGTTACATACAGCTTATAATGTGGCAGTAGAAAATATGGATACAGAGCTTTGTATGTGTATCGATTCTGATGATTATCCATCTGAGAATGCAGTTGAGTTAATTGGTAAATGTTGGAATTCTAGAGATAAATCTAAAGAATATGCTGGTATCATAGGATTAGATTATAAGATTAACGGCGAGTTAGTTGGAGGACATATAGATGCTTATGAAGAAATTAATCTAGTAGACTGGACTATGGAAAAATATCCGGTAATCAAAGGTGACAAAAAGCTTGTTGTCAGGGTAGATTTGTACAAGTCTGTATTTCCTATGAAAAAGTATGAGGGTGAGAAAAATTATAATCCTAATTATATGAATATAAAAATTGGATTTGATAAGAATTATATTGCTCTAGATTGTTGCTTGTGCTATGTTGATTACCAGGATGATGGTATGACAAACAGTATGTTATGGCAGTATTATAACAGCCCTAATAGTTTTAGAGATATTAGATTGCTATATTTATCTTTTCCTGATGCGCCGTTAAAATTTAAGATAAAACATACAATACACTATGTTTCCAGCAGTATCTTAGCTAAAAGACATATATTTCCTGATGCTAAGAACAAGATGCTAACTTTTTTGTGTTTACCGTTTGGGTTTGTATTTTCAAGATTTATTATTTATAAAAACAGGAAATATCTATAAGCTTGAGATAAGGGGGTCAATGATTTTGACAGTTGAGCAGACAAAAATAAGGACTAATACTTTCAGTTATTTCTTGTTAGGAAATAAAGTTGTTGATAGAAATTCAGGATTTTTATTACAAAGTGAAAAGAATAAAGTTAATTTAAATGCATGGATAGTTCCAAATGGTGATGTTCAAAATACCGGTGATTATCTTTCAAAAATTATTGTAGAGAATATGTGTTCTAAATTTGGATTAGACATTGATCAGGTTACCAAAGAAACTAAACATTTGTATGCTATTGGATCTATCTTAATGGGATATCAGGACATGACTGTTTGGGGGTCTGGTTTTGGATGTGACAAAACTTTAAGTCCATTTTTCCATATATACAAGATTTCTCATAGGATCAGACACAAAGTTGATATTCGTGCTGTTAGAGGTCCGGAAACAAGAAGAATATTGATGAAGATGGGATATAACTGTCCTGAAGTTTATGGTGATCCGGCGATACTCTTACCATTGTTTTATCCCAAAGAGCTCAAAGAGAGCTATGACTACACTTTAATTCCACATTACTCCAAAAATGAGAAGTATAGAGATAATAAAAACTTTTTAGATTCTTTTAATAAAGATTGGAAAAAGTTTATAGACAGAATTATTTCATCAAAACTTGTCATTAGTTCATCTCTTCATGGCATTATCTTGGCTGAGTCATATGGAGTTCCGGCTGTTATGCTAAAAGATACCCCTAGTGATGATATTACAAAATATAAAGACTGGTACTATTCAACAGGAAGAAAGTCATTTCCCATAGCGAGCAGCGTTGATGAAGCATTGAATTTACAACCTTCCATTTTAGAAAAAAATACTTTACAAAAAATGCAGAATGGTTTGATTGAAACATTTCCGAGAGATTTGTGGATGTGAATATAATGAAAAAAATATTATTTTTAATTCCTGATTTGGCAGGTGGCGGTGCGGAAAAAGTTCTTGTTAATCTTGTCAATAACATGGATAGAAAAAAATTTGATATTACAGTAAAGACATTGTTTGATGTTGGTGTTCATAGAAATAATTTATTACCTCATATTAAGAGAGAGTATTGTATAAAAAAGCAATTTAGGGGTAATTCTCATTTCTTTAAATTATTTAGTCCGAGATTTTTATATAAAAGATTTATTCGAGAGAAGTATGATATTATTGTATCGTATCTTGAAGGTCCGACTGCACGAATTGTATCAGGATGTGAGAATAAAGATACTAAACTTGTGAGTTGGATACATGTTGAGCTTCATACTCAGAAGGAAGCCGCACGTTCTTTTAAGACTTATAGTGAAGCAAGAATGTGTTATGGTAAGTTTGATAAAACTATTTGTGTTTCTGAATATGTTAAAAATGATTTTAGCAATATATTCGATAATATAAATAATATTGAAGTACTATACAATACAATCGAAACCGATCAAATTATTACCAAAGCTGAAGAACCGATAGATGATTATTCTTTTGATAAAACCGTTAAGACACTCGTGGCTGTAGGAACACTTAAAAAATCAAAGGGATTTGATAAATTAATCAGAATACATAAGAGATTATTAGATGATGGGTTTTTGCATAACATAATAGTTCTCGGACAAGGACCTGAAAAGGACGCACTATTAAAGATGATTAGCGAGTTCCATATTGGAGAATCATTTAAGCTTTTAGGATATAATACGAATCCTTATAAGTACATAAAGAACAGCGATATGTTTGTTTGTTCGTCTGTTGCAGAGGGGTTCAGTACAGCGGCAACGGAGGCGCTTATTGTCGGTACGCCTGTTGTAACCGTAGAGGTTTCAGGTATGAAAGAGATGCTTGGAGAAAATAATGAGTACGGAATTGTAACAGAAAATAATGAGGACGCTTTATACGAAGGCATAAAGAAAATGCTTACAACACCCGGTATGCTTGAAGATTACGCAAAGCGCGCAAAAGAGAGAGGTAAAGAATTCAGTACTGAAAAAACTGTTAGAGCAGTTGAGAAAATGTTTGAGGAGTTATGATTTACTATGTCTATAAAATCTTTTTTTAAAACAAAAATTATGCGGTTGAGAAGCGAAGTTTCAACGGAAGAACTTGTAGCGATTGGCTTAAATGTCGGAAATAATTTTTCCAGACAAGAAAAGACGTTAATCGACCAGTCCCACTGTTGGCTTATTAATATAGGGAATAATGTTACATTAGCTCCAAGAGTACATATACTTGCTCATGATGCCAGTACAAAAAAATCTTTGGGATATACTCGAATTGGTATTGTGAATATCGGAAACAATGTATTTATTGGTGCCTCAAGTACAGTGCTGCCCGGAGTTACAATCGGTGACAATGTTGTTATAGGTGCAGGCAGTGTAGTAAGCCGAGATATACCGTCAAATAGTGTTGCTGTCGGAAATCCTGCAAAAACAATTTGCACATATAATGATTTTGTTGAAAGAAAAAAGTCAGAAATGAAAAGTGTTGCCGTATTTGATGAAAAATACACATTAAGAAATTCCGATATTACAACGGAAATGAAAAATGAAATGAAGAAAAAATTGCTGAAAAGTGGCGGTATTGGTTATGTTGAATAGCAATAATTTGATTTCGGCAGGCATTTATTTTACAAGATGTTTTGAAAATATAGATAGACAAATTTAAAGTAATTTAGTATTTATTTGTGTTAGAGATGAGACTGGAATGAATAGTAAAAGAGAATAATAATAAATGATTTATTACCATTTTTTATTAAAAATGTTTGTAAAAAGTAAAAATGAATTACATATTTAAGAAACTATAAAAGGAATAATTTGGTACAAAAAATGAAAGTATTGATAATTAATGGGGATTGTATAACTACGAATTCTTCAGCTAATTTGTGTCATTTAGCGTACATAAAAGGACTTGTTGATTCAGGCTATGAAGTGACGCTTTTGAGTGCAGACGGTAGGGATTATATTTGTGATGAATCTATGGTAATCCCAACTGAGGTTAGACATTATACTTACTATGGGGTTTCATTTTATGAAAAAATGTCTTTGAAAAAGAAAAATAATTCAGAAGCAAATGTTAATCAATCAGTTGAACAAAAATCTGAAAAAGATGTTCAAAACGTTAAATCAGTTGTAATAAAAAAGGCTAAAGAATGGGTATTGTCTTTTTATGGTGTTCATGGTATTTATGCTAAATTTGTGAAGAAAGCAAACAAATTTAAATCAGATGAAGAATTTGATTATGTTCTTTCAATTTCTACCCCTCCAAGCAGCCATCTGATTGCGCATGATTTATTGAAATCTAAACATATTGCCGCAAAGAAATGGATTCAGATTTGGGAGGATCCATGGTATAGTGATGCTTATGGATTTAACGGAAAAGATAAAATATATAAAGAAGAAAAAAAACTGTTGTCATTTGCTGAAAGGGTTTGCTATGTAAGTCCGTTAACTTTGGCAAATCAGAAGAAGCTTTTTCCGGAATCTGCGAACAAAATGTTCTGGAAACCATTGCCTTTTTATTATAAAAGTACTTATACAGATGATTGTAGTTATACTATAAATCAATATGGATATTTTGGAGATTATATTCCAATTGCAAGAGATTTAGAGCCGTTTTATAATGTTGCAAAATGTTTGAATATAAATGTAAATATATGCGGAAGGCCTAATAACTTGTTTAACTCGACTAATAAAATTAAAATTTACCCAAGATTAAATTTAGATGAACTTAAGCCAATTGAAGATAAAACAAATGTCCTGATTTTTCTTTGCAACAAAAAGGGAGGTCAGATTCCCGGAAAAATATACCAGTATTCAGCTACAAATAAGACTATTTTATTTATACTTGATGGTACTGATGAAGAGAAAAAGGTTTTAAAGGATTTTTTTGAGCCGTTTAATAGATATGTTTTCTGTGAGAATACAGTACAGGACATAACCCGTGCTATCAATCAAATTGAGAATAATGATTTAGGCAATATTAGCAATGCGCCGATAGACGCTTTTAATCCGCAAACGACAATTAAAAAAATTCTTGAAGGATAGATTTATGGATTCTTTAATTTCAATAGTTGTTCCTATATACAATGTTGAGCCATATTTACCAAGATGCGTTGACAGCCTATTAGGTCAGACATATACTAATCTTGAGATTATTCTTGTTGATGACGGCTCACCCGATAATTGTCCTAAAATCTGTGACGAATATGTAAAAAAGGATAACAGGATAAAGGTTATACATAAAAAAAATGGTGGATTATCTGATGCAAGAAATGCAGGAATGCAAGTGGCAACGGGTGAATACATTTCGTTTATCGATTCCGATGACTGGATAAGACCGGAAATGATTGAAGATATGTACAATCGTATGATCGAGGATAACAGTGATTTAGTTTCTTCCGGTGTAATATGGGTTGATGAAAACGGTGCTGAAATCAGAACTGCAACCGTCAGCAAGAATTGCGTTTTAAATACAGAGCAGGCAATGTCCGAACTGATTAATGACGGAAAGATAAAACAGTATGTATGGAACAAGCTTTACAAAACTGACCTGATAAAAGATATTCAGTTTGATAAAGGCAAGTATCACGAAGATGTTTTCTGGTCATACAAGGTTATTGGTGGAGCAGAAAGAGTCTCAATAGATAAAAACTCATATTATTTTTATGTTCAGCGTTCTGGAAGCATAATGGGAGAAAAATATTCTGCCAAAAGGCTTGACGCACTTGATGCAATGAAATTAAGATGCGAATATATGAAAGAAAAATTTCCGAAGTTATATAATAATGCACTTAATGTATATATAGGCAGTTGTATGTACCATTTACAGCTTGCTTTATCAACAGGTACGGATAAAGACGTGATAAAGAATATAAAAAGCAGAATTGGCTACAGAAAAAACGGTAATGTATTTGCAAATATGGCAGGCAAGCAAAAATTGTGGATGCATTTGTTTGTGTTAATACCTTTAGCTACTTGCAAACTGCGAAACTTATTAAAGATTGGATTGTAATTATGAAAAATGTTATGTTGGTATTCGGAACTCGTCCTGAGGCAATTAAGATGTGTCCACTTGTAAATGAGCTAAAGTCGAGAAAAAATATTATAACTAAGGTTTGCGTTACAGGTCAGCATCGTCAGATGCTTGATCAGGTTCTTGAGATTTTCGGAGTTGAGCCTGATTATGATTTGTCAATAATGAAGGACAAGCAGACTTTGTTTGATATTACAACAAATATACTTAACAGAATCAGAGAAGTGCTTGAGAATGAAATGCCGGACGTTGTGCTTGTACACGGCGATACTTCTACTACATTTGTTACGGCATTAGCGTGTTTCTACCTTCAGATTCCTGTCGGTCACGTTGAAGCAGGCTTGCGTACGTACAATATATATTCTCCTTATCCCGAAGAATTTAACAGACAGGCTGTCGGAATTGTGGCAAAGTATAATTTTGCTCCGACTGAGATGTCAAAGGAAAATCTCATAAGAGAGGGAAAAAAACCTGAAAGCATTTACGTTACGGGCAATACCGCTATTGACGCACTGAAAACTACTGTCAGAGATGATTATAAGCACCCTGAGCTTGAATGGGCAAATGACAGCAGGCTCATTATGCTTACAGCACACAGACGTGAAAATCTGGGCGAGCCTATGCACAATATGTTCCGTGCAATTCGCAGAATAGTTGATGAAAATCCCGATGTAAAGGTGATTTATCCGATACATATGAACCCTGTTGTAAGAAAGGCTGCAGATGAGGAACTTGGAAATGACGACAGAATCCACATTATCGAACCGCTTGATGTGCTTGATTTCCATAACTTTCTCGCAAAAAGCTATCTTATCTTGACAGACAGCGGCGGTATTCAAGAGGAGGCTCCGTCACTCGGAAAACCTGTACTTGTTATGAGAGATACAACCGAACGTCCCGAAGGCATAAAAGCCGGTACACTCAAGCTTGTAGGTACTGACGAAGAGGTTATCTACAATGAATTCAAAAAGTTGTTGACTGACAGTACAGAATACGAAAAAATGAGCAAAGCTTCAAATCCATATGGTGACGGCTTTGCGTGCAAGAGAATTGCTGATGTATTGTGTAAATAATTTGAAAGAAGCGATGAAGTGTCTTTAATTAGTGTTATTGTGCCGGTATATAATGCAGAAAAATTTTTGCATTATTGTATTTACAGTATACTTAATCAAACATTTATTGATTTTGAACTGATTCTTGTTGATGATGGTTCGCTTGATAACAGCGGAAAAGTTTGTGATGAATATGCTGAAAAAGATGAAAGAGTAAAAGTAATTCACAAGCAAAACGGCGGCGTTTCAAGCGCAAGAAATGCAGGGGTTGAAGCTGCACAGGGAGAATATATCTGCTTTGTTGACAGTGATGACTATCTTGAAAGTAATTATCTTGATGTATTGATTGAAACAAAGAGAGAATATTCCGATTTTGACAATGTATGGTGTGGATTTCAGACTGTTGAGGATTATGTTAAAAATAATAAAAAGTCGGTTGTATTTGAAAACAATAATGACTATGCATTTTCAGATTTGAGTAGTATAATGGACTTGTATGAAAAATGGTTGGTTCAGATGCCTTGGAATAAGCTTTTTGAAACTAAGACCATAAAGAAAAACAATATTATTTTTCCGCCAGGGCTTTCACTTGGCGAAGACTATATTTTTAATTTAAAATATTTAGATTGTACAAACGGCAAAATAGTAGTTATAAATAAACCATTATATAACTACTTGCGTGATGGTAAAGAGTCACTTGATAATAAATATTATCCGAATCTTCTTGAAATTTACAGAAAATTAAATTCAGAAACTGAAACATATGCAGAAAAGTGGAACTTGTCTGATAATCAGCTTTCAAAGATGTACGGTTCATTTTTTTTCAGAATAGAAGCTGTATTAAGAAATACGTTTAATGAAAATAACAAATCTTCATTAAGAACGAAGCTGAAATATAATAATGATATTCTGAAAAGCTGTGACTTTCAGGAGAGTATGAAAAAGATGGGCGCATTTATACATCCGATGTACAGATTTGCATATAAAAGTAAAAAATATTTTTTGGTGAAATTTGTTGACATATTATCAAACATTAAAAAAATTTGTTTCAGAAATAAAAAATAAGTACAAAGATTTTATTAATCAATTTTATTTGGTAGGTTATCAATATAATAGTATTTTATGTATTTTTAATCGGAGGATGAAATAGTGGCAAAAAATCAATTGCGTTTAGGCGCTGTACTGTCATATTTGAATATGGCGATAGGTTCTTTAATTCCTATGTTTTATACGCCTGTAATGTTGCAACTTTTAGGGCAGGATGAGTATGGTCTGTATAAATTAGCAGGAAGTGTTACCAGTTATCTATCACTGATTTCGTTCGGCATAGGTTCTGCAGTTGTCAGATATTTTACTAAGTATATTGCAGAAGGAGATAAAGAAGGCGAGGAAAATATATTTGGTTTGTTTAACATTATATTTTCCATTATTGCTGCTATTGCTGTAGTTGCCGGATTGATAATAAGCTTTAATTTGAATTTGATTTATTCAAACTCCCTAAGTCAATCTCAGCTTTTCGAGATGCAGATACTTGTTATAGTTCTGACACTTAACATAGCTATTTCATTTTTATGTTCTCCGCAAAATGCGGCGGTTACAAGCCATGAGAAATTTATTTTTTTACAGGTTATTAACATACTTACAACCGTGGTTACCCCTGTGGCAAATCTTATAGCATTATTCCTTGGATTTAAATCTATTGGGTTAACGGTTTCTTCATTAATACTCAATATCATTATTAGAATAGTCTATACTTTATATGTAAGACGTATATTGGATCTAAAACCGCGATATAACAATTTACCTAAAAATTTAATAAAAGAGATTCTCTTATTTTCATTCTGGATTTTTGTCGCAAATATAGTAGATCAATTATATGCGACAACAGACACTGTAATTATAGGTGCTGTTCCTGTGTTGGCAACGGTTGGAGTTGCTATTTATAATATCGGTGCAACATTTAACAATATGATGACTAATTTTTCACTGGGCTTACTGAATGTTTTGACCCCGAAAGTTAATAAACTGGTATTCAGCAATTCATCAAATTCGGAATTAACCGATTTGATGATTAGAGTTGGCCGGCTTCAGTGTTATATTGTATCATTGGTATGTTCTGGATTTATTGCATTTGGCAGACAATTCATACAGTTGTGGGCAGGTGCGGGATATGAAGATGCCTACTGGGTGGCTTTGTTTACAATGATACCTTCGTGTGTTCCGTTAGTTCAGAATGTTGCAATGAATGTTATTGTGGCACAGAACAAACACAAATTTAGATCACTTACATATTTGGGCATTGCTATTGCAAATATTATAGGTACCATTTTGTGTGTTAATCAATTCGGTATTATAGGAGCATCGTTTGTTACCGCATTGGCAAGAATACTTGGACAAGGTCTTATAATGAACTGGTACTATTGGAAAAAAATACATTTAGAAATACCGCGTTTTTGGAAAAATGTTGTTGGCATATTTATAGGACCAATAATAATGTGTGTTATAACACTTATTATTTCAAATTTCATTGATTTTTATAACGTTTTAGCGCTAATTTCAGGAATTATAATTTATGTAATAATATTTTTTGTGTATAATTGTTTTTTCTGTATGAATGATTATGAAAAAGACATATTTAAATCTCCTGTAAGAAAAATATTGAATAAATTTAGTAAAAAATAAGGAATGGTTAAATGTTTAAACTATATTATCATAACGGAAGCAGCAATCATGGTTGTGAAGCTATAGTTAGGTCTACTGCAGAAATTCTCAATGCGGATAATAACTTGGTGCTGTATTCGTCTTGTAAAGAAGAGGATGAGCTTTATGGGTTGGGTAATATTTGTAAAGTTATTCAGGATTCTTATATAGCACCCGAAAAACATAGTTTTACATATATATATAGTGCAATACATTCTAAATTTATGAAAAATGATTATTATTTTACGAAATATGGACACAAAGACTTTTTTGATAGTGTTACAGAAGAAGATATATGTTTTTCAATTGGCGGCGATAATTACTGCTACGGTGGCATTGATATGCTTGCATATTACAATAAAGCACTTAAAACGAAGAAAGCAAAGACTGTTCTTTGGGGATGCTCAGTTGATCCGAAAGTTATAAATGATAATACATCTAAAGATTTCTCAAGATATGATTTGATCTTTGCGAGAGAATCGTTAAGCTATACTTTACTGAAAAGTGTTAATAAAAATACATATTTATTTCCTGACCCGGCATTTAAGTTGGATTTTATTGAAAAACCGTTACCTGATGGCTTTATAGCCGGCAACACTGTTGGAATTAATATCAGTCCGTTGATTTTATCTTACGAGTCTAATAACGGACTGACACTAAAAAATTATAATAATCTTATTGATTTTATAATTAAAAACACAAATATGCAAATTGCGCTTATCCCACATGTTGTAAAAAATAATAATGATGACAGAGTGGCTCTTAAAACTTTGTTTGATTCATTTAAAAAAACCGAAAGAATTGTAATGATTGAAGATTGCAATTGTATGGAGATAAAAGGTTTTATCAAACGTTGTCGCTTTGTTATTACGGCTCGTACCCATGCTTCAATCGCATCATATTCCACATGTGTTCCTACACTTGTAGTAGGTTACTCTACAAAGTCCAAAGGAATAGCCACTGACATTTTCGGAACTGATGATAACTATGTTTTACCGGTTCAAGATTTAAAAAGCGAAGAAGCACTTACAGATAAATTTAAGTGGCTGATGAAAAATGAAGAGGCTATAAGATCCCATCTTCAAAAGTTTATGCCTGACTATTGCAAAAGGGCTCTTATGGCAGGAAAGAAAGTAAAAGAACTACTGGGTTGATTCGGTGAAAAATGGTTGATATTAAGAATAAAAAAGACTGTTGCGGGTGTGCATCATGCGCAAATATTTGTCCTAAAAATTGCATAACAATGAAAAATGACATTGAGGGATTTTTGTATCCTTATGTTAATAAATCAAAGTGTATCCAATGTAATCTTTGTGAGAAATCATGTCCGATAACTAATGTCAAAAAAGTTATAAATGAGCCGAAAGTATACGGGTGCTACAATAAGGATGAAAATGTTAGAATGAGAAGTTCATCCGGCGGATTTTTTCATATCCTATGTGAGTTTATTATTAGTCAAAAAGGTGTAGTATTTGGAGCTGCCTTCGATGAGAATTTTGATGTTATTCACGATTATGCAGAAACAATTGAGGAATGCGAAAAATTTGAGGGCTCAAAGTACTCACAGAGCACGACAGGAGATAGTTACAAAAAAGCCCAAAATTTTCTTGACGAAGGTAGGAAAGTTTTGTTTTCCGGTACCCCTTGTCAGATTGCCGGACTCTATACTTACCTAAAAAGGGATTATGATAATTTATTTACTCAGGATATTGTATGTCATAGTGTACCTTCTCCTAAGGTTTGGGATGAATATAAAGGGACAGTATCTAATAATAAGAGAATTCGAAATATAACTTTTAGAGGAAAAGAAAACGGTTGGAGTCAGGGTACATTTAAAATGGTCCTTGACGATGGAAATATAATTTCTTTACCATATGCAGAAACAGAATATATGAAAGGCTTTTTAAATGGATTATATTCAAGACCTTCATGCTACGAATGTAAGTTTTCCAGCATAAGTCGTCAAAGTGATATTACACTTGGTGATTTTTGGGGGGTGGAGTCATTTTATCCGGAACTATACGATAATAAAGGTGTTTCGCTGGTTATAATTAATTCTAAAAAAGGAAAGTCTTTATTTGATTTTGCAAAGGATATGTTAATATATAAAAAAGTAAAAATGGATAAAGCTTTATTTTATAATCCTGCAATTAATAATTGCGCCAGGGAAAATCCGAACAGAGATGTCTTTTTCATTAGCAAAGACTGCCTGTTTGATAAAGTGAACAGATATTTTTATAAATTTGATATTGCCACAAAAAATAAAAAGCAAAATTTTTTAGAAAAAATAAAAAGCAAGGTATTTACGCTGAAAGAGAGGAATTTTTAGTAATTATGAAAGGCATAATTTTAGCAGGCGGAGCAGGTACAAGGCTTTATCCGCTGACAATGGTCACATCAAAACAGCTTTTGCCTGTTTATGACAAGCCGATGATTTACTATCCGCTTTCAACATTAATGCTTGCAGGCATTAAGGATATTTTGATAATTTCGACACCGTCGGATACTCCTAGGTTTGAACAATTGCTCGGAAGTGGCGAACAGTTTGGAATTAATCTTTCATACAAGGTTCAGCCCTCTCCTGATGGACTTGCACAGGCATTTATTCTCGGCAAGGAGTTTATCGGAGATGATGCCTGCGCAATGGTGCTTGGCGACAATATTTTTTACGGCAATGGATTTGTGCGTTTACTCAGAGAGTCGGTGAAAAATGCTGAAGCTAATAGACATGCAACAGTTTTTGGGTATTATGTAACAAATCCAAGTCAATTCGGAGTAATTGAGTTTGATGAATCCGAAAAGGTTATTTCGGTTGAGGAAAAGCCGGAAAATCCAAAGTCAAATTATGCAATTACAGGTTTGTATTTTTATCCTTCGGGTGTTGCCGAAATGGCTGAAAACGTTAAACCCTCTGCAAGAGGAGAGCTGGAGATAACAACATTAAATGAAATGTATCTTGAAATGGGGTTGCTCGATGTTAAGCTATTAAGCAGGGGATTTGCTTGGCTTGATACCGGTACAATGGACAGCCTTGTTGATGCCGCCGATTTTGTGAGAATGATTGAAAAGCGTCAAGGTGTAAAGATTTCAGCTCCTGAAGAAATTGCTTATAGAAATAAATGGATAACAAAAGAAAAATTGTTATTGAGTGCAGAAAAATACGGTAAAAGTCCGTATGGATTACATTTAAAAACAGTTGCTGATGGAAAACTTAAGTAAGTGGGAAAGATTATATGAATATTTTAGTGACAGGCGGCGCAGGATTTATCGGTGCAAACTTTGTTTATCTTGAACTTAAAGAGCATCCGGAGGACAGAATTGTTTGTGTTGACAAGCTTACATACGCAGGCAATCTTGAAACGCTCAAGAAGGCTATGCAGTGCGATAATTTTAGATTTGTAAAGGCTGACATCTGCGACAGAAAGGCAATGTTTGACCTTTTTGCAGAGGAAAATTTTGATATAGTCGTCAACTTTGCGGCTGAAAGTCACGTTGACCGTTCAATTGAAAATCCCGAAATATTTTTGCAGACCAACATTCTCGGTACACAGGTACTTATGGACGCTTCAAAGGAGTATGGCGTAAAGCGCTATCATCAGGTTTCCACGGATGAAGTATATGGTGATTTGCCTCTTAACCGTCCCGACTTGTTCTTTACTGAAACAACTCCGCTGAAAACTTCAAGCCCGTATTCATCTTCAAAGGCAGGTGCAGACTTGCTTGTAAATGCATATCACAGAACTTACGGATTGCCTACAACAATCAGTCGTTGCTCAAACAACTACGGACCGTATCAGTTTCCCGAAAAGCTAATTCCGCTTATGATAGCAAATGCGCTTGCAGAAAAACCGCTTCCTGTCTATGGTGAGGGTGTTAACGTGCGTGACTGGCTCTATGTTGAGGATCATTGCAAAGCAATTGATTTGATTATTCGCAACGGCAGGGTTGGCGAGGTTTATAATATCGGCGGTCACAACGAGATGAAGAATATTGATATTGTTAAAATCATCTGCAAGGCTCTAGGCAAAAGCGAGGATTTAATTGTGCACGTTACCGACAGAAAAGGTCATGATATGCGTTATGCAATTGACCCTGCAAAGATTCACGCAGAGCTTGGTTGGCTGCCCGAAACAAGGTTTGCAGACGGTATTCAAAAGACCATAAAGTGGTATCTTGACAATAAAGAATGGTGGGAACGCATAGTGTCAGGCGAGTATCAGAATTACTATGATAATATGTACGGTGACAGACTTAAGGTTTAAAGATGAATAATTTATAAAGATATTGTGTTGTAATTCTTGAGGGTGAAATAAATATGAGCAATATTATTTTTAATGTTCCGCCGTATATAGGTGTGGAAGATAAATACATAAAGCAGGCAATTATGGGCCGAAAAATTTGTGGTGACGGTGAATTTACAAAGAAGTGTAACGCAAAGCTTGAAGAAATTACAAAGACTAAAAAAGCACTTATCACAACATCCGGAACATCGGCACTTGAAATGGTGGCATTACTTGCTAATATTCAGCCCGGTGATGAGGTAATAATGCCGTCCTATACCTTTGTTTCAACTGCAAATGCGTTTGTGTTAAGAGGCGCAAAGATTGTTTTTGTGGATATTCGTCCCGATACAATGAATATTGATGAAAAATTGATTGAAGCTGCTGTTACGGAAAAGACCAAGGCTATAGTGCCTGTTCACTACGGTGGTGTTTCTTGTGAAATGGACACAATATGCAACATAGCAAAACGTCATAATCTTGTGGTTATTGAAGATGCGGCTCAGGGAGTTATGAGCTTTTACAATGGAAGAGCACTCGGCTCAATCGGTGACTTCGGTTGTTACAGCTTTCACGAAACGAAAAATTACAGTATGGGTGAAGGCGGTGCAGTTCTGGTTAATTATAGTAAGGACGTTGAGCGTGCTGAAATTATCCGAGAAAAAGGTACAAATCGTTCCAAATTTTTCAGAGGACAGATTGACAAATATACATGGGTTGAGGTGGGTTCATCATATCTTCAGAGCGAACTTAACTGTGCTTATTTGTATGCGCAAATTGAGAATCCTGATATAATCAACAACGATAGGCTTAAGTCGTGGAACACGTATTATGATTTGCTTAAGCCGCTTGCGAATAAAGGCTGTATAGAACTTCCCTCTATTCCCGAAGGCTGTACACATAATGCACATATGTTTTACATAAAAGCAAAAGATTTAACGGAGAGAACAAAACTCAATGCGTATCTAAAGGAAAACGGAATCAGTGCAGTGTTCCACTACATTCCGCTTCACAGTTCACCTGCCGGAAAGCAGTTTGGCACGTTCTTTGGTGAGGATAGATATACCACGAAGGAAAGCGAAAGGCTTTTAAGACTGCCGATGTATTATGGATTGAAAGAGGAAGATATTGAAAAAGTTGCCAAAATAATAAAAGAATTTTATTGAGAAGGAGAGGATGATGGTCGTTGATTGGATACAGACAAATATTGCTAAAGAAATAGCAGTAATATTAACAGGATATTTATTAATTTCAAAAGTTCCGATACTAAATAAATTTTAGAATAGCTCGGAAAACACAGTGCGCAGATATTTATGGTCCATACGTTTATACTTAGTTATTATTGTAAAGATTTGATACACGGGTGTAAATACTCGTTACTGATATTTGTAGTATTGACTATTACGTGTTAAATAATAGTAGGATTGCTTAATTGTCGAAACATATTATCAGATATGATAAGTAAATAAATTAGATGTTTGTATATACAAGATTTTGTGCTTTACGAACTTGACAAGATAAAATATGATAATTTTTTATTGATTTTATAAAGAGGTTACGATGGAAAAAGTATTAGTTACAGGTGGTTCACATGCCGAAATACCTTTGATAAAAGAATTAAAAAAATTAGGCTATTATGTTATTACTACAGGCAATAATATTAATGGACTGGGACATACATATGCAGATGAGTATATTCAAGGAGATTTTTCTGATAAAGAATTTATTCTTGAGTTAGCAAAAAAAGAACAGGTTTCCGGTATTGTTTCTGGTTGTAATGATTTTGCATACATGTCTACTGCTTACGCATGTGAACAATTGAATTTATCAGGACATGATACTTTTATTAATGCCCAAGTAATTCATCATAAAGATAAATTTATGAGCATATTAAAAAAAATTGGCTTAAGATGCCCTAAAACATATATATGCGGTACTTTCCCTCAATGTAAGTTAGCAACTGAAGTTATTAAGTTACCAGTAATTGTAAAACCCATTGACCTTACAGGCGGTAAAGGGGTTCAAATTTGCTATGAAATGTCAGAGTTAGAGACTGCATATTCAAATGCAATGAGTTGTACAAGGCAAGATGTAGTAGTTGTTGAAGAATTTATAGTTGGTGATAACCATGGTGGTTCTTTCCTAGTAAAAGGTGGTAAGGTCGTTTTTAGTTTCTTTGATAATGAGCAATACTATTTAAATAAGTATCTTGTTTCTGGAGCTTGCTACCCTGCAAAATTGACTGATTTTGCTAAGAAGGAAATGATAAGTCAAATTGAATCTGTTTTTGCTCATTTAAACTTAGTTGATGGATTGTTCCATACACAATTTATAGTTGACAAAAATGGTTATCCAATCATAATTGATCCATGCAGACGTTCACCCGGTGATTTGTATATAAAATTAGTTCAATATTCAACAGAGGTAAATTACCCATTAGAAATTGTAAAATCTGAATTGGGTTTGAAACTAAATAATAATTATAAAATTGTATCTCATAATATCGCTCGTGAATGTATTATGACTGATGCAAATGGAAAGTATATTTCTATAGATATCAACAGTGAAATTAAAAATAAAATTATACATAGTATAGTATGGGCTAATGAAGGCGAAGATATTGTAGATTATCTTAAATATAAAGCAGGGATACTGTTTTTTGAATGTGACACAGTAGATAGTTTATATGATAATGTAAATAAATTTCACGAATTGGTAAAAATAAATAGAGGTTAAAGATATGGGAAAAATAACAGTCAATATTGCAATGATAGGTGCAGGCAGAGCAACGGAGCTTCACATGGAAGCTTATAGAAGACTTATTGGCATTGAGCCAATTTTCAAAGTAATTTATTCTAACATTTTAGATGGTGCAGAACAAGCAAAGGAATTGTATGGTTTTGAAAGATCCACAGATAATTTTGATGAAATAATTAATGATCCTGAAATACAGGTGATTGATATATGTACACCTCCATATGTACATGAAGAAATGGTAATTAAAGCACTAAGAAATAATAAGAATGTTATTTGTGAAAAACCATTAGCAGGTTATTTTGGCAAAGAAGAAGATTTATGTCCTATCGGGAATAATGTTTCCAAAAGAAAAATGTATGAATCTTTGCTTGAGACTCTTGATAAGATAAAATGCGAGTTACAGAAATCTAATGCAAAATTTATGTATGCAGAAAATTTTATCTATGCTCCGGCTATTCAGAAAATGGCTGAAATTATAAGGAAAAAAAAGAGTCGAATTTTATGTATAAAAGGCGAGGAGAGTTTAAAAGGTTCAAGTTCTCCAGTTGCAGGTGAATGGTCAAAAACCGGAGGAGGAACATTTACAAGAACCGGAAGTCATCCATTGACCGCTGCACTTTGGTTAAAGCAAGTCGAGGCCAAAGCTCATGATGAAGAAATTAGAGTAATAAGTGTAACTGCTGATATGGGCTTTATCACAAACAGTTTAACAGAACACGAACATCGCCATATAGCAGCAAGACCTATAGATGTTGAAGATTTTGGTACTGCCATATTAACCTTTTCAGATAATAGTAAAGCTGTAGTAATAGCGACAGATACATTATTGGGTGGTAGTAAAAATTATGTTGAAGCATATTGTAATGATGCAACTTTGTATGCTAATCTTACACTAAACAATATGATGAGTACATACTTTCTGGATGAAGAAAATCTTGATGATGTATATCTTTCTGAAATGCTACCTAGTAAAACCGGTTGGAATAATCCATTTATTTTAGATGAAGTAGTAAGAGGATATTCAGCTGAGATTCAGGACTTTATGGAAGCCATTGCCTTTGATAAGAATCCCGAGTCGAATTTTGATTTAGCGTATGAAACTGCAAAAATAACTTATGCAGCATATTTATCGGCAGAAGAAGGAAAAAGAATTTTAGTTTAGTTTGGTGATATAATGTTGATAGAAAAAGAAAAAATTTCATTTGTTATTCCATGCTATAGATCAGAGAATACTATAAAAAGTGTTATTGATGAAATTGACTTGATTATGAAAAAAATATCGAATTTTGATTATGAAATAGTACTTATTAACGATTGTTCTCCAGACAACGTTTGGTCTGTAATTGTTAGTATTGTTGAAGAAAGAAACGATGTAAAAGCAATTTCATTTGCTAAAAATTTTGGACAGCATTCAGCGCTTATGGCTGGATACAGAGTTGCAACTGGAAATATTATTATAACTCTTGACGATGATGGACAATCTCCGGTTGAACAGACATTTTTACTTATTGATAAAATTCATGAAGGTTTCGATGTTGTTTACGCTAAGTATAGAGAAGTAAAACAATCATTATGGAGGAGAGTAGGAAGTAAAATAAATAATAAAATGTCTGAAGTTTTAATTGGTAAACCTAAAGAAATTGTTGGTAATAGTTTTTATGCTATGAAAAATTTTATAGCAAAGGAAATGGTTAGATATAATAATTCATATCCATATATAGGTGGATTGGTTTTTCGCTCTACCAAATCAATTGCAAATGTTGAAGTGGAACATAGAGAAAGATTACAAGGTGAATCGGGATATACATTTTTAAAATTAATAAAACTTTGGATGAACGGCTTTACCGCTTTTTCAGTAAAACCATTGAGATTTTCTTCATTAGTTGGAGTTATTTGTGCTTTGTGTGGTTTTATTTTTGGTATAGTTACTATTATCAGAAAACTATGTGTGCCTAATATAAGTGCCGGCTGGAGTTCTACTGTTTCAATTTTGCTCTTTATCGGCGGGCTGATTATGTTAATGCTTGGTATGATAGGAGAATACATTGGCAGGATTTACATAAGCATAAACAATTCACCTCAATATGTAATTAAGGAAACAATTAATATAGAAGACGATGAAAATGAAAAAAAGCAATAAGCAAAACTATAAAATATATTTCGTTGTTTTACATATTCTTCTTGCTATTTATTCTCTGGGAGGAATTTGCTCAAAATTTGCGGCACAGCAGAAGTTTTTATCCTTTTGGTTCATTTTCTTTTATGGACTTGTAATTTTAAATCTGGGTATATATGCAATTGTATGGCAACAGATTATTAAGCATTTACCCCTTAATACGGCATATGCAAATAAAGCAGTAACTATTGTCTGGGGAATTTTGTGGGGATTTATTTTCTTTCAGGAGCAAATAAAGTGGAATATGCTGCTTGGTGCTGCGATTGTAATTTTAGGTGTTGTTTTGGTGGTGAGAGCTGATGAATGAAAAAATACTATTTTCACTTATTTTTATCTTTGGTGTATTCATTTCAGCAGTTTCACAAATTTTATTGAAAAAAAGTGCTCAAGTAGAATATGGCAGTAAAATAAAAGAATATTTAAATCCAAGAGTTATTTTTGCGTATATAATATTTTTCGGTGCTACTTTGTGCTCAATTCTTGCATATACTAAAATCCCTCTGTCCTTTGGTCCAATACTTGAATCTGCAGGGTATATATTTGTTGCAGTATTAAGCAGGCTGTTCTTAAAAGAGAAGATAACAAAGAAAAAACTTATAGGACTTTCGGTAATAATTATCGGGATAATAATATACTCATTATGATGCTAGTTTATTTGACACAATAGTGTATATACTGTATAATATATTTAAATTTATTTTTTGGATTTTGTAAATAATTGTAAAGGGTTTAGGGGTATAGAGGTTTATGAAAAGAATTAATGTCAGAAAGATAATTCTTGCTTTGGCAGATGTTTTTATTATTGTAATCAGCGGATTGATTGTAAATTTCATACTGTCTTTCTTTGATTTTATCGGTGCAGAGGCAAGCAGAGGTTTGCTCTATTACATCATAATTGATTTGGTTATGTGCGTCTTTATGATGTTTATTCTGGGCGGATATTCACGGCTTTGGCGGTATTTTAATATCAAAGACTATTTTGCCTGCACAATAGCTATGGCTTTTGGATTTGCGTTGGGATATATAATTTCAATGTTTTTGCAAGTGCCTCAGAGAATCATATTTGTTTTATGTTACTTCCTTGTTGCCACAATAGGTGTACTTGCATTCAGATTTATTTTTAAGCGTACCTTTCTTAATCTTACCGAAGCAGGACGTGCCGACGTATATGAACGCACTCTTATTGTCGGTGCAGGCAATGCAGGCAGAATGATTTTAACCGAAATCGAAAATTCCCGTTATGATGAAAGCAGTCCTGTACGAAACATTCTTCCTGTGTGTTTTGTTGATGATGATATAACAAAGCTGAGAAATAAAATCAACGGTGTTGAGGTTGTTGGTACTACTCCTGAGATTCCGAAGATTTGCACAGATTATCATATTGACAGCATAATTGTTGCGCTCCCGTCATGCGAAGAGGAGGACAAGCGCAGAATTCTTGACTACTGCTCTGCTACTGAGTGCAAAATCAAGGTTATCCCTTATTTAAGCGAATTGCTTTTTGACGATAAGCACACTCAGCTTATCTCTCAGGCAAAGGAAATTAAAATCGAAGATTTGCTCGGCAGAAAGCCGATTGAATTTAACAAGGAGGAAATCCGAAGCTTTATCAAAGGCAAGGTTTGTCTTGTTACAGGCGGCGGCGGTTCAATCGGAAGTGAGCTTGTCAGGCAGATTGCCAAGTATTCGCCCGAGCAGATTATTATTGTAGATATTTACGAGAACAACGCATATGATATACAGCAGGAACTTGTGCTTGAATACGGATCGGCGATTAATCTTGTAACGCTGATTTCTTCTGTGCGTGATTATGACAAGATGGACGTAATTTTCAGAGAGTATCGTCCTCAGATTGTTTTCCACGCAGCGGCTCACAAGCATGTTCCGCTGATGGAAACCGTACCCGAAGAGGCTGTAAAGAACAACATTTTCGGTACATTTAACGTTGCAACGCTTGCAGAATTTTACGGTGCTGATAAATTTGTTATGATTTCAACCGATAAGGCTGTTAATCCTACAAATGTAATGGGTGCGACAAAGCGTGCCTGTGAAATGATTATTCAGTATAAGGCTCAGACGAGTACGCATACAGAGTTTGTTACAACACGCTTTGGCAACGTACTTGGTTCAAACGGTTCGGTAATTCCGCTTTTCCGCAGGCAGATTGAAAGCGGTTCACCCGTAACCGTGACTCACCCTGATATTATCAGATACTTTATGACGATTCCCGAGGCTGTTTCACTTGTGCTTGAAGCAGGAGCAATGGCAAAGGGCGGCGAAATATTTGTACTTGATATGGGGTCGCCTGTCAAGATTACGACGCTTGCCGAGAACCTTATCCGTATGTACGGAAAGGTTCCGTATAAAGATGTTAAAATCGTGTTTACGGGACTTCGTCCGGGAGAAAAGCTTTTTGAAGAATTTCTTATGGACGAGGAAGGTCTTACTTCAACGGCAAACAATAAAATATTTATAGGCAACCAGATTGACATAGACGCAGAGGATATGCTTTCAAAGCTTCATAACCTCAGAAAAGCGGCTGATAACAACGACAGCGAAAAAACTGTTGAGCTGTTAAGTAAGCTGGTGCCCACATTCAATCATAAGGTCAACTGATTTAAACAGATTACTGTCTTTTGAAAGGGAGAAAACTATATGTGTGGTATTGTTGGATACGTAGGTCATAGGGATTGCAGCGACGTGCTTGTAAGCGCACTTACTAAGCTTGAGTACAGAGGCTATGACTCGGCAGGTATTGCTGTTTTTGAAAACGGCGAAATTAAAACAGTAAAGACAAAGGGTAAACTTAAGGACTTAGAGGATAAGCTTGCAGCCGTCGGCAAGCCGAACGGCAGTGTCGGTATAGGTCACACAAGATGGGCTACTCACGGTGAGCCGTCGAATGTTAATTCACATCCGCACAGCGGCGCAAGAGTTACTATTGTTCACAATGGGATTATAGAAAATTACATAGAGTTAAAGGAATTTTTGATTTCAAAGGGCAGAGAGTTTTTAAGTGATACCGACACAGAGGTTGTTGCACAGCTTCTTGACTATAAATATAACGGAAATCCGCTTGAAACTATTGACGCAGTAATGGCTGAGCTTAAGGGCTCGTTTGCACTTGGAATTATGTTCAAGGATTTTCCTGACAAAATTTATGCAGTTCGCAGAGAAAGCCCGCTTATTGTCGGAGTTGCCGAGGGCGAGTGTTTTATCGCTTCCGATGTTCCTGCTATTTTGCAGTATACAAAAGATTATTATCTGCTTGACCACGATGAAATTGCAACCTTGTCAGGTGAAGGCGTAACCTTTGTTGACGAACACCTTGAACCGCTCGAAAAAGAACTAAAAACTGCTGACTGGGATATGGAGGCTGCTGAAAAGGGCGGCTATCCTCACTTTATGATTAAGGAAATCAATGAACAGCCGCTTGCAATAAGAACAACAATTATGCCCAGAATCAAGGACGGCTTGCCCTGTCTTGAGGAGTGCGGCATTACACTTGAGAAGTTAAAGAATTTTACTAACATTACGATTGTAGCCTGCGGTACGGCAATGCACGCAGGAATGGTAGGAAAATACGTTATTGAAGATCTTGCAAGAGTCCCCGTAAATGTAGATATTGCTTCCGAGTTCCGCTATAGAAATCCGATTGTAGGCAAAGGAGATCTTGTGATTATAATTTCGCAGTCGGGTGAAACTGCCGACAGCCTTGCTGCAATGCGCCTTGCAAAGCAGAAGGGGGCGACTACGCTTGCAATTGTAAACGCTAAAGGAAGCTCAATTGCACGTGAGGCGGATATGCTCATTTACACGTTGGCAGGTCCCGAAATTGCAGTTGCGTCTACAAAAGCTTATATAACACAGCTTTCGGTTGTTTATCTTTTTGCTTTTGAGCTTGCGCTTGCAAAGGAAACCGTGAGCGTTGCAGAGTGCAAAAGACTTGTATCTGCACTTATGAAAATGCCCGACGCGGTTCAGTATGTTATTGACAACTGCGAAGAGAAATGTAAATATATCGCAACAAAGCTTATTGCGGCAGACAGTCTGCTTTATATCGGCAGAGGTCTTGACTATGCACTTTCAATGGAGGGTTCGCTGAAGCTTAAAGAGGTTTCGTACATTCACTCCGAAAGCTATGCGGCAGGCGAGCTTAAACACGGCACAATTTCGCTTATTGACGAGGATATGCCTGTTATCTCGGTGGCTACTCAGACAGATGTTATTCCCAAGACTATAAGTAACATAGTTGAGGTCAAGTCGAGAGGAGCAAAAATAATTCTTGTTTGCACTGACACCTGCGCAAGAGGGCTTAAAGAGGGAGTTGCCGATTATGTTGTGGAAATTCCCCATTCTGAGGAGCTTTTGATGCCGATTACGGCTGTAGTTCCTCTCCAGTTGATTGCTTATTACACATCAATTAACAGAGGAAATGACCCTGATAAGCCAAGAAACCTCGCAAAATCCGTTACGGTGGAATAAGGAGAGTTGTTTTATGAGCAAGTTTATAGTAAAAACGGTTGACTTTGTATTCTATATACTGATTGGAATTATTCTTGTAGCGAGTATTTCCTCATTGTGCGGAATGGTGTCAGACGGCTTTATTGGTTATGTTTTATTTATGGGTTTACTTCTGTTTGTATTTGCTGTTTGGTATTTTGGAGAAGATATTTTAAATTTTGTATATAAGAAAATCTATACACCAATAAACAAGGTATCAGTATTTAAGATGATGTTTTGTGTTTTTTTGGTTTCTTTTGTTACTAAAGTTTTTTTCGTATTCCTTTTTGATAATGATGCTGCAAACACAATAGATATGAGCTTATATGCCTCTTTTTCACAACAATTATCAGATAACGGTGAAATTACTGAGCATCTAATTTCTGCATTAAATTATCCATACCAAGTTATTTATGGTCTCTTTTTGTCTCCTGTTGTTTCTGTTTTTGGTAAAGATACAAAAGCATTAACGGTATTTCTCTCGTTACTATTATCAATATCAAGTGTTTTATTATTTGATATTATAAGAAAATATGTTGGAAAAACTACAGCTTTTATTGGCATCATGTTGTATAATTTGCTTCCTGTGGGATTGTTTCAGTCACAATTACTAATACATGAAACTCCATTATTGTTTTTTCACATAACATCACTTTGGTTATTTTTAAAGTACTATGATAAAAAATATAATTTGCCTATAAGAATTTTATTTTTGATTTTATCAGCAATTTTAATTAGTTTTGCAAATAAAATTAATCAAGGCGGCACTATTGTAATAATTTCGTTCTGTATTTTCTGTGTTGCAAAAACATTTATTGATAAAGTTAATGTTAAGAAGATAATTTCTGTTTTATTTCAAATATTATGCTTTGGTTTGTGCTTTATAGTAATGTCGAATGTTTGCAATTCTTTTGTAAAAAATGTTGTCAGTGAGAATAGCGAAGCGACTAAGAAAATTGAATATAGATTACCTATGGGATGGGCTGTTTACTTGGGATTTAATTATGAAACAAGTGGTCATTGGAATGAAGCTGATGCAAATACATATGAAAAGTATTCGGATTTTGACAATAGAGATGATGCAATAGAATATCAAAAAGAGTTGATAGAAGAACGTTTACAAAACTATATTGATGAACCTGTCATTATTCCGATACATGTTTTTAATAAATTTAAGGGATTATGGGGCAATCCTTTCTTGCCGTTTTCTTACGACGATGGTAATCAGATAAACAAATTTGTTTTAGAAGGAGCAGGAGGTATAATAAATAAATTATTCATAATTATAAGTTCATTAAGTTTTATTATTGTATGTTCGATGATACTTTTTTCTCGACGCAGACTAAAAAATATTAATACGTTAGAAAAATGTACTCCAGAAATGCATTTTAAAATGGTAATAATCGGTTTAACATTGGCGCTTATTCTATTTGAAGTAATGCCTAAGTATGTTAGTCATCTTCAGATTATAGTATTCGCAGTATGGATGTTTGGATTACGTTCATTCTACGAAAATTCAAAAGCAATTAAATTAAAAATAAGAGGAAAGAAAATATAAATTGTTTTGCTATAGAAGTGGATTGATAATATGCAAACTTCGGTTTTGGATTGGCTTGATATAATTTCAGAAAGGTATGCCGGCAAGACGGTTTTTTCTGACGAGAATAAAAAAATTACTTTTTCTGAGTTTAACAATTACACAAAATCAATCGGAACGTATCTTGCAAAGCTCGTTTCGGGTAATGTTCCGGTTGTAGTTATGAGCGGACGTCACGTTATGACGCCCGCCGCTTTTCTGGGAGTTGTAAGGGCAGGTTGCTTTTATGCACCGATGGATGTAACAATGCCGTTGTCAAGATTGAACAGCATACTTGGTGTAATTAAGTCGGATTTTATGCTTGTAGACAAAGAACACCTTGAAACGGCAAAAAAACTTGACTTTAGCGGAAAAATAGTTATCATAGATGATATAATATCGACAATTTCGGATGAAAACTTGCTGAATAAGGCTCGCTTGGGACTTACCGAGATTTCACCGCTTTATGTGATTTTTACCTCTGGCTCTACGGGTGTGCCAAAGGGTGTTATCACCTCGCACCATTCGCTGATGTGCTACATTGACGCAGTGTGCAAGGTTCTTGATATTAACGAAAGCGATGTTCTGGGTAATCAGTCGCCGCTTGACTATATTGCCGCTGTGAGGGATATTTATCTGCCGCTTAAGACGGGTGCGTCAACGGTGATTATCCCGAAAAACGAGTTTTCAATGCCTACTGAGCTGTTTGATACGCTCAACAAAAACAGAGTGACCACGCTCTGCTGGAGTGTTGCGGGAATTGAACTCCCTGCAAAGCTCGGCGCATTCGACTGTGTAAAGCCTGAATACCTTAAAAAGGTGTGTTTCTCAGGCTCGGTTATGCCGTGCAAATATCTGAAAATCTGGCAGGAGAATCTTCCCGATGTGCTCTACGTAAATCAGTACGGTCCGACTGAGGCAACGGCTTCGTGTACATATTATGTCGTTGACGAAAAGGTCAATGATGATACTGTTCTGCCGATAGGCACTCCGTATGAGAACTACTCGATTATTCTGCTTAACGAGGACGGAACAGCTACTGCCAACGGCGAAATCGGTGAAATTTGTGTAAAAGGCCCGATTCTTGCACTTGGATATTACGGCGACTTAGAGCGTACAAACGAGTCGTTTATTCAGAATCCGCGAAATACAAATTACCGTGAGCTTATCTACAAGACGGGAGATCTTGGTAGCTTCCGTCAGGACGGATTGCTGATGTTCCACGGCAGAAAAGACCGCCAGATTAAGCATATGGGACACCGCATTGAGCTTGGCGAAATTGAAGAAACCGCTAAGCAGATTGACGGGCTCGGCGAATGCTGTGCCCTTTACAACAAGGAAAAAGAGCACCTATACCTTTTCTATACAGGAGATGTGCAGTCAAAGGAGATTGTTCTGCATTTCAGAAAGGTTTTGCCTGCATTTATGGTGCCTAGAAAACTTGTTGCGCTCGAAGAACTGCCTAAACTGCCGAACGGCAAGCTCGATATGCAGAGTATGAAAGCGATGTTTAAATAAAATTAAAATAAAAATTATGCAACTTGATTAAACAGCCCGATTTTGTTGCACTGCGTGTTGTATAATGTAAAAACAGGAGGTTATTATGGACGAATTAATGGAAATTCTTGAGGAATTAAGACCTGACGTGGACTTTGAAAAAGAAACTGCTCTTATTGACGATGGTGTGCTCGATTCATTTGACATTGTTGCGCTTGTCGGTGAGCTTAACGAAGCGTTTGATATTGAAATCAAGCCGAACAATCTTGTTCCCGAAAACTTCAATTCGGCGAATGCTATGATGGCTTTAATTGAACAACTTCAGGATGAATGAGGTTTTTATGGACAAGTCATTATTCAAAGAACTTGCGCGGAAACTTGGCACTCCGTCATATGTTTTTGACAGCGACGAGTTTGAAAAGCGTGCTCAGCTTGTAAAAACTGAATTTGGTGCAGACATTGGGATTTGCTTTTCTATAAAAGCAAATCCGTTTTTGCTGAAAAGTCTGCCGGATTGCTTTGATAAAATCGAGGTTTGCAGTCCCGGTGAGCTTACAATCTGTGAAAAGACAAACGCAGATATGGACAAGGTTATTTTTTCGGGTGTTAACAAGACAAAAGCTGACATTGAGCGTGCAATGGATGATAAGGTCGGCACTTTTACAGCGGAGAGTTATCTGCACCTGAAACTTATTAACGAAAGTGCAGTAAAAAGAGGACTCAGAGTTCCTGTGCTTGTAAGGCTTACAGGCGGCAGTCAGTTTGGCATGGATGAAAACGATGTGATTGACGTTATCAGAAATCGTGATAACTACAGCGGAATTGAGATTGTCGGACTGCACTTCTTTACCGGTACGCAGAAGAGAAAGCCTTCCGCAATTGAAAGGGAGCTTGACTACGTTGCCGAGTTTGTTGACAGGATAAAAAGCGAGCTTGACTTTGACATTGAGCGTGTTGAATATGGTACGGGACTTGCTGTTGATTATTTCAGTGACAACGCCGAAGAAACAGAGAAAGAGCGCCTTTGTGCAGTTGCGCCCAAAATCAGAGAGGTTGCAAAAAAGGTAAAATTGACCATTGAAATGGGCAGGTTTTTTGCTGCACCCTGTGGATATTATTTTACAAAGGTTATGGACGTAAAGACGAATTGCGGAGTAAACTACGCAATTGTTGACGGCGGACTTAATCAGTTGAAATATGACGGACAGTTGCAGGGAATGCAGATTCCGAAAATTACGCACATAAAGGGCGAGAGCAGCGTCTGCGGTGAAAATACAGATAAATGGACGCTTTGCGGAAGTCTTTGCACAACGAATGATATTCTTGCGAGAAACGCTGAGTTTTCTTCGCTTGAAATCGGTGATATACTTGTATTTGAGCGCTCGGGCGCATATTCGGCAATGGAGGGTATGGCGGTGTTCCTCAGCAGAGAAATGCCTGTTATCTCGATTTATTCTGAAAAAGACGGCTTAAAAATCGTCAGAGAAATGATTTACACTGACGTTTTTAATACACCGTAAAAGTTTATTAATTGTTGATTGCTAATTGTAAATTATTAAATATTCAACGAGGATATTATCTTGAATTATACATCATTAAACTTTATACTTTTTGTCGCAATAACGGTGCTTGTCTACTTTTTGTTTCCTCTTAAAAAGCAAAAGTGGAGTGTTCTGCTAGTTGCAAGCTACGTTTTCTATCTTTTTGCAGGATATAAATACGTTGCTTTTATCCTTTTTACGACAGTAACTACATATCTTTTTGCCTTGTGGATTAACAAAATAGGAGTAAGGTCGAAGAAAACGCTGAAACTGAACAAGCAGACGTGGGATAAGGATAAAAAGAAAAAATTCAAAAATTCAATAAAGCATAAAAAACGCCTTGTTATAGCGCTTGTGCTTGTCGTAAACTTTGGCATACTTGCGTTTCTGAAGTATTACAACTTCTTTGCAGGAAGCTTAAACGACGTTATGGGTATGTTCGGAATCGGCTTTTCTGCGCCGATGCTTAAGCTGTTTCTGCCCTTGGGAATTTCATTTTACACGTTTCAGTCAATGGGCTACATAGTTGACGTTTACCGTGAAAAGGTTGCTCCCGAAAAGAACATTGCAAAGCTTGCTCTTTTCGTGTCGTTCTTCCCGCAGATTATTCAGGGACCTATCAGCTTTTATGACCAGCTTGCCCATCAGCTTTACGAGCCGCATAATTTTGATTTTACACGCTTTAAGTACGGTATGGAGCTTATTTTGTGGGGCTTTTTCAAAAAGCTGATAATTGCCGACAGAGCCGTTGTCGCTATCAACACAGTTACAGCTGATTATTTGGCTTATAACGGCACAACGCTTACGTTTACAATTCTGCTATATGCGCTCCAGCTTTATGCCGACTTCTCGGGCGGTATAGACATTTCAAGGGGTGTTGCGCAGATTTTCGGAATAGATATGGTCGATAATTTCAAGCGTCCGTATTTTGCAAAGTCAATCAACGACTACTGGCGCAGATGGCATATTACGCTTGGTGCGTGGCTGAAAAACTACCTTTTCTATCCGCTTGCGATGTCAAATCTTTTCATCAACGCAAGCAAAAAGATGAAGGGAACAAAATTCGGCTCAACAAAGGCAGGTGCACACATTGCGAAGGTACTGCCGACAAGTATTGCATCGCTGATTGTGTTTCTCGTTGTCGGAATATGGCACGGTGCAAACTGGAAGTACGTTGCTTTCGGTGTATGGAACGGCGGAATTATTATGATTTCAATTCTGCTCAAGCCCGTATTTGACTGGGTGCTTGCAAAGCTGAGAATTAATGCGCAGTCGTTTGCCTACAGTATTTTCCAGATGTTAAGAACATTTCTTGTTGTGCTCGTGGGTTATGTTTTTGACGTTGCGCCGAACTTTGCACAGGCTATGAACACGTTTAAGCTTGCGTTTACAGACCAGAGTCTTTCGGTCGGCCGGTCGCAGATAAGCGAGCTGGGACTTGACAAACTTGATTATGCAATTATTATCTTTGCTATGATTGTGGTATTTGTCGCAAGCGTAATTCAGGAAAGACACAGCAGTACAACAATCCGTGAGATGCTCGACAAAAAGCCGTTTGCATTAAGAGGTCTTGTGATTTTTGCAGGGGTAATGCTTGTACTTGTGTTTGGAATTTACGGTCCTGGATATGACCCCGCCGCATTTGTGTATATGCAGTTTTAGGAGCAGATTTAATGAAGAAAAAGTATGTGTCGAGAACAATCAAAATTCTGTCGTTTGCATTGGCGGCGTTTTTGATTATGACAGTCACTCAGGTAAGGTGTGACCACAATAAAATAAGGCTTGACGGATTTTATATGGAAGAGAAAAATTCGCTTGACGTTGTTTTGCTTGGTGCAAGCGAGGTCTATACGGCATTTTCTTCGGCTCTTGCATATGATGAGTACGGATTTACTAGCTATCCGTATGCTATTGAAGCCAATTACATAGATTTGTTTAAGTCTCAGATTAAGGAAATACGGAATAATCAGACTCCGAAGGTTCTGCTTATTGAAATGAACGGTGCGCTCTATGGCAATAAGATAAAAGATAAGGATGCAAAGCTCCGCCGTTTTACGGACAGTATGCCGTTTTCGCAGAACAAAATTGATACAATCAATCAGTTTGGCAGCGAGGACGAAAAGCTGAGCTATTATCTTCCATGGGTAATGTATCACGGCAGTAAGAGCGCAATCGGAAAATTTCTCGACAATATTGCCATCCATTTTAGAGGTTACTCGGCATTAAAGGGGGTTTCGGGCAAATCAAAATCCACTTTTAAAGGCAAGATAATGAACGTTGAGGGCGATACGTCCAAGAAGAATCTTCCAAAAGAAACAGAAGAAAAGCTCCGCTGCTTTTTGCAGTATTGCAAGGACAACAAGTTTGAAAATGTTGTGTTTGCGAAATTCCCGCACCGCATTACCAAGAAAAAGTTTTATGAGCGTTTTCAGATGGGCAATACGATGGCTGAAATCATAAGAGAATACGGTTTTGATTATCTCGACTTTGAAAATAACTGCAAAGACGTCGGACTTGATTATAAGGAGGATTTCTATAACGATGACCATATGAATATTTACGGTCAGAAGAAATTCACGAAGTATCTCGGAAAAATTCTTGTTGACAAGTACGGCGTTAAAAAGAGCGAGTTGTCAGAGAATAACAAGGCTCGCTGGGATTCAAGTGCAGAGTATATTAAGTTGTATTATAAATATTTCGAAAAGTGTCATAAAGAAGGTAAGAATGCCCAACTGTATGAAACCTTTAGTCTTATGTGCGAGCTTGACAATCTTAAAAAACAGAAAAATGTTTAAAAAAAGAGCAGACTGCGACGAAAACGCAGTCTGTTTTTGTGTGCTTAACGGTTTAATTTAAACAGTATTATTCGCTGAAATAAGTAAAAAAATATCTTACAGTCTTGTAATTTGTTTAAAAATTAGGTATAATAAACTGTATATGTAAAGTTTTGCAAAATCCTGACGAATGGTTAAGGGAGAAATGATTAATGAAGTCGAACAAATTTAAGAAAATTACGGCTTGTTTATGCGCCTTAATGTGCATAATAGGCAGCATCTTGCTTTGCAGTGCGGCATCGCAGAGATATACAATTAACGAAATTGACGATATGGTTATCTATTTGCCGAATGATATATCGGCGGTCACCCGTTCAAGCAAGAATACCGACAGGTATTTCTCAGTGTTCGGTCTTGATTACAACACAACAATGCAGAATTTTGAAAACGGCGATATTTATTTGCAGGGTATGGACAGTATGTCGGCACTTACGGTGACAGTTACAATGACAAAAACCGAAGAGAGCAAGGGTATAGTCAATTACAATCTTCTTAATGCGGACGAGCTTTCACGTGTAAGCTCAAACTTCCTTAGTCAGAGTGAATACACATCCTGTACCCCCGATACTGCTGGAAAAATTGTATGGCTGAATTTTAATACAAATGTTACAAGCAGTGGCTTGTCAATCAAAGCGTATCAGGCCAATACCGTATATGACGGTATGAGTGTTAGCATTACTTTGCAGAGAAATTCGGGCAATGTAACGGCTGAGGATTACGCAACATTTACCGAGATTGTATCTTCGGTACAATTTATGAAAGAAAATGCTTTCGGAAGTATAATTCCTTACATAATCATCGGCGCGTCAGTTGCCGTGATAATTCTTATAATAGTCCTCATAATTATTTTTAAGCACGCCAAAAAACGCAGAAGAAAGAATAAGAATGATAAAATTCTTGAAGAGCTTGCAGGAAAATATACCTCAAAGCAAAGAAACAGAACTGATAGAGAGCAAGCGGAATACAGTGTGTACGAGGACGAGAATTTTGAAGATAATAAAGCTGATGATTCTGATAATGGTTATGAATACAATGGCGATGATGAATACACGTTTGATAAAACCGAGATTGATTCAGAAGATTTCTTCAAAGGCGCCCGGCAAGATGATAACGATGATGTAAAAATTTATAAGCCGTCAGACAGAAAGATTGATGACAGCGAAATTGAAGAGATACTCAATTTTAAGAAAATGTCTGACGAAAAAGCTAACGAAGAAAGCTTTGCAGAGGTAGTTTACAAAAACGAAAAAGCCGCTGACAATGGAGAGCTTATCAGCGAATCAGAAAATGAAGCAAAGGACACAGAAGAAACTACAGAGCCCGATACTTTGAATAATGCTGTCAACAAAGAGTTAACCGAAAAGGCAAACAAGGCTGAAGAAATTCAGGACGGATTGTTCGGCGAAGCTGACGAGAATGACGAAGAGGACTACAACAATGATGAAGAACTTGTTCGTCAGGAAGCAAAGCGTGTAAAATTCAAGGATAGCGACGATTTCTTTGAGGAAGCTCCTAAAAAGACAGTAGGCGTTATCAGCAGCAAGGATATTCTTGACGCTGAGGACTTTGATGTGATTAACGAGGTTGAGCAGCGTGTTAAAGAGGTTGAAAAGCCCTCGCAAAGTGCAGGTAAAAGCTTTGTCGACGCTATGAATAAAATCGGAGACGGAATAAGGTCGTTTGGTATGCACCTCGGATATTTCTGCACAAATGTGAGAAGAATGATAAAGCGCAGGCACGCAATGAAAAAACGTCAGAAAATCGAAGCACAGCGGCGTGAACGTGCAAGGCAGAGAGCCGAAAGACAGAGGACGCAAAGACGTGAAATGGAGAACGGCGGACTTGTTCAAGTTCACAGCAGGAGTGAATACAGACCTGACCCGAACAGAAAAGCTGCTCAGCAAAGACGACCGTATTCTTCAAAATCGAAGTATTCGTCAAACTCACAAAGTACAAACAGGAATAATAACAGACGAAGATAATGTATGACGGTGATAGAATGAAAGACTTACTTATAAAAAACGCAACCGTAGTTTCTCCTGCCGATAAGATTAACGGCAGATATGATATTCTTGTAGCAGACGGAAAAATTGCACAAATTGACAAAGATTTAAGTTTTGACGGCAAGGTAATAAATGCCGAGGGACTGTATGCAATTCCCGGTCTTGTTGATATGCACGTTCATCTTCGTGACCCGGGTCAGACGCAGAAAGAGGATATTTTCACAGGCTGTCGTGCCGCAGCGGCAGGAGGAGTTACAAGTTTGCTTGCAATGCCGAATACAATGCCTGCAACGGATAACGGCGAGGTTGTAAGGTATATACTTGACAAAGCTAAGGACGCAGACGCGAATGTATATGTTGCGGCAAGCATAACAAAGGGACTTAAAAGTCTTGAGCCAACCAATATTGAGGAGCTGAAAAACGCAGGTGCAATTGCACTTACCGACGACGGACGACCGGTAGAAAATACAAAATTTTTAAGCGACGCTATGAAAAAAGCTCCGATTTACGGTATGCACGTTGTTGCTCACTGCGAGGATTTATACCTTGCAGACGGCGGAAAAATCAACGAGGGCGAAGTTTCAGAAAAACTCGGAGTAAAGGGAATCCCTGCATCGGCAGAGGATTGCGGAACTGCAAGAGAAATTGCCCTTGCGGCGGCGCTTAATGTTCCCGTTCACATATGCCACGTCAGTACCAAGACGAGCGTTGAGCTTATCAGAGACGCTAAAAACAGGGGCGTAAAGGTAACGGCTGAAACTGCTCCGCACTACTTTTCGCTGACCGACAGAGAACTTTTGCGTGCAGACGCAGATTTTAGAATGAATCCGCCGTTGCGTACAATTTCAGATATGGACGAGATTATAAACGGTCTGATAGACGGTACGCTTGACGCCGTTGCAACAGACCACGCACCGCATACTGTTGAGGATAAGGCTGATTTTGTATCTGCACCGAACGGCTCAATAGGTATGGAAACTTCGCTTGCAGTAGGAATTACCTGCCTTGTGAAGCGCGGCTTGATGAGCTTTGAAAAGCTTGTTGAGAAGATGAGCGTAAATCCTGCAAAAATTCTCGGGATCAACGCAGGAACGCTTGCAATAGGTGCACCTGCCGACATAACACTTGTTGACCTTGACGAGGAATGGGTTGTTGACGTTGACAAGCTCCACGGCAAAAGCAAGAATACGCCGTTTAAGGGCAGACGTCTTTGCGGCAAAGTCAAAAAGACAATCCTCGGCGGAAAAGTTGTTTTTGATGAAATATAATATGAAAAATTCTAAGGATAAAGGAGATATATTTTATGGCACAGAAAGGTGATTTGCTGTCGGTAAGACAGGACATACGAGTAGTTGACGCAACAATCCGTGACGGCGGACTTTGCAATGATTTCAGATTTGATGACAAGTTCGTCAAGGATTTGTATGAGGCTAACGTAAAAGCCGGCGTTGACTATATGGAGTTCGGTTACAAGGCTTCTAAGGAGATTTTTGACGAGAAGGACTTTGGCAAGTGGAAATTCTGCAACGACGCTGACATAAGAAAAATTGTCGGCGATAATAAAACAAAGCTGAAAATTGCAGTTATGGCAGATGTCGGCAGAACTGATTTTGAAAAGGATATTATTCCTAAAAAGGACAGCCCGATTGACCTTATCAGAATTGCAACCTACATCAACACGATTCCTGCCGCCATTGAGATGATTGAGGACTGCGCTAAAAAGGGTTACGAAACAACAATCAACATTATGGCTGTTTCAAAGGCGAAAACAGAGGACATTGTTACTGCGCTTGAAATTCTCGGACAGAGCCCTGTAAATGCGTTCTACATTGTTGACAGCTACGGAGCACTCTATCCCGAAGAGTCAAGAAAGCTTGCAGACCTTTACTGCTCAATTGCCGATAAGCACAACAAGGCTGTAGGAATTCACGCACACAACAATCAGCAGCTTGCATTTGCAAACACAATTGAGGCTATGACGCAGGGCGTCAGCTACCTTGACGCAACAGTTGACGGAATGGGCAGAGGTGCAGGTAACTGCTCGCTGGAGCTTTTGCTTGGTTTTCTTAAAAATCCTAAATACAAGGTTAATCCGATTCTTAAAATTATTGAGGAGCATACTAATCAACTCAAAAAAAACGGTGTAAAATGGGGATATGACATTCCCTATATGCTCACAGGCCAGTTCAACACTCATCCGCGTCCTGCAATTTCATTTGTAAAGGATGACAGAAAGGATTATTCACGCTTTAGCAACGAGCTTTTTGATATTATCAATTCATAAATTTCGGCCGAGTACCTTAACAAGTAACAATTGACAATTGATAATTAACAATTAAAGGTCGGTCGAGTGCCTCGACTGGCAAATTTCCGAATTTATAATAGTGCGTATTGTTTGGATAAGTTTATTTGTTGAATAAATTTTGATATAAAGGTAACGTATTTAGTGTAGTGGCGAATTGTGTTCGCCAAAATAAATAACAAAAACATTTGAATTTTACATCAATGTTGGCGTAGGGACACGGCGCGCCGTGTCCACACACAAATTGTATTGCAATTTGTGTGAAGGGGACGTGTTCCCACACGTCCCCTACGGAAGAGTTTGTTTTTAATTGTTATTTGTTATTTGATAATTGTAAATTTTCAGACTCCCGAGATACCGAGCTATAATTTAAAAACGTTCCTTAGGACGTTTAAAAAAGGAGAAGAAATATGGCATTTGACAGACTTATTGAAAAAATCGTAAAAATGCAGAATCCCACTGTTGCAGGTCTTGACCCAAAGCTTGACTATGTTCCTGCTTCAATTAAGGAGGCTTGCTTTGCAAAATACGGAAAAAATCTTGACGGAGCGGCTGCGGCACTCTTTGAGTTCAACAAGGCGCTTATTGACTCGCTTTGCGATATTGTTCCGGCAATTAAACCGCAGGCTGCATATTATGAAATGTACGGCTGGCAGGGCGTAAAGGCACTTTGCGATACAATTGCATATGCAAAGTCAAAGGAAATGTTCGTAATTACGGACGGCAAGCGCAACGACATAGGCACAACTATGGAGGCTTATGCAACGGCTCACCTTGGCACAACTGACGTTGCCGGTGAGCAGATTGACGCTTTCGGTGCTGACGCACTCACGGTAAACGGTTACCTCGGAACAGACGGTATAAAGCCGCTTGCAGGCATTTGCAGTGAAAAGGATAAGGGCATTTTTGTGCTTGTAAAAACATCCAACCCAAGCTCGGGCGAGCTTCAGGATATGAAGCTTGATACAGACGAAACCGTTTACGAGCATATGGGCAGAATGTGCGAGAGCTGGGGCAAAGAGCTTTTGGGCAAATACGGCTACTCGGCTGTCGGAGCAGTTGTCGGCGCAACATATCCCGAACAGCTTAAAGAGATGAGAGCAAAGCTTCCTCATACATTTTTCCTTGTTCCCGGCTACGGCGCACAGGGCGGCGGTGCAGAGGACGTTAAGAATGCGTTTGACGAAAACGGTCTTGGCGCAATCATCAACTCAAGCCGCGGCATTATGTGCGCATGGAAAAAGCAGAATCTTACAGAAGAGGATTTTGCACAGGCTGCAAGAAATGAAGCTGTAAGAATGAGAGATGAAATCATCAGCGCAATCGGTAAAATTACTGTTTGATTTTTGAATTTTTCTATGCACAAATTTGACTAAATTGTTGACTTTGTTAAAATATAGGCGTATAATTTAAATGTTAAACTATAGGCATTGCTGCATATAAAATGCAGCTGCCAAAAATATTTTAAAATTCTTTAAATAAATAAAGGGAGATTTTAGACATGGCAAGAGTTTATAATTTTTCTGCAGGCCCGTCAATGTTACCTGAGTCTGTACTTAAAAAAGCTGCGGCTGAAATGCTTGATTACGAGGGCAGCGGTCAGAGCGTAATGGAGATGTCGCACCGCAGTAAAACTTATGATAAAATCATTAAGGACGCTGAAGCTTTGGTTCGTGAGATTATGAACGTTCCCGATAACTACAAGGTTCTTTTCCTTCAGGGCGGCGGTTCAACTCAGTTTGCAATGGTTGCAATGAACCTTATGAACAAGAACAACAAGGCTGACTACATTATCACAGGTCAGTGGGCTAAAAAGGCTTACAAGGAAGCCGCTCGCTACGGCGACGTTAAGGCAGTTGCTTCTTCCGAAGACAAGACTTTTTCTTACATTCCCAAGACTGACAAATCTATGTTCCGTGAGGATGCAGACTATGTATATATCTGCCTTAACAACACAATTTACGGAACCGTTTTCCACGAGCTTCCCGATACAGGCGACATTCCGCTTGTTGCAGATATTTCTTCCTGCATTATGTCAGAGCCTCTTGACGTTTCAAAGTTTGGACTGCTCTTTGCTGGTGCTCAGAAGAATCTTGCCGGCGCAGGTGTTACAATTGTTATTGTTCGTGAGGACTTAATCGGCAACGCTATGGATATTACTCCTACAATGCTCAACTACAAAACTCACGCTGACGCTGATTCACTTTTCAACACTCCGCCTTGTTATACAATTTACATAGCTAAGCTTGTTATGGATTGGATTAAGGATGAAATCGGCGGCCTTGATAATATGAAGGTTCGCAACGAAAAGAAAGCAAAGCTTCTTTACGATTTCCTTGACAGTTCAGATATGTTTAAGGGTACTGTTGTTGCTGAGGATCGTTCGCTTATGAATGTTCCGTTTGTTACAGGCGACGCTGATTTAGACGCTAAGTTTGTTAAAGAAGCAAGCGAAGCTGGTTTTGTTAACATCAAAGGCCACCGTTCAGTCGGCGGTATGAGAGCTTCAATCTACAACGCTATGCCTTATGAGGGCGTTGAAAAGCTTGTTGAGTTTATGAAAAAATTTGAAGCTGACAATAAATAATTATTTTATTTGCAGGGCAGGAGTGAGCTCTTGCCCTGACATATATTAAAAAGGATTGATGACAATGTTTAATATTTTGACATTAAATAAAATTTCAAGCGTCGGCACAAGCCGTCTTGGCGAGAATTACACCTACGGCGACGACGTTCAGAATCCCGATGCAGTGCTTGTAAGAAGTGCTTCAATGCACGAAATGGAGTTTGACAGCAACCTCCTTGCAATTGCAAGAGCAGGTGCAGGCACAAACAACATTCCCAAGGACAAATGTTCTGAGCAGGGCATTGTTGTTTTTAACACTCCCGGTGCTAACGCAAACGCAGTTAAGGAGCTTGTTTTAGCAGGTATGTTGCTCTCTTCAAGAAAGATTACAGAGGGTATCGACTGGGCTAAAACACTCAAAGGCAACGGCGACGCTGTCGGCAAAATGGTAGAAAAGGGCAAGAGTCAGTTTGTTGGTCCGGAACTCAAGGGCAAAACTCTTGGTGTAATCGGTCTTGGCGCAATCGGTATTCTCGTTGCTAACTGTGCAGTTGCTCTCGGTATGAAAGTTGTCGGCTTTGACCCGTTTATGTCCGTTCCGAACGCTTTAAGACTTGACCCCGCTGTTAAGCTTATGAAGAGCAACGAGGAGGTTATGGTAAACTGTGATTACCTCACAATCCATGTTCCTCTTACTGCCGATACAAAGGATCTTGTTGACGCTGATATGATTGCAAAAATGAAAGACGGCGTTCGCATTCTCAACTTCAGCCGTGACGGTCTTGTAAATTCAACAGCAGTTCTTGAAGCAATCAAGAGCGGCAAGGTTGCAAAGTATGTTACTGACTTTGGTACAGACGATATTCTCGGTGAAGAGAACGTAATCTGTATGCCTCACCTTGGCGCATCAACTCCCGAAAGTGAAGAAAATTGCGCTGTTATGGCTTGCGACCAGGTTATGGAGTACCTCGAAAACGGTAACATCATCAACTCTGTAAACTATCCTGCAATTTCACTTGCAAGAACAAGTGAAGGCGACACACGTTTCTGCGTAATGCACAAGAATGTTCCCGAGCTTCTCAAGAAAGTTCTTTCAGAGTTAAGCGGCAACGTTGAAAATATGCTTTCAAAGAGCAGAGGCGACTATGCTTACACAATTATTGACGTTGCAGGCGCGGACAAGGCTGACGCTGACAAGATTGCAGCTGTTGACGGCGTTATTAGAGTAAGAGCGCTTTAATATCCTTATTTATTGAACAATGTTTAAGGGACTGTCAAAAATGGCAGCCCCTTATTTTACTTTTGATTGAAATTTACATTATATAATGATACAATAGAGGAAAGTATTATAGAAGTGTTTGTTTTGGACTTTGAATACTCATTATCCGACAAAATAAAAAATGAATTGATATTGCTTGCCCGAAAATATGATATTCTAAAGATTATTCTTTTTGGCTCAAGGGCACGTTGCGACAACAAGCCGACCAGTGATATTGACCTTGCTGTAAGCGGCGGAGATGTCAAAAGATTTAAGTGCGATATTGATGATGAAATAGGAACGCTCCTGATGTTTGATATAGTAAATCTTGATGAGCCTGTGCAGAGCGAGCTACTTGATTCAATTTGTAGCGAGGGGGTAATGATTTATAAAAAAGTTTGATAATTTTTGCAAATCACTTGAAAATCTAAAAAAATACAAGCATACAGCGAACCTTTTGATACTGTAATTGAAACAGGAATGGTCGGCTTATTTGAGATTTGCTTTGAGCAGTCATGGAAAGCTATGAAAGAAGTTCTTGAAGATCACGGCTATGACAGCAGTAAAACAGGATCGCCTAAAATGATAATCAAGCTCGCATACAGTTCTGGTATGATTGCTGACGAAGAGACTTGGTTAAAGGCTTTGTCAGCACGGAATGATGTTATTCATTCTTATAAAGAGGAAATTGCTTTAGCTATAATCAAGAGTACTCAAAGCAGTTTTATCTCTATGTTTGAATCGTTAAGACAGGAAATTCAGGAAAACTGGTTGTAAGGGATAATTGAATTTTTTCGGCGAAATGGTGTGTTTGTGTAAAGAAATAAAAGTGCAGTATCATGAGGAGAACTCCATGATACTGCACTTTTTTGCAGTGACTTATCTGTTTGAGCTTTGTAATTTATTTTGTCAAAAATATATAAAACTATTGTTTTATATTGTTAAACTTAACAAAAAATTATAATAATATTTACAATAACAAAAATATATGATAATATTATTATAGAGGTGGTGCATTATCACTCTAAATTTTAAAAATATTTTTACAACCGAAAGAAGGATTTTTATGAAAAAAATAATTTCAATTACATTGGCGGCAGTAATCGCTGCTTTTTCAGTTATACCTGTATTTGCTGAAAGCATTTCAACTCAGAAGTCTGAACTTGATTCCCTTGTAAGATATATGGAGCGTGTGTATGTTTATCGTTTTTACCAAATCCCTCTTCAAGTGCCAATGTATTCAGACGCATCTAATGAAAGGATGAAGTCTGCCATAGCAACTATAAGATCAGAGATGGATACGTATACAACTGATGAAGAATTTAACGAGGCAACCAACTTACTTTATAGTTGTAAAAGTCAAATGTATGTTGATAGAGATGAACTTGAATTTATGTTAAATTTAATGAAAAATGATTATGAAGATACAGAATTCTATAATGACGTAACATCAGCCGAAATAAAAGATGTGTATGATAATGCAAAGAACGCATTTGAAAATGGAACGGAACAAGATATTCACATTGCATACATTGAAATGAGAAATGAACTTAATAAAATATGTTTGACTATAACTGTTCCCGGTGATGCCAACAATGATGGAGTATTTAATGTAAAAGATACTACTTTAATTCAAAAATATTTAGTTGACAGTGAAAAACTTACATCGGCACAATGCTTTGCTGCAGGTATAAACAAAGAAAATAACAATATTATTCATGTTACAAACTTGCAAAAATCGCTTACAGATATTGAAAACGATGATTTAACTGCTACTGAATCTATAGCTAAAAATATGAATAAATTGGAAAATGATTATTATGTTTACCCCATAGACATTGAATATTTTAGTCCAGTGTCGGAACATTTAAATGAGTTGTTTTTTATGAATAGATATTATAAAAATTATGTTTAATGATAAATAACTTAACGGGAGAGTGTTTTTTAATGAAAAATAATTTATTAAAAATACTATTATGTTTTTGCTTAGTAGTATTGCTCTCAACTAGTACGATTATTTCAATTAATGCGTCAAACGTTGATTCAGAGAGTGAATTACAAAGTAGTATTTATGGCCTTGTTGATATGGGTTTTTCCCCACAAATACCAGAATTACCTGTAACAACGGAAACTCCGGTTGCAATTCCTGAAAGATACGATCCGAGAGAGATAAATGGATTAACGCCGGTAAAAAATCAAGGTAATCTTGGTTTGTGTTGGTGCTTTGGCAGTACAGCTACATTTGAGAGTGCAGTATATAAATATACTGGGCTTAAAGAAAGCTATTCCGAAGAAGCTGTTAGATATATTGATAGCAATGAAATGAGTGGATTTTTAGGTAACAGTAATATTGGTTTATACGAAAGAAATTCGGAAGATGCAGCACATCACATAGTTTCTTTATCTTATTTGACTAATCGAAATAATCCGTGCTACAGCAACATAAGTTGGATTTCACCCAATAGAACAAATCAAATTGCATATCAATCAATATCTTCTTTGAATACTGACAAATTATCATTGTTTGCAAATTCATATGCTGCTAACAATATTGCAGATGTCAAGTACATAAATTTTGATTTTAAAAATGTAAAAAAGAATATTTTAGAGCATGGAGGCGTAAATATAGCTTTTTGTGCAAATGGTGATTATGTAAATTTAACAAATGGTTCTTTTAATAACTTAAAAATAGAAGGAGAATTAATTCATTCAATTGAAATAATTGGATGGGATGACAATTATTCTAAGTTGAATTTTAGTAGTAATTGTATTCCTCAAAATGACGGAGCATTTCTTTTTAAGAATAGTTGGGGAACAGGTTGGGGAGAAGACGGTTATGGTTGGATATCTTATGAAGATGTTTCACTGAATTGTTATAATGATGCATATATCATTGATTCTGTTGACAAAGTATCGAAAAATGAGTATATGTTATCGTATGATTATTTGCCACCGGTGGGTGAAATGAATATGCCACTTGGACAAAATGAAAATTCAGTTTGTATGGCAAATGTATATGATGTATCAACTCTTGCTAACAGTTATGGTTCAATTAACAAAATTACATTTTATACAAAATCAATAGGTGCTTTTTATAAAATCTATGTTGTCCCGTTAAATGGTGATAACTATAGTATGCCGGATATGGATCAACTAGGTAATATACAAGCAATGGGTTCTGTGAGTTGCGAGGGATATATTACTGCAGATTTTAGTACTCCATATGTATTCAATGAAAATACGGACAAATTAGCTATAATAGTCAAATATACTGTTGATAGAGATGAAGTAAGTTCTATTAAATTAGCTAAAGAATCTTTTACTTCTGATTTTTACTTACCGATAGCCAATCCCAAAGAGAGCTATAGATATTCTGACGGAATATGGAGGGATATAACAAATGGAGAAATATCTAATATAGGAAATTTCTGTATAAGACCAACGCTTGTTAGAAGAATGCCAATAACGCAGAATTCCACTCTATCAAGCAATAATCTTATATATTCAGGTTCTGATGTAACTGTAAACCTAAATTTAAACGGAAATCTTTTATACAGGATAACCGAAAACGGAAACACAATATTATTTGAGGATAATCAGTTTACAAGAACCGAAGATTCTGTTACATTTAAGAACAGTTATTTAAGCAGTTTAGGTGTAAATCAATATAAGAACATCATATTTGAATTTACAGACGGTAATTCACAAACTTTAAGAATCACAAGAAAAAGTAATTTACCTCATGTTTCAATTGGCGGAAAATTTGCAGTCGGTCAAACTGTAAGAGCCGTGTTTGATGATACTGATGCAACATCCGGTATAGCATATCAGTGGCAGTCATCTCCTGATGGTACAACTTGGGCTGACATAACCAATGCGACGAGCAGTACCTATACAATTGATAATAGTAATCTTTTGAATTATTTAAGAGTTAAGATAAAATCACAGGGCAACTCTTCATATGTTTTCCCACAGGAAAAATTATCATCAGTAAGTACTAATAAGGTTGTAATGTATGGTGATGTAAATTTTGATGGAAGGATAAATGTAAACGACGCTACTCTAATTCAAAAATATGCAGCTGATTTAGTTAATTTTAATGCTGAACAGATGGTTGCTGCCGATGTTGACGGAGATGGTTGTATTAGTGTGAATGATGCGAATTTAATAAATAAATTTAGCATGGGATTAATAGAAGTTTTTCCTGTTGAAAACAGTTAAAATATTTTTTATCATTTAAAATAAAACACCGTATATACGAAATTTTTTCCGATATGCGGTGTTTTATAATTTTTTAGAAAAACGATAATAAAGAAAAAGTATCTATTTAATAATCTGATTTAAATTTGAATTAACTTTTATTCTTTAATAAAAGCGGTCGGGACAACGCTTTTTGCATTGCTCCGACCGTAATTAATTAAAATAAAATTTTATTTATTTTTTATTCTGAATGTACTCGTCAATTGCGGCTGCGGCTGTTTTGCCTGCGCCCATTGCAAGGATTACGGTAGCGGCGCCTGTTACTGCGTCACCGCCTGCGTAAACGCCCTCGCGTGAGGTAAGACCGTTTTCGTCTGCGATAATGCCGCCCCACTTCTGAGTGTCAAGTCCCTTTGTTGTTGACTTGATGAGCGGGTTGGGCGATGTACCGATTGAGATGATAACTGCGTCAACGTCAAGCACAAATTCGCTGCCCTCAACAGGAACAGGTCTTCTTCTGCCGCTTGCGTCAGGTTCGCCAAGTTCCATCTTGATGCATTTCATACCCGTTACAAATTCGTCCTCGTTGCCGATGATTTCAACGGGATTGTTGAGAAGCTTGAAGATGATTCCCTCTTCCTTAGCGTGTTCTACTTCTTCCTTACGTGCAGGAAGCTCTTCTTCACTTCTTCTGTATACAATGTAAACCTCGTCGGCACCCAGACGCTTTGCACAACGTGCTGCGTCCATAGCAACGTTACCGCCGCCGACTACTGCAACCTTTTTAGCGTGCATAATCGGTGTTGTCGGGTCATCCTTGTAAGCCTTCATAAGGTTTGTTCTTGTGAGAAATTCGTTAGCCGAGTAAACGCCGCAGAGGTTTTCACCGGGGATATTCATAAATCTGGGAAGTCCTGCGCCCGAGCCGATGAACACAGACTCAAAGCCGTATTCGTCCATAAGCTCGTCAATTGAGATTACTCTGCCGATTACCATATTTGTTTCTACCTTAACGCCGAGCTGTTTAAGAGTGTCAACCTCTTTTTGAACAATCGACTTGGGCAGTCTGAATTCGGGAATACCGTAAACAAGCACGCCGCCTGCAAGGTGAAGAGCCTCGAATACAGTTACGTCATAACCTTTCTTGGCAAGGTCGCCTGCGCAGGTAAGACCTGCGGGACCTGAACCGATAACGGCTACCTTGTGACCATTTGATTCGGGCTTTTTAACTACAGCGTCGGTCTGAGCATTGTGCCAGTCGGCAACAAAGCGCTCAAGTCTGCCGATACCTACCGGCTCGGTCTTAATGCCTCTTACGCACTTTGACTCACACTGAGTTTCCTGAGGACAAACACGGCCGCATACAGCAGGAAGCGAGCTTGACTCGGAAATTACATCGTATGCTGCTGCAAAATTGCCGTTTGCAACCTCCTTGATAAAGTCGGGAATTGCAATATGTACGGGGCAGCCTGAAACGCAGGGCTTTGTTTTGCAGTTGAGACAGCGCTGAGCTTCTTCTATGGCAACCTCCTGAGTGTAGCCTGTTGCTACCTCAAGAAAGTTTTTGTTTCTTACATTGGGATCCTGGGTTGGCATTGGTGCCTTTTTGGGTGACATATTTGGCATAATTACTCAACCTCCTTTTTGAAAAGATTGCAGGTTTCTTCATATGCGTGGCGCTCAAAGGGTTTGTACATTGAGCCGCGCTTCATAGCTTCGTCAAAGTCAACCTTGAAGCCGTCAAAGTCCGGGCCGTCAACACAGGCAAACTTTGTTTCTCCTCCGACTGTAAGACGACAGCCGCCGCACATACCTGTACCGTCAATCATAATCGGATTCATTGAAACGGTTGTGGGAATATTGTGAGGCTTTGTAGTTTTAACAACAAACTTCATCATAATAAGCGGACCGATTGTAATAACGAGGTCGTAGTTTTCGCCGTCGTTAATGAGCTTTTCAAGCGGAGCGGTAACAACGCCCTTTTCGCCGTAGGAACCGTCATCGGTCATAAGAATAAACTTGTCGGAGCAAGCCTTGAATTCGTCCTCAAGAATAACGAGGTCTTTATTTCTGAATCCAACAATTGAGTGAACCTCACAGCCGAGCTCATGGAGCTTTTCGGCAACAGGAAGTGCAATTGCACAGCCAACGCCGCCGCCGACTACGCAGACCTTTTTAAGACCGTCGGTGTGTGTAGGAACGCCGAGAGGACCTACAAAGTCGTGAATACAGTCGCCCTCTTCAAGATGATTGAGCTTTTCGGTAGTTGCACCGACAATCTGGAATATGATTCTTACTGTTCCTGCCTCTCTGTCATAACCTGCAACGGTAAGCGGAATACGCTCGCCGTTCTCATCAACTCTGAGAATGATAAATTGACCCGGCTCAGCTTTTTTGGCAATAAGCGGAGCGTCAATTTCCATTAATGTAACAGTGGGGTTAAGAACTTTTTTCTTAACTATTTTGTACATTTTCTCAATTCCTTTCATATTCATATAAGAATTTACAAAAAACAATTTAGGTGCGTAACTTTGCCTTATCAATATTAGCATAATAATCATTGATTTTCAAGGAACTTTCTCATATTTTTTCACATATACGATATAAAAAATAATGGGAAATTTTAATTTATGGGGATTGCTGAAATGAGAGAGCAAAAAACGGTTCTGAAAAGTGCTGTTTATAAATATCACATAATAATAAAAATACAATTTTTCGGAATAATAAAACACTGTTTGCAGAAAATAATAGAGATTTATAAATTCCGCATAAATCTATTGCGGAAAATGTTAATAACCGAAAGGAAGATATTTATGGCTGACAATAAGAAAAAAATTGTGCTAATCGGTACGGGATTGGTTGGAATGAGCTTTGCCTATGCGGCGCTTAACCGCAATCTATGTGATGAGCTGGTGCTGATTGACATCAACGAAAAGCGGGCGAACGGCGAGGCTATGGATCTCAATCACGGACTCGCATTTTCAAATTCAAGTATGAAAATCTACAGCGGAAATTACGGCGACTGCGCTGACGCAGACATTGTTGTTATTTGTGCAGGTGTAAATCAAAAGCCGGGCGAGAGCAGGCTTGAGCTTTTGCAGAGAAACACTAAGGTGTTTGCTTCTATTGTGCCGAACGTGGTTCAAAGCGGTTTTGACGGAATTTTCCTTGTGGCGACAAACCCAGTTGACATTATGACGAGGGTTACGTATGAGCTTTCGGGCTTTAATGCCGCTAAGGTTATCGGTACGGGCACAACGCTTGATACAGCAAGACTGCGTTATCTTATGGGAGAATATTTTGAGATTGACCCCAGAAACATTCACGCTTACGTAATCGGCGAACACGGCGACAGCGAGTTTGTGCCGTGGAGTCAGGCGATTTTAGCTGTTAAGCCGATTAAGGACGTGCTTGCCGACAATTCACAGACGTATTCTATGGAGGAGCTTGAAAAAATTGCAGTTGACGTGCGTACGGCGGCACAGGAGATAATTGAAGCGAAGGGCGCAACGTATTACGGAATCGGTATGGCAATGGTGAGAATTGTAAGGGCAATTTTAAATGATGAAAATTCCGTTTTGACGGTTTCGACAAGACTCAGGGGAGAGTACGGCTGTAAAAAAGATGTGTTCATAGGAAATCCGTGCTTTGTAAATGCAGGCGGAGCAAAAAGAATTTTGGAAATGAAGCTCACCGATGAGGAAATTGAAAAGCTTAATAACAGCTGTAATATTTTAAATGACAATTTCAGAACACTGTCGTTGTAGGATAAAATAAATAGAAAAGCGGGACGGTTTTAATTACCGCCCCGTTTTTGCTTGGTTGAATAAATTATCAAAATAGCGTTATACCAAATAAATGCAGAATCCAGAGCACTGCGCCGTAGATTATTGACGCTGAAACGCCGTAAACGATTACAGGACCTGCGATGATGAACAGCTTTGCGCCTAAGCCTGCGACATATCCCTCGGACTTAAATTCAATTGCGGGTGAGGACACTGCGTTTGCAAAGCCTGTAATCGGAACGAGTGTGCCTGCGCCTGCGTGCTTTGCAATTTTGTCATATACTCCGATTGCTGTCAGCAGTATTCCTAAGAACACAAGCGTTATAGAGGTGAGCGTTTTGGCTTGCTGTTGTTCAACTCCGAGCACGCCGTAAAGGTTGATAAGCCCCTGCCCGACTGCACAAATTGCTCCGCCGATGAGGAAAGCTTTCAGTCCGTTCACAAAACTTTTACTTTTTGGTGAATTTTTCTTCACAATTTTATCGTATTCTTTTGGTGAAATCATATGATACCCCTTTTTTGTTATCTGTTCTTAACCTTTATTTTGTCCGTATTTTAAATATTTATGTTAAATTTTTCACTTTATTTTTTTAATCATATGTTGTATAATGTTAGATGTATACTTATATGAAATTGCATTTGTACGGAGGGAACGGATTTGGAGCATTATCTTGACAACAGCGCAACTACTGCTGTTTCGCAAAAGGCGGCTGAAAAAGCATACAGGATAATGGTTGAAAATTACGGAAATCCCTCGTCCTTGCACCTTAAAGGAATTAATGCGGAAAAAGAGCTTGTGGCGGCGAGAAAGTCAGTTGCAAAAAGGCTTGGAGCGCAAAGTGAAGAAATTTTCTTTACAAGCGGCGGCACTGAGGCTAACAACACGGCGCTTTTCGGTGTACCGCAGGCGAAAAAAAGACGAGGAAATAAGATTATTATTTCGGCTGTTGAGCACAGCAGTATTATTGAGTCGGCTCAAAGGCTTGAAAACGACGGCTTTGAGGTTGTAAGAATTATGCCGAATGAAAGCGGAGTAATTACTCCCGAAAGTGTTTTGCAGGAAGTTGATGAAAATACAATTCTTGTTTCCGTTATGTGTGTAAACAACGAAACGGGTGCGGTAATGCCTGTAGGCGAGATTTTTTCGGCGGTAAAGGCAAAAAACGGCGAAATTGTCTGCCACACAGACGCAGTGCAGGCTTTCGGAAAAATTGCAATTAATGCAAAACGGCTTTGTGCGGATTTGATCACCGTCAGCGCACACAAGGTTCACGCACCAAAGGGCTGCGGAGCACTGTACATAAAAAAGGGCGTCAGAATTGTTCCTCATCAGTACGGCGGCGAGCAGGAAAAGAAAATCCGCCCCGGCACGGAAGCATTGCCGTTGATTGCGTCATTCGGAGTTGCCTGCGACGAATTTAAAATTGAAGAAAATTATCAAAAAATATCCGAACTTAATGAATATGCAAGGCAAAAGCTGAAAAGCATTAACGGGGTGAGCATAAATTCTCCAAAGGACGCTTTGCCTTATGTGCTGAATATTTCGGCAGGCAGGGTGAGAAGTGAAACAATGCTTCATTTTCTTGAGGAATTTGACGTTTTTGTTTCATCGGGAAGCGCCTGTGCCAAAGGCAAGCCGAGCCACGTTTTGAGCGCAATGGGACTTTCAAGAGAACGTGCGGACAGCGCACTGCGAATCAGTTTTTCAAAATATAACTGCAAAGATGACGTAGATGTTCTTTGCAAAAATATTGAAACTGGTCTGTCGGTGCTCGCACACCGTTAGTAAGTGCGGAGAGTGAAGAGTGGAGTTTATGGTCGGTCGCGTGCGTCGACACACATATTTCCGTATTTTTAATAGTGTGTGTTGTATGGAAAAGCTTGTCGGCTGAATTAACGTTGATTTAATGGTAATGTTTTGGGACGTCAAGGATGCCGTCCCCTACAGCTAACAGGAAATGTTTGTTTTACAGTCGTAGGGACACGGCGTGTCCCTATGTTCTAAATATAAAATACATAGTAAAAGGAAGAAATATGAAAGAAATTATCCTTTTGAAAGACGGCGAAATAGTTTTAAAGGGTCTTAACCGTCGTTCATTTGAAGACGTTTTAAAAAAGAATATCAAATTTGCTTTAAGTCCTCTCGGACGTTTTGAAATTACCTCGGCGCAGTCGACTATTTATGTTAAGCCGCTGTCGGAGGATATTGACCTTGATGAGGCGTGCGAGAGAATTTCAAGGGTGTTCGGCATTGTCGCCTATTCAAGAGCGGCTGTCTGCGAGGAAAAAACGCTTGACTCCGTTTTACAGACTGCACCGATTTATCTTGCAAAAACTCTTGAATCGGCTAAGACTTTTAAAGTTGAAGCAAAACGAAGCGACAAGCGTTTTCCGTACAAATCGCCTGAAATCTGTAGGGAGCTTGGCGGAGTTATTCTTGAAAAATTTCCTCACCTTACAGTTGACGTTCATAATCCTGAGCTTACGGTTTATGTTGAAATTCGTGATTTTGGTGCATATATCCATTGCGACCCCGAAAAGGGTGCAGGCGGTATTCCCGTTGGAACAGGCGGAAAAGCGGCGGTTTTGATAAGCGGAGGAATAGATTCTCCCGTAGCCGCATATATGATGGCAAAGCGTGGAATCAAGCTGACCGCAGTTCATTTTGCAAGTCCGCCGTATACAAGCAGACGCGCAGAGGAAAAGGTTGTAAAGCTTCTTCAGAAGGTCAGCCGTTATGCAGGCAGAATGACGATGTACACAGTTCCTTTTACAAAAATTCAGGAGAAAATTAAGAATGATTGTCCCGAGGAGCTGTTTACAATTATTATGCGCCGTCTGATGATGGAAATTTCTGAAAAGATTGCACTTGACAACGACTGTTCGGCGCTTATTACAGGCGAAAGCCTCGGTCAGGTTGCCAGTCAGACAATAGGCGCACTCGGCTGTACCGACGAAGCCGCCGATATGGTTGTGTTCAGACCGCTGATTGGTATGGATAAGCAGGAGATTATTGATATTTCTTATAAGATAGATACCTACGAAACCTCGATTGAGCCTTACGAGGACTGCTGTACCGTGTTTACGCCCAAGCATCCTCGTACAAGACCTGTGCTGAAATATGTAAAGGAAGCTCAGGAAAAGGCAGACTTTGCACCGCTTGTCGAGGAGGCTTTGCAAAACTTAAAGATAACATATATTTCATCTGATGACTGATACAAAGGGGTGATACTCAAGTGAGTCAGATTAATATTGAAATTATTTCTGTGATAAGAAACAAAAATACCGTAGGTCTTGTTGACAAAAAGCCAGATCTTAAAGCAAGGCTCGATAAATACGGCTACACGCTTACGGGGGTTAAAAACACCGTATTAAGTGCGGGTAAAATCAAAGCGTCGCTTGACGAGATTGCAAAATCAAATAACAAGCCCGACGTTGTAATTATTGCAAACGCTCTTTCAACTACCGACAGCACTTCGTTCAGAAAGTATTTTGTTGAAACTGTTGCCGAGGCGGAACACAGCGCAAACGAACGTGTGCCGAAAGATTATTGGAAAAAAAGAGATAAGGCGTTTGCCGCCGCTAAGAAAAGAGGCGCAGATTCGGCAGAGCTTGAAGCGCTTGAAAAGGAATTTAAGCTCTATCGTAAAAAGTCGAAGGTGTTCAAGCTCGGCGAATTCGGGAACGGCTACAAGGGCTATTGCTTTATGTTCAAGGGTTTGCAGGTTGCCGTGCTTCCGCAGGCAAAGCTTACGGGTGAAAACGATGACGATGTAATTTCACTTGCGGCGGTAAGGACAAAGGAAGTTTTTGAAAACTCAGCAGATGACTACCCGGACGGCTTTGGCATAAAGGAGTACGTTCCCGAAAAAACAGGCTTTGCATATCGCTTTATTCCGATGAGGGGCGACGGAGGCAAAGAGGTAGCAAGAAAGTGCGTTGTAATTGCATCGTTCCTTGTTTTCCTTACTGCTCTTTCAATGCTTATGTACAATATGGTGTTTTTGAGTATGAAAAATGCCGCTCTTAACGGTGAAATTCAGAAAATCGCACACGGCACCGAGGATAATACGGGAAATAATAAAAAACCCGATAAGGGAGATACTATAGACTGGAAAAAACTCAAGAAAATCAACGAGGAGATTGTCGGCTGGATTCAGCTTAATAACACTCAAATTGACTATCCTGTTTTGTATCATAAGGGCGATGACAGAACATATCAGTATTATCTGTCGCACAACTATAAAGGCGACTATGATTCGTTTGGCAGTATTTTCCTTGATTATCGCTGTACAAAGGGGACGGACAGCAAGAATGTTGTAATGCACGGTCATCACATTCAGGACGGTTCAATGTTCGGCGATTTGATGAAGTACGGCGGAACTACGGGTAATCTTGATTTTTACAAGAAATCACCTACAATAAAGTTTGACACTCCCGAAGAACAGGGAACATATAAGATTATTTCGGTGTTCAAAACGAACACGCTTTCATCTCAGGGCGAGTTTTTCAATTATATGATAGGCGATTTCCAGAACGAAAAGGACTTTATGAATTATGTTTATAACGTAAGGATTCGTTCGCTGTTCAAATGTCCTGTAGATGTTAACGAGGACGACGAGCTTATTACGCTTTCAACCTGCTCATACGAGTTTACAAACTGGCGAACTGTTGTTGTGGCAAGAAAGGTAAGAGTAGGCGAGTCGAAAAAGGTTGATGTTTCAAAGGCTTCGCTTAATAATAACATAGTTTGGCCGCAGGTTTACTATTCTGCTTACGGCGGAACAAGACCCACAGTAACTGATTTCTGTACCGCATATGAAAAGGGGCAAATCGACTGGTACAACGGTGACTATGATTTTAAGAATCAGAAGGTTGTTGAGCCGACAAGCTCGGTTGCAGGCAGCAGCACATCGGGGTCAAAAGGAGCTAACGGTCAGACTGCTACACAACAGCCTACAACTCAGGCGAAAGTTTACCTGACGGTAAGATTCCTCAATTATGACGGCTCGGTGCTGACAACACAGAAAGTTGAGTACGGAAAGGCGGCTAAAGCGCCTGCTAATCCGACAAAGCCGAGTGATGAGTATTACGACTACAAGTTTAAAAAATGGCAGCTTGATTACAGCAAGGTTACCTGCGATATGGATATTGCGCCGAGCTTTGAGCCGGTGCTGAAACCCGAGTACGCACAGGCGCAGTAGCGGGGAGACGAGTATGGTGGAATGTAAAACAGTATTTTATTCGGCACGAAAAACTTCGCTTTGCGAGCGTGCGCTCAAAAAGAGTTTTTCGGAGCTTGACCTTGATATGGGCAATGTTTCTTTTGCCGCCGACAAGGGGAGCTTATGTAATGTCTTGACAGAAGCGTTCGGAGAATGTAATATAGTTTTTGTCATAGGCGGTTTAGGCTTTGGCGATGAAAGAGATATAAAGAACATTGTTTCACGTCTTATTAAAAGCTCCTGTGTGGATGATTGCAAAAAACTGAAAAATCCTTTGGGCGATGACGGCTGCGTTGTCAGAGCACAGCACCAGTTGCTTGTTCTGCTTCCCGACGAACCGGAGCAGATTGAAGCGATTATGCAGGGTGCAATTGCAGGATATATTAAAATTACAGAAAATGCGAGGGTATAATTAATATGAAAACTAATACTTTTGAGCAATATGAATCTTCCGTTCGTTCCTATTGCAGACATTTCCCTAAGGTGTTTACCGACGCCAAGGGCGCAGTTATGACTGACGAAAACGGCGAAAAGTATATTGACTTTTTCTGCGGCGCAGGCGCTGTAAACTATGGTCATAACAATGACTATATCAAGGGAAAGGTAATTGATTACCTTGCAACTGACGGAATTATTCACGCTCTTGATATGTATACCGTGCCCAAGCGTGATTTTATTGAAACACTTGAAAATAAAATTATTGAGCCGAGAGGCTACAAGTACAGAATCCAGTTTACCGGTCCTACCGGCACAAACGCTATTGAGGCGGCAATTAAGCTTGCAAGAAAGACCACAAAGCGCAGAAATATTTTTTCGTTTATGGGCTGTTTCCACGGTATGACGCTCGGTGCGCTTTCGCTTACATCGGAAATGTACGCAAGAAACGGTGCAGGCGCAACCTTTACTGACTGCACTCACATTCCTGCACCTTATATGTTTGAGGGACTTGACGTTATCAAATATATGCAGACGCTTATTGACGACGACCATTCGGGTGTTGAAAAGCCTGCCGCAGTAGTTATGGAAACCGTACAGGCTGAGGGCGGAATCAGAGTTTTTGACGATGGATTCCTGCGTGATGTAAGAGAGTTCTGCACAAAGAACGATATACTTATGATTGTTGACGATGTTCAGGTTGGCTGCTGCCGCAGCGGCACATTCTTCTCATTTGAACGTGCAGGAATTGTTCCTGACATTGTTGTTATGTCAAAGTCAATCGGCGGTATCGGTATGCCGCTTGCAATTGTTCTTCACACAGACGAGCTTGACGATTGGAAGCCCGGCGAACACAACGGAACATTCAGAGGCAATCAGCTTTCATTTGTTGCAGGCAAGGCGGCAATTGATTATCTGCTTGAAAATGACGTAGAGGCTGAAACAAGAAGAAAAGGCGAGCTTGTAAAGAAGTATGTGACAGAGGAAATTTTGCCGCTTGATTCAAGACTTGAGTTAAGAGGTATAGGACTTATCTGGGGCATTGATTTCGGCGCTGTTGATTCTTCGCTTACGGAAGAAGTAATTGAGAAGTGCTTTGAAAAGAAGCTTATCTGCGAATGTGCAGGCAGAGAGGGCTCGGTTGTAAAGATTATGCCTCCCCTTGTAATTGACGATGATTTGCTCCTTGAGGGACTTGCAAGAGTGAAAAAGTCAATTGAAGAAGTTTTAAATAAATAATATAGTAACAGAATACCTCCGAGAGCAATTGCTTTCGGAGATTTTATTGAGGTGGCTGAATATGATTGAAAAATTTAGGGCAGAAAAGAATGTTAAAATTTTAGGTATTGTTATTTCTGTTCTTCTCATAATTTGTTCTTTAGATTTTGTCGGAAATATTTCATATAAAATTTATTCGTTGATGCAATATACGGATACAATAGTTTATATAATATATGATGTAGTTGATATTGTTTCGCAAGTTATGTTATTGACAGCGTTTGTTTTGCTTGCAGCAGCAATACTCAGTAAAAGGAAACTTGAGATTGATATAATTAAAATCTTTGCTGAGTTGTTCTTGATTGCAAACATTTTATATTTAACAAACGGATTGTATCAATTAGCTGTTGTGTTTGGTGCAGATATTTTAGGGGTTTTGGGAGCTGTATTCAGTAAACCGTTGTTTTACTTGTTTACTGCATCTAAAATATTAATTGCAGCAGCAATATTAGTTTTTAATAAAAAGGATAAGCTTGTACACGAAAATAACTCCGCTAAGATTATTTTGTCAATCTTATTTGCTGTAAGCTTTTGCTTGTATTTCTTTTTTGAAATAGGAACAATAGGATATGATATTTCGTTTATTACATTTATTATGCATCCTGATAACAGTGAGAACATTAACAATGTGTTTTCCAATGTAATGTATATTTCGTTTATTGTTAATATTATATTTTTATTGGCAGAATACATTTCTTTATTTTTGTTTTTCGCGATTTATCCAAAAGAAAAGTTTGATAAAAAAGCGGTTGGTTAATATTCGGACAATGCAAAAATAAAACATTAATAAAAAGAAAAATAACGGTTGGGGCACCCTCCGTAAGGAAGGTGCCCCAAATTTTGTCTATGTGTTTAGCGAGCATCGGTTTTTGACACCAAACTCCTTAATACTAACTGTTCCTTGCTTTAATTAGGAATATATGTGCTAAAATAATATCAGATAATGAAGGGAGAATTGAAAAGATGTTCACGAGAATAACTGTTTGCCTTGATATGTTTGGTTGTCCGAACCGATGTAAGCATTGTTGGATTGGACATTCTCCAAACGGCAATTTGAAAAATGACGATTTGAAATTTCTTGCAGAAAAATTTCGCCCATTTACAAACTGCTTAACAGTTTATGACTGGTATCGCGAACCGGATTATAAAGATAACTACAAAGAACTTTGGAATTTATGCAATAGTTTGTCAGATACTCATGAAAACCATTTTGAACTTATCAGCGTTTGGCGTATAGTTCGCGACAAAGAATATGTAAAGTGGCTTTCTTCACTCGGGTTAAAGAAGGCTCAGCTTACTTTATTTGGAGGGCAGAAAAAAACAGATTATTATACCGGCAGAAAAAACGCATACAGCGAAATACTAGAAGCAATTGAAATATTACTTGAAAATAAAATTTCTCCCCGCATACAAGTTTTTGTTAACAAAGATAATATTGATGAACTTCCGTTTATTGAAGATCTCATTGAAAGTTTAGATTTAGAAAATCGTTGCAAATCTTTTGGCGGAGAATTCTCATTATTTTTGCATCAAGGCTCTTGCGACGGTGAAAACGAAAAACTATATGCTATTAGAGTAACTCCGGATGATTTGCAAAAAATTCCGCAAAAGCTTGTAGAGTATACATTAGAACATTTTAACAAAACGAATATAGAAGATGTGTTTGGAAAAACAGAACAGGTACTTTATGAAGACCTGATAAATGATAATTCGACAGCAAGCTATGTAAGCGATGCTCCTGTTTTCTATATAGATAAAGAGTTTAATGTTTATCCGAACGTGACTTCTCCTGAAGCGGCTTGGATTTTAGGTAATTTAAAAACGGATAGAATAGAAACTGTACTTGAGAACTATACCGAAAGCAAAAGTGTTGCACAACATACTCGCCTGACGGTTCCTCTTTGCAATATTGTTCAATCACAAGGTGATTGTAAAAGCCAAAGATTATTCGGTAAAGGCGATTACATAGAATACCTGCTAAATAAATATTGTAGAAGATGAGCGCAAGCTGCGTTCATACAAAAGGGACACTGCCCATTTGTGGCAATGTCCCGTTGTTTCCTTACGGAGTTTTGTTTTCCGTAGCCGTTGATGCTTTTATTGTTTTGTATATTCGGCTAAAACTCTATGCCGATTCTGCCGGTGATTCCTCTGTCATAGGGATGTTTTATTTTTTTGAACTCCGTTACATAATCGGCGGCTTCAATGAACCTTTCGGGCGGATTATGTCCCGTCATTATAATTTCCATACTCACGGGGGCATTTGCGACAAATTCAAAAACCTCCGCCTCGGAAATCATCTCGTTGTTTATTACATCAAAAATCTCGTCGAGTATTACCATATCGTAGCGATCTGTCAGTGCGGTTGTTACACTGCTGTCAAAAATACCCTTGAAAACTTTTGCCGCTTGCAACTTTTCTTTTTCGTCCATTTCAAATGTGAATTTCAGCTCAAGGGGGCAGAATGTGAGGGTTACATTTTCTGTGTGACTCAGTGTGTGGCGCTCGCCCGAAAATTCTGTTTTGAGAAACTGCACGAACAAAACTTTCATATTGCTGCCTGCGGCTCTTGCGGCAAGTCCTACTGCCGCTGTGGTTTTGCCTTTGCCGTCACCGAAATAAACGTGTATCATATATGCCTCCAATTAACAATTTACAACTACTAATTAATATATAGGTCGATCCCTATAACAAATTATACTTTAATATATAACTTTTGGCAATATGTATATAGTATACAAAAATATTTTTATTAATCTTTGAAAATTCTACAATGGTTAATTTTCGCAAAACCTTGCAATAATGCCCCTTTCATTGTATAATAATCCTTGCGTGACTGCACAAGATATGCGATGAAGCGGGAGGTTGCGGCAAATTTGCCGGTTTTTCCGTGGAGTATGTCCGATTTTAAACCGGGCGATTATTATGAATCATTTAGAGTATAGCTATGCCAATAGGGTTGCTTTGCCATAGGTGTGCTCGAAAGCTTTCAGGACGTTCCCGGTTAACTGAATAGTTAAACGGGTTTTTTAATGCAGGGTGAAGAAACACCCGGCAGAGTTTCAAAAAAAGTTTTTGAAAGCAACGCCCGCCAACTACGAAGAGCCGAGGCTCGAAGCTATGTTAAAACAAGCAAAGAGCACAAGGCTTGACAAGAATATCAAGGAGGCGACGATAATGGCAGTCAAGGAAAAGATTAGAATAAGATTAAAGGGTTATGATCATCAGCTCGTTGATCAGTCAGCAGAGAGAATCGTGGCTACAGCTAAGCGCACAGGCGCAAGAGTTTCGGGTCCCGTTCCGCTCCCTACTGAGAAGCAGGTTGTAACAATTCTCCGTGCTGTTCACAAATACAAGGACAGCCGTGAACAGTTTGAGATGAGAACCCACAAGCGTCTTATCGACATCTTAAGACCGTCAAACAAGACAGTCGAAGCTCTTATGAGCTTAGAGCTCCCTGCCGGCGTTGATATCGAGATTAAGTTATAATCACTGATACCAACCTACAAGCAGACAGGGTCACGTTGGTGCAAACCAACCAATAACCTACAAGGAGGATACATTCATGCAGAAAGCAATCATCGGCAAGAAAATCGGTATGACACAGATTTTCGATGAAAAGGGAATTGTTATTCCCGTAACTGTTATTGAGGCAGGCCCTTGCGTGGTTACAGCCAAGAAAACAGTTGAAAACGACGGCTACGCATCCGTTCAGCTCGGATACGGCGACTTAAAGCCCCACAAGGTTACAAAGCCTATGAAGGGATTTTTTGACAAAGCAGGCGTAGCTCCCAAGAAAACTCTTAAAGAGTTCCGTTTTAACGACACAGACGCTTACAATGTAGGCGACCTCGTTAAAGCAGACGTGTTCACCCCCGGCGACAAGATTGACGTAACCGGCAAGAGCAAAGGTAAGGGTACCGCAGGCGTTATTAAGAGATGGAACTTCCACCGTCTTAAAGAAACTCACGGTACAGGTCCCTGCGTTCGTCACGGCGGTTCAATCGGTGCCTGCTCATCACCCTCAAGAGTATGGAAGGGCAAGAGAATGGCAGGTCACCTCGGCGCAGAACAGGTAACAGTACAGAACCTCACAGTTGTTAAGGTTGACGCTGAAAACAACCTCATTGCTGTAAAGGGTGCTGTTCCCGGACCAAATAAGGGAATCGTTGTACTCAAAGATTCCGTTAAGGCTTAAGGAAGGGGGATTATAAATGCCAAGTTTATCAGTAGTAAATATGGAAGGCAAGAGCGTTGGTACAATCGAACTTGCTGATTCCGTATTCGGTATTGAGCCCAACGCAGCAGTTATGCATCAGGCAGTAGTAAGCTACCTTGCAGCACAGCGTCAGGGCACACAGTCCGCTCTTACAAGATCCGAAGTTTCCGGCGGCGGCAAAAAGCCCTGGAGACAGAAGGGTACAGGACGTGCAAGACAGGGTTCAACCCGTGCTCCGCAGTGGACACACGGCGGTATCGTGTTTGCTCCCAAGCCAAGAAATTACAGATTTTCTGTAAACAAGAAGGTTAGAAGACTTGCTATGAAGTCAGCTTTCTCTTCAAAGGCTAAGGAAAATGAAATCATCGTTGTAGATTCAATCGCAATGGATGAATACAAGACAAAGACAATCGTTGCTATGCTCAACGCAATCGGAGCTGAAAAGAAAGCTCTTATCGTTCTTCCCGCAGTTGACAGCAAGGTTATTAAATCAGCTAACAACATCCCCGGCGTTAAGACAGCTCAGGTCAACACACTTAATGTTTATGACATTTTAAATGCTGACAAGCTCGTTATCGTTAAGGACGCTGTAAGCAAGATAGAGGAGGTATATGCATGATAGCTCATGACATCGTAATTCGCCCTGTTATCACTGAAAAAAGTATGCTCGGCGCAGTTAATAAGGTATATACCTTTGAAGTAGCTAAGAAAGCTAATAAAATTGAAATTGCAAAAGCTTGCGAAGAAATCTTCAAGGTTAAGGTTGCAAAGGTTAACACCGTAAGCGTTCGCGGCAGATTCCGCCGTCAGGGCAGAAACAACGGCGGCTACACAAAGAGCTGGAAGAAAGCAATCGTAACATTAACAGAAGACAGCAAGCCTATCGAATTTTTTGAAGGCATGATGTAAGTCTGAAATATAAAATATTCAGGCAGAATGTATGGGAAACGCCATTTTCCCGCAAAGCCATCATGAGGAGAGTGAAACCAAATGGCCATTAAAGTTTATAAGCCGACCATCAACTCAAGAAGAAATATGTCGGTTACAGATTATTCGGTCCTTTCAAAGGTTGAGCCCGAAAAGAGCCTGCTTGCTCCTTTAAATAAGAAGTCAGGCCGCAACAGCTACGGCAGAATCACCGTTCGTCACAGAGGCGGCGGTAACCGCAGAAAGTACCGTATCATTGACTTCAAGCGTCAGAAGTTTGACGTTGAAGGCACAGTAAAAACATTAGAGTACGATCCTAACCGTTCGGCATTCATTGCTCTTGTAGAGTACACCGACGGTGAAAAAGCTTACATTATTGCTCCCGAGGGACTTAAAGTAGGCGATAAGGTAGTCGCAGGCGTTAATGCCGACATCAAGCCCGGCAACGCACTTCCGCTTACAGCAATTCCTGTAGGTACATTCATCCACAATGTTGAGCTTTACCCCGGCAGAGGCGCACAGCTTGCTCGTTCGGCAGGTAACATGGCACAGCTTATGGCGAGAGAAAACGGACTTGCTCTGTTAAGACTTCCGTCAGGCGAGCTTAGAAATGTTCCCGAAAGCTGTATGGCTACTATCGGTCAGGTAGGCAACATTGACCATGAAAACGTTAAAATCGGTAAAGCCGGCCGTAAGAGAAATATGGGTTGGCGTCCTACAGTCCGCGGTTCTGTTATGAACCCGAACGACCACCCGCACGGCGGTGGTGAGGGTAAGTCACCGGTTGGCCGTCCGGGCCCTGTTACTCCTTGGGGTAAGCCCGCACTCGGCTATAAGACTCGTAAGAACAACAAGAGCAGCGATAAGCTTATCGTTCGCAGAAGAAACGGTAAGTAAGGCAGAGAAAGGAGCTTATAACTATGAGTAGAAGTACTAAAAAGGGTCCCTTTGTTCAGCCTGTACTGCTCAAAAGGGTTCTTGAAATGAACGAAAAGGGCGAAAAGAGAATTTTAAAGACTTGGTCAAGAAGTTCAACAATTTTCCCTGAATTCGTTGGTCACACATTCGCCGTTCACGACGGTCGTAAGCACGTTCCGGTATATGTTACAGAAGATATGGTAGGTCACAAGCTCGGCGAGTTTGCTCCTACAAGAACCTTCAAGGGTCATGCCGGTTCAAAAACAAGCAAATAAGCGGAAGGAGAGTATTGCAGATGGAAGCAAAGGCAAATGCTAAATTTGTTCGTATTTCACCCCGCAAGGTTGGCGTTGTTCTTGACCTTATCAGAGGAAAAGACGTCAGATATGCGGAAGCTGTTCTTAAGCACACTCCCAAGGCCGCTTGTGAGCCGCTTTTAAAGCTGCTCAAGTCAGCTATGGCAAATGCTGAGAACAACCATGATATGGATGTATCCAAGCTCTACGTTGCTCAGTGCAACGCTACAGCAGGCCCCATCCTTAAAAGAATTCGTCCGAGAGCACAGGGCAGAGCGTTCAGAATTAACAAGAGAACTTCTCACATTACCCTCGTTCTCAAGGAAAAAGAAGACTAAGGGGAGGTTGAATTATGGGTCAGAAAGTTAATCCGCACGGTCTTCGTGTCGGTGTTATTAAAGATTGGGATTCCCGTTGGTTTGCAAACAAAAAAGACTTCGGAGCTACACTCGTTGAAGACTACAACCTTCGTAAAACTCTGAAGGCTCAGCTTTACAACTTCGGTATCTCAAAGATTGAAATTGAGCGTGACGGCAAAAGAGTAAGAATCAGCATTCACTGTGCAAAGCCCGGTCTTGTTATCGGTAAGGGCGGCTCAGAAATTGAGAAGCTCAAGGCTCAGTGTGAAAAATTCTTAGGCAAGCCCGTTGCAATCAACATTGTTGAAGTAAAGGCTCCCGAGCTTGACGCACAGCTCGCAGCAGAGAGCATTGCTCAGCAGCTCGAAAAGAGAATTTCTTTCCGCCGTGCTATGAAGCAGTCTATCGGCAACGCAATGCGCCGCGGAGCAAAAGGTATTAAGGTTATGTGTTCAGGCCGTCTCGGCGGTGCTGAAATTGCTCGTTCAGAGCAGTATCATGAGGGCACAATTCCGCTTCAGACACTTCGTGCTGACATTGACTACGGTTTTGCTGAGGCTAATACAACCTACGGTAAAATCGGCGTTAAGGTTTGGCTTTACAAAGGCGAAGTGTTAAACGAAGTTAAGTCAAGAAAGCCCCGCAGAGAAGGAGGCAGAAAGTAATGTTATTACCTAAGAGAGTTAAGTACAGAAGAGTACACAGAGGTCGTATGACAGGTAAGGCTCTTCGTGGTAACAAGGTTACTTACGGTGAGTACGGTCTTCAGGCTACAGAGCCTGCATGGATCACCTCAAACCAGATTGAGGCTGCCCGTATCGCTATGACACGTTACTGCAAAAGATTCGGTAAAGTTTGGATCAAGATTTTTCCTGACAAGCCTGTCACAGCAAAGCCTGCTGAAACACGAATGGGTTCAGGTAAAGGTTCTCCCGAATACTGGGTTGCAGTAGTTAAGCCCGGCAGAGTTATGTTTGAACTCGCAGGCGTTGACGAAGCTACAGCAAGAGAAGCACTCAGACTGGCTTCTACAAAGCTTCCCATTAAGTGCAAGTTTGTTAAGAAAGAGGAGGGTGAGCAGTAATGAAAGCATCAGAAATCAGAGAAATGTCAGTTGAAGAGCTTCAGACAAAGCTCACAGAACTCAAAGAAGAATTGTTTAATCTTCGTTTCCAGCTTGCTGTTAACCAGCTCGAAAACTCATCCAGAATCGGTGCCGTAAAAAAGGACATTGCAAGAGTTGCTACAATTCTTCGTCAGCGTGAACTTAACGGCACAGAAGCTTAAGAGAGGAGGACTTAACAGTGAGTGAAAGAAATATGAGAAAAACCGTTGTCGGCAAGGTTGTAAGCAACAAGATGGACAAAACAATCGTTGTTGCTGTTGAAGACAGCGTAAAGCATAAGCTTTATAACAAAATTGTTAAGCGTACGGTTCGCTTTAAGGCACACGACGAGAACAATGAGTGCAATATCGGCGACCGTGTAAAGGTTATGGAGACCCGTCCTCTTTCTAAGGATAAAAGATGGAGACTCGTCGAGATTATTGAGAAAGCTAAATAAGTTTAGCGGCTTTGAGAAAAGGAGGAATACACTGTGATTCAACAGCAAACCATCCTCAAGGTTGCCGACAACACCGGCGCAAAGGAACTTATGTGCATTCGTGTACTCGGCGGTACCAGAAGGAGATATGCCAATATTGGCGATATTATTGTTGCCTCGGTTAAAAAAGCAGCACCCGGCGGTGTTGTTAAAAAAGGCGACGTTGTAAGAGCCGTAGTTGTTCGTTCTGCAAAGGGCGTAAGACGTGAAGACGGCACATACATCCGCTTTGATGAAAATGCGGCTGTTATCATTAAGGAAGATAAGAACCCCAAGGGTACTCGTATCTTCGGACCGGTAGCAAGAGAGCTTCGTGATAAAGACTTTATGAAGATTCTTTCTCTCGCTCCCGAAGTACTTTAATTTGGAGGTGTCACAATGAATAAGGTTCATGTAAAAACAGGCGACACCGTTATCGTTATCAGCGGTAAGGATAAGGGCAAAAAGGGTCAGGTTCTGGCTGTAAGCCCTAAAGAAGGCAAGGTTATCGTAGAAAAAGTTAATATGGTTTCAAAGCACGTTAAGCCCAGAAAGATGGGCGAGCAGGGCGGTATTATCAAGGCTGAAGGCGCTATGTATGCTTCCAAGGTTCAGATTGTATGCCCCAGATGCAAGAAGCCCACAAGAGTTGCTCACAAGATTTTTGAGGACGGCTCAAAGGGCAGAATTTGCGCTAAGTGCAAGGAATCACTGTAAGGAGGAAATAAGATATGGCAAGACTTAAAGAATATTATTCAAAAGAAGTTGCACCTGCTCTTATGTCAAAGTTCTCCTACAAGAGCACTATGCAGATTCCAAAGCTTGATAAAATCGTTATCAACGTAGGCGCAGGCGAAGCTAAAGAAAATTCTAAGGTAATCGACGCTATCTGCACAGACCTTTCTGCCATCACAGGTCAGAAGCCTCTCGTGTGCAGAGCAAGAAAATCAGTTGCTAACTTCAAACTCAGAGAAGGTATGCCTATCGGCTGTAAGGTTACTTTAAGAGGCGAGAGAATGTACGAGTTTCTCGACAGACTCTTCAATGTAGCTCTTCCCCGTGTAAGAGACTTCAGAGGTATCAACCCCAACTCTTTCGACGGCAGAGGAAACTACAATATGGGCCTTAAAGAGCAGCTCATTTTCCCTGAAATTGATTATGACAAGATTGACAAGGTTCGTGGTATGGACATTTGCTTCGTTACCACAGCACAGACAGACGAAGAGGCTCGTGAGCTTTTAACTCTCATGGGCGCACCGTTTTCAAAGTAAGGAGGGATTGTTGTGGCTAAAACTTCAATGAAAGTAAAGCAGCAGAGAAAGCAGAAGTTCTCTACAAGAGAGTATTCAAGATGTAACATCTGTGGTAGACCACACGCCTACCTCCGCAAGTATGGTATTTGTCGTATTTGCTTCCGTGAGCTCGCTTACAAGGGCGAAATTCCGGGCGTAAAGAAAGCAAGCTGGTAAGCAAGGGAGGATAAAGGTAATGCAGATTACAGATACAATTGCTGATTTACTTACAAGAATTCGTAACGCTAACTCAGCAAAGCACGATTCTGTTGAAATTCCTGCTTCAAACCTCAAGAAGTCTATTTGTCAGATTCTTGCAGATGAAGGCTACATCAAGAATTTCACAGTTATAGAAGACGGCAAGCAGGGCGTAATTAAGGTTACTCTTAAATATGTTGACGGCAAGACTCCTGTTATTACAGGTTTGCGCCGTGTATCAAAGCCCGGTTTACGTATTTACAGCAATGCAGAAGATATGCCAAAGGTAATGAAGGGACTCGGAATTGCCATTATTTCTACTTCTAAGGGTGTTATGACTGACCGTCAGGCACGTAAGGAGCATATTGGCGGCGAAGTTCTCGCTTACATTTGGTAAGAGGAGGTGCGAAAATGTCTCGAATTGGAAGAAAACCTATAAATATTCCCGCCGGTGTTACAGCATCTATTGCTGACGGCGTTATCACTGTCAAAGGTCCAAAGGGTACGCTTGATTTCGCATACAATAAGGCAATGACAGTTGAAATCAAGGGCGACGTAATTGAGGTTACTCGTCCGGACGACGCTAAAGAAAATCGCTCACTTCACGGTCTTACAAGAACACTTATTCACAATATGGTTGTAGGTGTTACAGAAGGCTACAAGAAAGAGCTTGAAGTAAACGGCGTTGGTTACCGTGTTCAGAAGCAGGGTAACAAGTGCGTTATGAACCTCGGTTATTCACACCAGGTTATCGTTGAGGATACAGACGACATCAAGATTGAAGTTCCTGATCCTAACAAAATTATTATTGTCGGCATTGATAAGCAAAAGGTTGGTCAGTTTGCTGCCGAAGTAAGAGAGAAGCGTCCGCCGGAGCCATATAAGGGCAAGGGTATTAAGTACGCTGACGAAGTTATCCGCCGCAAGGAAGGCAAGGCCGGTAAGGGCAAATAATTAAGGAGTGAAAAATAATGGTAAGCAGACCTGATACAAAAAAGGCACGTGCAAAACGCCATAAGAGAGTCCGCAGTAAAATAAGCGGTACAGCATCTTGTCCCCGTTTGTGCGTATTCCGCTCCAGAAACAACATCTACGCTCAGATTATTGACGACGTAGCCGGTGTTACACTTGCTCAGGCTTCAAGCCTTGACAAGTCCATCGAAGGTAATGGCGGAAACAAAGAGGCAGCAAAGGCTGTAGGCGTTCTCGTTGCAGAGCGTGCAAAAGCTAAAAATATCGTTGATGTCGTATTCGACAGAGGCGGTAATATCTATCACGGCCGTGTTAAGGAATTGGCCGAAGGCGCCCGTGAGGGCGGCCTCAATTTCTAAGGAAGAGGAGGAATAACTTTGGCTAAAACAGTAGAAGTAACAGGCGAATTAAAAGAAAGAGTAGTTACTATTAACCGTGTATCAAAGACGGTTAAGGGCGGTCGTATATTCAAGTTTGCAGCTTTAGTAGTTGTAGGCGACGGTAACGGAACAGTTGGTTTCGGTATCGGTAAAGCAGGCGAAGTACCCGACGCTATCCGTAAGGGTATTGAGGATGCTAAGAAGAACCTTATGAAGGTTTCACTCAGAGGAACAACAATTCCTCACGAAATCATCGGTGAGTTCGGCGCAGGCAGAGTTTTGATGAAACCCGCTGCTCCCGGTACCGGTGTTATCGCAGGCGGTCCTGTTCGTGCCGTTGTTGAAGCAGTCGGCATTAAGGACATAAGAACAAAGGCTCTTCGTTCAAACAATCCCTGCAACGTAGTAAGAGCTACACTTGCAGGTCTTGCAGCTCTCAGAACTGCTGACGAAGTAGCAGCAATCCGCGGTAAATCCGTTAAGGATATTTTATAATAGGGAGGTTGCAGATTATGACAATTAAGTTGGTTAAGAGCCTTATCGGTTCTAAAAAGGATCAGATTGCAACAGCCCACGCTTTAGGTCTGAAGAAAATCGGCGACGTTACAACACAGCCGGATAATGCTTCGACAAAAGGCAAGGTAGCAAAAATCATTCACCTCGTAGAGGTTATTGAAGCGTAAGCAAGGAGGTGCACTTATGAAGTTACATGAACTTTCTCCGGTTGAGGGCTCTAAGAAGGACTCAAAAAGAATCGGCAGAGGTCACGGCTCAGGCTGGGGTAAAACAGCCGGCAAAGGTCACAAAGGCCAGAAGGCTCGTTCAGGCGGCGGTGTTCGTCCCGGTTTTGAGGGCGGTCAGATGCCGTTACAGCGCCGTCTGCCGAAAAGAGGTTTTAACAACATCTTTGCTAAAAACGTAGTTGCAATTAACCTCAGCACTTTAAACAGAAAGTTTGACGATGGCGCAACAGTTGATATTGAGGCTCTTGTTAATGCAGGAGTTGTTAAGAACGGATTTGATGCTGTTAAGGTTCTCGGCAACGGTAAGCTTGAGAAAAAACTCACTGTTAAAGTTTCTGCTTTTTCCGAATCAGCTAAAGCTGCTATTGAGGCTGCAGGCGGAAAGGCAGAGGTGATTTAAGTGTTTAAAACAATAAGAAACGCTTGGTCAATTCCTGACTTAAGAAGAAAAATCTTATTTACACTTTTAATTATCATAGTATTCAGAATCGGTTCGGTTATCCCTGTTCCGTTTCTGGACACATCGGCTCTTGCAGAAGCAATGAAGCTGATTACAGACAATCCTGATACCAGCACTAATATGCTGGCTTATCTAAACACACTTTCGGGTGGTGCGTTTGCGAACGCAACATTGTTTGCAATGGGTATCACTCCCTACATCAACAGCTCGATTATTATGCAGCTTCTCTGCGTTGCTATTCCTCCGCTTGAGAGAATGGCTAAAGAGGGCGAGGCAGGCAGACGTAAAATCGGTACTATTACACGTTACGTAACGGTTGGTCTTGGTCTTATTCAGGGTACTGCATACTACTTCTACCTCAAAAACACAATTACCGAAAGCGGTAAGCACATTACAATTTATAACGAGGGCTTCGATATGTGGTTCTCAGCAATTGTAATTGTACTCGTGTTCACAGCAGGTACAGCTCTTATGATGTGGCTGGGCGAGCAGATTAACAAGAACGGTATCGGAAACGGTATTTCTATTCTCCTTTTCGCAGGTATCGTTGCACAGCTCCCCGCAACAATCAATACACTCAGTCAGTACTGGGGTCTTGGTTCAGAGGGTCAGACACAGTTCTACTTCCTCGTTCCGCTTTGGGTTCTCATTTTTGTTGCTGTTATTTGGATTATCACATTTATGCAGGACAGCGAAAGAAGAATCCCTATTCAGTACGCTAAGCGTGTTGTAGGCAGAAAGATGTACGGCGGACAGTCAAGCCATCTTCCTATTAAGGTTGCTCTCGGCGGCGTTCTTCCCATCATCTTTGCAAGCTCAATTCTTTCAATTCCCGGTACAATCAACCTTTTCCTTAAGATTAAGGCTGGTGACGGCTTCTGGGGTGCTTTCTTTGAAGCCTTCAGCACAAGCGGCTGGTTGTATATGGTATTGTATTTTATTCTTATTATAATGTTCGCTTATTTCTATACAACTATTCAGTACAATCCTGTTGAAATGGCAAATAACCTCAAGGCAAACAACGGTACCGTTCCAGGTATCCGTCCCGGTGCTCCGACAGCTGATTATATCAGAAACATTCTGTCAAGAATCACTCTTATAGGCGCACTTTTCCTTGCTGTTATTGCTTTGCTCCCGCACATTTACGGTGCTGCAACAGGTATGGGCAATATGGCTATTGGCGGCACATCAATCATCATTATCGTTGGCGTTGCACTTGAAACAGTAAAACAGCTCGAATCTCAGATGATGATGCGTCACTACAAAGGTTTTCTTGACTAATTACTGAAAAAGGAGTATAATTAAATGAACATTATCATGTTAGGCGCTCCGGGTGCAGGTAAAGGCACACAGGCAGCTGTACTTTGCGAGCACTTTGGTATTCCCACAATTTCAACCGGAAACATGATTCGTGAGGCGCTGAAAAACGGCACTGAGATGGGTCTTAAAGCTAAGTCCTTTATGGATGAAGGCAAGCTTGTTCCCGACGAGGTTGTTATCGGAATTGTTAAAGAAAGACTTTCCGAGGACGACTGCAAGAAGGGTTTCATCCTTGACGGCTTCCCAAGAACCATTCCTCAGGCTGAGGCTCTTGACAATATGGGTGTTGAGATTCAGTACGTTATCAATATTGACGTTGCTGATGAAAGAATCATCAACCGTATGTCCGGACGCCGTGTCTGCGAAAATTGCGGCAGACCTTATCATCTTGTGAACTTAAAGCCCAAGAAGGATGGGGTATGCGACGATTGCGGCGGCACCCTTGTTCAGCGCAAGGACGACCACCCCGACACCGTACTTGCTCGTCTTGATGTTTACCACAAGGAAACAGAGCCCCTTGTTGATTATTACAAGAAGCAGGGTAAGCTTGTTAATGTTGAAGGACAGGACAGCGTAGAAGATACTACTGCCCTTATCCTCAAGGCAATCGAGGCGTAAAGTATGGTAGTTATTAAAACAGCACGGGAACTTTCAAAAATGAAAGATGCATGCAGAATTTCTGCCGAGGCACTCCGTGTTGCAGGAGAGGCTGTAAAGCCCGGTGTAACTACTTATGAAATAGATACAATTGTCCGTAAATATATCGAGAAACAGGGAGCTACTCCCTCGTTTCTCGGTTACGGCGGATTTCCTGCGAGTGCGTGCATTTCCGTAAACAATGTGGTTATCCATGGCATACCAAGTAAAAAACAGATCCTTAAAGAGGGCGACATAGTAAGCGTCGATGTCGGCGCATATTATGAGGGATTTCACGGCGACAACGCATACACATTTCCCTGCGGCAAAATCAGCGCAGAAGCGCAGGCTTTGCTTGACGCCACAAAGGAGAGCCTTTATGAGGGAATTAACAAGGCTCTTGCCGGTAACCGTATAGGTGATATAGGCAGTGCTGTTCAGAAGTATGTCGAAGCTCGCAGTTACTCGGTGGTACGAGATTTTGTCGGCCACGGCGTAGGTGCGAAATTACACGAAGACCCAAGCGTACCCAATTACGGTACTCCGGGACGAGGCGTTCGCCTTATTCCGGGCATGACAATTGCCATTGAACCCATGATAAACCAGGGAACTTATGAGGTTGAGGTGCTTGACGACGAGTGGACTACCGTCACAAAAGACGGAAAGCTTGCCGCTCACTTTGAGCATACAGTTGCTATAACTCCCGATGGACCGAAGATTATGACTCTGTGCGATTAAAGGTGACTTATGAGCATAGTCAGAGGAAGTATTGTGAGGGCTAAGGCAGGCAGAGAAAAGGACGGCTTTTTTGTTGTTCTCAGCGTTGAGTCTGGCTATGCGTATATCGCAGACGGCAGGACAAGAAAAATTGAGAAACCTAAAAAGAAAAAGCTTATTCATCTTTCACCTGCAAATAAGGTTTATGAGGGTTCATTTGAAACCAATCCGCAGATAAAAAGAATTTTAAACGATTTTAAAAACGGAGGTTAACGGTATGTCTAAACAGGATGTAATTGAAATAGAAGGTATTGTCAGAGAGGCTCTTCCGAATGCACAGTTCAAGGTTGAGCTTCAGAACGGTCACGTGATCTTAGCTGTTATTTCAGGCAAACTCAGAATGAACTTCATTCGCATTTTGCCGGGCGACAAGGTTACTGTGGAGATGTCTCCATACGACCTGACCAGAGGAAGAATTACCTGGCGTTCAAAATAAGCCGGGTAGGAACACGATTTTCAGAAAGGAATGATTATAAATGAAAGTCAGACCTTCAGTAAAGAAGATGTGCGATAAGTGCAAAGTTATCAAAAGAAAAGGTAAGATTTTAGTAATCTGCGAAAACCCCAAGCACAAACAGCGTCAGGGTTAATTGCCTTAAAAACAAGAATTATTTTTTAAATTTATATGGAGGTGCAACTGAATGGCTCGTATAGCAGGTGTTGACTTACCAAGAGATAAAAGAGTTGAAATCGGTTTAACTTATATCTACGGTATCGGCCGTAAGACTGCAGACGACATTATTGCTGCAACAGGTGTTAATCCCGACACTCGTGTCAGAGATTTAACTGAAGAAGATATTGCAAAGCTCAGAGAATATATTGAGCATAACTGCCGCGTTGAAGGTGACCTTCGCCGTGACATCGCTTATGATATTAAAAGACTTATTGATATTGGCTGTTACCGTGGCGTTCGTCACAGAAAGGGACTTCCCGTAAGAGGTCAGCGTTCAAAGACCAACGCTCGTACTCGTAAGGGTCCCCGTAAGACAATGGCTAATAAGAAGAAGTAAGGAGGGCAAAGGACTATGGCAGCACCAAAGGGTGGTAAGAAGGTTATTCGCCGTCGCCGTGAGCGCAAGAACATTGAAAAAGGCGCAGCGCATATCCAGTCAACATTTAACAATACAATTGTTACTATTTCCGATACACAGGGCAATGCTGTTTCTTGGGCAAGCGCAGGCGAGCTCGGTTTCAGAGGCTCTAAGAAGTCAACTCCGTTTGCCGCTCAGTCAGCAGCTGAAACAGCTGCAAAGGCAGCAATGGAACATGGTATGAAATACGTCGAGGTTTATGTAAAAGGACCGGGACAGGGCAGAGAAGCTGCAATCCGTGCATTGCAGACAGCAGGTCTTGAAGTAACTATGATTAAAGACGTTACTCCGATTCCTCACAATGGATGCCGTCCTCCAAAGAGAAGACGTGTATAGTATTAAAAAAGGAGGATATTTCAATGGCTAAAAATATGCAGCCTATCGCAAAGCGTTGCAGAGCTCTCGGCATTTCTCCCGCAGTAATGGGTTACTCAAAGAAAACTTCTAACAGAAACCCCGGCGGTAAGATGAGAAGAAAAAAGAGCGAATACAGCATGCAGCTTACTGAAAAGCAGAAGGTTAAATTTATTTACGGCATTATGGAGAAGCAGTTCAGAGCTTACTACGAAAAGGCTGAAAAGTCTGAAGGTAAAACAGGTGCCGTATTGCTTACATTAATTGAACGCAGACTTGACAACGTTGTTTTCAGACTCGGACTTGCAGCTACAAGAAGAGAAGCAAGACAGCTTGTTAGTCACGCTCACTTTACTGTTAACGGCAAAAAGGTTAACATTCCCTCATATCTTGTAAAGGTTGGCGATGTTATCCAGGTTAGTGAAAAGAGCCGCTCAACAACAAGATTCAAAGCAATTGCAGAGGGCGAAACAGCTTCAACTGTTACTCCCAAGTGGCTTGAGAAAGACGAAAATCTTCTCGGCGGCAAGGTAGTTGCTGCTCCCCAGAGAGAGGATATTGATTATCCTGTTGAAGAACACCTCATCGTTGAGTTGTACTCCAAGTAATCCCGATTTTCATAGGCAGATTACACATACATTGGCTGCCTTTGCAGCCGCATAATGTCAGGAGGATTCGCGAATGATTGAAATTGAAAAGCCAAGAATTGAAACTGCAGAATTAACCGAGGACGGAAAATACGGCAGATTTGTTGTTGAACCGCTTGAGCGTGGCTTTGGCAACACTCTCGGCAACAGCCTGCGCAGAGTATTGCTTTCCTCTCTTGAAGGCTGTGCTGTTACATCTGTTAAGATTGACGGCGTTCTTCACGAATTTTCAACTATTCCCGGCGTAAAGGAAGACGTTACGGAAATTGTTCTCAATTTGAAAAGTCTTGTTCCCAAGCTTCATGAAACTTGCCCAAAGGTTGTTGAAATTTCAGCCGAGGGCCCTTGTGAAGTAACTGCTGATGACATCAAGTGCGATAACGAGGTTGAGATTTTAAATCCTGAGCTTCATATTGCTACACTTGGTGAAGGCGCTAAGCTCAATATGGAAATAACCGTTGACAAGGGCAGAGGTTATGTTCCCGGCGAGCGCAACAAGCAGTTAAGCGGTAACAATGTAATCGGAGTACTTCCGATTGACTCAATCTATACTCCCGTGTTAAAGGTTAACTATACGGTTGACAATACCCGTGTAGGTCAGATTACCGACTTTGACAAGCTCACACTTGACGTTTGGACAAACGGCGTTATCAACGCTGAAGAAGCTGTATCTCTTGCAGCAAAGGTTCTTACAGAGCACTTAAACCTTTTTGTAAACCTTTCCGATAAGGCTTCAAGCGCAGAGCTTATGGTTGAAAAGGATGACAAGGGCAAGGAGAAAATCCTTGAAATGACAATCGAAGACCTCGACTTGTCGGTTCGTTCGTTCAACTGCTTAAAGCGTGCAGGAATCAACACGGTTGAAGATTTAATTAACAAGTCCGAAGAGGATATGATGAAGGTTAGAAACCTCGGCAGAAAATCTCTTGAAGAGGTTATTCAGAAGCTTAATTCTCTCGGTTTCAGTCTTCAGAAGGAAGACGAATAAAATACTAAATACTGACTAAATATCATTTTTACAGCGTTTAGTTGAATTACCCTTTTAAACCAACGGTAAAGGAGTGAAAACAATGCCCGGTACAAGAAAATTAGGAAGAACTACAGCTCAGAGAACTGCAATGCTCCGTGCTATGGTTACATTCCTTCTCGAAAACGGCAAAATCGAAACAACTCTTACTCGTGCCAAGGAAGTTCAGGCTATGGCAGAGAAGATGATTACTACAGCAAAGAACGACACACTTCACAACAGACGTCTTGTTTTGGCTTTTGTTACAAAGGAAGATGTTACAAGTAAGCTCTTTACAGAAATTGCTCCCAAGTATAAAGAGAGAAGCGGCGGTTACACAAGAGTGACTAAGATCGGTCCTCGTCGTGGTGACGGCGCAGAGATGGCAATCATCGAGCTTATCTAAATCTTTGCAATAATATTTTTAAAATTTAACCCCCGACTAAACGTCGGGGGTTTGTGTTTTACGATATAATTTATAAAATAAGCTTATAATTCTTTAAAACTGATGTTGTTATTATTTGCATAAGTTTCTATCATAGAATTTTTGGGAGCATGCAATACCAAGTATTCAGAGCAATTATCAAATGCGTTATCAGCAAAATATTCGTTTACACTATCTGATTCAAAATATACATCAGTCAGACTGGTACATCCGTTAAAGGCATTATTAAAAATAGCATTAACAGACTGAGGAATTGTAACTTTTGTTAATGATTTGCAATTACTAAATGCATTTTCACATATATATTGTGTTGAATCTGAAAATATTATCGTTTTTAAACTGCTGCATCCTGAAAAAGCGTATTTATCAAAGAAAGTAAAGCTGTAACAATTTGATAAATCGACTTTTTCAAGAGATGTGCAAAATTGAAATGCTCCTTCACCTATATTAATTAAAGTATCGGGGAAAGATATATTAATTAAATCAGAAGCAGGTTTATAGTCAATATTAGATTCATTTTTCATTTCTAAACCACTATATTCAGAGCCGAAAGCGTAATTACTGATTATAGTTACATCACGATTTTCGATAGAGTCAGGAATTACTATGTTTCTTTCAATGCCGTTATAAGAGATAATCCTTGTAGTTCCTTCAATGAAGTCGTAATTGAAATCACCTATATCAGTATGTTCGCATCCTGATAATATTATGGAAGATAATATGATAATAGAATTGCAAATTATAAGCGATTTTGTTGTAAATGTTTTTAATTTTTTAAGCATTTTGTCCTCCTAGTACTAAAAAGTTCTACAATGTTATTCTAACAAATATTTATGATAAAGTCAATAGTACATATTAGTACTATTGGAGTGATTTTGTGTTTTTTAGACGATTAAGGGATTTACGTGAGGATAACGATATGAAACAAGTGGATGTGGCAGAGTACTTGGGAATACAGCAAACGGTTTATTCAAGATACGAACGTGGTTTTCAGACAATTCCTGTTGAGCATCTTATAAAACTTGCTGACTTGTATAAAGTTTCAGTTGATTATATTTTGGGAAGAGAATAGGCTGTTGAATAGTTTATTAAGTTCCGAAAAATATTGTATAATATGAAAAATTAGTGAATAAAATCTTTATAATGTTTTTATTTTTAATAATTATTGACAATTATTGTTATATATGATAGTATGAAATTGAAAGATAGCATATCTTTTGGCTGATGTCAATATGGATGGCAGAATTAATGTATTTGACGTAACGGAAATTCAGCGCCTGATTGCTTAAACTTAAATTTAGGAGGAACTTATGAAAAAAATATTAATATCTTTCTTATCAGTAATCCTGATTTTTACTCTGACATTTTCTGTAAATGCTTTTGCAAGTATTTATACACTTGAAAACTTGCCTTATGAAATTGATAAAAAACCTCAGCAGGAAATAGAACTTTTTGATGATATAAAAGAAGAAATTATGAAGAAACTTCTTGAATCAGAATATCCCGACTGCAATCCTGATGATATTGTCATAAGATATTATGGTACGTTGAGTAACGGCGCTATGCTGATTAATCATTATAATAAGAATTATGAATATAAAGAATATTCTTATCCCGATAGTTACTCAAAAGAGATGAAATTTGCGAATCTTTGGTTTTCACAACATATACCGAATGATAAGGACAGGGTAATTCTGTATTTAGACGGCGGTTTCTATACTTTTAATGAAGCATATGATTTAAAATTGATAAATGCATGCCAGCTTTGGGAGATTTTTAACAAAGTTGATAGTGTCTTTTTTGGAATTGATAATTATCCTGATCATCGTGAGAAAGGCTATACACTTTTCGGTGACGTAAACGGCGACAGATATGTAACTATATTGGACGCTACAATGATTCAGCAATATTTGTCCGGCTCGTGCGATTTGAATGAAGCAGCAATGGAATGTGCCGATTTTAATGCTGACGGTGAGATTAACATTACTGATGTAACCTTGCTCCAGGGTTGTATTGCAAGAGAAATTGTTTGATAGTAACTTTAATATCAAATACTGTATCATATCATTCTCCTGAACAAAAATGTCCGAATAAATATTTTCGTTTTTATAACATTATTTAATAGATATTTGATAGGAGGTAAATTAATATGAAACGGTCAAAAATAATTATTATAGGTGCTTTAACGATAGTATTATTAGTTTGTGGCACTGTTTTTACAATTAATGCTACAGATACCGCTAATGATATGACGGAAGCGACAATGTCAGCCGAAGCCGCTTTAGAGCTTGATAAAAAAACACAAGACTTTGATGATAAATGCGCGAGAAATAATGAAAATGATTTAAAAGCCCTTGAAATATTGAGGAGTTATAATAAGACGAATGCAACGGATTTAATTCAGGATAAACAGGAAGATTGTACACTTATGTTTGAAATCTGTGATATGATTAAAAATAATGCATTTAATTCGGAAGAAGAACAGGTTATGAAGAATTATCTTGAAAGACGTTTACTATTATTGGATGATTATGATGAAGAAACAGAAGCAGAAAACGACAGTGTATTAATTTCAGAAATAAAGGGTGTTTTAAATTATGAAATTTACAATCAGTAAAATTAAGGTGGTTGGATGATAAAAAAATTAAATGTTATAATACTATTGTTTGTATTGATAACTTTTTTATTTGGGTGTAGTAAAAACACAGAAATGCCTAAATCCGAATATGATATTACATATTACGCTACTGATGATTTTACTCCAAAAATTAAAGTTCCGCCTAATACATTCCATATTCAGGATAACGGGCTGCTGGTAATGATTTTTGAAACGACTTCTACTAAAGATGAAATAAATAGGTTTTACAATGATTATTTTTCAACTTTGGAGGTTGTATATCGCAAGAATACAAGTTATTCAGATGATACCGAGTATTATTATGACGATAAGCAAAAAATTGTTGTTTATGGCTTGGAAATATCAGAAGATGCTGATAAAAATACATTTTATATTACTATTGATCAATGCTCGAATATTGAAACCAGTGATGTTTGGACAACCAAAAAACCATATTAAATCGGCTGATATATTTCAGCCGATTTTATTAAGTTGATTGTGCATATTCTCAAAATAAAATATTGATTAAAATGGTATATTGTGTTATAATATCATAGTATAGGCAAAATATCTGTGAAAGGATAGTTCTTGATGATAAAAGCTAATGAATACCGCACCGTAACATGCGGTGAGTTGAGAGAAAGCAATATCGGTCAGCAGGTCAGAGTTGCCGGCTGGGTGGAAAATATCCGTGACCACGGCGGCGTTATGTTTCTTGACATTCGTGACCAGTACGGCGTGCTTCAGGTTGTTGTCCACAACGATGAGCTTCTTAAAAATATAAACAAGGAGTGTACTGTCACTTTAAGCGGCGAGGTCGTTAAGCGTGACGAGGACACCATAAATAAAAAGATTGCTACGGGATATGTTGAAGTACACACCGAAGATATTAAGGTTCTCGGCAAGTGCAAAAATGTGCTTCCATTTGAGGTTGCCACTTCAACAAACACCTCCGAGGATGTGCGTTTGAAATACCGTTTCCTTGACCTCCGAAACGCTAAGGTTCACAACAACATTATGTTCCGTTCAAATGTTGTTACTTTTCTGCGCAATAAGATGAACGAGCTCGGCTTTACCGAGATTAACACTCCGATTCTTTCAACATCATCTCCCGAGGGCGCAAGAGATTACCTCATCCCCAGCCGTAAGCACAAGGGCAGATTCTATGCTCTTCCGCAGGCTCCTCAGATTTTCAAACAGCTTCTCATGGTTTCGGGTTTTGACAGATACTTCCAGATTGCTCCCTGCTTCCGTGACGAGGACGCTCGTGCAGACCGTTCACCGGGCGAGTTCTATCAGCTTGACTTTGAAATGGCTTTTGCAACTCAGGAAGATGTTTTTGCTGTTGCAGAAGAGGTTTTGTACGAAACGTTCAAGAAGTTTTCAAATAAAGAGGTTTCAAAACCTCCGTTTGCACGTATCCCTTACGCAGAGAGTATGGTTAAGTACGGCACCGACAAGCCGGATTTGCGCAATCCGCTTGTGATTGTTGAAATCAGCGATATGTTTGTTGAAACAGAGTTTGCTCCGTTCAGAAAGAAAACAGTTCGTTCAATCAACGTTCCGAATGCCGCTTCGCAGAGCAAAAAGTGGTTTAAGAGAATGGAGGAGTTTGCTCTTTCAATCGGTATGAAAGGACTTGGATACGTTAAGGTGAATGATGACCTTACTTTTGACGGTCCGATTGACAAGTTCCTTAAAGAGGGCGACCGTGAGGAGCTTATAAAGAGAAACAACTCAAAGGCAGGCGATGTAATTTACTTTATCGCCGATACTGCAAAGGACGCTCCTAAGCTTGCAGGTCAAATCAGAACAGAGGTTGCTAATCGTCTTAACCTTATCGATACAAGCCGTTTTGAGCTGTGCTTTATTGTTGATTTCCCGATGTTTGAGCGTGACGAGGAAACAAATCAGATTATATTTACTCACAATCCGTTCTCTATGCCGCAGGGCGGTCTTGACAGCCTGCTCAATAAAGACCCCGAAGAAATCCTTGCATATCAGTACGACATTGTATGCAACGGTGTTGAGCTTTCGTCGGGTGCAGTGCGTAACCACGATATTGAAATTATGAAAAAAGCGTTTGAGATGGCAGGCTATTCAGAGGACGATTTAAAGGCTAAATTCTCGGCTCTCTACAATGCCTTCCAGTACGGCGCCCCGCCGCATGCAGGAATGGCTCCCGGTGTTGACAGAATGATTATGCTGCTTACCGAAGAGGAGAACATCAGAGAGGTAATTGCATTCCCAATGAACTCAAATGCGCAGGATTTACTGCTCGGATCCCCGGGTGAGGTAACTGAACAGCAGCTGCGTGAAGTTCATATTAAGCTAAGATAAATTAGGAAACACTGAATAAATCATACAAAAGTTTTTTGCACATCTTGCTTGCATATTTTCCGTCAGCTTTTCCAAAAAATCCTCGTAATGCGTCAGCATTACTGCGGTTTGTTTGTCTAACCTGACAAAAAATCTGACTACGCAATATGCACAAACGATTTAATCAGTGTTTCCGTAACACTCAAAGGGCGAGTTGTAGGAAAATATGACTTGCCCTGATTCTGTTTACAAAGGATGGTAGTTATGGTAACAAGAGAAGACGTTGAAAACATTGCTCTGCTTTCAAAGCTTTTTGTTCCCGAGGAGGAGCTTGACAGATTGACGCAGTCAATGCAGGAAATTATAGATTTTGCCGACGAAATCAACAAAGCCCCCTCAAGCGACGAGGCTTTTGATAATATCAACAATCTTTCAAATGTGTTCCGTGAGGATGAGGTTGTTGAATCGTACAACAGTGAGGAAATTCTTAAAAATGCTCCGGAACAGGCAGAAAATCATTTCCTTGTAAGGAACAGAGAGTAAGGCGGTGTTTTAAATATGGGTACAATTGCAAAAATCCACGAGATGCTTGTTTCAAAGCAGTGCTCCTGCACCGAGCTTACAAAAAGCTATCTCGATGAAATAGAAAAATCAAACGGCGAGCTTAACGCCTATGTAAATGTTACGGGCGACGAAGCTTTAAAAACGGCCGAAAAGGTTGATAAAAAAATTGCGTCGGGCGAGAAAATCGGATTGCTTGAGGGTGTTCCGATGACATTGAAGGACAACCTTTCAACAAAGGGTGTTGAAACCACCTGCTGTTCAAAAATTCTGACAGGTTATAAGCCGATTTACAATGCAACAGTCTGGGATATTCTTCAGTCGCAGAACGCAGTTATGCTCGGCAAGACAAATATGGACGAGTTCGCAATGGGTTCTTCATGCGAAACATCGTACTTTGGCGGCGCAACAAATCCGTTTAACACAAAGCACGTTTCAGGCGGTTCCTCGGGCGGTGTTGCAAGCGCAGTAGGCGCAAATATTGCGGCTTACGGTCTTGGCTCCGATACCGGCGGTTCAATTCGTCAGCCTGCGTCTTTCTGCGGAATTGTCGGCTTAAAGCCGACTTACGGCTCTGTTTCACGTTACGGACTTATTGCTTATGCAAGCTCGCTTGACCAGATAGGACCGATTACAAAGAGCGTTGAGGACGCATCAATTGTTTTTGACGCAATTTCAAAATACGATGATAAAGACTCAACTTCAAAAGGGTTCAGCGGCGACACATATTCATCACTCAACAACGATATAAAGGGGATGAAAATCGGTATTGCAAGAGAATATCTTGACGGCGTGCGTGATGACGTAAAAGAGGCTGTTTTAAATGCGGCTGAGGTTTACAAGTCACTGGGTGCAGAAATTGTTTACTTTGACTTGCCTGCACTTAAGTTTGCTCTTCCGGTTTACTATATTATCGCCTGCGCAGAGGCTTCTTCAAACCTAGGCAGATATGACGGCATCCGCTACGGATACAAGACCGAGCACTACAACGGTACTCACGATATGATTTGCCGTACACGTTCGGAGGGCTTCGGCGAAGAGGTTAAGCGCAGAATTCTGCTCGGTACATATGTACTTTCGGCAGGCTATTATGACGCTTACTATAAAAAAGCTCAGAATTTAAGGGGAACAATCGTAAAGGCATTTAACGATGCATTTACACACTGTGACGTTATTCTTGCGCCTACTGTTCCTATGACTGCTTTTGAAATGGGACGTGCCGTTTCCGACCCGATTGAAACATATCTGACTGATATTTGCACCGTTCCCGTTAATATTGCAGGCTTGCCGGGAGTTTCGGTTCCCTGCGGATTTAACGCAAAGGGTATGCCGATAGGTATGCAGCTTATAGGCAAGAGCTTCGGAGAGGCTGAAATTTTGAATGCCGCTTATAAATATCAGCAGGCGGCAGGAGAAAACTTTAAGGATACAAAGTGGGGTGTTAAGCTGTGAAATACGAATTAGTTGCGGGTTTTGAAACCCATATTGAGCTTGCTACAAAGACGAAAATTTTCTGCGGATGTACAACGCAGTTCGGCGGTGAGCCTAACACACACTGCTGTCCCGTTTGTATCGGACTTCCGGGTACGCTTCCAAAGCTTAACCGTCAGGTTGTGCGTTACGGAATTATGGCAGGTCTTGCTACTCACGGTGAGATTGCCGAAATATCAAAGATGGACAGAAAAAATTACTGCTACCCCGATCTTTCAAAGGCTTATCAGATTAGTCAGCTCTATGCTCCGCTTACAATCGGCGGATATGTTGAGCTTTCAAGTGGTAAGAAAATCAGACTGCACCACATTCACATTGAGGAGGATGCAGGAAAGCTTATTCATCAGCACGGCGACACCTATGTTGACTACAACCGCGGCGGAGTTCCGCTTATTGAAATCGTTTCCGAACCTGACATTCGTTCGATTGACGAGGCAAGAGAGTACGTTGAAAAGCTCCAGCAGGTTATGAGATATATCGGCATTTCCGACTGTAAAATGCAGGAAGGTTCAATGCGCTGTGACGTTAACATCTCTGTTCGTCCCGCAGGCAGTGAAAAGCTTGGCACTCGTACCGAGATTAAGAATATGAACTCAATCAACAACATCTGTAAGGCTATGGAATACGAGTTTGAACGTCAGGTTGATTTGATTGAAAGCGGCGGTCAGGTTGTGCAGGAAACTTTGCGCTATGATGATGCAACTAACACGACTTCTTCTATGAGAAGCAAGGAGGACGCTCACGATTATCGCTATTTCCGTGACCCCGACCTTGTGACAATACACGTTACCAAAGAAGAGGTTGAGGAGATTAAAGCTTCACTTCCTGAACTCCCAACAGAAAAAAGCAAGCGTTATGTTGACGAGCTTTCTATTCCCGAAAAGGACGCTCAGCTTCTTACAAAATACAGAAATATAAGTGAATATTTTGACAAGGCTTGTGAGGGTGTTAAGTCGCCGAAAACTGTTTCTAACTTTATCATAGGTCAGATTTTCAGCAGAGTTGAAACCGAGTCAGACAAAGAAATTTTTGATGTTGCTGTATCGCCCGAACAGTTGAACGAGCTTGTAAAACTGCTTGACAGTGGCAAAATCCGCAACAACCTTGCAAAGGCAACACTTGAAAAAATGCTCGACAGCGGCAAGGGTGCGCTTGAATTTATCAGCGAAAGCGATATGGGAGGACTTGACGAAAACGCTATGCTTGAGCTTTGCAGGCAGGCAGTTGAGAGCAACGCTAAGGCTGTTGAGGACTATAAAAACGGCAAGGAAAAAGCAATAAAAGCACTTGTAGGCTTTGTTATGAAGAACAGCAGAGGAAAGGCTGACGCTGCTGCTGCCGAGGCAAAAATCAAAGAGCTTATCAGTTAATTCTCAAAAGGCAGGTGCAATGTTATGAAAAACAATTTGCGAGTTGTATCACTTGTAATGCTTATCAGCCTGATTTTTTCGGGTTCATTGCTTTATTATATGATAGCCGACATAATTATTCCGTCATGGACTAAGGAGGGCGTTGACCTCTACGTTTATGTTCTTGCTTTTGTGATTGCGGTTTCAATAATTCTGAGATTTATTACGGGAATGTTCGGCTTGACGGCATTTACGAAGAGTACGACAGAGAATGAAAAACAGAAAAAGCTGAAAATCGGCGGCAAGCTTGCTGTTCCGATTGCTGTTTGCGGATTGCTTTGTCTGTTTTTAAAGTTGTTTTATTCAGACGAATTTCTTGTGATTAATGTTTTTGATATTGCGCTTGACATACTTCTGGGATTTATGTTTATAATCTGCTCAATGTTTGTACGCTCCGGCAGAGAATAGGACAAGTAACACGTTGAAGTAAATTAAATATTTTAACAAAAATTCAGCACCGCATATACGGAGTTTACCGATATGCGGTGTTTTATCGACTTTTAATCTAATATCAGTATTAAACAATATGATATATAATCGCAGCACAATAATACGCAAAACTGCAAACGCAACTCGAAGTTTACATATAGAAACCGCAAAATGATAGAAAAATATATCGCTGATGTGTAATATAAATGCGAACAAAAGATTCAGAATGGAGGGCGCGCTATGACATTAGGTGACAAATTGTCAAAATTGCGAAAGGAAAAAAATTACACGCAGGAACAGCTTGCTGATATTCTCGGTGTTTCACGGCAGTCGGTAAGCAAATGGGAAAGCGATAATGCATATCCTGAAACGGATAAGCTTATTCGTATAAGCGAGTTGTTTGGTTGTTCATTGGATTATTTGCTGAAAGAAACAAACGAAACAGAGAGTTCTGATGAGCCGAATGTTGGTATCAGAAAAATATTGCGTGAGAAAAAAAGTGAAAAAATCTGTTTTGGTATGCCGCTGTGGCATATCGGAAAGAATGCAAAGGGCGTTGTTGCTGTCGGAATGAATGCGACGGGAATTATAGCAATTGGATTAAAAGCCAAAGGAATTATATCTATCGGGTTGTTGTCAATCGGGATTTTGTCATTTGGGATGCTTCCGATTGGATTGATTGCATTAGGCTGGCTTGCAATCGGAATCCTTGCCGCAGGCTGTTTCTCTGTCGGAGTGATTGCCGCAGGAGCAATCAGCTTTGGAATTATCTCACTTGGGGCAATTGCAATTGGTGACTTTTCCGCAGGTGCATTGGCAATAGGAAAATATTTTGCCATAGGCGATAATGCCAACGCTATGATAGCTCTGGGAGATTCGCACGCTTCGGGAAGTGTTTTTCAAAACCTCGGTGAACTGTCAGCGCAAAGCATTAACGAGGTAAAAAATCAACTTGACGCAATCGTACCCGGTTATCTTTCGTGGGTATCTGAGCTAATCAAACTATTTTTATAAAAAAACAAAAGGTCGGAACTTCACTGAAATGAAGTTCCGACCTTTATACTTTATTTATCGACTACGATACTCGACCTAATTAGTTGAGTTCGTTAACAACCTTCTGGATTGCCTCAAGAGCGTCATCGGGAAGCTTGTCGTAACCGTCTTTTTCAACAGCAAATGCTTTGATTTCGTTTACACGGTCATTCATACGAGCCTTAAGCTGTGAAACGTAATCTGCATCGTTCATATCGGGAACAAAACCTTCCCAATCCATAATTTCGATGTCTGAGAACGGTCCCCACTTCTTGAATTCAGCTTTGCCCTCTACGATAGCCTCGAGGATACCGAGTGTATCCTTAGGCTGAACTTTCTTGCCCATAAAGTCGCCTGTGTTTACGATGTAGCAGTCAACGTTCTTTTCCTCAACGAGTTTCTTGAACTTTGAGTAGTCATTAGCAAGAGGATAAGTTCTGAACGGATTAGCGTAGGGAACAACAACGAGCTTGTTGGGGTCAACGCCGGGAGCAAGTCTTTCAGCAGAAGATCTCTTTGTTGCGAGTGTTGCACCCATTACTGAAGCAAGAGAAGCACCCTTAAGCTTTACAACGGGAGGAATTGTGGGATCCTTCATAATCCAGAAGATAGCGTTAACAGGTTCGTCAATCTTGTCAACACGGTTGGGTGACCAGAGCTTTGACTTAATAGCTCTGCCGTTACCGTTTCTGATGTCCTCTGTTACGAGCTGAACCTTGCCGTCCTCATCAAGAGTAGCAGAACAGTTCTGAGCTGTAAGAAGGTACTTGTTGTCGGGGCAGCCTGTAGGATAGTCGGCTGTCTTGTCGAAGTATGTCGGCTCAATTGCGATTGATGCGCAGGTATCTGTGTTGATGATAAATGCATCGTCATGGAGAACTTTGATTTCATACTTGCCGCCGTGCTTAGCGTGAGTAAGAGTTGACTTACCCGAACCTGAAAGACCGTATACGGAAGCAACGTATCTTCTGCCGTCAGCAAGGAGATACTCTTTCTGACCGCCGTGGCATGAAGCGTAGCCGTTGCGGTTAGCGATTGCCCATACCATAGTAAGTGTGCCCTTCTTGTGTTCGCCGAAGTATCTCATACCGAGGATACAGGCGCAGTTTGTTTCTGTGTTGAAGTAACAGAGAGTTTTCTTTGCAGGGTCACTGAGACAGTCAAAGCTTACGCCAGGGTGCTCAACGGGAGTCCACTGAGGATCTGAGAAGATGTAGATGTCGGGTTCTTTGCCGTCGCCTACGGGCTTTGAATCCTTGTACATCTTAACGTACTCGTCTGACATATACTGGAAGTTGAGCATCCAGGAATACATAATATTTTCTTCACCTTCGGGAATGAGAAGGTGAACCTTAACCATAAATTCAGGGTCAAGACCTGCATAACAGGTTGCGTGATACATTTTCTTGTAACGAGCGCTGTATACAGCGTCCATAGCTACCTTATCAAGTGCTTCGCAGTCAACGCCTGGTTCGCCTGCAATACGGCGTGCAGCAGCGTATCTGCCTGTGATAGCGCCGTCGTTAAAAAGAAGAACCTTTGCGTCTTTGTCAAGACCAAACTCTTCGCCTCTGTAAACAGGCATATCGGTAACAATTGTACCTGGTGAGTTCTTTGCAAGGTTGTATGCTTCTTTAAGTGTGTTTACGGGTACAACATTGTTGCCGTAGAATGCAGCTTCAATGATTGACCTTGTTTTTGAGAAACCAGGCTTGCCTTTGCCGATTTCGTTCAAAGGATAATAAGCTTTTGTTGACATAAAATCTACTCCTTATCTTATCTTTTATAATGTATAGTATCACATTTTCCAGATACAAATGCATTATAACACTTGTAGTTTATTTTTTCAAGCTAAAATGCAATTATTATTTCCAAATATTGCAAAAAGTAAATCTGCAAATTTCCATATGCTCAATCTCAACATTTATTTGCATTTTTTTAACCTTTTTTCTTGCATTTTGCAGATAGATTTTACTTTTATTAATGGTATAATGAAAAGTACGCCTAAAAAAGTCTTTTAAAATACACATAGATTGGCTTTTGTATATTTCTTTTCATTAAAAATTACCCCAATATTTTATTTGACGAAAGTGCTTTAAAATGATAAAATATAGTCAGGATGATGTGTGAGGTACAACGTAATGGGTAGAAAAGCGGTTTCCTTATTTATTTGTGTTTTATTTGCGGCATTTATGTTTGTCGGGTGTTCCGATAATAAAAATTCAGAGATTGTTGGCGAGTGGACTCCCACTACGGCAACGATCAACGGCGAAACGATTAAGTATGATGAGCTTGAAATTGAAAAGGATAAGTTTGGATTTGTCTTTACCGATGACGGAAAGTGTACGGCTACGCTGGCCGGAATCAGTGACGAAAGCTCGTACGTTTTTAACGGTACGTCCGTTGATATTCAGATAAACGGCGAGGATTATAAGCTTGATTACGACAGCGGCAACCTGACTTTGTCGTTAAATTACGGCGGAGAATATACGTCGTTTACATTTACAAAGGTGAAATAATAATCAGCATAAAGCGGAGTCTGTCAGACTCCGTTTTTTATTGCTTTCATTTGTGCGGAAAATAATTGAAAATCCACGTATTGTGTGGTATACTAAAAAAGTATAATTATTATTATTTATTTTGGAGAGTGAACGCAATGTCAGACAAAACTGTTCGCACAAGATATGCTCCCAGTCCTACGGGATTTATGCATGTGGGTAATTTGAGAACGGCTCTTTATGAGTATCTTGTTGCAAAATCGCAGAACGGAAAATTTGTTTTGAGAATTGAAGACACCGACCGTGATCGCCTTGTTGAGGGTGCGGTTGACGTCATTTACAATACAATGAAGCTTGCGGGTCTTAAGCATGATGAAGGTCCAGACATCGGCGGCGATTTCGGCCCGTATGTTCAGTCTGAGAGAAAGGGAATGTACCTGCCATATGCAGAACAGCTTATTAAAGAGGGCAAGGCTTACCGCTGTTTCTGTTCAAAGGAGCGCCTTGAAAAGCTCCAGAGCGACACTGTGGGCGGCGGATATGACCGTCATTGCCGTGATTTGCCGCAGGAGGAAATTGACAGATTGCTCTCGGAGGGTGTGCCGTATGTTATCCGCCAAAAAATGCCTGTTGAGGGAAGTACTACTTTTGTTGACGCAGTTTTCGGTGAGATTACCGTTGACAATTCTGAGTTGCAGGATCAGATTCTGATAAAGACTGACGGCTATCCGACTTATAATTTTGCAAACGTAATTGACGATCACACAATGGGAATTACTCACGTTGTGCGTGGCTGTGAGTATTTAAGCTCCACACCGAAGTACAATCTTCTTTATGAGGCTTTTGGCTGGGAAATTCCGACATATATTCATCTTCCGCTTATTATGGGCAAGGATGAGGACGGCAATGTTTCAAAGCTGTCAAAGCGCCACGGCGCAACGGGATTTTACGATTTGATTGACGAGGGTTATCTGCCCGAGGCTATTATCAATTACATTGCGCTTTTAGGCTGGTGCCCAAAGGATAATCAGGAGATTTTTACTCTTGCAGAGCTTGAAAAAGAATTTGACGTTTGCGGAATCAGCAAATCACCGTCAGTATTTGACTATGACAAGCTGTCGTGGTTTAACGGCGAGTACATCAAGGCGATGACTCCCGAACAGTTTACAGAGGTTGCAATGCCGTACTATAAAAAGGTTTTCGGTGACATGGAAATGCCGTATTTAAAATTTGCAGAGATTTTGCAGAAGCGTACAACCCAGCTTACGCAAATTCCCGAGATGCTCGATTTCTTTGCTCAGCTTCCCGAATACGGCAAGGAGCTTTTTGTGAATAAAAAGAGTAAAACTAACCTTGAAAACGCTCCCGTTGTACTTAAAGAGGCTTACGAAAGATTGAAGGCTTTGCCCGAGTGGACGGCTGATTCTGTTCACGACTGCCTTATCAATATGGCTGTTGAAAAGGAGCTAAAAAACGGAACTGTTATGTGGCCGGTACGAATTGCGGCGGCAGGTAAAACGGTTACTCCCGGCGGCGCAATTGAGATTCTTGATATATTGGGAAGAGATGAATCGCTGAGAAGACTTGAAAAGGGACTTAAAATTTTAACTCAATAATTTATTTTATATATCACGTGTGTAGGGAACGGTCTTGACCGTTCCGCAGAATTAAAACCAACTTCTATGGGATTCGGAACGGTCAAGACCGTTCCCTACAATATATGACTAAATGTAAATTCTGAGTAAAGCTACCCATAATTGTTAATTTTAAATTTTAAATTGTAAATTGTAAAGGCAGAAAGGACAGTTTTTATGGCTGACGACATTAAGAATATTGAAAATGAAGAGGTTATGCAGAACAACTTCATTCACGATTTTATAAATGAGGATATTGCCGAAAACGGCAGATTTGAGGGCAAAAAGGTTCATACTCGTTTTCCTCCCGAGCCTAACGGCTATCTGCACATAGGTCACGCAAAGGCTATCTGCATTGACTTTGGTACAGCCGAAAAGTTTGGCGGAATCTGCAACCTTCGTATGGACGATACAAATCCCACCAAAGAGGACGTTGAGTATGTTGACGCAATCAAAGAAGATATTAAATGGCTCGGCTTTGACTGGGATGACAGATTTTACTATGCATCGGAGTATTTTGAGCAGATGTACGGGTATGCTGTTGAGTTGATTAAAAAGGGGCTTGCCTATGTCTGCGAGCTTACACCTGAACAGATGAGAGAGTACAGGGGCGATACGCAGACTCCTGCAAAAAGCCCGTACCGTGACCGCCCGATTGAGGAAAGCCTGGATTTGTTTGAACGTATGAAAAACGGCGAATTTGAGGACGGCAAGATGACGCTTCGCGCGAAGATTGACCTTGCTTCGGGCAACTTCAATATGCGTGACCCCGTTATCTACAGAATTAACCGTCTGCACCACCACAGGACAGGCGATAAGTGGTGCATTTACCCTATGTACGACTTTGCTCACCCGATTGAAGATGCAATTGAGGGAATTACTCACAGCCTTTGCTCACTTGAATTTGAAGCTCACCGTCCTTTGTATGACTGGGTTATTAACAATATTTCCTCACCCTGTAAACCTCGTCAGATTGAGTTTGCAAGGCTCGGAATTAACAACACGGTTATGTCAAAGCGCAAACTGCGTGAGCTTGTGGAAAAGAAATACGTAGACGGCTGGGATGACCCGAGAATGCCGACGCTCTGCGGACTTCGCAGACGCGGCTATACTCCCAAGTCAATCCGTTCGTTTATTGACCAGATTGGCGTTTCAAAGGTTAATTCAATTGTTGAATACAGCTTTTTGGAGCATTGCCTGCGTGACGATTTGAATGAAACTGCACAGCGTGTTATGTGCGTAATTCACCCGATTAAGCTTGTGCTTACTAACTATCCCGAGGGCAAGTCAGAAGAATTTGAGGTTGAAAACAACCCCAACCGCCCTGAGGACGGCACGCGTACCGTTACGTTTTCAAGAGAAAGCTACATTGAAGCTGAGGACTTTATGGAGGAGCCGATTAAAAAGTATCAGCGCCTTTATCCCGGTAATGAAGTGCGCTTAAAGGGAACGTATATTGTAAAATGTACAGGCTGTAAAAAGGACGAAAACGGCAATGTCATTGAGGTTTACGCAGAGTACGACCCCGAAACAAGGGGCGGAAATACTCCCGACGGCAGAAAGGTTAGGGGTACTATCCATTGGGTTGACGCAAACAACTGCGCCGATGCAGAGGTAAGGCTTTACGATAACCTCTTTACCGTACCTGACCCAGATGTCGGCGACAGGAATTTCCTTGATTACCTCAATCCGAATTCGCTTGAAATTCTTAAAAACTGCAAGGCTGAAAAGAGTCTTGAAAGTGCCGAAGCACCGAAGAGCTTCCAGTTTATGAGGCTCGGCTACTTCTGTGTTGACAACAAAGACAGCTCAAAGGAACATCTTGTGTTCAACAGAAGCGTAAGCCTTAAAGACGGTTTCAGGAAGAAATAATATATTTGATAGGAAAAAGACAAGGTACAGTCAGTTGGCTGTACCTTGTTTTACTTATAATGTTTATTAAGGGGTTGTGATCTTGTTTTTTATTATTCTATATGCTTCTTCGGTGTCTTTAACAACAAGCACCGGTTTGCCGTGATTTGTGTAAATGACTATTTTATCCGTATTTAGAGTACCAGTTGGAGCAATATACTCAACATCTTTTATTTTATCATAAGTAATATTTAAAGGCTTTTTTATTATGATAAAAAATGCCGCATATTGTATTGCTTCAATATGGTTGTCAAAAACCTTTATATATGATTTATTCGACATAATAATTGATTCAAGATAAAGAAGTGCAAGAATAATCAATATTATGGAAATAATCAAAACTATATTTCGTGCATTTTCTTTTAATACATATCCGCCGCCTAAATCACCGGATGATATTATATTTCCTGCTGTAGTTGAAATTGTTGCTCTATGGGTTGCATGTTTTATTTGTGACAGAAATATTCCTGCAACACCGCAAATGAGTAAAATTATATCGCAGACAAACATTACGCATTTGTGTGAACCTCGTATTCCTTTTGATTTGAACAATAATGATGACATAAAAACTCTCCTTTTTCTTTTTTAAATTTATCCATCAAGAAAGTAATGAATTAATGGATAAGCAACACCTATATAGCATAAAATATACTCTATAGTGTCTAAAGTATACACTTTTGGACACATCTTGTCAATACTTTTAGATAATATTTTATACCTTTTAGGTGATTGATAGCGTGACAAATGTATAATATGATACATATATCAATACCTTTAGGGCAGGAATAGTTTTATGGAAAGAGAAGAATTAACCAGAGAAATAGGAATGAACATAAGAAAGCTTAGGTTGAAAAAGGACATAAGTCAGGAGGCTTTGTCTTTGTCGGCAGGACTTCACCCTGCCTACCTCGGCAGGTTGGAGCGTGGGGAGAAATGCCCGACTATTGACACGCTTTATAAAATCTGCAATGCTCTCGGCGTGGCGGTGAACGAAATGCTGTGCTTTGAAAACGAAACCGAAAGTGCTAATGCTCAGGCTAAGGTGAGAATTGAAAATGCATTGAAAAAAATCCCCGACAACCAGCAGATAAAGATTGCCCAGATAATTGAAAATATCGCAGAAATTGCGGACGGAAAATAGATTAAAGATAAAAATAAGGTACAGTCAGCCGGCTGTACCTTGTTTTGTTATATTAACTTTATTTGCTTATGAGGCAAGTGCTTTTTGAATTGCTGTTGCATCAAGAACATTTATTATTCCGTCGCCGTTTGCATCTGCAAGAAATCTGTAGAGCTTGTCGGTACGGCTGTTGTTTACGAGCATTTTTTGAATATCTGTTGCATCATTTATGTCTAAATAATAGTCAAGGTTTACGTTGCCTATACCTAAACTTAAAGGGGCTTCAAGGGAACCGGTGCTGTAGGATGTCGGAGCTAAATATGCTGAAATACTTGTGTAGAACTCAACATCGCTTTTTCCTACGGTAAGCTTGATGTAAAATTCAGCTGTGCCGTCCTTTTTAGGAATAACGGCGGTCATTGCAGCACCGCTTGTTATAATCAAGCCTGATTTATATGTTGGTCCGTCGGTGAAATCATAATTATGGGTGTCATTTGTGCCGTCCTTTTTTTGAAATGTGAGGGTGCGAGAGCCGTCCTCATTGAAGTAGTTGCAGAAGTCTGAAAGTTTTACTTTTACTTTCTGATAATATGCACCGGTATTATTGTATGAGTGGGGGATGCAGGTTGAAGATCCGCCGTTGCGGTTATATGAAAAGATGTCATATTCTGCGTTTACTCCGCTGACAAGCTTTGTACTTCCGTTACAGTCGGTGAATTTGATGTCGATTTTGTTGTTTTCATTACTTCTGTTTTTGAGTTGCAGATAATATTGATAGTTTGACGGAATGTTATATGCGTATTTCATAATGGTGTTGTTCGGAACGTAAACCTTTTCGCCGATAAGCTCAAAATACGGTTTTTGAGAAATTACACCGCTGAAGGTTTCTGCGGCACTTGTTGAAACAACGCCGAGAACAGCAATTAGGACGCAAAGCGCTATGCTTATGATTTTTTTCATAATGTTATATCCTCCGTTTTGTGATTTATCCACAATATTTTATCATATTTTTCAAATAAGTACAAATAGAAAATATGCTGATGACAAGATATGTTTTTGTAATTGTTGCAATAAAACATAGTTTGCTAATTTCAGAAATGATGTTATAATTATAACATTATAATTGTGAATTATAAATTGTTAATTGTAAATTGAATTAAGGGTGATGTTATGAAAAATGTCCTTGTTACAGGCGGTTCGGGCGGAATAGGCTCGGCAATCTGCGTTGCGTTTGCGCAGGCAGGCTGTAATGTAGCAGTCCACTGTCATAAAAATATAAATTCGGCGCAGAATCTCGCAAAAATCCTTTGCGATAGTTACGGAGCAGGTGCGCTTGCGGTGCAGGCTGATGTGTCGGACAGGCAGTCAGTATGCGAAATGTTTGACACAATCGACAACACTATAGGCGGCATTGACGTGCTTGTGAACAATTCGGGAATTGCTCAGCAAAAGCTTTTTACCGAAATAACGTCTGACGACTGGAAAGCAATGCTCGGCGTAAACCTTGACGGAGTTTTCAACTGCACGCAGGAAGCACTTAACAGGTATATGATTAAAAAACATAACGGAGTTATTCTGAATATCAGCTCAATGTGGGGGCAGGTCGGCGCGTCCTGCGAGGTGCATTACAGCGCCGCAAAGGCAGGCGTAATAGGACTTACAAAGGCTCTTGCAAAAGAAGTCGGCTTGTCGGGAGTGCGTGTCAACTGCATTTGCCCGGGAGTTGTTATGACAGATATGATGAAGTCCTTTGACGAGCAGACAGTAAATGAACTGAAAGAGGAAACTCCGCTTAATGCCCTCGGAACGCCTAAGGATATTGCAGATGCGGCGGTATTTTTGTGCAGTGACAAGGCAAAATTTATAACAGGACAAATACTCGGTGTAAACGGAGGTTTTGTGATTTAATGCGGAGCGTGAAGAGTGAAATTTGGATTTATGGAATAAGTTGTATATATTTTATATAACCGTGTAAAATGGAAAAATTGATATAATAAAGAAAAGCCGATTCGGATTACGGAGTGTGTAATCTGAACCGGTTTTTTGTTTTCTATATGTATCCGTTGTTTTTCAGAAATTCTGACGATTTAATAAGCGAGTCAATGGTTTTTGTTTCTACAACACACCGTGCATTGCATTTTTCAGCAACGGAAAGCCTTTGGGTTAAATCAATTTCACCTGTTCCGAGCGTCATATGATTTTTACTGCCAATTCCGTCATGAATATGAAAATGCATAAGCTTTGAAATATTTTTCATTATAAAGGGTTCGTCAACGTCATTTACACCATGCGAATGTCCGATGTCCCATGTTAAGCCGAAGCAGTTGCTTTTCATCAGAAATTCAATCGCTTTTTTCTGGTATTCGGTGTAGCCATCGGTGTTTTCAATGCAGATTTTAAGATTGCCGTTTCCGATTTCTCTGTTGCACATTTCGGAAAACTGCGTGATTTTTTCCGCATAATAATCGCTGTACTTTTCAAACAGATAAACCCTTTTGTCGGGCAGGGTAAAGTAAACGCCCGAATGCATATGCATATTCAGTATTGGTGCGCTGAGCATTTGTGCAACGTCAATTGTGCGTTTTACGGTTTCAAGATATGCATTTGCAACTGAGGTGTTGAAATCGCAGACATTCAGATTTTCGTCAAGGTGAATTGTAAAATATACGCCGAAAGTATTGGCGAGGCTTGAAAGTCTTTTAGTATTTTCAAGTGATTCAACCTGATATTCGGGCAGATTCATATTAAGCTCGACAAAATTAAAGCCGCATTGTTTGCAAAGGAGAAGATTATCTTCAAGCGTTTTATTTTCAATAAGAGAGGGCATACCGAACTGCATAATTTACCTCATAAATTTAATTAAATTTTATATATGGCATATTTGTGTAGAAAAAGGGAGCGACAAGAGCGTCGCTCCCTACAGAATATAATACAACTTCTGAATATTTCAAATCAGTCAACCTTGGGAAGAGTGTCAAAGCTTTTTTGAAGCTCTTCGTCGGTGGGAATGTAATCGCTCATTTCGCCGTCATTGAATTTCTGATAAGCAAACATATCAAAGTAACCTGTACCGGTAAGACCAAAGAGAATGGTTTTTTCTTCGCCTGTTTCCTTGCACTTGAGCGCCTCGTCAATTGCAACTCTGATTGCGTGGCTGCTTTCGGGAGCAGGCAGAATTCCTTCAACTCTTGCAAACTGCTCTGCTGCGGCAAATACCGACGTTTGCTCAACCGAGGTTGCTTCCATAAGTCCGTCGTGGTAGAGCTGTGAAAGAGTTGAACTCATACCGTGGTAGCGAAGTCCGCCTGCGTGGTTTGAAGAGGGAATGAAGTTACTGCCGAGTGTGTACATCTTTGCAAGAGGACATACCATACCCGTGTCGCAGAAGTCGTATGCAAACTTACCTCTTGTAAAGCTCGGGCAGGAAGCAGGCTCTACTGCAATAATTCTGTAGTCAGCCTCGCCTCTGAGTTTTTCACCCATAAACGGAGAGATTAGTCCGCCGAGGTTTGAACCGCCGCCGGCACAGCCGATAATAATATCGGGCTTTACGCCGTATTTGTCAAGAGCAGCCTTTGATTCAAGACCGATAACAGACTGATGAAGAAGAACCTGATTGAGCACACTGCCGAGAACATAACGGTAACCTTCGGTTGTTGTTGCGGCTTCAACTGCTTCGGAAATTGCACAGCCAAGACTGCCGGTTGTGCCCGGGTGAGCCTCAAGAATTTTTTTGCCGACTTCTGTAGTTGTTGACGGAGAGGGAGTAACGCTTGCGCCGTAGGTTCTCATAACCTCACGTCTGAACGGCTTTTGTTCGTAGGAAACCTTTACCATAAATACCTTGCAGTCAAGTCCGAAGTATGAGCAGGCCATTGAAAGAGCTGTGCCCCACTGACCTGCGCCTGTTTCGGTTGTAACGCCCTTTAAACCCTGCTTTTTTGCGTAATACGCCTGAGCAATTGCGCTGTTGAGTTTGTGGCTTCCGCTTGTGTTGTTGCCTTCAAATTTATAATAAATCTTAGCCGGTGTGTCGAGTGCCTTTTCAAGAAAGTATGCACGAATAAGCGGAGAGGGACGGTACATCTTGTAAAAGTCCTGTATTTCCTTAGGAATGTCAATGTATGCGTCTGTGTCGTTAAGTTCCTGTGCAACAAGCTCCTTGCAGAACACGGGATAAAGCTCTTCTGCTTTCATCGGCTGAAAAGTAGCAGGGTTAAGAAGCGGAGCAGGCTTATTTTTCATATCTGCCCTTACGTTATACCACTGTGACGGAATTTCCTTTTCATCAAGGTAGATTTTGTAAGGGATTTTGTTTTCTGCCATTATTATGACCTCCAATATGTTGTATTTCATTTATAAACACATTTTATCGGTTTAAATCGATAACGTTGTTTTGTGTTATTATACCATAAAAAATGTGCATTGTCACGCAATTTTGTAAAATACCTGATTACTATACAAAATCTATATTTTATTTTACGTTGTTTTTACATATGAGCCGTTCTGCTTTTTACAAAATACAAATAAACTATAGCTGTACGATGAAGTACATAATGAAAAAGAGAAATATTTTAAGGAGAATTTAAAAATGAAAAATGTATTAAGCAAAATTACGGTAATTGCAGTAACAGGTGCTCTTGCAGTTACAGCATTTGCAGGTTGCGGTGGAAATTCATCATCAAACTCATCTAAAGCATCAGGCGCAGCATTTGACTCAGGAAAAACAATTGCTGTTGTTACAAGAGAAGAAGGCTCAGGCACAAGAGACGCTTTCACAGAGCTTACGGGTGTTCTTGTTAAGGACGGCGACACAAAGACTGACAAAACAACTTCATCTGCTGTTACAATCAACAGCACAGAGGCTGTTATCACAAATGTAAAGGATAACGACGCAGCAATCGGCTATATTTCACTCGGTTCATTAAACGACACCGTAAAGGCTGTTAAGATTGGTTCGGTTGAAGTTAATGCAGAAAATGTAAAGTCCGGCGACTATGCAATCAGCCGTCCGTTCAACATTGCATACAAGGGTAAATTAAGTGAAGTTGCACAGGACTTTGTTGACTACATTTTAAGCACTGACGGTCAGGCTGTTGTATCGGAAGAGGGTTATGTTTCGGTTTCAGAGAGCGCAGCTTACAGCGGTAAAAAGCCTGAAGGTAAAATCAGCGTTGCAGGTTCATCTTCTGTAGCTCCGGTAATGGAAAAGCTTGCAGAGGCTTACCAGAAGATTAACACAAACGCAAAAATAGAAATTCAGACTTCTGACTCGTCGGCAGGTATGCAGGCGGCAATGGAGGGTACTTGTGATATCGGTATGGCTTCACGTGAATTAAAGGACGAGGAAGCCGGTTCACTTGAGTCAATTACAATTGCAAAAGACGGTATTGCAATTATTGTAAACAAAGATAACACCTGTGATGATCTCACAGTTGACCAAATCAGAACAATTTATACAGGTGAAACAACTGTTTGGAGTGACGTAATTAAATGAAACTGAAAACATTCAGAGAAAGGGCTATGCAGGGAGTTTTCTTCCTGACAGCCCTTGCAAGCATTGCATCAGTTGCAGTAATATGTATTTTCCTGTTTATTAACGGCGTGCCTGCGATAGCGGAAATCGGATTTTTTGATTTTATCTTTGGTCAGAAGTGGGCGCCTACAAACGTACCTGCAAGCTACGGTATATTCGATATGATTGTGGCAAGCGTATACGTTACGGCAGGGGCTGTCGTAATCGGTGTTCCGATTGGTATTCTGACAGCAGTTTTCCTTGCAAGGTTCTGTCCGAAACCTATATATAAAATATTGAAACCTGCCACCGAGCTGCTTGCAGGTATTCCTTCTGTTGTTTACGGATTTTTCGGTCTTATGGTGATAGTTCCGTTTATTCGTGACAATTTCGGTGGTTTTGGTTCAAGCTGGCTTGCAGCGTCAATCGTTCTCGGCATTATGATTCTCCCGACTATCATAGGCGTTTCGGAATCTGCAATAAGAGCAGTACCCGAAAGCTATTTTGAAGGTGCGCTCGCACTTGGAGCAACAAAGGAAAGAAGCGTTTTCAAAACGATTCTTCCTGCGTCAAAGTCGGGTGTGCTTGCAGCGGTTGTTCTAGGAATAGGCAGAGCGCTCGGTGAAACAATGGCGGTTGTGCTTATTGCAGGAAATCAGGTTCAGATTCCCACCAAGCTTACCGATGGACTCAGAACGCTGACTGCAAACATTGTGCTTGAAATGGGATATTCAACAGGCTTGCACCGCCAAACACTTATTGCAACAGGTGTCGTGCTGTTTGTATTTATCCTGCTTATTACACTTTCAATGCAGGCTATAAAGAGTAGGAGTGAAAAGCATGACTGATATGAATAATTCGGCGGTGACTGATGATATTATGCCGATTAACAAGGTCACCTTTAAACAGCGTATGATTTCGTATAAAAGGAAACCGCTATCTCTTGTTATGCTTTTACTGGTTGCTTTAGCGGCTTTGCTTTCAGCAGCGGCGCTTGTGTTTATTATTGTATACGTTCTTGTAAGAGGAATTCCCAACCTCACTCCCGAGCTTTTTGCACTTACATACGACAGCGACAATGTTTCGTGTATGCCGTCAATCATTAACACAGTAGTGCTCACACTGCTCACCCTTTTAATAGCCGTTCCGTTTGGTGTAGGTGCGGCAATTTACCTTGCCGAGTATGCCAAAAAGGGCAATAAGCTTGTAAAGGTCATTCGCACAATGGCTGAAACACTTGCAGGTATCCCGTCAATTGTTTACGGACTTTTCGGTATGCTGCTTTTTGTTTATACGCTTAACTGGGGATATTCTCTGCTTGCAGGCGCGTTTACCCTTGCAATTATGGTTTTGCCAACTATTATGCGCACAACTGAGGAGGCACTTCTTACAGTTCCCGACTCTTACCGAGAGGGCAGTTACGGTTTGGGCGCAGGAAAGCTGAGAACAATCATAAGGATTATTCTTCCGAGCGCTGTACCGGGAATTTTTGCAGGCATTATCCTTGCGGTGGGAAGAATTGTCGGTGAAACTGCTGCTTTGATTTATACCTACGGCTCTGCAACAGGCTATGCAACCGGTTTGTTCAATTCCGGACGTTCACTTGCTGTGCATATGTACGTCCTCACAAACGAGGGGCTTCACACCGACCAGGCATGGGGAACAGCTGTTGTTTTGCTTTTGATTGTGTTCATAATTAACACGCTTTCGGCATTTATAGCAAAAAAACTCGGGACTAAGAAAGGATAATATTAACGGATGGATAAATTTACTATTGATAATATGAATCTTTATTACGGCAAGTTTCACGCACTTAAAGATGTGACTTTGTATATGCCGAAAAACAAAATTACTGCTTTTATCGGACCGTCGGGCTGCGGTAAGTCAACTCTGCTTAAATCACTCAACAGAATGAACGACCTTGTTGAAGGCTGTAAGATTACAGGCGACATTAGACTTGACGGAACAGATATTTACGGCGATATGGATATAAACGTTTTGCGCAAAAGAGTAGGTATGGTTTTTCAGAAAGCAAACCCATTTCCTATGAGCGTGTATGACAATATCGCTTTCGGTCCGAGAACTCACGGAATAAAGAAAAAAAGCGAGCTTGACCAAATTGTTGAGCAGTCGATGAAAGACGCCGCTATTTGGGATGAGCTAAAAGACAGGCTCAAAAAGAGCGCGCTCGGTCTTTCGGGCGGCCAACAGCAAAGGCTTTGCATTGCCAGGGCGCTTGCGGTAAAGCCTGAGGTTTTGCTTATGGACGAGGCAACCTCTGCACTTGATCCGATTTCTACGGGCAAAATTGAAGAGCTTTGTCTTAAACTTAAAAAAGAATATACAATTATTATGGTTACTCATAATATGCAGCAGGCATTGCGTATTTCCGACAACACTGCATTTTTCCTGCTGGGAGAAATGGTTGAGTACAACACCACCAACGCTGTGTTTTCATCCCCGCAGGATAAACGCACGGAAGAATATATTACGGGAAGGTTCGGCTAATGAGAGAATACTTTGACTTAGAACTTGCAAATCTTAACAATCAACTTGTCGGTATGGGTACTCTTGTTGAGGGTGCAATTAAAAACGCCGTGGAAATCATAGCAAACAACAGCAAAGAGCTTTTGGATAAGGCAAGAGAGCAGGAGGAGCTGATTAATACATCAGAAAGAAAGATTCAGAATCACTGTATAAGACTTTTACTTCATCAGGCTCCTGTTGCACATGATTTACGTGAGGTTTCTTCTGCACTTAAAATTATTACCGACCTTGAGCGAATAGGCGATCAGGCGATTGATATTGCCGAGGTTTCGCAGTATATAAAGAGCAGAAACAATGTGGTTAACGTAACTCACATTGATGAAATGGCGTCTGAGGCGTCGAAAATGGTTACTCTTGCAGTTGACGCCTTTGTAAAAAAAGACTTTGACCTTGCTAAGACTGTAAGCAAAAGAGATGACGTTATTGACGAGCTGTTTAACAAGGTTAAGGAAGAAACAGTTGATATAATCCGGCGTGATAAGGCGCTCGGTGCGGAGGCAATTGACCTTATGCTTATTGCTAAGTACCTTGAAAGAATAGGCGATCACGCCGTTAATATTGCAGAATGGATTGCGTTTTCAATTACCGGAAGCAGAGAACTTTGAGTTTTCCCTTATTTACATTTTTTTTGGCTGTGTTATAATATAAACAATAAAGCTAAACAGGAGTCAATTATAATGCTTATTTATATTGTTGAAGATGATAATGACATCAGGGCACTTGAAACTTATGCGCTGAAAAACAGCGGATATGAGGTGCAGAGCTTTGCCGAGAGCAAAAGCTTTTTTAAAGCCTGCACCGTTGAGATACCTAAGCTTGTAATTCTTGACGTAATGCTCCCCGATTTTGACGGCTTTTCGGTGCTTGAAAAGTTAAGACAGGACGCAGTTACAAAATCTGTGCCGGTTATTCTTGTTACGGCAAAAGGCAGTGAAATGGACAAGGTAAAAGGTCTGGATATGGGTGCCGACGACTATATTACAAAGCCGTTTTCGGTGCTTGAGCTTATTTCAAGAGTGCGTGCTATTTTAAGAAGATGTTCCGTTGAAAACAAGCTTGATGTTATTACACTGGGCGGAATTGTTTTTGACGATTCAAAGCACACCGTAACAAGCGACGGTGAACCCTGCACGCTTACATTCAAGGAGTATGAGCTTTTAAAATATCTGCTTAAAAACAAGGGTATGGCGCTTACACGTGAGAATATTATCTTAAACGTGTGGGGATATGACTTTGAGGGTGAGAGCAGAACCGTTGATATGCATATCACAACTTTGCGCCAGAAGCTTGGAAACTGCGGAAACCTTATTAAAACCGTCCGAAATGTCGGTTACAAGGCGGGTGAGTAATTGAATGCAGATGCGAAAAAAGCTGTTAAAAAGATTTGCCGTTGTGGCGACGGTTTCAATATTACTCACGGCTGTTTTTATGACAGCCGCTTTTTGGGTTGTGTTTTCAAAGCAGGAGTCATCAGACCTTACTATGCTGGCGCAAACTATTGCAAAAACGTATGATGTTGACAAAGTAAAATCACTTGAATCCATAATTTCAAATAAAGACGTTCGAGTTACGCTTATTGCACCCAACGGCAGTGTGATTTATGACAGCAAAAGCGACGCTTCCCTGCTCCCTAATCACAATGACCGTCCGGAATTTAAAGAGGCGCTTGAAAACGGCGTTGGCATAAGCAGTCGTATGTCGCTGACACTAAATAGCAATACGTATTATTATGCTATTAAAACCGACGGCGGAAATGTTTTACGAGTGGCTAAAACTTACGGAAGCGTAATAAGCGTTTTTCTGAAAATACTGCCTGTAATTATTTTTATAATCTTGATTGTTTTTGTAATCTGCATTGCACTTTCAAGGCGTGCAACGAGAAAAATTATTGAGCCGATTGAAAATATGTCGGAAAATCTTCAGAACACTCCCTATGAGGAGCTTGTTCCTCTTGCCGAAACAATCAACAATCAGCAAAAGGAAATCCGCAAGCAGATGCGAAAGCTACAGCTTGAAAAAGACAAGATTGCCACGTTGATTGAGAATATGTCCGAGGGCTTTATTTTGATTGATATGGACAAAAACGTATTGATGAGCAACAATTCTGCAACAAAACTTGTCGGTGCCGATAAGGGTGAAGTTGCAGGAAAAAGCCTGCTTGCTTATTCGCGCAACGAAACGGTTATTGAATGTGTTGACAGCGCGCTTGAGGGTAACGGCAAGAGCGGCGATATGACGATAAACGGCAGAGTTTTGCAGATTATTACAAATCCCGTTTACTCAAACAATAAGCAAAACGGTGTTATCTGTATTATTATAGATGTTTCGGCAAAGAAAAAGGCTGAAAAAATGCGCCGTGAATTTACTGCAAACGTTACCCACGAGCTGAAAACTCCGCTGACTTCAATTTCGGGATATGCCGAGATTATTGCAAGCGGCCTTGCACGTCCCGACGACGTTCAGGGCTTTGCGGGGAAAATTCAAAAGGAATCGGGCAGACTGCTTTCACTAATCGGAGATATTATGAAGCTTTCACAGCTTGATGAGAGCCTGTCCGAGGAGGAGTTTGTTCCTGTTGATCTTTCTGGAGTTGCCTGCGAAGTTGCCGAGGATTTGCGCTCAAACGCCGAAAAGCACGGCATTACCATGTCGGTCGAGGTTGAAACAACGGTAATTAACGGAAACCGCAATCAGCTTTACGAGCTTATTTACAATCTGTGTGACAATGCCATAAGGTACAACCGACCGAACGGAAAGGTGAAAATCAAGGTTGAAGATACGGATGAAAACTCAATTGTCAAGGTGTCTGACACGGGAATCGGAATTCCCGAAAAACATCACAAGAGAATTTTTGAACGCTTTTACCGTGTTGACAAAAGCCGTTCAAAGGAAACCGGCGGTACTGGACTCGGACTTGCGATTGTAAAGCATATTACTGAACGTCACGGCGGAAGCGTTACCGTTGAGAGCAGTGAAGCAGGAACAACATTTACCGTAAAATTTTAATCATAATTTCAGGGCGGCTGCATATATGACCGCCCTGGTTTATTTTAAAACCTCATACAAAACATTTCCGAGCAGCTGACCGGTATATACCGCCTCTTCAATAGAGTTTGCCTCTGCGCCGACTTCAATCAGAAGCGAGCCGTCGCATACATACTCGTTGTAAGCAAAGTAATCAAAGCTTATAGGGCGAGTCATACCGGGGTACATCTTTTCTGCCGTGTTTTGGATTTTCAAGGCAAAATTGAGGTTGTTTTGCCAGTTGTCAAAGCCCCTTTCACCATCGGTATCACAGCCCGACAAAATCATAATCTGGGCAGCCTTTTTACCGTTGTATTCAAAAACGGGCTTTATCTTACATTCGTCCGTACCGAGTGCGTCGCGGTGAATGTCCAGCACAACTTTTATGTCCTTGTATTCATTCATATCGCTTTGCACTGTCTGGACGCTTCTGTCATAGGAGCCGTTGTAGGTGGAATCGTGAACAGTTTTGTCGTGCAGTGTTTTAATACCCTTATCTTCAAGACTGCCGGCTATAGCGTCGCCCACGGCTGTGACGTTAAAGTCATTGTTCTGTGTACGTGAGTAAAAGTTTTCAAAAAAGTAGTCCACATCCTCGTCCATATACGCTTCGCTTGTGTGGGTGTGATAAATCAAAACTTGGGGTGAGTTTGTGTTCTTTTTTACGCTGAATGTCAATTTGTCGTTAAGTATTGCTTCAAAATCAAGGTCAAGCCCTGTTTTGTTTTTTATGTAGCAGTTGTCAACCATTAATGCGTTTCCTGAAATGTTCTTTTCGGCTATGCTGTATTTTGTTTCACCCTCGTGCTTTGAAAAAGAGTCGTAATATCCCGATTTGTCACGCTCTTTTTCAGTTGTTTTTTCAGTCGGCTTGGTTTCACAAACAGTTGTGGGCTGAACTGCGCCGGGTTTACTTTCTTTTTTGTCGTTAAGATTATCGGTTTCGGAAGGGTATTTCCCGTCCGTAAGCGTGAAGGCTGCGGCAAGAACGGCTGAATCCTCGGAAGTGAAACATTCAGGCAGGCGGTGAAAAACACAGAAAACAGCCGTAAGCAGCAGCGCAAAAGACACTGCTGCTTTCAGAAGTTTTAATAATTTTCCCTGTTTTTTCAAAGAATCACCTGCTTTACGCTTTATAAATTATATGCGTGCGTTTTATACAATTATGATACATTTTTATGGTATAATAATTTAGTAAAATCAATTATCATACTTGATGATTTAATTTCATAATAGCAGGAGGCTAAAATGACAAAAATACTTATTGTTGAGGACGAAGAGCATATTTCAAAGCTGATTGCAATGGTTCTTTCACCTCTCGGATATATATGCGAAACGGCAGAGGACGGCGAAAAGGGCGCGGATATGATTGAGCAGAACAGATACGATTTGATTCTTCTTGATGTAATGCTTCCCGGGATTGACGGCTTTGAACTTATTGAATACATTGAAAATTACAATACTCCCGTAATTTTTATCACAGCCAAAAACAGCGTTGCCGATAAGGTAAGGGGGTTAAAGCTTGGTGCAGACGATTATATAACAAAGCCGTTCGATGTTGCGGAATTGCAGGCAAGGGTTGAAACGGTGCTGCGCAGATATAACAAGGCTTCGCAGATTATTAAATCGGGCGGCATAACCATTGACACAAACTCGAGAATTGTAAGAAAAAACGGCGAGATTGTTGAGCTTACCCTAAAGGAATACGAGCTTTTGCTGTTGTTTGTAAAGAATAAAAATATTGCGCTGTACCGTGAAACCATTTATGAGCAGGTGTGGCACGAACCGTTTATGGGCGATACAAGAACAGTTGATTTGCATATTCAAAGGCTTAGAAAAAAACTCGGAATTAAGGACTGTATTCAGTCGGTGTACAAGGTCGGTTACAGATATATTGAGGGGGAAAAGATTTGAAATTTGCGTGGAAGATATTTTTTGTTTCATTTATAATGATAATCGTTTCCTTTGGTATCGGCGGTTTTTTGTTGATAAATTCGGTTTTTACAAGCAGTCTTGAGGAAAGGACAAGCACACTTAACGATAACAACAGCTACATAACGCTTTCGTTGTATGCAACCTGCTCAAATGCCGACACGATGGGTTACGGAGAAAATTCTTTCGACTATATTATAAACAACTTTTTGCAGCAGGTTTCGGGAAGCTCTGCCGATACGGAGGTTAAAATCGGAAATGCAACCCAACTTACCGAGTTTGACGACATTACGTTTATTACAGCGATTGATAAGGATATGCGTTCTTACCGAATTGCTCAGAGCAAGGGCAGACACTATTTTCAGGCGGTAAGTCATATTTCAATTTCTAATCGTGATTTGTACGTTGAAACGCTTACCGATATAAGCGAGATATATTTTAACCGTGACAGTTACTGCGGAATTTTCCGAATTATTCTTTTGATTGTGGCTATGGTTTCATCGCTTGTGCTTGTGCTTTTTTCAAAATTTCTGACAAGACCGCTTGTTAAGCTTTCGGACGCGGCAAAAGAAATTGCAGGAGGAAATTTTTCAAAGCGTGTTGAAATGTCAAGCACAGGAGAGGTAAGAGAGCTTTCAGAGAGCTTTAATACGATGGCGGAAAATATTGAAAGCTACACTGACAAGCTAAAAAAAGCAGCACAGGACAGGGATGATTTTGTCGCAAACTTTACCCACGAATTAAAAACTCCGCTGACCTCCGTTATAGGTTATGCAGATATGCTCAGAACCTATGAGCTTGACGCAGACAAACGCAGAGAATGTGCCGATTACATTTTCAGAGAGGGCAAAAGGCTTGAAAAGCTGTCGGCAAATCTGCTTGAAATTATCGTAATGGAAAACAGCGACATAAAATGCATGAATTTAAATACAGAGCATTTAATAAAAGAGTTAAGGGGAAGCGTTGCATTTCTGCTGAAAAAGTACGGCTTGAAGTTACATGTAAAATATGAAAAAGCATACATATTTGCAGAGCCGTCACTGCTGAAAACACTCCTCTACAACCTCATTGACAATGCATGCAAAGCGTCGCAAAAAGGACAGGGGATCACCCTTTTCGGTAAGATTGACGGCGACAGATACAGATTTTCGGTGGCTGACTGCGGCAGGGGAATCCCGAAAGCTGAATTAGAAAAAATTACTCAGCCGTTTTATATGATTGATAAGTCACGCTCAAGAAAAATGGGCGGTGCAGGGCTTGGGCTTGCTTTGTGCAATGAGATTGCACGTCTGCATAATTCAAAACTGACAATTGAAAGTAAGGAAAGCGTCGGTACAACGGTGCAGTTTGATGTTGCAGTTTCGTCAGTCGAAAGGGAGGAAGAAAGCGATGAAAACGAAAGTTAAATATATATTATGTACATTGCTTTCGGTTATTGTTACCTTTTCAATTGTCGCATTGCCCTACTTCTATTACAGTGTAAATGATTCAAAGAAAAGCGAAGCAAATCCTGAAAAGCTTGCAATTAATAAGGATACCGAAAGCACGAATTCAATTAAACAGCTTTATGATTTGATATTTTCGGGAAATGCAATATGGATTGGCGACAGAGAGGAAATATCGGATTTTACTCTGCTTCAACTTGTTTACGGTGCTTTATATCCGCTTAAGAATTCGCTTAAGGAGTCTGATTACGCAGTTTCTGCAATTGATTTGCTTATGAACGACATAGAAAAAAAGCCTGCTTTTTATGAAACGGTTATAGTCAGCGGTGCAGTTGACGGAGTACCTGTTTCGGCAAGACTTATGTATGTTGAATTTTACGGCAGTGATTTTACAGAAGCTAAAATTTTGTTTGACCGCAAAACCGACAAGGTGTATCAGTTTAATATTCTTGTAAACGGCGAAATACCGAATTATGATTATGAGAATGATGAAAATCCTTTTTATGATGCAAACGGCGATTATACTGTGCTTTATGAAGATGTTGTAAGAGGACTAAGCAAATATTACGACTTGAGTTTGGACGATGACAGCGTATCTCCATATATTGGTATTAAACCCGACTACTTTAATTTAAATGTTTTTGGTGTGGATTATTACGATATGCGTAATATACAAAGCAGTGTTACCGAAAGTTATACAGATGAGTAAAGCCATTTTGGCACACGAATCGGTAAATTTACAAAAAGTATACAACTTTGAATGAAGTGTGAAACAAGCCTTCAGTATAATTGAGTTATACAATTTACGGGAGGCTTATTTTATGGATATAAATGAATACGAGCGTTTTTGCTCGGAGAATATAAACGGAAGCTTTACTCAGTCGTCACGCTGGACAAGGGTTAAGGATAACTGGAGCAGCGAGTACATCATTGCAAATGATAGAAACGGAAATACAGTAGGTACAATGCTGATTTTGGTTAAGAAAATTCCGTTTCTTAAAACCTCAATGCTTTATGCTCCGAGAGGTCCTGTGTGCGACTTTCACGACAGAAATGCATTAAATCTTATTTTTGAGCAGGTAAAGCTGATTGCTAAAAAGCACAGAGCGTATACGCTTAAAATTGACCCGCTGATTGATGAGAACGACTTTGAAGCTATTGAAAATTTTAAATCGCTTGGCTTTGTATATCACGGTGAAAAGGTCGGTTATGAGAATACGCAGTGCAGAGAAAATTACAGAATAGAGCTAAAGGGCAGGACTGCGCAGGAGATTTTTGAGTCTTTCAAGCCGAAATGCAGATATAACATAAGACTTGCCGAAAGAAAGGGTGTTCAATGTAAGTTCTGCGGCAAGGAAGCTCTTGGAGATTTTGACAGCCTTATGAAACAAACGTCTGCCCGTGACGGATTTGATATGAGGACAAAGGAGTATTTTGCAAAAATACTTGACGCGTTCGGTGAGAGTGCAGGTCTTTGTATGTGCTATTACGATGAAATACCGCTGTCAGGTGCGCTGTTTATTGACTACGCCGATACCGTGAGCTATGTTTACGGCTGTTCGTCGGACAATTTGCGCAAACTTATGCCTAACTACCTTATGCAGTGGAATATGATAAGGTATGCTGCCGAGCAAGGCAGGCGGATATATGATTTTTGCGGTGTGCCGTATTGGTATGATGAAACACACCGCAATTACGGAGTGTACAGATTCAAGCAGGGATTTAACGGAGAGGTTAAGACATGGGCAGGCGAGTTTGACTACACGTTTAAATCAGCCACGAATTTTTGTGCCGAAGTTGTGATGAAAGCAAGAAAGCTGCTGATGTAGTTATCTGCTCCTTACGCGGATTATTTTGCGAAGAAATTCTCCTGCGTTAAACGGAATCAAAGGATAAAGATAGCTTTTGCCAGACAGCGTTCTGTTAAAACAGATTAAAAGAAGATTAATTACAAACGCCGCAATAAAGCCCCATATATTAAATATATATGTCAGACAAAGTAACAGCACCCTACAGAATTTCAGGCTGTAGCCAAGCTCGTAGTTAGGCTGTGTGTAGTTTGCAACCGTTACGATTGCCATATAAAGTATAGCTTCCATACACACCCAACCCGATTCTACGGCAAATTCGCTTAAAGCAATTGCGCCGATTATGCTAAGCGGTGTTGTTAGCGAATTTGGTGTGTTGAGTGCGGCAAGGCGCAGACCGTCGATGCCGATTTCCATTAATATTAACTGCCAGAAAATAGGAACGTTTTGAGGTTCGTCAATAAGGATGAATTTAAAAATATCGGGGCATTGCTGAGGATTTTGCAGCGCAAGAAGCCATAGCGGTGTGATGAAAACCGATAAAATTGTAATGAAATAGCGTGAAAGCTTGAGATATGTTCCGACAACGGGTGAAAAATAGTAATCGTCAGCTTCTTCGAGCACATCAAAAATGGAGGTTGGCATAAGCAATGCGGAAGGAGCGTTGTCAACCAAAATCACAATGTTGCCCTCAAGTATGGCTGACGCGGCGGTGTCGGGACGTTCGGTGTGCTTTACCTTTGGAAACGGATTGTACCACACACGCTTGTAAAGAGCCTCAATCAGGCTTTGCTGATTCATTGTAAGCGACGGAGTTTTTATTGAATTAAGCCTTTTGGTAAGCTCCTTGAGAAATTTTTTATCTACCTTTGATTCCATATAAAGTACGGCTACATCGGTTTGTGAACGGCTTCCTATTTTGTAGGATTGAACGGTTAAGCCGGTGTCACGGATTCTTCGGCGTATAAGTGCAGTGTTTAAAATAAGTGTTTCAACAAAACCATCGTGACTTCCTCTAAGCACCTTATCATTGTCGGGCTCGCCCGTTTCACGCTGGGGATAGGTTCGTGTGTCAAGCAGTATTGCTTTGTCAAGACCCTCGACAATCAGAGCCGAAATTCCGCTTAATACATCTGTGCAGATTTTTTTTATATCTGCGGAAACCTCCACCTCAACATACGGAACGGCACTTTTTGAAAAGTGTTCCGCTGATGAGAAATTTTCTTCTTTGAGATTTTTATAGAAATATTCAAGAATTTTTTCGGCTATGTCGTCCTTTATAAATCCGTCAACAAAAAACATTGCGGCGTTTCTGCCGCCGATAAACAAATCACGCTCTACGAGGTCAAAGCTTTTGTCACTTCTCAGGGCATTTTTTATTTCTGTAAGGTTGTTTTTGTAGCTTGAAGTAAGCATTTTTACCTCCGATTTTAAAAAAAATTTAAAATATTCAAAATTATTTTTGGAAAATTGCATTAAAATATGCAATTTTTTTATTTTTTACAGGGGTAATTGAGAGGCGAATACAATTAACAATGAACAATTAATAAAACACAGTTGTCGGTTAATGTTGCTCTCTCAAAATAACGGAGGTGACAAAAATAGAGAAAAAACTTACAAGCCGTGAAAGAGAATTTTGCAGCTGCTTTTTAAATACAGGCAGTTCCTCTCTTGCAGCAGAGCGTGCAGGCTGGTCAAAAAATCCTGAACAGGCAGGAGAAAAACTGCTTTGCCGAAAGGAGATTGCAGACGAGATTGAAACTCTTGCAAGACAGCGTGAAAAGTCGCTTGCAAATATGGCTTCTGTTGGATATCAGCGGTTGGCTTTCGGAAACATAGCCGACGCAGTTTCACTGCTTTATATGGAAAATCCGTCACGTGCCGACCTTAGCACAATGGACTTGTTTCTTGTGTCGGAAATAAAAAGACCAAAGGACGGTTCAATGGAAATTAAGTTTTTTGACAGGCTGAAAGCGCTTGAAAAGCTTGAAAGCAAGCAGGAGGAAGAAAACAGTGTGCAGAGCCTTTTTGACGCAATAGACGAGGGCGCTAAGTCCGTTGGAAGTGATAAGGCTGAAACTTAAATCTTTTTCACAAAAACAGCTCAGAGTGCTCTCGTGGTGGAGCAAAAGCTCACATTATCGTAATTTTGACGCAATAATCTGCGACGGTGCGGTGCGAAGCGGAAAGACATTTTGTATGATTCTTTCGTTTGTAATATGGAGCTTTTATTTCGGCGGTAACTTGGATTTCGCCCTTTGCGGCAAGACAATTCGTTCTCTGCGCCGAAATATGGTTACTCCGGTAATCCCTCTTCTCAGCTCGCTCGGTTTTGCTTGTGACGAGAAAATTTCCGGTAATATTCTGAATGTCAGCTACAAAGGCAGAAAAAACAGATTTTACCTTTTCGGAGGCAAGGACGAATCCTCCGCCTCGCTTATTCAGGGAATGACGCTTTCGGGCGTTATGTTTGACGAAGTTGCTTTAATGCCTCGCTCGTTTGTTGAGCAGGCAATAGCGAGGTGCTCGGTAACAGGTTCAAAATTTTGGTTTAACTGCAACCCTGAATATCCCGAACACTGGTTTTATACAGAGTGGATTAAAAAGACAAAAGAGAAAAACGCGTTGTATCTGCACTTTACTATGGAGGATAATCCTTCGCTTTCACAGGAAGTGAAGCAGAGGTACGAAAATCTTTATTCGGGAGTGTTTTATGAGAGATTTGTTAAGGGCAGATGGGTAGCGGTACACGGAGCGGTCTATCCCTTTATGGCTGACGAGGAAATGTATTGCAATGTGCCTGAGGGCGAATTTGAGAAGTATGCGATTTCGTGCGACTACGGTACAGTTAATCCCGCGTCATTCGGCTTATGGGGCCGACGAAACGGAGTGTGGTACAGGATTGACGAGTACTATTTCAATTCACGCACCGAGGGATTTCAGAAAACCGATGAGGAGCATTACAACGGGCTTTGCGCACTTGCTGGAAACAGGAAAATTTCACAGGTGGTTGTTGACCCTTCGGCGGCAAGCTTTATTGAGGTTATACGCCGTCACGGAAGGTTCAGGGTGACGCCTGCACAAAACAACGTTGTGAACGGAATACGCAGAGTATCGCAGGTATTAAAGGACGGTAGTGTTAAAATTTGCAGAAACTGTAAGGCGACAAAGCGTGAGTTTTCACTTTATCGCTGGGACAGCCGAAAACCAAGCGATTTGCCCGTAAAAGAAAACGACCACGCTATGGACGACATAAGATATTTTGTCACAACGGTGATAGACGGCGGCAACAGTATGTTTGTTATTGCCGCCAAAAGACAGGAGGAATAGAAAGCTTTGAAGTTTGGCAGAAAAAATCGCAGAGAAAATCAACTTGGCTCCTTGCCGGTACAGACTGTTCCTAAGGACAGGCAGACAGGCTTTGAGATGTTTCAAAAGTATGAAACAGGATGCAGGGCAGAGCGTGAGCTGTATTCATCACTGCGTGAGGCTGTGCCGATTATTGACGCTGCTTTGTTGAAAATAGTGAGGCTAATAGGCAGATTTCAGATTAAGACCGAAAGCAAGGCGTGTCAGAAAACAGCCGATGATTTTATAAAGAACGTAAAAATTAACGGTTCGTCAGCGGGCATTAACAACTTTATATACACTTATCTTGATTCGCTTTTAACCTATGGCGAAGCTGTAGGAGAAATGATACCGTACGCTGACGGCAGCGGAATTTGTGCTCTTTACAATGCAAGCCTTGATGATGTTGAAATCAGGGCTGATAAATCGCCGCTTGACTTAGTGGTGTGTTGTAACAGCACGGGCGAACTTGCACCCGTTAAGAACAAACAGCTTGTGCTTGCTACACTGCTCAATCCAAAGGCAGGTACGGTTCACGGAACGTCAATTATGAGCGGGCTGCCGTTTGTAAGCTCAATTTTGCTCAGAATTTTCAAGTCGATTAAGACTAACTGGGAGAGAGTGGGCGACGTGCGCTTTGCTGTTACATACAATCCGGATTCAAACGTAACATTCAGCGAAGAAAATGCAAAGCAGATTGCCGATGAGTGGAAAAAGGCAATGAGAAGCGACAGCGTGTGCGACTTTGTGTCTGTGGGCGATGTCAGCGTAAAGGTAATCGGTGCTGAAAGTCAGATGCCCGACTGCGAAATTCCCGTGAGGAATATTTTAGAGCAAATACTTGCAAAGCTCGGAATACCGCCGTTTCTGCTAGGACTTTCGTGGTCGAGTACAGAGAGAATGAGCGAACAGCAGGCAGATATTCTTACAAGCGAGCTTGAGTATTACAGGGCAATTGTGGAGCCTGTAATTTCAAAGATAGTTACAATGCATTTAAGACTTTGCGGGTTTAACTGCGGATTTGAAATTGAGTGGGACGATATTAATCTTCAGGATACACTTGAGCTTTCGCAGGCAAGGTATAACAATGCACGTGCACTACAGCTTGAAGCAGGTAATGAAACGGAGGTAATTGATGAGTAAAAAAGGACTGAAAAAAGAGGCTGTCATCGGAGCTGTTCAGGACAGTGAGCAGGTTTTAGTAACTGATGAGGAGCTTGAGCTTATTAACAGGTACACTCGCAGACAACTTTCAAAGGAAGAGGTTTATGTGTTTTCCGTTGTGCTTTGCGACAACGATATTGACCGCGACGGCGAACGTTTTACTGTTGAATCGCTGTTTGCGCTTGAAAAGCTCTTTGTCGGCAAGACGGGAATTTTTGATCATAATCCTACGGCAAAAAATCAGACGGCAAGAATTTTTGCCTGTGAAGTTGAAGCCGTTGACGGAAGAAAAACGGCAACGGGAGATGAGTATTTCAGACTTAAGGCAAGGGCATATCTGCCCGTAAGCGAAAAAAATAGCGAGATTATTCTTGCACTTGACAGCGGAATTATAAAGGAGGTCAGCGTAGGGTGTGCGGTTGAAGAAGTTTTGTGCAGTATTTGCGGAGAAAAATCAGACATTTGCCCTCACAAAAAGGGAGAAATTTACGGCTCAAAAGTATGCTGCGGCGAGCTTATCAAACCGTATGACGCCTACGAGTGGAGTTTTGTAGCCGTGCCGTCGCAAAAAGCGGCAGGGGTTACAAAATCGGCTTATAAAAAAGGAGAAAAAACAGATATGGAAAGTATTTTAAAAAAGCTTGAAACAGGCAGTGCGAGCCTGTCGGGAGAGGAAAGCAGAAAGCTTTTATCCTACATCTCAACGCTTAAACAGTCGGCAAAGGACGGCGTTTATTACCGCGACAGTCTTACAGTCGACGTGTTAAGACTGTCGGCGTCCGTGCAGCCCGATATTTCAAGAGAAACAATGGAAAGCGTTGCAAAGACAATGACAGTTGCACAGCTGAGGGAGTTTAAAACTGCCTTTGAGAAAAAGAAAAACGAAATGCTAACTGCTGTTCCCCAGCTTCACAGCGAAAAAAATAAAAATCGTACCGTTTCAAACGGTCAGTTCAGAATTTAACGGAGGTAAATAATATGAATGTAAATTTTAACGGCTACGGCGAAAACGTGGCAACCTTTATTGCAGACAATGCGCTTACAGAAGCAGGCGTTCCCGTAAAAATCAGCGCAGACGGCAAGGTGGCAAAATGCGCCTCGGGCGATTTGTTCTGCGGAATCTGCTTGGGAGTTCGTGACGGCTACGCAACCGTTCAGCTTTCGGGCTATGTAAAAGTAAAGACAGCGGCAAAGCTTGCGCTTGGCTATACAAAGGTTGCGTCAGGCTCAAGCGGTAAGGTAGCCGCAAGCGACAGCGGCAGAGCATTGCTTGTGGTTGAGTCAACAACAACCGAAGCAGGAATTATTCTTTAATTTAAGAGGAGGAAAAAATTATGGCAAATTTTGAAAATATTACAATTGAAAAAGGTATGTATCAGGGCAAAGGCAGTCTTACCGACGTGCTTGAAAGGCTTGACCCGTCTGAAAATTACGAGGGCACTTCGCTTGAAGGACTCGACGCGTTTTCACGTCAGTTAAAGCGCTTTGACATTAAGGTGAGCGGAAAGGGAAGCGACTGTGTTGAAAAGTTCTTCCAGACGTCAAATTCAGCCGCCCTTTTCCCTGAATACGTCAGCAGAGCAGTAAGACAGGGTATGGAGCGGGCTGACATTCTCCCGAACCTTGTTGCAACGGTTACGGATATTGATGGTATGGACTACCGCAGCATTGTATCTGCACCGACAGAAGACGATAAAACTCTGAAAATTGTCGGCGAGGGTGCGCAGATTCCGCAGACTGTTGTCAAGACAAGAGAAAACCTTGTTAAGCTTCACAAGAGAGGCAGAATGCTTGTTGCATCTTACGAGGCATTAAGATTTCAGCGCCTTGATTTGTTTACGGTAACACTTAACCAGATTGGCGCATATATTGCAAGGGCGCAGCTTAAAGACGCAATTGACGTTCTTTTAAACGGTGACGGCAATTCAAATTCAGCCGAAGTTATCAGCACAGGCACAAGCGGAATTGTTGCATACAGCGACATTTTAAAGCTGTGGTCATCGCTTTCACCGTATGAGCTTAACACAATCCTTGCACCTACTGCCGAAATGCAGAAAATTCTCGCTCTTTCACAGATGCAGGATTCAAACGCAGGACTTGACTTTCAGGGTACGGGCAAGATGATTACACCGTTGGGCGCAACACTTCTTCACGCTCCCGAAATGACAGATGGCAAAATCATAGGCCTTGACAAGAACTGTGCGCTTGAAATGGTGCAGGCAGGCGGAGTTATGACCGACTATGATAAGCTTATTGACCGCCAGCTTGAGCGTGCGGCAATTACCTGTACGGCAGGCTTTTCAAAAATCTTTACCGAAGCGTCAAAGGCTCTTTCCTGTTAAGTGAGGTGATTGTTTGAACATTGCAAATGTAACTTCACGTTTTGCTCTGCTTTCGGGGCTTGACAACAGCGAAATCTACAAATGGAGAACGCTTATTGACGACGCCTGCGATTATGTGAAAGCTATTACAGTAAAGGATAATTTAGACGAGAGCGAAACAAGAAAGCTTGAAATGCTTAGCGCTGTTTATGCGCTTAAGCTCTACAGCCTGTGCAATGATGAAAACATAACCTCGTTTACTGCGGGCGACGTACAAATTACGTCGCCCAAAAGCAGTGAAAACAAAGGCGAGAGGCTGTGGAAAGAATATTCGGAAAAGTACAGTGAGCTTATTGATACAAAAGAATTTTTGTTCGGCAGGGTGATTTAATGAGTATAATTGCGGCTGTCGGAGAAACAATAAAGAGATACGGTTGCAGTGTAAAGCTTGTAACCGGTGAAAAGACAGTAAATACAAAGGCTTTTGTTGAACCCCTCCGCTATAAAAACAAGGTGTACGTTGGCGGTCAGTATCACCGTTTGGGATTTAAGAGAAGTGAAAAGTATCTTTACATCGGTTCACCCGAATTTAAGCTTTCGGAAAACTTAACCGTAATAGAAATGAACGGTCAAAAATATATTGTTAAGAGATGCGAAACATATTATGCAGACGACCGCTCTGTTTATGTCTGGGCAATTTTACTGCCTTATGGCACAGCACTGGAGGATGATTATGAATCAGATTGAAAAACAACTTGACCGAATTATTGCTGCTCTTAAATTAAACGAAGAGTTAAAATCGGTGAGATTTGTAAGGGAGTACGGCTCGCACAATGTTGAAAACCCGATAAGCGGTTTGCTTGCCGTTGTGTCTGTTACTGATACATCGCTTTCAAAAAGCTATATCGGAGGCTATCTTTCTTCAACAATAAAGGGGGACAGCTATGCGGCTAAAGTTGAAATCAGAGTGTACGCTCCTGCAACTGAGAACGGCAGCGGTTTGTCGGAAATTGTAAGCGAACTGCTTACAGGGCTTAAAAAGGCAGACAGGCAGAAGATTATTGTTGAGTCGGACGCCTCTCCGATTGCTTTTGACGCAGATATGAACGCAATTTATCGCACTGTGCATTTTGAAATTGAATTTTGTCTTTGTGAGGAGGGACAGCGTGGCTGATTTTGCATTTGAAAAGGGTGACGATATTACAATTAGACTCAACGGAAAAATTATAGGCGGAGTTAAAAAGGCAAGGTGTAACGTTGAAAATACTTTTTACGATATTACACAGCTTCTTACCGACGTCCCTGTAAAGAGAATAACGGGAAAAGTATACAAAATTGAGCTTGTTATGAACAACGCAGGCAAGCTTGAATTTTTGCAGCAACAGAGCTTTGAACGGCTTGAGATATTTAACACAAACAAGATTGTTACTTATTCAGACTGCTTTGTGTCAGACGTTACTGCAAATATAAGTGCAAAGAACGCTGTTGAATACACCGTGAAAATTACCGCACGCGAAAGGAGAGAAATATGACGGAAATTAATCAGGCTTTGCTTAGTACTGCCGAAAAATACACGCAGGGCGTTGACGTTGAAAATATGAGCGAACTGCTTGAACAGGAAAGCAGAAGATACAGCACAAGGCTTGTTGAGGAAGAGGAGGCAAGACTTAGATGAAGCTTGTACCGATGAGATTTAAGGGAGTGCAGTGGCACCATAACCCGAAAGAGATTGTTTTTGAATGTGACAAAAGCGTTAAGGAGCTTAACTCGCCGAACGGCACCTCGTACATACAGAATATGGGAAGAAAAAATATGATAATAAGCGGAACAGGCGAACTGTACGGAACAGACTGTCTTGAACAGTTTGACAGACTTCTTTCACTTTTCAGACAGGGCGGACAAGGTGTGCTTGCAATACCGAAAATTACTCCTGTTTATGCAGTGTTTGAAAGCCTTAAAATTAAGGGTGAGCCAAAACCCGACGTGCTTGAATACAGCTTTGTATTCAGAGAGGTTATGGAGAAAAAACAGAAGGATAAAACAGAAGTTTATACAGCCGAAGAGGGAGAATGTCTGTGGGATATTTCATATAAATTTGAAGTGCCGATTGATACTCTTGTAAGGCTTAATCCGAGCATAAAACGTCCCGATATTTCTCTTGACGGAAGGGTGGTAAAGCTTTGCTGAATTTTTTGGTTACATACACTGACAAAACTGAAAAGTACCTTGACGATGTGCTGACGGTTATTTTTAATGCTGATGTTGAGGTGCCTGCCGACGATTTGACAATAACAATTCCGTATGATGAGAAAATAAGCGAAAACGCTGATTTTATTACGGCTTTTCTTGATGAAAAAACGGTGTTTAAAGGTCAGATTGACGAGATTATCGGAATTAAAAGTACTGACGGAGCAATTACGAAAATTACGGCGAGAAGTCCGTCGGCGTTTTTGCTTGACAATGAAGCCGAACCTCTTACATATATTAATCCCTCTGCCGATTTTATTTTCAACAGGCATTTAAAACCGTTTGGACTGACGGAATATTACGCAGATGACGTTCCCTTCTTCGGCACTCTTAAAATTGACAAAGGTATGACTCACTGGCAAGTGTTCAGGAACTTCTGCATTAACCGCTACGGCGCTGTGCCCAGAATTACAGGAAACGGCAAGGTTTATTTTAACGGCAATGAAAGCGGTGAAACGATATTTTTCGGAAAAAGCGGAATTGATTACACGGCTGTAAGAGAAAGCAAAAGGCGGTTTAAGCTGATTACCGAGGTAAAGCTAAAGCTTACCGAGTCGGGAACATACGGCGGAAGCATAAAAAATGAAAATCCTGAATGCAGAAGTATTGAGCGTGTGCGCTATGTAAACGCAACTTCGGACAAAACCACGATTCAGACCGCCGACAATATTATCAGCAAAAGCAACAGCGACAGCTATTCAATTGCACTTGAATGCGTTGGCTGTCTTATTGAAAGCATTGGCAGATCTGCCGTTTTGAATGATGATATGTTTGGGGAAATTGAAAATCTTACCGTCAGAAAAATAAGATATACTGTCGGAAGTGACGGTGAAAAAACAACTGTTACGCTTGGAAAGGAGAGATTTTGATGTGGCTGATGAACTACATAACAAAAAATTCCCTTGCTTCACCAAATGCGGTTAAGGGAAACGTAAATAAAAATGATAAGGACGGCACTGCGGTTGTATCCTCGGGCGAGCACAAAAGGCTTAAATCCTGTTTTCCGTACGGTATAATAAGCGTTCCGCCTACGGGAGAACGTGCAGTAGTGCTTCCGCTTGAGGACGGAGAAGTGAATCTCGGAGTGATTGCAGAAAGTTCAAACCTAAACGAGGGCGAGCTTATGCTTTACTCAAAGGGCGGAGCTTCAATTGTTCTGAAAAATGACGGCAGGGTGCTTGTAAACGGACAGGAGCTGTCGTTATGACAGACGTAAAAATCAAAAACGGTGACGCTGTTGTTGACAGCACAGGCAGATATGAAATGATTTGCGGCAAGGACGCGCTTTTTCAGCGCGCTGAAATTTGTATCGGAGCAAGGCTCGGAGGGTTTATTTATGACCGTCAGACAGGCTCAGATATAAGAAGTATAGACGCAGAAAGCAACCTTGCAAAGGAAAACGCAGAGCTTGTAATTAACGAGGCTCTTGCGCAGTTTGAAAATACCCAGGCCGTAGTTACAGAGTACGGCGATGTTGTTAAGCTTACAATTACAATAGGCGATGAAAGCCGAAATACGGAGGTGCATTTATACGGAAACATATAACGAAATTTATCAGAGAATGAAAAACAAATATTGTCAGGAGAGCGAAACAGAGCTTGATGAAAAAAGCGATGTTGCAATAAGACTTAAAGTACTTGCGGGTGAAATCTATAACGCTCATGTAAACTTTGAATGGCTCAAAAATCAGATGTTTGCAGATACCGCAAGCGGAGAATACCTTGACTACATCGCAAAACAGCGTGGACTTGAGCGCAAAAAAGCATTAAAGGCGCAGGGTGAAATATTATTTAGCATTTCGCAGGCGGTTGACCACAATATTATTATTCCCATAGGAACAGTTGTGGCTACCGACAACAGCTCTCCGATAAGATTCTGCACAACCGAGGAGGGCGAAATTTCCGCAGGAAACACGCTTGTAAGCCTTTATGCAGAGGCGGTTAATCCGGGACAATCCGGAAATGTCAAAAAGAATAGGGCAACGGTAGGTGTAAGTGTTCCTACTGAAATTGAAACGGTAAAAAATCCCGTTGATTTTTCCGGCGGTGAGGATGAAGAAACCGATAATGAACTTCGTGAGCGCATACGAAGTACGTTTATAAATCAGCCGAACGGAACAAACAAGGCATATTACGAAAACCTTGCTTTGACTGTTGAGGGAATTGCAAAAGCGTCGGCTGTTGCAAAAGTGAGAGGTGCAGGTACAGTAAACCTGTACGTTTGTTCAAGCAACGGAAGCGCCGACAGTAGTGCAATTGCAAAGCTTCAGACGATTGTGAATAAGGAGCGTGAGCTTAATGTTGACGTTAAGGTGTACAACGCTGTATCGGTAAGCTATGACATTGCAGTTACGGTTACAGCCAAAAACGGTTACTCGGAGTCAGAGGTTAAACAAGCTTGCAAAACAGCATTTGAAAAATATATCAACTCAATCCCGATTGGCGGTAAGTTTTATCTTTCAGAATTAGGCAAGGCTCTTTTGGAAACCGAATGTATTGAAAATTACGAATACGATACGGGTATGCAGAACAAAACGCTTGCTTCTTCACAGCGCTTTAAATCAGGCACTGAGGAAATCAGGGTGGTATAATGAGCAGTTACGATTCAATGAAGGACAAGCTAAATGCTGTTGGAATTTACAGTATTGATGAAAACTCAAACATATCAAAAGAGCTTGTTGCCTGCGCCGAAGGGCTTGACGGACTGTTTGATAATCTTGACGCTATGACAAAGGAATACTATATTGAAACGGCAGATGATTACGGAATTTTACGCAGAGAAAAATTTCTCGGCAAGGAAAAAACGGAGTATTCAATCGAAAAACGAAGAGAAATGCTTGAATTACAGGAGCAGAATATGGGCGAAAAATTTACTCCTGACGCTTTTTCTGATATACTAAAAAGTTGTGGTCTGACGGACTTTTCATTTGTTGAGCAACCGACAAACTTTAAACTGACGGTCAACATAAACGATACGCTTACAAATGAGCAGAAAAAGATTGTGACAGAAAGGATAAACCTTGAGTTTCCTTTGCATCTGATTTTAGAAATTAATTTTTTATAATAAATTTTGCAAATAAAAGCCGCAGAGTGCCATTATTTAAGCACTCTGCGGTTTGATTTATTTGTGTGATTCTGTTATTCAGCTGCAAAAGTTCCGCTGTATTCGTATTTGTCATTGTCACCCGTAAAACTCAAGTAAAGTTCGACTGACTCAGTGTTGTTCGGTACGGAATAATCAAAAGAAATCTCTTTCTTTTGATTAGGGTCAAGACTGATATAATCGGAACTGTATTCATCTGTATTTATGTTACTCGAAAGCCAGTCAAGCGAAGTATCGCTGTCGGTATCAGTGGCATCACAATACACATATGTCAGCGTGATATATTTATCGGTTGTGTTTTCGATTTCAAATACATAGCTTGTTCGGCTTTTGCCTGCTTTGCTTTTATCTGATTTATCGTCCTTTTCAACCCTTTTAAGCGTAACCTTGCAGTCGGGAAGCTCTTTTGACTCTCCGATTTTATGAGTTGTGCTGTCATCTATATATTCCGAAGTATAGTAGTCATAATGATAATTATTGTCATCATTATAATCGTATGATGTATTATCAAATAATTCTGTGATGATTGAATGATTATATGCACAAGCAGAATAAACGCTGATAGCAGCTCCTGCAACAATGACAAAGGTAATAAGGACGGTTAAGACAATCGGCAAAGCTTTACTTTTCTTTTTCGGTGCGTAGGTGTATTTTGGCGCATCGGGATATGTAGGAGGAACAGGAATTCCGCCCTGAGGTGTACTCGGATAACCGCCTTGAAAGTCATTTTGAAATGAATTTGTATTGTCGTTTACGGGTGCATTTGGCTGATTGTACGGGTCAGCGTTATTGAAGTTAGTATTAAAGTTTGCATTGTTCGGATAATTTGAATTTTCACCCTGAAAATTATTAGTGCCGTTATGTGCGCTTTCATACGGATTAGGGCTTGTATAAAGGGGCTGTTCGGGCAGTTTTGTGCCGCACATTGCACAGTATTTGTCTTCGCAGTTATAACCGCAGTTGGGACATTTCATCAAAATCACTCCTCATTGTGTTAATATGAGTATTACATTTCAAATATATAATAGAACAATTTAATGAAAAAGTCAACATATAATATTTTGAATATGCGCAATGTTTGTAAACCTTGATAATGTTATTTGCGTTTATAAAATTATCGGTATTAACTTTTATTGTCGCTACAGCATAATTCCTTCTATTTGTATTTGTGAAAAGGCAACAAATATAGCGGCTTGTCACAATAGATTTAGAATAAGGTGCGAATTTTAAAACAGCGGTAAAATATCTGTTGAATTTGACAAAAGGCTGTTGTATAATCATATAGGTGTAAGATTGTTAAAAAATCCACAAAGATTTAAATACAGAGAAAGGATGAGTGCGATGAGAGGACTTTATTCGTCAAAAACAAAAATCCGCCACCAGATATTCACCGAGGTTGCACGCTTTGCATACGAGGGCGGCGACTATTCAAAGTTTGAAAATCTGCCATATAAAATTATTCCCGGTGAGATTTCTACATATCGTGAAAGCATCTTTCTTGAAAGAGCAATTGTAGGAGAAAGACTTCGTCTTGCAATGGGACTTCCTCTGCTGCCTGTCCAGAAACAGGCCCCTATTTCAACAGGTGTTGAAGATAGTATGGTTGACGAAAAATTCTACGCTCCTCCGCTTATTAATATAATAAAGTTTGCCTGCCACAGCTGTCCCGAAAAGCGTGTTTTCGTCAGCGACGGCTGTCAGGGCTGCCTTGAACACCCCTGCACCGAGGTTTGTCCCAAGGGTGCAATTTCAATTCAGGGCGGCAAGTCGGTAATTGACGATGAAAAATGTATCAAATGCGGAAAGTGCAAAAGCGCCTGTCCGTATAATGCAATCATCAAGCAGGAGCGCCCCTGCGCTGCTGCCTGCGGAATGAAAGCTATTCACAGCGACGAGCACGGAAGAGCAGAAATTGACTACGACAAGTGCGTTTCCTGCGGTATGTGCCTTGTAAGCTGTCCTTTCAGCGCAATTGTTGATAAAAGTCAGATTTTCCAGACTATCAAGGCTATTCAGGGCGACGCACCGGTTTATGCGGCTGTTGCTCCTGCCGTTGCAGGTCAGTTTAACGGACTTCCGTCAAGCAAAATCCGCAACGCTTTTAAGGCTCTCGGGTTTGCAGACGTTGTCGAGGTTGCAGTAGGCGCCGACCTTTGTACTGTTGAAGAGGCAAAGGACTTTATGGAAGAAGTTCCTGCAAAACAGCCGTTTATGGCTACTTCGTGCTGTCCTGCGTGGAGTATGATGGCTAAAAAGAACTTTCCCACAATCGCTTCGAATATTTCAATGGCGCTTACTCCCATGGTGCTTACAGGCAGACTTACAAAGAAACAGAATCCCGGTTGTAAAGTAGTGTTTATCGGACCGTGCGCCGCAAAAAAACTCGAGGCAAGCCGCAAAAGTATCCGAAGCGATATTGACTTTGTACTCACCTTTGAAGAGGTTGCAGGTATGTTCTCTGCCAAAGAGATTGACTTTGCATCTCTTCCCGAGGACGAAGAAAAGCTTTCGTTCTCAAGCGCTGACGGCAGAGGTTTTGCAGTAAGCGGCGGTGTTGCAAAGGCAGTTGTAAACGCTATTTCACAGCTTGATCCTAAGCGTGAGGTAAAGATTGCCAACGCACAGGGACTTGATGAGTGTGCAAAGCTTTTGAGAATGGCAAAGGCTGGAAAGTATGACGGCTATTTGCTTGAGGGTATGGCTTGTCCCGGCGGATGCGTTGCAGGTGCGGGTACAATTAACGTTCCTGACAAGTCGGCAATGGAAGTTCTCAAAAGCAAAAAGGAAACTAATTTTGAAGGTTCTGTTGAAACACCGTTTATCAGTGCACTTTCAACCCTTGAAAATATGTACAATGAGTTTGACTACAAGAACGACAACACATAATAAAGATAAAATAACAATACGGCTGTTTCACAAAAATGCGAAACAGCCGTAATTTTTATTTGTGTTATTTACTTTAGCCTATTTTATTTCTTTTTTTAAAGAAAAAGAAAACACTGCCTGAAATTAAAATTAATAAAGTTAGGGCAATTGTAACAGAAATGACACCTGTCTGAACTGCTCCGTTTGAACTGTTTGAGTTGATTGAACTGTTTGAGGGAGTATCACTTGTAGCATTTTTTGTAACCGATGTCGGGTCTGTTGATTTTGTAGGAATAGTTGTAGTATTAGTTGTCGGTTCTGTTGCTATTGTCGGGTTTGTGTCAGGCTCAACAGGTTTGATGGGTTTAGTATCCACAGGTTCAGTATCCGGCTCGGTAGGAGCAAACGGGTCGCCCTTTTCTGTTTCATAGAAATAGTATGAGTATATGCATGGATTTGAAAAACCATACATTATAGAATCTGAACCAAATTCCAGATAATATGTGCCTGCTTCAAGTTTAGTGCTTACACGGTTTCCAAGAGATGTAAACCACCAATAATCGAATATTTTTGCGAGATCATTATCAAATATTCTTAAGACAAGATCTCGATTACTCGGATTTACGACAAATGTTAGATCCGTACCTTCATTAAGATTTAATATGTAATAATTTTTAGGCTTTCTTTCTTCCAAAATAGTTGAGTATTGTATGTTTGCTTCTACATTCATTGCGTTGTCGGAAGATTCAATTGGCGTAATTACGTTTGAATTTGCGCTTGTGAAGCTGGCACTGATTTCACAATTTGCTGTTTCTATCTGTTCCTGCTTAAATGTATATTCAACTTTTGCATAGTATGTACCTTTATAAAGATAGTAGTCTTCAGAAAAAGTTTTTGGGTTGTCAAGAATATAATTGCCAATATCTGTGTATTCATAAGAAAAATTTTCGTTATGAAGTGTAAGATTTATGCTTGAACCGGGAGTAAGATTGCTGAGATTAATGTCAAGTCTGCCGTCTTCTTCAAGTACGATCTTGTAATATTTGTTTTCTCCGATTGAGTAAAAACCTGTGTTAACAGGTGTACCGTCAATCGGAAGCGGCTCAGACCCAATATAGTCTGTGGCATATGCGCTCAAGGGTGTTGACGATAAACCGATAATTAAAATAATTGACATCAGCATAGCAGATAATCTTTTGATTTTGCTTTTTTTCATAAAAATTCCTCCGTTTAAAATTCTGTACAACGTACATAATAATTATTAATGTTCTCAAAAATTTAAGAACTAATATAATTATACGATTAAAAATTCCGATTGTCAACACAAAAGTTCTTAAAAATTAAAGAACTTTTATAATTTGCAACTGCTGTTTTCTTCTTATATGCTTGTAAATAAGAGTTTAACACATTGCAAGACAAGGAGAACTAAAGTGGAAGAATCTAATCAGTTCGGCAGAAAACTTAAAAATATTCGGCTTAACAGGAATTTATCGCAGGAAGAGCTTGCTTTTCAATGTAATATGCAGGCTTCTCATATAGGACAGCTTGAACGTGGGCAGAAAAATCCCACACTTGATACTTTGAAAAAAATATCCGTGGGACTTAATATGTCATTGTGTGAACTGTTAAATTTTGAAAATGGCGATGAATCGGAGAATTCTAATAAAACAGTGAATAAGATTAATGCATATTTAAATAAGCTTACGCCAAAGCAGCAGGAACAAGTTCTTGCTATAATAAAAACTTTTATAGAATAAAAAGGGCTGTTTCAATATCGTTTTTCGATATTGAAACAGCTGTTTTTATTCTTCGCTGTTTTCACAATCTCCGCTGCATTTTCCCGAATACGGACAGCCGCTGCATTTTGCACAGCATTTTTTCTTTTTTTTGAAGATTGAATATATGCAAAGCCCCACAAGGAGCACTGCAATTACGCCGATAATAATGTCGGCAATCGGAATCTCGAAAATCATTTACATCATTCCTATATTCATAATAAGCGTGCCAATCTGGAAAATGAGTGCAGACGCAAGCCATGCAACGAATATCTGATAAATAACCGTTACAGCCGTCCACTTTGCACTGCCCATTTCTTTGTGAATTGCCGAAAGTGCGGCAACGCAGGGAGTATAGAGCAGAACAAAAACGAGGAACGAGAAAGCTGAAAGCGGTGTAAATGCGCTTGCAAGACCTGCTCCGGGATAGAGCACCGCAAGGGTTGAGGCAACGCTTTCCTTTGCGGCAATGCCCGTAACAAGCGATACAGAGGCTCTCCAGTCGCCAAACCCGCAGATTGAAAATACGGGAGCAATGAACTTGCCGATTGATGCAAGCATACTTTCGTCGGGCGAAACCATCTGCATAGAGAAATTAAAGCTTTGCAAGAACCAGATGAGAATTGATGCTCCTAAAAGCACTGTTCCTGCTCTTACAAGGAAGTCCTTCAGTCTGTCCCAGACGTGAAGCCAAAGACTTTTTGGCGAGGGCATACGGTATGGCGGAAGCTCCATAACAAAAGGTGCATTTTTGCCTTTTAAAATTGTGTTTTTAAACAGCAGAGCCGTCAGCACAGCAACGACCATTCCGAGAATATAAATTCCGAAAATTACAAGCGGACCGCAGTCGGGGAAGAAATACGAAATAAACAGCAGATAGACGGGCATTTTTGCCGAGCAGGACATAAAAGGCGTTATTAAAATTGTAAGGCGTTTGTCCTTTTGATTTTCAAGCGTTCTTGTTGCCAATATGGCGGGAACGGTACAGCCGAAGCCCATAAGCATTGGCACAAACGCTCTGCCCGAAAGACCTATGTAGCGCAAAAGCTTATCCATTATAAACGCCGCTCGCGACATATATCCGCTGTCCTCTAAAAGTGACAGCAGGGTAAACAACAGCATAATCTGCGGTAAAAACGAAATTACCGAGCCGACGCCTGCGATTATTCCGTCAATCACAAGGCTTTGTGCCCACTCTGACGCATTTACAGAAACGAGAAGTGATTCAAGTCCTCCGCCGAGCACATCGGTTATAAGGTAGGTTGCACCGTCACGCAGCAGTGTTCCGGGTGTGCCGAATGTGACAGCAAACACCATAAGCATAACAATCAGAAAGAACGGAAGTGCAAAAAATCTGTTTGTGACAACCTTGTCGATTTTGTCCGATACGCTTAAATAATCGGCAGGACGTTTTCTTGTGACTGCCTTTTGAGTAATTGAGCATATGTATTTATAGCGCTCATCGGCAATAATCATCTCTCTGTCAACGTTTTTTGAGGTGTGAATTTCGTCGACGTGAAGGTTGATGTGTTCCCTTTGCTTTTCAGTAAAATCATAATGCTTCCATGTTACGGGGTCGCCCTCAAAAAGTTTTACAGCTGTCCAGCGCTTGCGGTGGTAGCTGTGTTGTTTTATATCTTCAAGTGCCTCTTCAATTTCACGCAGAATCCGGTCAACCTCATAGGAGTAAATGTTTTTAACGTGAACGTACTTTCCGTTGTCATAAAGCTCTGCAACCTTTTCAATAAGCTTGTCGATACCCGTGTTTTTGCTTGCCGAAATCGGTACAATCGGTATTCCAAGCTGTTTTTCAAGAAAAGCAATGTCAATTTTGTCACCGTTTTTTTCAAGCAAATCGCACATATTCAGTGCAATTACAATCGGTCTTGCAAGCTCTGCAAGCTGAGTAGTGAGGTACAGATTCCGCTCAAGATTAGTTGCGTCGATTATGTCAATTATAACGTCGGGGTCATCGTTTAAAAGGCAGTTTCGTGTTACAATTTCCTCGGGAGTGTAGGGCGAAAGTGAGTAAATTCCCGGCAAATCCACTACCTCAATATCACGTCCGAGCGAATTGCGCACTTTACCTGACTTTTTTTCAACAGTAACCCCCGGCCAGTTGCCGACGTACTGTTTGCTTCCCGTAAGCTGATTAAAAAGAGTTGTCTTGCCGCAGTTCGGGTTTCCTGCAAGCACAACGTTTATCGTTTTGTTTTTGTCTTGACTGATTTGTTCCATATATATCAATCCTCAAGGAAAATTTCTTTTGCCTCGCTTACACGCAGGCTAAGCTCGTACCCTCTGACAATTATAACAATCGGGTCGCCGAACGGTGCAGTTTTAAGCTTTTTCACAGTAGCTCCCGGGGTGATTCCCATATCAATTATACGCCTGCGAAGCGCACCCGATGAGCCGAGCCGTGAAACAACGCCCGTTTGACCAAGCTTTAAATCATCAAGAGTTTTCATAAAATTACCTCTTTAAAAGTTAGTGTAATATGATTTTATGATACCACCATTAAAATTAAATTGCAACAATTACCGACAAAAGTATGGAAATAGGGGAGTATATGTGGTAAAATTAAAATAAGGTATTTTCTGAACGTAGTATCGGTGAAAGGAGAAACATATGAAAAAAATTTTCATTACAATTATACGCAGTGTCTTTGCAATACTTGCAGTAATTCTTGCAGCTTTTTTGGTTGCACCTATGGCGCAGGGCATTATAAATATCGGAAATATTACGGGAACAGCGCTTTGCATATGGATTTTCTGCGTGAGCGTTGCGCCGCTTCACAGGGCGATAAGAAGTTTATTTTGTCGTCATAAACTTACGAAGCTTCTATACAGATTTGTAAACGTCTGTTTTATCATATTTGCAGTTTACGGCGCAGTAGTGACCTCCCTTATGGCATGGGCGGCGTTACAGACTCCAAGTCAGAATGCTACGGTTATTGTTCTCGGAGCACAGGTAAAGCCGTGGGGACCGTCTGCTGTTTTAAACGGCAGAATAAGCGGTGCTCAGAGGTTTCTGGAAGAGCACGAGAGTGCAAATGCAGTGCTTTCGGGAGGACAGGGAAGCGACGAACCGACAAGCGAGGCTCAGTGTATGTACGACACATTAATCAAGCGCGGAATAGACAAAAGCCGGCTTTATATGGAAGACAAGTCCACCAATACCACCGAAAACATAAAAAATTCGGTGCAGGTAATAGAGGACAACAACCTCAATCCCGAGCTTGCTGTTGCAACCGACTTTTACCACCAGCTTAGGGTGCGGATAATTATGAATCAGCTCGGAATAGAAGGAAGTGTCGGAGCTGTTAACTCCGACACTTCAATGCTCTATCTTCCCGTTTTTACTGTCCGTGAATGGTTTGCCCTGCCTTATCAGGTTCTATTTCGGTAGCAACAACCTCGGTTATGCTGTTGAACGAGTCAAGGTGTACACCGCTGTGATGACGTGAACTGCCAAGTTCAAGCGGATAGATTTCGTTGTTTGCAACGTCAACAATCGGCGAACGCTTTGTTTCGCTGTTGCGTGACGGAAGCTCAATAGGATACTGTTCGTGTTTTTTGTCTGACTTTTTACTCATAAATAAAACCACCTTTATGTTGAGGTGGTTTTATTTTTTGCAATTATTAAGTTTTTATTCTTTTATATCTCTTTATAAAATCTGATATAATACTCCTGAAGGAATTCTGTATCGAAGTATCCGTTATCGAGCGTATACATTCCATCGCTTGATCTGGGACAGATTGTAAAGTTAAAGGTTCTTTGCATTCTACGCTCGTAACTATCACGGTAATAACTATATTGAGGAACAAAATTATCGTCAAAATAAGCAGTGTAGTCGGCTGCGTATTTCTGAACTCTTGTTGCAGAAATTATATTGGGATTCTCGTAATTATAGTTGGTAGCTATAAGCATTTTTTGTGCGCCGGTAAAATTGACTTCACCGCTAAGATACTTTTGAATAAGCGTAGCATCAATTACATTTACTTCTCCGTCTTTATTTACATCGCCCATTACCTTATAACGGTTTGTCATAATGTTATATATTTCCAATAAGTCATAAAATGCATTTGTGATTTCATCATTGGAATTGCTTTCAAGTGCATTGCCTAAAGCTTCTCTTGCAGAAACAAACCTTGACCAGTCTTTTTGACTGTACCAGTTGTTATAATTCTGTTCGGCAAGAGCATTTTCGTATGTCGTTCTTGCTGTATACTTATCAATATATTCATTATATACAGCAGATATAAGATTGTCATAAGCAGATGTGTAGTCTTCAAGTGTTGAATTTTTGTCTTTAATAACGTCCATAGCTTCGTCTAATCTTTGATCGGTTAATTTTGAAAAGGTTACTCTACAGATTCCTGTTATATTATCACGGGTATATATATATTCATAAAGAACATATAAATTATCGTATGCGGTTCGTTTCTTTTGGTCATCTTCTGTGCTTTCGGCGGCAGCGGCATTGATACAAACTGCTGAAAGAAGTATTGAAAAAGAAAGAAGCATTGCTAATATTTTTTTCATAAACTATATTCCTTTCAAATTTTACTTAAAATTTATTTATTTTATATCAAAATAATAATATATTTACATTGTAATGTCAATACTTTTTAACTTGCTGCAATTTGTTGTATACATCTTACATCGTTAACATTAATTACACCATCTTTGTTAGCATCCGCAGTCAACAACTGCCGCTCATTTAGCGTTGCTAATTCTGCTAAATACTTGCTAAGTAGGGTAGCATCATTTGTATTAACTGTTCCATTTAAGTCTACATCACCTAAAATGACAACTTTATGTTTTGTTGAGATTGAGCATTTTTCTAGAGGATATACTACATTGCCATATTGATTGTTTGATGTAACCTTAACTCTAATGAACAGATCATACTCATTATTAGAGATTGTATACGTATTCGAGTTTGCATTTGTTATATCAAACCAACTTGTTCCGTTTACAGAAACCTGCCATTGATAATTTACATCGTAATTGACTTTTTCAGGGGAACCTACGCAAGTTGCATTTAACGTATTCCCTACAATTGGATTACCTGAAATATTTACATTTGTAATAGTTGATTTTGGATTTATAACAACTGTTTTAGTAATTCCATTAGTAAAGTTAAAGAGCAATTCAGTATATTTGCCGTTTAATGAAGCAATAAATTCCTTTTTTAATATAATATTATTTCCGCTCTTAATATAATCAAGCTTTTCACGCAAAAATATATAATTTTTTGTTCTAATATATAAAAGTATACTATCAGTATCCATATTAATTACAGAATCCTGATTATTGCTGATAACTTGTGAAGGTGAGATATTTGCATAATGATCATTTGCAATGCTTTTGCATAATACAGGTCTAATACATAAATTACCATTTGAAGAAATATTATCATAACAATCTGTCCAAGATATTTGATTGTTATCAGTATCAAATCCATAGAAGCTTTCGTTAGAACTTATTGTTGAGGGGGGCTTTGCAACACATGGAATAGATATTTCTGAATCCGGACTATCGGGTATTAGTTCAACGATTACAGCACACTTATTATTATTTATAAATTCATATTCATTATTTAAATTAACAGTTATATAACCTTCTCCGTTATAGCTTCCCGTAGCCAATACCCCAATATTATCTAAATTTGTTGGCAAATTATTATTTGAATCTAATTGTACAATTCTTACTCGGTAGTTACATCCAGTTGTTTTTAGATATAGCATAACTTTAGTTATCCTATTGAAAACATTTGTATAGTTTTCAATATCAAAAACATTACACAAATAAACCGTTTCGTTATAGGCGGGATCATTACTTCCTAATGTCTTATAATCATATGACAGCATATATTCATTATCATCTGCCTCTTGCATATCAGTTATCGCAATCCTATGCGACTTTGTACTATGCAGTGATGCATGTTCATATGAGACCCATATATAATTTGCGCTGTCATTACTATACCATGAGTTTCTAACAAGCCATGCACCATTGTTGCTTGGACGATGCGATTCTGAAAAATTATCTTTTGAGTAATTGTCGTCCCATCCCACTAAAACTATAGAGTGATTAGGTATAACGTCATCATTTTCAGTATCGCTTATTTCATAAAATAAGTTATATTCATTATTACTGTCTTGATTTATCAAACTTGGAGTAATATATAGGTCAGTTATTACTCCACCGTAATTTTTAATTGCGTATTTGATAGAATTAATAGAATCTTTAACGTGTTTTGCACCTGTTAAATTAAAAATTGATTTCGCAGTTGAAAAATTTTCAGATAATTGTACCCCGTAAGATTGATTTAATTCTCCTTTTGAGTAATTATCTTCAAGAACCATAGAATTCCATGTTATGGAATTGTTTTTCAATAAAGGCTGATTCCAATTGCTTAAATATTGTATAGCTGTTGAAGTAAAATTACCGTAGTTTGCATTATTAGTATAATATCCTTTATATCCTTCATATTCCTGTGGAATGATGCTATTTGAGTAGGCCACTGCACCATGAGCTTCTGAAATATCAAAATGTGCTCCATAGTTTCTGCTGATATATTGTTCTGCAGCACCTATTGTTGCATACATCCAACACAATTTATATGGGTTTTGATTTTTAGTAACAGTAGCATAACCGCATTCCCTTGGATCATAGGAAGTTGAAAGTTCTACGGTATCATCAATAAATCCAGAACCTAACCTTTCATAGGGATCTTCAATCAATCCGTAGTTTTCAACTGTAATTGTATTGTTCTCAACTGCATGGTAGGTGGGAAATAAAGAAATTAATAGAAAAATACTAAGAAAAATAGATATGAATTTTTTGTGTGTCATATTATCGCCTCATAAATAAAAATAGACAATAATTGCTTGCTTTTATTATACTCTATATGAATAAATAATACAATAAAAATTTATTATATAAAATGAAAATTGTATGAAGCGACAATGATTTTATTGTTTTTTAGTCAAATTAACAAATAGTAATTGATTTTTAGCAAGAATTATTATTTTTTGCTTTATATGTCTTTACAACTGTATCAATTGTGTCAATTGCAAGAGCGAGCAGTATAACACCCATAAAGAACAGCTGGAAATTTGACAGAACAGGAGGGATTGCTTCTCCTTTATCAGGAAAGTAACTTGTAACAAAGTCAATAAAATCGCTGTTTAAAATATTATCCCTTGCAAGCCAGATAACTGCCATAACGGCTGAAAGAACGTTTGTTACAACGGTAGTTACCATAACCTTTTTGTTTCTCCTGCCCTCAATAAGCTGTACAGATTCTCTGATTATTCCGAGAACTCCGAACAGAACGATGATATACCACGTTGAATGAATAGTGTCAATGTTAAAAATCGGAATCCAGGTATTCGTTTTTGTAATTCCAAAACTGAAAATCTGCGGACAAATAAGAAAAACGCTCATAAATGCGATTGAAATTGCAATGCCGACAATCGGCTCTGCCTTTGAAATTTTTTCTTTTTTAACGGGAACAGACGGCAAATTGTCAAGATTGCCCGTGTTGTCAATTTTAATGTTTTTATGATAGAAAATCGCAAACAGAATCGTAACAAAAGCAAATGCCCACACAAGCGCAGACGGAACAGTTTCAAAAGTTCTTACAAACAAATCTCTGAAAAATATGATAAAGCTGTTTACGGTTAAAAAATCTGTATTACCGAAACCGCTTATAAGTGAAGAAATAACAGCGGCCAGAGTAATCCCAGAAGCGGCGCAGATAAGCACGATTTTTAGAACATATTTGTAGGTTGAGTAGTACGGAGAGCCGATAAGGCACTTGTCCGAATCGGGATTGTACTGCTCGTAAAGCTCCTGCGGAGTGCCCAGCTCAGTTAATACAACTCTGATGTCTTTTTCGCTTGGCGTTGTGTTTCCACAGCGCTCGGTGAGCATATCGTCAATTATTGTGCGAAGTTCGTCAGATACATCGGCTCTGATTTTTCCGGGCAAACGCTTTGTTGCGGCGTAGATGTATCTTTCAATAAGGTCATTTGTCATTTTTGTTTTCCTCCTCGGACAGCAGTTTATCAACGTTATTAGAAAATGCTTTCCACTGTTCTGTCGTTTTTTTGAGAACGATTAAACCGTCCTCGGTTATTTTGTAGTATTTTCTCGGCTTTGACTCGCTTGTTTCCCATTCGCTTTTTAAAAGTCCCTGAGATTCAAGTCGGCGCATAAGGGGATAGAGCGTGTTTGCCTCAATCGGGATTGAGTGATTTTGCAGTTCTTTTACAAGATTGTAGCCGTACATTGGCTTTTGCAGACAGTTAAGCACAAGCAGTATCAGCGTGCCTCGCCTTAGCTCCTGCACCAGCCCCGAAACAATATCATCGTGATTCATAATTTCACCACCATTTTATTTTTATAATATTGTGTAATGCAATTATACTGTGTAATACACAATATGTCAAGAGAAAAAATAAAAAAGCAGTGAAATCAATTTAAATTTCACTGCTTTTTGGGGTTATTTAGAATTAATATTTTTCAACTTTTTCAGTATAAGTACGCTGCAAATAAAGACAAAAGCAGGGAGAACATAGATAAGTAAATTACCTATGCTAAATTCACCGAAGCCGTTTATTATAAGATTAATTATCATCGCAATCTCGGCTACAATACCGTACAATGCAAAAATTTTTATAATCATAATAAGCTTGTCAAGCATATGCATGTTTTATCCGTCGTAAATCTCGTCAATTCGTTTTGGCTTTTTCATTTTGCAGAAAACTCCTTTATTGCGTGTCGGAGTGTTATGCTTACATACTTTCAGGACAGCCTATGTTGAACATTGTCAACACGTTTTTAATTACTGCTCTTACACAATCGCACAGCGCAAGTCTTGCCTGCATAAGTCCTTGTTCCTCGCCCTTTACACGGCAGGCATTGTAGAACTTGTGAAACAGCGTTGCAAGCTGGGTTACATAGCGTGTGATTTTTGTCGGATCGTAGTCCTTTGCAGCGCTTATAATCTCGCTTGTGTAGGACGCAAGGTGGTTGATAAGTTCACGTTCCTCGGGCGCAGTCAGAAGAGCAAGTTCCTCTGCACTGCACTCACGCGGATTGATTCCGTCTTTTGCAAGCGATTTGAAGATACTGCAAATTCTTGCGTGTGCATACTGAACGTAGTAAACGGGATTCTGGTTGTCCTGACTTACCGCAAGGTCAAGGTCAAAGTCCATTTGTGTGTTAGCCTCTCTTGTGTTGAACAGGAATCTTGCGCTGTCAACGGGCACCTCGTCAAGCAAATCTCCGAGCTGAATAGCCTTGCCCGTACGTTTGCTCATTCTTACAAGCTCGCCGTTTCTTACAAGCTTTACAAGCTGCATAAGCACAACGTCGAGCTTGTTACCGTCATAGCCTATAGCGTCCATTGCACCCTTCATTCTCATAACGTGACCGTGGTGGTCAGCACCCCAGACGTCAATAAGGGTAGTAAATCCTCTGTCAAATTTATTCTTGTGATATGCAATGTCAGCCGTAAAGTAGGTGGGGTTGCCGTTCTGACGAATAAGCACGTCGTCTTTTAATTCGAGGTTGTCAATATACTTCTGGCTTTTGCCCTCTTTTAAAAGTTTTTCGGTAAGCACTTGCTTGTTCTTGTACCAGATTGCACCCTCTTTTTCATAGGTGAGTCCTTTTTTTGTGAGCAAATCAACAACATCCTTAACAGCTCCGCTTTTGTGAAGCTCGCTTTCAAAGAACCATTTGTCGTAGAATATTTTATACTTAGCCATATCGTCCTGCATTTTCTTGATGTTCTTCGGCAGGGCGAAGCTGACGAGTGCGTTTTTGCGCTCCTCACTCGAAATATTTACAAGGCTGTCGCCGTTAACGTCAGCGTATTCTTTTGCAAGCTCTGTTATGTCAGCACCCTGATAGCCGTCCTCAGGAAATTCAATCTCATCGCCCTTGAAAATCTGAAGATAACGTGCCTCGAGCGAACAGCCGAACTTTTCAATCTGATTGCCTGCGTCGTTAACATAGAATTCACGCCACACATTGTAGCCTGCTTTGTCGAGCACAGCGGCAAGACAGTCACCCAGTGCGCCGCCTCTTGCATTGCCCATATGCATAGGACCTGTAGGATTTGCCGAAACAAATTCAACCATTACCTTTTCGTCTGCACCGAATTCGCTTCTGCCGTAATCCTGCGGATTGCTCTGAATTTCTCTGATTACACTTGAATAAAACTCAGCTCCGAGAAAGAAATTGATAAATCCCGGTCCTGCGGTTTCAAAGCGTTCGCACATTGTACCCTCAAGCTCAAGATTAGCTGTTATAGCCTGCGCAATTTTAAATGGCGGCATTTTGAAAGCCTTTGCGCCTGTCATTGCGGCGTTTGTTGCAAAGTCGCCGTGAGTTCTGTCGGCAGGAGTTTCTATTATAAACTGCGGAAGCTCTGCCTTAGGAAGCTCTCCGTTATTTATTGCCTTGTTAATTGCGTTTGTAATTGCTTTTTTTAGCATATTAACCGCTTTTGCATAAGTGTCCATTTTAATCCTCATTCCTGTTGTTTTTTTCTTCTACCGTTATTTTAAATCTATTATCGCTTACAAGGTCGGTGTTGAAGTCAAGCGTGTAGCTTACTTCAAGCGTTCCGCCCTTTTCGTTAAGCGTATTTTTCATTGTTTTTGTAAAAACACCAATCATCAAATCGCCTGCAATCGTTTGATAAAGGCACTGATGGCGTTTGCCCTTTTCAAGCATAAGTCGTGATTGAGTTTCGCCCTTTCGTATGATAGTGACAAGATTGTCCTCAACCTTTATGAGATTGTCGGAGTGGTGGTTTGGATTTTCCTCGTCATACTCCTTGTAGCCAATGTAGCAGTGATTTTTTTTTATCATATAGTTGCCCGAGGTGATAACCTCAACCTTGTCCGTTTCACCGTCAAGCGTTTGTTCTCCGACTATTGAAATCAGATATTTTTCCTTATCAGTCATATTCTTTCCCTGTTAATTCAATTTATCAGTACTGCTCAATGTCAATCTGCGTAACCTTGTGCTCCATATTGCGCCCTAGAAAAAGTCCTGCAACGCTTTCAAAGCCGTCGGGTGTGTCGCTTACGTAAAATTCGGGGTTCTTTTGCGTGCAGTCACCATTGAGAAGATTTTGTTCCTTTAAAATTTTTGCAGCATAAACGGCGGTTTCGTATCCCGAATCAACAAGTGCAACGTTCTCGCCCATAAAGTCAAAAATTGCATCTCGTAAAAGCGGATAGTGAGTACATCCTAAAATCAGCGTGTCAATTCCCTCGTCTTTAAGCGTTGACAGATAGCGCCTGATAACAAGCCGCACAATCTGATCGTCACGGCAGATTATTCCGCTTTCGACAAGCGGAACAAACAGCGGACAAGCCTGCTCGTAAACCTTGAATTTTGGATTTAACTTTTCAAGTCTTAATTTGTAGCTGTGGCTTCCGATTGTTGCTGCTGTGCCGATAATTCCGATTTTACCGTTTTTCGTTTTGTGTGCAGCGGTGAATGCAGTTGGATTTACAACGCCGGTGTATGGCACAGAGAGCTTTTTTTCAAGCTCATCTCCTGCAACGGAGCTTACCGTACCGCAGGCAGCTACAACCATTTTTACATTGTTTTCAAGCAGGAACGATGTATCCTGAAATGCATATTTTTTAATTGTGTCACGGCTTCGGTTGCCGTAGGGGACTCTGCCCGTATCGCCGAAATATATGATTTTTTCGTTCGGAAGAACATGCAGAAATTCCTTTACTGCACTCAATCCGCCGAGTCCGGAATCAAAAACTCCGATTGCGTTTCGGGATGACATACTATAACCTTCTTTTTTATAATATATACAAATTAAATCATAACATATTAAGTCGATTGTTGCAAGTCAAAATCAATTTATTTATTGGTTAAAACCTTTGACAAATTATATAATTAATTGTATAATGGCAAGTACAGACTAATCCGAGAGGAAGATTACGTTGGAATACAAAAAGGCATTTGATTTTATAGTAGGCAAAGTTGAGGCAGAGCTTGTAAAAACAGGCTATACAAGACAAAAAGTTGCATCGGATAATGAAAACGAGCTTGTTGCACTTTTTACAAGCCAGAATCTTGCATATTCCGTTGTGTATTTTAAAGACAAACAGCAGATGGTGCTGCGTTCCTGCACGATGACCGAGGACGGTCCCGATAACGAGTGGAAAACTCTTGCAACCTGGCTTTATGACGATGAATTTGCAGACCAGAAGGACGCAGAAAGTATCGCAAACGATTTTGTAGAGGGCGTTTCGGGTGCAGTTGCAATCAAGCGTGCAAAGCAAGTTAAGCAGAAAAAGAAAAAGGACGATGACGGAACAGCTACGCCGAAATTCCTTGCAAAGCGCTTTATAACTTACTTCCCGGAATTGAGAGAAGAAATCAAAAACGAAGAGGACTGCTACTTCCCGTTCAGGGGCGCAACCTTTGCAAAGGAGCATATTGCCCCCAAGGTTTCAACATATATAAAAAGAGCAACAAAGCCTGAGCTTGAAAAGTTTGCAGGCGTATTCAATTTGCAGTACGGCAACGGCGACGTTGACACGCGCTCAATCATTACGGTTGTTATTTTAAACAGCCTTGCAAATGAAGAATTTGAGAGCATTTGCGAATATTTTGACGACGACCTTAAAAAGGCGTCAATTGCGGCTCGAAAGTACAAGGACAAAACAGTTAAGCCCGAAAAGCCCAAGAAGAGAAATGTTTCAAGGGCTACAAATCTCAAGAATTCTTAATAAATGCGGTGTCGAATAGCATATATATTTTGAATTTTGCTAATCGCTGTTTTTCAGCGTACTAAAAGGTTGACAAAACAGAATAACGGTATATAATAATATTAACGGTTGTCTTCGGGGCGGAGTGAAACTCTCCACCGGCGGTTATAGTCCGCGAACAAGCAATGCTTGCCGAGTCTGTGAAATTCAGACACCGACGGTTAAAGTCCGGATACGAGAAGAATCAGCTTTGGTTTCGCAGTTTTGTTGTGAAACATTTTGAGTTGTTTTATCGGAAAGCTTCGCAGATACTGCGAAGCTTTTTTTATTATCCTCGACAGCCGAAGAAGGTAATATCGTCATCTTGAGAATTATTGTAAGATTTAAAGTAGTTTTTATAAATTATTTAGGTTGACGAAATTGCCGAAAATAAGGAGGATTTTTATGGTAAACACAAAGAAAAAACAAACAAAGGCAATTAACCCTGCCGAAAGTTCCTACAGGGTAAAGAAAATGGTGATTATGGCGCTGATTGCCGCAATGGCTTACGTTGTGGTGTTGATGTGCAGAATTCCGATTATTCCTGCCGCACCGTACCTTGACTTGGAGTTCAAGAGTGCAATTATTCTTATCGGCGCATATATTTTCGGACCGTTGTCGGGTCTTGTTATGTCGGCTGTTATATGTTTTGTCGAAATGGTGACGTTCAGCACAACCGGTCCTATCGGCTGTATTATGAATGTGCTTGCGACAATCTGTCTTGTGTGCCCTGCCGCATTTGTGTACAAGAAAAAAAAGACAACCTCAGGCGCAATTATCGGAATTATCATCGGCGCAGTGCTTATGACGGTTGCAATGGTGTTGTGGAACTACATTCTCACACCGCTTTATCAGGGCATTCCAAGAGAAGCGATTGTCCAAATGCTGCTTCCGGTATTTGTTCCGTTCAATCTGCTGAAGGCAGGACTTAACGGCGGAATTGCATTATTTATTTTCAGATTTGCAATTGAGGCACTGCAAAAGGCTAACCTCATTCCAAAACAAACTTTTGAAGAGAAAAGTAGAAAGAACTCAATAATCGGAGCAGCAGTAGTTGCGGGAATTATTATTCTCACCTGCGTGCTTGTGATTCTTGCAATTAACGGCGCATTTTAAAATTGTATTGACAAATCTGATATAAGTGTTATACTTTAATAGCAAACAAAAAGTTTGTAATATTCACAGAGTAGAAATTTGTGCGTGAAGTGTTCTGCGGACGGGGAGTTGCCGCAGAAACGAAAGAGTAACCCTCTGCGGTACAAATTTTGCATCCCGCTGGCAATAATTCTCAATAATTTATTTTATTTTGATTTTAACGGGATAGCGTAAGCTGTCCCGTTTTTATAGCTTTTATGGGAATAATAAAATACATTACCTGATTTTTTAAAAGGAGCAAAGCTATGGTTGACGAAGAAAAAATACAAAAAGCTGTCGCTATGATTTTAGAAGCTGTCGGCGAGGATCCCGAACGTGAGGGACTGCGTGAAACTCCTCAGCGTGTGGCAAGAATGTATGCTGAATTAACAGCAGGCTATAACGACAGCGCAGAAACTCATCTTTCAAAGGTTTTTACCGCAGAAAATGCCGAGGTTGTGCTTGAAAAGGATATTAATTTTCACTCGCTTTGCGAGCACCATTTGCTCCCGTTTTTCGGCAGGGTACATATTGCCTACATTCCTGACGGAAAGGTTGTGGGGCTAAGCAAGCTCGCACGTGTTGTTGAGGTGTTTGCAAGACGTCTGCAAATTCAGGAGCAGATGACTAATCAGATTGCAGACGCAATTAATGACGTGCTGTCTCCTAAGGGTGTGTTTGTGATTGTCGAAGCTGAGCATACCTGTATGACAATGAGGGGGATTAAGAAAATCGGCAGTAAAACGGTTACAATGGCGTCAAGAGGAGATTTTAAGGATAATTTTCAAATGCAGAAAAACATACAGGAGTTAATAAAGCTTTGATTCGTGTAAATAAAATTATAAAAAACAGCCTTTTTTGCAGTTGTATGCAGGAGATAGATGAGGCTGAAAAAGAACGTATTTTTTGCGGCCACGGTATTGAACATCTGTTAAGTACGGCAAGAATAATGCTTATAAACGCCCTTGAAGAAAACCTTGACATTGACAAAGAAATAATCTACGCTGCTGCATTGCTTCACGATATTGGCAGGGCAAGAGCATATCGCCTGAATACCGACCATGCATCGGAAAGTGCAATAATCGCAGGGCAAATTTTAATGGACTGCGGTTTTGAACAAGCGGAAGCTGACGAAATTATTTATGCAGTTAAGCATCATAACGACAAAGAAAAATCAAACAAGCTTTGTTTTTTGCTGAGAACTGCCGACAGACTAAGCCGTAATTGCTTTGCCTGCAAGGCTTATGAAGAATGTAACTGGAGCGAAAATAAAAAGAATAAGGGTGTAACCGTATGATAATCAGGGGCAAAGAATTTGATGTAAAAAATAATGTGTATATTATGGGGATTTTAAATGTAACTCCCGACTCCTTTTCTGACGGCGGAAATTTTAACAGCCTTGATAAGGCATTGTATCACGCCGAGGAAATGATTGCACAGGGCGCAGATATTATTGATGTGGGCGGTGAATCGACAAGGCCGGGTCATACAAAGATTTCCGATGAGGAGGAGATTGAGCGTGTTTCTCCGATTCTGTCTGCAATTCGTGAACATTTTGATGTTCCTGTGTCATTGGACAGCTATAAAAGCAAAGTTGTCAAGGCAAATTTGGGACAAATCGACTTGATTAACGACATATGGGGACTAAAGTATGACTCTGAAATGGCTCAGGCTGCGGCAAAATCAAACCTGCCTTACTGCCTTATGCACAACAGAAAGAACAGCGAGTATAATAATTTTTTCGAGGACTTTATGGCTGACGTAAAGAAAAGTCTTGACATTGCCGAAAAAGCAGGAATAAAAAAGGAAAATATAATACTGGACGGAGGAGTCGGCTTTGCAAAAAGCTGTGAACAGAATCTTCAGGTAATCAATCGTACCGACGAGCTTTGCGCTTTGGGCTGTCCCGTAATGATTGCAACGTCGAGAAAATCGGTAATCGGACTTACGCTTGACAGAAAGATTAATGAACGTTTAATCGGTACTGTGGCTACTACAGTAATCGGAGTAATGAAGGGTGCTTCATTTGTTCGTGTTCACGATATTTCCGAAAATTACGACGCAATAAGAATGACAAAATCCGTTTTGGAGGAAAGAAAATGGATAAAATAACTTTGAAGGGAATTGAGTTTTTCGGTTATCACGGCATTTTACAAAGTGAAAAGGAGCTTGGTCAGTCTTTCAGTGTTGACTGTGAGCTGTATCTGGATATTTCCCTTTGCAATGATGACTTGAGCAAAACGGTTAATTACGCAGATGTTGCATGTGAAATAACCTCATTTTGCAGAGAGAACAGATATGATTTGCTTGAAACCCTTGCAGACAATCTTGCAAAAGATATTCTTTTAAATTATTCTTTAGTCAAAGAGCTTGTTCTGACAATTCACAAGCCACATGCACCTATTCCGACAGGATTTGACGACGTGTCGCTGACAGTCAAAAGAGGGTGGCATACCTGCTACCTTGCAACAGGCTCAAATTTGGGTGACCGTGAGAAAAACCTCGATACCGTTTGGAGCGAGATTGAGAAAAATCCGTATATTATGGGTATTTGCAAGTCTGATTATATTGAAACCGAGCCTTACGGCGTGAAAGACCAGCCTGATTTTTTGAACGGCGCAATAAAAGTCCGAACAATTCTGACACCCCGTGAACTGCTGAAATTTTGCAACGATACCGAAATGCTCTGCGGCAGGGTAAGAACAAGGCGCTGGGGTGAAAGAACGCTTGATGTTGATATACTGATGTATGACAGCGAGGTGATTTTTACCGATGATTTAAAGATTCCGCATCCTGAAATGCACAAGAGGGCTTTTGTTTTACAGCCTCTTGCACAGATAGAGCCGTATCTGATTCATCCCGTGAGAAAAATAAACGTAACCGAACTGCTTGACCAATTAAATAAGGGTGAGTGATTATGAATTGTATTGCGGCTGTTGACAGAAATTGGGGAATAGGGCTTGATAACAGCCTGCTGTTTCATATTCCTCAGGATATGAGCTTTTTTAAAGAAAAGACTGTCGGCAATACGGTGATTATGGGTAAAAACACTCTGCTTTCACTGCCCGGCGGAAAGCCTCTTGCGAATAGAAGAAATATTGTTTTAAGCACAAGCCTGTCAGAAAAGGACTTTATTGTTTGCAAAGATTTAAAAAATCTTTTTGAAAAAATAAAATCATATGACAACGACAAACTGTTTGTCATAGGCGGCGAGCAGATTTACAAAATACTTTTGCCGTATTGCAGTGTGGCATATATAACGCGTGTCAATGACGAAAGAAATGCAAATAAGTTTTTTGTAAACCTTGATTTGTGTAAAAACTGGAAAATGACCTTTAAGGGCGAAAGCCAAATATATAACGGAATTGAGTTTTGCTTTTGCGAATACAGAAACACTCAACCGAAAAGCTTTGAATATTGATTTATAAAAGCCGAAATGCTCTGTCAGCGTTTCGGCTTTTTTGTCGGTATAAACCGATTTTATGCTCAGATTAAGTGCATAAAACTTAACATGGAATTAAATTCAATTCTTATTTCTAAATATATTTTTTTATTAAAAACAAATCGTTTTGGTAAATACATAGAAATTGTCAAACAAGCTCTCTTAAAGTTGAATTTTGTCGGTTTCGTGCTAAAATATTAATGGTTTAAATCAAATTTATAAATGAGGTGTAATTTGTGGATATGCTGGACATTTTAAAAAATCTAGCCATTATTCTGATAGCGGCAAAGCTTTGCGGACTTGTTGTGCGCAAGCTGAAAGGCCCTCAGGTTGTCGGTGAGATTATTGCAGGACTTATCGTAGGTCCTTGTCTGCTGAATTTTGTTCAGTACGATAATTTTACCGCAGGTATGGCTGAAATCGGCGTTGTACTGCTGATGTTTGCGGCAGGTTTGGGAACGGATTTAAAGGAACTTGTCAAGACAGGTTTTGTGTCGTTTATGATTGCGCTTGCAGGTGTTGTTGTGTCAATCCTCGGCGGTGCGGCAGTTTACCTTGCGTTCGGCTTCGGCGAACCGGGTGCACAGATGCTCGAGGCGATTTTTGTGGGAACAATTCTTGCTGCAACCTCGGTCAGCATCACCGTTCAGGCGCTTAAAGAAATGGGACATCTTAAAGGCAAGGTAGCTACTACAATCCTTTCTGCGGCGGTTATTGACGACGTTATCGGCATCGTACTGCTCACGGTTGTAATCGGCTTTAAAAATCCCGAGGTTCAGCCGCTGAATGTTTGCATTAATATTGTTATTTTCTTTGCACTTGCAGTTGTGCTCGGCTTTGCTTTGTATTTTCTGTTCAAATGGCTTGACAAACGTTGGCCTCATTCAAGAAGAATTCCGATTTTCGGACTTGTTCTTTGTTTTGCCTGCGCATACTGTGCAGAAGAATTCTTCGGAATTGCCGACATCACAGGTGCATACGTTGCAGGTATTATCCTCTGTAACATCAAGGATTCACACTATATTGAAAGAAAAATGGACGTAAGCTCCTATATGATTTTCGGCCCGGTTTTCTTTGCAAGCATTGGACTTCAAACAAGCTTTGAAAGTTTTGATATGTCTATGCTCTGGTTCTCAATTGCGCTTGTTGCCGTTGCACTTGTTACCAAGGTAATCGGCTGCGGCGGAACGGCAAGACTTTGCAGGTTCAATACAACCGACTCGCTCAAAATCGGAATCGGTATGATGAACAGGGGAGAGGTTGGACTGATTGTTGCCAAAAAGGGACTTGATACGGGTCTTATGGCGCCGGAATTTTTTACGCCCGTAATCATTCTGATTATCGTTTCATCGCTTGCAACACCTATTTTGCTCAAGTTTGTTTACACAAAGTGGCCCGATAAAAAGTCTTCAAATGAGTCGAATTTGCCTGACGAAAAGGAAAAGGTTTATCCTCAGGAGTCAATCGGTGCAACTGCAAATATAACGGCAGACCAGTTTCAGGATAATAACGAAGAATAAAATATTATATACGCAAAAAGCGGTACAGTCAACATATTGACTGTACCGCTTTTATATTTTTGTTATTTCAAAGCATTGATAGCCGCTTCAATAAGGGCAATCTGCTCTCTTTCTTTTGCAGCCTGTCCTTTAACTTTTTCAATTACTGCTTCGGGTGCCTTTGAAACAAAGCCCTGATTGTTAAGCTTGCCTTCACTCTGTGCAAGGCGTTTCTTAACCTGCTCAAGCTCCTTGTTAAGTCTTGCAAGTTCTGCCTGTTTGTCAACAAGCTCGTCCATCGGAATGTAAATCTTTGCATCGGCAGTTACGATTGTAACTGCGCCCTCAATTTCAAAGCTGTTTGAAACCTCAACCTCGCTTGCAGAAGCAAGCTTCTGAATAAATGCTGTGCCATCCTTAAAGGTTTGCGGAAACTTTGTTGCAATGTAAACCTTTGCTTTTCTTGACGGAGGTACGTTCATCTCTGCACGGCGGTTACGGATTGCTCTGATTGCTTCCATAACTCTCTGCATTTCAAGAACAGCTTCGGTATAGTTAAGCTCTGCGCTGTATTCGGGATACTTTGCAAGCATTACCGTTTCGCCGTCGTGAGGAATTGTCTGCCAGATTTCCTCGGTAATGTAAGGCATAAACGGGTGGAGAAGTCTGAGAATTTGGTCAAGTACATAAAGCAGTACCTGTCTTGCATTCTGTGCGTCCTCGCCCTCGCTTGAAAGTCTTGCCTTTACAAGCTCAATGTACCAGTCGCAGTAGCAGTCCCAGATAAACTCATAAACCTTCTGAACGGCGATGCCAAGCTCAAATTTTTCAAGATTTTCGTTGACTTCCTTTGCAACCGTGTTGAGTGTTGAAACAATCCACTTGTCCTCGGTCGTGAGGTTTTCGGGAAGTTTTGAGGAAACGTCATAATCGTCAATGTTCATATGAACATAGCGTGAAGCGTTCCAAAGTTTGTTTGCAAAGTTGGAGCAGGCTTCAATTCTTTTTTCGGAATATCTGATGTCGTTACCCGGCGAGTTACCCGTAACAAGCAAAAATCTCAGTGCGTCTGCGCCGTACTTTTTGATTACTTCAATCGGGTCAACGCCGTTGCCGAGTGATTTTGACATTTTAATGCCGTTTTCGTCACGGACAATGCCGTGAATAAACACGGTCTTAAACGGAGCTTCACACGTCTGCTCAAGTGCAGAGAAAATCATTCTTGCAACCCAGAAGAAGATAATGTCATATCCGGTTACAAGAGTGTCTGTGGGGTAGAAATAATCAAGCTCGGGAGTTTTATCAGGCCAACCGAGAGTTGAGAACGGCCACAAAGCAGAGCTGAACCAGGTGTCGAGAGTGTCCTCATCCTGATGCAAATGGTTTTTACCGCACTTAGGGCAAACTGACGGAGCTTCTTTTGCAACGATAATCTCGCCGCAGTCGTCGCAGTACCATGCAGGAATTCTGTGTCCCCACCAAAGCTGACGGGAAATACACCAATCTCTGATGTTCTCCATCCAGTTAAAATAAATTTTTTCAAAGCGTTCGGGAACAAATTTTGTTTTGCCTTCACGAACAGCCTTGATTGCAGGCTCTGCAAGCGGCGCCATCTTTACAAACCACTGCTTTGAAACCATAGGCTCAATCGTTGTGTGACAGCGATAGCAGGTGCCTACATCATGAGTAAGCTCTTCGGTTTCCTTGAGTGCCCCGATTTCTTCAAGGTCTGCAAGAATAGCCTTTCTTGCTTCCATAGTTGTCATTCCTGCGTATTTTCCGCAGTCAAGCACTTCGGGCTCATTTTCGGCAAGCTGCCCCTTAGCTTTCAACTCGTTATACTCTTCAACATCTTTTAAACCTGTCATATGACCGTCATATGTGAAGCAACGGACAATAGGGAGATTGCAGCGCTGACCAACCTCGAAGTCGTTAGGGTCATGAGCAGGTGTAATCTTAACAACACCTGTACCTTTTTCCATATCTGCGTGTTCATCGCATACAACAGGAATTTCCTTGTTGAGCAGAGGGAGAATTACATGACAGCCATGCAAGTGCTTATAACGCTCATCATCCTTGTTGATTGCAACAGCCGTGTCGCCGAGCATTGTTTCGGGGCGGGTTGTAGCAATTTCAAGATATTCGCCTGTTTCCTTAACCTGATACAGCAAATGCCAAAAATGACCGCTTTGTTCTTTGTATTCAACCTCAGCGTCTGAAATTGATGTACAGCAATGAGGACACCAGTTTACCATTCTGTTGCCGCGGTATATTTTTCCGCTTTCATAGAGCTTTACAAAAACTTCTTTAACAGCTTCTGAACAGCCCTCGTCCATTGTAAAGCGTTCACGTTCCCAGTCGCAGCTTGCGCCGAGCTTTCTGAACTGTTTGGTAATTCTGCCGCCGTATTCCTTCTTCCATTCCCAGGCACGTTCAAGAAACTTTTCTCTGCCGAGGGACTCTTTTGAGATTCCCTCTTTACGCATAGCCTCAACAATTTTAGCCTCTGTTGCAATAGAAGCATGGTCTGTTCCGGGAAGCCAAAGTGCGCTGTAGCCCTGCATTCTTCTCCAACGAATCAAGATATCCTGCAAGGTTTCGTCAAGAGCATGACCTATGTGCAGCTGACCTGTGATGTTTGGCGGCGGCATAACGATAGTATAGGGCTTTTTGTTTTTGTCTACTTCGGCGTGGAAGTAGTTGCCCTTAAGCCAGAAATCATAAATTTTGTCCTCGAATTCCGAGGGGTTATAAGATTTAGCAAGTTCCTTTGCCATAAACATATCTCCTCATACATTGCAAAGTGGTAAGCAAAAATCAAAACGCTTACATATACTTATATATTATCTCATTTTAGTGCTCTTTTGTCAATCAATGAGAGGAAAAAACTGCGGAATTTGCCGCAATTAATGTGTGAGCAAATTCCGCAGTCGAAAATAAGTGTTTTATCAGTTGATTTTAATTTTCAGCTTTAATTGCCTGAACAGCCAAAGGTTCAGTATCAATCTTGTTTCTGCAAAATATTGTTTTGAATACTTTGCGTATAAGAGGCTGAATAAAGAACATCTGACCGAAAAATGCAAACGGCAGATTAAAGCAGACAAGCTTGAACCACGTTGCAAACAGCGTGATTATGCTGAATCCTGCATAATAGGGATAATAGATGAAAGCTGCAATAAGACTCATGGCAGGACACATAAGTCCGACTGTGGCACAAATGATTGCGCTTTCAAAAATTACGGGGTGGGTTTCACGGGGATTAAATACCTTTGAAGCAAGCTTGAAAGAGCAGGGACTGCCCATAAAAACTTCAAGGCTGAATGCAAAAATAAACTCCACAAGCACAACGCTCCATATCGGCATATAGCTGCCGAACATATATATGCCGCCTTGTTTGTTAATTGCTTCAAGCACGCCCTGAGTACCGTTTAACTCCATCAGAGTTGCACCGTTGACCACATAGAGGTTGTAGAAAACAAAGGCGTGGACTGTGACTAATACTGTGAGAAAGGCAAAAACCGTTCTCTGAAACTGATTACTTGGCATAAAATTTACTCTCCTTTTTTGTAAACGAAAAAACGACACAATATGCACATGCACCAATCCGAAAATAAAACATATTTACCGTAATCAGATTTATGTGCATTGCACTACTTGTGTCGTTTATGTATCGTTTATTAAATTTCTCAGTTAGTTTATCACTTTTTCAAAAAAAAGTCAAGCAAGGCTTTATCGGTATTTTACAAGCAAGGAGAGGTTTGCTTTTTCAATATCATTTACATTAGAATCACTGTAGCTCGGGTTTTCTATGTACCATTCAGTTGAATGGAAGTAGGTTCTGATCTGTGCGTCTTTGAAAACACGTCCGTATCGGGCGTAGATTTCGTTTATAGCCTGTTGGATTTCTGCTGAAGAAAGCCTTGAAACTTCGTAGTCGTTAAGTTTTCTGTATGAGGAATCGTAGAATACAAAATCATTTTTGTAAGTGTTTCCGATTTCGCTCGGCGATGAATTTTGTGTGGTAATTTTGCCCTTTTTGCTTGCGGAGGATGACGACTTTGTACTGTCTTGATTCGGTGAAGTGCTGGGAGCAGTCGGGTTGGTTGCCTGCTCAGTCTTTACTGTAACGGTGCATATGGCTTCTTTGCCGTTTTCAGATTTGCAGGTAATGCTTGCAACACCGGATTTTACACCGGTAACAAACCCTTCGCTGTTTACTGTTGCCACTTTTTTGTCGCTTGAACTCCACTTAAGAACTCCGCTCGGTGCGTCAGACGGTTGAGTTTTGGCGATAAGCTGAATTTTCTTGCCTTCCTTTACCGAAACATCGGTACTCGACAGATTAATTGATGTAACTTCTATGTCAGCAACTGTGACATTGCAGGAGGACTTAATGTCGTTTTCTGTTTTCGCCGTCACAACGGCTGTGCCGGCGCTCTTTGCCTTTAAGGTGCCGTCAGATACGGTGACGATTTTATTGTCGGAGCTTGTCCAGTCCAGAGCCTTGGTTTTGGCGTCCTCGGGAAGAGTTTTTGCCTCAATTTTGAATGAATCTCCGACAGTCATAGTAACCTCGGTTTCGCTCAGCTCAATGCTTTCAATCTCTTTGTCAAAGAAGCACGAGCAGAAAACAAATGGAACTAAAGCAAGAATAAAAAGCAAAAGTGCAGTTCTTTTCATAACAGTGTCCTCCGATTATTAATCGCTCTAATATTATTTGTCATTTTTGTAATTTTAGTATAAAGCATTTTACTGTTTTTGTAAACAATTTTGTCTTTTTATCGAAGAAAATAAAAGAATTATTTTACTTTAATTTGCGCAAAAGCTGTTGACATAAATAATATAATCAGTTAAAATATAATTGTATTAATGTAATAATACATACTGTACTAAAGGAGCGATGTATATGATAAGGAAAATTAAAAATTTATTGTTTAAAATCAAGGACAAAACCGTTTCGCTTTCGTTAGGTGTATGCAAAAAAGTAAGGGGGATTGCTGTGTTATTTGCAGAGAAAGTTTCGGAAAGTACGGGGAAATTTGTTTCTTTAATAGGTAAATATGCGTTTGTATTCTCGGTGTTTTCCGTAATCGGAGTGGTAATGTTTTTTGTCAGACGATTAACTGCAAAGCAGGGGTAGGGGGATTCTATGAGTGAGAAAATCAAAAATAGAATTTTTATTGTGGCTAACTGTATTGCTGTGATTACGATTATATTGCTTGTTATTTTCGACGTAGCACATTCAGAGAGATTTCTTTATTTTATCCTGTTATTATTTTTTGTTTTAAATATTATTAACTGCATCTTCATTAAAGATTACAGAGCAATTTTTGCCTGTACTATAGTTTATGAAATTTTGCCGGTTTTAGGACTTGTGGCATACGGCAATTTGACCGGTTCAATCGGAGAACAACTCAGTGCGTATCTTTGCTTGATTTTTATAGTGTTATTTGCAATCTGGTCTGCTGCGGTTACAGTCTATAAATCAATAAGGCATAAGGGGAAGTATTAGTATAGGGAACGGACTGTTTTTTTAACGCTCGCCTTCAAATCCCTTCGGATACTAAGCGTACCAACAAAAAAATCGAGAAAAAATTCTCGACTTTTTTGTGGTCCGCCCGAAGGGATTTGAACCCCCGTTCTCCGGAATCGGAATCCGTTGCGTTATCCAGCTGCGCCACGGGCGGAAATATTCGTTTTTTAGACTATCCCTATAATACAGCAGAAATTATTAGTTTGCATTGCAATATAAACGATAATTTAGCGTTGTAATTATAGCAACGTTGACGTAGGGACACGGCGCGCCGTGTCCGCACAAAAAATTGCATTGCAATTTTTTGTGAAAGGGACGTGTAGGAACCCGTCCCCTACGGAAATGTTTATTTTCCTCTATAATTACAATTTAATAGGTGAAGTTTGATTGCCACTACGGACACGGCGCGCCGTGTCCCTACGGCTGAAACCAAACGTTTCCTGTATCGCCGTAGGGGACGGCATCTCTGACGTCCCTAAACGTTTCCTATATATCAATCTATAATTCGGGCAACCGTTTTTACCTAAACAACCGATTTTTTCGCTCGATTTGCGTGTCGAGGCACTCGACTAAATTATCGTTTAGTTTACTAAAATGGGATAAACTAAATATATTATACTATTTTTCTGTTGATTTATCAAGCGATTTGATTAATCCGAAAGCTCCTCCCAGATTAAATACTGCTCCTCCTGCTCTTGCTGGAGCTGTTCAAGCCGGTTTGTAAGCTCAATGAGCTTTTCGTAATCAGCGGCAACCTCTTCGCTTGAGAGCAAAGCCTGTGTTTTTTCAATTTCGCCGTCAAGTCTTTCAATTTCTGCCTCTGTTTTATTAAGCCTTGTTTTGCGCTTCCTTTCCTCACTTTGCTTTTGCTTTTGCAGGAAGTAATCATTTTGCGGCTTTTCTTTATTAACAGATGATTTTTCGGCTTTCGTTTCGCCGATTTCTGATTTTGTGCGTTCAAGATAATAGTCGTAGTTGCCAAGATATTCAGTCATTCCGTCAGATTTCATAACAAGTACACGGTCTGCAAGCTTGTTTATAAAGTATCGGTCGTGGCTGATAATCAAAAGCGTTCCGCCGTACTCCTTGAGCGTGTTTTCAAGCTCCTCACGTGATGATGAGTCAAGGTGGTTTGTCGGCTCGTCCAGAAGTAAAAAGTTATCGCCCTTAAGCATAAGCTTTAAAAGTGAAACTCTCGCTCTTTCGCCGCCGCTCATCTTTGAAAGCGGTTTAAAAACCTCCTCACCTCTGAACAAAAAAGCCGCCATTGCGCTTCTGATTTCCGTTTGGGTCATATTGGGAAACGTATCCCATACTTCGTCAATTGCAGTTTTGCTCAAATCAAGATTTTGCTGCATTTGGTCAAAATAGCCTGTTGCTACGTTTGCGCCGTAGTCATACTCGCCGCTGTCCTGAGGCAGTTTGCCCGTCAGAATTTTAAAAAGCGTTGTTTTGCCGCAGCCGTTTGAGCCGAGGATGAATATTCTTTCGCCTTTTCTGATATGTATGTTAACATTTTTAAACAAATGCTTTTCGCCGAATGATTTTGCAAGACCTTTGCAAATCAATACGTCGTTGCCGCTTTCACACTTTGGCTCAAAATGCATATGCATTGTTTCAAGCTCGCTGTCGGGAGTAACAAGCTGAGCCTTTATTCTGTCAGCTTCTTTTTGTTTGCTTGCCGCAGTAATAAAGTTGCGTTCACGTCCCCAACGCTTTTGCTGTTCAACAATGCTTTCAATTCGTTTGATTTCCTTTATATCATTTTCATACTTGTTTTTAATCGACTCGTTGTATGCCTTTTTCTTTTCAATAAACTCCGAGTATGCGCCCTTGTAGCACATTGTGCGGTTGTGCTCAAGCTCTATAGTTTTGTTGGTTACCTTGTCAAGAAAATATCTGTCGTGGCTTATGATTATCATTGCGCCCTTGAAGTCACGCAAAAATCCTTCAAGCCAATTTACCGAGCCTATGTCAAGGTGGTTTGTCGGCTCGTCAAGCAGCAGCATATTGCTCTGCGAAAGCAACAGCTTTGCAAGGCAGAGCTTTGAGCGCTGTCCTCCGCTAAGACTTCCGACAGTCATTGTAAAGTCTGATTCTCTAAAGCCAAGCCCCAAGAGCGCCGCACGTGTACGGCTTTTGTATGTAAGACCCCCGAGATTTTCAAAACTTTCAATAAGGCGGGTTTGCCTTTCAACAAGCTCGTCAAGATTGCCGTTTTTATTGTCAATATCATTAGTGACGTTTGAAATTTCTTTTTCTATATCGGCAAGGTAATCAAAAACCGACAACAGCTCGTTGTACACGTCAATTCTCGGATTGTTGCAGGCGTGCTGTTCCATATAGCCTATGCGAGTGTTCTTTTCAAATGTAACAGTACCTGAAGTGGGAGAAATTTCGCCGTTCAGAATTTTGAAAAGGGTAGTTTTACCAACGCCGTTTGCACCGATAAAGCCTACTTTGTCAGTGTTTTCAATGTCGAATGAAACGTCGGTAAAAAGGTTTCTTTCGATAAATGTCATTGTCAGATTGCGCACGGATAACGCAGGCATAAAATCACCCCTTTTCAAATCATCTTTTCTATTTTACATTAAAAACTTAAAAAGAGCAATACAAAATTAAAAATATGCCAGAGGTTGACAAGTGCATAAGAGCCTATTCCGATATAGAGCAAAAGGTTTGTGAAAAATCCCTCCTCAACTGCCATAAGTTTGTAGACAACCGAGCAAATTATTATTAAGACAAGAGGCAGTATGCCCTTTATGAGCAGTGTAGACCAGAAACTGCCTAAAACGGGCTGCATAATAGGGTTTGCTTCAAAAAATCTGCCGCTTGCCAGCAGAGATTGAGTGCAGAACCAGTCAACGAGATTGAGAAAGTAAAGAAAAAATATTTTTTGATAAAACGAAAAACCTTTGGATTTTTTAACATTATATTTATTTTGAAAGCTTTTTTGGTTGTTTGTGTAATCCATAATACCGCCTTTGATTATAATAGATTTTTGCTTTACAGGGAGCTTTTGTAAAACGTTGGGGTAATATTTTAATAATTAACATCTGTTATATTAAGGATATTATTTACAGCACAAAGCACATTATTCAAATTTTTGTTTTGTGATAAAAAGTCAGGTTTTATCGTAATCAATGCTGTGCGAAGAAAAAAGTGATAAAAAGTTAAAAAAATATCAAAAAAAGTGTTGACAAATTAAGCTTGTTATGATATATTATTAAAGCACTCGAAATTACAGAGATTCGCTGGTGTAGCTCAGTTGGTAGAGCAGCTGATTTGTAATCAGCAGGTCGGGGGTTCAAGTCCGTCCACCAGCTCCATTAAAGCCTACTGTTTAGGCAGTAGGCTTTACCTATGAAATTGAATATGGGAGAATTCCCGAGTGGCCAAAGGGGGCAGACTGTAAATCTGTTGTCATCGACTTCGATGGTTCGAATCCATCTTCTCCCACCAAACACAAATAATCCGAACTTTTTACTTATTGGTGAAACGTTCGGATTTTTGGTTTTAGGCTGATAATTCAAAATGGTTGCAAGCTGAAATTGAAAGGCAAGGACTTAAGAACTATATTACAGGTAATTATATATTAGGTAAATTAGACCATAATGGTCAGAGAATTAGCATTAGAGTAACGATACCAAGAAAAAACAATGGGAACGACATTTCGTTTGTGACAGGTTGCAGGTTGGATATTATATCCAAACGGACAAATCAAATTAACTACACCCTTTAAAGGTAAATAAAATGAAAATGATGGACTGTGTAGAGATAATTGCAGAAAAAGAAAAATATATTAAAAATGGTGTACATAAGGGTATGCAGGGATGGATTTGTTTGGATGACTGCACCAATGGATATTGGCTGGTAAATTTTCCGCAATGCGGAGAAAAGGATGATATTGCAGAAATAAGCATAAATGAAAAAGATATGAGAATAATCCCATCACTTAATGCCACTGTTAATGAGCAAATAAAGGAAATGTTTAATGAGTAGAATTATACTAATATAATTTTCTATGGTTCGAAACTACCATAAAATTTTGCAAAAACATCTTTTTTGCCCAACCTTGACAAAAAGACATTGCTTAGGCAGTGCCTTTTTACAGTATAGCTTTTTAGGGGAAATAGGAAATGTTAACTGATGAATTAAAAAAATATATTTTGGACTTTTCAGAATGCAAATATTTAGGGGAAATTCATCAGAAAATTCAAACGGTCTTGGAATTGCCGGATTGGTATGGGCAAAATTTGGACGCTTTATGGGATGCAATTACCGGCATAATGTATCTTCCTGCGGAAATCACTATTATTTTTCAACCTCAAACTACACAGACGTTACAGTTATCAGATGAGGTTGATAAAATAATTACCGTTTTTACGGAAGCTGCCAATGAATTTGGCGAAATTGTTTTGAATATTACAAAGTAACAAAGTGATGCGGAAATTATAAATAAAGGCATTGGAGGCGGGGGCGGTTCTACTGGTTCTACAAATATTTCGGGCTTTCCGGATAATGTCAGAACATCGTATGGCAAATATCAGGATAGCGGTTGGAAGGGCAATTATAACGGCCAAACACCAGGTACAAAAGCTGGTAGAAAATTTGAAAACAATCCACCCAAATTACCGGTTAAGGATGAAAACGGGAATAAATTAAGTTATCGGGAATTTGACGTTAATAACAAATTACCCGGACAAACAAGAGATAGCGAAAGATTTGTAGTTGATAACAACGGTAAAGTTTACTACTCATCTGATCATTACAATACTTTTATTGAAATAACAGGGGACTGAGAAATATGAAAAATAAAATTTTAAAAGTAACAAGAGAAGAATATAAAAATATTAAATCTGAAATTGATTTAAGAGAAACTTATTTGGTTGAAATCGACGGCGGAGAAATTCCTAATGTGAGTAGCTTTTTTGAGAAAGTTGAAGAGCTATATAACTTTCATACCTTAAACGGAACTTGGGGCAAAAACTGGTCGGCTTTTGATGATTTAATGACTGACTTGGATTGGTTAGACTACGACAAGCATATTATAGCCATACACTCATATGATTTGTTGTTTTCTGACGAACCGGAAGCAAGGAAAATACTTATGAAATATTTAAAAGATTCTATATTGCCGTTTTGGGAAGAAGATGTGTTAAGTACTGTAGTTGACGGAAAGAGAAAAGAATTTACCGTCTATCTTATTAAATAATCTACTACCAAAGCAGTGGCATTACTCCAAGCGATTTATCATTCAATGTAATTGCAGACAATAACAAAATATATGTAGTTTACTGCTAAGTAAAGTATAGACAGCACTCTTAATCGGGTGCTGTTATTTTTTGAAAGGAAGATTAAAAAATAATGTCAATTAACAATATTTCACTCTCAGATCTCTGCCATATGAACGGCAAGGAAGGACTCATCTTGCAGGGGTGCGGCAGTGAAACACAGGAATGGGTTGACGGCATCAATAAAATGCTCACGGATAAGGGAATACTTCTTGACGATACAAAATTTGAAAATGTTTCAGTGTTCAAGAGTGACGGCGTTGTGCAAAAAATATAACCGCAAAAAGTCCGATTTTATCGGGCTTTTTTGTTGTGTTGCCCGTGATTTTTAGTTGCAAAACCGTAGATGTATTTTTTGTCATTTTACAAAGCAGAAGAATTGATTTTTAGCTTGTGTCATGTCCCGAAAACTTTCATATTATTATATTGAAATAATATATTATTTCGACTTAAAAATGAAAGGAGTTTTAAAGTTTATGACAGAATTATCAAATTATCCAAAATCTGAATGTGTCAGAGTTTTTGATATTGAAGCGATATCTATACCGATAGTTTATAATAAATACGGCGACCATGACCCTAATGGAATGATGTATGTTCTGAAAAAGGATTCCGAACGTGTTCAGCGTGAGGCGAAAGAGAGATTTTCGCTAGATCCTCCACAGCCATACAAGGATGTTCAGCCTCTTGTGATAAGAGCAAATGAAGGTGATGAAATTCAGGTTAATTTCTATAATAAACTTGACAGAAGAGCGTCTATCCATGTTCAGGGACTAAAATATAATGTTCTGACATCCGACGGTGCAGAGGTCGGATATAACCCCGACACAACCACAATAGACTTCATCAGTTACAAATGGTATGCGGAAAAAGAGGGAGTTTATCTCTTTTCCGATATGGGCGACACGAGAAGCGGTGAGGAAGGCACGAATGTACACGGCTTGTTCGGTGCTATTATAGTTGAAAAGCCGCAGTCAAGTTGGTTTGACCCTGTTTCGGGAGAAGAAATTGAAAGCGGTTTGTTTGCTGATGTTTATAATCCTATTGAGCCGTCGTTCAGAGAATATGCAGTGTTTTTTCACGACGAGCTTGAAATAAAGAATAAAGACGGAGAACAGCCTATTGACCCTCATACGGGACTTCCGAACGGAACTACGGGTATAAGCTACCGTTCCGAGCCTATGCGGAATCGTCCGCCGCTTGAGCATATGCACGATCACGCTGTAACAGATGAAGATATTTCAATGAGTTCCTGGCCTTACGGTGACCCTGCACCTCCGATACTGAGAGCTTATGCGGGCGACCCGTCGAAAATAAGACTCATTCACGGCGGAGTAAAGGAAACACACGTTTTCCATCTGCACAATCATCAGTGGAAGCTTGAGCCTGATGATTCTAAGTCCACAATCATCGACTCTATCTCAATAAGTCCGCAGGAATGTTATACGCTTGATATTCTCTACGGTGCAGGAAGCTTTACTAAAATGATAGGCGACGCTATTTTTCATTGTCATCTTTATCCGCACTTTCACGAGGGTATGTGGACGCTGTGGAGAATATTTGACAGACTGGAGGACGGTACGGGAGTATATCCCGACGGCACGCCAATTGAAAGGCTAATGCCTCTTAAGGACAGACCTTGTCCTCCCAAAAAAGACCTTCTTCATCCCGGATATCCGAATTTTATAAATGGAGAATTCGGTGAAAGACCGTTACAGCCGCCGTTTGGAATTTTAGATAAAAACTATGAAAATAAGATTTTTCCTTCGGAAAAGGAGCTTGCCAACTTTGTTCCGAATTTTGCTCCGGGTGCGCTGTATTCGGAAACCTGCCCTTGTAAAGAATGCGATGAGGTAAAGGTGTTTGAACTGGCGATAGTACAAGCCGATGTTGTGTATAACCGTTACGGCTGGCATGACCCGCAGGGCAGATTTTTTGTGCTGAAAGAAGAAATAGAAAGACACGGCACGCTTGATAATTATCTTGAAAAAGTCAACAGCGGTAAAATAAATCCTCAACCGCTCGTGATAAGAGCAAATGCAGGAGATTGCATAGAAGTCCGAATGACAAATTTCCTGCCAGATTATATCGAAGAAAGTCCATTCCAGCTAAAAACGCTGACGGATATTGCTGGCTTTCACATTCATCTTGTAAAGTTTGACACGATTGTATCGGACGGAGCGGCAAACGGCTGGAATAACATTGCAGGTGCAAGAAAATGTGAAACCTTAATAGAGCGATTTAACGCAAACGAAGAATTGAATACAGTTTTCTTTCATGATCATTTGTTTGCTAATGTTCATCAGCAGCACGGCTTGTTCGGTGCGCTGATAGTTGAGCCGACAGGCTCAGTTTTCCTCAACCCCAAAAACGGCAGACCTTTAAAAAGCGGAGCAAATGCCGTAATAAGGAGAGCTGACGGAAGCTCATACCGTGAGTTTGCAATGTTTGTTCATGATTTTGCATTGCTGTTTGATAAGTATAACAAACCTTTGAATCCACCCGAGCATCCCGGCTCGGACGATGACCCCGGTGTAATGGGAATCAGCTATCGCTGTGAGCCTATGAGAGAGCGTTTAAAAAAGAAAAACGATCCGTCGCATATTTTTAGCTCAAAAAAGTACGGCGACCCTGCAACGCCCGTGCTTGAAACCTATCCCGGCGACCCGATAGTTATACGTTTGCTTGACGGTGCACACGAGGAACAGCACGCATTCAACATCAACGGAATGTCATGGAGAAAGGAAATTACAGATCCTGTATCACCGATTGTTCAGGAGCAGACAATCGGTATATCGGAGGCATTCAATATAAAAATAGATGAGTATTATGACGCAGGCGACTATCTGTATTACTTCGGCGGCATTGATGATTTGTGGCTCGGCTTGTGGGGAATAATCAGGGCGCACAAATGCAGGCAAAAGCATCTTCTTCCGTTGTGTAATATAAATAAGCCTGCTCCTAAATCACACTGTCCTCCAAAAGGAGCAGTGATTCGTAAATTTGAAATAGCCGCAATTCAGACGAATATTAAGTATAACAGATACGGTGACCACGACCCCGAGGGAATGGTTTTTGTTCCGCTTGAAGATGCAGAAGATGTAAAATGTTGCAGGAAAAATCCTGTTCCGCTGATACTCAGAGCAAATGCAGGGGATTGGATTGAAGTAACGCTATATAATATGTTTGACAAGCCTGTCATATATCACGACTATCCGTCAGTTCCGCTTGATATGCCGCACAAACCGTCAGACAGAGTTTCATTAAGTCCACAATTTCTTAAATTCTGTCCGCAATGCTCATCGGGAGTTAATGTGGGATATAATAAAGCAGAGCAAACGGCAGGACCGGGAGAATGCATAAAATATCTGTGGCATGCAGATAAGGAATACGGTGCCTGCATTCTTAACTCATTCGGAGATTTGAGAAATCACCGATACCACGGCTTGTTTGGCGCAATAATTATTGAGCCTCCTGCATCAAAGTATTATCATAATATTTTAAGCATAAAGAAGAATCATGAGGAGCAGTCGGTAATAACTGCACCCGGAGTTGAAACTTTCAGAGAATTTGTTTTGTTTGCCCATAACGGCATAAGATTACTTGATAAAAAGGGCAATGTTATTAAGACAACTGAGCAGGGTGCAGAAGGCGCTCACGGTGCGCCCGACCACGAAGATACGGGAGAAAAAGGCTACAACTACCGCAGTGAGCGTTTCTTCAACAGGCTGAAACGACTTCCGATTATCAGCAAGGTGTTCAGCTCACGAGTTCATGGCGACCCGTCAACTCCGCTTTTAAAGGCTTATGCAAAAGAAAGAGTAATAATCAGACTGCTGATGCCTGCCGATAAGCCGAGAAATATCAGCTTTGTATTGCACGGTCACAATTGGCGTGCACAGCCTGACGACCCGTTTTCTACCATAATCCCAGCACAGGGAGCAATAAGTGTAGGCGGAGTTTATAACATTGAGCTTCAAAACGGTGCTTCAGATGTTCCCGGCGACTATTTGTATCGCTCGGGTTCGCTCAGCTGGGATGTAGAATCGGGAATGTGGGGAATTTTACGAGTAATGAACCGAAATATAAGACACAGATGTGAGTGTATATGCAGAAATATCGGCCATTGGTGGGAAGAACACTGGTATGATAAATATATGTAAAATCTAAAAATTCAAAATAATAACAAATCAGTCGTTTTGCAGAGCGAAACGGCTGATTTTATGTTCTGCTTTGCAAAAACAAGGAGGTAATGTTGTTTAATATCTTTTCCTATATACCCAACAAGAACTATTGACAAAGAGCCAAAATAACAAGCTCCGATTGAGTTTCAAAAGAAAATCAATCGGAGCTTTTCTACAGACTGAGTGTTTGTTCAAATGCTTATTTTTTATTAAAAATATCTTTCAGATAATCAATGCACTCATCATCACAGCAGTACTGTTTAACATCCTCATATGTGCAATTATATATAATGGGGATGTTTTCGTCACGGAGATAGTTCGCAAAGTTTTTTACAAAAGCTTCCGGGTATTCATCATACTCGTCATTATCAGACATATATCCCCCGGTGTAATCAAATTTTATTACACTGCCGTTTTTCATATACAAATCTATAAACAAATTCGCATCGTCGTTTTTATTGTCAATTTCCACTTTTGTAATGTCGTGATAACTGTATTCAGCTCCGGAGGGCTTGAATACGGATTTTTCTATGATTTTATCATCGGTAAACACCGTAGAGTTGAAAGTCCATGTGTACACGCTTCCGACGAAAATCAGAACTACCAATATGGATATGGCAACCAGTATAGATATGGCGTTTTTTTCAACCCGCCGGTCGGATTTTTCTTTTTCAATCTCTTCTTTTGCAAAGGAATTATCCTTCGTCTTTTTATCTTTTGGCTCTTTCCGCAACTCAAAGGCAGCAGCTCCTGCTTCGATAAGTAAGAGGAATATTATCTCAAAAACGATAAACAACAGAATATAGGCTATATCTGAGCCGTAGCTTGCCCACTTGTTCTGACCGATAAAGATTATGTCTTTTATTGAACCATATCCAATGGCGGTTGCAGCATTTTCAATAAAAAGGATTACCGCTATCGTTACAGCGAATGACACTACCAGGCTCAAAAGTTTTAGTATCATTTTTATTGGGTGGTGTTTCCACTGACGAATCAGCCGACGGTTTTCAGCCTTTGATCTTATTATTTCTTTTTTTAAACCTTTTTGCATACTACTGAACCATTCCCTATGCTTTTCTGTGGGCTGCTGTACTCTCATAAATTTTATCTGATATGAAGATGCTTTACCTTGTTGTCAAGCTGTTAATATTTAAAGTCTACCATAAAAGCAGAAATATAGCAATTAATTTAATGATTAAAATTCGAATTAGCCAGAAGAAAAAGGCTTATTTAAATGCTATAGTTCAAAACTATCATAAAAATTAGGAAAACATCTTTTATGCTCAACCCTGACAAAAAGACATTGCTAAGGCAGTGCCTTTTTTGTTGTATTATCCGTTATTTTTAGGGCCCTTTGTCAATAGTTGTGATAAACTAAAAAGATTTTTGGAACTGCTTGGAAACCGTAAAGCAAGGCGGTGATGATGCTATTTAGCTGTATATTCAAATTGTGTAATGCGTTACTACGCTTTCTATAATGTACATTTAATATATTAATATTATAAATTTTATATAATATAGTAAATGATTTTTTTAAAAAAATATGTTATAATAACCTCATGCCTTAGCCAAAATCAAAGATTTTGACGGCTAAGAGAACATTAAAACATAAATTCAAGGATTTCAGTCTTTCGGACTTCGTTCGTTGCTGTGCTTTTCACAACTTTTTATGTTATAATCATAAAGTATGAAGGTGATAATGTATGAAAAGTAAAATTAGCTTAGCCTTAGTTTTTATATTGCTTCTAACTTTATTGAGCAGTACTAATGTATTCGCTCAAGAAAATGTATCTGAAAATTTTGAAGAAATGAGCGTATCTTTAGATCATGCTACATTAAGTGAATCAGAAGTTTTGGAATATTATTATGAAAGCACTAAGGAACACATAAGTTCTATACATAATACAAAGACCACAATAGTACCATCAAACGAGGGTACGGCGTATTTTGTATCAAACAACGGTAAGGACACTAATAATGGATTAACGCCCGAAACACCGATAGCCACTATATCGGCAGTGAACAAACTTAATCTTAAATCCGGCGACGTTGTGTACTTTGAACGTGGAGGGTTATGGCGAGGTTCGGTTACTGCACATACGCCGGGGGTCACATATTCAGCTTATGGTCACGGAAACAAGCCTGAACTGTACGGCTCATCATATAATTATGCAAAAACAGGTATGTGGCTTCAAACAGATGTGCCTAATATTTATAAATATTCCGAAAAGATAGAAGCAGATGTAGGTAATATTATATTTGACGAGGGAAAGGCTCACGGCATTAAATGCATTTTAGAAGAAAAAAACGGCGAAATCTATAATGCAACAACCGGCAAAATATTTGATACATATGCAGATTTAGATGAAAATATGCATTTTTTCCACGATTCAAATGCAACAAAAGAGCTATACTTATATTGCAGTGACGGCAATCCTGCCGAATTGTATGACAGCATTGAATTCGCTGAAAACAGATATATTATTGATGTGGGATGGAGAAAAGACATCACCGTAGATAATATTACTTTTCGTTACAGCGGCAGTGCTGCTGTTTTTGCAGGCTCTTGTGACGGCTTAACTGTACAAAATTGTGAATTTTATTGGATTGGAGGTTCAATTCAGTATGGTTCTACCCGTTATGGCAACGGTGTCACAATCTATGGCGTTGCTTGGAATTTTACGGTTGATAATTGTTATTTCTGTCAGATTTACGATGCCGCTGCATCCTTTCAATTTGAAAGTGGTCCTGATAGTATCGCCATTTGCCAAAACATTAAATTCACAAACAATGTAATGGAATACTGTAACTATTCGGTTGAGTATTTTTTAGATTTGGGCAAAAATGAAGCAAATTATTTTAAGGATTTTTATATCAGCGGAAATCATATGTGGTATGCAGGCTATGGATTTTGTTCACAGAGAAAGGATAAAGGACAAGATGCTCATATCAAAAGCTGGAATCACGCAAATAAAAGTAAGGGCGATTTTATAATAAGCAATAATATTTTTGCTCTTGCCAAAAAGTATATGTTAGAAACCTATACTGTTGACAGCAGTCAGGGAGCAACATATGATTCCAATACTTACATTCAGTTCAAAAATCATTATTTTGGCAGAAATGGTTCTACTGCATATTTCTCTCGCTTTACAGATAATGTCAGAGAGGATATATTACAAAACTATGGCGACAAAAATGCAAAAATAATATGGGTAAGCAATTCATCATCAACCCCCAATACCAAACCTACAGATACAGCAGGTATGATTTACGGTGATATTAACGGAGACAGCGAGATTCGAATTAATGACGCTACTCTTATCAGCAAGCACTTGGCTAATATTATATCGATTTCATATGAAAGGCTTGTGCTGTCAGATGTTGATGAGGACGGCAAAACTTCAATTAAGGATGTTACATATATCCAAAAATATCTTGCAGAGTTTGAAAATGGTTATGGCCTTACAGGTCAAATTTATAAAAATATAGAGACAACACAACCAAATCCCGAAGCATATAAGCTCTATTTTAAAACAAAGCTTAACTGGTTGACAGCAGATAATTCAGTGTCGCTCTTTGCTTATGATCTGGATAGCGGTAAAAGTTATAGGTTTGAACAAATTCATAAAACAGCATATCCTTATTATATTTATATGGCAGAGGTTCCTTCTGCTGTAACAGATGTATCTATTTACCGTTTTACTAATGCTGTTGAGAATCCACCAACAGAATTTTCGGGCAATTTCGGCAATGTTTATAACTGTTGGGATACAGAGGTTTCATCACTCAAAAATTGTATTACAATGTCAGAAGATTATGTGTTATCTGCGGACGAATATGTTGATGATATTCCTTTGGATTTCTCCCTTTCAAGAGTGTATTTCGATAACTCCAAAGCAAAATGGTCGGATGTTTATATCTATGGTTGGGGAGAAAGCGGACTTAAAGGAACGTCAGTTTTGATGAAAAAGATTGCAGGAACAGATATATGGTATTATGATTTTTATACACCTATTCCGGCAGGAACAAAATCTTTTCTTTTTAAGGATACCGAAAACACCTGGGAAAATCAAACCGAAGATATCATTGTTTGGAACGGTATGAATTGCTATCTCGCAAATGAGGGAAATAAAAGTGGAGGTTCATGGTATTTGTATACCGATAGTAAGAATTTTAAATAATTCTCTTGAATATCTGTTTCCATTGGCTTAAAACTACTATAAAAATTTGTGAAAACATCTTTTGCTCAACCTTGACAGTAAAAAGACAAGTAAAACTTGTTCTCTTAATTTTTAAAAAAATATCAGTGAATTCGAAAAAGAGCACTAAGAAAATGTGCCCGGATTTATGATATACTGAGCTTAGTAAATCGAAATTTACGGAGGGAAGAATATGATTGAAAGACCTGCTTTAGATAAGAATTTAGATAGTAAAACATTCCGTAGTTTCTATTATTTGAAAGAAGAACTGGTTGAATTTTGCAGAAAAAACGAACTGCCTGTTTCCGGCGGTAAGATTGAAATAACTGATAGAATTGCTTATTTTCTTGATACCGGCAAGATAATACCTGCAACTGCAATGAAGAAAAAAACAGCAAAAATTTTAAATATTACCGAGAATACCGAGATTGAAGCTGATTTTGTATGTTCAGAGATTCATAGAGCATTTTTTAAAGAACACATTGGAAATGGTTTTTCGTTCAATGTAGCCTTTCAAAAATGGTTAAAGGAAAATACGGAAAAAACTTATAAAGAAGCGATTTCTGCTTATTATCAAATTCTTGAGGATAAGAAAAAAGGGAAAACAAAAATAGATAAGCAATTTGAGTACAATACTTATATTCGTGATTTCTTTGCGGATAATCAAGGAAAATCTTTAAAGGAAGCGATTAAGTGTTGGAAATATAAAAAGCAATTAAAAGGACATAATCGATATGAGCGGTCTGACCTGTCGGTTTTGGATTGATAAATTCAAGCTTATCTCGTAGTTTTTCTTGGTGTACTTTTTGTGGTTTTTACCTTTGCTTATTACACCCTTTATTCGCTTTTTTCTGTTGTATTCGCCTTATTATGAGTTGCATATCGGTTATTGACGCATATTTGACGCACTATGAATGAACTAATATAATAAAATCCATACGATTTGAGAAAGACAGTGAGAATTATGTATAACCCTCAACTTGATACATTTCTGCGTGTAGCAGACGCAGGCAGCTTTAGCAAAGCGGCAGAGGAAGCGTATATAACACCAACCGCTGTGATTAAGCAGATTAATCTGCTTGAAGCCGAATTGGATGTAAAGCTGTTTGAAAGGACACACAGGGGATTAATATTAACCAAAGCAGGAAAATCGTTGTATCAGGACACAAAATACATCATTCAGTATTGCCGGGATTCCGTAACGCGGGCAAAAAACGCCATGCAGGAGGATGCGAATATCATCCGCATCGGTACATCGCCTATGACGCCTGCACAGCTTTTAATGCAGTTATGGCCAAGAATTCAGGAACACTGTCCCGATATGAAATTTCAGATTATTCCTTACGAAAACACACCGGAAAATGCCAGGGAGCTTTTGGCGAATCTCGGAAAGAATATAGATGTAATAGGAGGCATTTTTGATGAAACAATGCTGAAGCTGCGGCGCTGTGCAGGGCTTGAATTATCCCGTGAGCCGTTTTGTTGTGCTGTTTCCATTCACCATCCCCTTGCGGCAAAAAACAAACTTGAGGTCAAAGACCTGTACGGCGAGAACCTTTTGCTGATGCACAGAGATTGGAGTCATTATGTGGATGAACTGCGAGATGAGCTATGGAAAAACCATCCGAAAATAAACATTGTGAATTTTGATTTTTATAGTATGGATGTGTTTAATCGGTGCGAAAATTCAAATGATGTTCTGCTTGCAATCCCGGGTTGGGCAAATGTTCATCCTCTTTTGAAGGTGATTCCTGTAGAGTGGGATTACAGCATTCCCTATGGTTTGCTTCATTCTTCGACGCCATCTGAAACCGTAAAGAGGTTTCTCAAGGCGGCAGAAAAAGCAAAACATAATGAAAGTATTTAGAGATATAACCTTTGGGTATAAACTATGAAACAAATCGAGACTTCTTGCGAGGTCTCGATTTGTTTATAATAAAATCAGTAAAGAAAAAATATATGAAAGTATTTGAAAAACGAATAAAATAAGGAGCGTAAATTATGAATAATTTTATCTACGAAAACTCTACCAAGGTTTATTTTGGCAAAGGAGGTGTTAAAGAGTATCTTTGTTGCCTTTTAAAAAATGCAGGTGATACTGTAATGCTTGCCTACGGAGGCGGTTCTGTTAAGAAAAACGGAATATATGACGAAGTAACCGCCATTTTGCAGAAAGCAGGCAAGACAGTCGTAGAATTTTCCGGAATTATGCCTAATCCAACATATGCAAAGGTGCAGGAGGGAGCAAAGCTCGCCCGTGAAAATCATATTGATTTTATTCTTGCCGTGGGCGGCGGCTCAGTTATAGACTGCTGTAAGATTGTATCGGCACAGGCAAAAATTGCAGAAGATATTTGGGAAATGGAAACGGTCAAAAGAAATTATCCGTCTGATTTTGTCCCTATGGGAGCAATTGTTACTGCTTCGGGAACAGGTTCGGAAATGAACGCAGGTGCGGTTATCACAAATGAAGAAAAGAAAATAAAATGCGGTCTTATGGGCGCACAGGCACAGTTTGTATTCCTTGACCCGAGCTATACCATGTCCGTTCCGTTTAAACAGGTCATTTCAGGAGCGTTTGACACACTCAGTCACGCAATGGAAACCTACTTCGGCAAGCCGGACGATAATAACCTGTCCGATGATATCAATGAAGCAGTTATGAGAAGTGTGATTCGCAATATTCGCGTATTGATAAGCGACCGTGAAAATTACGACGCACGAAGTGAACTGATGTGGGCGTCCTCCATGGCTGAAAACGGTATTTTGAAAATCGGTAAAATCACCGACTTCCAGTGCCATCAAATCGAACATCAGCTTGGTGCATACACCGACTGCAATCACGGACAGGGACTAGCCGTTATTCATCCGATATTATATCGTCACATTTATAAGGACAGCGCGGAACGCTTTGCCCGTTTTGCAAAAAATGTGTGGGGAATTGAGGACAAGAAAAGCACTGAAAAAACTGCTCTTGCAGGTGTAGAGGCTCTGGCAGATTTTATCAAGGAAATCGGTTTGCCGACCAACTTTACACAGATGGGAATTCCTACTGATACCGATTTTCGTGCCGTTGCCGATTCAACAAATATTACGGCAGGTTGCTGTAAAAAACTCAGTCACGATGAGATTTATGAAATATTAAAAGAATGTAATTGAAGGGATTGATTTACAATGAAAAAAATAACTGCTTTATTTATGTCAGTACTGCTTGTTTTCAGCCTTGCGGCTTGCGGAAATAGTTTGTCAGAAAATGAAACAACATCTAACAATTCCCAAACTGCAAACTCTCAAAGCACAACAAGCGCATCAGAAAACATAACAACCTCAACAGAAACAAACGCTTTGGTAGTTTACTTTTCAGCATCCGGCAATACTGAGCGTGTTGCAAAAGATATTGCAAAAGCCGCCAACGCAGATTTGTTTGAAATTGAGCCTGAACAACCATACACGGATGCAGATTTAGATTGGACGAACAGCGACAGTCGTGTAAGCCGTGAGCATGATGACGAAACAATGCGTGATGTTCCGTTAAGAACAACCCAGGTTCCAAACTGGGATTCATATGATACCGTGTTTATCGGCTATCCTATTTGGTGGGGAATTGCCGCATGGCCTGTTAATAATTTCGTAAAAGAGAATGATTTTTCCGACAAAACAGTGATTTCATTTGCAACCTCTGCATCTTCCGGTATGGGAGAAAGCGTTAATCTCCTTGAGGAAATGGCAGGAACAGGCGACTGGCAGGAAGGTCAGCGCTTTGCTTCCGGTGATTCTGAAGAAACGGTTAGTGACTGGGTTGCAGAATTAAAGCTCAATCAGTAATAATGCCGGTATTATGCGAAAAATATTTGCTTGTCTGCTGATGGTCGGTATACCTGCTGCCGCGTTTTTCGGTTGTACGCAAATTTTGGGCATATTGTATAAACCATTGGTTTACAATAGATAAACAAACAGGGACTTTAATTTGAATTAAAAATTGGTTAAAATAATATTAAGAACTTTAGAAGGAGAATTTATTATGGATTATATTACATTAAATAACGGAATCAAAATGCCACTCTTAGGTTTTGGTGTATTTCAGGTTCCCGATGCCAAACAGTGCGAACAGGCTGTTCTGGATGCAATTCAAAGCGGATACCGCCTGATTGATACAGCGGCGGCATATATGAACGAAGAAGCAGTAGGCACTGCCATTCAAAAAAGCGGCATAAAGAGAAGTGATTTATTCATCACTACCAAGCTGTGGGTTCAGGACGCAAGCTATGAAGGCGCAAAGAAAGCGTTTGAAGTTTCTATGAAAAAGTTGGGACTTGAATACCTCGACCTGTATCTTATTCATCAGCCGATGGGCGATTATATGGGTGCATGGCGTGCTATGGAGGAACTCTATAGAGAAGGTGTGATTCGTGCAATTGGAGTTTGCAACTTCTATCCGCATGTGATGGCTGATTTCTGCGAAACAGTCGAAATTCTGCCTGCTGTCAATCAGGTTGAGTTGCATCCGTTCTTCCAACAGGATGATGCACTGAAATTGATGAAGGAATATGAGATCGTACCGGAGGCGTGGGGTCCGTTTGCTGAGGGCAATCACGGTATATTTACACATCCTGTCTTGACGGCAATCGGCGATAAATATGGTAAAACAGCCGCGCAGGTTGCTCTGCGCTGGAATGTGCAGCGCGGCGTAGTGGTAATTCCGAAATCGGTTCACAAAAACCGAATGGAACAGAACATTGATATCTGGGACTTTACGCTCAGTGATGCAGATATGGCAGAAATCGCTAAGCTGGACATAGGTCACAGCGAGATCGTCAATCACTATGACCCGAACTTTGTTAAAATGCTGCACGGTATGAAAATACACGAATAAGAGTAAAAAAGAAAAGTACGGACTGCCGGAAAAAGAAGCATTTCAAAGAACCAATTTTATTCGTTAAAATGAAGTATTTTATTGTTTTACTTAGGAGGATTTAAAACTATGAGAAAGAATTTTGGAGCAAAACCATTTTTGTATCCCCAACCTGTTATGATTATCGGTACTTACGATGAAAACGGCAATACAAATGCCATGAATGCCGCATGGGGAGGCATTGTGGGCGCAAATGAGATTATTGTGGATCTCGGCAGTCATAAGACTACAGACAACATTTTAAAAACCAAGGCTTTTACCGTGAGCGTTGCAGATACAGAACATATGGTTTCATGTGATTATGTAGGAGTAGTTTCGGCAAATAACGAGCCGGATAAAATGACAAAAGCAGGTTTTACAACAATAAAAAGTGAATTTGTAAATGCCCCCGTAATTAATGAGTTGCCGCTTGTACTCGAATGTGTTTTGAAGCAGGTTGTTGACGGCAGTAAGTTTATCGGTGAAATAAAAAATGTCAGCGCAGATGAAAGTATCTTAGGCGAGGACGGAGAAATAGACCTTGGTAAGTTACGTCCTATTACTTATGACCCGGTTCATCACGGATATTATGAACTTGGAAACCGTGTGGGAAATGCTTTCAAGGACGGAATTCAGCTCAAATAAAAAGTAATTTTTTGACCTAGTATTCTGCGAAAGAAGACCGCTTTAAACACGATGTTTAAGGCGGTTACTTTTGTATTTAATACTAACATTCATTAAAATGTCAGCAGACAACTGCAACTTAGGTACAGTAAAATGCAACTTACTTATTATTGAATTTTAATTTTGTTTTTGTTATGATAAAATAAGGTTAAAAATGGGGAGGTCAGACAGTGTTCAAAATAACAATTACGCAAATCGGTGAAAACGACGAGGAAGAAATCATCGTTAAGTGCCGTGAAATCAACGACGAGGTGCTCTCAATTGTTGAAAGGCTCAAAAAGAAAGAAACTATGCTGCTTGGCAGCAGGGACGGCGAGATGTTCCGCATTGCACCTAAGGACATCTTTTATATTGAGTCTGTTGACAACAAAACCTATATTTATCTTCAGAAAAACGTCTATGAATCAAAGCTGAAGCTTTATGAGCTTGAAGAACAGTTAGGCAGTACAATGCTGTTTCGGTGTTCAAAGGCTATGATACTGAATATCTCAAAAATACGTTCGGTAACGCCGTCAATCAACGGCAGATTTGAAGCAAAGCTTACTAACGGCGAAACGGTGATAATTTCACGCCAGTATGTGCCGAATCTGAAAAAACGTTTAGGAATGTGAGGTGCTATAATGAAAGATACAGTGAAACTTGTAATTACTCATTTTTTTATAATATCAACAGGGGTTTTGTTTGTTGTAAGCCTTTCAAATTTGCTTTTTGACGGCAACAAGCCGTTGCCGCCTGAGTTGCCCTGGCAGGTGTTGCTGACGGGCTTATTGGGAGCATTGCCGTCGTTTTTGTTCAGCTTTAAAAACGAGCCGACAAAAAAGCAATTTCGGGTTAGAACAGTAATTCATTTTATTGTGATAGAAACTATTGTTATGACCGAGGGAGCATTATTTGAGTGGTACGAAAACTTTATTAATGCTTTGATTCTCTTCTTTGTTATACTTGCTATTTATATCTTTGTATGGGTATACAGCTACTCTATGAATATTCATCTTGCAAAAGGCATAAATGCCGCACTTAAAAGATTTAACGAAGATTCTGACGAAATGTAATGCATTTCACATAATCAATTCTGCACCTTGCATCGAGTTTTGAACAACTCGGTGCAGGGTGTCTTTTTTATTGTTTTTCTATCTGCTACAATAGGGTCACGACAGGAGGAAATCTTATGAAAAAGATAATTGAAGTTCAGAATCTTGTAAAGGATTACAAGGATGTCCACGCAGTGAGAGATATTTCATTCAGCGTTGATGAGGGTTCGTTTTTTGCGTTTCTCGGAATAAACGGAGCAGGAAAGTCCACAACGATCAATATACTCTGTACAGTACTTAAAAAAACCTCGGGTATTGTTAAGATAGGCGGTTATGACCTTGATACGCAAAAATCAAAAATCAAGGATTTAATCGGAATAGTATTTCAAAGTCCCGTGCTTGACAAACAGCTGACAGTAAAGGAAAATCTTGTTTCACGCGCCGCATATTACGGCTACACAAAGGCTGAAACAAAAAAGAGGATTGACTATCTGACTGATATTTTTAATCTTAAAGAAATTCTCAGCAGACGTTATACTAAATTAAGCGGAGGTCAGCGCAGACGAGTTGACATTGCAAGGGCACTTATAAACAGCCCGAAAATCCTTTTCCTTGACGAGCCGACTACAGGTCTTGACCCACAGACGAGAATTCAGGTGTGGAACATTATCCACAAGCTCCGTAAAGAAACGGGACTTACGGTATTTCTTACAACTCACTATATGGAAGAAACAGCAGATTGCGACAATGTTGTGATTATTGATTCAGGCAAAATTTCCGCAAACAACACACCGTACAATCTCAAAAAGCAGTATGCTCACAACAGGCTGGTGTGGTACACATCAAAGTCCGATGATGTTGAAAATCTGCTCAATAACGAAAATCTTACTTTCGAATATATAGGCGACGCCTACAAAATAAAAATTGCCGACAGCAGTGAGGCTACAAGGCTTATAACCTCCTATCCGCAAATCAGCGACTACGAGGTTATAAAGGGAGATATGGACGACGTATTTCTCACAATTACAGGAAAGAGATTGGGTGAATGATATGGTAAAAACACTATGTGCATATAAGGGAATGACCTTACGAAATATAAAGGTTTATCTGAAAGACAGAATGGCGATTATACTTTCAATGATGACGCAGATTATTGTACTCGGACTTTATCTGCTGTTTTTGAAGGGCAACTATCTTGATACAGTAAAAGCAAACCTCGGCGAGCTTGAAAGTCTTGTGACTGACGGAGCAATTGAGGCGCTCATAAATTCATGGCTTATTGCAGGAGTAATCGGTACATCGGTAGTGACCGTTGCACTCAGCTCGCTTTCGGTAATGGTTTCTGACAAGCAGAATAAAATTAACTACGATTACGGCGCATCTCCGGTAAAGGGAAGTACGGTAGTGCTGTCATATTTCAGCGGTGCGGTGGTAAATACAATTATCATCAGTTCAATTTTACTGACGGCAGGTCTTGTTTTCATCGCAATCGGCGGAACATTTGTGTATTCGTTTACCGATATTTTAAGCATTTACGGACTGACAGTGCTCGGCTCTGTTTCCTCAACTCTTTTGCTTATGGTTTTTGCTTCATTTTTTAAGAAAAGCTCAACATTAAGCTCATTTAACGTAATGGTTTCAGCGGCAATCGGCTTTGTAATCGGCGCATATATTCCCGTTTCACAGTTTAGTCAGGGAGTGCAGACAGCTGTTAACCTTGTTCCCGGTTCGCAGATTGCAGGAATGATGAGAAACGTACTTATGACCCCTGCAATTGATAATATCAATGATATGCTGGGCGGTGCCGATAAGGGAATGTTTGCAGATAGTATAAAAGAAATTTTTACTTTAAAAATGAATTTGTTTGACAATGAAGTCGGCTTTGGATTTATGATGGCATATTCGCTTATTGCTATAGCAGTATTCTTGATTATAAATCTTGTTTCATACAAATTCAGCTCGGTTTCAAAGGAATAATACGATGCAAAAAGGCGGCTGCAAAAGCAACCGCCTTTTATCTATATTATGTTATTATGTTTACCAGATTCCAAGTATGTGCTGCATAAGAATACTTACGCCCGTGATTGCAATCCAGCATATAAATCCGAGAAGAATCGGTTTGCCGCCTGTTTTTACAAGCTTTACAATGTTTGTGTTAAGTCCTATTGCCGCCATAGCCATTACAATGAAGAATTTGCTAAGCTGTTTTAAGAAACCGAAAATGTTGTTTGCAACGTCAAGTGCCTGTCCCGTTAATACCGAAGTGGCAATTGTCGTGATTACCGAAGCAAGCACAAAATAAAGAATGAACATTGGGAAAATCTTTTTAAAGCTGACCTTTGTTGTAGAACCCGTGCCTGCGTTTTTCTCTTTTCTTATTCTCACAACAGCAAGCACAAGCGTAATCGGGATAATGGCGAGCGTTCTTGTAAGTTTTACAATTGTTGCAGCGTCAAGAACCATAGAGCCTGTATTGTGCATTGAATCCCATGTTGAAGCAGCGGCAGTTACAGACGAGGTGTCGTTTACAGCCGTCCCTGCAAACAGTGCAAAGCCCTCGTTGCTCATTCCTAAAATACCGCCGAGAGTTGGAAAAATAAGCGCCGCAATTATGTTAAAAAGAAAAATTACCGAAATTGATTGTGCAATTTCCTCATCGTCGGCGTCAATTACGGGCGCAGTTGCGGCAATTGCCGAACCGCCGCAGATACTTGAACCCACACCGATAAGCGTCGCGGTTTTTGACGGAATTTTTAAGAGCTTGTACATAGCAAAAGAAACTATAAGCGAGGTAGCAATTGTTGAAATGATTATCGGAAGCGAAGTAAGACCAACCTGTCCTACTGTTGCAAGGTTAAGTCCGAAACCTAGCAGTATTACGGCATATTGCAAAACCTTTTTTGAAGTAAATGTAATTCCGTCTAAAAACGCATTCTTTTTCTTAATAATGAGTGAAAGAATCATTCCTGCGATAATTGCGATTACGGGTGCGCCGATAACCTCAAGCGCAGGGAAAAGCATTACAATAAGCCATGCAGGAACTGCAATTGCAAGGCAAAGCAGGATTCCCAAAACATATTTTTTCATAGAATAACCTCCATATTTTAATTTGCAATTAACTATTTATTGATAAAAAGTTTGTTTTCCAACTTCATTTAATTTTTAATTGTAAATTGTTAATTGCTAATAGTCCCAGTCGGGAATAAAGTCTGTACTTGCCGATGACATGCTCTGGGTAAAGCCGTCAAGTCCGAGTGAAAAAAGTGCAGATTTTACCTTGTCGTATTCACGGCGAGTTACCGTTCGGTTGATTTTCGGAAAATCCTTAGCCTTGTGAACAGGCACATATTGGCACATAAGGCTTACGAGCACCTGATTGTTGTAGCTGCGCTTTATAATGTCAAGTACTCCAAGACTGTTATTTGTATGGGACGGGAGAATCAGGTGACGTATAATTACACCCTTTTTCATCATTCCGTCCGAGTCGAAATCAGGCGTTCCTACCTGAAAAATCATCTCTTTTATTGCGGCTGACACGGTGTTTACATAGTTTGGTGCAGATGAGTATTTGATTGCGAGAGCGTCATTGGAATACTTGAAATCAGGCAGATAGATGTCAACAAGATCGTCAAGAACAGACAGAGTTTTTGGGCTTATGTAGCCGCTGCAATTGTACACAATCGGTATTGACGGCTTGTAAATGTCAAGACTTTCGGCAACTGCGGTCACATAGTGGTCGGCAGTTACAAGATTAATGTTGTGAACGCCCTGTTCCTCAAGTCTTTTATAACAGTCTGCAAGCTGCGAAGGGGTTATGGCTTTGCCCTTGTGACCGTCAGAAATTTCGTAGTTTTGGCAGTAAACGCATTTTAAAGTACAGCCCGAAAAAAACACTGTGCCGCTTCCCCTTGTACCGCTGATACATGGTTCTTCGCCAAAATGCGGCGCAACTCTTGCAACAACAGGCAGAGTTCCTGCTTGGCAAAAACCGTTTCCCTGATGTTCGGTACGGCAGGCGTTGCACTTTCTCGGACAGAGATTGCATATCATAAAAATCACCTCGACTATTGTAGCATAAAAGCAGACTAAAGTCGAGGGTTAAATGTGGTAATATTATACGCGAAAGTCGGTTAAATAGTCTTCTAAAATATCATCAAAATGGCACGGCTCTATTTTCAGCTCGTTGCACATATTTACTAGCAAAATAATATCATTATAGTTTTTTGTGATTTTGTCAATCGATTTTATCAGTTTTCCGCAAGAAAAAATATCAATCCCGTAATGACAATCAGAATAATATTTTGCAATATTTAATTTGTATTCTACCATTGTATCCCGTACTTTCGCCTGATGTTAATTTTATTCACAACAAATCATACCATTTCAACTGGAAGATGTCAATATATTTACATAAAACAATATAATATTATCAATGCACCGCGTGCAAAATAAATTATATTATTTTGGATTATTTTGTTGAAACAGAAAGAAAAATATCGTATAATTTTAAATGTGTATATTTTATACATTAAAAGTACACCGCATATTGCTTTTACGTTGAAAGCAATGCAAAATACTCACAAACTTTTTTGAAATTCGTGTCTGTTCAGGAAACGGGAGTGTGAAAATCAGGAGTTTTTTATGATTTATGTTGAAAAACTAAGAAAGGAATTTAAGAAAACCATCAAGGATCCCGGTTTAAAGGGCAGTTTGAAGTCATTTGTTAAGCCGAAAAAGGAAATTGTCACCGCGGTTAAAGACATTTCCTTTGATGTAAACGAGGGTGAAATTCTCGGGTTTATCGGTCCCAACGGTGCAGGGAAATCAACCGTTATCAAGATGCTTACGGGCATACTTTCTCCGACATCGGGCAAATGCACAATCAACGGAAAAGATCCTCAGAAAGACAGAAAAAGATATGTAAAAGAAATCGGCGTTGTTTTTGGTCAGAGAACCCAGCTTTGGTGGGATTTGCCCCTTACCGAAACATATACTGTATTAAAGGAAATTTATGAGGTTGAGGACAGCCGCTTTAAAAAGCGTATGGACTTTTTAAACGAAGTGCTTGAGCTTGACAGCTTTATCAACAGTCCTGTTCGTACTCTTTCTCTCGGTCAGCGAATGAGAGCCGACATTGCAGCGTCACTTCTTCACAGCCCGAAGGTGCTTTTTCTTGACGAACCGACAATCGGACTTGATGTTGTCGTAAAGGACAACATACGCAAGGCAATTGCGAAAATTAACGAGGAAGAGCATACTACCGTTGTGCTTACAACTCACGACTTGGAAGACATTGAATTGCTTTCAAAGAGAATCGTTATGATTGACAAGGGCAGCAAGGTGTTTGACGGTAAAATCACCGATTTAAAGGAAAAGTACGGTCAGATGAGGGAACTTGCATTTATAAGTCCCGACGAAAATGCGCTGAAAATTCTCTGCTATGCCGAAAAATTCGGATTTGGTAAGGACGATTTGATTCAGAAACAGGACGGTACAAGCTGTAAAATCAGATTTAACAGCGCAATTGTTCCCGTCAGCGATATGCTTTCCTATACCCTCTCAAAAATTAATGTCAAGGACATTAACGTAAAAGACGCTGATATTGAAGAGATTATACGGCGCCTTTACAAGGAAGGGGTTGAGTGATTTGCGCAGAAAGCTAAAAATCTATACTCCTTTTATAAATGCAGGAATGCAGGAAGTTTCTGCCTACAGAGCAAACTGGCTGTTCTATATTCTCGGTGACGTGCTTGCCTGCTTTGTATCGTTCTTTGTTTGGGAGGCTGTTTTTATTTCAAACGGCGGAGAGTTGTTTATGGGCTTTGACAAGAGCGATATGGTTGTGTATATTTTTATGTCGTTTCTGACAGGTCAGGTAATAAGCAGCGGCGGTACGTACAATATAGGCGAGGAGATAAAAGACGGCTCAATTGCAATGAGAATGATTAAACCGATAAGCTACAACGCTACTTTTCTGTTTCAGGAAATCGGCAACAAGCTTATGGAAATAGGCGTAATATTTGTTCCGCTTGTTGCAGGAGTTGAAATCTATCGATTTGCCGTGATGGGTGAATTGAAATTTGATATTTTAAAATTTTTATTATATTTTGTATGCTGCGTGTTTGCGTATGCAATCAACTTTTTCTTTAACATCTGTTACGGCTTTACGGCGTTTGTGTTCAAAAATCTTTGGGGCTCAAATATGCTGAAAAATACTATAGTAAGCTTTTTGTCGGGCGCTATAATTCCGCTTGCTTTTTTGCCCGATGTGCTCAAAAACGCACTTATCTTTCTGCCTTTTTCATCGCTTACATATACGCCCGTAATGGTTTATATGGGAATGTACACGGGATACGAGCTGATGTTCTTCATGGGAATTCAGATTTTTTGGGCAGTTGTATTCTGGCTGTTGTCAAAGTTAATTTGGAAGTGCGTAATTAACCGACTTTCAATCCAGGGAGGTTGATTATATGTTCAGAGAACTTTTAAGAGCTTTAAAAATGCATAGAATTTTTATTGTTCAGGAAATAAAAAGATTTACCGAATACAAGGGCGACTTCCTTACGGGAGCAGTCGGCTTATTGCTTGCACAGCTATGCAATATAATTTTTATTTCGGTAATTTTCGGTCAGATTCCCGAGCTGATGGGCTGGAAATATAACGAGGTAATGTTTATCTACGGCTTTTCGCTGATTCCAAAGGCGATTGACCACTTGTTTTTTGACAACCTCTGGGCGGTAGGCCATTTTATCGTACGCAAGGGCGACTTTGACAAATACCTTACACGTCCGATTAATCCGCTTTTTCACGTTATGGCTGAAAAATTTCAGGTTGACGCATTCGGTGAAATGGTAATCGGAATTATTCTTTTATCCTGTTCGCTGCCGTCAATTGAGGTTCAGTGGGGAATAGGCAAGGTGTTGCTTGTTGCAGTTGCAATTATATTTGCGTCCTTCATTTATACGGGAATAAAAATCGGAACGTCGGCGATTGCATTCTGGACAAAGCGAAGCGGAAATATAACATTTATGTTCTATATGGTAAACGATTTTGTAAAGTACCCGATAGATATTTACAACAACGTAGTTCGTTCGGTGCTTACATATATTATACCCTTTGCTTTTACTTCATATTTTCCGGCGTTATATTTTCTTACGGGAGAAAACCCTGTTTTCAACATAGGAATGACAATTGTTGTTGCAATTATTGTTATGGCAATCGGGATACTTATTTGGAACAGAGGGATTAAAGCATACGAATCGGCAGGAAGTTGATGTAATATGATGGACTTTATATCTGATAATTTTATACTTTGTATAATCGCAGTTTATTTGCTGTTGGGAATGATAATGAGCATTAAGCTAAGAAATTCCGACATAAGAATTGCGCATAAATACGGCAAAAGCTTTGCGGAAGTTCCGTTTCGCATAAGGCACAAAATCCTGCTTAAGGGTAAGTGGGTGAAGATTCAGTACGCAGTAACATTTGTGCTGATTTATGCTGTGGTATGTGTAAGGCTTAACAATATTTTTTCGCTGCCTCTGGCGGTGCTGACTGCGCTTCCGATTTCGTTTTTGTCTACGTTTGTTTTCTTTGAAGGCATACTTTTTGTGTCGGCGTTTGTGCGAAAGCTGATTTATGTAAACAGTGCGTCGCTTAATATTATGTTTTCATCAGTAATCTTTATTATAGCGGCGATTTGCTATTATTTTTTGACAAGGGAAAGTCTGGATTTTAATCAATTTTTACTGTCGCAGGCTTGTCTTGGCTGCTGCTACGTTATAATGCTGTTTGTGCTGATTATGGTTCTTAAAGAGGTTAACAGCGGCAGCAGTCTGATGACTTTCAGAAATTTCTGGAAATCGGCGTTTTTGACAATAATGCTCTTTATTGCTGTGCTGTCGCTTATGTCGTACGGTTGTCTGCTGTATAATGCAAATGCCTTTGACGGTGTTAAATTCGGTCTTGCAGATGTTTTTTACTATACGGTCATTACCTTTGCGACTGTGGGTTACGGTGATATTTCGCCTGTCGAATTGACGGCAAAGGCGGTGTCTGTATTAACGGTTGTTACGAGTATATTATGCATAACCGTTCTTCTCAGCGAGATTGCAGGGCTGAAAAAGAAGTCACACGATAATTAGTCATCTTATTTATCGGAAACTGATGCAACAAAGTGTCATTATGCCGTATTTGGATATTTTAAACAAAAAGCGTTCGCAAAGTTTGGCTTGCGGACGCTCTTTTTATTCTTAAATAGAAATATGTATTGATGAATAGTTGATAGAATATAATTAACGCACTATACGAATTTTAGTGTATATTTATAAGAGGTGAGATTATGAAATTCAGAAAACCATTATCGTTATTGCTCTCTGCGGCAATGATTACGGGTATGGCTTCGTTTGCAGCTAATGCTGTAGTAACAAATGATTCTGCGGTTTCGGCAGGAAGTTACTACAATGCAAGCTATCTCGAAAACTACGCCAACAGCGCATATAACGAAAAGGGTCTTGGAGCTGTTTACAGCAAGGCATCAACAACATGGAAAACTTGGTCGCCTGAGGCTTCCTCTGTGAGTGTTAAGCTTTACAAAACAGGCTCCGACAGCGAACCGGGTGCAGGTGTAATCGGAACATATCCGCTTACCAAAAACAGCACTACGGGTGTTTGGACAAGCACTCTTTCGGGAGATTACAAGAATGTTTACTACACATACCTTGTAACGGTAAACGGTTCAACAAAAGAAACTCAGGACGTTTATTCAAAGGCAGTCGGCGTAAACGGCAACCGTTCGATGGTTGTTGATCTTGACTCAACTGACCCCGACGGCTGGAACACTGACAAACACGTTCTCTTTGACAGCGCATCAGAGGCTGTTGTCTGGGAGGTTCACGTTCGTGACTTCTCGGCATCAAAAACCTCAGGCGTAAGCCCTGAAAATCAGGGCAAGTATCTTGCGTTTGCCGACGGCGGCACAACCCTTAATTCCGACACAAGCGCAAATGCTGTTTCAACGGGAATCGACTACCTTGTTGAGCAGGGAATCAACTGCGTGCAGCTTATGCCGGTTTATGACTTCCAGTCGGTTGACGAGTCAATCGCAAGCTCTTCTTCAAACCGCAACTGGGGTTATGACCCTCAAAACTACAACGTTCCCGAGGGTTCGTATTCATCAGACGCATACAACGGCAATACAAGAATTACCGAGTTTAAGCAGATGGTTCAGGCTCTCCATGACAGAGAAATCTCGGTTGTAATGGACGTTGTTTATAACCATACATATACTACCGACGGATCGTGCTTCTCAAAGACGGTTCCGGGTTACTATTACAGAAAAACTTCTTCAAGCGCATACTCAAACGGCTCAGGTTGCGGAAATGAAACCGCGTCAGATAAGCTGATGTACAGAAAGTATATGATTGAGTCAATTAAGTACTGGGCTGAGGAATACCACATTGACGGCTTCCGTTTTGACCTTATGGGTATTCACGATGTTACAACGATGAATACAATCCGCAGTGAGCTTGACAATCTCTATTCTGACGGTTCGGGCAAGAAAATCCTTATGTACGGCGAACCGTGGACAGGCGGCACTGTTGCAATTTCCGACGGCTGCTCACAGTCAAGGGCTTCTTCACTTGACGCAAGAGTAGGTATGTTCTGCGACACCTACCGTGACGCTATTAAGGGAGACACAAACGGCGCAGGAAAAGGATATATTCAGGGCGACACCGGTAAAACAGGAAACGTAGTAAACGGCGTCAAGGGTAAGTGCTTCAATGCAAAGGCTCCTTCGCAGACAATTGCCTATGCCGACGCTCACGATAACTTGATTTTATGGGATAAGATTGTAAAGAGCAACGGCTCGTCAAGCTGGAACTCAACTTCTTCATCATTTAAAGATCAGCTTAAAGGTGCTATGGCGCTTCTTATGACCTCTCAGGGCATTCCGTTTATGACTGCCGGTTCGGAATTCTGCCGTACAAAGCAGGGTGACCACAACAGCTACAAATCAAGTGATTCAATCAACGCTATAGATTGGAATAGAGTAAAGACCTACTCTGATGTATCAGCATATTATAAAGGTCTGCTTGAAATCAGAGAGCACTACACACCAATGAAGAGCAGTTCGTTCAGTACACCAAGCTTCCAGTCAAGTTACGGCTATGTTGTAGCATATACATATTCAAACAGCAAGTCTGATGAATGGGGCAAGGTTTGTGTTCTTGTCAACAGCGGCACACAGGGTTACTCAATTAACCTTGACGGCAGCGGCTGGACAATAGTTGCAAACGGTACAAGCGCAGGTCTCAAGAGCCTTGGCACGGTTTCGGGAAGCAGCTATACAATCCCTGCAAGAAGCAGTGCTGTTCTCGTTCAAAGTTCAACGTTCTCTCGCCTTAAAAACACAGAAACAAAATACGGAAAACTCACAGTTAAACACATTGACGAAAACGGCAAGGTTTTAAAGACGGCAACTGCAAAATACAGGGACGGCTCTACTTACCGTGCACTTCCCGACAGCACAATCCTCTTTGACCACGCTCTTAAGAGCACAGAGGGCGCAACTTCGGGCAAGGTTGTCGGCGGAAATAATTACAGCGTGACCTTTGTTTACAGCTCCTCAGGCATTGAGTCGGGTTACCTTACCGTTAAGTATGTAAACAGCAAGGGTACTGCAATCAAGGACGAGGCAAGCTATCACCTCAGAGCAGGCGACAGCTACGAAATTCCTTCTGCAGCAATTCAGGGCTATCAGCTTGACGTTGACAAGTATCCTGCCGAAAGCTACGGCACATTCGGAGGCAGCGACAAGACAATCACGTTTACTTATAAAGACCTTGACAACACTTCTTCAAAAGTTCACTATTACAAATCAAACAGCTGGTCTGACGTTCGCTGCTATGCTTACACAGACGGCGGCGACGAGCCAAACGGTGCTTGGGCTAGCGCAACAAAAATGACAAGCGAGGGCAATAACTGGTATGTATGTACAGTTCCTGCTTCAAGCGCATATGTAATGTTCCATCCGACATCAGGAAGTGATCAGGAACCCGGATCGGGCGAACAGGGATATCCTGTTTCGGGCGAAGCATGGATTCAGAACAAGACATTAACCTTCAGCAGTAAGGTTGTCACCAGCCACATTGATCTTGCAACAGGTAAGAAAATTGCTGCTGATGTTGTTGACAGCCAGGCAAAAACTACAAGTTCAAGCTCATACACAACATCTGCACTTGCAGGCAAAGACGTAATTACTCCTCCGAATGCACGCGGAAACTACTCGGCAGGTGTTATAAATGTTGTTTATCTTTATAAATCATCAGAGCCTGTAACAACAGCGCCGCCTGTAACAACTGCACCTCCCGTTACAACAACACCTCCCACAACAACACCGCCTGTTACAACAGTACCTGCGACAACAGCTCCGCCTGTTGGAAAGGTGCTTATAGGCGATGCAAATGATGATGGTGTTATTACAATCACAGATGCATCGGTAATTCAGAAATATTTGAGCGAAATGATTGTATTTTCCAAAAGACAGGAAATTGCATCGGATTGCGACGGCGACGGTGAAGTCGGAATTAAAGACGCTACACTTATTCAAATGTACTGTGCAGAGTATGAAAATACAGGAAACATCGGCAATTATGTCGGCGGAGTAGATGAAACAACAGCTCCTATAGTTACCACGGCTCCTGTAACAACAGCACCTCATACCACACAGCCAACAACAGCACCGCCAACTACCCAGCCCACAACGGCACCGACAACTACTGCCCCCACCCCCTCTACCTATACAGTTAAGTTTTCAAACTCGCAGCGTTGGAGCGGAACAATCTACTGCTACTATTGGACAGACGGTGAAGACGCACCCGTTGAATGGCCGGGAACAAAGATGACATTTGTAGAGAATAACGATTACGGCGAGGCTGTTTATTCGGTCAAAGTACCGTCGGATGCTGATTATATTATCTTTAACAACAATAACAGCCAGACGGTTGACATTCCGTTTGACGGTTCTGAGCTGAATTTCTACGCAAAATCAGATATTGATTCCAAATGGCATCATCTCTACGGAACTTGGTAACAGATTTATAGAAATCTTATAAAATCAGGCGGACTGCTTTTCGGCAGTCCGCTTTGATATAGATTAATACTGTATTATTTTATAGTTGAGGATATTAAATGCAAAAATTAGAATTCTTATATTAATTAAAACAGAACGGTCGGGAACCCGCTTTATAGCGATGTTCCGACCGTTCTACTCAATTTGCCTGCCGAGGCACTTGGCTTATAGATTTGTGTATCCCATAAGACTTTCGTCTACTTCTCTTGCAACATCTCTGCCCTCACGGATTGCCCATACTACAAGTGACTGACCTCTGTGCATATCGCCTGCGGTAAAGATGTTTTCAACATTCGTCTTGAATGAGTTTTCGGGTGTTGCAACATTTGTTCTTGCGTTTGTTTCAACACCGAATGCCTTGGTAACGTAGCTTTCACTGCCGAGGAAGCCTGCCGCAATCAGCACAAGCTCAACGTCAACGCTGTACTCCGAACCTTCGACTTCTTTCATCATCATTCTGCCTGTTTTTTTGTCCTTTTCGGGTGTAAGCTTAACCAGTACGGCGCTTTTGAGATTGCCGTTTTTGTCCTTGACAAATTCCTTGACGGTAGTCTGATAAACTCTGGGGTCGTGGCCGAATACCTCAATAGCCTCTTCCTGACCGTAGTCTGTTTTGCAGACCATAGGCCATTGCGGCCACGGGTTGTTCTCCGTCCTTTCATCGGGGAGCTTGGGCATCATTTCAAGCTGTAACACCGATTTAGCACCGTGTCTTATGCTTGTGCCCACACAGTCGTTGCCTGTGTCGCCGCCGCCGATTACCATTACGTTCTTGCCCTTTGCAGAAATATATGTTCCGTCCTTTAAATCGTTGTCAAGAAGCGACTTTGTTGTAGATTTCAGGAAGTCAACGGCAAAGTAAATTCCGTTTGCATCTCTGCCCGGAACTTTTATATCTCTCGGATTTGAAGCTCCGCAGGCGAGAATTACCCTGTCGTATTCCTTTAAAAGCTCAGGTGCTTTTACGTCCTTGCCGACATTGACATTTGTTTTAAATTCAATGCCCTCTTCTTTCATAATATCAACCTTGCGGTCAATAACGTGCTTTTCAAGCTTCATATTAGGAATGCCGTACATCAGCAGTCCGCCGATTCGGTCACTGCGCTCAAAAACAGTTACCGAGTGTCCTCGTCTGTTGAGCTGATCAGCGGCGGCAAGTCCTGAAGGACCCGAACCGATAACGGCAATCTTCTTGCCTGTTCTTACCTTTGGCGGGTGCGGAGCGGCAAAACCCTCGACATAAGCATTTTCTATAATACCGTACTCGTTAGCCTTTACCGTAACAGCGTCGCCGTTTGCACCGCAGGTGCAAGCCTTTTCGCACAGTGCAGGACATACGCGTGAAGTAAATTCGGGAAAGTTGTTTGTAAGTTTAAGTCGGTTGTATGCCTGTTCCCATGCATTTTTATAGATGAGGTCATTCCACTCGGGAATAAGATTGTTAAGCGGACAACCCGAATATGCGTTGCCTATTTTCATTCCCGACTGGCAGAACGGTACGCCGCATTCCATACAGCGTGCGCCTTGCTTTGACTGTTCCTCTTTTGACAGTGGTTCGTGGAACTCATCATAATTTTTAATACGTTCTTTAACGGAGAATGCGGGAGCGTCCTCACGTTTATAATCCATAAATCCGGTTGGTTTTCCCATTGCTGTTCTCCTCCTTATTTGTTGTGGATAATCTGATAGAAAGCTTCAATTCTTGCCTGCTCGTTGCTCATACCCTTTTCTTCGTTTACGGCGATTGCAGACATCATTTTCTTGTAGTCGTGTGGGATAATTCTCTTGAACTTAGGCAGATAATCGTCAAAATTGTCAAGAATATCTTTACCCTTTTTGGAATTGGTAGCCTTAACGTGCTCTTCAATAAGCTCTTTAAGCTCGAGAATTTCGTACTTCTCGGTTACTTCTGAGAACAGCACCATTTCCTTGTTGAGCTTGGTGTATAAATCTCTGTCCTCGTCAAGAACATACGCGACACCGCCCGACATACCTGCGGCAAAGTTTTTTCCCGTTTTGCCGATAACAACAACACGACCGCCCGTCATATATTCACAGCCGTGGTCGCCGACGCCCTCAACAACAGCAGTAGCGCCCGAGTTTCTTACGCAGAAACGTTCGCCTGCAACGCCGTTGATAAATGCCTTGCCGCTTGTTGCGCCGTAGAGTGATACGTTACCTATGATAATGTTCTCATCAGCCTCAAATGTTGAGTCCTTTGGAGGATAAACAACAAGCTTACCGCCTGAAAGTCCCTTGCCAAAGTAGTCGTTGCTGTCGCCGACAAGCTCAAGTGTAAGACCGTTGGGGATAAATGCACCGAAGCTCTGACCGCCCGAGCCGTTGCAGATTACCTTGAATGTGTCGTCTGCGAGGGTGTTGTAGTATTTTTTGGTGATTTCAGAACCGAAAATAGTACCAAAGGAACGGTCTGTGTTCTTTACGTTGATTTCAATTGTCTTATTAGTGCCTTTTGCAAGAGCAGACTTGAATTCCTTGAGAAGAACTTTTTCGTCAAGAGTTTCCTCAAGTTTAAAGTCGTATTTACTCTTTTTATTATATTCAATTTTCTCATTTGCAAAGCCGCAGTTGAGAATGTTTGAAAGGTCAACTTCCGAAGCCTTGCCCTCAATGCCGTCCTTGGGTTTGATAAGGTCAATTCTGCCGACAAGCTCGTCAACGGTTTTTACACCGAGCTTTGACATATATTCTCTTAACTCATTTGCAATAAAGAGCATAAAGTTTTCAACATATTCGGGTTTGCCCATAAACTTTTTGCGAAGCTCGGGGTTCTGTGTTGCAACGCCGAACGGACAAGTGTCGAGGTTGCATACCCTCATCATGGCACAGCCGAGGGTTACAAGCGGAGCAGTAGCAAAGCCATATTCCTCTGCACCGAGGATAGCTGCAATTGCAACGTCCCGTCCTGTCATAAGCTTACCGTCGGTTTCAATTACAACCTTGTTGCGCAAATCGTTCATAATGAGAGTCTGATGAGCTTCGGCAAGACCGAGTTCCCACGGCAGACCTGCATTGTAGATTGAATTTCTCGGAGCGGCGCCCGTACCGCCGTCGTAGCCTGAAATAAGGATTACGCCTGCGCCTGCTTTTGCAACACCTGCGGCAACAGTACCTACGCCGCATTCCGAAACAAGCTTAACAGAGATTCTTGCGTCTTTGTTTGCATTTTTAAGGTCGTAAATAAGCTGTGCAAGGTCCTCAATTGAATAAATATCGTGGTGTGGCGGAGGAGAAATAAGCGATACACCGGGGGTTGAGTGACGTGTTTTTGCAATCCACGGATAAACCTTTTTACCCGGAAGGTGACCGCCCTCGCCGGGCTTTGCGCCCTGAGCCATCTTAATCTGAATTTCATCGGCTGAGGTGAGGTATCGTGAGGTTACGCCGAAACGTCCCGAAGCAACCTGTTTGATTGCAGAACATCTGTTTTCAGCCGTGCCCTTTGTTTCAAGGCGTTCAAGGCTTTCGCCGCCCTCTCCCGAATTTGATTTACCGTGAAGCCTGTTCATTGCAATTGCAAGAGCCTCGTGAGCTTCTTGAGAAATAGAGCCGTAGGACATTGCGCCCGTCTTGAAACGCTTTACGATTGAATCAACGCTTTCAACCTCTTCAAGCGGAACGGGATTTTCAGCATAATTAAAGTCAAAAAGACCTCTTATACTTACGGGATCCATTTCGTCGGAAATCATATGTGAATACTTTTTGTAAAGCTCATAGTTGTTTGTGCGTGTAGCTATTTGAAGAGTGTGTATTGTCTGCGGATTGTAGAGGTGTTCCTCCTTGCCGCTTCTAAACTTGTGGCTGCCGCGCGATTCAAGCTCGGTTGAGGTGCTCAGACCAAGTGGGTCGAAAGCAGAAGTGTGGAGCTTATCTACGTTTTGCTCAATATCTTTAATTGTGATGCCGCCGATTCTGCTTACTGTGTCGGTGAAGTATTCATCAATTACGTCCTTGCTGATACCGATAGCCTCAAAAATCTGCGAGCCTTGATATGATTGGATAGTTGAAATACCCATTTTTGACGCTATTTTGACAATTCCGTGTAATACTGCGTTGTTGTAATCGTCAACAGCGGCATAGTAGTCCTTGTCAAGCAGGTCATCGTTTATCAACTCGTGGATTGTTTCCTGCGCAAGATAGGGGTTGATTGCGCTTGCACCATATCCGAGCAGTGTTGCAAAGTGGTGAACTTCTCTTGGCTCACCGCTTTCAAGAACGATTGCAAGAGAGGTTCTTTTTTTGGTAGCAACAAGGTGCTGGTGAACTGCGGAAACTGCAAGCAGAGAGGGAATAGCAAGGTGATTTTCGTCAACACCTCTGTCCGAAAGAATAAGAATGTTTGCGCCGTCGTTGTAAGCTTTGTCACATTCAATAAATAATCTCTTTACCGCTTTTGAAAGTCTTGTGTTCTTATAGTAGAGTATCGGAATAACTGCAACCTTAAAGCCCTTGATATGCATATTCTTGAGCTTTAGAATATCGGTTGAAGTGAGAATCGGGTTATGAATTTTCATAACCTTGCAGTTTTCAGGCTTTTCTTCAAGGATGTTTCCGTCCTCGCCGATATAAACTGTTGTAGAGGTAACAATTTCCTCACGAATTGCGTCAATCGGAGGATTTGTAACCTGAGCAAAAAGCTGTTTGAAGTAATTGAACAGCGGCTGAGGCTCGTTTGAAAGAACGGCAAGAGGACTGTCTGTACCCATTGCGGCAATTGATTCACTGCCGTTTTTAGCCATAGGCAGTATAGAGGTCATAACTTCCTCGTAGGTGTAGCCAAATGCCTTTTGCAGTCTTTTTCTTGCATCATTTGAATGTTCTTCAACCTTTGCATTCGGAATTTTTAAGTCCTTGAGGTTTACAAGGTTGCTGTCGAGCCACTCGCCGTAAGGCTGTTTTGACGCGTAATACTCTTTAAGCTCATCGTCATCGATAAGTCTGCCTTGAACGGTGTCAACAAGGAGCATTTTGCCGGGGCGAAGTCTTTCTTTTCTCACAATCTTTGACGGTTCAATCGGAAGTGCGCCCACCTCGGAGGAAAGAATGAGGTTGCCGTCGCTTGTAATGTAGTAACGTGAGGGGCGCAGACCGTTTCTGTCGAGTACGGCGCCCATAAAGTCACCGTCAGAGAAGAGTATGGACGCAGGACCGTCCCACGGCTCCATCATGGTTGCATAGTACTGATAGAAATCTCTCTTTTTCTGCGACATAGTGCCGTTGTTATCCCACGGCTCTGGAATTGTAATCATAACTGCAAGCGGAAGCTCCATACCGCTCATAACAAGAAATTCAAGCGTGTTGTCGAGCATTGCAGAGTCGGAACCTTCGGTGTTTACAACGGGTATAACCTTGTCAAGATCGCCCTTTAAGTGCTCGGAACGCATTGTTTCTTCACGGGCAAGCATTTTGTCTGCATTGCCTCTGATTGTGTTGATTTCACCGTTGTGAACAATCATTCTGTTGGGATGGGCTCTTTGCCAGCTTGGGTTTGTGTTGGTTGAGAAACGTGAGTGAACCATTGCAATAGCCGACTCGTAGTCGTTGTCCTGCAAATCGAGGAAGAATCTTCTTAGATCGCCTACAAGGAACATACCCTTATATACAATAGTTCTGCTTGAAAGAGAAACAACGTAAGTATCCTCGTTACTCTGCTCAAAAACTCGTCTTGCAACGTAGAGCTTACGGTCAAAGTCAAGACCTTTCTTTACGCCGGAAGGTCTTTTGATAAAGCACTGCATAATTGCAGGCATACAGTCAAGCGCCCGCTTGCCGATAACAGTTGTGTCGGAGGGGACGTTTCTCCATCCGAGAACCTCAAGACCTTCTTTTGCCGCAATAATCTCAAACATCTTTTTAGCCTGATTTCTTGCAAGCTCATTTTGCGGGAAGAAGAACATACCCACGGCATAATCTCTTTCGGAAAGGAGATTGATACCTATTTCTTTTGCCGCTTTTTTGAAAAACTTATGGGAAATCTGAAGCAGAATACCTACACCGTCGCCCGTTTTGCCTTCTGCATCCTTACCTGCACGGTGTTCAAGCGTTTCAACAATAGTAAGAGCGTTTGCAACGGTGTCGTGTGACTTTACGCCCTTGATGTTTACAACCGCGCCTATACCGCAGTTGTCGTGCTCAAATCTCGGAGAATAAAGACCGCTGTTTTGCGTTTGCTTGTTCTCTGTTTGTCCCATCAAAAATCATCCTTTCCTGATATTGATACCGAAATTTAACATGACTTTTTATTAGATTTCAGTATGAATTTTCTTCGTTGAAAACCCTATCACACTCCTTTATATAGTATTATAAAATATATAGGAGCGAATTCACATATCAGATTTATTTATTAACAGCGGATACACCGCTATATTATACTTAGTAAATTGTTCATAAAACTAATACAATTTTAATATATATAAATATAATAAATTTGATATTGACACAAAGACTGATTTTAAAAACTTTGCAATTTTGAGTTTAAAATCCTGCATTTTTGCGCCTGCATAAAAATATATACTGCGTGTGACTGTATTATATAACCGTAAATGTAGGTTTGTCAAGGGGGAAATACAGAAAATTGCAACTTTTTTGAAGTAAATATTCATATCGATACATTAATTGTGGGGTTTATGCAGATAAATCAGAACATAATCAAATAAATTGCAGGAAAATTAACAAAACTTGCAATTTTTAAAATTTTTTAGAAAAATCTATTGACAAATTACAAAAAGTGGAATATACTAACAGCAATGACAACAGCAAGGGCGCTGTAGGCAATGTGCTTACAGCGTCTTTTTCTGTTTTTACGTCAAATTTTTAATACTGGATAGGAGAGAATTAAAATGGCAAAAGTTCCGGAGTTATTTGGCAGTATGGTGTTTAACGACCAGAAAATGCAGGAAAGGCTTCCTAAGTCAACTTACAAGGCGTTAAAGAAAACAATCCAGAACGGCGAACCTCTTGATTTAAGCGTTGCAAACGTAGTTGCATCTGCAATGAAAGACTGGGCAGTTGAGATGGGATGTACTCACTACACCCACTGGTTCCAGCCTATGACAGGCGTAACTGCTGAAAAGCACGACAGCTTTATCAGTCCCAACGGCGACGGTCAGGTTATTATGGAATTTTCAGGCAAAGAACTTGTAAAGGGTGAGCCGGACGCATCGTCATTCCCCAGCGGCGGTATTCGTGCCACATTCGAGGCAAGAGGCTACACAACGTGGGATCCTACCTCTTACGCATTTGTTAAAGACGGATCGCTTTATATTCCTACAGCGTTCTGTTCATACACAGGCGAGGTTCTGGATAAAAAGACTCCTTTGCTTCGTTCAATGGAAAGAATCAGCACAGAGGCTGTAAAGGTTCTTAACCTTTTAGGCAAGAATGATGTAACAAGAGTTATTACAACAGTAGGTCCGGAGCAGGAATACTTCCTTATTGATAAGGAAATGTACGACCAGAGAGAAGACCTTATTTATACAGGCAGAACACTTTTCGGCGCAAAGGCCCCCAAAGGTCAGGAACTTGACGACCATTACTTCGGTGCAATTAAGACAAGAGTTGCAGACTATATGAGAGATCTTGACGAAGAGCTCTGGAAGCTTGGTATTCTTGCTAAGACAAAGCACAACGAGGTTGCTCCTTCACAGCATGAGCTTGCACCTATCTATACAACAACAAATATTGCAACGGACCACAACGAGCTTACAATGGAAATTATGAAGAAAACAGCCGAGAAACACGGCCTTGTATGTCTTCTCCATGAGAAGCCTTTTGCAGGCGTTAACGGCTCGGGTAAGCACAACAACTGGTCGATTTCTACTAACACAGGCGAAAACCTTCTTGACCCGGGCAAAGAGCCTGAGAAAAATATTCAGTTCCAGCTTTTCCTTGCTGCTATCGTAAAGGCTGTTCACGAGTATCAGGATCTTCTTAGAATTACAGTTGCTTCTGCCGGCAACGACCATCGTCTTGGTGCTAACGAAGCACCGCCCGCAATCATTTCTATGTATCTCGGCGATGACTTAGGTGCACTGGTTGAGTCAATTATTAACGATACTGAATATGTAAGTAAGGGTAAGGTTAAAATGATGACGGGCGTTGATGTTCTTCCTGACTTTAAGAAAGACACTTCAGACCGTAACCGTACTTCACCGTTTGCGTTTACAGGCAATAAGTTTGAATTCAGAGCTTTGGGTTCTTCGCTTAACATCGCTTGCCCTAACTACATTCTCAACACAATGGTGGCTGAAGAGCTTTCGCAGTTCTACGACGAGCTTAAGGACGCCGACAATATGGAAACTGCTGCTAAGGCTCTTATCAAGAAAACATTTACAGAGCATCAGGATATCATCTTCAACGGTAACAACTATGCTCCAGAGTGGGTTGAAGAAGCAGAAAAAAGAGGACTTTTCAACTACAAGTCACTTCCCGAAGCAGTTGCTCATTTCATTGACCAAAAGAACATTGACCTCTTTGTTAAAAACAAGATTTGTTCTGAAGAAGAAGTTAAGGCAAGATATGAAATTGAGCTTGAAAACTATGCAAAGCAGATTAATATTGAAGCACTCACAATGATTGATATGGCTAAGAAAAATATTCTTCCTTCTGTATCAGCATACGTAAGAGAGCTTACAGATACTGCCCTTGCCAAAAAGGCTCTTTCGGACGCCATTCCTACTTCTGTTGAAGAAGAGCTTGTAGCAAGTCTTTCAAACAAGCTTGTTTGCTTCAGCAAGAAAACAGCAGAGCTTGAAGAAGCTGTTATCAAGGCAAGCGAGTATAGCAACGACAACCTTGCTTATGCAACATATTACAGAGAAACAGTATTTGCACTTATGCAGGAGCTTCGTGCTGTAGGCGATTCAATGGAAACAGAAACTTCTTCCGAATACTGGCCTTATCCCTCATACGGCGAAATGCTTTTCGGAGTTTGATTTTAAGAAACGGTAATTAAAACATATATAGTATAAAATGATGACACAATGGTGTGTAATCGGACGGGTTAAAACTCTTGTCAGATTATACACCATTTTTGTTATAAACAATCAAGATAAAAGAGGAGAGAATTTTATGTCAGACTTGATTTTTGGAACCGGCGGTGTATGGTTCCTGATGGGTGCCGCGCTTGTATTCTTTATGCAGTGCGGTTTTGCAATGGTAGAAACAGGCTTTACAAGAGCTAAAAACGCAGGTAACATCATAATGAAAAACCTGATGGACTTCTGTATCGGTACAGTAGTTTTCAGCCTTCTCGGTTTTGGACTTATGATGTCAGAGGACTATGTTGCAGGTTTTATCGGTATTCCTAATCTCAATATGTTCACTGACTGGGCAAACTTTAATTGGAACAACTTCGTATTCCAGCTTGTATTCTGTGCTACAGCAGCTACAATAGTTTCAGGTGCTATGGCAGAGCGTACAAAATTTTCAACATACTGCATCTACAGCGCAGTTATTTCACTTTTCGTTTATCCTGTTGAAGCAGGCTGGGTTTGGAACTCACAAGGCTGGCTCTGCCAGATGGGTTATGTTGACTTTGCAGGTTCATCAGTAATTCATATGGTCGGCGGTGTTTCGGCACTTATCGGTGCTTCAATGCTTGGCGCTCGTATCGGCAAATACGGTAAAAACGGTAAGGTAAACGCTATTCCCGGTCACAGCATCACACTCGGCGCACTCGGTGTATTCGTTCTCTGGTTTGGTTGGTACGGCTTTAACGGTGCAGCAGCAAAAGACGGCGCTTATCTCGGTCAGATTTTCCTTACAACAACAGTTGCTCCCGCAGTTGCTACAGTTACAACAATGATTTTAACTTGGATAAAGAACGGCAAGCCTGATGTTTCAATGTGCCTTAACGGTTCACTTGCAGGTCTTGTAGGTGTAACAGCAGGTTGTGCAGACGTTGACGCACTCGGCGCAGCAATCATAGGTCTTGTTTCCGGTATTCTTATTGTAGTTGCAGTTGAATTTGTTGATATTAAACTTAAGGTAGACGACCCCGTTGGCGCATTCGGCGTTCACGGTGTAAATGGTATCTGGGGCGGTCTTGCAGTTGGTCTTTTTGCAACAGGTAAAGGTCAGGACGGCGTAACAGGTCTTTTCTACGGCGGTGGCTTTACACAGCTTGGCATTCAGGCTCTTGGTGTTGTTTCAATTATCGGATGGACTGTAGTTTGTATGTTAATCGTATTCTTTGTTCTTAAAAAGACAATCGGCCTCCGTGTTACAAAGGACGAGGAAATGAAGGGCCTCGACGTTACAGAGCATGGTCTTATCAGTGCATATGCAGACTTTATGCCCATCGGCGTTGGCACAGCTTCACTTGACGAAACATTTGATGTTGAAGGCAGCGTGCCTGTTACTCAGGCTGTTCCCGTACAGCTCGCAGGTAAATACAGTGTTGCTTCCGACGGTGTTAAGATTACAAAGATTGACATTCTTCTTAAGCAGTCAAAGCTTGAAGCTCTCAAGGAAGAAATGGATAAACTCGGCATTACAGGTATGACGGTTTCACAGGTGCTCGGTTGCGGTGCTCAGAAGGGCAAGGCAGAGTACTACAGAGGTGTTGCTATTGAAAGTAACCTCCTGCCGAAGATGAAGGTAGAAATCGTAGTTTGCAAGGTGCCTGTAAAGGCTGTTGTAGACGCTGCTGTTAAGGCTCTTTACACAGGTCACATCGGAGATGGTAAAATCTTCATTTACGATGTTGAAGACGTTGTAAAGGTTAGAACAGGTGAAACAGGTTACGATGCAATGCAGGATGTTGAGTAATTAAGCTTTAACCTATCCTTTTTAATTCACATAAACCAAAGCCCTCGGTACGGCGTTAGCAGTACTGAGGGCTTTGGCGTTTATAACAATTCTCTTGATAACTGTTATAATTAATGATAAAATAAAATATATAGTAATTTTTGCTTGTGTTTTCGCAATAATGTAAGCAAAACAACAAGCAGAATAAAGAGGTTTGTTATGAACAGTAATGATAATATAAGAAACAGTAGCTGTCCCGTATATAAAAAATGCGGAGGTTGTCAGTTGCAGAATCTTTCATACCCCGAACAGTTGAAATTCAAGCAGAATAAGGTTGAGCGGTTGTTAAAAAACTTTTGCAAGGTTGAGCCGATAATCGGAATGGAAAATCCCTATCACTACCGTAACAAGGTGCAGGCGGCTTTTTACACCGACAGACGGGGTAAAATTATTTCGGGAGTTTACCAGTCGGGAACACATCACGTAGTCGGTATTGATTCGTGCCAGACAGAGGACGTTATTGCTGATAAAATTATTGTTGCGGTGCGTAAGCTTTTGCCGTCATTTAAAATGACAACCTACAATGAGGATACAGGCAAAGGCTTTTTGCGGCATATTCTTGTTAAAAGAGGTTTTGCGACAAATCAGATTATGCTCGTGCTTGTTACGGGAACGCCTGTTTTTCCGTCAAAAAATAATTTTGTAAAGGCGATTTTAAAGCAGTTTCCGGAGATAACGACTATCATTCAGAATGTAAATAACTATAACACAAATCTTGTTTTGGGCAATAATCAGAAGGTTCTGTACGGCAAGGGTTATATTGAGGACATTCTGTGCAACTGTCGTTTCAGAATTTCTCCGAAGAGCTTTTATCAAATTAACCCCGTTCAGACCGAAGTGCTTTACAATACGGCTATGGAGTACGCTGACTTAAATGGCAATGAAACCGTGCTTGATACCTACTGCGGAATCGGTACAATCGGAATTGTAGCCGCTAAAAGGGGAGCAGGTAGAGTAGTAGGAGTTGAGCTTAACGGAGATGCTGTCAGAGATGCGATTGTAAACGCAAGGGCAAATAATTTGAATAATATCCGTTTTTACAAGGGTGACGCAGGAGAGTTTATGTACGAAGTGTCAGATGAGGACGAAAAGCCCGACGTTGTGTTTATGGACCCGCCGAGAGCCGGAAGCGACACAAAATTCCTCGATTCACTTATAAAAATGTCGCCCGAAACGGTGGTATACGTTTCCTGCAACCCCGAAACGCTTGCAAGAGATTTGAATTACCTTTCAAAGAACAGCGACTATAAGGTGGGTAAAATCCAACCCGTAGATATGTTCCCACACACCGCTCACATAGAGTGCGTAGTTTTGATGTCGAGGTAAATTATGAAGACGGTTACTATATGTGGAAGTATGAAATTTGAAAAAGAAATGCAACGAATAGCATTTCTATTAGAAACGAAACACAACTTAAATGTTTTACAATGCGTATATAATACGGATAATTTGGAAATTTCACAGATGGAGAGAAGTTTTCTCGAAAAAGCACATCTTAAGAAAATTGAACTCTCGGATGCTATTTATGTTGTTGATATTCAAGGATACATTGGCAATCAGGTTTCAAAAGAAATAGAGTTTGCTAAAAGTAAGGGAAAAGAAATTATACTTCATTCAGAGCATGGCATTGAAATGTTTTCTCATACAACCAAAGACATTTAATATGATTCCTATCATCTTATGCCACATCGAGTGCGTGGTGTTGATAACAAGGGTTGAAAATGAATTAAAAAATTGAAATTTATGGGGGCAAAAATTATGTGCTTAATTTGCGATAGAATTGAAATGATTAAAAATGGAACAAACCCGTATTTTGTAAAAGAACTTGAAACTGGTTATGTTGTGATTGGCGATAATCAACATTTTAAGGGATATACCTTATTTCTTTGCAAAAAGCATAAGACAGAATTGTTTTATTTAGATAAGGAATTTGCAGCTAAATTTATGCAGGAAATGATTACAGTTGCACAGGCAGTAAAAAATGCTTTCAATGCCGAAAAAATGAATTATGAATGCCTAGGGCAAGGTGACGCTCATTTGCATTGGCATTTGTTTCCGAGAATCAGCGGTGACATTGAGAATTACGGGAATCAAGGCAAAGGCCCGGTATGGTGGTATCCTATGGACAAGATGTACAACGATGAAAACCGACCGACAGAAAAAGAACTTGAAAAAATGAAATCGGCATTGTCGTACGAACTTGATAGATTAATATAATAAAGCCGAATTATAAATTGCAATTTTAGTCGGAAGTGCAGCGAATGAATAAACAACCAATATTAAAATTTACAAGTGAAAATTTAGTAAGGTATCTGCTTTGTATTGCTATGGTATTTCTTATGTGCGTTGCTGCGGATATTTCAGAAGAAAAAGAAATAATATTTCCCGAAATAGCAGCGCTGACGGTTGGTGCGTGGTTACTGCCGCAAAGTCCTTGGCGGGTTTCACGCTTGAGAATGGTTATTTTAATGACGCTTTCTGCCGTTATGGGGATTATAGTTGTAAGGTTTATTACGGTTTGTATGCCGATTAAATTACTTATAGGCTTTGTGTTTGCCGCCGTATGCCTGACATTATCAGACACAACGATATACCCCATAATTTCCGCCTGTATTTTGCCTATAATGATGAATACCGAAAGCATAGTTTATCCTCTTTCGGTGCTTGCAATGACAACAATAATTGCTCTTGTGAATTATGTTATGGAAAAAGCAGGAATAAACAAAAAGCTTAATTATAGTTTTCAAAAGCCGGATGTTAAGTCCTCCATGACTCTCTGGATAAAACGCACAGTGATTTTTTCATCGGCATTGCTCCTCGCTGTTATTACAGGGGAGTATCTTCTTTTAGCTCCTCCTCTTATTGTAACTTTTGTGGAGTTTTCGTCTTACATAAGCTCCAAAAAACCTTTGGCAACGCTTGTTTGTGTCGGTGTTTCCGCAATAGCAGGATTCGGAGCACGGTGCCTTATGGAGTTTTGCTCGCTTCCGCTGTGGCTGTGCGCTTGCATTGCTATGCTTGCACTGTTCATAATCTTTGCAGCAACAGGCAAAACATTTCCTCCGTCAGGGGCAATAACGCTTTTGCCGCTTATTATTTCAAGCGACAAAATATTTTTATATCCCGTTGAAATAATCATAGGCTGTTCTTTGCTTATAGGACTTGACAGGCTGTTTTTTTATGGCGGAGAATAAGTAAAAATAAATTTCTGCATTTTTATACGCAAAAATTCTCTAAAAATCTTGACAATCAAAGAGCAGATATATTAAAGTAATTTTAAAACAACCACTATTGTGGAAAAATATAATAATTAATAGGAGAGGGAAACAATATGAGTATTAAGATTGGTATTTTAGGTTATGGTAACCTTGGACGCGGCGTAGAATGTGCTTTGAAGCAGAATGATGATATGGAGCTCAAGGCAGTTTTTACACGCCGTAATCCGAACAAGGTTAGTATTTTAACAGAGAGTGCAAAGGTGTACCATATTGATGATATTTTAATGCACAAGGATGAAATTGATGTATTAATTATCTGCGGAGGAAGTGCGACAGACCTTCCGGTGCAGACACCGGAATATGCAAAGTATTTCAATGTAATCGACAGCTTTGACACTCACGCAAAGATTCCGGAGCATTTTGCAAACGTGGATAAGAGCGCACAGGAATCCGGCAAAATTGGTATTATTTCTGTAGGTTGGGATCCCGGAATGTTTTCATTAAACAGAGTTTATGCGAACGCAATTCTGACTGACGGTAAGGACTATACATTTTGGGGTAAAGGTGTAAGTCAGGGACACTCTGATGCAATCAGAAGAATTGAAGGCGTAAAAGATGCAAGACAGTATACAATACCTGTTCCAAAGGCTTTAGAGCAGGTAAGAAACGGAGAAACGCCTGAACTTTCAACACGAGAGAAGCACACCAGAGAGTGCTTTGTTGTGGCAGATGAGGGAGCAGACCTTGCAAGAATTGAGAAAGAAATCAAGGAAATGCCAAATTACTTTGCAGATTATGACGTAACAGTGCATTTTATTTCGCAGGAGGAGCTTAACAAAAATCACAGCGGAATTCCTCATGGCGGCTTTGTGATTCGCAGTGGTAAAACAGGCTGGAATGGAGAGAATAAGCATATTATCGAGTACAGCTTAAAATTAGACTCAAATCCGGAGTTTACATCATGTGTTCTTGTTGCTTATGCAAGAGCAGCATATCGTATGAACAAAGAAGGACAGAAAGGTTGCAAGACTGTATTTGATGTTGCACCTGCTTATCTGTGCAGACAGAGTGGCGAAGAACTGAGAAAACATATGCTATAAAAGCAGAAAATTTGCATTATCCATAGCGTGGTGTTCATGCCAAAATAGGAGGACTGACTATGAGCTTTGATTGCGAATTTACTAAAGAAAATAATTGGTTTAAATATCGTGTAGGTGCGATTATTATAGAAAACGGCTGTGTTTTATTTGCCGGCAACTCAAGTGAGGATTATTTGTATTCCGTTGGCGGCGGGGTTCATATGGGAGAAACTGCTGAAGACGCGGTAAAACGTGAGGTTTATGAAGAAACGGGCATACACTATGAAATTGACAGACTTGCTGTTGTTCATGAAAATTTCTTTAATGAGAACAGTGGTTCTCTAAAGAATCTGGAATGTCACGAAATCAGTTTGTATTTTATAATGAAACCTAAAGGTACACAAAAATTGGACAGCAACAGCTATACACGTTTTGGTGATAAAGAAGAAATGCATTGGATACCGATTGAAGATTTGGACAAATATAAAGCGTTCCCTACGTTTTTAAAAGAGTATCTGAGTAAAGAACACTGCGGAATAGAACATATTATTACAGATGAGAGAAAGTAGTTTGAAACAGAGTTTGCAAATAAATATATTTGGAGATGTTGGATTTCATATAACGGAAGCTAAAGAAGCATACCGAAAGTGAGAAAGTCGAAGGAAAGATTCATCATTATTTAATTGTGGCTGAAAAAATAAAGAAAATATTAAAAATCCCCCTGCGTGATATATTGCTTGTTACGTTGCGTAATGTAGTAAAATACGGCAATGTAAGGAGGTGAACGCTATGTCAAAATACACGACCGGAGAAATTGCAAAGCTGTGTGATGTGTCCGTCAGAACCGTTCAATATTATGATTCGAGAAATATTCTCGTTCCCACCGAATTGTCGGAGGGAGGACGCAGACTTTATTCGGAAGATGACCTTAAGCGAATGAGAGTTATCTGTTTTCTCCGCGAAGCAGGCTTTTCAATTAACAGTATCGGAGAAGTTCTTTCAGAAGAAAATTCTAAAAATATTGTTTCTGTTTTGGTTGAACAGCAGGAGCAAACGCTTAAAGAAGAACTTAATGAAAGGCAGAAAAAACTTGATATGCTGAAAAGTATCAAGCGGGAGCTTAAGGACGTTGAGCTTCAGCGTTTCTCGGTTGAATCTATCGGTGATATAGCGCACGTAGTGAAATACAAAAACAAACTAAAAAAGCTGAGGGCAATACTCCTAATTACCGGAATCCCCGTAAGTGTTCTTCAGTGTACATCTATTATTTTGTGGATTGCCACAGGAATATGGTGGCTTTTTGCAGTGTGGGCGTGCGTAGCTGTTATTTACGGCGTTTGGATATCAACTTACTACTTTAGTCATGTTGCGTATATTTGCCCCGAATGTCACGAGATGTTCAAACCGAAGTTTAAAGAAGCCTTTTGGGCAAATCATACGCCCAAAATGCGCCGCCTGACTTGTCCGAAATGCGGACGAAAAGGGCTTTGCATTGAGGTGTACAGTGAAAAGGAGGGAAACAATAATGGCTGAAATTAAGAAAGCTCTTAAATTTGCTCTCTGCCTTGTTCCGATTGCAATTGCGGCGGGAATTTTCACGGGATTGTATTTGCTCGATACATATTCCGATGATGTTATTGCCGAGGCTACTGCTCAGCTTGGAAGCACCGGCGCTTTAGTTGCCGTAAGCACGATACAAACTGTTTTGTATTCAGCGGTCTGTGGTTTTATCGGATATATTCTTGCCGATAAATTAGGATTATGGAAACCAATTAAATTTGAAAAAAAGAAATTGATTGTGACACTTGTTATTTCTGTTGTCGGAGGTATTCTGTTCAGCCTTGATTATTGGACCTTCGGCAATGTTATTGACGGTGTTCAATCCGCAACTGCATCAGGAATGACGCTAAGCGGCGTAATTGCTTCTGTTCTGTACGGCGGAGTTATGGAAGAAGTGATGATGCGCCTGTTCTTTATGTCATTGATTGCATTTATTATCTGGAAGCTGTTTTTCAGAAAATGTGACAACAAGAATATTCCGACAGGTGTATTTGTCGCTGCAAATATTTTGGCTGCATTGGCTTTTGCCGCAGGACATTTGCCGTCAACTATCAGTATCTTCGGTCAGTTGACGCCATTGATTGTTATTCGTTGCTTTTTGCTTAACGGTGTTTTTGGTATGCTGTTCGGATGGCTTTACCGTAAGTACGGTATTGTCTATTCTATGACAAGCCATGCCGTTTTTCATATAGTAAGCAAGCTGATTTGGCTTTTGTTTATTTTCTAAAGAAGCACTGATTAATGGTTTGCAAAAAACAGCAAACTGCTATATAATTGATTTGGATTGCGGCTCAGCGTTGCGGACAGGGAACGTAAAACTTCTTTCGATTGCTGTTGAATCTTGTCTGAATTGTTGATAACAGGAAGTGTTATTTTGAATATTTTAGAAAAAGTAAGCGGATTTTTCGGAAAATATATGGCTTTAATTGTGTTGGCTATTGCGGCGTTGTCCTTGTTTGTGCCAAAATCAACCATATGGATTCAAACAAGCTGGGTAAACTATCTTTTAATGATAGTTATGTTTGGTATGGGACTTACGTTAAAACTTGATGATTTTAAGCTTGTGTTTACAAGACCTAAGGATATGATTATCGGTTGTGCGTCACAGTTTATAGTAATGCCTCTGCTTGCGTTCGGACTTTCAAAGTTATTCGGTCTTGACGCTGCTCTTACGGCGGGAATGGTTCTTGTGGGAACCTGCCCGGGCGGAACGTCAAGCAATGTAATAACGTATTTGTCAAAAGGTGATGTGGCATTATCCGTGGGTATGACAAGTGTAAATACCATTCTTGCTCCCTTTATTACGCCTGCTGTAACATATCTGCTTTTAAGGACTACGGTTTCCGTAGATATGCTAAGTATGTTTTTATCCATAATACAGGTCGTTATAGTGCCGATAGTTCTTGGATTTATCATAAATAAGCTGGCAGGAAAATACACCCAAAGGCTTGTCAATGTACTGCCAATGGTTTCGGTTATTGCTATTTGCCTCATAGTTGCCGCTGTTGTTTCGCACAATTCGGAAAAAATATTAAGCACGGGAGTTGTGGTGTTTGCGGCTGTAATTCTCCATAATCTGATGGGATATCTCTGTGGATTCGGATTGGGAAAGATATTTGGAATGGGTGCGAAAAAAACAAAAGCCTTATCGGTGGAAATCGGAATGCAAAATTCAGGATTGGCAACATCACTTGCAGGAACATCGTTTCCAGACCTCGCAATGGCAACTGTTCCGGGTGCAATATTTTCGGTATGGCATAACATTTCAGGTGCAATATTGGCGAATATTTACCAAAAATGGCAGGATAAGTAGTACTTATAAGCATTAGCAGTGAAATATGTTAAAATAAACACATCAAAAATATGAAACAAATTTACTCGGGAGGATATAAAATGGCTTCAAGTAAAGAGTATCTTGAATATATTTTAGAGCAATTGTCACTTCTTGATGAGATTTCGTACCGTGCGATGATGGGTGAGTACATAATCTATTACAAAGGAAGAATTGCAGGCGGAATTTATGATAACAGATTTCTTATAAAGCCTGTAAAGGCGGCTGTTGCATTTTTACCTGACGCACCTTTTGAAAAGCCTTATGAGAGCGCTAAAGAAATGATTTTGATAGAAGACACCGATAACAGGGAGTTTCTTGCAGAACTGTTCAATGCAATGTATGACGAGCTTACTGTTCCGAAAAAGAAAAACAGAAAGAAATAGAGGATACAATTATGTCATTTGATTACAAAAAAGAATACAAGGAATTCTATATGCCTCCCAAAAAGCCGACTATAGTCGAAGTTCCTGCAATGAATTATATTGCAGTCAGGGGAAAGGGCGACCCTAACGATGAAAACAGCGAGTATAAGCAGTCGATAGGCTTGCTCTACGCAATTGCCTTTACAATTAAGATGAGCAAAAAGGGCGATTACAGGATTGAAGGTTATTTTGACTATGTTGTTCCTCCGCTTGAGGGCTTCTGGTGGCAGGACGGCGTTAACGGAATCGACTACATCCACAAGGAAGATTTTAAGTTTATTTCAATTATCCGTCTGCCCGATTTTGTCACGAAAAAGGATTTTGACTGGGCAGTTGAAGAGGCAACAAGAAAGAAGAAAATCGATTTTTCAAAGGTGGAGTTTCTTACATACAGCGAGGGTTTGTGCGTCCAGTGTATGCACATCGGAAGATATGATGACGAGCCGGCCACTGTCAGCTTAATGCACGAATATGCAAAAAACCAGGGATATGAAATTGATATAACCGACAAGCGTTTTCATCACGAAATCTATTTAAGCGACGCAAGGCGTGTTGCACCCGAAAAGCTGAAAACAGTAGTGCGGCACCCGATAAGGAAAAAGTAAATGAAAAGCAAAACGGAGTTGTTTCGACAACTCCGTTTTTATTATTGTGTAAATTTAGTTTTTATATCCTGCCAGTTTTTCAGCCAAATCACAAATGTCCGCAGCGGCTTTTGAGTTAATTTTTTTGCGTTGATTTTCTACCATATCAAAGCATGCTTTTTCATCATTGATAATTTTTATCGCATCTGTCAAGTCTTTTCTCGAAGTTTTACAGAATGTGCTCATACCGTTTTTACTGAAAAATTCGGCGTTTAGTGTTTCACAACCGGGAATTGCCGCTGTGTGCAGCATCGGTACTTTGCTGACAGCGGCTTCTGTTGAAGAAAGCCCTCCGGGCTTTGTGACAAACAAGTTTGCGGCTTTCATATATTCAGCCATATTTTCGGTATATCCGAGAACGGTTACTTTCGGATAATCAGCGTTTTGCAGTTTATTATAAAGCTTTTTGTTGTTGCCGCAGATGATAATCAGTTCGGTGTTTTTATAATCTGAAATAACGGAAGAAAGTATTTTAATCACCTTTTTAATTTCTCCGCCGCCCATGCTTCCGCCGCTTACAAGAATATATTTTTTGTTTAAATCAAGACCGAGCTTTTTTCGTATTATATCACGATTTGTGTTTTCCGAAAATCTGCTTAGAACGGGAATGCCGAGAGGATAAAGTTTTTCTTTCGGTATACCCTTGTTTATGTAGTTGTCAGCTTGCTCAGACGAGGGGATAACATATACATCGCAGTTTGTTTCCTCTGTAAACGGAATACAGGTATAGTCAGTGCCGATAAACATTGTTTTCGGAACAGCAATTGAAGTGCTTTTCATATTTGTTATAATTTCAGCAGGAAACAGATGTGTCATAATGATTATATCAAAATGATTTTCAGTCAGATATTCGCCCAGAGTTGAAACCATACGGCGATTAATAAAGTAAACGGGCGAACGAAATGGCAATTTTCTGTAAAGCTGACCTGCACCGTAAACGACGCCGAAAAAACGAGGCGCTTTCTGCGCAAGAGAAATATAGGCGTTGTTTATACAGCCTGCAAGCTTTTTGCTTCGAAGGTCATATGGATTAATCATAACGGCGTTATGATTGCGGCGTTTCAACTCTTCTGTTATTGCTTTTCCGGCAGAATTGTGTCCTCCGCCGGTGCCGCATGAAAGAATTAACGCTTCCATAACAAACTAACCTCCGGCTTTTCTCTTTTTTCTTTGCTGAAAAGGAGCTTTAAAATGACTACCGCTGTAATCAGAAAAAAGCCAACGCAAATTGCCGGCTCTTTTACTAAAAATAAAATACAGACAAGAGCGCTTACATAGGAAACAAATGTGCGGTGAAAGTGCGGAGAAATTCTTAGAACGACTGAAAAGAGGATAAAGAAAAACACAAGGATAGCAAGCGGTTGCCAAAACGGCAAAAGACCAAGCAGGCAGCCAAAGCTTACGGCAATTCCTTTGCCTCCTCTGAATTTGAAAAATACCGGAAAGGCATGGCCGATGACGGGTGCAGCAATTATCAGAGCTGTTGAAATAACATCGGGAAATATCGGCTCGGACTGATGAATAAAAAATGAAACAGGAAGAAATCCCTTTGCAAGGTCAAAAATAAGCGTAAGAATACCGCAATTGAATCCGCCGTACATAAATGCGTTTGCTGCGCCGGGATTTTTATCCTTGCTGTTTTCAATTATATTATCTTTTTTAAATAATCGGGCAAAAATACGGGCATACAATATACTGCCAGAAAAATAGCCTAACAATATAAAACCGATTGTTTTTAGCATAATTATCTCACTTCGCTTAAAGTCGAAAATAACAATTCAAAAGAGTATGATTTAAATTTGTTAGCAAGCAGTATATCACAAATTGTTGTTTAATGTCAAGATATTGCGAAATAAATAACAGGTGAATTATGTAAGGAGATAATTTGTAATTTTGTGTTTAAAACTATTTTCATTCTAAAGTAATTGACTAATTCTGTCTAATATATTAAAATAGTATTGGTACTAAACTCTTATAAATTACGCGTGTTTTAAAACTTGAGTTTAGTTTAAATCATCTTGTAATAAAAATTTAGAAATACAAAGGGGTACAACTTATGGGTGGATTTTTTGCAGTTGCATCAAAGGAATCGTGTGTTCTGGACTTGTTTTACGGTACCGACTATCATTCTCATCTCGGCACAAGGCGAGGCGGTATGGCTGTTCACGGAGAAAACGGATTTTCCCGTGCAATTCATAACATTCAGAATTCTCCGTTCCGCACAAAGTTTGAGCGTGACGTTGAAGAGCTTGAGGGCAACCTCGGAATAGGCTGTATTTCAGACTTTGAGCCGCAGCCGCTTCTTGTTCATTCGCACCTCGGCAGCTTTGCAATTACAACTGTCGGAAAAATCAACAATTCCGATGAACTTATAAACGAGTGCTACAATAACGGCAATACTCATTTTCTTGAAATGAGCGGAGGCACAATCAACCCTACCGAAATTACGGCTGCACTTATTAATCAGAAGTCGTCAATTGTCGAGGGACTGAGATTTGCTCAGGAGAAAATCAACGGTTCAATGACTATTCTTCTGCTTACCTCAAAAGGAATCTATGCCGCCCGTGACAGGCTCGGACGTACTCCCATTATTATAGGAAAAAAGGATGGAGCTTATTGCGCTTCGTTTGAAAGCTTTGCTTATCTCAATCTGGGTTATGAGGATTGCAAGGAACTCGGTCCTGCCGAAATTGTGTTTATGACCCCCGAAGGTGTTGAAACCGTAAGCCCTGCCGGCAAAGAAATGAAAATTTGCTCATTTTTATGGGTTTATTACGGCTATCCGACCTCTTGCTATGAGGGCGTAAACGTCGAGCAGATGCGCTACGAGTGCGGACGTTTGCTTGCAAAAAGAGACGACGTAACGCCCGACGTTGTTGCAGGTGTTCCCGATTCGGGAATTGCTCACGCAGTCGGCTATTCAAACGAAACAAAAATTCCGTTTACACGTCCGTTTATAAAATATACGCCGACGTGGCCCCGTTCATTTATGCCTACTAATCAGAAACAGAGAAATAAAATTGCGCATATGAAGCTTATTCCCGTTAAAAAGTTGATTGAAAACAAACGCCTTTTGCTGATTGACGATTCAATTGTAAGAGGAACTCAGCTTCGGGAAACTACCGAATTTTTGTATAACAGCGGAGCAAAAGAGGTTCATATCCGTCCGGCGTGTCCTCCTATTATGTTCGGCTGTAAGTATCTTAACTTTTCTCGCTCAACATCAGAGCTTGATTTAATTGCACGCAGAGTAATTTTACGACGTGAGGGCGATAATGCAGATAAAATGCTTTCGGATTATGCAGATCCCACGAGCACAAACTACTGTGAAATGATTGAAGAAATCCGCAAAGAGCTTAACTTTACTTCGCTTCGCTATCATCGCCTTGACGATATGCTTGACTCAATCGGAATTTCTCCGTGTAAGCTTTGCACCTACTGCTGGAACGGCAAAGAGTAATTTAAAATTATACAGTTATACGTCTAAAGCGTATACTATAGATAACACCCCCACCGTATTGGTAGGGGTGCTTTTTTGCGCCATTTTGCCATGACAATGTGAAATCGGGCCATTAAGATTGTCTATTTTTAATCGGATATCAGTATGAATTATCAGTCCTTAAAAATACTCAGGATTTCTTCCTTGTGCGCCATAATTGCGTCATAGCCTTCCTGAATCGTTTCGTCAACATTGTCAATTGAAAACAGCTGAGTGTTTTCGTTGTTGATTTGAACGGCAAGATCAGCCATTTCCATTGATTTTCTTGTTCCGTCAATTGAATAAACGTCAAGCGCGCGCCATATAACCTTGATAAGTCCGTCAAGACCTGCGTCGGGGTCGTAATTCATAATGTCAAAGCCGATAGCAAGCACCTTGCCCACACCCATATCACGCAAAATTTTTACGGGCAGGTTGTCCTTTGAGCCGCCGTCAATAAAATTGTACTTGTCGTATGTGCAGGTTGTGTATATTGCAGGAAATGACATACTTGCACGAACGGCAATTTCAAGCGGTGCGTCGCATATATAATGTATATGTTCATTTTCAAGATGTTCGTCCTCGGTTGTGAAAATACACTCGTCTGTTGTCAGCGTGTCAACTGTGCAGATTGAAAGGTTAATCGGCAAATCACGAAAGCCTTTTATACCTTTTATATCCATAATTTCCCTGATTACGTCAGAAATCAGCTCGCCCGATTTAATGCCGTCCTTTTGGATTTTTTTGTTGAGAATAAACTGCGCAAGCGCCTTGAAAATCAGACCGTTGTCAATTTCGGCAAGAGTTTTCCAGTGCTTCTTAGCCAAATCACGCATTTCCTCGGCGGTAAATCCCATCGCCATAATTGCCGCCATACAGGCGCCGGAGCTTGTTCCCGAAACATATTGGGGGTGTATTCCAAGCTCGTAAAGGGCCTTGACTGCGCCGATGTGGGCAATTCCCTGTAAACCGCCTCCGGAAAGTGCAATTCCTATTGAGTTTTGTCTGTCCTGTTTTTGCAAAATTATCACCTAATTCCTTATCCCGAACCACTTTACTTATAAAAGCGGTAGACGTTGCAGTATGACTCGGTTTCAACAAAATAATCATACCAGTTGTAGAAATCGTCAAAGCTGTAGTCGACCTGAATAAGCTCATGGTTCTTAAATTCTGTATTTTCCGTAATGTATTTTATAGTGCTGTCGTTATCGACAAGACGTGAAATGTAAACCGTAACCTCGGAAAGGTTTGAAAGCTTTTCATCGGTTGCCAGCGCCGACATACTGTCTTTTGTTTCTTTTCCTGTGTCGCCGTTGAACATATATGCCTTTGCAAGTTCGGAAATTTTTCCTTTTGTTACAATACCTCTGTTGCTCGCAAAACTTTCAAGCTCGTCACCGAGTGTTTTCGACATTTGCGAGGTTTGCACAATCATTGTGCTGTCATAGTTCATAAACTTGTCAATGCACTTGTTCCATTCAAGCATAGCTGTTCCGATAAACACACAGTTGTCTGTTTTGGTGTTATAAAGATTTGTTTTGCCGTAGGTGTAGTACGGAGTTACCGTACAGAATGCAATTGCGCTTGCCAGCATAATGCTTGCAGGAAGCACAAGGTGTACTTTTTGGTTTTTAATCAGCGCGAATATTTTAATGAATGCAAATGTAAACAGCATTGAAATCAGCGGAAGAGAAGCCATAACGTATCTGTCGCTGTTAAACGGCGATACAAGCGAGATTCCGATAAAATAAACCAAAGCAGGTATAATAATAAACATAGCTTTGCGGTTAAGCTTGTGTTTTTTTACAAAACGGAAGTAAATACCACCGCCGACTGCAAAAACCGAGCATAGCGCAAACAGCCATATTTGATTTAAGAACAAATCCTTTGAAATTATTTGAATGTATGTGCAGAGCTTGTAAACAACATATGTAAAAACGGTGACTAATTCAAGCCCGGATATGTCAAGCGAGCCGAAACCCCTGTTGCCTCCAAGCACATTTGAGATAATGTACGGATAAATGCAAAGTGCAATGACTGCGCCGATAACTGCGGCAATAATGTATTTTACAAGGTCTTTGATGTTTTTCTCCTTGATTTTGAAAACAAGAAAAACAAGTCCGGTTAAGCCTGCAAACAAAATGAAATAGTATTGAGTGAGTATGCCGAGAATTACAATAAGCGTAAGCATAAGATAGTCAGACAGCTTTACCGTGTTTTTCTTTTCATACATAACAATACTCATATACAAAAATGCAAGCACAAAGAACGTAAGTGTTGCATACATTCGCAGATAAATTGTGGTTGTAATGCATGCAATGCTAAACGCATAAGCGCCCGAGGCTATAAGCGCATACAGATTATTGCCTGTAACCTTTTTGCCGATTTTAAACAGCAGAACAAGTATGCCGGCCATAGCAAGTATGTTGATTGAATATGCAAGCCACTTGCTGAAAACTCCGGGAAACAGAGAACATACGGTATGCACCAGCGCATAATAAAGCGGAGGGTGAGATGCGTCAATAATCTGATTTTCATAAACCTGAGCGTAGTCGAAACGATGCTCTTCACTTACGGCAAGATATTCATTAAAGTCCTTGGGACTGTTCCAGCCTCCGTCAACGTTTAATTGCTTTGATGAGTTTGCAAGATTATAGGTCAACAGCTCGTCCTCATGAAAGCCCTGCTTTGTTGCCATATAAAATGTGCTGATTGCAAGGCTGAGAATAATTATAACAGAAAGAATAATGCCGGCTTTTTTGTTATCAATTTTCATAAGCTTATCCATTAGTATTTTCCTTTTAAATTAATTTTAGTTTATTTGAACTATGTATATAATACATTATATCATACATTAAGTACAAATCACAATATATTTTATTAATTTTTTGTACGTAAATTGATCCAGATTGTCGTTAAGGTTATGTTGTTAATAATTAAGCAACCACTGATTAAATTACGCATAAACGCTGTTTGCACATCTTGCTTGCATATTTTCCGCCATATTGCCCAAAATTCTGCACACAGGCGTCAGCCTGCGCACAATATTTTAAGCAATCTGACGAAAAATCTGTCGGCGCAATATGTACAAACAATTTAATCATTGTTTACTTAACATATAAAAATATTTTTGCTTTACAAAAAATTTACGAACAATTGACGAAATTGTCAAACTTTACATACTTTTTACAATTCGTTTACAAATGCATTACGTTGCTTTTATATGATTTGTGTTATAAAGGAGAGTAAGGATTTATGGATTTATTTTCAATATTACAACTGCTTTGCGGTCTTGCCCTGTTTCTCTACGGAATGAACACAATGGGTGACGGACTTGAAAAATTGTCCGGCGGAAAACTTGAAAAGATACTTGAAAAGCTTACAAACAATACCTTTAAGGGATTTATTCTCGGTGCTGCGGTAACGGCGGTTATTCAGTCGTCGTCGGCTACAACCGTTATGGTGGTCGGATTTATCAATTCAGGCATAATGAAGCTTCGCCAAGGAATCGGCGTAATTATAGGCGCAAACTTCGGTACTGTAGTTACATCGTGGATTCTGAGCCTTTCGGGAATACAAGGTGAGAGTTTGATTATGCAGTTGTTAAAGCCTGCGTCATTCTCGGCGATTTTTGCATTTGTCGGAATAGTTTTGTTGATGTTCTTCAAAACGGAAAAGAAAAGAAATCTTGCAACTATATTTATCGGATTTGCCGTTCTTATGGTTGGTATGGAGCAGATGAGCGCAGCGGTTGAGCCGCTTGAACACGACCCGGCATTTGCCAGCTTCCTTACTCTTTTCAATAATCCTGTTTTTGGTATTTTTGCCGGTCTTGTTCTTACCGCAATTATTCAAAGCTCAAGCGCGTCTGTCGGTATTTTGCAGGCATTGTCTTCAACAGGAGTTATTACTTATTCAATGGCAATTCCTATTGTGCTCGGTCAGAATATCGGTACCTGCGTAACAGCACTTATATCCTGCATAGGTGCAAAGAAGAACGCTAAGCGTGCGGCTTTTGTTCACTTGTATTACAATATTATAGGCGTGTTAGCGTTCTGTCTGTTGTTCTACGGCTCAAGCCTTTTTATAAACTACAGCTTTATGAGCGAAACCGTAAATCAGGCGAACATAGCTGTTATTCATACAGTATTCAACATCTTTGAAATTATACTTCTTCTTCCGCTCAACAGAATGCTTGAAAAGCTTGCATGTCTTACAATTCGTGACAAAGAGGAGGAAAGCGATACTCCGTTTTTGGACGAGCGTTTCCTCAGCACTCCATCGCTTGCAACCGAAAGAGCAATGTCCCTGAGCACAAAAATGGCTCGCCTTTCAGAGGGAACGCTTCTCGGTTCACTTGAACTTCTGGGTGAATATAACGAAAAAGTTGCCGAAACAATTCAGGATAATGAGGATATGATTGATACCTATGAGGACGTTATTTCAACATATCTTGTTAAATTGAGTATGAAAACGCTGTCGGAAGCCGACAGTAAAATGGTTCAGCTTGTGCTTCATACAATCGGAGATTTTGAGAGAATAAGCGACCACGCAGTAAATATTATGCAGGTTGCTAAGGAAATTGAAGATAAAAAGGTTAATTTCTCCGATAAGGCACGAGAGGGTCTTGAAGTAATGGTAGCTGCATTAATGGAAATTATCAACAATGCAACGCTTGCCTTTATCAATAACGATGTAAAACTTGCAGCAAAGGTTGAGCCTCTTGAACAGGTTATCGACAGGCTTCGTGATAAGCTAAAGGAAGCTCACGTAAGACGTCTTACAAACGGCGAATGTACAATTGAGCTCGGCTTTATTTTCTCCGACTTGATTACTAATATTGAGCGTGTGTCTGATCACTGCTCAAATATTGCAATCGGTGTTATAGAGATTAACCGCAACGGATATGAGGCTCACGAGTATCTCCACGAGCTGAAAAATTCCGATGATATTCAGTACAATGCAGACTATAAGGCATACAAACAAAAGTATGCTTTGTCGCAGAATGCAAAATAATTCAGACAAAAAGGGGCTGTTTTTACAGCCTCTTTTTAAACGCTCTTTTTAAACGCCCTAAGGGTCGGTTTGAAATTATATCTCGGTATCGCGGGAGTCAGACATTAATCAGACTCTAAAGCAAGATACAACTTTACGTCATCTTGTCTGAAATTTATATATCAACGTTTTCGTAGGGGACGGCATCCATGACGTCCCAAAATGTTACATTATTACTATTATCAATAAATAATGTTTAAATACTGTAGCGGTGAACTGTGTTCGCCAAAATGAATAACAAAAACATTTGAATTTTACATCAACATTTACGTAGGGACACGGCGTGCCGTGTCCGTGCAAAATTGCATTGCAATTTTGTAAATGGGACGTGTGGGAACCCGTCCCCTACGGAAAGGTTTGTTTTCCTCTATAACTATAACTTAATCGGTGAAGTTTGATTGCCACTGCGGACACGGCACGCCGTGTCCCTACGACTAAAAACAAACGTTTCCTATATCGCCGTAGGGGACGGCTTTTCTGCGAAAACGGCAACCCTTTTGTCGCTTTGCGACATTTCCCCTAATAGGGGAATCACCTTGTCGTCCCAAAACGTTATCTATACATTAATTTAAAATTCGGCAACCGTTATTTCGCGCAATCTAACTTTTGAACTCGATTTGCCGGTCAAGGTACTAGACTAAATTTCTTTTCGCTTAATTCCTTTATGTAAATTTGAATCACTATAAATCTTGTACAATAATAAGATGAATGAAACAATACAGCGGTGGTGGTAGATTTGAAAAAAGCTTTGTTGGTTTCACACTCTGAACAGAGTGCAGCTTCGCTTTCCGAGCTTCTGCGCAGCGAAGGTTATACGAGCATTTCTGTTTCAATTACCGCCAAAACGGCAAGAAAGCTTGTTGAAAAAGATGAATTTGATCTTATATGTATAAATGCTCCTTTAGCGGAGGAAACGGGTATTGAATTGTCCGAACACTTTGCAAAAACCACACGGTCGAGTGTTGTAATTATCGTTCCGCAGAAAAATGCCGATGATGTCAACGACCTTTTGACTGAGCACGGGGTTTTAGTAATTGCAAAGCCTGTACACAAACATCTTTTTCATCATTTTCTCCAGTTTACGGACTGCTTTCGTATGAGAATGCTTTGCGTGACGGAAGAAAATGAAAAGCTGAGGCATATGGTTGAGGATATGAAAATTATCAACAGAGCAAAATTTCTGCTTATTTCCTGCCTTAATATGTCTGAAATTCAGGCGCACCGCTATCTTGAAAAGCAGGCTATGGACTTGCGCATAAGCAAGCTTCAGGTTGCCAAGCAGGTTATTCAGACCTATGAAAACTGAAATGTGAAGTGAATTTTTGAAAGGAATGTGTTTTTATGAGCCGTGCGGCATACTTAATTCTTGAAAACGGCACAGTCTTTGAAGGCAAGGCATTTGGTGCTGAAAAAGAAACTACGGGAGAACTTGTTTTTACCACAGCTATGACAGGTTATCTTGAAACACTCACCGACCCAAGCTATTTTGGTCAGGTGGTTATTCAGACATTCCCTTTAATCGGTAATTACGGGGTAATTCCCTCCGATTTTGAAAGTGATTCTCCGTCGCTTAAGGGTTATATTGTTAGAGAATGGTGCCAAGTTCCCTCTAATTTCCGTTGTGAGGGTGATCTTGACACCTTTTTAAAAGAATCCGGAATCCCCGGAATCTACGGAATAGACACCCGTGCGCTTACAAGAATTGTGCGTGAATACGGCGTTATGAACTGCAAAATAAGTTATTCTCCCGATTATACCGACGGCGAGCTTGAAGAAATCAAAAACTATGTTATCACAGACGCAGTTGAAAGTACTACTACAAAGGAAAGCGAACGCTTCAGCGCTGAAAATCCCGAGCTTAACGTTGTGCTTATGGATTTTGGCGCAAAGCACAATATCGGCAGAGAGCTTGTAAAACGCGGCTGTAACATAACGGTTGTTCCTGCAAATACAACGGCTGATGAAATTATTGCAATGAATCCCGACGGCATTATGCTTTCAAACGGGCCGGGAGACCCTGCAAAGAATACAGAAATTATCAAAGAGCTTAAAAAGCTGTGCGAGCACAAGATTCCGATTTTCGGCATCTGCCTCGGTCATCAGCTTCTTGCGCTTTCGCAGGGTGCAAAAACCGAAAAGCTTAAATACGGTCACAGAGGCGCAAACCAGCCTGCAAAGGAAATTGCAACAGGCAGAGTTTATATTACCTCACAGAACCACGGCTACGCAGTTGTGAGCGACAGCTTGCCCGAAAACGGTGTTGTAAGCTTTGTAAACGGCAACGACAATACCTGCGAGGGTGTAAACTATACGGATATGCCTGCGTTTTCGGTACAGTTCCACCCCGAAGCCTGCGGCGGACCGCTTGATACGGCATTTTTATTCGACCGCTTTATAAATATGATAAAAGAAAATAAAAACAAGTAAGAATAAACACAGTAACATAACCGATAAAATTTGGATAAGGAATGATTATATGCCACTCAAACAGGATATTAAAAGAGTTATGGTAATCGGCTCGGGTCCTATTGTAATCGGACAGGCTGCCGAATTTGACTATGCAGGCACACAGGCTTGCCGTGCGCTTAAAGAGGAGGGTCTTGAGGTTATTCTTGTAAACTCAAACCCTGCTACAATTATGACAGACAACGCAATGGCTGATAAGATATATATCGAGCCTCTTACTCTTGAAACCGTCAAGAGAATAATCAAAAAGGAACGTCCCGACAGCTTGCTTTCAACACTCGGCGGTCAGACAGGTCTTACTCTTTCCATGCAGCTTGCAAAGGAGGGCTTCCTTGATAAGTACGGCGTAAAGCTGTTGGGCGCTAATCCCGAAACAATCGACAAAGCAGAGGACAGACAGCTCTTTAAAGATACAATGGAGTCAATCAATCAACCGTGTATTCCCTCAACAGTTGTAAATGACGTTGAATCGGCTGTTAAGTTTGCAGATGAAATCGGTTACCCCGTAATTATTCGTCCTGCATTTACACTGGGCGGTACAGGCGGCGGTATTGTTGAAAACGAATCCGAACTGCGTGAAATTACGTCAAACGGTCTTGAACTTTCTCCTATTACTCAGGTGCTTGTTGAAAAGTGCATTTCAGGCTGGAAAGAAATTGAGTTTGAAGTTATGCGTGACGGCGACGGCAACGTAATCACCGTCTGCTCAATGGAAAACTTTGATCCCGTCGGAGTTCACACTGGCGACTCAATCGTAATTGCTCCGACTGTAACTCTTGCCGACAAAGAATACCAGATGCTCAGAAGTGCGGCTCTCAATATTATTTCTGCACTCAAGGTAGAGGGCGGATGTAACTGTCAGTTTGCGCTCAACCCCGAAACCTTTGAATATGCAGTAATTGAGGTTAACCCACGTGTGTCGCGTTCTTCTGCGCTTGCGTCAAAGGCAACAGGTTATCCCATAGCCAAGGTTGCGGCTAAAATTGCAATCGGATACACACTCAATGAGATTAAAAATGCCGTTACGGGCACAACCTACGCTTGCTTTGAGCCTGCGCTCGACTACGTTGTTGTAAAATTCCCTAAATGGCCTTTCGATAAATTTGTATACGCAAAGCGTACCCTCGGCACACAGATGAAGGCAACAGGTGAGGTTATGGCTATTGCCCCCACCTTTGAGCAGGCAATTATGAAAGCTGTCAGAGGTGCGGAAATTTCGCACAATACGCTTGATGACAAAGAGTTTGCAGAGCTTTCAAATGCGTCTGTTTTTGACAGGCTCAGTGTGTGTGATGACAGAAGAATTTTCTGCGTTTACGAGGCTTTAAAAAGAGGAATCACTGTTGATGAAATCCATTCGGTTACTATGATTGACGAATGGTTCCTTGAAAAGCTTAAAAATATTATTGCTGTTGAAAACGAACTTAAAGACAGCGAGCTTACCGAGGAACTCTATGTTCGTGCAAAGAACATAGGCTTCCTTGACAAGACAATTGAAGAAATAGCAGGCAAAAAGATAGCAAATCCCCTTGTTCCCGTTTACAAAATGGTTGATACCTGCGCCGCAGAGTTTGCCGCAGAAACACCATACTTCTATTCAACCTTCGACAAGGAAAACGAGGCAGAGGAGTTTATTAAAGAACGTGCCAACGGCAAAAAAACCGTTATCGTATTCGGATCGGGTCCTATCAGAATCGGTCAGGGTATCGAGTTTGACTATGCTTCCGTTCACTGTGTATGGGCACTAAAAAAAGCAGGTTATGACGTTGTAATTGTAAATAACAACCCCGAAACGGTTTCAACCGACTTTGATACAGCCGACAGACTTTATTTTGAACCGCTCACAACTGAGGATATTATGGGTATCATCAAAACCGAAAAGCCTTTCGGCGTAGTTGTCGCATTCGGCGGTCAGACTGCTATCAAGCTTACAAAGTTTTTAAGCGACAACGGAGTTAATATCCTTGGTACTTCATATGATGCAATTGATATGGCAGAGGACAGAGAGCGCTTTGACGAGCTTCTTGAAAAGTATCAGATTAAACGTCCTAAGGGTGTTACCGTAATGACAACCGAAGAGGCGCTTGATGTTGCGTCAAAAATCGGCTATCCCGTACTTCTTCGTCCGTCATATGTTCTCGGCGGTCAGAATATGATTATCGCCTTCAACGAGGACGACGTTAAGGAATATATGGCTATTATCCTTGCGCAGAATATTGAAAACCCGATTCTTATTGACAAATACCTTATGGGTACAGAAATTGAGGTTGATGCAATATGCGACGGTGAGGACATCTTAATACCTGGTATTATGGAGCATATCGAGCGTGCCGGAGTTCACTCGGGCGACTCAATTGCAGTTTATCCTGCTTGGAATCTGTCTGATAAAATGACTCAGATAATTATAGAAAGCTCCAAAAACCTTGCAATTGAACTGAGAACTAAAGGGCTTGTAAACATTCAGTATCTTATCTACAAGGACGAGCTTTACGTAATCGAGGTTAACCCTCGTTCTTCACGTACTATTCCGTATATAAGCAAGGTTACTGGGGTTCCTATGGTTGACCTTGCAACAAGAGCGATGCTCGGCGAAAAGCTGAAGGATATGGGCTACGGAACAGGACTTTACAGAAAGAGCCCCTACATTGCAGTTAAGGTTCCGGTGTTCAGCTTTGAAAAGCTTATCAATGTTGATAACCACCTCGGTCCCGAGATGAAATCAACCGGCGAGGTATTAGGTGTTGCGGCTACGCTTGAAGAGGCTTTGTACAAAGGTCTTATCGCCGCAGGTTACAAAATGAACAAAAAGGGCGGAGTGTTTATTACGGTCCGCAATTCAGACAAAGCCGAAATCGGCGAAATTGCTAAAAAATATTATGACCTTGGATTTACCATCTATGCTACTGAGGGAACAGCCGAGGTGCTTAAAAAGTTTGGTATTGACGCTGTAGGCGTTAAGAAGATACACGAATCAAATACAAGCAACACACTTACTCTTATTGAGTCGGGCAAGATTCAGTATGTTATTTCAACTTCTGCAAAGGGCAGAATCCCATCAAGGGATTCCGTTAAAATCCGCAGAAAAACCGTTGAAAGAAACATTCCGTGTCTTACTTCTCTTGATACGGCTAACGCACTTGCAGACTGCCTCAAGAGCCACTACTCACAGCACAGCACAGAGCTTATTGATATCAACAATATGAGGGAGGAAAAGTTAATGCTAAAGTTTACCAAGATGCAGGGTATCGGCAACGACTACATTTATTTCAGCACCTTTGACCAGGAAATCAACAATCCCGAAGCACTTGCCGTAAGACTTTCAGACAGACATTTTGGAATCGGCGGTGACGGCGTTATCCTTGTTTGCCCGTCAGATGTTGCAGACGCAAAGATGAAGATGTATAACCGTGACGGCTCAGAGGGTAAAATGTGCGGCAACGGTATTCGTTGTGTAGGCAAGTTCCTCTATGACCACGGAATGATTGATTACAAGGAAAAAGACGAAATCACCGTTGAAACACTCAGCGGAATTAAGAAATTAAAGGCGTTCACAACAGACGGCGTGGTTACAAGGCTAAGAGTTGATATGGGTAAGGCAATCCTTGACCCCAAAGAAATTCCCGTTGCAATAGACAAGGATAAGGTAGTCAATGAAGCTGTTAAAATCGGTGACAAGGATTACAAAATCACGTGTGTATCTATGGGCAACCCGCACTGCGTTGTATTTATGGATGATATTGACAATCTTGACATTGAAAAAGTAGGTCCCGAATTTGAGCTTGACAAGCTGTTCCCCGAAAGGGTAAACACCGAGTTTGTAACGGTTCTTGACGAGCATACTATCAAGATGAGAGTATGGGAGAGAGGCTCGGGTGAAACATGGGCTTGCGGAACAGGCGCATGCGCTGTTGCAGTTGCAGCCTGTGAAAACGGTTTTTGCAAAAAGGGCGAGGACATAAAAATCAAGCTCATCGGCGGCGAACTTATTATTAACTATACCGATGATACGGTTTATATGACAGGAAACGCTGAAAAAGTATTCGACGGAGAGGTTGAGGTGTAGACTGTGGAAATTAAGAAGAATAAAAAGTATATATTTGTTACCGGCGGCGTTGTATCGGGTCTTGGAAAAGGAATTACAGCCGCGTCACTCGGCAGACTTTTAAAGGCAAGAGGTCTTAAAATTGTCGCTCAGAAGCTTGACCCGTATATAAACGTTGACCCCGGCACAATGAGCCCCTATCAGCACGGCGAGGTCTACGTTACCGAGGACGGCGCAGAAACCGACCTTGACCTCGGTCACTACGAGCGTTTCATTGACGAGGATTTAAACAAGTATTCTAACCTCACAACAGGTAAGGTTTACTCAAACGTTCTCGAAAAGGAGCGCAGAGGCGACTATCTCGGCAAGACCGTTCAGGTTATCCCTCACATTACAAACGAAATTAAGTCTTTTATATACAACGTTGGCGAAAAAACAAACGCTGACGTGGTTATTACCGAAATCGGCGGAACAGTAGGAGATATTGAAAGCCAGCCGTTTTTGGAGGCAATCCGTCAGGTTTCACTTGAAGTCGGAAGAGAAAACAGCATTTTTATTCACGTAACTCTCGTTCCCTACATAAAGGGCAGTGAGGAGCATAAATCAAAGCCTACTCAGCATTCTGTAAAGGAGCTTCGTTCGCTCGGTATTAATCCCGATATTATTGTTCTTCGTTGTGACGAACCGCTTGAAGAGAGTATTTTTAACAAGATAGCGCTTTTCTGTAACGTAAAATCTGACTGTGTAATTGAAAATATCACCCTTCCCACACTTTATCAGGCGCCGCTTATGCTTGAAAAGAGCAATTTCTCAAACGTAGTTTGCAGAGAGTTGAATATTGCAGTTGATAAAAAACCCGACCTTACCGAGTGGGAGGAAATGCTTGGCAGAATCAACAACCGTACTAAGAAGTGCAAAATTGCGCTTTGCGGAAAGTACGTTGCACTTCACGACGCATACCTTTCTGTTGCCGAGGCGCTCCGTCACGGCGGTTATGAAAACGGTGCAGATGTTGAAATTAAGTGGGTTGACTGCGAGCTTATTACAAAATATAAGGTTGACGAGCTTTTGGGCGATGTTGACGGAATACTTGTTCCCGGCGGATTTGGCAACAGAGGTGTTGAGGGCAAGGTTATGGCGGCGCAGTATGCACGTGAACACGACATTCCGTACCTCGGAATCTGCCTTGGTATGCAGACAGCGGTTATTGAGTACGCTAAAAATGTTCTCGGTTATGATGACGCGAACAGCGGCGAATTTTCTGCTGACGGCAAGCACAACGTAATTGACCTTATGCCCGAACAGCTCGGAATTGAAAATATGGGCGGAACAATGCGGCTTGGCGCATATCCCTGTGTAATCAAGGAAGGCTCAATGATGGAAAAGGCTTACGGAACAAAAGAGGTTTCCGAACGTCACCGCCATCGCTACGAGTTTAACAATGATTTCAGAGAAGAAATTGAGAATGCGGGTATGAAAATTACAGGTACATCACCCAACGGACTTCTTGTTGAGGCTGTTGAAATTCCCGAAAACCGCTTCTATGTGGGTGTTCAGTATCATCCTGAATTTAAGTCACGTCCCAATCGTGCGCATCCGCTTTTCAGAGAATTTATAAAGGCGTCACTTGAAAAGTAATATTTATTCCACACGATATTAATGTAGGGTATGTTCTGACAGTCCCGAAAATGACAGACTAAATGTAAAGGAATGGTAGAAATGAAGATAAATAAGAATTTTGACAATCTTGTGCCTAACTATCTTTTTGCAGACGTTGCAAAAAAGACTGCCGAATTTGCAAAGGCAAATCCTGATAAGAAGATTATTAAGCTTGGAATCGGTGACGTAACACTTCCTCTTGCTCCTGTTGTAATTGAAGCAATGAAGAGCGGCGCAGAGGATTTGGCTCACAAGGATACCTTTAAAGGCTATCCCGACTATGAAGGTTATGCTTTTTTAAGAGAGGCTGTTTCCAATTACTACAAGAGCTTTGGTGTAACAGTTTCTGCCGATGAAGTTTTCATTTCAGACGGTGCAAAATCCGACTGCGGCAACATCGGCGATATTTTCGACAAGGACAATGTTGTGCTGGTAACAGACCCTGTTTATCCCGTATATGTTGACTCGAACATTATGGCAGGCAGAAAGATTGTTTATGCAGCGTCTAACGAGGAAAACGGCTTTGCGGCTCTTCCTGACAAGAACGTAAAGGCTGACATAATCTACCTTTGCTCACCCAACAATCCCACAGGCTCTGCTTACAACGCAGAACAGCTCAAAATGTGGGTTGACTACGCTCTTGAAAATGACGCAATCATTCTCTACGACTCGGCTTACGAAGCATTTATTACCGAGGATTTGCCCCGCTCAATCTTTGCAATTGAGGGCGCAAGAAAGTGCGCAATTGAAATGTGCTCGCTTTCAAAGACAGCAGGCTTTACAGGAACACGCTGCGGCTACACAATTATCCCAAAGGAGCTTGAGCGTGACGGACATAACATCTATGCTACATGGTACCGCCGTCAGGCTACAAAGTTCAACGGCGTTTCGTGGCCCGTACAGTGCGCTGCTGCTGCTGTATTCAGCGAGGAAGGACAGAAGCAGATTAAGGAAAACATTTCTTATTATCAGGAGAATGCAAGAATTATTGCTTCTGCACTTGATGAACTCGGAATTTACTACACAGGCGGCAAGAACTCGCCTTACATCTGGCTTAAATGTCCCAATAATATGGGAAGCTGGGAATTCTTTGACTTGCTATTAAAAGAGGCAAACGTAGTAGGTACTCCCGGTGAAGGCTTCGGTGAAAACGGTGCAGGATATTTCCGTCTTACCTCTTTCGGTGACAGAGAAAATACAATTGAAGCTGTTGAGAGAATCAAAAAGCTTCTTTCAAATCTTTAATTTATAAAATTATAAACAGCCGATTTACCCGTTAGCGGTATCGGCTGTTCTCTATTTTCCCGGCTCTTGACACATAATGAAAATTTCTGTAGAATTATATAGATTAAAGGTGAGTGGTTTAATGTTCAGGGCATATTATCCTTTTGCGTATGTTGAAAGTGTTTTTTCCATTGATTACGAAAAATTGCATAACAAGGGATACAGAGGAGTTATTTTTGATATTGATAATACGCTTGTCCCTCACGGAGATGATTCTACAAAGGAAATAGATGAGTTGTTTAAAAGTATTCAGGGCATAGGGCTGAAAACACTTCTTCTGTCAAATAATGATGAGGAAAGAGTAAAGAGATTTTTAAAAAATATTGACTCTCTTTATATCTGCGATGCAGATAAGCCGAAAACGGACGGCTATTACAAAGCGCTTGAAATGCTGAATATGGAAAAAGAAAAGGTTGTTTACATCGGCGATCAGATTTTTACCGACATTTACGGGGCAAACAAGTGCGGAATTGATAATATACTTGTTAAATACATAGGGTACTATGACGGCGGTAAAATCGGGATAAAAAGAAATCTTGAAAAGATAGTTCTTAAATTTTACGCAGTTAATAAAGCCTGCAAAAACAGACTGGGTGACATTAGTATAAAAGAGGGGAAAATATAGATGTTGTGGAATAAGGATAAACTTTTTTGCGAGATTAATCCAACCTGCTACGCAATCTCTTTGCAAAAAGAGGTTTTAAAACGCCATATTAAGAATATGACGGGAAACGAGAAGTTTGCCAAAACTATTCAGAGTAAAAAACTTCCCAATATTGTTTCAAGCCACAGTTCAAATCTGATAAAAAGAGGCAAGGGAATCGACATAACGCTTCAGAAGAACAAAGCCGTTAACATTAAGCTTTCGTGCGAAAAAATCAACGGAATTGTGATTCACCCGGGAGAGGTTTTTTCCTTTTGGAAAACAGTCGGAAAGACAACAAAACGAAAAGGCTATAAGGACGGGCGTGTTCTGGTAGGCAACAGAATTGAACCGGGAATAGGCGGAGGCCTTTGCAACCTCGGCAACACAATACATCTGCTTGTTTTACACAGTCCTTTGGAAGTAACCGAGTTTCATAACCATTCCGACGCACTTGCTCCCGATGGTGAGAAACGAGTTCCTTTCAGTACAGGAACATGCATAAGCTATAATAATATTGATTACAGATTTAAAAATAATACAGATCAGGACATTCAGATTCTTGTCTGGTGCGAAAACGAAAAGCTTTATGCAGAGCTTAGAAGCGAAAGGGAATTTCCGTGGAGCTATGAGCTTGTTGAGGAAAATCATCACTTCAAAAAGGAAAATGATAAGTATTATCGAATTTCAAAGATATACAAACGGGTTACCGATAAAGTGACAGGAGAGGAAATAAGCAAAGAACTTGTTTTGGATAATCACTCCGAGGTACTGTTTGACTATGATTTGATTCCGAAAGAGCTGATAAAAGAGTAAAAAAAAGGCGGGAAATTCCTGCCTTTATTTCATATATTCACATACCTTATCAATTTGTTCACAGAAAGTGCCGTCGAATTTATTTTCAAAAAATGCGCTTCCGATAGTAAACGCCCATGAGGAAGCGTCTTTCAGTTCATCAAGCCGTTTATAGCTGTTTACACTTCCGGCAATACATACGGGAGCGTTTACCTGAGAAACAAACTCTTTGTTGAGAACTACAGCGTCACCCGTAAATCTGTAGCCTAATAAATCAAAGCCGTAAACACCTTTCTTCAGATAGCTGTTGGCCTCGTCTATCATACCCTGAATAGTGCCCTCAAGCACTGACGGTCTGCCCGTAACCTTTCCGACAAAGGGCATATATTTTAAATTGTTTTCTTTGCATAACTCATTCACGGAATCAAAATACATTGTTCCCATAAGAATATCACATCCGCATTCTACAGCCATTCGGGCACCCTCAATACACTTGTCCTCCGTATATTCAACAACCTCAAGAACGGTGGTTTTGCCGCATTCCTTCATTAAAGCATAAAGCTTTTTCATATGTATCAACGGAAGCGGAGCCTCCTTGAACCCCCAAAACTTTGCTTTAGAGTTTTTGCATTGTTCAAATATTTCGTGTGCGTTTTCAACCGTACAGTCATTATATGTAAGCATTACTATTAATTCAGGACTTTTCATTGTACGCACTTCCTTTCGATAATGTTGCCTTGTCAGGGTTTAGGACAAATCGTACCGCCGCCGACAACATAGTCGCCGTCATAAAGTACTACTGCCTGACCATAGGAAATTGCCCTCTGCGGTTCATCAAACACAATGTGCAGAGTGTTTTCGTCAATCTGCTCTGCAACTGCACTCTGCTCGCTTTGATTGTACCTTACTCTTGCCTTGACTTTTATCGGGTTGTTGATTCTGTCACAGGAAATAAGGTTAATGTCGGTTGCATAAAGCTCACGTGAGAAAAGTCCGCTGTTGTCGCACAGTATGACCTCGTTTTTGTCGAGGTCTTTTTTCTTTACATACATCGGGTGAGGCAGTGCAAGTCCAAGCCCCTTGCGCTGGCCTACCGTATAGCGGATAATCCCTTTGTGTTCGCCCAGCACCTTACCGTTTTCGTCAACAAAGCTTCCGTGCGGATATGTTTTCCCTGTATATTGTTCAATAAATTTTGCGTAATCGCCGTCGGGAACAAAGCAAATGTCCTGACTGTCATGCTTGTGCGCATTGATAAGTCCTAGCTTTTCGGCAATTCCCCGCGTTTGTTCCTTAGTCATATTGCCAAGCGGAAACAGCGTTTTTGCAAGCTGTTTCTGGGTCAGCGAATACAGCACATAGCTTTGGTCTTTTGAAGAATCAGCCGATTTTTTCAGCAAATACCGCTTTGTTTCAGAGTTGTATTCAATAATCGCGTAATGACCGGTAACGACATAATCAAAATCAAGCTCTTCGGCTCTTCGCATCAGCTTTTCAAATTTAATGTATCTGTTGCAGTCAATGCACGGATTCGGAGTTGTGCCGTTTTCATATGCGCTTATAAAGCGTGAAATTACGTTTTCCTTAAAGCTGTCCTTGAAGTTATAAACGTAGTAGGGAATACCTAATTTGTAGCAGACGCTACGTGCGTCGTCAATATCGTCAAGAGAACAGCAAGCTTTTTCTTTCTTTTCGCCGATATCTTCATTGTCAAAAAGTTTGAGAGTAATTCCCGTTGACTCAAACCCATGTTGTGTTATAAGATAAGCGGCTACAGAACTGTCAACTCCGCCGCTCATCGCAATTAATGCTTTCTTTGCCATACTTATATTATCAACCGAGCCTAATCATTTCGTCAATACATTTTTTAGCGTCTGTTATTGTTTTCTCATCAAGAGTAATTTCCTCGCCGCCTTTGCCTGCAAGGCAGTTGTAAACGTCAGCAAGCGTGGTTGATTTCATATTGGAGCATATGAGCTTTTGACTAAGAATGTAAAAATTCTTGTCAGGACACATATACTGCAAATGTTCTGCAATGCTGATTTCCGTACCGATGATAAAATCTTTCTTGTCACAATTAAGCGCATAATCCATTATTCCCGATGTTGAACCGACATAGTCAGCCATAGCAACGACTTCGGGAGTGCATTCGGGGTGAACAAGAAGCTCTGCGTTAGGATGCATTTCCTTTGCTTTTTTTACATCTTCGGTGTTTACGCATGCATGAATCGGACAACCGCCGTTTAGGAGCTTGATGTTTTTATCGGAGCACTGCTTTGCAACATAGTCACCGAGATTGCAGTCGGGTATAAAGAGAATATTCTTTTCGGACATATTTTTTACTATTTTAACGGCGGAAGAGCTTGTTACGCATACATCGCAGATTGTTTTTAAATCAGCAGTAGTGTTGATGTAAGCGACTACTGCGTAATCGGGGTACATTTCCTTTACCTGCGAAATAAGCTGTTTGTCCATCTGGTCAGCCATACTACAGCCTGCTGTCGGCTGAGCAAGATAAACTTTCTTTTCGGGAGAAAGAATTTTGCAGGTTTCAGCCATAAAGCGTACCCCGCACATAAGAATGTTTTTGTTTTTAACCTTGCTTGCGTCAACGCTAAGCTTGTAGCTGTCACCGGTGTAATCGGCAATTTCAAGAATTTCGTGAGCTTGATAGCTGTGTGCAAGAATACACACGTCTTTTTCTTTTTTGAGTTCGATTATTTTTTGCTGGAGCTGAGCAATATTCATATAAAAAATCCTTTCAAAGAAGATGCTGCATTTATAAGCCTATTATACAATTACGTCTGTGTTTATGCAATAGAAACGGCTCGATTTTTAAAGTAATTTGACATTATGACGAGAAAATCTGTAAAAAATTGTACAAAATTAAATAGAATTTCTTTAATTTGACTATTTACACACCTAAAAATATATGATATAATTTATTTGATTTTGAAAATAGTAATATGTCGTGATTATCTATTTTAAGTAGTATTTAAATAGGAGGATACAAAAATGAAAAAAATTGTTTCTGCTTTATTTGCAGTTTTAATGGTTGCATTTACTTCAATTCCGGCTTTCGCTGCTGATACAGATGTAATAAGCCCTGTTGCTACTACTGCTCCTGCAACTACTTTTAGGTACGAAGTTGACGTTATTCCGAGTGAGGGCGGTTCAGGTAGCTACGAATTTACAACCGATATTGATGAAGACGGTAATCAGGTAGTTCACATTAAACCAAATCCGAATCCCGGCTATGTTTTTGACCACTGGGATATTGACGGTTCTTACACAACTGATAACAAGCTGACAGACGAAGAGATGGATCTTGTTATTTCAAGTGATATTAAGGTAACACCTTACTTTAAAAAGACAGGTTCTTCTGTTGTTGAAACAGGTACAGTAAACAGAGACGGAAATACAACCTCGCCAAAGACAGGTGCTAATGATGTGCTTCCCTATGCAGTGATTATGCTTTCAATTGCCGCTTGCGGTGCCGCAGTAGTAATGCTTGTCAGAACAAACAAAAGCAAATAATTAAATTTTTGAAAGTTCAGCCTTCGCACAGTTGCGGAGGCTGTTTTATTTTAAGAAAAACTTTAATGATTTGTCACAAAGAGCGTTTTTACTTTACGCATAAAATTATTAGAGAATAGTTATATTTTTATCAAATTATTGACAGGATATTAAAATAATGTTAGAATATTTCCGGTAGAGTGCGCAGAAAATTTGTTATCAAATATTTGATAAAATGCTCGCCGAATAAGCATCAATACTTCGTTTTCCTATGAATCGTCGGGTGATAATTTGATGAAAAGAAAAAAGAATATTGTTTTAATTTCTATAATTGTTCTTTTTGCAATTATTTTTTTGTGTGCATGCGCTTATGTTGTAATAAAGGGTGTGCTTAACAGTGAAAACAAAAAAGAATATAATAATATAGCAAGCTCCTACGCAGGAGAATTATCGGGTAACCAGAGCAATACTGAAATAACTGCTCCTGAAATAAACGTAAAAAAGGCTGAGAATCCGGTCGATTTCGATGCGCTTATAAAGCAAAATCCTGATATTTATGCGTGGATTTACATTCCGGATACAAACATCAACTATCCTGTTTGCCGTCATGCAACTGACGATAATTTTTACCTTGATCATGACATTTACAAGAATTACAGCTACTCAGGAGCGATATATTCGCAATTCTGCAACTCAAAGGATTTTGACGACAGGGTAACTGTGCTCTACGGTCATAATATGGCTAACGGCTCAATGTTTGCAAATCTTCATAAATTCAGCGATAAAGATTTTTTTGACGATAATAAATATTTCTATATATATACTGAAAACCGTAAGCTGACATATGAGGTTGTGTCTGCATTTGTTTATGATGACAGGCATATTATGAACTCGTTTGATTTTTCCGATGATAAAGTTTTTGAAGATTACCTTAATATGATTTCAAATCCCCGTTCTGTTAGCAGTAACACGCGAGAAGGGGTTAGTCTTGATATTGATGACAATATTGTTGTGTTAAGCACGTGTCTTAACAGTGGTGAAGGACGTTATCTCGTTCAGGGGGTACTGATTAATGACGAACAAACAAAATGATGAAAATGTTAATGCGATTTCCGATGACAGCGTTGAAGCAAAGCCAAATGCAGTCAACAGTGATGAATGTATCAGACTTGAAGGTGAGCGGAGTCCAGTTAAAAATGATGAAAAAACAATAGACGATGACTTTAACGATTATATTTTTACAAAACCGCATAAGTCAAAAAAACGTAAAGTAAAATCACACAGTCAATCGACTACTCGCAAAAAGAAAAAACGACTTAAAAAAGTTCTTTTAAGTATCGGATGCGTATTTCTTGGGCTTATATTGCTTGTTGTCGGAACATATACATATCTTTTTATAAAAGGCAGCAGCGAGCTGTTTGAAAGCAATTACAGCATAACTGCACCGCAGGGTGTGGAAACACAAAATCAGGGTGAATTTGTAGTCTATAACGGAAAGACGTATGAGTATAACAAAAATATTACAAGTATTCTTTTTATGGGTGTAGACAAGCGTGAGCTTGAAGAAACCGAAGTTAATGGAACAGGCGGACAAGCGGATGTTATTGTTTTGTTTGCAGTTGACACAAAAACAGGCAAAATATCTATGATAAATATCTCACGTGATACAATGACCGACGTTACCGTTTATTCGGCAAACGGAGGTTATGTCGGCAGTCAGGAACAGCAGCTTTGTCTTGCTTATGCATACGGCGACGGCAAAAAGACAAGCTGTGAAAATACTGTTAATTCGGTAAAAGGACTGTTTTACAATATCCCGATAAAGTCGTATCTTGCGCTTGATCTTGACGGAATTGCGGCTGTCAACGACAGCATAGGCGGAGTTGACGTTACCTCTCCCGAAACGATAGGAGATTTTGTCAATGGGCAGAATTACCACCTTGAAGGAAGCCTTGCAGAGTCATTTGTGCGCTCAAGAAATCATGAGAGCGCTGATGCAAACACTTTGAGAATGCAGCGCCAGCAAGTGTATGCGACACAGTTTATGAATAAGGTTATTTCGGCTACGAAAGAGAAAATCACGACGCCTGTAGATTTGTTCAATTCATCTTCTCCTTATACCTGCACAAATTTGAATCCGTCCAAAATTTTGTATCTTGCACAGTCGGTTGTGATGAGCAACGGTATGTCGGTTGAAATGAATACCGTTCCCGGTGAAGCTAAAATGGGCGAAACCTATGCCGAATATTATGTGAACGAGAGTGAATTTTACGAGCTGTTTTTAAATGTATTTTACACTCCGATTCAGTAAATTCAATTAATCAAGGCTGTATCAGTCAGCGGAATTTCCGCTTGCACCGATACAGCCCTTTTTAATTTTATTTTCTCGAATCAAGAAAATCCTGCAAAATAATTGTTGCCGCTACCTCGTCAACAACATTTTTTCGCTTTTTTCCTCTTGTGTTTGTTGTATTCAGAAAGTTATGTGCCGTTATTGTTGTTCCACGTTCGTCCTGCATAACTGTAGTAACGCCCGAAAGCTCTTCAATTTTTTTTGCAAAGGCTCTTGCATTTTGCGCGCTTTCGCCCTCACTGCCGTCCATATTTTTCGGAAGTCCGACAACGACCAATTCGGCTTTGATATCTTTTACTGTCTGCACTGCCTTTTCCAAAAGTTTTTGAGGTGACTTTTCAAATATAACCGTATAGGGGGATGCTAAAAATTCTGTTTTATCGCACACGGCAATGCCTGTTCTGGCTTTGCCGAGGTCAATCGACATTATAATCATAAATATATTCCTTTCAAAACTGTGTTTATTCCATAATTATAAATCAAAATTTCATAATATACAATATGTTTAATAAAGCCGTGCTTGTCGGCTTTATTTTTTTTAAACTGACTTTTAGGTCGGGTTATAAATCTGCTTATTGAAATTTCTACAAAAGAATATAAAAATGCTCATTCATATAATGACAAAACGATTGCAGGCTTTATCATATAATAAGCTTGTAACAACAAATCAACTGAATTTCGCTAAAAGGACGTAGAATATTATGGAAAGTACAAAAGCTTTAAGAAAAAGAGTAAGCGGTAACCGCAATGATTTTGTAAGAAACGGAGCAGTTAATTTCATATACCTGTTATGCGGAATTCTTGTGTCAAGGGGAACTCTCCTCGGTACTCTTGCACCGTTCGGTGCGTCATATGCGGCGGCAGTTCCGAAAAAAAATCTTTTGCCCTCGCTTATCGGAACGGCATTCGGATATATTTTGCTAAAACCCACCGACAGCTTCAGATACATAGCCGTCATAGTGGCAATCGGTGCATTGCGCTGGCTTATGGGCGATATTGAAAAGGTAAGCCGAAGCAGACTTTTTGCTCCGCTTGCAGCTTTTCTGCCAACACTTGCAACGGGAATTGCTCTTTTGTTTGCGAGTACAAGCACACTTTCTTCATTTGCAGATTGCTTTATTGAATCGGTGCTTGCGGGAGCGGCGGCTTATTTTATAAGCGTTTCGGTTCAGCTTGCAGACGAGAAAAGAGGAATTTCCGCATACACCAGGCAGGAAACTGCAAGTCTTGTTATGACCGGTTGTGTGCTGATTCTTGCATTCGGAAGTATTACCTTTGAGAATATTTCGCTTGGCAGAATAATTGCAATAACAGCCGTCTTGCTCAGCGCAAGATACGGCGGAGTGAACGGCGGTGCAGTCAGCGGAATTGCAACGGGTGCAGTATTCAGCATTGCGAGCAGAGCGCAGGGCTTTGTGTGCGGAGGATTTGCTTTCGGCGGACTTATGGCAGGAATGTTTGCACCTGTAGGAAAATTAGGGTGCGCAGTGGCGTTTATGATTTCAAACGGTATTATGAGCCTTGCGTTCGGTGAAAACACCCAGCTTTCCGCTGTACTGATTGAAAGTCTTGTCGGCTCAGCTGTGTTTATGATACTTCCAAAAGAGGTAGGCAATATAATTTCGCCCGTATTCTCGAACGAGAAGAATTCTTCACTTGGCGAAACGCTGAGAAAGAATATTGTTATGCGTCTTGATTTTGCGTCAAAAGCAATTTATAACGTGCGAAACGACGTTAATTCTGTTTCTGATAAGCTGAAAAATTTGTATTCGCCAAATTTTTCTGTAGTGTGCGAAAACGTGGAAAAAGAGGTTTGCAATAACTGCGGACTGAAAACCTATTGCTACGAGCACAGACAGGGCGTTACAAGGGACGATTTTTTCAGACTTGAAGAATTGCTTGAGGCGCAGGGAAGAATAAGTGAAAGCGACGTAGAGGAAGCATTTGTTAAAAATTGCTGTAAGAAGGGTGAAATTGCCCGAAGTATGAATATAAACTACCGTGAATACCTTTCGGCTCTTGAGGCTCAGCGCAGAGTGTCAGATGTAAGAGGTGTGGTAGCAGGGCAGTTTTCGGGCGTAAGCGACATTCTAAGCGATTTGTCCAAAGAGTTCAGGAATACAATGCGGTGCGATACCGACAGTTCTGAAAGGATAATTTCAGCGCTTAGCGCATTAGGAGCTATACCGGTTGAATGTGTTTGCCTTGTGTCAGACGGAGGCAGGATGAGCGTTGAACTGGAACTTTCGTCAAAGGGCGAAAGCAAGCTGTCAAAGGGCACTATAATGCGTGAGGTTTCTAAGTGCTGCGGAAGAAAATTTGATTTGCCGACAATTACCTGTGAGGGCGACAGAATAAGAGCGGCACTTTGCGAAATGCCTGTTTATGATGTAGAAGTCGGTTCTGACCAGCATATTGCGAACAATGGTAAGCTCTGCGGTGACTGCCTTGATTATTTCAACGACGGATTCGGCAAGACTTATGCCATTGTCTGTGACGGTATGGGAACAGGCGGTAGAGCTGCTGTTGACGGAAATATGGCGGCGTCGGTAATGGGCAGACTTCTGCGTTCGGGCCTTTCGGCAGACAGCTCATTGCAGATTGTCAACTCTGCACTTATGGTAAAAAGCGAGGATGAGTCGCTGTCAACGCTTGATTTGACGGGCGTTGATTTGTACACAGGCAGGGTTACTCTGAAAAAGGCAGGCGCACCTGCGACATTTGTACGGAAAAACGGCAGAGTAATGGTCAGAGAAATGCCGTCATTGCCTGTCGGAATCTTAAACGGAGTAAAATTTTCATCGGATGCGGTAAATCTTTCATCGGGAGATATGGTGGTAATGGTGTCAGACGGAGTGATAACGGGCGACGAAAAGTGGCTTGAAAAGCTGATAAGAAGCTGGAACGAGGGCAGTACACAGGAGCTTGCACGTGCGGTAGTTGACGAGGCGATAAAACGCAGAGGAGACAGCCCCGACGATGATATAACAGCGCTTGCGATAAGAATTACAGACAATGAAATATAAAGCCAAGGTCGGGGTTTTCGCAGGATTATCCCGGCCTTAATTAAGTTATAGACAAATGGTAAAAATGTTCCGATATTATTTACTTTTATACTTTTATGTGTTAAAATTTTAATGTATAAAATTTATTGCCATGACAAGGAGGCAAATATTTTGAATTCAAAGTTAAAAAATGAGTCAACCGACTTTTTGTTTGATGCAATACTTTCCCTTGAAAATAAGGAGGAGTGCTACAGATTTTTTGAGGATTTGTGCACGAGCGCGGAGCTTAAAGCTATGTCACAGCGCCTTGTAGTTGCCAAAATGCTCACCGAGAAAAAGGTCTATACCGAAATAGTTAAGGAAACAGGTGCGTCAACCGCCACAATCAGCCGTGTAAAACGTGCTCTGTTTGATAATGATACCTACGGTTACACACTCGTTCTTGACAAGCTTCTCTGTGAGGAAAACAAATAATGGCAAGCTACGTTTCATTTGCAAGGTTCTACGACGGACTTATGGAGGACGCTGATTATGAAAAGCGCTGTGAGTATCTTCTCAGGCTTTTTAAACATCACAACCACGAAGCAGGAATAACTCTTGATTTAGCCTGCGGTACAGGTTCAATTACCCGTCTGCTTGCCCAAAAAGGTATTGATGTTTACGGAGTCGATTCAAGCGCCGAAATGCTAAGCGAAGCAATGCAAAAAGCGTACGAGGAAAATCTTGATATTCTTTTCCTGAGGCAGAAGATGCAGTCGCTTGACCTCTACGGAACAATCAACACCTGCATCTGCACTCTGGACAGTATAAACCACCTCACAAAAACTGATGACGTTGCTAAAACCTTTGACAAGGTCGGACTGTTTATGGATAACGACGGCTTGTTTGTGTTTGACGTGAATACTGTGTACAAGCACCGTGAGATTCTAAAGGATAATACATTTGTTTTTGAAAATGATAAGGTGTTCTGCGTGTGGCAGAATGCCCTCCGTGAAAACGATATTGTGGATATAAACCTCGATTTTTTTGAGGAGGAAAACGGCGTTTATTACCGCTCTTCGGAAAGCTTCAGTGAACGTGCGTATTCCGACGAAAAAATAAGACAAATGCTCAAGAATGCAGGTTTTAAGGTTGAGGCTGTGTATGGCGATTTAACCTTTGAAAAGCCGGAAGATACCGAACAAAGGGCAATTTATGTTGCCAGAATGGTAAATTCGAGAAATAAGGAAATTTAAGGAGTATAAGTATGGATAAGATAATTCGCTGTATTACAAGTGACGGAGCAATTATGGCGGCGGCAATAGACGCGTCAGACATAGTTTTTACTGCAAAAAAGCTTCATCATCTTTCAAAGAGCGCCACAGCTGCACTTGGCAGACTCCTCTGTGCCACTTCAATAATGGGCGCAATGCTCAAGCAGAGCAATGCTACAATAAATCTGCGTGTAATGGGTGACGGTGAGCTAGGCCCCGTTATTGCTGTTGGCGACAGCAAAGGTAATGTAAAAGGTTATGTGGGCAATGCAAACTGCCCTACGGAGTTTTATTCAAACGGCAAAATCAATGTTGCAAAGGCTGTGGGCAGAAACGGCGTGCTCAATGTTATGCGTGACTACGGAACAGGAGAACCGTATATCGGACAGGTTGAGCTTGTCAGCGGAGAAATTGCCGAGGATATAACAAATTATTATGCAACAAGCGAGCAGACACCGACTGTTTGCGCTCTCGGCGTGCTTATCAATAAAGAGGACGGCGAGGTTATGCTTGCAGGAGGTTTGCTTATTCAGCTTCTTCCCGGTGCTGATGACTCGACAATTGATAAGCTTGAAAAGAATATTGAAAAGCTTGACCCGGTAACAACAATGCTTGCGAAGGGAATGAGCATTCTTGATATATGCAAAACCGCTCTCGAAGGCTTTGAAGTTGAGGTGCTCGACGAGTTTCCTGTGCACTATGCCTGCGGATGTTCCAAGGAAAAACTGGAAAGATATTTTTGTACACTCAGCGATGAGGATGTTCGTTCGCTGGCGGACGAAAGCGGAGTTGCTACTGCAACCTGTCATTTTTGCAACAAGCGTTATGTTTTTACAAAGGATGATCTTGAGAGAATTATCAGAGAGAAAAATCAAAACGCCGAAAACTGATGATTATAGTGCTAAGTTTGGTATTGCAATTCAGGGACCGAAAAAAATTAAAAAAATTTTAAAAAAAGTGTTGACATTTCGTCCTGGATGTAGTATTATAATACACGTCGCTGAGAGATACAGCAAAATGGCGAAGCGACAAAGGCATGTGGGAGCATAGCTCAGCTGGGAGAGCATCTGCCTTACAAGCAGAGGGTCATAGGTTCGAGCCCTATTGTTCCCACCACAAAATGGCCCGGTAGTTCAGTTGGTTAGAACGCTAGCCTGTCACGCTAGAGGTCGACGGTTCGAACCCGTTCCGGGTCGCCATTTTTGCCTCTGTAGCTCAGTCGGTAGAGCAGGGGACTGAAAATCCCCGTGTCGAT
>CATXZD010000002.1 GCA_958403905.1 uncultured Ruminococcus sp.
ATTCAAAACTTGATACTTCAACAGATGTAAAAAGCACAGCTCACCAACAAGGTTCGAATTCATTTACAAAGTTTGATATTAATGACGGCTGCAGAGTGACATACAATCTAAACCCATTCCGTTACAGAGATTTATCGCGACAGCGAAACATGACTTTTGTGTTGAAGTAAGTCGGGAAATAATTCTATATCTTAATAAACTTATCAAGAAACGCTGATTAAATATATTTTAATTCTTAAGTAGAATAATTTTACAGGAGCCTGGCGCAGATTTGCTCATTTGCGACAGGCTCCTGTGCCTTTTTATTATACTATTTACCAAAAAATAATATCGTTTCTCTCATTCAATTACAAATTCCTATTTGTTTATGTTACTATGAAATGGTTAATATTAGAGAGTGAGATTAAATGTTTTTGATATATGAATTTTAATAAAAATCATTGTAATGTTAAATATAATATGGTAATATGTAATTAATAAAGCTATGACGTTGATTATTTTAGCTTTTGTGTTCGGAATAAAATATATCTTAGGAGGCGTTACAATGAGTGGAAAACGAATTTTAAAAGGTGTTATTTCAGCTGTATTAACAGTACTGATAGGATTAATGCTGCCTGTGCAGGTATTCGCATCAACATTGCCGAAAGATGAGAAAATATATTCATCATTTGACAATGTTCAGGGTGAAACGGAAACTGTAGGAAATATTGTGACGGAAATTACCGATAGCAGAACGGAAAACACAAAAGAATTTCTGCTTGATGACGGCACTACTATGATTGCCGAATACAATCAGCCTGTCCACTATAAAAACGACAAGGGAAAATGGGTTGAATATAATAACACACTTGTGGCGGAGTCCTCAGCATCTACGGCTGATGAAGCATCAACCGGAGAATATGCAAACAAAAACAGCAATATTGATGTTAAGCTTTCTAACAAAGCAAAGGCAAATAATATGATTAAAGTGACTTCAGATGATTACTCAATCAGTTGGGGTTATGACGGAGCAAATAAAAGCAAGATTAACATCGTAAAAAACGATGAGAAGCTTAACGGAAATGATAAATTCACAACTCTTAAAAATATAACAACAGAAGCAAAATACGAGAATGTATATAAAAATGTAGATTTGCAGTATTTTGTCACTTCAACAGGAGTAAAGGAGAATATCATTCTCAAATCATCCGATGTCCAAATTGAATTTAATCTTAAATACAAAATCAAAAACTTAACGGCAAAACAGACTGATGATTATACAATTACGCTTTATAATAAGAATAATAAGGAAGTCTATAAAATCATTGCACCTTATATGACAGATGCAAAAGGTGAATCAAGCAATCAGCTAAAGCTTGAGATTGCCAGTCAGAAGGGCGGAAATTTAAATGTTAAACTTACTGCTGACTATTGGTTCATTCACTCAATCGGCAGAAGCTTTCCAATTGCTATTGATCCGGAAGTTACAAATAAGTTAACAAAAGCACTCTCATTTTCTGAAAACACAAATAATTTAATAAAAACATATGGTCCTTACTATAACTCAAACAACTCTTATCTTATTTGCGTGGCAAATAGTTTACCTCAACTTGAGGACGGAGAAAAGATAGTAAGTGCAAAGTATAATTTTGAGATAACAAACGGCAGTTCACAGCTTACAAATGAAAATGATAATCCTATAATTATAAATGCACACAAGCTTACTTCTGCCGCCAACGGAGTATCGGAATATGATTCTGATATTCTTGACTATGACTCGCTAACATATAGTGACAATCAGTACATATCGTTTGACCTTACAAAAACAGTTAATGAATGGTATGATAACGGCGACAGTATAGACGCATTTGTGCTTGAATCATTTGATACAATAGGCTCAAGGTCTATCACGTTCAAAGAAGCAACAAAAACATCAACAACACCGTCACTTACATTTATTTACAAGGACTTCACGGGAACCGAAAGCAATCTTTCCTATCATACAATTCCTGTTGGTTACAACGCGCAGGCGTCAGTTTCCGACTACCTTGGCAACCTTGTAATCAACCAAAGTTTGTACGAGGGCACCGGCTCAAGAATGCCTGTAACGCTTACAGCAACATACAACAGTATAAATTACAATACGGCGTTTGCAAACGGTTCACCGAGCGGTTATGGCTGGCAGTTCTCATTTAATCAGTACGTCAGAGATGCGAGTGCTGAACTTGTAAAAAAGGGTTATAACTATATATATACCGACTCAGACGGAACAGACCACTATCTGAAAAAGTCTGATGACAGTGAAGAATGGTATGACGAGGACGGACTCGGAATAACTCTTACAAAGACGGATACAAATATCCTGATTGACAATGGCTCAACAACGCAGACATATGAACTAACCACAGCAGGCGGAAAGCTGTTATCAGAAAAAGATGAGCATAATAATGCTATTACATACACCTATACAGACGGTAATGTTACAAAGATTACTGATGGTGCGGGAAGAAATTTCAGCATAACATATAACACAAAGACAAATGGAGAAAAAAGGGTTTCAAAAATTACATGTCCTGACGGAAAAAATATTGTATTTTCGTATACTTCATCAGAATATGATAAAATCCATTATTTGTATCTTGCCGACGGGAAGGTATCAAGATTTTATTATAATAGTTCAGATTTATTGACAACCGTTGAACACGGATATTTTGAGTCGGGAAGTTACAAGAAACAAAACTCAGTAGAATTTACATACAGTAACGGAAAAGTCACCCAAATAACCGAATACGGTAGTGATAATACAGCAGGAAACCGCCTTAATATCACCTACGGGAATGATAACACAACCGAATTTTCCGACAAGCTGGGCAGAAAAATAACCTATACATTTGATAACAGCGGAAATCGTATTTCTGTATTAAACGCAAACGGTTATCTTGAAAGCAGCGACAGCAGCGGATTGTCAATTTCAAGCGGAGCAGATTCGTTTACGAAGAATTATATAACCGAGTCGACCGAGCAGAGTGCTGTTGGCAGCGGCAAATATTATTATAAAACAAACGGCGGACGCGGAGGTACAACCAGCAGCGGAGGTACGGTAATCATAGATAAATCTGCACCCACGCAGGCAAACGGACAGGTTCAGTATTTCGGTACAACATCAATAAAAGTAAATAATCCAAAGAACAGTACAAATTCCGCATTCTTTACGGGAGCAACACATCAGATTGACAGCACGGAATTTAACGGAAAAGATATTACATTTTCAGCATATGTAAAGACAAAGGATGTTACACGGATATACGGTGAAGGAGCAATTGGAGCTACATTAAAAATTAAGTGTTATGATTCAAGCGGAGCAACGCTTAATGATGTAAACAGCATAGGTATCAGCGGCACGCAGGATTGGCAAAGATTAAGTATATCAGTAAAAGTTCCCGATAATACAAGCCGTATAAGACTGTTTTGCAATCTTCGCTATACATCCGGTACAGCGTGGTTTGACTGCTTACAACTTGAAGAAGGCAACTGTGCAAATGACTTCAATGCTTTGCAGAACGGCGATTTTGAGAATAACAATTATTGGCTGACAAATGAAAATAATGCAATTTTAGCACAGAACGGTACAGTTACTATTAGCGGTAAAGCAGAAGAATATGAAAATTCTGTAACGGTTGAAGAAACTACTGCTCCTGAAGAAGAAATTCAACCTGCGACATATTACGAAACAGTAACTGAAACAGTTCCGAACGATGCTATAGTTACATATGATGATTATGGTAATGAAATAAAAAAAGAACAAGGATTTGTAAATAGGACAGTAAAGAAGACATATCTTGCAGGTACTTCTGTATCAGAAACCTTACCGCCTGAAACAGAGAATACTTCCACAACCAATAACTTTGGAAGTAAGTATATATATCAGCAGGTAAATGTTGGCAGATCAGGCGTGATATTCAATATTGTCGGCGAAGCACAGGCAAAGTCTGTTCCTCTTTCTAACGAAAACAGGACATATGGTATTGCATTCAACATTTATTACAAAAACAACACAATACCGGAAACTCACTATAAGGAGTTCAATGCCAATACAGACAAAAAACAGACTGTAAGTTTGTCAGTTACTCCTGAAAATAATGACAAAGAGATAGAATATGTTGCATTTGCGTTTGTATATGGTTATAATGAAAATGAAATGACAGTGCATAATGCGATGATCAATATTTCATCAAGAGGTTATGCCGTAAATGATTCTGCTTCTTCGACTGAAAACGGAGAACCCGAATATACTGCCTCTGAAACACAAGATGATATTTGTATCAATAGTGAAATTATTTCAGAAAGTGTTGACAAAACCAAGCCATATATGCAGACGAGTACATCTTATGACAGTACAGGAAACTATGTAGCTGCAAAGACTGATGAAGCAGGCAATACGGTTACTTATACATATGATGTAAACGGCAGGGTAACGTCAACAACTGACGGAGAAGAAAATGTTGTGAATTATACTTATGATTCAAGCGGCAATATTTCACAGGTCAGCAGTTACGACGCACAAAATGATTATTATTACAACGGAGCAGGACAGATTGCCGCAATTGATCATAATGATTTTAGATATTCGTTTAACTATAATGTATTGGGAAAGTTGATTTCAACAAAAATCGGAGATGTAGAAATCACCCAAAACATATATAGTTCATCTACAGGGAATCTTTATAAAACTCGATTTGCTAACGGTGATTATTTTCAATACACTTATGATACTTATGATAATATAACTTCAATTTACAGCAAATCCGGTACTACCACAAATTTTGTGTATAATAAAAAAGGTTTAGTTTCCAAGATGATTGATAATTCATCACAGGAAATAACATATTACTATTATGATTTCAACGGAAATTTGACAGGAGAATACCGTCAGCTTAACAGCGGTGCATTATCCTACTACCTTAGCTATGATAAAGATGGCAACAGACTTGAACAAACCTCAGTAAACGGTCATATTAAAACCATAAAAAGGGGCAGTGAAGAAGACAGTACATACGTTGAGAATGACGGAATAAAGGTAAGCTCGGTAACGGATGATTTCAGCAGAACTTCCCGTATAGTCACTTCACGTGAAGAAGGGCAAAGCGTATTCTTCACCGATTATGAGTATGCAAGCGGAATTGCGGCAAATACTACAACAAACCTTGTCAGCAAGCTTACGCAAAAGTATGGAAGTAACGAACTTGTCAATTATGAATATACTTATGACGGCAATGGAAATATCAAGCAGGTAAAGCAGAATGGTTCAATAGTTGCAAAATATAACTATGATGAGCTTAATCAGCTTGTTTGGGCGGCAGATACGAACACCGGCTTATATACACAGATTAACTATGATAATGCAGGTAATATTACAAGTGTAAAGGAATATGCGTTAAGTACAAGCGGCTGGCATCCCTCGTATCTTAAACAGGAAAAAACATATACCTACGGTGACACAAACTGGAAAGACAAGCTGACGTCATATAACGGAACAGCAATAACCTATGATAAAATGGGAAATCCGTTATCCTACCGAGATTCAATAAGTTTTGAATGGAAAAAAGGAAGACAACTTTCAAAAATTACCATGGGTGATGAATCAGTTAATATGGCATATGATACTAACGGAATGCGTTTGCTGAAGTATGACGGTAATTATACCACAAATTATTACTATGACAGCAATAATAATCTTATAGGTCTTGATAAAGCAGGAAGTACGCTATTCTTCTACTATGACAGCAACGGCTCACCTACTGCATTCAAAAATAACGATATAATGTATTATTATGTAAAGAATTTGCAGGGCGATATAGTAAAGATAGTAAAGCAGGACGGAAGTGTTGCGGCAACATATACATATGATGCATGGGGCAAGCTCCTTTCGGTAAAAGACGGTTCGAATGTCAATGTGCCTGCTTCAAAACCGTTCCATGTTGCAAATCTGAATCCATATCGTTATCGCGGATATATCTACGACACAGAAACAGGATTGTACTATCTCCAAAGCCGTTACTACGATCCAATAACAGGTAGATTCTTGAATGCAGATGATATGCAGTATATTCAGTCACAGGGATTGTTAAGTAATTTGTATACATATTGTTATAACAATTCAATAAGTTATGTTGATTATAGTGGTAAACTAGCTGTTATTGGTATGGCGGCTATGGCGGTAGCATGTATAACTACGGTTTTTGGTACAAAACACTCTATGGCTGTTCAATTCTATTTACATGCTTATGTAAATAGAAAAGAAAATGCGTTATATGATTTTTCTGATAATGAAATGTATATGAAGAGAATCAAGGAAACGGAAATGATAAAAAATTTATATAATACATTTGATGAAACATTTGATATATATAGTAAGCTAGATAATATGATACATCAGCATGAACTATATTTTACATATTACGGTAATGATCAATATCCTTATACTTTGAGTTTTTATGATTATGATAAAGACTTGTATTTATCTATAGGAGAATGTAGAATAAAGTTAAATATTGTAAAAACAGGAGAAACAAAAGGAAGGAGAACAAAATTAAGATTTTATCGTGTTTCTGTTATTATGTATGACGAGTATAATTATGAAAAATGGACTTGGACAAAAAAAGATAAATTTACGAAAGCACTGAATAATGGTTTAGGTTTTGAACCACAATATTTAAAATTATTGAATCCATACAGATGGGAAATAGTCTTATATACTTTTGACAAAGTATATATGTGTCCTCATATATATATTTAGGAGGAAATATGAAAAAGTTATTGCTAATTATGTTATCTATTATTTTTCTTGCCGGATGTACTCCATATAGTCCCAATAGCTATCCAGAAGAAGATTTGATGGTTTATTATATGAGAAATGCTATATATTATGAGTATCAAGAAAAGGTTGCTATTAAAATTAGATATTCTTCTGAAAAAAATGATTCACTATCATTAAGAATAAGTGAAACAAGTGATGGTTGGATGAGCGGATTCGGTTCATATTCCATACTAGACGGTAAGTTTGAAAAAGTCGGATGGTATGATGATAACTTATTTATACTTATGGATGAAGTATATTATTCATTTGATATAGATAAATATGAGGTGCCGCATCTTGATGAAGAAGGTAATTACCAAGAGCCTGTCTATGAGCTAGCAGAATATAGCGAAACTGAATTTGTAACAGCCTATCCTAATTATAATTCATTTGATTGGTATGGACATTAGGTAAGACAGGGGTCGGGTCTATGTTTTAAAGACTTTATAAGATTTGCGGCGGCTTTGCTGTTCAACAAAAAAACCGCCGCAGTCTAAAATTTTAAACTGAATGAATACAATCTGTCAACAACGCAGACATAGTCAGTAAGCTTACGCAGAAGTACGGTAACAACCAGCTTGTCAACTACGAATATACTTATGACGGCAACGGCAATATAAGCAGTATAAAGCAAAACGGAACTGAAATTGCAATATATTCATATGACGAGCTTAATCAGCTTTCTTGGTCAGACGACAGAAACACCGGACTTTATACTCGAATCGTTTATGATAACGCAGGAAATATTACAAAGGTAGAAGAATATGAATTAAGTGTAAACGGATTTTACCCTGCGTATCTAAAAGAAACAAAAACATATACCTATGATGATTCGAACTGGAAAGATAAGCTGACTAAATTCAATGGGCAGAGCATAACATATGATGAGCTTGGCAATCCCCTTTCATACCGTGACGGTATGGACTTTGAGTGGATAACAGGCAGAAGTTTTAGCAAGATTACCAACGGCAACACCGTACTTGAAATGAAGTACGACTGCAACGGAATGCGTACTCAGAAGAAAGTCGGAAATGATATAACAAATTATTATTACGACAGTGGTAACAATCTTATCGGACTGACTGACGACAGTAATACATTGCTTTTCTACTACGATAGTAACGGTGTGCCGACCTCGTTTGCACACAACGGTACAATGTATTACTATGTAAAGAACTTGCAGGGTGACATTGTATAGATAACAAAGCAGGATGGAACAGTAGTTGCAAAGTATGTTTATGACGTTTGGGGCAAGATTCTCTCAATCAAGGACGGCTCAAACAACACGATTGAAAGTACAAACACAACCCACCTTGCAAACCTCAACCCGTTCCGCTACAGAGGTTATGTTTACGATAACGAAACAGGTCTTTACTATCTCCAAAGCCGTTACTACGACCCAATAACAGGCAGATTCTTGAATGCGGATGTTTACGCAGATACCGGAAACTCTGTAATAAGCACCAATATGTTTGCTTATTGTGAGAATAATGCTGTAATGAAGTATGATGTAACCGGTAAAGATGCTTGGTGGATTCAGTCACCAAATAGTGTTCCGATTGCTAAGGGAATATTAGGTTATGCAGGGCATACTTCATTATTAATTCAGGAAAAACCAGGTTTTTGGTGGTATTTTTATTGGGGTGATGAAAGTATTCAACTGCTTTTTTTAGGAACTACGACCCAAAAGGATATTAATAAAAAAGTTAGAAATATAATTAATAGATATAATAAAGAGTATGGATTTAGTGTCAAATATCAAGAAAACTATACTAAATCAATTAGATTTACAGGTGATTTTCTTGGTTCCTTTCAGTATATAAAGAGATATATGAATGCATATTCTAGGGCATATAATTCAAAAATTTTTAAAATGAGGGTTAATCCAGAAACAAAGGCAATATCTAAATCTTTAAGTAATTCTACACATAAGTATTATAAAAATGAATTACGCCCGGAGTCAATGCTAATAAGAGGTAATAAAATGTATAACTGGAAAAATTGGAACTGTATGCAAATAAGCAGCACGGCATTATCTTACGGAAAAGTAAAAAATGTAAATAAACAGTATTTTCAATCAAATATGCTGGGAATGGGTACATATATTTCGCCAAAAGAAGCATATAGAGCTGTAATAAGTTTTAATTTTGGAACGGAGGTTTGTTCATAATGAAAAAAACGATTTTTGATGTGTTAAGAGTGCTGCTATTTTTATTAATGCCGCTGTTAATTATAGCGTTAATAATATATCTTGTATTTTTTAATACAACCTACATTAATTTTGTTACTGTAGATGGAGAGATGGTAGATAATTCTTATAATAACGCTGTTGCTAATGAAGAGTACGAAATGGGGTCAAATCTTGCAAGAATTGATGATAAACTTTACTATAACTATGTTAGCAATGATCCGTTTAAGTACGGTACTTATGAAATCTCAAATCATTTTACCAAAAGAATTTATTGGGAGGGGATTTCTATATCTGCGTCTACCCTTAATCTTAATGTTATCGGAGACGGAAATATCTTATTAAATGAAGACATAGGCTATGGCAAGGTAGACTATTATGATATTCAGGAAAATGAGTATAAGCCATTTATTGAACTTGATAGTGACACGATAAAAGATAAACCTCATCTATGCGTTTTTTACATTGATGGTAAGCAGTATTGGTACAGCGGTGATGATCCAATGGGAATCATCACAAGATACAATATTTACACTTATGAAAATAATAAATTAAATCTGTATTTTTCAACAGATGAAATTGACAAATGTCGTTTTAGTGCACCAAACTTTGACGGCAATTATATTTATCTTGAGGCAATAAATGATGATTCAAATAATTGTGAGAATTATTTATACAAATATGATGTACAAAACGATAAGGTTATTGACAAGGTTAAAATAGATGATAATTATGGGAATTATATTATTATCGGTAATGATAAAACATACAGTACGATTCATTCCGATAGTGGCAAAGAAAAAAATAGTGTAGTTGTTACTGATATAAGCGCAAAAAAGCAAAAAGAAATATTTGATACTATTGGTTCAACTGTAATTAACGGTTATGGTGATTTGGTATGTATGGGAGTTTATTCTGATTTAGATAAAAATGGATTATATATTATTGACCATAAAACCGATGAAGTAAAACAAATTTACAACAATAAAGAGGTTTTTGGTGTGTATATTATTGATAATAAATGGATTTATTTTACTGATGCCGATGATAAGCTCTATCGCATAACCCCTGATGGCGAAACAATTGAAAAGGTATTTGGATAATACAATGAACAATTCTATGTTTTAACGTATATATAACATTTACGGCGGTTTTGTGTAAAACAAAACCGCCGAAACCTTAAAATTCAATGTGTAAATGAAGTACGACTGCAACGGAATGCGTACTCAGAAGAAAGTCGGAAATGATATAATAAATTATTATTACGACAGCGGTAATAATCTTATCGGACTGACTGACGGCAGTAATCCTTGTTTTTATTTGGATGGAGCTTTTTGTCTATGTCATAATGATTGTATGTAAACGAAACCTGCAAGCCTTTGCTGATAGCCTCGTCAAGAATTTCAATTGTATAGAAAATCTGATTATTTGACGGTTGATAGTCAGGAAGGTTACAGATATGATTAACCTTTGACTTGAAGTAAACATTAGAAAGCCTCTCAAGCTTTTCAACAAGTTCTTTGCATTGGGAGTAGGGGATATGCTTTGAAAACAGTATACTGTCAATCAAAAGACGTAACTCGCTGTTGTTAAAATCGCGATTAAGATAAAAGTCGGAGAGGATAAGGCTTTCAATTTCATTGCCTTGCTTGTTTTTATAAATTCTCAAAGACTCGCTGTATTCAATATCATAACCGAACTCAATCAGATTTATAAGATTTCTCTTAACTGATTTTCTGTCGGTTTTCATATCGTATTCATTGTCAAGAATTTCAACGATTTCTTTCTGACTTAATCTGTGATTTTCGTCAGTATATTTCTTGAGAATATCAAGAATATTCATAATCAACAGCTTTTTCGGCTGCATTGCGCACATACAATCACCTTCTTTACTATTGTAATGTTTTTAACAAATATTGCAATGGTTTTCATAATATTTGTACAATATACTATTTTCTCTTTGATGACCGGTTAATACCCTTTGATATATCGTCCTGAATGTCCTTATTGATTTGGTCATTCATAATGCGTTTATTCAAATCATATCTTGCATGTCTCGTCATACCCTCTTGAAACTGATTGAAAATTTCCTTTTCAATTTGGTCTTTTTCTTTTTGCGACTTGCCGTAGCCGGCAATTGCGCTCAGAGCAAAAAGAATACCTGTTGCAACAAAACTTCCGCCAATAATGAGAATAATCTCATTTTCCAGATTCAGCCCAAGTATAAATACAAGTACTCCGACAATAGTGATAATTACTTTTGACATATTCATTTCTCCTTTGAATTTAATTAGAAATCATCCGATTCCTTTTTCAACATAAATATATCAAATGATATGGACTGTTTTAGGTACACAGAAAATGTTATTGTATAAACAAAAAGATATAAGGAGTTTGCGGTATGAAAATTTTAATTGAAAATGGTGTATTAATAAAAGTTATTGATCCCGAACCAAGTGTAATTATCCAGGATTCTGTACGAATCATTTGTCGTGAGGCATTTTTTGGTTACGAATGTCGTAATACCTAACAGCGTAATAAGTATTGAGAGATGAGCTTTTGCTTACTATACTAAAATTTAAAATAAAACAATTTCGGATAGTGTTAAAAATCTATGTCACTCTGTGTTTGCAGAGTGTAAAAATTTATGTCAGACTAAAATATTAGCGAAAGAAGTCAAAATTAATTTCTGTGCATTTGCAAATAACAGTAGATTAAAACACATAACAATTCAAGAAGAGAAAAAATGAAAAAAGCCCGATAAAATCGAGCTTTTCGTGGTGCGGATAACAGGACTTGAACCTGCATGAATTTGCATTCATATGGACCTGATGATTACACCACTTCGGTGTACGAGTGACTAAAATATTATGTCTCATTTTGTTCATATTTTATTGTAAAATATAGAACAATAGGAAGTGTAAGAGAGTAAATATTATGAAACCAACCTATCAACGGGTAGCTTAGTTTTGTATATACTGTCTTCCTTTTATTTATCTTTTATTTATTAGGATAAGAGGTACGATTTGAATGCTCAAATGAGGGTTATCGGAGAAAAACAAATAGACTTTGCCATATTCGACATAGAGAAATAAATTGTTTCGTTGAGTTATGAAAAATAAATTTGAAGTATTTGAATATTTATTGAAAATAGCGTCTTAAAATGATATACTATAATTAGTTTTTTATATGTGAAATTTGTTTTGCGTAACGGAGGTTAAAATGGCTGTTTCATACAACAAATTATGGAAACTTATGATTGATAAAAACATAAATAAAACACGACTTCGCAATGAAGCAGGAATATCGTCAAACGCTATGGCTAAATTAGGAAAAAACCAGTCGGTACAAGTTGAAGTGCTAGTTAAAATATGCCGCAGGTTCAACTGCACAATAGATGATATTATGGAAATTTTACCAGATTAAGTTGAGTGATTTGTCTTTTATGTTTGAAATAAACTTGGAATATATAATGCTGTCAACTTATTCGCGATGGAGAATGCATAAGCCCAAAAGGTTCTTGGACTTTTTTGTAAAATGTATATTGAAATTAAGCACTTACTGAAAAATGCCTATAATGATATGATTAACAGAGGTGAGGTTTATATGAAAGGCATTGATCACATTAACTATTATGAAAACTATACAACATTTATGTCGGAAGAACTGGAAATACACTTCATAATAATGTGTACAAGTGATAGTTTTTATACAACTGCTTCCAGTAATCTTTGTCCTTAGAAAGATTATAGTGGTGGAAAATATGTATCCAATATTAAACAAAGGTAAATATCAGAAGAAAATATAAAACTTCTTCGTAGCGGACCGCATTGAAAACTACAAGTATAATAAATAAGTATATTGTCTATTCTAAGCAAAATACCACACAGAAATTAATAAATCGGGTTTTGGAAAAAGAAAGGTCAATCTCCATAGATATCAACAAATTCGACTTTTGACCTTATTGCAAAATTAAAGATATTTGATGATCTTTGGAAATAAATATTTTATGAATTTATGGTGATAAAAATGAGTTCTATATTAGAAATTGGAAACAATAAAATGAAGTGCCAAAAATTTACTCCAGATGTCCTTGTAGAAACCATGTTGGATCTTGTAAATTACAGCACTAACATTATGGGTAAAACTATATTGGAGAACTCATTTGGTACAGGAAAAATTCTTAAAGCTATTGTTATTCGCTATATTGAAAATGCGATAAAAGAAGGGTGCGATAAAACAGATATATCTGCAGGATTGGCTAGAGATATATATGGAGTTGAGTTGGACAAAAAGCTCTATGATGGTTGTGTTGCAGAATTAGACTGCATAGTACAAAATTATGCAATTCCTGATGTTGATTGGAATTTGTATAACGAAAATGCACTAACAATTGATTTTGATACTAAGTTCGACTACATTATTGGCAATCCACCGTATATCTCATATAAAGAAATGGATATTGATATCCGAAAAGCACTCAAAGAAAAGTTTATCTCATGCTCAATAGGAAAATTTGATTATTGTTATGCGTTCATTGAATTAGGTGTAACCCTGCTAAAAGATACTGGCAAGCTTGTTCAGCTAATCCCAAACAACATATACAAAAATGTTTTTGCAAAAAAATTAAGAAATATATTGGCTGATCATATTTCAACAATTTATGATTATCCTGATCAGAAGTTGTTTGATAAAACGCTAACTTCTGTAAGCATTTTTTTATATGATAAAGAAAATATATCAGACAATATCTTCTATAAGAATATTACCCAAAAATCACAAAAATTAATTAGTCGTAATAATTTAGGTGATAAATGGGTATTTGCAATTAATGATTGTGCCGAAAAGAAGATGCTACGATTTGGCGATATTTTTAATGCTTCCGTTACAATAGCAACATTGTATAACAAAGCCTTCTTGGTGGATAAAAAGTGTATAGATGAAGAAAAAATAGAAGAAGGTGTTTTACGGAAAGCAGTGAGTCCAAAAACGTTAAGATACAAAAAAAATAAACAAATCATTTTTCCGTATAAGTATGATAAATCAGGATTGCGGCGTTATTCAAATAAGGAGTTTGAAGAATTGTTTCCGAATGCAGTAAAACACCTTAAGTTATATTCGAAAAAACTTGAAGCAAGAGATAGCGATGACAATGCATCATGGTTTGAATACGGAAGATCGCAAGCCTTGGCGCACTTGAACAAAGAAAAACTTGTTATCTCTACAATAATTACAAACAAGGTTGAAGTCTATAAAATCAATGTTGAGACGATCCCTTTTTCTGGTATATATATTACTGTCAAAAATAATAATTATAGTCTAGACGAAGCTATAACCGTACTTAAAAGCGAGCAATTTATGGAATATGTTCGCAACATAGGTATAAACGTAAGTGGTAAATCTTTAAGAATATCCTGCAAAGATATCAACAACTACAAATTTTTAGGAGGGCAATAAAATGGAAAAATTACAGTATATTATTGAGGATAAAACCATTGCTGAATTGCTGGGTGTACAGAATTTTTCCACTGATGAGTCTGCCATTCTTGAATTAATCAAGAACGCATATGATGCTCGAGCCTCTTTTGTTAAGTTAATATTTGAAGATGATATACTAGCTGTAATTGATGATGGAACAGGTATGAATGTTGACGATATTAAACAAAAATGGATGCACGTTGGGAAAAGTACAAAAGATTACAAGACTGTTTTAGACAACAATCAAATTAGAGTCCTTGCAGGTTCGAAAGGTGTTGGACGTTTTGCTTTAGCAAGACTTGGCGAGTCGACAACTGTCATTTCTAAAAAAGAGAATTTTCCTGGAGTTATTTGGGAAACTGATTGGAATTCCTCAACTGTTTCCATTGATGAAAAGCTTAATCAAAAAGGCACCAAAATCATAATCAAGAACCTACGTGCTAAATGGAATAAGAAAAAAGTACAAAACCTTGTTTCGTTCCTTTCTAAAACCTACAATGACAATGTTATGACAATATCCATTACCCATCCGCATGTTGATACAAAGGTTTCGTCATATATTACAGAAATAAATCCAGGAATAAATTGTTTAGCACGAATTAACCTTAAATACGATAGTTCCAATCAAACTCTGGCTACTAAAGTTGAATCTGATGAATTTCTTGATTCGGCTAAGATATATTGTAAAAATATTGATATAAAGTATTTCCAACAAGTTATTAATATGTTTGATGAATTAAAAGATTCTGATAGATGGGAACTCTCAGAAGAAGAATTGAAACATCATTTGTTTATTTTGGGAGATTTTTCTGCCGAGTTCTCTTTTTCTATTAATCCTACTAAAGTAGATGCAGAAAAATTTTTATACAAACATCACACCCTGCCTAGAGAATCCTTGAAAGGAGTTGTTCTTTACAGAAATGCTTTTAGCATTTCTTCTTATGAAGGAAAAAAAGACTGGCTCGGTTTTGGCAAACGTTCTAGAAAATCCCCCGCTGCTGCATCTCATCCAACAGGTGCTTGGCGTGTAAGAGAAAACCAAATAGCAGGAAAAGTTGAGATTGACAAACAAAGAAATTCTGTTTTGCAGGATCTTTCTAATAGACAAGGTTTGGACGAAAACATCTTCTACGAATTGTTCGTGGAAATTGTTCTTGCTGGAATAAAAGAGTTTGAAAGATATCGTCAGAATATTATTCGACATATAAACGTTAAAAATTTATCTCCAAATGAAGTAAAAACACCTCTCGTTAGTGAAAAAATTGTGTCCAATCCTAATTCAGTTTCTTCCTTAACAAAAGAAGAAACTGAACAGTTAGCAGCAGAGATTAAAGCATACCAAAAAGCCAATTCGGAAGCTCAACGTGAACGTGATGATGTAGAAACAAGGTACAGATACGATGTCCGTATTTTGAATGTGTTGGCAACAGTAGGTTTAAAAGCCTCTTCAATTGCTCACGAAATGAGAAACGATAGGAATTCTGTGGCTGATAATATTGATAATATTATTGATGCTTTAAAAGAATTTGATATGTGGGATGAACTTATTTCGCCTGAGAGAACAGAGAAATCTTATCAAAATGTTCCTTACCTCTTAGAGACAAATAAACAAGTAAGCACAAAAATTTTAGCATTTATGAATACGATGCTTTCAGAAATAGAGAAGAAACAGTTTGAGATTTCTTGGCAAAGCATAAATGATCTCTTACAGCGTATAAAGAAAAATTGGGAAGAAGATTATGCTTGGATTAACATTTCAATAAATATGGATGATGATATATGTTATATGATTTCGGAAGACTATTTGCAGGTTATCTTTGATAATTTGATTTTAAATAGTATTCAACAAAATGAAAACTTGAATCACTTAGATATATCTATATCCGTGATTCCTTCTGGTAGTTTACTCTTGTTTTCTTATGCGGATAATGGGAAAGGATTGGATAAGAAGTATTTAAAGTATCCAGAAAAAATACTCGAAGTACATGAAACGACACGAAAGAAAGGACATGGCCTTGGTATGTGGATAGTAAACAATACAGTAACAATGTCTGGTGGCGAAATTTCTAAAATAATCGGAAATAATGGATTTGTTATTGAGTTTACTGTAGGAGGAACAAAATAATGGATAAGTATTCTTTGGTATATATTGATGATAAACCTGAGGCTGCATTAACAAAATATCTCGACAAAGAATTTCATAGTGACGATTACGAAATCAAGTGTTCAGAAATAATTTTCAAGCCCGAGGAAGGTTACGAAAGTCTTTTATCGGATTCTAAAGTCAGAGCTGCAAATATCATATTGATTGATTCGAGATTATTTGAAAATCGTACTGCCACTGGTGGAAAATTTACTGGTGAAGAATTCAAGTTAGTTCTAAAAAAGTTTTTCCCTTTTATTGAGGTCATTGTTATAACACAGAACGGTACAGATACAGAGATCAATAAAATTGCAAAATATGATAAAGGGTGCGATCAAACAGCATCAGAATACTATTCAGAATTGTTACCTAGATTTATTGACAACGCAGTAGCCAATATACATCAATATTGGCTACTGGCTGATCTTGTTAACAACAACGACAGTTGGGAAGATGTACTCAAAGACAAAGTTTTAGCTACATTGAATGGAACAAATACATATGACGAATTAACTAAAACTGATATAGATATTTTGATTTCAGCATTCAAAGAAATACAGGGGAGTTTAAATGGTTGACGATTATAGAAATACAAATTATTGTCCTAAGTTTACTCAACTTTCGGACAAGAAAAACAAAGTAAAAGAAGCTGTATTAAAAGAACATCCAAGAGCAACTGATATGCACAAATATATTTCAGATAATAAGAAAACTTTTAAGCAACAATTCGTTGAAGCATATAATGGGAAGTGTGCATATTGTGGTGTTTCTGTTGGAATAATTCCTTGGAAGATGTTTGAAATTGATCACTTTATTCCTAAAGATGCCGATCGTTTCAAAAAAAGTAAAGCTAAATCTGGTTATATAGAAAATTTGGTGTTATCTTGTTATGATTGTAATAGAGCTAAGAATGATTTAGAATTGCCAGATGATGATCATCATAAAATTAATCCTGATGGATTAGGAATTACAGAGTCTTTTATTAGAGATGATAATTATTACATAAGAATTAGTGAAAATATGGTAAATGATGATACGGTAAATGAGTTTTACACTAAATTAAAACTAGGTAGCCAAATGCACAGGGTAGACTATTTGCTTATGAGTATGCGAGGACTCCGTGAAAAAATAACGGACAAACATGCAGCATATGCAGGATTAACAAAGGCTATTGATCTTTTACAACAAAAAAGAAATGTAATACGATAATCGAGTTGCTATCAATGATTGCGTATATTTATTTTTTAAGTTGTGACTGTAACAAGAGGCACGGAATTTCTCACCATCCTGTTTTGCTATTTTGAACATTTGATAATAATTTTATTCACCCTACCTGTTTAAATACGAGCATATGTCGTAAGTCGATTAACGAGCGCATCAAAAGGCAATACATTTATATTTTTGTTATTTACAAGATGGATGTGATTAATAGCATATATCTGTTTGTCTTTTACAGGATGATAACTGTCAGCATAAACTGATGCATATTTTGCTTTCCATATGCCATCTTTTCTTTTGTAAATATTCGCGCCTCGCTTTGGCATATTATCATCCTTTATGTGCCACAGATATATTGTAACTGACGGTTATACTGACCATAAACACTTTTTTAATAAAATACCTTTCAGGCTATTAAATAGCATTATAATTGATAATAAAAGAAAAACACAAAAAACAAATGTCACAATATTGCTAAATTAAAAATATTGTATTAAAAGTTAATGGAAAATAAACCACTAATTGTTTCACTATTAATTCAATATGCGAAAAGTTTTATTAAAAAATAGTTTTATATTACTAAATATTCCAAATTTGCCCTAATAAGAGTAGGGTCTGTATTTTTTACTTTATGAGGACAAAGAATTTTAGTATGTATGATTCTATAGTAATTATGATTGTAGCAAAGTATTACCCACATACTGCAGTGTACCAAAATAAATTAAATTGAATAAAATAGTAACTAATGTGAATTGTTATAGTTTCAAAAACTAAAATCAAAATTTCTTCAATCACATTGGTGTTTATAGCAATAAAGAAAAGCACTTACTAACAATTGATATTCAATGTTAGTAGGTGCTTTTGTCATTATGATGATAGGGTTTAGCTACTAATTATTACATAGAACAAGAGAAAAATATAAATTTATTACTATTATTACTCACAGAGCTTGATACATTCGTCAATTATTTTTTCTATTGACCTTACTTGCGTTGAGGATGCATTTTTTAGCTTATCAGAAATAATGGATAAATCCTTGTCTATGATTTCGCCTGTTAGGAGGTAATCGACACTTACTCCAAGTGCTGTACTGATTTTTAAAAGATTTTCAGGTCGAAGAGCTTTTGTTCCCCTTTCTGCTGTAGATAAAAGTTGAGGGGAAACTTCTGCTAATTCAGCTAATTCTTCTTGAGAAAGTTTCATATCTTTTCTACGTTCAGAAATTCGTTTGCCTATATCCCTGAGTAAGTAATCATTTTTATTCATATGCTATCCTCCGTTGCTACTGTGGATATTATATATTCTATGGTTGGTTTTTATATGCGTCTATGGTAGGATAATATTAGCCATAGAATTATTAAGACAACGGAGAAAAATATGCATGTACAGAAATGTTTTTTTGTTCATAGATTTTTTATACAGATATCAGTACCAAAATTGAATTTTAACTTGAGGTAATTAACCTTGTGTAAAAAATAAAAAGCAAGCATCCGAAGATACTTGCTATAGAGAAAATTTATCGCAAAGTACTTCCCTTTGCGATAAAAACTCAACAACATTATAATAAAAATTTTAATACTTTATGTCGAAAAAGTCAATACAAATGAGAAAATTTTTATTAACATTTTAACTTAATTTGCAGTTAAATATATTTAGGAGGAAAATTTTTTAGAATAATAGGTAATTTATTCTTTTATTCTCCGTCAAAATTATAGTCAAAAAAGGAGCAAATTGGTATGCCAAGAAAAGGCGAAAATATCTACAAAAGAAAAGACGGCAGATGGGAGGGTAGATATATTAAAAAACGGGACATAAATCAAAAGGCCGTATATGGTTATTTGTACGGAAAAAGCTACACAGAAGTAAAGAATAGGTTGGAAGAAGTTAAATCGCATAAATCAAATCATAGTACAACATCAATGAATTTTGCACATTTAGTGGATGATTGGCTTGAAAATAAAAAACTGTGTGTTAAAGAATCAACTTTATCCCACTATAAAATGATTGTAGATAAGCATATCCTTCCGTTACTCGGCAGTTATGATGTTTCGGCAGTGAGTACAGAAGTTATTCAGCAATATATGAACAAGTTAATTTATGAAGGATATGCAAGTAAGACTGCATGCGACATATTGACGGTAATAAAAAGTATATTAAAATATGCCGTTTGCAAAGGATATAAGCACAATTGTAATTTAGGTATAATTACTCTCAAAAATCAAAAGTCTGATGTTGAAACTTTAACGCTATTTGAACAGCAAAAGTTAAGCAATTATCTGGTTAAAAATATTAATTATAAAAATTTCGGAATATTGCTTTGCCTATACACCGGCATTCGTATAGGTGAATTGTGTGCATTAAAATGGTCTGATATTGATATAAGAGAAAAAGTTTTAAGAGTGGATAAAACGATAATACGAATTCAAAACAATTATTCAACAGAAAAGAAATATAAAACAAAGATTATTATTACTTCACCAAAAAGTGAGGATTCGGTGCGAACAATACCAATTCCAGGTTTTGTTATTGATATTTTAAAAAGATTAAGAAGAAATCTTAATGCTTATATTCTTACAGGTTCATGCGAGAACTATATTGAGCCGAGAAATATGCAGTACTATTTTAAATCTGTACTAAAAAAGTGTGAGATAAGAGATGTTAATTTCCACATCTTGAGGCATACTTTTGCCACTCGGTGTGTTGAAAACGGTTTTGAAATTAAAAGTCTCAGCGAAATTTTAGGTCATTCAAGTATAAAAATTACATTGGACAAATATGTACATTCTTCTATGGATTTAAAAAGAAAGAATATGGACAAGTTGAATTTTTTATCGGCGTAATCACCGTCAAAATTATCGTCAAAAAAATAAAAAATGGTTGATTATAACTGCATATTTAGAATTGTTATCGCAAAGGGAAGTACTTTGCGATAGTATATTTTTATTATCTTAATATAAAGTATTAATAGTTTTTAGGAGGATATGCATATGTTTTGTGGCAAATGCGGAAGCAAAATACCTGATGAAACAAAGTATTGTCCCAAATGTGGCAAAATGCAAGAAAATGGAAATACAATCTCTTTATTAAATAATGATGATAATTTTTTTCAGGATAATGTGGGTAGAAAAGATTTACAGGAATTACCTATTTCTTCAAAAACGAAAAGTAGTATATTGTCAAGATGTATTTCTGTTTTTTTGTGTGTTATTTTATTTGCTTTTTCAGTTTCTATTATAACTATAGGTAGCGTTAGAATAGTTTTTAACAAAGAGAACCATAAAAATATCTCTGCGGAAATTGATATCAGTGAAATAAATTTGGAGTACGAAGATAACAGTGTTAATATTACGGATTTTATAATGAAAAACATCAGTGATCAAATCATTGAACAATTTAATATATCTGATGAAAAAATGAACAAATTACTACAAAATGGCACTATTAGAGAAAGTATGGAAGATATTTGCTCGAAATATTTATGTTATGTAATTTATGGTGATGAATCGGAAGACTTAAGTGTAACAGGTGTATTAAATACAATAAAAAGTTGTTCAGATATAGTGTATAGCGAAACCGGATATAGATTTACAGACAGTGATTACCGAGATATAGAAAAAGAACTCACTGATGGTAATATGAAATTTTTAGTTATAGATAATATTAAAGCGAATTCAGTAATAAATATACACTTAATAAATGTTTTATTTTCTTTACCGTCTTTAATAATACAGATACTGATTTTTGTTGGATTAATTTTTCTTTTGTTGTGGTGTAACAAGTGGAAACCAAAATACTTATGTGCTTATGTTGGAATAACTCTGGTTATTGTAGGCGTTTTATATCTGCTAGTTGCAATATTGTCGTTTATAATAAGCCTATTTAGTGAAATTTATATACTTAAAATTTTACTGCAATCAATGTTGATTTGTATATCTCTATTTGGAGTTGGTACATTTGTTATTGGATTTATTATGTTTTTTCTTTACAGAAAAGCATTGAAGTAAATAAAAGTTTATAGGAGGATATTATTATGGCATTTTTTGATGAATTGGGAAAGAAAATTTCACAAACAGGACAAAGTGCTGTCAAAAAGACAAAAGACATGGCAGAGGCTGCAAAAATCAACTCAATGATTTCGGATGAAGAAAAGAGTATTAACAACAACTATTATCAAATAGGAAAGCTTTATACATCTATGCACGCACATGATTGCGAAAGTGATTTTAGAGGAATGATTGATTCAATACGTGAATCAGAAAAGAAAATTGCTGATTATAAAGAGCAGGTGCAACTTATTAAAGGTGTTGTTAAATGCGAAAAGTGCGGCGGAGAGGTTTCAATAAACTCTGCTTACTGCAATTCTTGCGGAGCACCTATGCCAAAAAGAGTGCCTTTTCAGCAGCAGGATGACAGTATGGTTAAATGCAGTAAGTGCGGTAAATATGTCAAAAAAGGTATGCGTTTTTGCACATCCTGCGGCAATCCTATGCAGCAGAGTACTAATGCACCGTCTGTTGCCGAACCTGTGGTAACTCAGGCTGAAAAAACACACAGAAGATGCCCAAACTGTGGATTTGAAACTGATGATCCCGAAACTTTATTCTGCAATGAATGCGGAACAAAAATGAGTGATGTATTACAGAATAAGAATTATGCTGATATATCAAGTACAAGCAATAATATATCCGCGCCGGTTCCAAAAGTGAAGAAATGTCCGAATTGCGGTTTTGAAACTTCGGATGATGAAACTGACTTTTGTACCGAATGCGGTACAAAGTTATCATAAAATAAAATTTTAAGGAGAAATTAAAATGCAGAAATCAAAATTAGGTATTTCAGTCGGATTGGTAGGAGCAGCTATTTATTTTTCCGGACTATTCAATGGACTTTTGTTAATTGCTATTCTTGCCGGATATGTTCTTTTGGTTGAGGAGAACGAATGGCTGAGAAGAACGAGTGTTAAGGCAGTTTTGCTTTTCGTTATGTTTTCATTATTGACGGCTATTATCGGATTAATTCCAGATGCAATCAGTTTAATAAGTAGCTTATTCGGAATATTCGGGGGTTCATTCTCAATTCCGTTTATATCATCAATCGTAGACTTCATTACAAGAGGTCTTGACATTGTAAAAGTTGTATTATTTATTATTTTAGGACTTAAGTCGCTGAATCAGGGAACAATTGTAATTCCTGCAGTTGATAATTTAATAAATAAATATATGCAGTAAATTAATTACTTAACGGGGATAGTTTATTTGCTATCCCCGTTTTAAAATAAATCAGATGTTGATTGTATAGGAGAATGTATATGTCAAAATTTTGCGGAAAATGCGGTTCAAAGCTTGATGAAAAAACAGGACTTTGTCCTAACTGTGACTTAATTCAGTCTAATCAGAATTCGGGGAAAGCTGACAATCAAAAGACCAGAAAGAAATTAGTATTAAAAGTTATTGTAATTATTGCGGCATTAATCGCGATTGTTGCAGCATTTTTTGCACTTGATTATTTTGATATTATACCTACTGATGTAAGTAAATTAATCGGACTGAAATCCTCCGGAAGTTTTGAAATTGAATCAGATAAGGATTATGTATTTACTTCAGAAAATGAAGAGTACTCGGTTACTTTTTATTGTAAGCCCGATGTTGAATTTTCATCAATAGAACTATATTGTGAAGATTCAAATTCTAATACAGCATCATTTTCTGATGACGGAAATCTCAAAGAAAATAATGATTTAAATGCTGAAGACGGAATATACTCAGCACAAATCGGTCTTAAAGAAACAGAAGTCAAAACGTTAAAATATCACGCAGTAATGAAAGATGGATTAAGATATTATATTTCCAATACCGTTGAAATTGATGTAAAAAGCGATTGGACAGAAGATGAACTGTCGGTAATGGAAAAGGCGGATAATGCAATACAAGAATTAATAAGCAAGGAAGACTATAAAAATAAAACATTTGATCAGAAATCCGATTCTGTAAATAAGCTTTTGAATGAATTATCTAAAGATGAGAACGGTGCTCTAATTATAGCTGATTTCATTTGTTTTGATGAGGAATCGGGTATTTATTCTTTTGAATATTCTAATGGCTGTTTAGGTTGTGTAAGTATTGAAAAAAATAATGAAGACAGTGGGGTGATTATTGGTGATTCAAACTCGTCTTCTTCAACAAATCAGGGTTCTGCCGACATAAATAAAAACTCTTCTCAGCCTGCCGGTAACAGTAGCAATACTGACGCTGTTATTATGTATGACTGGTATGAGGATAAAGATTCCATACTTGAGTTTTATAGAGAATATCAAGAAGACTGGAATGAAAAAGGTCTTGATACAGAGTTAAGTATTAATCCGACTGTTGAACAATACGCTACTCAATTGTCAGATAATGCCCTAATATTAATCGCTGCTCATGGCAGCAGATATACCTTGAAACCGGGATTGTTTAAACCGTCCGCTACATACTCGGTAATTTGCACTCACGAGCACTGTACGAATGACATCGACAAAAATTATAAATTTGATATTAATCAAAAGAATATTGTTCGTGCAAATACGGAAGACGGCAAATATTATTGGATGTTGCCTGCGTTTTTCTCAACACACTATAGTGAGGGCGGATTAAACGACTCAATCGTTCTGATTAACAGTTGCTGTAGTTTTGGTGAGGAAGATGACATAGATTATGACCTTGCAAGTAATATGACAGGGGCAAGTGCAGTTGTAGGATTCCATAATTCTGTGGAGATTTTCAACATTTATAAATTAACTCAAGAAGAATATATAACAAAATCTTTTGGTACGTTGTTTATGGAAAACATTGCAGACAGTTTATTGAAGTCTGAAACTGTTGATACAGCATTTAGCAAAGCAAAAAAAACAATCGGAGATACTCAATTTGTATATCACCAGAACTATGGATATGACAGCAATGAAGACGATAAATCTGTTTATCCGTTAATCAGCGGTAATGCTAATTCAAAGCTGAATGTTTCTGCTAATACAAGTGAATATAAAACCGGAGATTATCTCTTAAAATTAGGAGACAAATATATCTGTTCTGATGGTAATGCAATCTACTATAAAAATTCGATAGTTGAAAATGGTAAAAAAATAGTTGATAAGGTGAATTCCGGAGAACTTCTTTCAAATGGTGAAACTTTGTATTTTACAGTTACAAACACCTGCGAAGCAGACGAAAACAGCAATGGGCTGTATTTGAGTTATGGAAACGGAAAACAGATATATTATCAGGATGATATTTACTCAATAAATATTGATGGAACGAATTTAGAGAAAGTATTTAGCGCTGACCACGAAGTGGATTTTGTAACATATTATAAAAATTGTATTTACTATATTGATGAAGCATTTGAAAATGGCCAGTTAATGAAATATGATTCTGTCAGTGGAACAAGTAAATCTCTTGTGAATGCTGAAAATGCGTACTTTATTGGAAATAAAATTTATTATTCTACTGACATAGTAGTTCAAAATGTTGATTTGATAGATAAGAATGTTGTAAATGCTTTGGATCTTGATACAGAAAATTCTGAAGAGGTTGCCAAAAACAGTACTCTTTGCGGTTGTGTGTTGACCGATGACGCTTTATATTTTCAATCGTTTGATGTTGAATATGATACTAAAACTAATAAAACAATGTATAAAGATCAATATTTTTATACCGTAAATAATAGTAATAAAATCGAAAAATCACCCAAATTGCCTAATTCTAATGTTGGCTTTGAAATAGGAATAGATGGTTCTTTTGTAATATTGAGTAGTTTTACTAGTGCAACGCAAAAATTATATTATAAATATGACATTAAAACAGGTACAAAAACAACAATTCAGAATAATACATCAGTGTATTTAGATTTCATAAATGATTTAAACAATATTCAAGATTTATACTATGTCATATTTCCGTCAAATTCAAGTGGCAGCGAAATAAGTGTCAGTGTTAATAAGCTAACTGAAAACGGTGGAGTTTCTTGCAAAATGGATGGTGATAACTATATAAAAATCAATTCTTATAAATACTGGATTGTTGACGGACTTTTTGTAAACGACAAGTTTGAATGTTATGAATTAACATTGAAATAAGTTAAGAATTATTTTTCAGGAGGTAATTATGCCTAAATTTTGCGGAAAATGCGGTTCAAAGATTGATGAGACAACCGGCTTGTGCCCGGAATGTAACAAAAACAGTGATTTACTTAATACTTTTGAAACCGATAAATCGGATAGTCATATAAATACGGATATAGATACTGCTGTAACTTCAAAGTCCGAGTATGTCGAAGAAAAAGCAACGAATATTTCAGAGAAAGCAGTTGTTTCAAAATTCTGTAAAAAATGCGGTTCAAAAATTGATACAGATACTGGTTTATGTCCGATGTGTAACAAAATCGGCGATTTACATAATATTTCTAATGCCGAAAATTCGGGTGCTATCGTAGATACAGATATAAATAATGCGATTACTTCAGTGCCTGAGCATGAAGAAAAAGTAGCGGATATTTCAGAGAATACAGTTGTTTCAAAATTCTGTAAAAAGTGTGATTCTAAAATTGATGTGGATACCGGATTATGTCAAAAATGTAATTTTTCTGAAATAAATGAGTCTATTTATTCTGACAACGAAAAAATATCTGTTGAAATAGATTACGAGGAGCAAAAAAATATCATTGAAAATAGTAATAGCAACGATTCCTGTTACAGCGATGAGAAAAGAAGTCGTTTTGATAATGAAAAATTAGAAGAAAATGAATTATCTGATAATGGGAATAGTCTAAAGAATAAAAAAAATAAGGTTGTGCTTAAAGCAACTATAATCAGTATACTTGTGTTATTGCTTTTAGCAGTTGTTGCTTTTTTGATGTTTAATGGCAGAGTATTCTATATTGTGGGTGTTTCTGAATCAAATGTTGCAAAAAATAATAAAGTTTCGGCAGAAGAAATAACAAAAATGCTATACGGAGAAGAAAATACAACTCCGAATGATACAGCTGGGTCATCATCAGCTAAAGCTAAAAGCAACCCTCAGGAACCTACGGAAAAAATTTTGGAATCCTGGCAGACATCGTTAATAGAATGCTGTATTAACGATGATGAAAATGATGGTGCACAGTTTGTTTTGTTATATATCAACGATGATGACATTCCTGAGATTTACTCAATGAGAAAATCTAAAAGTGAATTCGATAATTACGATATTATTTATTGTGTAGATAATATCGGTGATTCTTTGGGTACCTCCGGAGTGAAAGTTTCTTGCAAAAGCTTGTATTATTATGAAAAGGGTAATTTGTGTTGTGAGCATACAAATGATTATGACAGTGTATTGACAATGAGTGGGGATCATCAAAGATTGATTTCTACTAACGCGACATTTAATGTTGATAGTGCGATATATGCTCCAAACTGTACATCATATACAAGAGATGAAATTATTAATATTATTGAAAACATGTAGATATGAGGTGAAATCAATGTCAAAATTTTGTGGAAAATGCGGTTCTGAATTAAACGAAAACGGGCTTTGCCCAAATTGTGACTTGACAAAAATTGCAGCTGAAAAGGAAAGACAAATAAAAGCCGCCGAGGAGAAAAGAAAGGCTACGGTTATTAATGAAACTGCAAATAAAAACAAAAATAATAATAGTAAGCAATATAAAGCAACAAATGACACCGTACTTAATAATTCTAAGCAAGACAATATATACCCGAAAGAGCTAACGAAAAAAGATAAGAGAGTAAAAGAAAAAGCGGATAAGGCAGCAGAGAAGGTTAAAAGAAAAGCTGAAAACAAGACAGAAAGGATTTTAACAAAAGCCAGAAATAAAGCCGAAAATAAGACAGATAAGTCAGCGGCAAGAATTACCAAAAAAGCTGATAAAAAAGCAAGGAAGATTGCACTCATGGCTGATAAAAAAGCGGTGAAAAAAGCGGATAAGGCGGCTAAAAAGGCTTCAAAAACAGTAGGATGGAAAATCGGTGTGTTCTTAATAAAGTTACTTGCGGTTATCCTTGCGTTAATTATTGCCTTCAGCGCAATATCGGGAGTGCTTGTGTACTTTGATATAGCGGATATTCCCGTTATTTCAGATATTATGGGCACTTTAGGAATTAAGAACGACGATGATAATGAGCAATTTAAAAGCTTAGAGGGAAAGTTTACCGATATTTCAATTAATGATGAAAGCTCTGCTGTTGAAGCGGCAAAAGATGCGGCAAAACAAATGGGACTTAATAATGCGGCAGATGAGCTGACCTTGCTTAATACATCAAATGTTGACGGAAGCACATATTACCGTTTGCAGGAAAACTACAAAGGAATTCCGGTTTACGGCAGAACAATGGTTGTAATCGCAGATGAAAATGGCAACGCTCAGGGCATTACAACAAACGCAACCGATATTCCCGAGGATATTTCCCTCACACCGTCAGTAACGCAGGAACAGGTTAATAGTTCGATTAAAGAATACATTAGCAATGAAATAGACAGAGATGACGCAACAGGTATTACTGTTGAAGATTTAGAAGACGATAAGCTTGCCATATATAATCTTGATGATGTTAATATATACCTATTATGCTATGAAATATATGCAGAAACCGACAATGGAGCATACAGTATATTTATAGATGCCAAGAACGCAAATATAGTATTGTTTAATAATACCATATACAACCAACAACAAAAATTTACATTAGAAGGGCAAAAAAAAAGCCAAGTGTTTTATGCACAAAATGAAAATAGTATTAATGAAATGAAATATTGCTCTGATACGGGCACTATTATTTCAGTATTTAACCCTAAAACTAATCATAAATATGATTGGTACAGAAATAATGGAGAGATTGTAAAGTGGAAAGTAAACGATACCGCAGATAAATCTGCAGTAGATGCAATGGCAAATGTTCAAACTGTATATAATTATTATCTTAATTCATTTGGACGTGATTCGTTTGATGGTAAAGGATTAGATATCAACGTATTTGTAAATACAGAAGGTTACAGAGATGATGAAGGCAAAGATCATGAGTATGTTAACAATGCATTTTATTGGTTTTCACCCTATGGTTCTGTTATGAATTTTCCAAAATGTTATGATAGCGATAATAATGAAATAGATAGTTATTCAGCTGACATAGAGGTGGTCGGACATGAATTCACGCATGGCGTAGTTGCATATTCATCTGAACTTTTAGACACCAATGACAATAAAATGCCTTCTGCTATAAATGAAGCTGTAGCTGATATTATGGGATATTGTGTTGAAGCACGAAATAATAATGATAATATTGATTGGACGAGTTCTGTCAGAACATCAATCCCAGAAAATAACAAGAATAAATCAGCTGTTTATTATTACAAAGATTATAGCAAGGACGACGATTGCCATGATAGTAGTACGATAGTATCTTATGCAGCGTACTTAATGAATACAGGTGTAAATAAAAAATATAGTAACATAGACATATCTGTTCTCGAAAAATTATGGTATAGGGTAATAATCTCGTTGCCTTCAAATAGTACATTCTCGGTGGTTCGTTCTTGTGTAGAAAAAACGGCTGAAATAATAAATTGTACAGATGCGCAAAAGGAGTGTATAAAGGCGGCGTTTGATAAAGTCGGGATCAAAGGTACATCAGAAGATAAAGCTGTAACCTATTCTTCGGATTCCGAAATATCTGTATTCGATAAAAACGGTACTGCCTATGATAACTATACAATCAAAATAAGCGGAAAAAAGAGTACAGGTTGGTTTTCTTCGGAAGATTACAGTGACGAAATTAAGGTTAGCAACTCAAATCCAAAGAGGTTAGATCTGCCGAAAGGTACATATACAATAACGGTCTGCGATAATTACGATACCGGTAAAACAAGATCTATAAAAGCAAAGATAAAAGAAAACAACGATAACAAGGAAATTAAATTTTCTACCGATTTCGGTGCGGACTATACCGTGCGCTCTGGCGTCAATATCAATGTATATGACGTAAACAAAGCGAAATATGATGATTATAAAATTAAGATTGACGGCACTGCCGATGACAAAAGCTCATACAGCGATACTCAAACAATCACGAATGACTACGGTTATCATATGAACGCGCAGAACGGACAATATACTGTTACTTTAACGGATAATAAGGATAATTCAAAAACCAAGAGCTTTACTGTAAGAATCAAAGACTCTGCCGTTAAAAGTGATATAAATGTTGAAACAGACTTCGGTAAAAAATATGGACAGTTTGATAAGTCAAAAGTTCCGTCTGACGCAGTAGAGTATAACGGACATTATTACTATATTTATGAGGCGAAAAAAGGGGAAACTGACTGGAATAAGGCAAAAGAAAGCTGTAAGTCAAAGGATGGTTATCTTGCTACGATAACTTCTGAGGATGAAAACAAGTTTGTGTTTACACTTCTCAATAAGTTTGGATACAAAAATGCTTACTTTGGTTTGCACGACGAAGGTTCAAATGACTGGAAATGGGATAATGGAGAGACTTTCACCTATTCAAACTGGGCGTCGGGTGAACCAAGCTCAAGTTTTGAAGATTACGGAATGTATTATTATAAGTATACCGAACAGTGGAACGATGGTGATTTTTCATTATCTGACGAGGATGGTAGGACAGGTTACATCTGCGAATGGGGTGAATATACGGTAGAAAATTCAGAAGTACCAGTTACCACACCGACTCGTACAACCTCATCAGAACGTGATATTGTCCTTGTTCTTGACACTTCAGGAAGTATGTCGGGCACACCGCTTGATGAAACAAAGAAGGCTTCGACTAAGTTTGTTGATACTATTCTGGAAGAGGATGCAAGTATAGGTATAGTAAATTATGATAATGATGCCGAGATGAAGTCCGATTTTTCAAATAGTAAAAATTCTCTTGACAGAATAATAAACGATCTTGACACAGGAGGCGGTACCGATATTGAATCGGGTCTTCGTACAGCAGACCAAATGCTTGATAATAGCTCTGCCGAGAAGAAAATCATCGTCCTTATGAGCGACGGAGAGCCGAATGACGGTTTGGTTGGTGATGAACTGATTGCATATGCTGACGAATTAAAGAAGAAAGGAATATACATATATACTCTTGGTTTCTTTGAAAGTGTGAGTGAAAAAACAACTCCACAAATGCTTATGGAAAAAATTGCAAGTGACGGATGTCATTATGAGGTGTCCGATGCAGATAGTCTTGTGTTCTTCTTTGGTGATATCGCCGATCAGATAAACGGTCAGAAGTATATCTATGTAAGAATAGCTTGTCCTGTTGATGTTTCGGTTACATACAACGGTGAAACTCTTGATTCGTCTGAAACAGGATTGAATACCCGAACATCCTTTGGAACACTGACTTTTGAAGAAAGCGATACACAAGCTGATACAAATTTATATAGTCAGCAAACAGATCCGGACGAATCAGGTGATGACAGTGTTAAAATTTTAAGATTGAAAGAAGGTGAAGATTACGATATAGGAATTGAGGGAACAGGCAGAGGCAGAATGAACTACAGTATTGGTTTTATGAATGAAAACGGTGAATACACCGATTTCAGAAAATTCAATAATATTAAAATTACAAGAAATACCAAAATTGATACTGTGGCTAATGTATCCGATAATACTATTCTTAATGTTGACGAGGACGGTGACGGAAAATACGATCTTGTTTATAGTGCCGAAGCCAATGGTTACGGAGAGATCATAGATTACACATATATTATTTACATAGTAATCGGCGGTATTTCTGTAATAGTATTACTCGTGCTTTTTTTGATAATCAGAAACAAAATTAAAAAAACGCAAAGTATTAAAGAAAAATAATTAACAAAGAGAGGGAAATGAATTATGTCAAAATTTTGTGGGAATTGTGGAAGCCAAATGGATGATAACGCTGTAGTGTGCGGTAACTGTGGATGCAGTATGTCGGATAATAAGACGACATTCAAACCAAGCGACCCCGAACAGGATAAAGCGAAAAAAAGCAAAATAAAAAAGATAATAGGAATATGTGCTGCGGTAGTGGCAGTTGCATTGGTTGTTGTTATCTGCTTCAATTTCATAGGTGGAAGAAGTTATAAATCCGTAGTAGATACATATATAGAGGCGAGTATAAAGGAACCCGACGCAGCGGCTGCCTTAGAATTATTTCCAGATGAGCTTTTAAGCAAATCTTTGAGGGATGAAGGAATGACCAGAACTGAAGCAGTTAAAAAATTGCAGGATTCTCTTGACAGTGCGGTAGAACAAATTGAAAAATATTGCGATGATTGGTCGGTTTCGTGGGAAGTAGTTGATATTGTTGATGCATCAAACTCCGAGGTTAAATATTTAAGCGACGATTGTGAGGATTTGTATGATTTTAAGGTATCGGCAAAAAAAGATTTAACTGTAGAAATTGCTGTGGAAGTAACCGTTGATGGTGAAACCAAAACGAATACTCAAGACTTGGATTTGACATTGATTAAATCAGGAAAATCTTGGTATTTGTGGGGAATTGAAGGTTCAAGTATAGACAGCCTTTTTTAACTTCGTGAAATGAAAAATTGCAGTCCGTTAGAAAAAACAAGCGGACTGCAAAGTATAAATATGAAAGATAGGAGAATACATATGGCGAAATTTTGCGGTAATTGCGGTGCAGAATTAGAAAGTGATTCCTTTTTTTGCTCAGAGTGTGGGACGAAGATTGAATGTGATAAAGAAATAACAAATAAAAAGGATAAGACCAAGGTCAAGAGAATAATCGGGTCAGCTATTGTAATTATGTCCATTTTTACTGTTGCTTTCATTGGAATAAAAGTATTTTCTTTTATTCAGAGTGTCCCGTCAGAAGAGAAAATACAAATGTCAGTAAATAATTTGCAAAACGGAGCGTGGGCTGCAAGCGATGGAAAATGGCTTTATTATTGCGGTGATGGTTTGTGTAAGATGCGTCTTAAAGATGGCAATAACCAATCTGTTATACTAGGTGATGCTTATCCGCAACATATGTTTTGTGTAGGAAATAATCTCTTGTATTTCGACTCTATGAAATATCATAAACTCAGCGGGGATAATATAGAGGATTTACAGTTTAGCGTATTCACGGAAAAATGCATGCAATGTGATGGCAGAAATTATTATGTAACAGGATTGGGTAATTATGATGAGAGTGGAATTTATGTGACTGATTTAAAAAACACAGAGAAAATTACCAAAATTTCTGATATTTCTCCTACTCGCTTGCTTTTGCAAGGAGAATATTTATACGCTATCAGCGGCTTTGATTCTGTAAATAATTCTTCAAATGAAAACTACGGAACATGGAGAATGGACAAGGATGGCAAAAACCCAATTTTAGTATTTAATTATTGTCCAAATTATATTGTTTTCTCAGGAGATAAAATGTATTACACAAACGAAGAAGGTACAATTTGTTCTGCAAACCTTGACGGTTCAAATGAAACCATATTTGAGGGAACTGTTACAAAAAACGGATTAAATGTATCTGATGATTACATTTTTTACATTGATAATGATACAAAAAGAATATGTCGCATGGAAAAAGACGGTAGTAATAATGAAGAAATTAACTATAACCAAAGTGAATATCTTCATATTATTGAAGATTGGATTTTCTATGAAAATAAAGATTGTGATAACAAGCTTTACAAAATGAGTTTTGATGGTAGCTATAATAAGTCAATATACTAAAAAATAAAACATTTTAAATTGAAACTTTTGTGATAAGATTAATGATCTAGTACATATAAGGCGAATATCAAATTTTTGGAGTGATAATTATGCAATGCCCTAAATGCGGAACAGAAAATAGAGTTGATGTAAAGTTTTGTAAAAAATGTGGTTGCAATATGATTGATGCGGTTAAAGATGAATTCTCTGAATCAATACCTGCATATAAAAAGAAAAAGAAATCAAAGAAAAGATGGTTGCTACTTATAGTATTTATTTTTATAGTTATAGTTGTTTCGGCTGCTATAGTTTATTTTACTGTGTTTGAAGGTTCAATTGATAAAATACATTCTACCAGTGGCAATGATTCGTCAAATAAAACTACTTCTTTGATTGAAACGACTGCTGAAGATACAACTGTTTCATCTACAACCGAACCGTCAACAACAGAAGTAACTACACAAGCATTTTCGAATATTTCGGTTCCCGATGTGGTCGGATTAAAATATTCCGATGCTTACAATAAACTTAATAATCTGAGAATAAAATGTAACGCTGTTTATCAATATAGTGACACTATTGCTAAAGATTATGTAATTAGTCAGTATCCTGCCAAAGGAAAAGATTTAGACAACAATGAAAGTATGATTGTATATGTCTCAACAGGAACTGATAGTACCTCTGTTTCTTCAAACTCAAATTCAAATTCAAATGTAAATACAAATACAAATGACTACATACTCAACGGTTCGGATTCAAGATACATAGATAAAAGCGAATTGTCATCTTTGAGTGAAACAAAGATGGAGCTTGCTCTGAATGAGATATATGCTAGACACGGCAGATTTTTTTCCACAAAGTCAATTGCCGATTATTTTAATTCTAAATCTTGGTATCACGGAACAGTTTCAGCTGAGAATTTTGATGAAAGTGTCTTTAATAAATACGAGAAGGCTAACAGAGATTTAATTGTAGATTTTATGGAAGAAAAAGGATATAGATAAATTTCAAAAGAATTTACTATTATAGGAGTGGTGAATGTGAGATGTTCTAACTGTGGAACAGAAAACGGTGCAGGTATAAAGTTCTGCAAAAAATGTGGTAATTCTTTATACCAGACTTCAGAAAATTATAATGTTGATTATCGGGATGAATATAAAAACACATCTGTTGATTACTTTGAAAACAATAATCAGAATAAAAAGTCGTCCAAAAAATGGTTGTGGATTTTATTAATTGTTTTGGTGTTATTGATAACTGCTGCTGCATTATATTTTATCGTATTTAGAGAATCAGGCGAAAATATTTCGAATGTAACTGAAAGCACTGCTTCTTTAACCTATGCAGATACAACTGCAGTTACTGAGAGTACAATTGAATCTACGACACAAACATCTCCGCAAGTTGTTGTGCCTGATATAGCGGGATTGAGCGTTGATGATGCGAAAAAGAAACTGAGTGATGTAGGTCTAAAGTATGACCTTATATATAATCAAAATCAGTCAGTACAAAAGGGATATGTCATTAGTCAACAGCCGATATCAGGAAGAAATGTTAACGAAAATGAAACAGTTACTATATATGTTTCAGAAGGATACGATATGATTGAAACAACTCTTAATTCAAATAACATCGGCGACACTCCGCCTCGATTTAGTTTTATTACGGCTTCTTCAACATTAGCACCTGAGGGTGAATTCAGTTATCAGGCATATAATCTGAAAAATAATGATGATACTTGCTGGTGTGAAGGTGTAAACGGTATTGGTATTGGAGAATATGTTATGTTTTCAAGTAATACACTTCAAAGCGTATCCGGAATCAGCATAGTTAACGGCTATGCAAAGGATAGTACTGTATATAATAATAACTGTCGTGTAAAAAAACTTGAATTTGAATTTTCTGACGGTACAATATTGACCAAAAGTATTTCAGATAGAAGTAATTTGCAAAATATTTCTTTTGATAAAACTATAAATACTAAATATATTAAGATGACGATAGTTGAAATATACAAAGGAGAGGCATATGATGATACATGTATTTCATTTATATCACCATATTAATATATAATTTTATGTAGTAAATTTTTAAAAAAATGGTATGATGGAGTTTTTTATGAAAAACTTATTTTATAATTGTCTTTTAAGTAATATGTTCAATAGAGTTTTGTTTCTTTTTGTATTTTCTATTTTATGCATTACAGTTGTTATGAGTGGGTGTTCACAAAAAGATAATGATGAATCTCGCATAAAAGAAGAAACAATTGTTGCGACTACAAAAGAAATAGAGTCAACTGCGCCTTTTGCTACTGATTTTGCTACCGAGGAGGCTACAACGATACCACCGACAACAGAAGTTGTAACGGAAAAGATTATTGAAACGGAATCCCATACAGAAAACACATTAGAAAAATATCTTGGTACATGGTCAGATGTTGATAACAATGGTCAGGGTTTTACTGTAACAATTGTTTCAATTAATGGAGATATTATTGAATGTTACATGTGCAAGACAGCACCAAATGCAGCTCATATAGCGATGACAGAAAAAATCTTTGGTCAGCTAGTTGAGGATAACAAAGTGTATTTTGATTTTACCGATTCGTTTATGAATGTTGGAAATGGTATTTTGACATTAAATGATGATACCATCTATATCAACGCTACGGTTACTGAGTTTGATCAGCCGTATTTGTATGCCCTTATGGGAGAAGGTGAACTTGTAAAAATAAGTGATTCGACAGAGGTTCCGTACCTTTAATTATTCCCTAACAAAGAATAATATATATAGTTCAATAATTCCCCAATAAATTCTTTAATCTCTCAATAATTCTCTTGCGTTTCTTTTGAACAGCACTTTCTGTCATACCGAGCAGAAGTGCTGTTTTGTTATAGGACAGCTTTTCTTTTGTTTCAAATGTATCAAAGTTTATCCTTGTTGTCAGTTCAAGCAATTTGCGCTCTATCGGGGATAGTGTAAAAATAGCCCTTTTGATTTGCTTAGATTTATAGTTATCAAAAATAATATCTTCAATTTCTGAAATATCCTCTATTTCAAAAGATTCTCTGTTTTCAGAATATTTTGTTGTTAACGCTGTTTCTATATACTCAATGACAGTATTTTCCGAAAGATGTAACTGTTCGGATATTCCTTTTACAATTTCATCAAACGGCTTTGTATCTTTCATTTTGAAGTACAATGACGTTACTTTACGGAGATTGTTATGTGCGTTTTTACTTTCGATATTTGTAATACCGCAGTCAGTGCGAACATACTCCACCCACGCTTTTTGAGTTTTATATTTCATAATTTGCAGCAGAGGAAGTTTTTCGTCTGCTGTATATTTTTGCAATTCGTCCCACAGCAGAGAAACAAAGATTTGTTTCAAATCGGGTAACCTGTATTCTTCAATATGGTTGCATTTTATAAACGCGGCAGCTTTTCTGTTAAGTACAGGCTCATAGAAATGAAGAAATTCACTAAAATATCTACTCTCTTTTGTTTTCAGATACTGTATAAAGTAATCATTGAAATCATCAAGTTTAGTAGGTTCATAACTTAATTGATACATATTCAGATTTTCATTTTGCATTTGATCACCCCTAATCTTTCGTTGCTTCCTCGTAAATCTTCACCAAATTCATTTCCTCTTCGTAGTGATTTTCTGCATAGTCGAAATCAAACTGTGCCCGCTCAAATTTCATATCAATAATCTTTTTATCCTTGGCTGATACAGCTTTACTGTATTTGCCGAGGCTTTTATTTTGGCGTATTGAGCTGTATCGCTTGTTCCAAAGAACATAATACGGACTGTCGGATTTTTTCTGCTTTTCCATTTTGCATTTTGTAATTTCAGGGTGCTTTGCAACATAGGAGCAAGGCACACCGTATTCCTTATTTACCGTACTGCAATAAAGCTGATTGTGTGCAGTAGTCATAAGAAAATATTTGTTGCAGACTCCGCACTTCCATATGTAGTGACCATGAGAAAGCGCCTCGAAAAACTCCGTCACAAAGAAATCCATCATTCTGCTAAAATACATTCTTCTAATAATTTTGTACTTACCATTTTCAATTTTTATCGTAGGAACAGCAGATTGAATCGGTTTTAAATTAAATCCCTCCATTATCATAACTGCAGGATTGCTTGCCGCTAAGTTCATTTGTACTTCTTCGTTCTCGAAAAACTCACAAGTGAATTTAGCAATGTTATCTTTCTGTCGTGAATCTTCATTTATAAAATTCTCTACATAGTTAATTATCATTGTGCCGAAGTTAGCGGTATCAACGCCGATATACGAATATGCTCTCAAAACATTTTCTGCTGTCTTTGATTTATTCTCTATTTCTTCAAGCCTTGCAATTTCGTTTCTTTTTGTTGTTCCGTAATTGATTCTTAGATGCTTTAACAGATACTCGTAATCATCAAGTGCATCTTTACCAAACAATTTTGAAACAGTCGTTTTTGATTTTTCAATATCAAAATATTTAAAAGGCTCAAGTGATTGCATATAGTCAATCATTTTATTTATGTCAGAAAAAATATCTTGAAATAATTTTCTACTGTAACCGTTTAATTTAAGCTCCTGCCAATGCAGGTTTATCTTGCCACTGTGAATCAGCATATTGGTTGCGAACTCCGTTGGAAGATTGGCAATGCAGTTACTTATATACCCAAGCGGATATTTCTCGTTATTTAAAATTATATTCTTGTCATCAAAATCAACTGAGAAATAATCAAAGGTTGTGATTTTGCTTTCGTACCTTTCAATATAGCTCAATTCTCTCACCTCAAAAGTATTATATCACTACACCAGTAATATCACAATATACTAAGAAATGATTTTATTCTGTCACGGGAATTTCTGTGATTTTAAAAAAGTCAGACATTTATATATTGGGAGCAAAAAGCTTTCAATATTTTATAGAAGGAGTTGTTATAGTGCGTAACAACAAAAAGCTTACTGTCATTGACGGCGAAACATTAATGGATATGCGAATCAAGCCGATAAGCTTTTGCATTGACTCGTTGTTACCGCAGGGTGTATCTCTGCTCTGCGGTGCTCCGAAGATAGGTAAATCGTGGTTAGTGCTTGACTGGTGTGTTCGCATAGCCAAAGGAGAGAAGGTGTGGAATTTTAAAACCACAAAAGGAACTACCTTGTATCTTTGCCTTGAGGATAACCTGAGCAGAATTCAACAAAGGCTGAACGAGATTACAGATGAAGTTCCGAACAATGTATTCTTTGCAATATCATCCTGTTCTCTGTCGGACAGACTTGCAGAACAGATTGAAAGTTTTGTCGCAGAGCATAAAGATACGGTTCTGGTTGTCATAGATACATTTCAGATGATACGAAGTAAAAATAGGGACACTACTTATGCAAATGATTATCAGGAAATTGAGGAGTTGAAAAGATTAGCGGACAAGCTGAAAATTTCTCTTCTGCTTGTACATCATCTGCGAAAGCAGGGTGACAATGATCCTCTGAATAAAATCTCAGGAACAACAGGAATCAGCGGTGCGGTTGATACAACATTTGTTCTTGATAAGAGCAAGCGCAGTCAGAACAACGCAACAATGATTTGCACGGGCAGAGATATTGAATACAGAGAGTTGGAACTGAACTTTTCAAAAGAGAATCATATGTGGGATTTAGTTTCGGACAGTGTAGGAAGTCCTGAAATACTTTTGCCTGATGAGATGATTCAGCTGATAGAGTTTATGAAAAAGGTGAAAATCTTCAAAGGCACGAATACCGAATTCACAGAAGAGTTTAATTCTTTCTGCCGTAAAGAAATCTCTGCAAAAGCATTAAAGCAGATGATGAATAAATGGCGTTACGAATTAGAGAATAACGATGTTTTCTTTAGCTCATATAGAAGTAATGGTAAAAGGCTTGTAAATATTCACTATCTGTCCGATAGTGACTCAAGTGCCGTAAGTGACGGAAATATTATTGGGGGCAAAACTTGCGTTCCATTCGTCACTTGTGACCCTGACGAGCCGTGTCAGCCAATGTAAGCCGATTTGTGCGATTATTTTGCAGAGGGTGAGAAAGTACCAGACAGCAAGTGAAAATCGAATTTTAGGCGAATTTACGGCAGATTTAAAATTTAATTTTTAAAAGCGGAGTTTTGGACTACATTTCCCGGACTTGTCCGGGGCAAGCAGAGCGCCCGGTTGTCCGCCGAACACATAAAACCGAGCGGAGCCCGGACCCACTTTAATACGGAGGTGCATTAAAATAGAAAATCGTAAGAGAAATCAAACATTGAGTATAAGATTAACTCAATCTGAGAAGTCAGCTATTATTTCAAAAGCTAAAAAATCTAAATTAACACTGACCGAGTATATTTTGAAATCTTCATTGCAAACCGAAATCAAAGTTGTTGACTTGCAACCGTTGCTTGTTGAACTGAAAAGGATTGGCAACAATCTGAATCAGATAACAAGAAAAATAAACAGCGGTGCTTTTAATTCCTACAACTTTAGTGAAATGATTGCTATGCAAAGAAAAATCTATGATGCAATCATAAAACTGTCGGAGGAAAAGTAATGGCGACTGTAACATATATTCGTGAGTCTAAACAGTCAATCAGCGCGATGAAAGGCGTTATAAATTATTGCTGTCAGGACAAGAAAATCTATGATGAAATTTCAAATCAAAGACTTGTCAGCGGAATTAATTGTGACGGTGAAAATGCATTCAAAGAGTTTATGGCTACTAAAAAGTCATACGGTAAAACTGACGGTATGAATTTCTATCAGTACGTTCAATCATTCTCACCCGAAGAAAATATTACTCCGCAGAAAGCTCATGAGGTTGCTTTAGAGTTTGCTGAGAAAGCGTGGACAGAATATGAAGTTTTAGTTGCAACACATTGTGATGCACAGCATATTCATTCACACTTCGTAATCAACTCTGTTAGTTTTGAAAATGGTAAAAAGCTTCGACAGAATCCAAACACGCTTAATTCATTACGAGCCTTGAGCGATGAGATATGCAGACAGCATAACCTTTCAACTCTTGAGCCTTACAGCAAAGACGGTATGAAAATCTCTACAAGAGAATACCGCACCGCACTCAAAGGTCAGAGCTGGAAATTCAAACTGATGAACGACATAGACAAAGCTATGAACATAAGCGGAAGCAAGGAAGATTTCATAAACGCAATGTCGATTATGGGTTATTCGGTGATTTGGACAGACGACAGAAAATACATTACTTATCAATGTCCTAACAAAATGAGGTGCAGAGATATTAAACTGCACAACGAAAAATATTTGAAAGGAAGCATGGAAAATGAATTCAGATACAGGCAAGAACAATATTTTGGAAAATCTCAAACAGAGGAACAGCAACTCACTGACAGCGATAGAACTGCTCTCAGGAGAAACGAAAGTGATTTCGATTCCGTCACAGGTAAGAGAGGAAGAACTCACCCTGTTGAGAACCGCAATAACCTTTCAGCCGGAACTGTACAACATGATTTCAAAAATTTCAACGGACGACCAGATGGTGGAGTATCTGGAGAAAATTTTGGAAATCAACAAAGACAATATGAAGGCAATATCACAGGACTGCCAGACGGAACTGAAGAAAGTTTTGGAACAGACTCTGAAAGAAATCAGGTCTGTGCAAACGCAGATGACCGAATCTATCCAACAGGCTGGGAAGAGTCAAGAGGAGTTTTTGAACAATACCTTGCAACAAGGTCAGGAGTTGGAATCGGCAATAGCGTCACTGGTGAAGAAATCAAGCTTTCTGACAGGACTCAAATGGGTAGCAATAACCGTACTATCCTCGGCGGTGTCAACTCTCTTGCTGAATCACTTTCTCGGATAATAGAGGATGAATCGGAAGATGAAGAAGAATGCTGTAAGCGGATTGCAGCCGAGCAAAACGGCAGTGATATTGGTACTTTGCTTGGACTTACAGCAGGTATGATTGCAGGTGCAATATCAAAAGAAGAAAATATTGAATTTGAAGATGAAGATTTTAAAATGGGCTTGTAATTTTATTTAAGAAAAGAGGATTTTATTATGTACAAATTTAGTATTAAAATTCCAGTGGTAAAGGAGTGATGATGGAAAAATAATGAAGCATTGAGCCGTGTTGACTTATGGCACGCAAAGAAAATCCTATTATTGTTGAATCTGTTGAATTTGATTATGTAGGAACAGACGAGCAGTTCAATACTTTTCTGAAAAGTATAATCAAAGATTACCTTACGGAAAATAATCTGTTACCTGATAACTATGGTGATAAATTTAATTTCAAAAAGTCAGCATAATAGCTGGATATTAGAAACGAGTTGTGATATGTTGTGGTTTCACCGAGGCGGTGTGACCACAACATTCAAATAACAAACGAAAGGAGAATGATAATGAAAGTGTGGCTATATTACAGGCTGTCAAGAGATGAAGATGTTGAACTCAATTCTCTTAACAATCAACGAAACATTTTAGTAGAATATGCAAATACTAATAATCACGAAATTGTCGGTGAGTCATTCGATGATAATGTAAGCGGTATGCACTTCAATCGTGAGGGCATTAATAAAATCTATGAAGAGGTTGAGAAGAAAAGCTTTGAAACAATTCTTGTAAAGGATATGTCCAGACTCGGCAGGCATAAAACTCAGACAGCTATCTTCATTGACTATCTAAGAGAAAACGGAATCAATGTAGTTTCCGTCACTGAAAATCTTGACACAGGAAACGAATCAGACGATTTGATTATAGGATTCAAAGGTTTGTTTAACGATATGTACGCTCGTGACATATCAAAGAAAGTCAGAGCTGGCATGAATCAAAAGTTAAAGGACGGTCTTGTACTGACACCGCCTATGGGATATTTCAAAGATAAGAATACCAACGAAATAGTCATAGTTGAGGAACACGCAGAAATTGTCCGTAGAATTTTTGATATGTATTTAAGCGGTTACGGCTTCAATGCCATAGCAAAAATTCTAAACGAGGAAGGCGTGAAATCCCCTGCATACTATCAGAAAAAACTATTCGGCAAGAATCTCGGTTACAACAAACCCGAAATAGGCAGAAGATACTTGTGGGATAACAAAGGCGTCAAGAGAATTCTTGAAAACGAGTTTTACATAGGTACCGTAGTTAATCACAAGACCTACAACAATAAAATTAACCACATCAGAAAGGATATTCCTGAGGAAGAGCAATACAGGCATGAAAAAATTGTACCTGCCATTATCGATGAGGATAAGTGGAAGCAGGTACAATTTTTAATCTCGGATAAAGTTAAAAGAAATGTAAGAGCAGGAAGCAATAAACCCTGTCACAGATATGCAGGACTTATCAAATGCGGCGACTGCGGCTCGTGCTTTGTATGCAAGACCAGAAAATGGCGGGAGCATCCGGATAGGATAGAATATGTCTGTAACGGCTATCACCGATACGGCAAGGAGAATTGCAGTCCTCACAGGGTGAACGAAAGAGATATTGATGAGTTGATATACAAGGAAATACTTGCGGTCAAGGACTCTGCAATTGAAAATTACAAGTCCATTGAAACCGATGTTAAGAAGTGGATGAAGAAGAAAAACACGGTTAATAACAAACTGAAAAAGCTGGAAGATAGGCTTGAACAGCGCAGGAGCGACCAAAAAGAAATTCTCCTTGAACGCATCAGGGACAAGGAACATGCTGAAATCTATACCGAAATGCTTGAAAATTGTGAAAAGGATATACAGAAGATAACAGAAGAAATTGAGTCTATCAAGGACTATAATACTACAATTAAAAAGCGCAAGTCGGAGCTTAAGAAAACGGTTGACCTGATTGAAGAAATCATCAAGGACGGAGCAATCAGCGATGCAAATTTACGGTTGCTGGTTGATGAAATCAAAATACATGAGAGCGATAAAAAGTTAAGGATAGAAATTAATCTCAAAGCCAAATTCACAAAACATTATGAGATATACGGAAAAAGTGGTGTGGAGCATAATCTCATACTGCAAGGGTGAAAAATGATTGGCAGACGCACGACCTTAATAATTTTGGAGTTGTGATAATTGCATAATTTGGCAAAAGTTAATTTGTAGTAAATTTACAAGAAATTTTAATCCAAAGGTTATGTGTCTGCCAATAATTTATGCAAAGGAAAAAATGAAAAAAGCCCGATAAAATCGAGCTTTTCGTGGTGCATCCGACAGGAATTGAACCTGCACTTCCTCTCGAAAATATGGACCTGACGATTACACCACAAAGGTGAAAAATTGATACTCAACTTATACTAATCAATGGCTATTTGCCGCTTTCGCCTCTGAGCATAATATTGGCACAGAATATACCGTTTTCCGCAGTGAAACGGCAATAACCGCCGTTCTTCTCAGATATACGGCGGACTGACTGTATACCCACTCCGTCACCTCGGCGTTTTGAAGATTGAAAAACGCCGTTCTTTTTGGTTGCAGTGCCGTCAAAGGCATTTTCTACTGTTAGAAGTACAACATTGTTTGAATGTATATAAGCCTCTATCTTGATATAACGCTTTGCCTTGTCTGTGCGAAGACTTGCTTCAAGGGCGTTTTCCAAAAGATTTGACATAACCAGGCACATATCCATTTCAGAAATCGGCAGTTCATACGGCAAGTCAAGTTTTATAGAAAAGGGAATTGCATTTTCTTTATAACGCAGACAATAATGTCCTGCTACCCCGTCAACAGCCGAATTTTCGCAGAGATTCAGCTCGGAATCAGGTATGCTTTCCTGCACCAAGGCAAGGTAATCTTTTAACTCACTCCATTCTTTTCTATTTGCAAGCGCTGCAAGTGTGGAAAAGTGGTGACGCATATCATGGCGTGCCTCACGGGTTTCCGCAATGGCAGTGCAAAGGTTGTCATACTGTGCCTGCTGCATGGAAAGAAACTGATTTTCCTGCCTTAAACGGTCATTACGGTTGAGGCTGTTTGCCATAAGATAGAACAGCATATAGAAGAGCAAAAGCAGGCACAGTAATGCAAGGTCGTTTACGATATATAACTGCATTGACCGCCCTTGATACAAAAGCTCGGAATGTATGGGTGTAAGGAAAAGATTCAGAGCTATAAACAGAAGCGGCAAAACCCAGAACACATACCAGGTTTGTGCAACACCTTCATATTCAAGCAAATCACGGGCAGCGTGAGTAGCAGGATACCATGCGAGAATGACAAATATCCAGCAAAACAGATTATATAGCAGTGCTGCATTAAGGCAAAACCAAGGCGAATTGTTACCGGGATATATTATAAAATTAATTGCTCCTGAAATACTGCTAATGCAGGAAAATACGCCGTACACAGCTAAAATTACACTGATTGATTTCCATCTAACAGTTTTTAATGTTCGGCAGTAGATAACAGCTGTGATGAAAAAAACAGGTAAGATTACCCATATGGTTTTAATTCGCAGGAAGTAGCATAGACCGCCGCCTGCCGTGCAGAGAAAATTTAAAATCGGTATCCATAGCAGCAATAGTTTACCCTTACTTGTGCGCAAATGCCGACTCATCGGAAGATATGCAAGCAGTAATCCCGGCATGATGACAGCAATCTCAATAATAGGCCGAAGAACATCAATCATTGCTTTATCCTCCTTTTAAACAGATAATCACCAAATGCAAGGCGTGCTGACTTTGTAAGATCACGGCTGACGGAGATAGTATCTCCGTTTTTTAATTTAAAAGCCGTACCGTCAAAATCCTCAGCGTAGTTAAGGTTTATAATTACACCTCTGCTGCACATAAAAAATCGTTCATCATCTTCAAGACTTGACACAAAATCTCTGAAGGTTCGTCGGATAATTGTTGTATTGCCGTCAGAAGTATGTATGTGAATCTGATGCTTAAAATGCGATGCATATATAATCTCGCTGAATCTCAGGCGAACTGAACCTCCCACAGTGTTTACATCCAAGTATTTGTCAGGGGCAGGCAATCGTGCAACTATTTCTTTCATAAGATTTTCAAGTTCTTCGCTTGAATAGGGCTTAACAAGATAATGAAGCGCCCTGACTCTGAATCCGTCAAGCGCATAGTCAGCAGATGAAGTTGTGAAAATTATAATACACTCATTATCAAAGGTTCGCAGCTGTTTTGCAGTTTCAACACCGTTTGCACCTGTCATATAGATATCAAGAAAAACAACATCAAATTTTTTGCTGTCAGCGGCACAAAGGAAAGACTCTCCGTCTGCATATTCAAAAACATCAGCGTCAAGTGAGCATCGGCATAATATAACTGACAAGCGGTTATGCAGTTCTTTTCGATCTGAGGCTATATCATCAACAATTGCTATACGCATAGTGATTCTCCTTTTATACTGTTTCAATAAACATTGTACCACATAAATAAGAAAAAATCTTATCAGAATACAAACAATTCGGGACGGATTTTTACGGTTTGAGCCAACTCCGTTGAATATAAAGAGCAAAATTAATATAATTAGGTATCATTTCTGCATTGGTTGAGCAAAAGGAGCTGGAACATATGTACCACATAGTAATCCTGGCTGATAATCACAATATGGGGCTGCAACTCGCCGAATGGACAAAACACTTTTGTACCGAGCAAGACTTGTATCCTGTTGTGGAACTGTTTACGGATACGGAATTGTTTTTCAAAGCAATTAAAAAGGCAAAGTCCGATGTAGTGATTGTGGCACTTTATGGTGTTGTCGGATTGAATGCAACGGAGCATTTGCGTTCACTGTGTCCCGACTGCGGACTGATATGGTGCAGTGATTTGGATTTTTCACTTCAAGCCTATCGACTGCGAGCGGAATATTTTTTCAAAGCTCCTCCCACCAATGAAGAACTTTGCGAGGGCTTGTCCCTGTGGATAAAGCGGAGATATTTGCACCATAGGCTATTGAAAACATGAGCGGTTTTAAAGAACAAAAAATTTATATTTATTTAAAGGTGATGAACAGAATGGTAAAACTGATTCCTAAAAAAATATTGTCATTTCTGCTTATGCTGTGTATAACGATTTCTATGATTTCGGTATCATTTGTCAGTGTATCGGCTGCTGCACCGGCACCTGTTAAGCCAAATATATGGACAAACACAGCAAAAAGCTTCAGTGTAAATAAGATTTATACCAACGGACTTCTTGTCTGCGGAACTGCCCTTGTGAGAATTGCAGATTCAACAAACTGTGAGGAGTTTCAGAGTGCTGCATCATTTCTCAACAAATGGGTATTCGGGGGTTCTCAGGGTCAAACTCTCGCTGCTATAAAGTCATTGTGCACAGATATACTTGACGAGGTACAACAAATAAATTCAAAACTCACCAGCTATACCTCTAAGCTTCAGAAAATAATGAGTGAAATTAAATATAACGAAGCAATGCGCAGTGTAGATGATAAATGGCAGAAGGATGTTACCAATATTGAGGATAACAACAATGTGAGAAACACATTAAGCAGTTATCAGAAATATATGGATGTCGCACAAAAATATAATGACGGCAAAGCAACATTGGATGATATAAAAAAAGCCCAGAATGTTCTGTTTGATGATTTTTGCAGAATTTACAGTTCTGTAAACGGCGGATTTCATGACACAGACAATACATATGCTAAAAAGCAAGCAATTATATTCAGTGACAGTACAATTGATGATGTTATGGTCAACACAATAAGAACTATCAGCAGTAATCTTAACAATGACACAAACTATGCCGATGTTGTAGCTCAATTCGCTTTTGAATCTCTTCCGTTTTGCAGTGATCAGTGTGAATATATAAAGGTAAACATTGACAAGCAATTTACCGAAATTGTGCTATTGGAGATGCTTTATCAGGAATTTATTTCTCAGCGCGGAGATTATCTTAAGGAATATTATCCCGAAGATGAGGAAAGGTGGGAAAGCTACAGCAACTATCTTGATAGTTTTAAGATGCTTAATGAAAATGTTGCGGATGAAATGAATACTATGCTCGACAGAAATCTGAAGGTTTCTCCTGTGAACGGCATTTATATGAAGCTGGAGGAGTATCCTGAAACAGAGGATGCAGCAACTGTTGTAATGCGTAACTCTGACTACCAATCGCCTTATAGCTTATCTATTTTTGCTCATTTTGTAAAAAAAGATGTAAAATTTAACAGAGTATTTACATTAACCAATAACGGGATAAATTCATTCTGTATATTTGACGGAACACAGTATGATGGTGCCGGCAACAACGAAATTCCTGATCATTTGCATATGATAAAGCTTGTTGATCATGAATCAAAGCCGATACTCGCTGATGAATTTTGGCCAAGCGGTGATTTCTTTAACCTTACAACCTGTGCAACATACGGTGACGGAACTAATAATAATTATAAGCCCATACAGTCGTCAGCTGATTTTTATGAACTTTTTAACACACCGGCATTCGCACTCTGTGACAGCAAGCCTATAAACTATCTTTCGGATTATCTCTCATATGCAAACGGTTATCCGATTTATTTTATGACTTCTGACTTTGACACAAAAGGAGGGGGCAGCAGCATTGTAACTACCTTCCCGATATTTAAGGTAATAGATGCATACCAGCAGGAGCCTGAGGCTAATTTCAGTATAACTAAGGTTGATGTTGAAAACATTCAAGAGGGAAAGTCAGGTTATAATACTGCGTATTCTATAATATTGGCTAATAAAGACGCAACCTTTAATCAAAAAACAAGTGTAGCTGTAAACGGCAGCGGTAATGCTGAAATTTATATTGAGGGTGACAACGGTGAAAAGGCGACAAGCATCACAAAAGCGGCAGGCAGTGAAGTTGTTGTGCACTTCAAGCCTGCATCGGACAATACTGTTTTACAGTCAGTTTCAATAAAAAGGCATAATAACGCTTCGGATAAGAATAATGTGACAAGCGAGGTTACTGCTCTTTCAAAAGAACAGATAGATCTGCTTGATATAGACGAGAACGGATATTATATATATAAATTTACAACGCCTTATTCTGATGCAACTGTTTCTCTTAATACGCAAAAGGGTTATAGAGTTTATTCTCAGGGAAGGGATGGCTCAACGGATCATATTTTACTCGATTCATATACAAATGTTTTTGCTGAGGGAGAAACCGTAAACTTTATTGCAGATGAGAATGTAATTTCAGTTAGTCTGAAATATAATAATTCATCAAAGGACATTGAGCTGAAAGAGGCTGATGGTTCAGACAGGACAGGCAGTTTTGTAATGCCAAACTGCGATGTCACATTATATTATATGATAGATTGCGACCATAATTATTCAGATGGCTTTTGTACAAAATGCGGTTTTTATGAGCCTGCTGTTTATAACAGTAAAACCGGAAACTACGAAATCGGCAATGCAGGTCAGCTTTTTTGGTTTGCTGCCCTTGTAAACGGCGACAGGACATATGCAGATTTTGATAAGCAGAATAAGAGTGCAAATGCTGTTCTGACAGCTGATATTGACCTGAACGGTCGTGAGTGGATTCCTATAGGAAATTACAGCAATGGAAAATCAATTGAATACAAAGGTAGGTTTGACGGACAAAATCACACAATTTCAGGAGTTAAAATAACGCAAAAGGAAGATCACTCAGGAATATTCGGAAAAATAGTTGGCGCCACGGTAGAAAACTTTACTGTTAAGGGTGATATAACGCTGAATAAGCAAGGTAATAGTATTGGCGGTGCCGTTGGAAAAGCAAGCGGTGCAACAATTTCAAATGTATCTTCTTATGTAAATATATCTATGAAAGGCGGATACTATGTCGGAGGTATAGTTGGATATTCTACCGATAAAAGCTCAATTAAAAAATGTTGTAACGCAGGTAATATTTCGGGTTCTTCATCATATATAGGCGGTGTTGCCGGAAGTATTTACGGTGCAATAGAGAACTGCTGCAATACCGGAACAATTTCCGGAGGCTACTCTGTTGGAGGTATTCTCGGAACAGTAGAAACCAACGGACTGAGTTCAAGTACAGTAAAGTACAGCCATAATGTCGGTGCAATTTCGTGCGGCGACAAAGCTGGCGGAATTGTCGGATTACCGGGTCTGAATACAGCTTCAAATTGCTATTATCTGGATACCTGCGGTTCATCAGACAAATACGGCACAAGCAAAACAGCCGAACAGTTTTCATCGGGTGAGGTTGCTTATTTGCTTAACAACTATGTAACAAGCGGTAAACAGATATGGTATCAGAATATTGATAACGGAAAAGCACCTAATGATTATCCAAAATTTGAAGGCGGAACTGTTTATTGCGGCTATAAATGTAATGAAACTGAAAAAGCATACAGTAACTATCCGCTAAGCAGTAGATTAACTGATCACAATTTTAATATCTATGGCTTCTGCATATATTGCGGTGCATATCAGCCGGCATATCTCAACAGTGACGGAGTTTATGAAATCGGCAACGCAGGTCAGCTATTCTGGTTTGCTTCACTTGTAAACGGCGACAGAACACACGCTGATTTTGACAGCCAAAACGGAGCGGCAAACGCAGTGCTTGTTAAAGATATTGTTGTAAATAACGGAGATATGAGCAAGCTTGTAAGTACGCAATCAGACTCTTTGAGAAAGTGGAATCCGATAGGTACCTCGGATAACTCTTACTCAGGTAAGTTTGATGGTCAGGGTCACACAATAAGCGGTATTTATTTCAACGATTCAAATGTCAGTAATGTCGGATTGTTCGGCTATACCAGAGGCGGTGCCAACATATATAATGTGGGAGTTGTCAACAGCTATATTGAGGGCAGAAACTGTGTAGGCGGTATCATAGGCAGAAATAACAACTCGGGCGTTACCATACAGAAATGCTTTAGTGAGGCTACAATAATCGGTAATGAAGATGTTGGAGGAATTGAAGGCTCAACCTATGGCGGAAAAATTATAAATTGCTATAATGCAGGCTCTGTAACCGGCTCAAAGTATGTTGGTTCAATCAGAGGTCATAACACATATAATACAACAAGCAGCGGAGCAATGAACAACTGCTTTAATGTCGGCGAGGTTATCGGAACTGGAACTGACAATATAGGCGGTATCAGAGGCGACGGAAACGGTACAATAAGTAACTGCTATTGCATTAGTAATCAGCTTACGGATACAGCTGCAACAACAAAGACACCTGAGCAGTTTGCAAGCGGCGAGGTTGCTTATCTGCTTAACAATTCAGTTGCAGATGGCAAGCAGGTATGGTATCAGAATATTGACAATGATAAGACCCCTGATGATTATCCAAGATTTAACGGCGGAACAGTATACTATCTTGAATATAAGGATACTTACTCAAATACCTATTCAGAGAAGCCTACTGAGCCTGATGCTTTTGATAAGGATGATGACGGAAATCTGATTATCAGCACATATGACGACCTTGTTAAACTCTCAGAACTTATCATAAGCGACTATGATGTATATGGTGAACAAAACTATATTCTTACAAATAATATTAAAGCATCCGATGATTCAGAGTGGACGCAGGGAATTGGTTCTGTTGAAGATAACAAACCATTCAACGGAACATTTAACGGAAAAGGCTACTGCATTGTCGGACTTAATGTAAATTCACCGAAATACGGCGGACTCTTTGAGATAATAGGTGAAAAGGGAAAAGTCAAGGATTTGTTTGTATATGACTGTGACTTTAAGGCTTCTTCAGGTACATCAGGCGGAATTGCTGCAATCAATAACGGTACAATAGACCATTGTATCAGCGGCATTAATCTGACCTCAGGAATTATACATATCAACAGCGATATAACTATTGACGCAGTTGCTCTCAATTCAAGCATCAAGGGTGAGCGAAGCGGCGGTATTGCAGGCGAAAACAGCGGCATGATTACAGGCTCTCGCAACGCTGCTGTTGTGACAGGTGCTCAGTGCGGAGGTATTGCAGCTGAGAATAATGGAAAAATATATGGTTGTGCCAACAGCGTAAAGATAGGTGCTTCATCAAGCTCTGTATCGGGCGGACTTGTCGGCAGAAACTGTGGAATAATTGAAAGCTCTTACAATTCAGGAACGGTCAGCGGTAACTCTGAAAAAACAACGGGTTCGATTGCAGGCATAAACGGATATGACGGAGTGGAAAATCCCACAGTTAAAAATGTATTCTACACCACTGTGAACAATCTTAATGCAGTCGGAACAGATTCATTGACAAAGCCTGATGAAACAAATAAGGCAAAATCCAAAAATTCCGATTTCCAAAGTGACGATTTTGTAAATGAACTTAATTCCGTGAGCGATGATACAGTCATTTGGGTTCGTAAGTCAAAGTTTAATAAAGGTAATCCGACTATCAAAGGTAATTTCTTTATGTACAATGTTACATCTGCTGGAAATAATATAACTATTGAGGGCAGTATGCACGAGGCTTTGAACATACAATATAATGTTTGCACTGAGAAAGATGAAGAATACAAGGCAATTACTTCTGCACTTGACAAAACAAGTGTATGGGGTGTGTATTCCGTGAGCCTTACCGATAATGACGGCAATTACATTCCTGATGAACTATGGTGTCAGGGTGACTATAAAATCTCTGTACCAGTTAGTGGAAATAATGTTGAGTTTGCGGCAATAGATACAGACGGTCAGATTAATTATTATAAGCCTGATTCAGTTGAAAACGGAATTGCGGTATTTACAGTATCACATCCTATGTCGTTTGCTGTTGTAGACAGAACAGGTACAAACAAGAATATATCAGACAATAAAAGTGCCGATAAAGCAGTAATTAATACATCAAATGACAATACACCTATTCAGACAGGTTCAACTGTTTGCTGTTCGGTATTGTTGATTGTAATGTTTGCGTCGGCATTTGTGATTGTCTTTAAGAGAAGGAATAATTTTGAATAAGACAAAGAAAAAACTTTTAATTATCATAATAGTAATACTGATTATTGCGGCTTTGGTTGTAGGCGGAGTTGTTGTATATAACAACTTCTTTGCCGAACAGCCGACAACATCAAACGGAGTTGTCGGAAAAATATCTTCAGATTGGGATACCGGGATGGAGGATGAAACCTCACCAAAGAGCAAGGGTACTCAAATTCCGGGTTACAGCACCGCTGAAATGAAAGCAGGCGATACAAGCTTGCATATAAGTATAGGAAATCCTAAATCAAACGAGTGCGGCTTTTATGCAACATTAAAGCTTGAGGACGGCACTGTCCTTTATAAATCGGAGCTGCTTGAGCCGGGATATGGACTGACAGAGGTTCCGCTCTCCAAAACGCTTGAAAAAGGTGAGTACTCTGCAATAGTTTATTATGAATGTGTCACTCTTGATGAGGAACACACTCCTCTGAATTCCGCTGAATCAGAATTTACACTAATAGTTAAGTAAGAAATGCCAAAATATAAGGTATTCTTATCAATAAATTTTTATTTTGAAAGGATGTTTATAATGAAAACTAAAAAAATCATTGCAGCTCTGCTTGCCGGAGTACTTGGCACAACAGCAGTTGTATCGGCTTCTGCTGCAACTCTCACTAATGAAAATCCGGACGGCTCAACTGAGATTATAGCCAGAATTGAAGGAGCAGGTCCGGGCGATGTAAGTTATGTAATCACAATTCCCGATAAGGTGGATTTCGGTACGCTTACACAGCCTGAAACTGAAACAGACAGCTATAAGTATATCGGATTTCAGGTTGAAGCTACTCAACTCAACTTCGAAAAAGGCGCAGTTTCTGTTTATGTAAAAGACAGTTCGTCAGTTGACGGGCAGTTCTATATTAAACAAAAGGATGTAGAAAATCCGTTCACAATTGCATATGATGCTTTCGAGCGTGTAGTTGACGATACTAACCGTGAAGAGTACACACCTATGAATCAAAGCGGCGATATAGGTGAATATGGCTATCATCTTTGCAGTTTTGCTGCATCTGCTGAAGGCTCAAAGCAGGATGTTACACTTGCTCTCAATCAGAAACAACTATACGCACAGAATCTTGATGATATTGCAGGTGATTACAGCGGAACTATGACATTCCATAGCGATTTGGCAACGCTTACCGGTGAATAATCTTTTGTATGATTTTAATCTGCTATGAAAAGGATTAAAATAATTAAGGTTTTCTGCCTGCTGTTTGTTGCGGTGTGTTCAATAGTTTTTATGGCTTCAATGACTGCTTTTGCAGCACATACAGACGGAAACACGGAGGTTGTCGCACATATTGAGACCCGTACAATTGAAACAACTCAGGCTGTTACCGATAATACAAACGCTTCCGTTACGGATGATGAAAATAATATTTCGACCGGCGATATGATATTCGTATCTGCTGCCATTTCTTTCATTTTATTATTAATTTCATTGTTTGTTTTGATTCTATGCAATAAATGCAATGCACATATGGAAATCCGCAGAAATAACAATAATAAATACTGATTATAAAGTGAACATCTTTTTTATGTTTTCAATCAGGATATTAGAAAACAATTTGTTTTTTGAAAAAGCTAATCCGAACCTTTCCTTGATGGGAGATAGGTTCGGATTGTTTTATGTTAGCTACTCGTTAGTTATGGTATGTGGTTTTGAGTGATTGAGTGTAATTTTAATAAAGCAAAAGCTCAGTAAACCTCGATGTTTACTGAGCTTTGCTTTTAAAATGTTATGGTGCGGATAACAGGACTTGAACCTGCATGAATTTGCATTCATATGGACCTGAACCATACGCGTCTGCCAATTCCGCCATATCCGCATATTTAATTTTTCTCACTAAATTTTTACACGGCAAAGAAATAAAACCGAAACGGAGCTTACTTTCAGTTAAAACTTACTGTTCAGCTTAATCCGTACACGTGCTTTAAGCACGCTATTTATTATATCAAATAAACTGAGCATTGTCAATTGTGATTTGTACTTTTTATTAGCAATCTAAATTCATGTATGATTTTATTTAATATGGGTTGAATTAATTTTAAATCTGTCGTATCGTCCAATGTCGCAAAGCTTGATTTCGTGACAGCCGAGCCTTGTACTAAGCGGTGCAAGTTCCATGTAATCGCCGTATAAGAATGTCAGATATTTGTCGTATTCCTTTGGAACAGGCAGTTTGTATCCTTCAAAATCAGCATAAGCTACCTCATCAAGATATTCAATAGGAAAACTTCCGTTATAAATGTTGCGTCCCATACCGTCATAGAGATATTTTGCGTTCTTTTTTCTTTTAAAGAAACTAATCGTCTTGTTTTCAAGCCATAGGCTGAATCTTATGGGGAATACTGCCTTGCAGAAATTGGTGACAAAAGATTGAATTTTACTGCCGTTTTCAGCCTTGCGGTTGTTCCATTTATTAAAAACAAGCGCACGTGTAAACAAAGTCATTCCAAGATGAATTTTCTGCCCGAGTCTTGAATTGGCGGTTTTATCATGACAGAAAATATCAAACGCAAGACCGTTGTGCATATCCTTGTGCTCTTTAGCAAAGCCTGTTGCAAAGATTGTGTCATTGAGTCTGAATTTTGCGAATTCATAGAAACAGTTTTTGTCGTTTTTATTTGTTTGAAATGTCATAGAAGGCGGCATTTCATCAGCGGCAATTTCGCAGAATTTATCGTAATCTTCACGCAGCATCATAATGTCGGCGTCGTCATCCCACGGTATAAACCCGTGGTGTCTGATTGCGCCGAGCAGAGTTCCGCCGCCAAGAAAATATTTTATATTGTGCTTTTTGCATATTCTGTCAACCTCAAGCAGATAAGCAAGCAGAATTTCCTGAATTGAGCTTAGCCTTCCGTCATGGTTGTGGGGAAGAGCCATTGCGCTGTTGTCAGACATTCTGCTAATAACGCAAAGCTCAAGCGCTGTTTCAAGATTAATAACAGGCGAACAGCCGTGCTCGGAAATTTTGTTTGCATTAATTGCACAGCCGACAAAATCTCCGTTTTTATCAAGTGCAATGTCGGCATTTTCTCCGTAAACATCGTGAAGAATTGCTGAAATCATACCGGTTGATGCAGTTGATGTTTTACCGCTTACATTATATACACCGCTGTCAAGTACGATAAGTGAGTACAAAATCGATTTGAAAACATCGCTTAAATACACGAAGGAGTACTGTTTACAGGAATTAACGATTTTGCATTTTGTGCCTTTTGCAACACTGTCAAAAACATTGTCAAGTTCTGTGGTAAGATTTGTTCCTGCACCGAGTACAATGCCCGTTCTCAAAATTGTAAGTTCAAAATTATTTCCCTTTTTCTCACAATTCCATAGGCTTTCGGTAGTTCGCATAAGCTGTGAGGCAAAGCAATTTTCAGAACATAAATCAATTTTTGCATACTCATTTTCCGAGTATACTCTGTGAGGTTCGGCGTTGCCGTAAACTCTGCTGTCTGTCAAAACAATAGTTTTAGCATTTGTTCTTTTTGAAACTTCGGCAAGATGTTTTACTTCGTTGATTTGTGAGGTAAAAAGAGGTGCATCTGTAATAATATTTTCACAACAAAGACCTGTGTGTACAATATAATCTATCTGTGGTATTTCTGATAAAGAATTAAGCGGTGTGAAATCAAAGTCATTTCTTAACAGCAGTCCCTTGTTAAAGTCAGAAATGGCTGACTTGTTTTCGCCTGTGAAATAGACTTTAATGTGCAGTTTTTTGGTTTCGTTAAGGTACAAAAGAGCATAGCAAAGACAACGAGCAATTTCTCGTCCGCAAATTAAAAATGATTTGTTTTTCAATTTGTCAATAATTTCCTTTTCAACCGTGGGCATAGCCGCCCAGTCGGTTTGAAATTCATTTAAAATATCTTTGATATGCATATTTTTATTCCTTTTTTCGATTAAAAATGCTTTTAAAAGTCTTTCATATGATTTCGGCTTAATCTGCGTTTAATAAATTTAAAATCCTATTCGTTAATTTGCAGACTCATAATTTTCACACTGCGTTTGATTCCCTCTGTTAAATCTACCTTTGCACTCCAACCTATATTATTAAGCCTTGTTGAATTGAGTATTTCTGGTGTTGGAGCCATAGGGGAGGGAAAGGGTTCTTTTTCATCTTCCGGGTTTGCAAAGCTTAAAGTCAATTTGAGTTCGGGAAAAGCACCGACTGCTGCTTTTGCAAAGCCTCTTATTGTAACATCACTTCTGGGGTTTGCAATATTATATGGTGTGGTGTTTTCGCCGTCAATCAGAATTTTAAGCAGAGCTACGGCAGTATCTGTTACATAGCAAAAGCTCCTCAACGCAGCACCGTTACTCTTGAGCAAAATATTTTGCTTTTTCACCACATTCGCAATAAACTGTGCCCAAACTCTGTCGTCATCAATGTTTGCGGGTCCGTAAATATAAGCAGGTCTTGCAATTTTAACATTCATTTTGTACTGTTTTGCATAGCAACAGCCGAGTGTTTCTGCGGCACGTTTGCCTTGAGCGTAACAATTTTTGTAGCTGTCAATATCAATATAGCCTATGTCGTCCTCGCCAATTGAATTTTTGCCGTTAAAAACAGAACCGTAAACTTTTAGCGACGACACAATAAGCGTGCTTTCTGAGCCGCTTTTCTTTGCATATTCAAGTGCGTTTGCAGTTCCCGTAAGGTTTGCGTCAATCGTGCCTGCGGGGTCATTTTCAAAGTAGTATGCGCTTGCCTGACTTGCGGCGTGAATTACAAAGTCAGCTCTGTTAAATTCAAAGGGAGTGCAAACGTCCTGCACAATAAGCTCCAAGTCGTCACGAAGAAGCAAATCACCGTACTTATTTTCAGCATTTTCACGGTTTCTTACAAGGGCTTTAATTTTTATGTTGCTGCCGTATATATCGTTTCTGATAAGCATCGCGCAAACAAGGTAAAATGCAATAAAGCCGTTGCCTCCAGTAATAAGTACGGTTTTATTGCAAATGCACGTCCAGTTAATATTACTTTCTGTAATTGTTTTAATGTCTTCAAAAACGTAGGGATGCAGAAGGTTCTCAACCTTATAATCCATATTTAAGCTCCTCTTTTGCAAAGTTTTTAAAGCTTTTGTAATAATAGCGTGAACGAAGAAACCGTAAGTCCTCAGGCGTTGTTACCTTAATATTGTCACGCTCACCCTTAAAAATATGTACCGTTTCGCCAAGCTCAATCAATAGTTCGCTTGAGGAAATAGGATTTGTAATTCCCAGCCTTTCGGCTTCATTGTGGGCGTGCATAATTTTGCGCATTGTGTAACCCTGAGGTGCTTGTGTAATGTACATCTGCTTTCTCGGCAGACTTTTACAGCAGGTTTCGCCGTTTTCACTCTGTAAAACGGAGTCTATGCTCGGCGTTACGGGAACAGCGGTTTCGTATTTTGTTGCAGTTTCTATGCAGTCGGAAATAAGACTTTGTGAAATCAACGGACGAACACCGTCGCAGATAAGTACAATGTCGCCGGGGTCAGAAAATTTCTGAACTTCTACAAGTCCGTTATGAATACTTCCGTGGCCGTTTTCACCTCCGGGAACGATTGACGTAACCTTGGATACCTTATATTGTCCAATTAACTGCCACATATATTCAATTTTATCTGCAAGGCAGGAGATCACAATATCATCAACATCGGGGTGAGAAGCAAAGTTTTCAAGCGTTCTGATGATAATCGGCTTTCCGTCAACATTAATAAATTGCTTTGGTATGTCAAGCGACTTCATTCTTGCTCCTACGCCGCCTGCAAAAATAACAACGTGTACCATAGTTTCACCGTCAGTATTATTTTTTCTTTTTTGATTCTTCGTAAACCTTTAAGGTTTCTTCCGTAGGACCGTCAAAAATAATCGTGCCTTTTTTCAGAAATATCGAACGCGGGCAGATTTCCTTGACAGATGCTGCACTGTGACTTACATAAAGTACAGTAGTGCCTGCGGAAATAATCTCTTTAATTTTGTTTTTGCATTTTTTCTTAAATGATGCGTCGCCAACGGCAAGAGCCTCGTCAACAACAAGAACGTCCGGCTCAATATTAACGTTAATTGCAAAGCCAAGGCGCATTTTCATACCGCTTGAGTATGTTCTTACGGGTTGGTCAATATAGTCGCCAAGTTCAGCGAATTCAATGATATTTTCTTCAATAGTCTTGATGTAATCGTCCTCAAGTCCGAGAATGTAGCCCTTGAGATAAATGTTCTCTCTACCGGTCATTTCCATAGAAAATCCTGCAGTAAGCTCAAGCAGAGCGGCAACCTTGCCGTTTACGATAATCTCGCCCTCATCGGGAAAAGCAACGCCGGTAATCATCTTAAGCAGGGTTGATTTGCCTGCGCCGTTATCGCCAACAATTCCGACAGACTCGCCTTTGTTAATTTGAAAAGAAACATTGTTGAGAGCCTTGTTGGTTTTAGGATTTTTGGGTTTGATAAAAAGCGCCTTAAATCGAGCCTGGTCGTTTTTATATAGAATATATGTTTTGCTTACGTTTTTAAAGGTAATAATCGCTTCAGCCATAAATTTGTCCTCCTCTTATAGTACGTCAGGAAGTTTTTTCCTGAGTCTGTTGTAGTTAAATATACCGAGGAAGAACACAACTGCAAATTCTGCGAGGAAGATTACAAGTTCTGTTTTATACTCAAAGAACGGTCTGTTGTAGAGGAAGCAGTTGCGATAGCCGTTTACAAAGAAGTTTATCGGGTTGAAAAGCATAACAAAGTTAAGAACGGGATTTTCAACAAAGCCGTAGGAGTCATACATAATTCCCGACAGCCAGAAAATACCTGACATAATTGAAACAATCAGACTTTCAAAATCCTTGCTGAACGCTGACATAGGCGCAGTAGACCACGAAAGTGCAAGGAAAAACAGAAACATAAGCGGACAGTATAAAAAGAATTGCAGATTATACCAGCTCGGACCTATTGCAAAAAGAACATAAACGTACATAATAGCAACAAGGAAAATATGTACATAAAGTCTTGATATACTTGTGTAGGTCAGAATTGTTGAAACAGGAAATTTTACTTTTGTGATAAACTGCCTGTTGGTACGCAGAGTTTTTGCGCCCTGAGTAATACTGTCCTGAATAAAGAACCACGGAATAATTCCGATGAACATAAATGTAAAGAAGTCAATTGAAAATGGTTCGGGACCGCCGAGGTTTATATTAACCGATTTAAGCGTTTTAATACCGCACGAAAATGCAAACCAGTAAACAAAAATAGTAAAAGCTGGTTTTACTACAGCCCAAAGAGGACCTATTACAGCGCCCTTGTATGTTTTAATAAGCTCATTTTTTGCCAGCAAAAGGATTTGCTTTCCAAATCCCTTGTGCTCCTTAAATATTGTAAACAATAATATCATCCAATCTGAAATTAAATTTTTATTTGAAATTTATCACGGGAAATTGCAAGTCTTTCTTACATACGGTCACCACCGTTTTTTAAATTTGCCCTGAAAATTAAAACATCTTGCAAAAAAGTAAGGGCGCATATATATAAATTACAAACTTATTAGTAAGCATTTTTAAAAATAATGCGCAAGTTATTATCTTTTATATAAAAACCTAAACTTGTAACAGGCGCTATAAAACAATTATATTATATAACTTTTTTGGCATTTGTCAATGAAATAAAGGTTTTATCGGTGTACAATTAAATTAAATATAATTTTATTAATATATAGGCTATTGTCTATAGGCTATTGTCGGATTTAAAGAAGAACAATGCCAAGTGTGAAAATATAACAAAATGTTTTACAATATACTTAAAATACTGCGATGAAATATTGCGTGTGATTAATGGAATGTTGCATAAAATAATAATAATATAATGTTTAACACTATAATGAATTTATGCATTGATACAAATTTTTTCAAAGACTAAAATGAAATATTGCATTTAATTTTTATGTGGGGTATAATTTAACAGGCAAAATTTCCATATTATATTTGTTAAAGAGAGTAAAGAAAAGGAGAAAGACAAATGAGCAAAAAACAAAAGCGCTTGCGGCACTTGCAGCATGTACATTGATGTTAGGTTCTGTCGGCTTTACAGCTTCGGCTGCAGGAAACGATGTAACAGTTGACGGAAACAGCATGTATAACGTTACATAAAAATTTTATGTGATTCTTACGGCAGCTTAAGAATGCGCACAACAAACGGAGATCCTGACAATCCTAACGATAATGACAAAAAACTTCTGTTTGGCACAAGCTCCGGTACAAGCCACACTTTGATTAATGTTGACGGAGAAAGTAAACAGTTTGATTATATCTCAGACAGTAATATGGTATTTGAATTTGATTCTGCTAACAAAACTCATTTAACATCAAAGAAGTATAATGGAATTGATATTCGTCAGAATTATACTTTTGTAAAAAGCAACGCTACAGGCAGATATGATATGCTTGAAATCAAATACACACTTACAAACAGCGATACAGTTGCTCACGAAGCAGGTGTGAGAATTATGATTGATACAATGCTTGGCGATAACGACGAAGCTCCATTCAGAGTTCCGAATGTTGGCGCATTTGTAACCGAGAAAACTTTTACAGGTGCTGAAATTCCGGAATATTATCAGGCCTTTGACAACTTTGATAACCCCTCGGTTGTATCTTTCGGAACATTTGACAAAACTTCATCAAACAAGGCTGATTATGTTCAGTTTATTTCATGGGTAAGAAGTAATACCAGTTCTTGGGAACTTGGAACAATAGACGGTGCAAGTATAGGCGACAGCTCTGTTACTTCTGTATGGAATCTCAAAACACTTAATCCCGAAGAAACAAGAACATATAAAATGTACTATGGTTTGGGCAGATTTGTTGCAGATACTTCAAGCGAGCTTCAGCTTGCAGGCTATGGCGACAACACGGCAACAATCAATGAAACAAATACAGGTTATGAACCTTCAACCGTTACAGCATACATCAAAAATGCGGGTGAGAATACACTTGAAAATGCAACTGTAACTATTAATGCAACATTAGAAATGAATGTAGCCGGAGAACAGACATTGAATATCGGCAACCTTGTACCCGGTGAGGAAAAACAGGTTTCATGGACTGTAAACTTTGTACCGTCAGCAGTTGAAAAAACTGTAAATTACAGCATTTCAGCAAAGGCTGATAATGCAGACGAGAAGACTGTCAGTCTTTCAACAATTCTTCCTGCAGTTACAGGCGATATTGCTACTCCCGATGAGCCAACTACTGTTGCTCCTACAACTGTAGCGTCTACTATGGTTCCCGAAACTACACCCGACGCAACTTCAGCTACAAAGCCGGCTACGAAAGACACAGTTGTAAAAACAACAAATAACAATGCAGTTCAAACAGGTTCAGCATCTGTTTCAGTATTACTTCTTTCTGCGCTTTCAGCTTTCGCAGGAATTGCTTATTTTGTAAGAAAAAGAGAAAACGGCTGATAATTTAAAACACTAAAATAAAATCCGATTGATTCTGAAAATGAATGTGGTGACCCCAAAAAGTTAGACATTAAAGCGTAGCAGCAAATTTAGCGGCTACGCTTTTTGTTATGCAGCTAAGGCTTTTAGTCTGTATTCAACCGGACTTAACCAGCTAAGTTTTTGTTTAATCCTTTTGTTGTTGTAGTAATCAACATAATTGATAATTGCTTGTTCCAGTTCTTGATAACTGTAATAAACTTTTCCGTAATATATTTCCTGTTTTAAAATCCCAAAGAAATTTTCCATTCTTGATACGATACCTCTGTTGTTAAATACAATTCTACCACGGATAGCTAAATTCAAAAGAGTAATGTTTCTTTTCTCTTGATCTTCTTAATCCATCGTCACCAAATTTCTTGTATGCAGATACCCATTGTCTTATTGACTGATTATCTGATATACTGTGTTTTCTACACAAGCTCAAATAGCCACCCATACCATTGATGTATTCAAGTACCATTTTCTTTTTGAATTCATAACTATATTTTATTTTGCTATAAGAATACCGACCTCCATAAGTTGGATTTTTGGGTCTAACTTTTGGGGGTCGGGTCAGCTTTTAAAATGCGGATGTTTTTGTATGTGGAAATTACAGCTTAGATTGCAATTTGATCTACATAAATATTTATTTTTTCTTTACAAAATATATGCAGGTATGATATAATAATTTAGTAAATTTTAATGCCTGCCAGGAAGATGATTGAAGTTATGAAGATAAAAATTGAGGCAAAAAAAGAAAATTTAGGTAAGATTATGTCTTTTTGCAATGATTTTATGATTTCAGAATTTCATCCTGATTGCAGCAATAATTTATTGCTTGTCGCCGTCGAAGAAATATTTACTAATATTTCAAGCTATGCTTTCAGTGACAAAGTCGGTTATGCAGAGCTTGAACTTTTACGAACAAATAAAAATACAATAAGAGTAATTTTTACAGACAACGGCTGTCCGTTTAATCCCATTGAATTTGAAAGCGATAATAGAGCGAAGAATAACATTGACAATCTTACCCCCGGAGGACTGGGACTTTATATTGTCAAAAATACTATGAAGAACTTAAAGTACGAATATATTGGCGGTTGCAATATTTTTTCCTTTGAAACCGCAGCGGAGGAGAAAAAATGAAAATAACACCGACCAAGTTAAGAAAGCCGCTTTTTGGATTCCTCGTCAGTACAGTAATATTTGCACTGCTGAATATATTATTTAAATATTTACAATTTTTACCACATTATGCTGATTTCAGAATTTCAGCCTTTTACCCTGTAATGGCAGGACTGTTTTTCGGACCGTGGGGGGCGCTCGGATGTGCTTTGGGCAATCTGATTTCAGATTTTTTCGGTACTCTTAATTACGAATCGTGGTTGGGAATGCTGGCGAATTTTCTGTTTGCATGGCTTCCGTATAGGCTTTGGCACACAATTTTGCCTTGTGGAAATCATAAGGTGCAGTTTGTTTCATCTACAAAGACGCTTGTTAAGTACACGCTTATTGCATCTTTTTCTACTATGGCATCCATGGCTGTTTTGGCGTCAGGATGTGACTTGTTCGGAGTTTTTGATTTTTCCGAGTTTTTCAGACCTGTTTTTCTTTGTAATCTATATTTTGCGCTGTTCTTGGGTACAACGTTTTTTCTGCTTGCTTCAATTTTGCTTCCGATAGAATTTTACGTTCCTAAAAAGCTTTATACCTCTGAATATTGCCATAAACGATATATACCCGATTATTTACTATGTGCGGTCATAACTATTGCCGTAGGATTCAGATATATTTTATCTAAACATTTAAACGACACGAGTGCGCTTGCTTTTGTGACTGACATTGTTATATTTGCAGGAGTTTTGATTTTGGCTTTTTTACCGCTAAGACGAAGCAAAAAGCCGTGCTGTGACAACAAATTGGAAATCAAAAAAGATAAGGGCTTGCAGATGCAGATTATAACCGCCTTTTTTATTGTAATTTCTGTCAGCACGTTATGCCTTGTGTTTTTCCTTTTAAATAATTTATCAAGCTTTAATGGCGTTCAATACACGTCTTTGATTATGCAGGATATTTTAAAAATGGTAAATCTTTTCGGCTTTGTGTTTATTTTCGTTTTGATAATCACTTTGGTGTGGATAGAAAAGAGAATATCAAAGCCGATTATGAAATTAGCCGAAACTTCAAATAAGTTTGTAGAAAACGGACTTTATGCCGAAATACCCGACTACAGTAAGCTGAGCGTTGAAATATCTGTTCTGGCTCAATCATACAAAAAAATGTCTGCGGATATTGAGTCTTATGTCAGTACAATTGAAACTCAGGCGAAGCGTGAAGAGTACGCAAGGCTTATGTTGGAAATGTCAGCAAAAATACAGCTTGGTATGCTTCCGAAACCGCTTACAGACAGCAGATTTTTACTGTCCTCATTTATTAAGCCTGCAAGAACGGTAGGCGGCGATTTTTACTATTATACAAAGCTTGACGATGACAGACTGCTTTTGTGTATTGCAGATGTTTCGTCAAAGGGAATGCCTGCTGCAATGTTTGCGGCAGAGGCGTGTATGCTGGTAAAATGCAGCAAAAATCTTTCTATCGAAGAAATGCTTGCAAATGTAAACAACAACCTTTGTGAAATTAACAGTGAGGATATGTTTGTTACAATGTTTGCGGGAATTATTGATGCAAATAAACGCAGATTTGAGTTTGTTAATGCAGGTCATAATTACCCGATAATCTGGAACGGAAAAGCCGCAGAATGGCTTAAATCAGAGCCTGATCTTGTGCTTGGACTTTTTTCGAATACTACTTACCATCTTAACAGTATTGATATTAATGACGATTTTCAGATTCTTTTGTATACTGACGGAGTGGTTGAGTCCGAAAATATCAATCACAGCTTTTTTGGTAACGAAAACCTTGAAAGCCTTTGCAAAAGCCTTAACACAAAAACGCTTGAAACTGACGCACAGCTTGGCGCTATTATAAAACAGATTGAAAAGTTTACATACGGCGCAGAACAGTCAGATGATATAACGGCTGTTATTGCAAGAACTTGCAGATAAGTAATTAAATTAATTAAAAATCATAATATATGCTCAGATAGCTTAACAAATAATTATATTGAGGTGACTGGAATGAAAAAGCAGGATATGAATGTTCTTTCAAAAACAGAATACGGAATTTATTTTGATTATATGAACAATCCCGGCAGTATAGCATATAATATTCCATTCTTTTTAAAGCTTAGCAAAAACGTTGACATTGCAAGACTTAAAAAGGCAGTTGAAGCAAGTATTGACAATCATTCTTACATAAAATTACGATTGACTGTTGATGATAAAGGTATTATTTACAAGCTTTCGTCAGATGAACCGGCACAGGTTGAAGTCAAAAAACTGCACGATTCAGAATTTGACAAAAAAGATCTTGTACATCCCTTTGATTTGTTGGGTGAAAGACTTTACAGGTGTTGCATTTTTAGCCTTGATTCTTATGTAATGCTTTTCTTTGAAGTCCATCATATTATATTTGACGGTTTTTCAGCCGAAGTTTTTATGAATGACATTGACAGAGCCTACAACGGTTTGCCTCTTAAGCCGGAACTGTTTACGGGAAACGATGTTTCAAATGAAGAAGCAGAGAGATTAAAAACAGATGAACTTACTAAGGCAAAGGAATACTATGGATCAGTTTTCGGCGGTTGTGAGCTTGATTCCGTTATGATAAATGATAAGAATGACGGAAAACCTGTTGCAGAAGCATTTCACTATGAATTAGATTCCTTTAATGCTGACGATATAAGAAAATTCTGCCGAAAAATCGGTGTTAAAACAAGTACGTTCTTCTGCGGTGTTTACGGCTTTTTGCTTGCAAAATTTTCGGGAGCAGATGAAAGCCTTTTTGCAACTGTTTATAACGGACGAAACGAAAAACTTGCAAATACCTGCGGAATGTTTGTAAAAACCCTGCCGGTTTATTGCGATTTCAAAAAAAGCAAGAGCGTTGTTGAGTTTCTGAATGTGCTTGACAAACAGCTTGAGTGCAACAGAAAGTATGATTTATATTCCTATGCTGACATATGTTCTGATTTACAAATTAGTCCGTCTACAATATTTGCCTATCAGGGCGATATGTTCAGCAATATAAACTTATGCGGTGAAGAAATATTTGTTGACATTATAGACGCACCCGATGCAAAGTCAAATGTTACTGCTGAAATTTCAAGAAACCACGGAAAATTTTCAATGAAGTTTGAGTACAGGGCTGATTTATATGAAGAAAAGTCCGTAGAAAATTTCCTGAAATCATTTGATAAAACAGTAACTGAATTTATTAATAAAGAAAATATAAATGATATTGACATAACTGACAGTGAACAGCTTGAGCTTCTTGACAGCTTTACTAACACCGAAAAAGATTATGAAAAAACAGATGTAATAACGCTTTTCAGACGTCAGGCAGAGCGGAACCCCGACAATACGGCCGTAGTTTACCTTGATAAAAGCTATACATACAAAGAGGTTGACGAAATTTCAGAAAGAATCGGTGCTTATATAAAATCACTTGGTATAGGCAAAGAGGATGTTGTTTCAGTGCTTATTCCAAGATGTGAATATATGGTGTTTGCTTCTTTAGGCGTTTCAAAATCGGGAGCTGCTTATCAGCCGCTTGACCCGTCATATCCGCAGGAACGTCTTGAATTTATGATGAACGATGCAGATGCAAAACTGCTTATTGCAGGCAAAGACTTACTTAAACTCGTTCCGAATTATAAAGGGAAAGTGCTTTTTATTGAAGATATTCCAAATCTTCCCGAATGCAATAGAATCGGTACAAATCCCAATCCCGAAGATTTGTTTATAATGCTGTATACCTCGGGTTCAACAGGCACTCCAAAAGGTTGTATGCTTGAGCACAGAAACCTTGTGTCATTCTGTAACTGGTACAGAAATTATTATAATCTCACACCGCATTCAAGAGTTGCGGCTTATGCAAGCTACGGCTTTGATGCAAATATGATGGATATGTACCCTGCGCTTACAACAGGCGCTTGTGTATATATAGTTGATGAATCAATCCGCCTTGATTTGTTAGCACTTGACAGATATTTTGATGAAAACGGTATAACACACAGTTTTATGACAACGCAGGTAGGAAGGCAGTTTGCGCTTGAAACAAAATGCAAATCTTTACAACACTTGTCTGTCGGCGGTGAAAAACTTGTCCCGATAAAACCTCAAAAAGAATTCAGCTTTTATAATGTTTACGGTCCTACTGAATGTACTATTTTTACAACTGCTTTTCCGGTTTGCAAGAATTTTGACAGAGTTCCTATAGGAAAAGCGCTTTACAACACGAAACTTTATGTTGTAGATAAGTACGGCAGGCGAGTGCCGCCTTGCGTTCCGGGTGAGCTTTGGGTTGCAGGTCACGGTGTTTCAAGAGGATACCTTAATCGTCCCGAACAGAACGAAAAGGCCTATATCAAAAATCCGTTTACAGACGAACAAGGGTACGAGAGAATATACAGAACAGGCGATATAGTTCGCTTTTTGCCTGACGGAAATATTGATTTTATAGGAAGAAATGACGGACAGGTAAAAATCAGAGGCTTTAGAATTGAGCTTTCCGAGGTTGAACGTATTATTCGTGAGTTTCCTGATATTAAAGACGCTACAGTTGCAGCATTTGACGAGCCGAGCGGCGGAAAATTCATAGCGGCTTATATTGTGTCTGATAAACAAATTAATATAGATGAACTAAACGACTTCATTATTGCAAATAAGCCGCCCTATATGGTACCGGCAGTAACAATGCAGATTGATAAAATTCCGCTAAATCAGAACCAAAAGGTAAATAAGCGTGCTTTGCCTGTTCCTCAAAAGCAGGCAAAGAATATACAAATGCCCGAAAACGAAGTTCAGCAAAGAATTTTTGATTGCATAAGCGAGGTTATCGGTTCTGATAATTTCGGAATAACAACTGATATTTTCTATGCAGGAGTAACTTCAATCGGTGCAATAAAGCTGAATGTGATGTTGTCAAAGGAGTTTGACACTGTAATTAAAATCAATGATTTAAAGGAAAACAATACAATCTTAAAGCTTGAAAAATTCCTTTTAAGCGCTGAAAAAAGTGAGAAATACGAGGTTCTCGCCGATTACCCCATTACACAAACGCAAAACGGTATTTTTGTTGAATGTGCCGCAAATCCCGGTTCGACAATCTACAATATTCCTTATTTGTTCAAATTAAGCGATAAGGTGGATACAGACAGACTGAAAACAGCTGTTGAAAATACAATCAACGCTCACCCGTATATAAAAACTAAACTTTTTATCAACGATAACAGCGATATAAGAGCAAAAAGAAATGATGATGAAAAGCCTTTAGTTGAAATTATTGAATGTGCAGAGCTTCTCGATGCTCAACAGCTTGTTCAGCCTTACACAATTTTGGACAGCAATCTTTACAGAGCAAAAATTTACAAAACAAACAGCGCAAATTACCTGTTTCTTGAATTTCATCATATCATCTGTGACGGAACTTCCGAGGCTGTAATAATTGAGGATATAAACAACGCTTATGACGGCAAAGCAGTCGATACCGAAAACTACACAGGATTTGAAGCCGCACTTGACGAGGAAAAAGCACGCAAAACAGAAGCTTATGCAAAAGCAAAGAAATATTACGATTCCATATTCAACGGCTGTGACACAGACTTTTTACCCGTAAAGGATAAAAACGAGCCGTTGCCTTCTGTAGGCAGATGTGAGTTTGAAAGCGACCTGCCGATTGAAAGTGTGAAAAAATACTGTGATAAAAACAACATAACTCTCAATGCGTTTTTCAACGGTGCATTCGGACTTGTGCTTTCAAAATATAATTATAAGGACGAAGCACTATTCACCACTATCTATAACGGCAGGAACGATTCACGGCTTGCAAGAGCCGTTACAATGCTTGTAAAGACCTTCCCTGTTCACTGCAATACAGACGGTGAGAGGAAAATTATCGACTTGCTCGTTGAAACTAAAAATCAGCTTATGCAGAGTATGTCGAACGATATTTATTCCTTTGCGGAAATTTCGAGAGCTTATGATATAAAAGCTGACATAATGTTTGTATATCAGGGCGATAGCTTTGAGTTTAACACAATCGGCGGCGAACTTGCCGAAAATATTCCATTGACTCTTAATGCGGCAAAAGCACCTGTTTCAATCAATATTTATATAAGAAATAATAAATTTGTTTTTGTGTCGGATTATCGCAGTGATATGTATAGCGAAAATGTTATTATCGGTATATCAGAGTGCATATGTGCAGCCGCAGAGGAATTCCTGAATAGGACATATTTAAAAGAAGTTTCAATACTTTCAGAGAAATCCAAAGAAATCTTAAACAGCTTTAACGATACGGAAGTACCCGTTGAACAGACAACCTGCAACAAGCTGTTTGAAAAACAGGCGGCTGAAAATCCCGATAAAACAGCTGTTATTGCAAATAAAATCAACCTTACATATAAACAGCTTAACGAAAATGCAAACAGGATTGCACACTCGCTGATTGACGTTGGAGTAAAGCCTGATGATATGGTGGGCGTAATGATGCCCAGAACTGTTTACGCTTATGCTGCAAGACAGGGTGTGTTAAAAGCCGGCGGAGCGTTTATGCCGCTTGATCCGAAATATCCCGATGACAGAATTTCATATATTATTGAAGATTCAAAATCAAAACTTGTTGTTACAACAGCGCAGATAGCAAAAGAAAGAAAAGCACTTTTTGAGAATTGCGGTGTAGCTGTACTCATTATTGAAGAAATGCTTGAATCGGATAAGATTGATAATCCTGATGTGGAAATATCTCCACGCAACCTTTGTTATTGCATTTACACATCTGGCTCAACAGGTAAGCCAAAGGGCGTTATGATTGAGCATCATTCTCTTGTGAACTTTGTTGATTATAACAGGACGAATGTTCAGTCCTGCGAATTCTGCGATAATATGAGCGTATCTCTTGCACTTGCGGCTCTGACCTTTGATGTTTCGGTTCTTGAAGAATCTTTGCCTCTTTATCATGGTGCAACGCTTGCAATGGCTAATGAGGATGAAATTAACAATCCAATTTTGCTTTCTCAGATGCTTATTGAAAATAAAGTGGATGTTATGAAATGTACACCGTCTTATATGAACAATATGCTTGACGTGCCGCAGATTGTTGAAGCCTTAAAGAATATGAAGGCTATTGATATTGGTGCAGAGGCGTTCCCTGCTCCGCTTTATGATAAAATGCGCAAAGCAGGAATTACGGCAAAAATTCATAACGGCTACGGTCCTACCGAAGCTACAATAACAACCTCTATCGATGCTGTTGAAAGCAATAAAATAACAATCGGCAAGCCTCTTTGCAATACAAAGGTGTATATGCTTGATAAAAACAGAAATGTTCTGCCGCCGAACGTTCCCGGTGAACTTACGGTTCTAGGCGAGTGCGTCGGCAGAGGATACGTGGGTAAGGAAGAGCTTACAAAGGATAAGTTTATCACATTTGAAAATCTTCCTGCTTATAAAAGCGGCGACCTTGCACGCTGGGGATATGACGGAAAAATTTACTTTATGGGAAGAATGGATAATCAGGTTAAGCTTAGAGGATTGAGAATTGAGCTTGACGAGATTGAGAATGTAATGAATGATTATCCGACGGTTCTTCGCAGTGTGGTGCTTGTTAAGGAAAACCCTCAGGCAGGACAGTTCCTTTGCGGCTACTTCACAGCGTCTGAAAATGTAGATAAGGAAAGCCTTACTAAACATATGAAGCGTTCTCTTACGCATTATATGATTCCCAGCGTATTAATTCAGCTTGACGCATTGCCGCTTACAAACAATGGTAAGATTGATAAAAAAGCTCTGCCTGAACCTGAATTTACCGTTGAGAAAAAAGATTATATTGCTCCGAAGAATGACCTACAGAAAAAGCTTTGCGATATGTTTGCAGGTGCGCTTGGAACCGATAAGGTAGGAATTAACGAAAACTTCTTTGAAATCGGAGGAACATCGCTTTCTGCGTCAAAGATTGCAATGCGGGCAATGACGGAAAACCTGCCGATTGCATACGGCGATATTTTCGATAACCCAACGGTTGAAATGCTTGAACAACATGTTTTAAATCAAAATAATAAGCAGAAGCATACTGAACAAAAGCAAAACGAAATTGTTATTGAAGAAGAAAACAAGGCTTTACGTTACAATACTGCGCAGTTTGTAGACGAAGTAGTATATACCGATATAGAAAATGTTTTGCTCACAGGCTCTACAGGCTTCCTTGGAATCCATGTTCTTATGGAAATAATTAAGCACACAAATTCGATTGTATACTGCCTTGTTAGGCACAGTGAAACAGCCGACGTTGAACAAAGGCTTAAACGTATGCTGGTTTATTATTTCAGCGATTCTATGGATGATTTGTTCGGCACAAGAATTTTCCTTATTGAGGGCGATATAACGGACATTGACATTATCTCTTCGCTTGAAAAATACGATTTCAAAACCGTAATTAATTGCGCAGCTTGCGTAAAACATTTTACAAATGACGACACGCTTGAACGGATAAATGTTAAGGGTGTAGAAAACCTTGTTTCATTCTGCGTGAAAACAGGCAAAAGACTTGTTCAGATTTCAACCGTGAGTATTGCGGGCATTAATATTAACGGCAAGTTCTCGAGAGAAAAGGTATTGTATGAAAATGAGCTTTTCTTTGGTCAGGACTTGTCAAATAAATATATTAATACAAAATTCCGTGCCGAAAAGGCGGTGCTTGAGGCGGTTGCAAATGATAATCTTGACGGCAAGATAATAAGAGTAGGTAACCTTATGAGCCGCCATAGTGACGGAGAATTTCAGATAAACTCAATCACAAACGGATTTATGAGAAATTTGCGCGCATATGCCGCTATCGGTAAATTCCCGATTTCACAAATGGACGAGATTGTTGAATTTTCACCGATAGATTTCACAGCCGCCGCTGTTATGTGTCTTGCAGGTACAAACAGCAAATTCACCGTATACCACGCTTGTAACGGTCACAAGGTAGAGATGGGCGATGTTGTTGCGGCGCTCAACAGCTGCTCAATCAAGATAGATGTTGTCAAGGACAGCGAGTTTAACACAGCGTTAAATGAAGCACTGAGAGATGACAAAAAGAATATGCTGGTTTCAGGTTTAATTTCCTATCTTTCATCCGACAGCGAGCAGAGCGAAGCGTACATAGGATATAATAACTCGTTTACCAATAAAGCGCTCTACAGGCTTGGTTTCAAGTGGCCGATAACGAATGAAACGTATTTGAAAAATGCCTTTGAAGCTCTTGACACTCTCGGCTATTTTGAAGGAAGATTTGAGTGATATGGAAAGAAACGATTATTTAATTAAAAAGAAATTCTACAGCTACTTGCTCCCCGGAGTGTTAATGGTTGTGGCTATGCAGCTCGGCAATGTTGTTGACGGCATAATCGTCGGCAACATACTCGGCAGTACAGCACTTGCCGCTATATCGCTAAGTATTCCTGTACTTTATGTTTTGCAGCTGCCGGCATTTATTCTCGGTGTCGGCGGCAGTGCAATGGTGTCAAATTATCTGGGTAAGAGGGAAGTGGGAAAGGCGTCAAAGGTATTTTTCTCCTGCATAACGGCAGGAATTGTGATTTCTTTGATTTTTTGTGCAACTGCGCCTTTTTTGTCACACCCTCTTGCACATCTGCTTGCAGGAACGCCCGAATTAGAAGAGCTTTTATATCCGTATATTTTTGTCAATATTCTTGGAATCCCTTTTCTTACTCTTGCGATACAATTCAGCTATTTCTTTAATGTTGACAACAACCCTGTATTAGGGTCTATGATGTTTGTTATAGCAAATGTTGTAAATCTTACTCTTGATGTACTGCTTTTAAAATTCACTCCGCTAGGTATGTACGGCACTGCTTTATCGACTATTATAGGATACACCTGCGGACTTGTTTTGCTGATTCCGTATGTACTGTCAAAAAAACGTATGCTCAGCCTGAAATTTATATCTTTGGCAGAATGTTTCAAAGGCTTACCTGATACGATAAAGGCAGGAACACCGTCGGGTATGTTTTTTCTTATGATGGCGGTTAAAAGCCTGATACTCAACACCTGCGTTGTCCGTTTGCTCGGTCAGTCGGATATGGAGATTTTCTCGGTATGCACTAATTCTGTTCTTATAGCAGAGCTGTTTGTCGGCGGAGTTATCGGGCTTGTTCAGACCATCTGCGGAATACTTTACGGAGAGCGCGATTATTACGGAATCAGACGGCTTGTAAGGCGAGTTATAACGCTGTGCGTAATTTTAACGGTATTTATCACGCTTGTATTTTTAATGTTTCCTCAGCTTATTGCAGGGTTGTTTGGCTACAATAACGCGGAGCTTATGGACACCGCATTTACATGTATTCGTGTGTTTAGTCTGTGCTTCATATTTTATGCGTTCAACAAATTTTTGCAAACATATTATCAGACTATTCTCAAGCCTTTGCCTGCAACGCTCGACACTGTGCTGCAAAATTTTATAATGCTGATTCCCATGACATTTCTGTTTTTGTATTTGTGGGGAATTGTAGGTGTGTGTGAAGCGGCTGTGGCAAGTGAATCTTTGACCATACTTGTAGTTTGTGCTTTTACTAAGATACAGCAAAAGCGCGGCAAGCTTCCGCAAAAAGGATTTTTGCTTCTGCCTGAGAAGGACAATGAAAGCTGTTGTGATGTTACAATAAAGGGAACGGAACAAGAGGCTGTAAGCGCTTCGAAGAAGTTGATAGAATACTGCGTTGACAACGGTATTGACAGTAAAAACGCAAATATAATCGGTCTTGCTGTTGAGGAAATAGCGGTTAATATCTCTCGCTACGGCTATAATCACAAGAATGTAAAACGAAATTATATTGATATCAATCTGTCACAATCTGACGGCAAGCTTATTCTTCGCATACGTGACGACGGAGTTCCTTTTGACCCTACGCAGTACACGGCGGAAGAAGAGGAATTATTTAAGCTTGGCGGAATCAGGCTGATAAAAGAAACAGCGACAAAGCTCAGCTATATAAGAGTTCTGAATATGAACAACACGGTAATTGAGCTTGATATAAACAATGCAGTGCCGAACGATAAAGTTGAAGCACTGTTAGAAAAATAAAAGAGGTGCTTAATTTGAACATAAAAACAACTAAGGAAAATAATGTTACAATAATTACTATTGACGGCAGGCTTGATACTATGACCTCGCCGGAACTTACAGGAGAAATTAATAAAATTGCTCCCGAGAGCAGCAAAATCATTCTTGATGTTTCACAGCTTGAGTATATTTCTTCGGCAGGCATCAGAACTTTAGTCACAGCGCACAAGCTGATGGCTGAAAAGGATGGGTTTACAGTAAAGTCTCCGAACGAAAATGTTATGGAGATTATTAAACTTACAGGTCTTACAGCGGTGCTTGATATTGTGGAATAGGCAGGCTGAATACTAATTATCAATAATGGTTGTTATTCCCTGTTTGTTTCATTATTTTTGAACCCCATTATTATGTTCGTGCAACGCCATATTTAATCATAGTAGTTTTATCATTTCTTCCACTATGCTATCAAGTTGTACATCGAAAGATAAGATTTTCGGCGGTTTTGCGTTTTAGCAAAACCGCCGAAAATCAAAAACTCTTGAATCTTGAAATATTTCAGAATATATGTACGGCTACAAATTATATTGTCATCTTGCACAGATGGAATGGTTAGTGATGACTAACTAAATGTGAAACCTAACGAAATTTGGTTTTGCAAAGAAAAAACAGGAGACTTTATATTGACAAAATCAGGATGTATAATTATAATATAAAATGGTTAGCGAAAACTAACTTTTAATTTACATTTAAAGTTAGTTACTGCTAATTTTATTTTTTTGAGGGGTGAAGTAATGATGCCGCTTACATTTGCAGACATAGGAGAAGAAAACATAATCAAGAAAATTGGGGGAAAGCAGGAGGTCAGAACACATCTTGAAAATCTCGGCTTTAACGTGGGCGGAGCAGTAACCGTGATTAATACAATCGGTGGAAATGTTATTGTAAAGGTAAAGGAATCCCGCGTTGCCATAAGCAAGGAAATGGCACAAAAAATTATGGTTTAAGCTTGCGCAAGGCGGTTGCTTTTAGTTGTTGCAGTGTAACTCGTCCGCAGAAAAGCAGAATTAATTTAACCAGAAACTTTACTAAAATTGGTAGCCAAAAGGAGGATAAAAGATGAAAACTTTAAAACAGGTAAAAATCGGTGATACGGTCAAGGTCGTAAAGCTGCACGGTGAGGGAGCAATAAAGCGCCGTATTATGGATATGGGAATTACAAAGGGCGTAGAAGTGCATGTCCGTAAGGTCGCACCTTTGGGTGATCCGATCGAAGTAACTGTACGCGGATATGAGCTTTCAATCCGCAAAGCAGATGCTGAAATGATAGAGATAGAATAATTTTTAAAACAAAGGGGCTTACTTCCCCTTATTATTTAATACAAAGGTTAGTTAAAGCTAACTTGAAAGTGAGGAAATACATATGGATTTGCGAATTGCCCTTGCAGGTAATCCGAACAGCGGCAAAACAACGCTGTTCAATGCGCTGACAGGTTCAAATCAATTTGTCGGCAACTGGCCGGGTGTTACGGTGGAAAAAAAGGAAGGCAAGCTCAAAAAGCACGACGGTGTAGTTATCACCGACCTTCCGGGCATTTATTCTCTTTCACCTTACACTCTTGAGGAGGTTGTGGCAAGGAACTACCTTATCGGTGAACGTCCCGATGCTATACTCAACATAGTTGACGGCACAAACCTTGAAAGAAATTTGTATCTTACAACCCAGCTTACCGAGCTTGGAATTCCAGTAGTTGTTGCAATCAATATGATGGATGTTGTCAGAAAAAACGGTGACAAAATAAATATTGAAGAGCTTTCAAATGAGCTTGGGTGTAAAATTGTAGAAATTTCGGCACTTAAAGGCAACGGAGTTACTGAGGCGGCAGAGGCGGCGATTGACGCGGCGAAAAATTCAAAAACCGTTCCAATGCATACTTTTTCGGGACCTGTTGAGCATGCAATTGCTCACATTGAAGAAGCAGCTGTTCACGATATGCCTGCCGAGCAGCAGCGCTGGTATGCAATCAAAATCTTTGAGCGTGATGACAAGGTACTTGAACAGCTGAAACTTTCCGAATCCGCTATGGCTCATATTGAGCAGGACATCAAAGCGGCTGAAGATGAGCTTGATGATGATGCAGAGAGCATAATTACCAACGAACGTTATATTTACATTGCACAGCTTATGAAGGGCAGTTACAAAAAGAAGAGTGCAGGCAAGCTTTCTACTTCTGATAAAATTGACAAGGTAGTAACAAACCGTTTTGCGGCGCTTCCGATTTTTGCTGCAATTATGTTCATTGTTTATTTTGTGTCGGTAACAACCGTTGGTACATGGGCGACTGACTGGGCAAACGACGGTGTATTCGGTGACGGATGGCACTTTCTCGGAATCGGCTCTTCGGCATACGAAGAAGAATCAGGAGAATTCGGTGATGCGTCAAACGTAGTAAATGCATTTATAAATTCGGAAAAAGAGGGAAGCGAGGAACTTGCGCAAGCGCTGGACGTTGAGTCGGAAAGTTTTGATTCAGCCGTTGCTTTAGCATCGCTAAAATCGTATGCTTCACAGTTTTCACCGAGTGATACAGCTGAATACACACTTGAGGACGAAGAAACTCTCGCTGTTGAGAACGTTACTTTCACAGGTGAGGAGCTTTCATCTGCCGTAGAAGTTTATAAAAAATACAATTGTGAAGAACCTGCCCCTGAAAACTACGGTGTGTGGGTTCCAGGTATTCCTGTGATAATTGAAGATGGACTAAATGCAGTTAATTGTGCAGACTGGCTTCAGGGCTTAATCCTCGACGGTATTGTTGCAGGTCTTGGTGCAGTTCTCGGCTTTGTTCCGCAGATGCTTGTACTGTTTATTTTCCTCGCGTTCCTCGAGGCTTGCGGATATATGTCACGAATTGCATTCGTGCTCGACCGTATATTCCGCAAATTCGGTCTTTCAGGCAAATCCTTTATTCCTGTTCTTATCGGTACAGGCTGCGGTGTTCCGGGCATTATGGCTTCAAGAACGATTGAAAACGAGCGTGACCGCCGTATGACTATTATGACAACTACATTTATCCCCTGCGGCGCAAAGCTGCCGTTTATCGCAATGATTGCAGGTGCAATCTTTGGCGGAGCATGGTGGGTAGCACCCAGTGCGTACTTTATGGGTATGGCGGCTATCGTTATCTCGGGTATTATGCTTAAAAAGACAAGACCGTTTTCGGGAGAGCCTGCACCGTTTGTTATGGAATTACCAGCATATCATATGCCTACAGTCGGCAATGTTCTGCGCTCAATGTGGGAGCGTGGCTGGTCATTCATCAAAAAGGCAGGTACAATCATTCTGATTTCTACAATCCTTGTTTGGTTTACAACATACTTTGGATTTGTTGACGGTTCATTCTGTATGCTTTCAGATGAACAGATTGACCATAGTATTCTTGCTGTAATAGGCAACGCAATCGCGTGGATTTTCAATCCCCTCGGTTGGGGCAATTGGCAGTCGGCTGTTGCGTCAATCACAGGACTTGTGGCAAAGGAAAATATTGTCGGAACGCTCGGTATTCTCTACGGAGGCGGCGACGCAACAGTTTACCAGAATATTTCAGCGGCGTTTACTTCCGTAAGCGGTTTTTCGTTCCTTACATTCAATCTTCTTTGCGCACCCTGCTTTGCCGCAATCGGTGCAATCAAGCGTGAGATGAACTCGGCAAAATGGACTGCATTTGCAATTCTTTATCAGTGCGGTTTTGCCTATGCGATTTCGATGATGATTAATCAGATAGGCTCTGCTTTTACAGGAAATCTTAATGTTATCGGTCTTATTATTGCAATTGTATTACTTGCGGTTATGCTCTATATGCTGTTCAAGCCATACAAAGAGTCTACCAAACTCAATAAGAGGGTTAGGACAGTAAAATAAAATTATTCGGGAGTTTTTAAAATGCTTGCTTGGATTTATCAAAATTTAGCGACTGTAATTATTACACTTATAATAGTTGCTGTAGTTGTTGCAATTATCATTTCTATGGTGCGAAACAAGAAAAAGGGAAAATCCTCCTGTGGATGCGGTTGTTCAAACTGCCCGATGAGCAGTTCGTGCCATAATTTCAAGAATTAAAATAAAGCTATTCTCTATGAATTGGATTTGTCCCAATCATTTTAATAAAGTTTATGGGAGATACAGGGTTATCCTTGTATCTCCCTAAGCTTTTGTTGCGGTTACAGATGTAAAATCTATTTAAAGTACATATATACCTGGCATTTCAGAGTGCCGTTGTACATTTTGCGGCGTTTATCAGCGTTTCTTCCGAAAATTTTTTCAAAGTCATCGTCGGGTGTGATAATCGTGTAGCTTTTGCCCTTTGAACGGATAAATTTTTGTCCCATTACCTTGTAAAGCTCTTCAGCAGATTTTACATCAAGCAGTCGTTCTCCATAGGGGGGATTGGTGATAACAGTTTGGTAATCTTCGCCAAGCTCAAAGTCTTTTATGTCACGCTTAAAAAATTTAATTCTGTCCGAAACTCCTGCAAGCTCAGCGTTGTGCACAGCTGTTTCAAGAGCTGTTTTGTCAATATCCGAGCCTTCTGCGTGAAAATCAATGTTTGTTCTTACATGTGAGCGTGCAAGCTCACGCTCATCCTTAAAAACATTTTTGGGAACACAACTCCACTTTTCACAGGAAAAATATCGGTTAGCACCTGGCGCAATATTCAGTGCTTTCATAGCAGACTCAATGAGAATCGTGCCGCTTCCGCACATAGGGTCGCATACAAAATGGTTCGGGCGAACTTTAGCAAGCTCCGCCATAGCGGCGGCAAGTGTTTCCTTAATCGGAGCGTCGTTTGATTCTGCTCTGTAGCCCCTTTTGTGAAGTCCTGCACCCGATGTGTCAAGCATAACGCTTACCTTATCGTTTAAAATCAAAAACTGAATCTGATGCAGCGAACCTGTTTCTTCAAACCATGAGAGCATATATTTTTTCGAAAGACGTGACACAACGGCTTTTTTTATGATTTTCTGACAGTCGGGAACACTCATAAGCTTTGAATTCAGACATCTGCCTTTGACGGGAAATGCATCGGAAATGCCGATAAAGTTTTCCCATTCAATCTTGCTTACGTTTTCAAACAATTCATCAAACGTATGCGCCTCGAATTCAGCAAGAAGAATCTGTATGCGCTCAGCATAGCGGGAATTTATGTTTGCCTTTGCAAGCGTGCAAAAGTCGCCGCTAAACAGCACTCTGCCGTTTTCGGCTCTTACGTTTTCAATGCCGAGGTATCTAAGCTCGTTTGCACAGATTCCCTCAAGTCCGAAAATGCACGGTGCAGAAAAATTTAGTTTCATATGCCCTCCAAAATAATATAAAAAGGGTACCGGTTTTGCCGATACCCTCTGAAATTCAGATTAATAATATTAACCGTGTGTTTAGTCGTTTAGTCAGCGGCAGGCTCAAGTAAGCCGTAATTTCCGTCGGCACGTTTATAAACAACGTTGACATCATCGGTTTCTGCGTTGATAAACATAAAGAAATTATGATTAACCATATTCATCTCAAGAATAGCCTCGTCAACGCTAATCGGTTTTATAATTACCTGTTTTTTACGAACAACCTTGTAGTCATCGTCCTCCACTTCGTCAGTTTCGGGATTCTGCATAACGAAATCTTCGATAATTCCTGTTTTGATTCTTTTTTCAAGCCTTGTCTTGTTCTTGCGAATCTGGCGCATAAGTATGTCAACAACCTTGTCGAGAGCGTCGTTCATTTCTTCCATAGTGCTCTCGGCACGATATACCATACCGTTATCTCTGATTGTTATTTCAACAGTCTGACGTTTTTTTTCGAGGGTGACAACTACATTAACAGCCGCATCCTCTGAAAACAGCTTTTCAAATTTCAGCAGTTTTTTCTCTGCTCTTTCTTTGAAATTATCTCTGAGGTTTACTTTTCTTGCTGTGTAGGTAATCTTCATAAATTTGCCTCCCTGTATTAAGTTTTATTTTCCCGAATAGGGAATAGCTTTCAGCATTTGCTGAATTTATTTTCTGCCGTTGCCGTTGCCTCTGCGGCTGTAGCCACGGCTTTCACCGCCGCGCTTGAGATCAGATATCTTATCTTCACTTGTCTGCTTGAATTTTGACATCATATCTTCAAACGATGACGGAGAACTTTTCTGAGAACTCTGCCACTCGTAATTTCCGGGTGACGTTACAGGCGGAGCGGGTTTGTACGGTTGTCTGCTCCTGTTTTGTCTTTGCGGTCTGTTTTGCTGTTCTTTGGGTATTGCCTGCTTCATTGACAAACTGATTTTACCGTTGTTTAAAGCGAGAACCTTAACCTTAACGGTTTGTCCCATTTTAACATAATCGCTGATTTCATTAATAAATGTCGGTGCAACCTCCGAGATATGTACCATACCGGTTTTGGAATTGGGCAAATCAACAAATGCTCCGAATTTTGTAATTCCCGACACTTTACCTTCTAAAATCATTCCGACTTCGATACCCATAAAAATTTATTACCCCTTAAAAATATTCTACCCTTTTTAACTATTTTAATTATAAAAATTAGTCGCCGGCTACATTAATAAAAATTCTTTCGCCTTCGCTTATATAGCCAAGCTCTTCCTTTGCAATTTTTTCCATATATTCAGAAAGTTCATCACCCTTATAGCCCTGAACCTTCTGTAAATATTGTGTTTGTATTTCAATAACGTTAATCTGTTGTTGCAAGTCTTTAAGCTCTGACCTTTTGTCTGCAATCTGAACATTTTGATTTATTATTGTAATAACTGCATAAAACGCAAATCCAATGATTGCAAGATAAAGCAGAATGTAACGTCTTTTTCTCTTTTTTTCAGGCTTTATTTCCTTTATTGTTGTGCTTTCGGGATTTTGAACTGCCTGAAAATTTTTTGAACGAGAATTTTTCTTTTTCATTGCTATCCATAACCCTTGTATTATCAAGTGCAGTTTGCGGCACTTTTCCAAATATTCTTATTTTCTTACAAATATTATACAATATATTATATCCATTTTTCAATAGCTTTTTTGTAATTTTTTTTATTTTATTGCGAATCTTTCGTGTTTTTTTCTTGAAAAATGAAATAACGGGACAGTAGATTTTTGATAAAAGACGTCCGACCGTCAACTTAAAGAATAAAAATCCCGCAAAGCATCCGACAATAACGTAAATACGCACAAATCCGAGCAAAAACGCTAGGGAGAACAAAAACAGCGATACCGACGAGCAAAGCATAAATAAAATGTCGGTTACAATCGTGCCTGCTTTTCCAAAATTAAAGCAAAGTTTTATAAATCTTAATGCCTCGTATAACGCTCCTAAGCAAAGCCCCGGCAAAAACGAAAGCAGAAAAGCTGTTGACTGTTGAGCAAAAGTAAGTTCCACTAAAACACCTGCATTATCTGAATAGTTTTGAAAGCTTTGAGCGTGACATATCACTTCCGATGTACTGCATGGCATTGATTTTTCCGTCAATTGAAATATCGCCTGTTTCAAGGTTAAGTTTGTCAATGTGTAATTTTTCACCTTTAATTATAAGAGTTCCGCAGGTTGTTTTTACCGAAACGGTTTCCTCATTAAATCCGTTTACATCCTCTACACCTGTCATAACAAGCTTTGCTCTGTTATCAAACATAACGGTATGTTTTTTTGCTTTTGGCATTTCAGTCATTGTAATACCTCCGTAAATTTTGCTGTAGATTTCCTTTTAATTATATTAAAATTAAATTGAAAATATGATTTTATGCTTTCTTGTGTATTTAATTAAATTCTTTTTAACAGACTTTCCAAACTTTCTTTGCCGTCACGTCTGTATCTGCCAAGCTCAAACAGACTTTCCTTATCTCTTGTAATGACGTTCGGTTTTTCAGTGCATGTTAACGTACATACAAAACTAAGCTCACGCACAATTTCCTCGGTACTGTTGCTTTTTGCTCCAAAGGGATATACAAAACAGCTCGGCTTTTTACCTGCCACGTTTTCAAGATAATTTTGTGCTTTTGTAATGTCATCGGTTATTGCCTTTTTGTAGTTGTCAAAGCTTTCTCCCTGCTTTCTTGACACACCCTTTCTGGGCTTGAGCGTGTGCATATCGTAGGAATGATTCTGAATTTCAACATAACCGCTGCTTACCATTTCCTTTATATCATCGTTGCTTATGTGACCGTATGAAACAGAAATATCCTGAGTCTGCGTAAACTTTTCTGTCATTGAAGCAATCGGAGAGATAACAGCCTTGCATTTGTATTTTTTCAGTAACGGATATGCGTAATAGTAGTTGTTGTAGTAACCGTCGTCAAAGGTCAGCATAATGCATTTTTCAGGCAGTTTTTTTCCGTGATATACATAATTTATTAAATCGTCAACAGTCACGGTAGTGTAGCCGTTGCTTGTCAGGTACTTTAAATCATTTTCAATAAGTGTAGGGGAAACAGTGTAGTCGTTTTGCAGCTTTTGGTCTTTTAAAATTGAGTGGTACATTATAATAGGCAGAAATACCTCGTCGTTGTCAGTATTATTTTTTGTACTGCCGGCACCTGCAAAAAATGCAATAGAGGTAAAAATAAGTGAAAAAGCAAGCAGAATAAAGCATATATGTTTTAGTATATATTTTCTTAACAAGACCTCACCTCATAAAAATGAAATATTCACATAAAAATTTATTTATAATTCTAAAAAGTAATTATAAATATTTTGCTTTATGATAATCTATATATAAACTCAATAATCATTACTGATTTTTGAGCAAAACTAAACGAGGATAAAATTATGGCAAAACATAATTTCAGTTTAAAGCGCAACGCCATTTATCAGGTGCTTTGCGAAACAGACGCTCATCCGAGTGCGCGTTGGGTTTATGATCAACTAAAACCCGACATACCCGACCTTAGCCTTGGCACAGTGTATAGAAACATTGCACTGTTCAAGAATGAGGGAACGGTGCGTGTAATCTGCAACGTCAACGGTGAGGAACGCTATGATGCTGACGTAAAACCTCACTCGCATTTTGTCTGCAACTGTTGTGGAAAGGTGCTTGACGTAGAGGATGAGAATATGAATTTTGATTTTACATCAAGACTTTCCGAAAAAGGATTTGCTGTTGAAAGCAGATATGTTATTTACTACGGAATCTGTCCTGAATGTAGAAATAATAATTTACACTAATATTTATTACAAAGGAGAAATAATTATGAAATGGTATTGTACAGTATGCGGTTATGTTCACGAAGGACCCACAGCTCCCGAGGCTTGTCCCGTATGTAAGGCTCCGGCTGACAAGTTCAAGTCTATGGACGAAGAGGCTTCATTTGCTACAGTTCACGAAGTAGGTGTTGCTCAGGGTGTGAGCGAGGACATTCTCAAGGATTTAAGAGCTAACTTTGAAGGCGAGTGCAGCGAAGTAGGTATGTACCTTGCAATGGCAAGAGTTGCTGACAGAGAGGGTTATCCCGAAGTTTCAGCCGCATTCACAAAGTATGCTTTTGAAGAGGCAGAGCACGCTGCAAAGTTTGCTGAGCTTCTTGGCGAGGTAATCACAGACAGCACAAAGAAGAACCTCCAGATGCGTGTAGACGCTGAAACAGGCGCTTGCGAAGGCAAATTTGACCTTGCAAAGCGTGCAAAGGCACAGAACCTTGACGCTATCCACGACACAGTACACGAAATGGCTAAGGACGAAGCAAGACACGGCGCAGGCTTTGCAGGTCTTTTAAAGAGATATTTCGGTTAATGAGGTAACAAATATGAAATATGTATGTGATGTATGCGGTTATGTATATGACCCTGCGGTAGGCGACCCTGATAACGGTGTTGCTCCCGGCACTCCATGGGAAGAAGTTCCCGAGGATTGGGTATGCCCACTTTGCTCAGTAGGCAAAGACCAGTTCTCTGCTGAATAAAATTTTGCAATAAAAAATTTGAGGAAACAGTAAAACACTGTTTCCTCTTTTTGTTTTTAAGTGTTAGTAATGAATATTGGGTGAATATGCGTAGTTAAAACGCAATAAATTAAATCTACCTTCCGTTACTGCCCTGAGTAACATTCTTAATATTTCTTTCAGCGTACTGAATGAGGTTGAATAGTGACGATGCGCCTTTGTCAAAATACGTTGAAATTAAGTCGGGTGACAGCGAAAGCGAAAGTTCGTTTTTCTCAATCAGCATATCAATAATTTCAAGATCAATCAACATTGACGCAGAATTAAGGTTCTTGTATCTGTTTCGGTCAATTGAAAACATTGTCTGTGAGTTTTGCGCCTGAGCCGAATAAATGGTTCTGAAAATCTGATATTCGGCGCTCATCAGGTAGTTGCTTGCCGCATTCGTCAGGCGTTTGCTGCCGATTTGGGCAAGCAAGTCAAAAATAACTGTTGTTGTGTTCATCAGGAGTTTTTTATTAATCTGATTAATCATATTACCTTTTAAGTGTCTTATCTCATCGCTTTCGGGCAAATCGTCGGCAGTTACCGAGGCAAGTCTGCGCTGAACAGTCCTGCCAAGCAGATAGTCGCACGATACCTCAAAATATTCAGCCGCCTTTACAAGAAAGTCAAGACCGCATTCTCTGATTCCTTTTTCGTAGTGCGAAAGCAGAGCTTGTGAAATTCCCAAGTCAGATGCAACCTGCTTTTGGCTCAAACCTCTTTCTTTGCGCAAAAAAGTAATAATTCTCGGAAAATCGCTGTTCAAACCTTGACACCTCAAATTCATTAATAGTATAATAACTTTGTATGAAATTTATGTTATTACTAATAGTATAACTAGGCAATAACAAATTGTAAATAGTTTTGGAGAATTTTATGAAATCTTATATTATTCATTTCATTCGCCACGGAGCAATCGATGAAACGCTTTCAGGTAAATATATCGGAACAACCGATGTGCCTCTCTCCGACAAGGGAAAGGCGGATTTAAAAAAACTCGATTATGAGTACAGATATCCCGGCACACAGGTTGTGTTTACAAGTCCGCTGAAACGTTGCGTTGAAACCTGTAAGATTCTCTATCCGGAGCTTAATCCTCTTTCAATTACAGGGCTTTCGGAATGCAATTTCGGAGAGTGGGAGGGCAAAACTGCCGAGAACTTAAAAAACGACCCCGACTTTGAAAAATGGCTCGCAGGCGACAATTCGGTAAAACCTCCGAGAGGGGAGAGCAACGCAGATTTTACCAGAAGAATCTGCCTTATGTTCGAGAGCATTGTCGAGGGACTTATGAAAACAGGTACGACAGAAAGTGTAATAGTCACTCATGGAGGTGTGATTATGACATTGCTTGCAGTTTACGGACTTCCGCAGGCAAAACCTTTTGAGTGGACTATGGACAACGGTTTTGGCTATTCTTTGCGAGTAACACCAATGTTGTGGCAGCGTGACAAGGTGTGCGAGGTGTTTCAGACAATTCCGATGAAAAGGGAGCTTGATTGACAGTAAATAAGTTCAAATTCTGTCAAATTGTAGCATGGTTTACAATCTTTATTAATCAGTTGTGCAATAATACATAAAGAAATATTTTTTATTTTTTGCATACGCTTATTTTACATTTGTAGGGTCATGGCGTGCCATGTCCGCAGATTACATCAAACTCAATAGGCAATATCATTATTATTGTTACATTTACTGCGCGATAAAACAAAAATAATTCTAAAGGAGAAATATAAAATGGCAGACTATAAAATTACATTGCTCAAGGGTGACGGCATAGGTCCTGAAATTGTTAATCAGGCTGTAAAGGTGCTTGACACAGCAGGAGAAAAATTTGGTTTTACTGTTGAATATGACGAGGCACTTCTCGGAGGATGCGCAATTGACGCTACAGGCGTTCCGCTTCCCGATGAAACAGTTGCAAAGTGCAAGGCTTCCGACAGCGTAATTCTCGGTGCGGTTGGCGGTCCCAAGTGGGATTCACTCCCCGGAAATAACCGCCCTGAGGCAGGACTTCTCGGAATCAGAGGAGCACTCGGACTTTTTGCAAATCTTCGTCCGTCAGTTATTTTCGGACCTCTCAAAAGTGCTTCACCGATTAAGGATGACATTATCGGCGGAAAACTTGATATTATGATTGTTCGTGAGCTTACAGGCGGTATCTACTTTGGAGAAAGAGGCAGAAAAGAAGTTGATGGACAGCCCGCTGCGTGGGATACAGAAATGTACAGCGTTGCAGAGGTTGAAAGAATTGCAAGAGTTGCCTTTGACCTTGCGATGAAAAGAAACAAAAAGCTCACAAGCGTTGACAAGGCTAACGTTCTTGAGTCCTCGCGTCTTTGGAGAGAAACTGTAATCAGAGTTTCAAAGGATTATCCCGAGGTTGAGCTTAATCATATGTATGTTGACAACTGCGCTATGCAGCTTGTCAGAAATCCGCGTCAGTTTGATGTTATAGTTACTTCAAATATCTTCGGTGATATTCTCTCCGATGAGGCCTCAATGATTGCCGGCTCAATCGGTATGCTTGCTTCTGCAAGTCTTTCAGGCGGAAAGTTTGGACTGTATGAGCCTATTCACGGTTCTGCACCCGATATCGCAGGTCAGGGAATTGCAAATCCGCTTGCAACTATACTCTCCGTTGCTATGATGCTTCGCTATTCACTTGACAAACCAGAGGCGGCTGATGCAATTGAAAATGCTGTTGCAAAGGTTCTTGAAACCCACCGTACCCCTGATATTTACGAAGACGGAATGACTAAAGTCGGTTGTGAAGAAATGGGCTACCTCGTTTGCAAAATGCTTTAATCGGGTGATAAAATAATGCAGTATTTTGATATGCATTCTCACATTCTGCCTGACTTTGACGACGGTGCAAGGACTGTTAAAGACAGCCTTGCGCTGCTCAATTGCTTGAAAAAACAGAATGTTTCTAACGTATGCTTTACTCCGCATTTCTATACAAACGAAATGAGTGTTGAAGATTTTATCAAAAAACGTCAAATTGCTTACGAGGAGTTTTTGCCTAATAAACCTGACGGTATGAATATAGTCCTCGGTGCAGAGGTTTACGTAACAAAGTTTCTATTTAATAATGATGATTTGTCGGGAATTACCTATGGAAAATCACGCTATATTTTAACCGAGTTCAGCTACAGTTCATCGTTTTCCAACAAAACATTGCAGCAGCTTAGTATGCTGATTGAAAATCATAGACTTATTCCCGTTATTCCGCACGTTGAACGATACGAGGTGCTTGTGAGTGATAAGGGAACTTTGCAGGAACTGCGGGATATGGGCGTAGTAATTCAGACGAACATCAGCAACTATACAAAGAAAAGCTCAATCCTTAAACGCAGAAAGTTGCTAAAGTTGATAGGTGAAGGGATGATTGACATTCTCGGCAGTGACGCTCATTCAATGACCCATAATACTCCCGAGGTTTATTCTCAGGCGGTTGATATGATTTCAGACAAATGCGGTGTGATAACTGTAAGAAAAATGATGAAGAAATCAGAAGAGATTTTTAACTCAGCACTCGGTGAGTATTTAAGCGAAGAATAATAAGCAAAACAAAAGAATATTTTTAAAGCCTGCCCGATAAAGGACAGGCTTTTTTAATAGAATAAAACCGCATTGAAAATGCCTTAAAACGGCTTTCCAATACGGTTTTTATAACTATGAGAAAAATGTCAGTGCTGACGTGGGCATCTAACATAAAATAAAGAAGAGTGCCCCGAACGCGATTTGCGTGTCGAGGCACTCGACTGGAGCTGAAGAAGGGACTTGAACCCTCGACCTACTGATTACGAATCAGTTGCGCTACCAGCTGCGCTACTCCAGCAAGCATAATTTAAAATCATACAAGCATTATTATATATTATTATACATAATTTTTCAAGACCTTTTATTCAATATTTTTTAATTGAAATAAAAATTACTTTAACATAAAAAATACTTTTATGGGGAAAATAAAATGTGAAAGAAAAAGAAAAAATAGTTTGTGAATAATAATAACAAGTGTAGAAAATGCTAAAAAAAAGTACTATAATGTAAAACAGGTGTAGCCTTAATTTATAATAGGATGTGAAAGTATGCCGAAAAGAAAATGCAGTAATGTAAATCAATCCTTTGGTAAAAATCTTGTTAAATATAGAAAGCTTTGCGGTTTTACTCAGCAGGAGATTGCTGATATTCTAAACCTCAACCGCACCACATACACGAAGTACGAAACGGGTGTTTCTGAACCAAGCTTTGAAATTCTCAAAAAGATTGTTGCTATCTACGGCGTGGATGTTAATGCAATTTTAGGGCAGGAAAATTTTGAGAAAAATCTTCATGATTTTGTTATGCCGATGTACAATCTTACAAATGAAGAACGTGAACTTATCGGGATTTACCGTATGCTTTCAAAAGAAGAAAAGCAAGAGCTTATTGACAAGGCAAGGGAAATTAAAAATATAAAAAACAATACTTTTTAACTTAAAATACTTTACTTTTTAAGTTTGGTGTGCTACAATGTAACAGTTGACCCATACCTCGGAGCAGGGATTAAGCCGCATAGCGGAGTTTCACAGCCCTGTCCTGAGATATAGCTTTAACGGCTTAGGGCTTCAAATTTTTTAAAAGGTGGAATAATAAATGTTAAAAGAAGAAAAGCAGGCTATAATGGCTGAATACGCTACTCACGAGGGCGACACAGGTTCTCCCGAGGTTCAGATTGCTCTTCTTACTAAGAGAATCAATGACCTTACCGAGCACCTCAAGGTTCACAAGAAGGATCATCACAGCAGACGCGGTCTGCTCAAGATGGTTGGTCAGAGAAGAAGCCTTCTTGCTTACCTCACAAAGGTAGATATTGAAAGATACCGTTCTATCATCGCAAGACTTGGTATCCGTAAGTAATTTTCGTAATCTCAGGGCAAGCGTAAGCTTGCCCTAAATTCGGTTTATTGCGGGATTTTTATTTGCTGTTTTTTAGCGGTAAAACGATTGAATAAACTAAATATGAACACTTTTGTATTAAGATGTGTATTATTAAAGATTCAGTGCGATACAAAATTGATTTCAAAATATTATCTTATGGTTTATTAAATGGTTTTATTGCTAAATCGGCGTAAAATCCCGCTGAAATATATAGAAGCTTAGAGCTTTGGAAAGGATTTTACAATGAATAAAATTATGACTTTTGACAAGTACAGAGTATTTGAAACAGAGTTTGCAGGCAGAACCTTAAAGGTTGAAACAGGCAAAATGACCCAGCTTGCAAACGGTGCATGCCTTGTGCATTACGGTGACACAACAGTTCATGTTGCAGTGACTGCTTCGGCAAAGCCCAGAGAGGGAGTAGACTTTTTCCCGCTTTCAGTTGATTATGAGGAGAAAATGTACTCCGTAGGTAAGATTCCCGGTTCCTATCTTAAGAGAGAGGGCAGACCCTCTGAAAAGGCTATCCTTACAAGCCGTGTAATCGACCGTCCTATCCGTCCTCTTTTTGACAAAAGTATGCGCAACGACGTTTCAATTGTGTGCACGGTAATGAGCGTTGACCCCGACTGCCAGCCTGAAATCGTTGCTATGATTGGCGCTTCAATCGCTATTTCAATTTCAGACGTTCCGTGGAACGGTCCTATCTCGGGCTGTTCGGTTGGTATGATTGATGGCGAATTTATTATCAACCCCACAGAAGAACAGAGAAAAGTTTCAAAAATGGCTACAACAGTTGCGTCAACAAGCTCAAGAATTGCTATGATTGAAGCAGGTGCTGACTGCGTTTCCGATGAGGAGATGTATAACGCTATTATGGCAGGCCATGAGGCTAACCAGCCTATTATTGAGTTTATTGAGAAGATTAAGGCTGAAATCGGCAAGCCTAAGTTTGAATTTGCAAGTCTTGAGCCAGACCACGATATGTTTGAGGCTATCAAGGAATTTGCAGAAGAGGACGTTAAGGTCGCTCTTGATACAGATGATAAGACTGTTCGTGACGAAAGATTGAAGCCTATTTATGAGAAAGTTCACGAGAAGTTTGACGAAATTTATCCCGAAAGCGAAGCGCTTATTGACGAGTGCCTTTATAAGACGCAGAAGTTTATTGTACGCCGTTGGCTGCTCGATGAGCAGAAGCGTGTTGACGGCAGAGGAATGGATGATATTCGTCCTCTTGCTTCCGAAGTTAACGTAATCCCCAGAGTTCACGGTTCGGGTATGTTCACAAGAGGTCAGACTCAGGTTCTCACAATTGCAACACTCGGTCCCGTGTCGGACAAGCAGCTGCTTGACGGTATTGACGGCGAAACTGAAAAGAGATATATCCATCATTATAACTTCCCGAGCTACTCGGTTGGTGAAACAAAGCCGAGCCGTGGCCCCGGCAGACGTGAAATCGGACATGGTGCACTTGCAGAGCGTGCGCTTGTTCCCGTAATTCCTCCTGTTGAGGAGTTTCCTTATGCATTAAGGCTTGTTTCCGAGGTTCTCTCGTCAAACGGTTCAACCTCACAGGGCTCAATCTGTGGCTCAACTCTTGCTCTTATGGATGCGGGAGTTCCGATCAAGGAACCCGTAGCAGGTATTTCCTGTGGTCTTATCACCGAGGGCGAGCGTTGGATGACAATGGTAGACATTCAGGGACTTGAGGACTTTTTCGGCGATATGGACTTTAAGGTAGCAGGTACTCACACAGGTATCACAGCAATACAGATGGATTTAAAAATCAGCGGTCTTACACCCGAAATGGTTAAAGAGGCGCTTGAAAAGACTCACAAGGCTCGTATTTATATCCTTGATGAGGTTATGCTCAAGGCTATATCTGAACCGAGAGCCGAGCTTTCAGAATATGCTCCCAAGATGTTCACAACAACAATTCCGGCTGACAAAATCAGCGAGGTTATCGGCAAGAGCGGTAAGGTTATCAAAGAAATTCAGGCTGAATGTGACGTTAAGGTTGATATTGAAGAGGATGGCGAATTCGGTCAGGTATTTGTATCAGGTCTTGACAGTGATAAGTGTAAGCATGCAATTGAAATTATTAACACAATAGCAGTTGACCCCGAGCCGGGCGCAATGTATCTCGGCAAGGTTACACGCATTATGGATTTCGGTGCATTTGTTGAGATTGCACCGGGCAAGGAAGGTCTTGTGCACGTTTCACAGCTTGACGTTAAGAGAACGGAGAATGTAACCGATGTTGTAAACGTAGGCGATATTATCCGTGTAAAGGTTATGGAGATTGACGACAAGGGCAGACTTAACCTTTCACGTCGTCAGGTTCTTATCGACGTTGACGGGCTCACTCCGGAAAACGATCCCGATAGCGACAGGCAGTCACGCCCACGCAGACCTCATAATAACGATCGCAGAGGTAATTTTAACCGCAACAACAGAAAATAATTTTTACATTAACAGGCGTTCAGTCAATTGCAGATTGAACGCCTGTTTAATTAGTTGTATAAGTCGATGAAAGCTAATTTTTATTAAAAACACGGAGGAAACATAAAGTGAAAGCTATTGAAATTGAATATGAATATTATCAATATCCTGACGGAATAACAAATTTAAAGCAGTTTGCAGAGTACCTTAATAACAGCAATTTACAATTCATAGAGCTTGTTCGCTTTATTGATGATAATTGCAGAGAGCCTTATTTTATAAGCGAAGAAACAGAAATTGTTTACCTGAATATTTCTCATATTAAATGTATACGTGAACTTGAGATTACTGTATTGCCGAGAGCTGAATATGAATGTCGTTTAGAAAAAATAGTTGAAGAAAAGTGTACTTTATGTTCAAACTATCATGGAGGATCTAAAGATGAAAATTTAGAGGGACACAGGAGCAATATAAATCTTGACGGTAACTGTCCTTTTTATGAAAAGTCTGAATGAAAATCATATATTAACGTAATAAATAGTTTTGAACAGCTTCAAAGTTACTATAAACGTTGGTATTTGATTGTATATATTATTATAGATGTTACGGTGGTTTTACAAAAGCAGAGCAGTGTGTTAGTGTCTACCTGCTCTGCTTTCTGAAAAATCAAAAATAATTTATATAGCTATAGAATAAGGAAAGTTTTATTTTTTCTTCATACAGTTACTAAAACATTGCTTATCAAATTCGGGGTTGAAAGCATAGAAGTTCTTTTCGTCGAGCTTATCGGTGAGCAGTCTGAGGTTTTCGCCAAAGCGCTGATAGTGCACAACCTCACGTTCACGTAAAAAACGTATAGCGTCCTTTACATCATAATCATCGCAGAATCTTAGAATGTTGTCATAAGTTGAACGTGCTTTTTGTTCGGGCACGATTTTTCAAACCTAAGATTAGGTTTCTGTAACCGTTGATTTTACTGACTTCTTAAAAATTCCAGTAAATATTAACAGGTCTGTTTCTTGTTCCCGGAATTCGTTTTCCAACTTCAGTATAATCAATCATTGTGTCAACAATTTCACGGGTTAATTTTTGTACATCGGTGTATTCTTTAATGCGTTCTGCTTTGCTCTTTGCACGGTTTAATTTTTCTTTCAGTTCTTCAATTTCCTCTGATATGGAAAGTATAGTTTCATCGGCTCTGTCTTTATCGGCATGTAAATCTTTTGTCAAGTCAATAAAAACATCTTCTGTAATAAGTCCTTTAACCTTATCTAAATACAGATTTTTAATTCCCTCCGAACATTCAAGACTTTTGCGTTGGTATTCAGAAATTAAATCTTGTTTCATTGCGATTTGTTCGGAAATTCTGTTATTAAATTCGGTATGCTCTGAAATATAAGTTTCATCTATATATTTAGATGATAGTTCATGTAGTTCTTTTAATACGATTTTTTCAAGAACATTCATAGAAATCATACTTCCCTCGCACGCTTCCTTTGAAACATGTCTTGTAGGGCATTGCAAATAATGTCTGCCGTCTGCATGTTTGGTTGAGTGTAAAGTATAACCACAGTACATACATTTTACTTTACGAGCAAAAATTCCGATTTTACCGTTAGAAAATGGCTTGCTTTTTTCTTTAATTAAAGCCTGTACTCTGTCCCATAATTCACGGTCAATAATTGGTTCGTGCGTGTTTTCAACTCTATACCATTTTTCTTTTGGTCTCGGCTTGTTTATTTTGCTTTTGTATGAAATACTTCCGTATTTTCCCTGTACCATATTGCCGATATAAATTTCATTTGTCAGCATATCGGATATAGAAAAATACTTCCATAATGTACTGCACTTTGACTTTGGTTGTTTATAACGTAATCCTTTTTGCCTTTTATATTCGGTTGGATTAGGAATACCTCTGTCATTCAAAATACGAGCAATATTTGTTTTACCGTAACCTTGCGCAAACAGCGTAAATACTTCTCTGACAACCTGTGCCGCTTCTTCATCAATAATTAAATGTCCCTTTTGTTCAGGGTCTTTTAAATAACCATATAAAGCAAACGCACCGATATGTACACCATTTTTTCTTTTGTTATTGAAAACGCTTTTAATGTTTTCAGATAAGTCCTCTAAATACCATTCATTAATCAATCCGTTAATTTGTCTTGCCTTTTTATTACCTCTGACATCAGTATCCGCATGGTCAACAATGCTGACAAATCGAATACCCCATATAGGGAAAAGTCCATGTATATATTTTTCTACAAGTTCAAGCTCTCTGGTAAATCTCGATTGCGTTTTACAAAGCACAATATCAAATTTTCGTGCTTCGGCGTCTTTTAACAGGCGGTTAAATTCGGGTCTGTTTCTGTCTGCTCCTGTATAATCTTCATCTGTATATATATCGTAAATTTCCCAGCCTTGATTAATGGCATATTCAATTAACATAGATTTTTGATTTTGAATGCTTTCACTTTCATCTGTCTCATTCTTTTTATTTCTGTCCTCCTCCGACAGACGAGGATATATTGCGACTTTCATAGTTAATTTTCTCCTCCTTTTACAGATTAGATAAATCAACTATCCGCATAACTATATTGTATACAAAATAGTTGACAAAGTAAATATAAAATCATTTATTTTTTTCTTTTGTAGCTTTCTCACAGAGATTTATTATTTCAATCCACCTCTGATTAAAAGCAGTTTTTCTTTTTACTTCGTCATTTGTTTTAAAAAAGTTTTTACAATTTGATTTTGTCGTTTCTGACATAATAGACCACCTCACAACCATTTTATGAGGTGAAAAATATTTATATGTAATTATCTCAACTTTCCCTTAAATCGCAAAATCAATTATATGGCAGACAGCAAAAAACAGACCATGTTTTATAAAACACAGTCTGTTTTTCTTATGTCTGCACTTTTTATTTATTAAGCGATAAAGGAAAAGTATTTTATACTGTGATAAACACTTCTTCATCTTGCGAATCTAGTAAATTTTCGAGATGTTCAATTCTTTTTGCTGTATTCGGGTGGCTTGCTCTTAGTCGGTCTAATATGCTTAAATTGTGTGGTAGACTGATTTTTTGAAGTATGTATAAGGAATCAATTAATTCTTCTCCATATCCGATATCAAAGGCAAATTTGTCTGCCCATAACTCGTTTTGTCTGCTGTTTATAGATAGAATAATTTGGCTGACATAGGAAAATATTATAATTCCAATATCGAATAAAAATCTTGCAACTACCGCAAAAACATCTAAAAATGGTATTCTCATTAAAGAAAAAACAACTTCGATTATTAACATTATAATTCTCATAATGAATATTAGAATAGTAAATATTCCGTTGCCTATGGTGCTTAACAATAATGCTTTCGTGTCTCCGTTTGATAAATGCCCGAATTCGTGTGCAATAACACCCTTTAATTCATCTTGTGAAAAGGTTTGTATTGCTCCCATTGTGACCGCTATTGTTTTTCTCCCGATAGCAAAAGCATTTACATACATATTATCAATAATATACAATCTAATATTGTCATTTAATTTTATATCCTTTTCTTTGGCATTTTCGTAGACTTCCTCAAATATTGGTAGTAAATATTCTTTTTCTTCTCTTGTTGAAATTGGTCTTACTTTTTCAACAAACCGCAATAACACTTCTCCGATAGGAGAAAGAGCAATCAGAATTGAGATACCATATAGAAAGAAAACAAGAATAAAGGAATCCCAATCTGCACCCAATATACTCCATGCAAGGGAAAAATAGATGATTACCCATACAATATAAATAAAATTCTTAGCAAGATTTTTAATAAGTTTTTCTAACATAATGATACCTCCAATTCGTTTCATTTGTTTAAAATGGCTTATGTATGTTTATTTTACATTGCTGTCCTGTATCTCTTGAAAGAAACACTCCCTTTCCTGTGGTCATAGTTTTAATATCGTCAGGGTGGAATAGATATTCCCTTACTCGTTTTGCAGAACCGAACCCCGTTTCAGAAGTATTCAGTCCTTTTTGCTGTAATTGATAGGTTACTTCCATTGTGCTTCTTGTGCCTAATATATTCGCCCAATGCTCCGCATTAACAGAACTGTTTTGCCTTAATACAAGATAATTGTTGCAGTTTTCAATAATCTGTTCCTTAAAGGCTTCACCATTGGCAAAGTCCAAATCTGAAAGACTTTGCGTTGCTAAAATACTGGTAACATTGGCACTCCTGCTTTTGTTGACTAAATCAACTAATACAGGTGAAGCATACACATTGATTTCATCAAAAATAAAAAATGTTCGCTCGTTGCTTTCGGAAAATAGCTTGCTGATTGCTTTTTTAGCGTCAATCATAATTAATCGTCCGATTAAAGAAGATAATTCGGGATAGATTAATGGATTGAGAATAAATAATATAATCGCTTTTTCTTTTAGTGCTGTGTATATATCAATTCCGTCATCATCAAAAATAGAACCTAATTCGCTTTCTTGTATAGTGGCAAATCTTGCGACTGCATTTTCTGCAATTTTACCGCTGTTTTTGGCAATATTGGTATTTTCTGTGTGTTCAAATTTAGAAATGGTGTCATTTTTCATAAGCTCCGCACTTAACTTTAAAAATTCTGTTATCGGCATATAATGAATGATATTTTTAAATGATAATTTAATATTGCCCTTGTGAAGCAACAAAACTAATCTTTGTAAATAACGTTCGGTATTTAATTTATAATGTTCCTCGCTCCATTCTGTCATATTGATAAGCATATCTTTGGCAACTGTCGGACTTGCATTTTGAAACGGATTATATTTACAGGAACTGAATAATTGCGTTAAGTTTATGACATACACTTTTTTGTTTGTATTCAGTCTTTTTATAATATCCAACATTGAACCATCGGAAGTATCGCCCTTGCCATCAATAATCAAAGCAGGATAATTTTTATCAATTGAGGTTTTTATAAAATTGCTGAGTGCAACAGTTTTTCCGCTCCCTGTAGTACCGCATACAAAAATATGCTTTGCATTATCGGGTATGTACACTGGTTTCTTGCCTGATGTTGTGCCGATTAAAGTAGATTTGATAGGATCATTTTTAAATTTTATTCGTTTCATTTTAGTACGCTTCACTTCTTTTCTGAAATTGTAAATACGGTTTAAAATAAAATGCTTTCTGATTTCAACGCACATAAGGATAGCAGGAATTATCATGCAAATTACTAAAATTATTCTTTGATAATTTATAAGTCCGATTTAGTATAGTTTCTAACATAGTTTACGACCTCCTCTAAATCCATTATTTCAAGCGGATAAACAAAATTATTTTCCTGCAAAATATTTTTGATTCGGATTTGTGTATTTGGCACAATCCATTTTTGATAGTCGTAATTCATAAAATTTTCTTGTATGTTCTTCTCTAATCTGCTTTTGGCTTTTAATGTGAGTTCCACCTCAATACAAGTTCTTTCGTCTTGGTTTTTAATAACAAAATCGGGTTGATGTTTCCTTGTACTGAACCCGTCCAATCGGTGCAATTCTTTTTCTGTTAAAATATCCTCTTGTTTAACTCCGTATTTCAGCATAAAGTAGATGGCTGTGTCTAATACGGCAATATCATGTGTTATTTTCTCAATTCTGATTTTTTCTTCTTTTAAAGAAGTATGTATTATCACTTTTCCCTTATAGGTTAAAGAATATAAGTACGGTACTCCGTATAGAATTTTTTTGCGTTGTATATATCCTGCTTCTGTCAGCATTTTTAATCTTCTGTCTGTGGTTCGCTGACTGGAAAATCCGCCTAAATAAACCATATGTCGGCTAAGACAAAATCGCCAGCGGTCAAGCTGTTTTAAGACTGTATAGTCTCTTTCGGTCAGTCTCATATGCACCCCCAATATTTAATTTTTTAAAAGCTATAAAGCAACACACCTTGCTTTATTCTGATAACTCCTGCTATAGCGGTGTTTTGGATAAACTCCCTCTAATATTTTCTTTCTCTCTATTTATGGGTTGAAACAAACACCGAATTTCTTCTTTTAAAAAACGATATCCTAATTTATTATTACTTATTTTTCTTATTATTTTATTTTTATATTTTATTTAATTTATTATTATAATTATTTATTTTATCTTTTATTTATATATTACTTTATAAACTCGCTACGCAAACCGCTTACTGATTATTGATATTTATTTATGACTTGATACACTGCCATGATGTAATACAGGGGTCTCGGACGTAAGTCCAAGACCCCTGTATTACATCATGTGCCAAAGGAATAAATAAATTCAGTAAACAAGCGGTTTGCAGGGTATGTCGGAGCTTATCCTATCTTACTACCATATTTATGCAAGGCTTGCTAAGTTAGTACACTTTTTAGACGGTTTATTTTTTCAGAAAATATTATATTTTGGTTCAATTAAAAATATATTATAATAAAACATATCGATAATAAAATGGCACAAACAAAATAATCGGTTCTTGAAGGAAGTTTGCAACTTTAAATCGAGTAGAAGATAATTCTTAATGAATTTTTCCCCTCTCACACCACCACTCAAGCGGTTAACGCAAATGGCGGTTCAATTTATATTAAATATGAACTTTTTCGTATTGGTTTGATAGATATATTAGCCTGTTTAAGTTTGATACACACTTCCTCCACTTCCACCTCACAATGGATAGCTTGTGCTTCTCTATGTGGTTGGCGATATATACCTCCACTACAGACTTTCATCGATTAGATAAGCGACATGCCTGTCGCACTAAAAATACAAAAACAGACAAGCTGTTTATGTCTGTCTGTTCTAAAAACCAATGGAAAAGAATAATATATATTGGAATGAAAAAGTATATACTTTTCGTAAAATTTATAATTTTGAGAAAAGATAAGCGGAAACCCTGATTTTATGGGCTTCCGCTTTGTTTTTGACCCATTTTTTAACCCCTAATAGAAGATGGCAAGTTTTTCTATGTTTTGCTTTTTGAGATTGAATGATGGGTGCACATATCTATCTAATGTAAAGTTTACTGTAGCGTGTCCTAATATTTCGCTTAATGTTTTGATATCAATGTTTTGTTCTACTGCTCTTGTTGCAAAGGTATGCCTTAGTGCATGAAAGTTGATATTTCGTATTCCTGCTTGTTTTAAATATTTTTTGAATTTGTATTGATAGCTCCTTGGCTCTATATATCTATTTTGACTTGATGTGAGTACATAAGCATTTTGGTGACAGCCTTTTGATAATTTCTTTAACTCAAACAACAGAAAATCGGGTATAGGTATTTTTCTGATTGATTTTTGACTTTTCGGAGTATCAATTATTATCATTGTTTTACTTTGTGCATTTTTATCTGTTGTTGATATTCTTTGCATAGTTTTTGTTATTACTATTGTTCCTAATTTTGTGTCTATATCTTGCCATTGTAAGGCACATATTTCGCCCAGTCTTAGCCCTGCATAAAGTGATAGTAATATTCCAATGTTTTCACTTGTTATCTTAGGCTTGATGTAATTCACAAGGATTTTTTGTTCTTCTTTTGTAAGTATTTCCAATTCTTTTGTAGTGGTTGCCGGCTTGGTTATATCATATCTGAAATTTTGTATATAGCCCTGTTTTTCTCCGTACTTAATAATTTGTATTAATACCACTATAATGGTATTTATTGTGTTCGCCTGTAATTCTCCTTGATGGGTTTTAAACCTTATGAATGTGTTTACTTGATTTATTTCTATTTTGTTTGTTCTGATACTTCCGAAATAGGAGTTTATATGCTTTTGTATGATTCCTTTATATATTGCTGTTGTTGATTGTTTATTCTTTATTTCATTTTCTTTTATCCATTTATCGCATAGCTGTTCAAAGGTAATGTTTCCTATGCCTGTTTTTTCTTTAGTTTCTTCTGTCTTTTTCAGTTTTTCTTTGACTTCGTAGTAGCTTTCGGCATATATAGACTTATGCTTTCCATTCTCTGTGAGTATTCTTGCCTCCCAACGACCGTCTTTTCTTTTGCGTATATTTTCTCCTCTTTTAGGCATTGTGTATCAGTCCTTTTTTTATTAATTTATGACCCCTTGTTTGACCCCTAATGGATAAAAACCTCTTTGTTTTTATCCAATTATGTAGTTATATTCCTGTATTTTCTCTTATCTTATTTATGAAACTATTGACTTTTCATGCGTTTTTTTGTATCATTAAAATAGATTTTAGTAGTTTTTCTTTTTCTCAAAATTATAAATTTTACGAAAAATAGGGTATAAATTAATTTAGTTTTAGTTTTTACAACTTTTGCTGGATTATACATAAACGGCTGGCAAATAAACATAAAGTACCAATGTTATATTTAAAAAACATATAAAAGTAAAATATAGGGGCAATGAAAAAACTTAATTTTTATCCTAATTTAAATAATAAAGTTTTTATTTTTAAAAATAATATATAGGAGGTAAGTTATGTTAAAAGTGTTAGGGGTTTCAGCACCACATTATTTGCGAAAGCAAAAAAATATAGAATCAACGAGTCTGAATAGTAATAATCCATTTAGTCTTTATAATGCATATAAAGTTTGTGCAGATAAAGCTGAAAGAGGAGATAAAAATTGGGGAGATAGTAATTGGAATACAAAAGAAGGTCGTGATGAATCAATAATTCTATTACAACATTATTATGATGATACACCTAAATTTTTAGAAAAGTTAAAAAGAATTAATCCGAATTTATTATTTATAGGCAGTATGTCATTGGGATTTGCAGGAGCCATTGAAATTGCTCAATTAGCTAAAAGAGCATTAGGAGAAAAAATTTTTATAGTATTAGGTGGAAAACATATAAATGAAACTTTATATGATGAAAACAATGAAATTGTACAATTATCTTCTTCACCTTTAGTACTTATGAAAGAACATAAAATTGAAAATGTATTTGATATGTTTTGCTCTGGAGATGGTGAAGAAATCCTTTATCAAATAGGAAATGCTGTAAATCAATCTTTAGAAAGAAGTGGCAATTTTGAATATGTATATAGTTATGATAAATTTAAAGATGCTAAGGGAGATTGGATATTAGGTTGGTTGAATAGTGATAACGAATATCAATTTATTCAAAGCAATAAAAAGCCTTTAAACTATGATGAAATGCCATTAACATCTGATTTATTTAATATTTCAACAAAATTTGATGTTTTTCAAGATTCTGATTTGACTGCTCATACAATGAGCTACTTAAGTAAGGGATGTGTACATAATTGTTTTTATTGTAGCGAAAGTAGTAAAATAAATGGAAAACTGAAACAAACAGAAAGTGCAGCCAAAAGGTTATATAGAAATCTCGAATCAATTCAAAGAGTCGGCAAAGAAAGATATAATACCGATAAGATGAGTGCATTTGTTGAAGATAGTATAATATTAGCTGGAAATTCAAGATGGTTGAATCAATTAAGTGATTTATTGACTGAAAAACCATTAAGTGTTGAATTTGGAGGTCAGTTTACGATAGATACATTATTAGATTCTAAAAATCAAGATGCTATAAAAAGATTATCACAACAAGGATTTCATTATGTCTTTGTTGGATTAGAAACAAATAATGAAGAGATTGCAGATACTATGAGTAAGAATAAATCTAAAAACACACTTTCTTGGATTGACAAGAACGAAATTGCTATAGAGTTTATGAAAAGCCAAAATATGAAATATGGTGTATCAGTATTATTTGGGTTAGGAGAATCTCAAAAAGATAGAATTAATTTAATGAAAACAATACAAGGTTGGCAAAAAAAATATGGATTACCAAATGTTGTAAGTATGAATTTAGCAGTACAACATCCTCTAAGAAATAATGAATTTTATAATTATATTGATTGGGGAACAGATTTAGATAGTGAATATCTACCTATTTTTACCCAATTATTTGGTGAAGCATCTGAAAAATATAAACTACCTGATGTGCAATTACCTACAGTAGCGGAGTTAAAAGAATTACAACAATATTATAATCAAATTAAAGAATTTAATGATAGTCAAGAAAAGTAGATAGGAGGTTATATATGTTTTATGGTGGAGAGGATGGGAATAAATTAGTTGATGAAGCTAATTATCCAATCAGTATAAAAAAATATTTAGAAAATGAAAGAAAAATAGTATTAGATAGATTAAACGGACATGATCTTTTAATAGAAGTTGGATGTATGGAAGCTAGAAATATGGAGTGTGCATTAAATAATGGAAAAAAATATATCGGAATAGATATTGTAGAAGAATATATAAAGATTGCTAAGGAAATCGTGAAGAAACGTGAATTAGGTGATAGATGTGAATTTTTATGTATAGATGCGGAAAAATTAGACGATATATTAAATTATTCTAAATTGATGCAAGAATGTTCAGCACCATTATTTTTCTTTCCATTTAACAGTTTTGGAAATATGAGAAATTTTAATAGAGTTTTAGACAGTATCTCAAAAATAAAAAATGCCGATTTTTTAATCTTTTCTTATGATACAGATGAAAGAAGTACAAGCGAAAGATTTAAATACTATAATAATTGTGATTATGATAATTTACATGTTTTGAAGGAAAGTACAGGGATAAGATTTATAGCTGATAATGGATTAAATAGTATGGCATATAATAAGGAATTTTTAGGTGATGAGATAAAATGTAGGGGGATAGATTTTGAAATTATAAAATTTTCTGATATTGGAATAGTATATTCTATTAGTACAAGAAAACATAAACGAGAAATGAAATTATAGCTGAATTTTTTTACTTATTAATATTAATGTAAATATAAAAAATTTATGGAGGTCAAAATGAAAAAAATAGTAATTGATAATAAATTATTAAACGTATGCCCAAATATGAAACTAGGGTGTATCCAATATAATACTGATATTCAAAAAGGAAGTAAAGAATTGTGGCAAGAAATATCAAAGTCAATAAAAGAAATAGAAGAAAATATGACTATTGATGATGTTTCTAAAGAGAAAAATATTATTGATTCAAGAGAATTATATAAAAAAATAGGTAAAGATCCACACAGATATAGAATTTCATCGGAAGCATTAATTAGAAGAATACTTCAAGGTAAAGGATTGTACGAGATAAATAATGTTGTAGATGCCAATAATTTAATTTCAATTAATTCAAAATTGTCAGTAGGTTCTTATGATATTGATAAATTAGGTGAAAAATTAACCTTTAGAATAGGCAAAAAAGGTGAAAGTTATAAAGGAATAGGGAAAAATATAATAAATATTGAAAATCTACCAGTTTTTTCAGATGAGTTTGGTGCTTATGGTAGTCCAACAAGTGATTCGGAAAAGGCTATGATAACAAATGAAAGTAAAAATATTTTAACTGTTTTAATTGCGTTTTCTGATAATGCTGATTTAGAAAAAAATCTACAGAGTGCAACAGAGATATTAAGTAAATATATAGGAGCTGAAAATATAAATACATATATTTCTCAAAAATAAAAATAAGTTGATGAAATATAATTTAAAGAGGTTTATTGTGTAAACTATGCAATTAAGACATGTGAAGTACTACCTTGCGTCACATGCCTTAACTTTAATTCCAGTTTTATGTCGTCTTGTCGTTTACACAAAGTGTTTGAAGAAGAGCATTACACTACTTTATAATCTCTGTTAATCAATTTTCTGCTTTTCTCATTTTTAAAATTTACTAAATTGAACATTTGGAATGATTTTCCTTAATATGTCATATAAGTAATAATTACGCATACCCTTTAAGTAAAGTTATTATTTTGAGTGGTGCAATTGAAGAACAATAAAGTAACTGTAGAAGTTATTAACAAACCTAACGAAAAGCAGAGTAAAGAAAAAATAAAAGAATTATCAAAATTATTATCTGAAAATTTAAAATTTCAGAAAAAGAAATGATAATTCTTTTTTTATTTGCCTAAACTAAGCTTTGACTTAAAATCAGGGAAGATTTTTTCTTTTATAAAAATTCAGAATATCCTTATTGCAAAAAAGTGTTACTTTTTCATTTGTTATGAATAATTTAATAAGAGAGTATGTAATGAAAGGAGAATTTTTATGAAACGATGTGTACCTTTAGAAGCAGAGGCGGAAGCTGTCTGCAATGAAAACTCTGTGCCTCCTCTAATTTTTCAATTGCCCCCAAAACAGGGTCGTGAAATTTTAGAGAAAGCACAGGACACCCCTGTATGTAAATATCCTGCTAATATTTCAGTCAACAAAATCAATACAGGAAAATGGGGAACAATCCCTGTTTATTTTGTTACGCCTAAAGATACTGTTACAATTCGTAATGTTATTTTTTATATTCATGGAGCTGGCTGGGTATTTGGCAGTTTCTATACGCATGAAAAACTCGTAAGGGAACTTGCGGCGAGAACAAATTCTCTGGTTGTATTTCCTGAATATACTCGTTCACCTGAAGCAAAATATCCTATAGCTATTGAACAATGCTATTTTGTTCTTTCTCATTTGTGGAAGATTATTGGAAATACTTTTCCTAACATCAATCACAATACTTTAACGGTTGCAGGTGACAGCGTTGGTGGTAATATGGCAATTGCCATGACATTGATGTCAAAAAATAGAAACGGTATAAGAATACAAAAACAGCTTTTATATTATCCTGTAACTAATGCCTGTTTTGACACACCTACCTATTGCCAGTTTGCTGAAAATTATTATTTATATCGAGCAGGTATGCAATGGTTTTGGCGACAGTACACTAATTGTGAAAGAGACAGAAATAAAATTACTGCTTCTCCGCTTCGTGCAAGTTTGGAAGCATTAAAAGGATTGCCTGAAACAATGATTATTAATGGTCAGGCTGATGTTTTGCGTAGTGAGGGTGAAGCATTTGGAGAAAAACTGCGTTGTGCAGGTGTGGAAGTAACTGCATTAATAGTACAAGGCACAATTCATGATTTTGTTATGCTGAATTCTCTTGATAAAACAAATGCCTGTCGAATAGCTATGGACGCATCCACACAATGGATAAATCGTAAAAATGAATGTATCGAGCTGTCAAAATAGCATATTACTCTAATTCAAGAGTTCTAAAAAAGCAAATCCCGAGTAAAAAAACTCGGGATTTTGTCTGTTTGCGGAAAGTCGATTTATCATATAAATTATTTTTTATTGTGTTTATGCAATTATGCTAAGGAAAAGGCTTGTACAACCTTTTGATTTTCTAAAACCCAGTGTTCATGCGGCTTTTATGAAATATAATAATTTAAGTTGTACTTATGCAATCGTAGCATATAAATAGCCTGTACAACCTTATATTTTTCAAAAACGTAGTGTTCATGCGGGTTTTAGCCATTTCTTTCACAAACGTTGCACTTACACAATCGTGCCATCTGCCGCCATATCTTCGTGCAGGTCAGTTATAGCGTCGCCCTTTACCTGTAAAGAAGCGGCAGAAAACGGTGTTCCCGATGCACCTTGTGGATAAATTCCCGTTGTGTGGTCGACAAAGTAGTCCTCGAATCCTGAGTCCTTGATCTCCTTTTCGCTAAGTCCTCGTGTAAGCTGATAAACAATAGCGCCAATCATCTCAAGATGTCCCAGTTCCTCTGTACCTGACGAGTATTCTCGGTTGGAAATTTTACCGTTTAAAAGCTATAAATTCATATCATACGGCAAGCTTGATAAACGCACCACCAAGCTTGTAACAGAGTCGGACAAGCACAGAAGAAAATGCTTTACAGCAAGTCTGTATCTGATATAAAACAACTCTAAAAAACTAATTGCTATATTATTAATTTGGTGGTACAATTCAAATAGAATATTCTTAATTACGGTGATGAAACTATGTTCAAACTTGCAATTTTACAAATGCGTTCAGAAAAAAGAGCGTATGATAAAAACACTAAAACTATAATTGATTATATGAAAATCGCTTCAGAAAAAAATGCTGATATGTTGTTGCTACCCGAATGTTTCATAACAGGATATGATTTGTCAATTAGTAATGGCAATGCTTTGTCTGATGACGATAATCGCATTAAAATGCTATGCGATGCAGCAAGAGAGCTTGAAATAGGACTTGTTGCTACTGCGTTAACAAAAGGGAAAACAAAACCTCAAAACTCTGCTTTTGTTATAAATAAAAATGGAGAAATCCTTATGAAATATTCTAAAGTCCACACCTGTGACTTTGCAGATGAAAAGGCACTTGAGTCAGGCGAAGAATTTAAGGTCTGCGATTGTGACGGTGTAAAAATCGGAATAATGATTTGCTATGACAAGGAGTATCCTGAAAGTGCAAGAGTTCTTATGCTGAAAGGTGCTGAAATCATTTTAGTGCCAAATAATTGCGGAAGTATGAAGCCTCGTGTTCAAGCCTTATCTACAAGAGCATATGAAAATATGTGCGGTGTAGCAATGGCTAATCCAAACGGCTTTAATGCAGGCAACTCTTGTGCATTCAGTCCTATATGTTGGGACAAAAACGGTATATGTGTTGACAACACGCTATTGCTTGCTGATGATGAAACAGAAGGTCTGTTCTATGCTGATTTTGATATGGATAAAATCAGATATTATCGCGAACACGAAATGATGGGAAACACATTTAGAAAAGTTTATGCATACGATGAACTTTTGAACGCAAAAGTGGAATATCCATTTATTAGAAAAGGAAAATAATTTAGATAAGTAAATTTAACAGGTAACTGATTATGGACTTAAGAAGAACCTTTAACACAGATGAATACAATTACGACAAGTCAAGACCTGATTACCCGAAAGAGTTATTTGAGGATATTTTTGATGACGATTGATTTGTATTTAGGGAGAAATTTACTATGAAAATAGATTACAGAAAAGCAACACTTGATGAAGCGGAAAGAGTATGCTATATCGTTCAGCACACAAAGGCTGAAATTTATCCCGATTACTATACAAAGGCTGTTGTTGACTTTTTCGGCAGACTTCACAGCATTGATAATATAGTAAAAGATATTGAAGCAGGCAGAATAAGCGTTTTAGTTAAGGACGGCGAAATTATCGGCACGGGCAGTCATACCGATAATCATATTACAAGGGCTTATGTTCTGCCTGAATTTCAGGGACAAGGCTACGGCAGTCATATTATGGACGAATTGGAAAAAGAAATTTTCCCCAAATACGATTACTGCGACCTTGACGCTTCTCTTCCTGCTTGTATCTTCTATGAAAACCGTGGCTTTAAAACGGTAAAGCATATCAAATACGATATCGGCAACGGCGCATTTATGATTTATGAGATTATGGAAAAGCATAAAGAAAAATAATTATAGATAAATGCAAAAAATATGAAAAGACATCTTCCATCAGTCGGTATAATTAGAAATGCTTACGGAAGATTGAAATAATGTTGAGGTAAAAATGGACTACACCATAAGAGAAATGAGAACAGAGGAGTACCCTCTGCTTGATGATTTTTTATATCAGGCAATTTATCAGTCGGACACAACAAACTTAGCACCGAAATCTATTATCAATAAGCCGGAGCTTCAGGTTTACATAAAAGACTTTGGAAAGCAAAAGGATGATTATTGCTTTTGTGCCGAGGTTGGTAACAGAGTTGTCGGAGCAGTATGGGTGCGTAATATCAACGGATACGGCAGTATTGACGAAGATACAGTTGAATTTGCTATTTCGGTTTTTGACAAATATCAAAAAATGGGGATAGGCACTGCACTGATGAACAGAATGCTTGAACATCTGAAAGAACTGAATTATCCAAAAGCATCTCTTGCTGTTCAAAAGGAAAACTACGCTATCCGAATGTACAAAAAGGTTGGTTTTGAGATCGTTGGCGAAAACGATCTGGAGTATATTATGATACATAGGTTAGGTTACGAAAATGACAAATAAAGATATATTAGAAATTGCATTACAACAGTCGGCGTATGACTGCAACTGCGAAACAAAAGATTTTTTAGCTGAACACAACATTGTGTCGATATCCAAAGCAAACCCGAAAGCAAGGAAGTATATACCTTTGCCGTTGGAGTGTGACCTCGTTTCATACGGCAACAATATAGTTGCTCAAACGAGTGAAAGAACGAAAGCGGTTGTTACAGAATATATTAGCAAATACCTTGCGTACCGTTGCTTTGAAACACCGAATATCAATGTGCTGAATGAACTGCTTGCACCATTCAATTTAAAGGTCTGTTTTATGGCAGAGTATTTCCTGCCTGATATCACCAAGCTGAAAGAGCTTAATTGCGGATATGAACTGCATATTTTACAGAAACAGGATTTTGCAGATTTGTATTTGGAGCAGTGGAGCAACTGTCTTACGTTTGACGATAGAGAAAGAGATGTTCTTGCGGTTGGTGCATATGATGACGACAAACTGATAGGGCTTGCAGGCTGTTCCGCCGATTGCGAAATGATGTACCAGATTGGCGTCGATGTACTTCCAAAATACAGACGAAAAGATATTGCTTCTGCTTTGACAAGCAAATTATCCCTTGAAATCTTAAGGCTCGGCAAGGTACCTTTCTATTGCGCCGCTTGGTCTAATATCAAATCGGTACGTAATGCAATCAAAAGCGGTTTCTATCCAGCGTGGGTAGAATTAACTGCCAGAGAAATCGATTTTGTAAACAATATGAATAAGTGAATATATCAATGCTTAACAGGAAGGAAAAGTAAAAATGCGATACGGCTCAATTTATTTGGTAGTTAAAGATTTTAATAAATCTCTTGATTTTTATGAAAAGCTCTTGGATATGAAGGTTAGTGCAAGGAACGGAGAACGCTTTGCAGTTTTCAATAACGAAGGCTTGAACATTTGCCTTTTTAACGGTTATTATGATTGCAAACATCCTGAACAAATGGAAACAATAGGCGAATCGTATCCGATATACGATGATTCAGTAGCTATCGTAAACAGCGCAAACAACAGAAAAGTATTTATCAATTTAGGTGTGCCTGATTTACAGGAAGAATACGATAGAATTGTTAATTTAGGGATTGCAAACGAATTAACGCCTATAAGATATCTGAATGTATTTTCTCCTTACTGGTATTTTACGTTTATGGATCCTGATGGAAACCCTATTGAGATAACAGGAGGATATGGAGAGGATTGATTGAATGGAAAATATAAAAGAAGTTTATGATTTTTACAATAACGGTGCTGAAATTGACCGTCTTGAGCGTGGTTTAGGCAAAGTAGAGTTTTATCGTTCAAAGGAGATTATTTCAAAGTACATAACCGAGAAAAGTACAATTTACGATATAGGCGGAGGTATCGGTAAATACTCTGAGTGGCTTGCAAAACAGGGACACGATGTTACGCTGATTGAGCTTGCACCGACAGCGGTTGATTACGCAAAGAATAATATGAAAACGCACTATACAGCAGAAGTTGGCGACGCAAGAGAAATAAACAAGCCTGACGAGAGTGCGGATGTTATTTTGCTTATGGGACCGCTGTATCACCTGCAAAACGAATCCGACAGAGAAAAAGCATTAAAAGAAGCGTACAGTCTACTGAAAAAAGGCGGTCTGCTTATTGCGGCAGGTATATCAAAATTTAGTTCTGCAACTTGGGCGCTGTCTGTTTACGGCAATGGTTGCGACTTTATAGATGACGATATTTATATGAATATGCTCAAACTTGAGCTTACAACAGGAAAACACAACCGCCCGAAGGAATATCCTTTTATTATCGCTAACGCTTATTTTCATACAATTGATGGCTTGAGAAATGAAGTCAGAAAAAACGGATTTGAGATTGTTAATAATCACGCTGTTGAAGGGTGCATATGGATAACACCTAAGCTTGATGAAAAGTGGCAGGATATGAATAGCAGAAAAAGACTGCTCGATATTATCCACACAACCGAACACGAGGAAACACTGATGGGATTAAGCCCTCACTTCTTGGTAATCGGAAGAAAATAATTTCAAATAAAAATCAGATAGTTTATCATAATTTGTATCTTATATAAAACAACCCTCAATCAGCGGAGTAAATATTGCAAGAAACTTAATCGTTTGAGATTGTTTGATGGTTTGACAAAAGTAAATGTAGTTATCGTTGTATCTATATTGAAAATACTCATTTTCAGTGATATAATATAATCATTTCCTAATGAAATGAAGTGAGGAAATCTATGATTGAAAATAAAATGGGAATTGATAATTCGGCTGACCTTGCCCGTGAAGAAGAACGCATCAGCAAGAAAAAAAGCCATAGAATTGTTTGAAAAAGGGATTCTAAATAATCTTCCGATCGGTAAATTTTCCACATTGCAGGCTATACATAACTTGAGAGTATTGATAAAATGCCTCAGTCCACATTTGATGAGATTGTCGAAAAGTATGTAGAAATGAACATAGCTCATCCTTTCAGAGAAGGTAACGGGCGCAGTGCTCGTATTTGGCTTGACCACATCTTAAAAAATGAAATCGGCAAAGTGATTGATTGGAGCAAAGTGGATAAGGAAGATTATTTGCTTTCAATGGAACGCAGTCCCATTAAAGATATTGAAATCAAACACATTTTGAAAGCGGCACTTACCGACAAAATCTTCGACCGAGAGGTATATATAAAAGGCATCGACCACAGTTATTATTATGAAGGATATGTTGCTTTTAAGGCAGAAGAATTGTAAATATTTTTAGATTGAGTGCAATAATTAAACCGAATACTTTTATTATAATATAAACGATGGAGTATAGCATTATGAATTTGAAAGAATTATCTTCAGATGGTAAAATATCATATTTGATTAAACCAATTTTAAAAGTATTGCAAGAAGCAGGCGGTCAGTTAGAGCGTTCGGAAATTAAAGAGCGAATTTCTGATTTAGATGATCAAATTGCCGAATTTGCTGAAATTGTCAAGAAATCAAAGAAAACTGGCAAATCGTATAAGGAATTTGATATTAAATTTAGCTTTGCTATTAAAAACTTAAGTTTAAATGATTTGTTAACATTTACTCATTCTTCGCCGATTACTTTAACAGAAAAGGGATTATATCTTGATTTAGATAATCTTGATGTTCAAAGTGATATTATGGAAAAAACAAAAAAGTATTGGAATGAACAGAGTAAAAATAATAAGAAAAATAAAACTATTGATGGTAGTGATAGCGAAGAAGAAACACAGACAGAAGAAAAAATCAAAGATGATTTTAAAGAATTGTTGCTTAAATCAATTTCAAAAATGTCCCCAAAAAAATTTGAAGCTTTTTCAAGAGCCTTACTGAACCGTATGGGTGTCGAATTTACCGAAAAAGGAGTACAGATCAGTAATGACGGTGGCATTGACGGATATGGATATCATACTGATGCAAATGATTTCAGAACAACAAGAGTGGTTATACAGTGCAAAAGATATAATGTTTCACCTGTTACAGAGCCGGAAATCAACCAGTTTTTGGGTGCTATGAATAAATATCAAGCAGATTACGGTGTGTTTATTACGAATGGCAGATTTACAAATTCAGCAAGGGTTGCTGCAAGAGAAGGCTCCCCAATCACACTGATTGACGGCAACGATTTGGTTAAATTGGTTATTAAGTATGAGTTGTATATTACACCTGTTAAAACTTATGTGTTAGATGAATTTTATAATTCAGAAAATTAAATATATTTTACTTTTTCGTAATAATCAGATAGACTGACTGAACCTAGTTCGGTCAGTTTTTCTTTTGCTGTTTATAGAACCGTTACAAAGCTCGTCAAAGATTTCGCCTGTGATTTGAAGAAACAGAGCCTATATTATAGAAATTTAGAATTTATTTGCATATCAAATGAATCTAATAAAGATATAAAATAACAATTATTTTTGTTTATTTTAATATTATCTATAATGAAAATATTATTAAAAAGAATTATGAAAGAATATAGACAATCCGCAGCTGCATAGTTTTTATTGAGGTGTTTAAGGTGAAAACAAAAATCATCTTTGAAAACCGAAATGAAGGTGCAGAGCAGAAAAATGTCAGTAAAGAATTCGAAAATGGAATTAAAAAATCAATCTTCCTATTACTCCAAGAGCGAGATTATCTAACTCAAACCCAGTATGAGGAATGTATAAAAAAATTAAAGACATAAAATCTATTACAGGAAATTATGAGAATTAATAATATACTTGTGTTACAGAAGAAGGTATAAAAATGCTAAATAAGTTTGATAACAAAGTCAAAAAGGTTGCGGCTTACTGCCGAGTGTCAACCGACAACCTCGATCAGGCAAATTCGCTTGAAAGCCAGCAAAGATATTTCAATGAGTATATAAAACGCAATCCGTTGTGGGAGCTTTACGAAATTTATGTTGACGAGGGAATCAGCGGAACGAATACAAAAAAGCGAGCGTCATTCAACCGAATGATAGAAGATGCAAGAGCTAAAAAATTTGATTTGATTATCACAAAGGAAATCAGCCGCTTTGCTCGAAACACTCTTGACAGCATTGGTTATACAAGGAAACTAAAAAGTTACGGCATAGGCGTGATTTTTATGAACGATAATATCAATACACTTGATTCTGACGCAGAGCTTCGTCTGACAATTATGTCGTCCATTGCTCAGGAAGAAAGTCGAAAAACATCCGAAAGAGTAAAGTGGGGACAGCGCAGAATGATGGAGCAGGGGGTAGTGTTCGGCAGAGATATGCTCGGATACGATGTACGTGACGGAAAATTGTACATAAATCAAGAGGGAGCGGAAATTGTCAGATTGATTTATCATAAATTTCTCAATAAGGGCAAAGGAACTCACATTATTGCAAAGGAGTTGCGGGATGCAGGAATCAAAACCTCAACCTATATAAAAGACTGGTCGTACACGGTTATTTTGCGAATTCTGAAAAATGAAAAGTACTGCGGTGATTTGGTTCAGCAGAAAACATACACGCCCGATTATCTGTCACATAACAAAAAGTACAACAAAGGCGAAGTTGAGTATGTGAAAATCCGTAATCATCACGAACCGATTATCTCAAGAGAGATGTTTGAAGAAACGCAACGAGAGCTTGAACGCAGAAAAAATCTTTACGGAGCAAAAAACGGATTTGCAAACCGATACGCCCTGTCCGGAAAAATAATCTGCGCCGAGTGCGGTTCAACTTTCATTCACCGAAAAAAGAATTCACCAAACGGAAATCATAATGAAAGCTGGGTTTGTATTCAGAATCAGAAGTACGGCAAGGAGCGAATAAACAAAAATAATGAAAATGTTGGCTGTTCAAATGTTTCAATAAGCGAAAAGGATATTCGTTCAATTTTGCAGCACATTATTTTAGATGTTCTGAAAGACCGAAATAAAATTTTAAAAAGCGTACTGCAAATCGTGTCAGATATTCTGAAATCCGATAACGCAAAAGACAACATAACTTATTTTGAAAACGAACTTGAAAAGATAGAAAACAAAAAGCAAAAGCTTCTTGATATGTGTCTGTCGGGTGATATAGAAACTTCGGATTACCGCAAAGCCTGCGAAAGACTTAAATCTGAATACGAAACAATATTCGAAAAACTGCAAAAAGAAAAAGCCCACAGCAGTATGCTTGCGGACAAGGAAAAAATAATTAATGAAATTAAAGCTTATGTAAATTCAATCATTAATGGGGAAGAGTGGAACGATACATTTTACCGCAACATAGTAGATAAAATCGTAGTCGGCAAAAAACGTGAGCTTGACATTCATCTGAAATTCATTCCCGACAAATGGAATGCAAAAATTCTCTGCGGTAAGGCTGAAATTGACAGCTATAATGAAAAATTTTCCAACCAAGGCACTTCTGAACCTATATCTGTCAATGTGCCTTTCAATTCTGGCAGCGGCATAGTAAATCTCTGACTTAAATATCTCAGCGACGCGCCTAATTCTCCATCAGGTCCGCCACATTGCAAAAGTTGATAGTTTAAGTGTAGAAATAAATCTGAATGCTTGTGTTCTCACGGTCAAATATGATTTTATCTACAAAACTGCGGAGCAGGTCGTTCTTTTCGGCTTCGCTTAATTTGTCACTGCGGAGCTGAACAGGAACGTTCTTGTATTTTTCCATCAGCCTCTTTCGCAGTTCTTTTTCGCTGTTCTGAGGTTTGATGAACTTCTTTTTGAGCATTTCAATCTGCGAGACAATAGATTGCTTGCTCTCCTTATATTCTTCGAGGGTATAAATACCGTCCTCAAAAGCTTCTTTGATTCTGCGGAGCTTTTGTTCCTCTTTTGCTATAAGGTTGTTTATGTCAATTTCGGTTTCGTCATTTGTTTTACGGTTCTTAACAGTCAGACTGAAAGCACCAGTCCTTAACATATTATCAAGTGAAGTAATTACCATTTCATTGAGTTTCTTAATTGAAATGGAATGAGACTTATTACACTTGCCGTGTATATAATTTACGCATTGGAGTGACGTGCCTTTAACGGCCATTGAAAGACTTGCACCACAGTTTGAGCATTTTACAAGTCCGTGGAGCATATATTCTTCGTTGACGGTTCTGGAATGGGTGTGTGGAAGATGTTTCTTTCTGTTGATGTCAAGAAGCTCCTGCACTCTGTAGAATGTTTCATCGTCAATGATAGGCTCGTGTTGACCGTCAACAATCATTAAGTCCGGGTCGTCGTAATTGCGTTGTGTCCTGCGCTTGGGATTCCAACGGATTTTGCCTATGTAAACGGGATTGCGCAAAATGTATTCAACGGTCCTGTTTTCCCAGAGGTTTCCTCTGGTAGTTTTTATTTTCAGAGAGTTAAGGTTTCGAGCAATTTTTATCATAGGTACACCGTTCAGATAGTCTGTAAAAATTTTTTTGACAAACGGAGCAGTGTCGGAATTGATAGAATATTTTTTATTTTCGATATTGTATCCGAATGAAGGAATAGAAACAGCTCCGCCACGCTCGACCTTTTCGGTCATACCACGCTTTACTTCTCCCGAAAGACGGATAGAGTAATATTCATCAGACCATTCAATGATGCGCTCAATCAGTGTGCCAAAAGGACCGTCAACCATAGGCTCGGATATGCTGATAACTTCAACGCCGTTTTTGCGAAGCATAGATTTATAGAATATGCTCTCTTCCTGATTACGGGCAAAACGAGAGAATTTCCAGAGCAGGACGGCAGAAAAGGGAGAGGGCTTTTGCTTTGCTGTTGCAATCATTAAATTAAACTGCGGACGTTTGTCAGCGTGTCTGCCGGATATGCCGTCGTCACGGAAAATAAATTCTTTCGGAATGATATAGCCGTGCTGTTTTGCATACTGTTGAACAACCTTAATCTGGCTGTCGGGCGACAGCTCGGTCTGATTATCCGTACTGACTCTGATATATGCAGCGGCAGTTTTTAAATCTGTGTTCACGGTATCACTCCTTTATTTGTGTGTATTTTAGATTTCGTCGATTTTATTCAAAATGTTTTTTGTTAGTATTTTGATTTTTTTAATTAAAGATTCTTTATTTGGCTTATATATTTCACAAATTCTAAATTTGCTTAAACTAAAAGATTTATTAATCATTTCATATTGCCAATGTTTTGAAAACATAAATATAGGGAGGAAGTTTATTTCTTCTTTTCCACAACGAATATACTCATTAAATCTAATATATAACATAGCAGCGGCTATTTCATTTGAAATATCAAACAAATATTCTATTACGTTTGTTATATTTTTAAAAATATATTTAAAATAGCTGTCTTTATTTGTTTTTTGAACTGTAAAATATAAATTTATAATATAAATAGATGAAGTATAGATTATTGTTTCCAATATGGCTAAACGATTGCAATGAAGATAATCATTTAGTTTATAAGGGTCAATAGTTAAAGCTAAACTAAAAATATTTATTAAATTATTATCACGATACATAATAGGTAATATTTCAATTAATCTGCTCTTTGTTGAATCAAATGTTAATCCACATGCTTTGTAACCTTTTAAATTTTCATTTACACATAAATGATCTATAGGGTCTATCGTATCGTCAAATGAAATTTGAATATATTTATCAACATTATAATGCTTCGGTTCAAAAATTAATGGAATTCTAAAGCAGCGATTGTTTATGTCCTCTTCAATGTATTTATTAACTTCTAACAATAATCTTTTTTCATCTTCATTAAGTGAATCTAAATCCTCTTGTTTTATTCTGCTACCTGTATCGCAATCGTTTTTATAGTTTTGAGTATATAAATCAGATGTTTCTTTCAAATAATGACCACAACGAATACAATGAGTGCGGTAATCAGAGTTCATTGCATTACATTCAGGACAAAAGATATATTCTTTTTGTTCTTCATTTTGTTCTTCTTTTGTATCTTCTTGGTTTATTGTTTGACTATCAGTAAAAGTAAAATAATTCTTTAGTTTTTTAAATATGTTCATACTATAATACCTCTAATTCAATTAAAATTTTTTACTTTGATAAATTCCGTAATAGAAGCTAACGGTAGAAATAATCCAAAAAATAAAAAGAAGTATACCTATTACTGTAATAAAACTTAAAGGCATGGTTATAAGTTGGATTATTCCCCATACCCAGAAAATAATTTCAACAATAGTAGATACAGGTGGTAAAAACATCATTAAGAAGTATATTGCAAACATAATGATTAAAGAAAGCCAAAAGGGGATTGGTAAAATACAAAGTGGGAAAAAGGTTGCAAGAGCTCCAAGCCAATACATAATTTTGTTTAACATAATAGTACACTCCTTGACAAATAAAGTAAAAAATAATAAAATATAGTCGAGAGGTGAAGGTGCTTCACATTTCGTTCTTTTTATACCGTAGGTTATTCGCAGTAACCTACGGTATTTTTCTTTATGATACAGAAAAGTATTCTGTAATAGATTGACCACCGCCTGAAATTCTTATCGGATAAGTTCCCGATGAAGTTCTTGTACCGACTTTCCATTCCCAGCTTACATAACCGCTACTGTCAGAGGTTTTTGTATAAAGACCTGCGGCAGTACTTGCACCGCTTTTATATGTAACGGTAATGCTGTAGTCTGTATTAGGTTCACCCTGAATACTGATTGAAGCATATTCACCGGGAGAAACATAAGATGTTACATAAGTAACCTCAATATTCTTCGGTGCTTCTGTTGGCTTTTCCGTAGGTTTTTCGGTCGGCTTTTCAGTTGGTTTCTTTGTTGTAGGTTCTTCCGTAGTTGGTTCTTCGGTTGTAGGCTCTGCTGTCGTATGCTCTTCGGTAGTAATTTCGACTGTAGTTGATTCTGCGGTTGTTTTGGCAACTGTTGCCATTGTTGAAGCAGAATCATTTTTACAAGATGCAGCGGAAAAAGCTACGTTTAACAAGCATACAATAGTTAAGATAACTGATGTTAATTTTTTAGAGCTATAATGTTTCATAGCATTCTCTCCTCAAAAATTATTGAGAAGTGAAGCTATCACATTTATTCTTTATATCTTATGATATTCGCAGTATCATAAAATTTTTAATATTATTTAGAACACGTCTATAATAGGCGTGTTTTTTATTTTGCTTGTTTATCGGTATATTTGCTGTTGCCAACAAGGTCGTCCGAATAATCAATAAGTTTCCTTTTACCTTGCTGATTAAGGGTATTGTAATTATTAAGTAATTGCTTTTCATCATAGGTGAGTGGTTTTGAAATAAAAGATCTACCGGGGTCGGCAAGCTTTAATGAAGATAAGCGATCATCGTCCGGTAACAGTTCAACAGGTTCAACCATAAGTATCTGCGCTAATTTTCCGATTTTCTTTACAACGCTGTTAGGAGTAAAGCCTTGTTCGCTTCTTTTTAAATCTTCAATATCTATTCCGCTTGCTTCGGCGAGCTCCTCAATAGACATTCCTGCTTCAATGCGTTTCCGATGTAGCTTTTCTGAAAAGGTCATTGGACGTTTTTTAGCTGTTTTAGTATTGTTATCTTCATCAATTGGCACGATACGACCGCTTGCAAGGCTTTCAAGATCTATGGAGAGTGTTTTACATATTTTAGAAATAGTATTTATACCAGTACCGTCAATGCCTTTTTTTATCATTGAGTCAACGGTAGAGTATGGAATTTCAGCTGCTTGAGTGAAAGCACGTATACTTTTATACTTTGTTAAAATATATTGTTTTAATTCACTTTCAATTGGAATTTTTGTAGACATTTTATCACCTCTTTGCATTGATTATAACACTCGTTTTGCAAAAATGCAATAAGAATTTACGAAATTACAAAAAATATTTTTAAAAAGCTATTGACAGTTTACGAAATATAGTGTATATTAAAATTGAAATTTACGAAATATCGTGAATATGGAGGTGATTTGGTGTTCAAAAATCTCAAAGCAGAAATGGTACGAAAGGGTATTACTAATGAGAGGATTGCTGAATTATTAGGAATCAATGTTTGTACTGTTTCCGCAAAGCTAAATTCTTATGACAGACTTAAGTTTAATGAAGCGAAAAAGATTCAGAGCGAACTATTCCCGGAATGTTCAGTTGACTATCTTTTTGAAACCGAAGACCAGACCGCCTAACCGCAGCGGCAGAGAAAGGCAGGTGAGAGCGGTGAAAAACATCAGAACCCGAAAGTATAGAAAGACTGACGGTGATATTACAGTTCACATTAACGGTTTTGCGGATAAACAGGAGCAGAAAGAAATCGCAAGAGTAATTCACACTTTGCTTATTCAGCGCAACCGCAGAAAATTCAAAGGTCACAAGCTGAACTACAAAATAAAAATCGGCTGAGCCAATGCCCAACCGATGAAACTTATTCTACAGCGTCAACTGAATCGTAATCAACATCAATATTTCCGTTCTTTTGACAAGCTGTCAGATAAACCGAAGCAGGAACATCTTCTTCCGGCTGTGGTTCAAGGATTGATAAGGTTACATAATCCATTTTATCTGATTTCATAAGTTTTAATTGTTCGTAAAGTTCAGAAACCTTTACAGTGATTGTATCCATATTTTTACCTCCTTTGATTTTATCTTATCACTACAGGAGATGAAAATCAACAACCACCTAACCGCAGCGGCAGAGAAAGAGGTGAGAAGATGGCAAAAAGGAAATTACCAAAGGAACATTGCTATTTTGCAGAAAACCTGAAACGTTTGCGTTTGAATGCAAATCTTACGCAGACGTATGTAGCAGAACAAATAGGAGTGCAACGCACTACATATACAAAGTGGGAACGTGGCGATACTGAACCGTCATTTAGTTGCATATCAAAATTGATTGAGCTGTTTAACGAAGTCGGCAATGAAAAGGTTGACTATAACAAAATGTTCAGCAAGCCGAATTAACGAAAGACTTCAAACAGCATATTATTTATGGAGGTGGTTTTGTGGCAGAGAAGAAAAAGAAGAATATGGCGTACAGCTATATTGAAGTCGGTGACGAAGTAATTAAATATGCAGAGGTTGACTTAACTACAGGTGAAACAACGTTTTTTCTTCCTCTTGCTGAAATTGATGAGTATGAAAAGAAAATGATGGACAATGTAGGCAGAAATATGAGCCGATACATTGCAAATCACCCCGAATCTGCACTTTGGGGAAAAACATAAGTTCAGAGGAGCTGAAAACAATGGAATATAAAAACACAGTTTATCCGAAACGAAAACGCTGTAAAGGCTGCGGCCACAGACGTCCGATAAACGGTGATAAGGGTAAAGGACCCACAATATGCCATTATTTACTTGATACCGGCAAGGTGAGAGGTTGCCCTCCTGAGGAGTGCACTCACTATACAACAGAGAGATGTCATGAACAAGGCAAGTGGCAGACGTTGGAGGAGTTACAAAATGAGATACAGTCAGTATAAAGATTATGACGTTGAATGTATGCTCAAAGGAGCAGAAGAGTATTGTAAAAAATACAGCGGTGCGCCGTGCTGCTTTTTCTGCAAGGAAAAGCAGACATGCAGACAAGCCTGCAAGAATGAGCCAATTGTTTGTGACAACGCTGTATGTAAGGATAAAAAATAAGGAGAAAATGTAAAATGCAGAAGAAGATTGTGATTAACTTTAAGACAGGAAAGGTTAAGACATACGGAGGTATTGAACAGCGTCATATTGATCTTGCAAGAGCAAAGCTTTTTTCGGGTGAAGTTGAGCCTTGCAGAAAGGACAAAACTATCCGCAAGGTAAAGAAACTGTTTAGATGTATCAGGTATGCACTGAAAAAGAGTGAGCCGGCAAGGCGCATTACGGTATGCAGACCGATTATGATTGAGGGAGTTACATACTCAAATAGTAATAAATAGAAAAAGACCGCTGAGGAAAATTCCTACAGCGGCCAAAGCTTTTGACGAGATTATTATAACATATTATGGAACAGAAGTAAAGAGGTACAAAAATGGAAAATAAGATTGTAAACATTGAGATTGACAGACTCCTTCCGCATCCGCAGAACCCGAGAAAGAACTTGGACGATTTGTCGGAGCTTGCGGACAGCATCAAGAAGAACGGTATTCTTCAGAACCTGACCGTTGTTAAGGCTGATGAAGATAAATATACCGTAATTATCGGGCACAGAAGATGTGCGGCGGCAAAGCTTGCAGGACTTACGGAACTGCCGTGCGTGATTGCCGAGATGGACGAAGCAAAGCAGATTGAAACAATGCTTTGTGAGAACGTTCAGCGTTCAGAGCTTACATACGTTGAGCAGGCAGAGGGTTTTCAGCTTTTGCTTGATATGGGTTTCAGCGTGCCTGATGTCGCAGAAAAAACAGGCTTTTCAGAGAGCACAGTCAGAAGAAGAACAAGCCTTATTTCAATGGGACTTGACAGGGACAAGCTTGTGAAGTCGCAGAGCAGGAATATCTCGCTTGAAGATTATGCAAAGCTGCAGAATATTGAGGACGTCAAGGAGCGTAACGAACTGCTAGACAGTCTGGGAACGAACAATTTTAACAATAAATATGCGACAGCAATTGAACGTCAGAAGAAGAAAAGTGTGCTTGACGAGATTGAGGACGTCTTAAAGCAGTTTGCAGAAAAGAGCGAGGAAGAACCGAATTATTGGTTAAGAGATTCTGAATATTCTTTTGTAAAACGGTTTTACAACAAGTCAGAAATTACTGACGATTATTCCGAAGATGAACTTTACTGCTATTACAGAAGCGATTACAGTGTTGCTCTTTATAAAAAGAAAAGCAAAGAGGAACGCACAGCCGAAGAAGAAAAAAGGCTTAAATTAGAAGAAAGACACGCAAAACTTGAAGAATTTCGCATAAAAGCAAAAGAAATTTCTAAAAGAATGTATGATTTGCGTGTTGATTTTCTGAAAAACTATGTTGGCAAGAACTCTGATGTAGAGATTATTACAAAGGCGATTATTGAAGCTGTAGTTGTGCAAAATTACGAATTATGGGATTTTGACTGCTTTAATGAAATGACAGCTATCGGAATTGTCATTGACGAAGATAACGAGTGCTTGAATTTTGAGAATATATATGAAAGATTCCCGAGGAGAGTTTTGCTTGCTTATACTCTGGCTGTTCTTGGCGACAATGATACGTTGAATCATATTAACATTTACAGCTCTGAAAAGCCTTATAATCCGTCAGTAAAGCTTAACAGAATTTACAGTCTGCTCTGCAAGCTCGGCTATGAAATGAGCGACGAGGAAAAGCAGTTGCGTGACGGAACGCACAGCATTTATATGGTGAACAAGGATGAAGAATCAGAAGACGATTAAAGCGCTTGATGATTTTGCAATGTCATACATAAAGGGCGAGATTGAACCAGTGACTATATGGAGCCTGTGCCCCGTAGATCAGATTACGGTGCTTGCATTTATCAACATTTATTCAAGCTGTTTGCAAGGCTTTATGAGCAGAGAGTCGTGCAAGGCGGCGAAGCTTAAGATTATGTCACAGCACGAATTGCTGTCAAGCCGGATAAGTTGGTCTGAAACAATATACTTAAAGTTTATTAGAATCGTGAAGGATGCAGGCACAAAAACCTGTGATATGGTAAAGGCGATAAAGGAAAATGAACCTTTAAAGGCTTTGCAGTATGCGTTGGAGGCACTTGATATTTATCAGGGCGGAAATATTTATTTACAGATGTTCTTTGCCACCTGCAACGATTCAGAGTTTAAAAGCAAAGCTCTGAACGAGGGCAAGGAGTATGTTGAGAAGTTAGGCGAAAGGTACGATAGCGAGATACCGTATGCGAGAATGATTGAGCGGTTTTATGCCGCCGCCGATGAGGACGGTATGGCAGAGGTGTTTAAGTATCTTGACTCTGACAGATATGTACCGCTTGCCGATGACCTTAAGGAAATAGAAAAGATTGACGATGAAAAGGTCAGAAAAAAGATTTTAGACAGGATTGGCGTACTTTACTATGAAAAAAGAATGTAAAAATTGCTTGTATTACGGACATTGCACTGCGAGGAGCAGGGGCGTTGCCTGTAATTGCTGGAAAAAATTTGTTAAATCAAAACGAAAGGAAAAGACAATGAGAAAAAGAATGTTAAAGAAAAGACTCTCTGAGCTTGAACAGGCTAATCTCGATAAAACTTCGGAGATAGCAATACTCAGAAAAGAGAAAACATACCTTCAGAACAGAAACAATGATTTGAAAAATCAGATTATGAAGTTGTCACTTCTGAAAAATGACAGGAAATGCGAAAGACTTGAAGCGGAAAACAAAAAACTGTTTGAAGCTTTTGAAATAATAAAAGAAGAAAACGAAAAGCTGTTTAATGAAATTAACGATTTGATTGATGAAAATGATAAGCTCGTAGAAAAAGTACTGAATATTCAAGCTGACAAAGAGGGGCTTATTGAGTACGTTAAGAAATTAAGGTATATGCACAGTTGCGCTGAGGACGAAATCAAACGGCTTAACGAGATTTGCGATATGCTGAACAACAACATTGAGGCGCAGAACGTGACAGCGGCGCAGAATGATATGGAGTTTTACAAGCTTGTTGAGCAGAACGCATTTCTTGCCGGTGAGGTAAAGGCATATCAGGCGGCACTGCCGAAAGCAGAAATAGTCATAAGCGAAGAATAAATCAGGTTTAAAGCCCCACACAATTTCAAATAATCTTCTTCATCAAACTTCTTTCAATTCAAATTTTATCGGGGCTTGAACATACAATGCACCTGCATCACATGGTGCAGGTGCAAAAATTAAGGAGAAATTCAAAAATGAAAAATTACATCAAAATCAACAATCAGAAAATCGCATTGACTGATGAACAGGTAAAAGAAATTCAGCAGAGTTTTGGCATTGAGCAAATAAAACTTGCTGACATTCCAGTTGGTGAAACTTTCAAAGTCGGTAAATATGAATTTATTGTACTTGAACAATCAAACGACACTACGGCGGTAATCTTAAAGGATTTACTTTTTGAAAACAAAGAATTTGGCAAAGACAATAACTATAAGGCTTCATATGTTGATGATCTTTGCGACGATTTTGCAGATGAAATTTCAGAGATTATCGGCAAGGACAATTTGATTGAACATACCGTTGACTTGACTTCTGACGACGGATTGAAAGACTACGGCAAAATTAAGTGTTTTATGTCTTTGCTTACAACTGACCTGTACCGCCGTTATGTTGAAATCCTTGACAAATATAAGGTCAAGAAATGGTGGTGGCTTGCTACGGCTTTCAGTACACCGAAACACGATCCCGATAATTGGGTGAAATGCGTTTCGCCGTCGGGCTGCGTTTACGACGGCAGCTACAACGGCATTGGCGGCGTTCGCCCGTTTTGTATCTTAAATTCTAATATCTTTGTATCTAAATAAGGAGTGTAAAAACTATGGATAATACTTTAAAGGTTAATTTTGAAAATCTTTCAGAAAGCGAAAGAAAGCAGTTGTTAAGTTTGGTTGAAAAATCAAACAAGGCGGTAAAGCTGTCTGATATTCCAGTCGGACATACATTTAAGATTGGTGATGTTACATACATAAAATTAGCGGATAAAGACGGCGTAACAACTGCTGTGACAAAGGACATTATCTTCAAATCTGATTTCGGCGACAACAATAATTTTGCAAAAAGCAAGGTGTTTGAAAAGTTAAACAATGAGTTCTTGCCAAAGGTTGCAGAAATAATCGGCATTGAAAATATCTGTGACATTACAACAGATTTGACAACGCTTGACGGCTTAAAGCCTTATGAGCCTATGACATCAAAAATCAGCTTGCCGACACTGGACTTCTACCGTGAAAATGTAGAAATATTTGATAGACACAAAGTTTCTTCTTGGTGGTGGCTTGCAACTCCTGAAAGTGCAAAACCACACGACGATCCAAAATGGATAGTTTGCGTTTCGCCGTCGGGCTGCATTGACTTCAACAACTACAGCGGCATTAGCGGCGTTCGCCCGCTTTTGAACTTTGTATCTTCTATCTCTGTATCTTGTGAGGACTAAAAATAATGGCTGACACTGATTTAAAAGTAATTGTAAAAGCTAAAGAGCTTGCAATACATTCTTTTAGATTAACTTCAAATTGCAATAGATACCCTAAAAAGTACCGTCATTCATTAGTAGATAAAATTCAGATTAAGAGCCTTGAAATTTACGAAACATTGCTTGAAGCAAATCGCATTAACAATGTTACCAATAAATTTTTGAGGTGTGAAACGATAACAAAAGCAATTACATATTGTGATGAAATGCTGTTTTACATTGAATTGTCTATGAATTTATCTTTACTTAAGAAACAATCGGCGGCTTACTGGTCGAAAATGGTTTCAGATGTAAAGTTTATGTCTATTGCTTGGAGAACCAAAGAGCGAAAATAAAAATTATTATGGGTTGTGCGTTGTATTTTTCTTTGCGTTTCGCCGTCGGGCTACATTAACAACAACAACTACAACAACAATAACGGCGTTCGCCCGTATTGGTGGAAAGTTAGACAGAGTAGGCATAAGCCGAAATCAATACACCACTTCATCAAAAGAATGCACAACCTTTCTTTGAAAAAAGATAAACAAAAAGGACTATGCTGTATGACCGATTTTGAAAAAGTAATTGATTTTGAAAATATGTACAAGGCTTACAGAAAATCAAAGTGCGGTAAAGGATATAAAAGGAGAGCTGCAAAGTTTAATATTATGGCTTTGGACGGCATTAACATTTTGATTGATGAATTGAAAAATAAAACTTATAGAATTTCGCCGTACAACGAATTTAAAGTTTATGAGCCTAAAGAGCGTGTTATAAAAACCACTTCTTTTAAAGATAAGGTCGTACAGCATAGTTTATGTGACAATGTGATACTTCCAAAATTACAAGATGTTTTTATTTATGATAATTGTGCAGGACAAAAAGGCAAAGGTACTTTGTTCGGGCTTAACCGATTAGGCGAGCAAATGAGAGCGTTTTATAAAAGATATGGATTTAAAGGCTATATCCTCAAATGCGATATAACAAAGTTTTTCTATAACATTTCACATCAGCAGTTAAAAGATATAGTCAACTACTATTTTTCGTATGATAAAAACATTTGTTGGCTTTGCAATCTGTTCATTGACAGTACCGAGGACAAAGGAATACCACTTGGAAATCAAACAAATCAAGGGTTTGCACTGTTGTATTTAGACGGTATGGATAAGCTGATTAAAGGTGAATTGGGTATTGAATTTTACGGCAGATATATGGACGATTTTTACTTAATTCATCAGGATAAAGGCTATTTGAAGTATTGCCTTGAAGTTATAACAGAGTATTTAAGAACACTTGATTTAACACTGAACGGAAAAACTCAAATTTTTCCATTCAAAAATGGTGTTAGTTATCTCGGATTTCATACATATGTTACCTCAACTGGTAAGGTCATTCGCAAGCTGAAAAATCAAAATAAACGAAATGCACAGCGTAAATTTTTGAAAATGGCTAAATTGGTTGCAAGTGGACAGTTGTCAATAGATAAATTCAACGCTTCTTATAATGCTTGGAAAAATCATATATCACACGGCAATTGTTATAAGTTAGGTAAATCTATGGATTTAAAAATAAATCAAATTATAAAAAGGGGATAGCTAATAATGAGTAGTGAAATGGAATTAAAGCCTTGCCCGTTTTGTGGGAATAATAAGCTTAAACTTGTAAAGAAAAAAACGAAGTACAAAGGAAAAACCGCTTATGTTGCTTCTATCCGTTGTAACTGCTGTAATGCAAGAGGTGGAACAGTATTAAACCTTACCGTTCCGTATGCGGTAAAGGAGGATGTTGAACAAAGAGCGGTTGACCGTTGGAACAGGAGGGTTGACAATGGCAAGTTGTAAAGATTGCATAAATTATGATGTTTGCAGCACAAAAGGCGCAAATTGCGACCGTGGCAATAACTGTGTGATGTATAAAGACCGCAACCGATTTGTGGAGCTGCTGTGCAAGGTTGGTGATACGGTTTATTTTGCTACTAAAGACAAATTTAACAGTGCAACAATAGACGAAATAACTATCACAGAAAACGGACTACAATTTTATTGGATACAGTATGACAAAAGTTATGAGACAACTGAAATTTGGGATGATGGCACTTTCTCTGATAAAGATATAGGCAAAACCGTATTCCTCACCCGAGAAGCAGCCGAAAAAGCGTTGGAGGAGCGTGAAAACAATGGCTAAAGAGTACATAGAGCGTGAAGCGGCATTAAAAAATATGTGTTGCTTGAAATTTGAGCAAAGACGATATTTTGAAGTTATGAGAGGTAAAGAGAATTAATTTACAAACCATACAACACTTATCTATAATTCATATTCAGAAAAATAAAAAGCGGCTGAAATGCCGCTTGCCTTTCCTGCTAAAATAATTACTTAAGTACATAGCGGCGAAAAAAGATGTTAAAATAAAAGGTTATATATATGTATACATGTAAGAGGATAATTAAATGTCCTAATTCAATTGAAATTGAATATTACCATACAATCCGAAAGCCGGGCAAATATTACGGGGGTAGAGGACTAAACAGAAATCTCACCAAGGAGAAGCAGAGAAAAGCCAATGAAATGAGAACTACAAGAAAGTGGGAGCGCATTATTGACTGCAACTATGACAGCTCCGGTTGGTTCTGCCGTTTTTCTGCTCCGTTCGGAGTTTTTGACTCCGAAGAAAAATTTATGAAGGAAGTCAGAAACTTTTTTGACCGAATCAAGAGAAGATGCAGGAAAAAGAATATCGAGTTTAAATATATCGGGTTCAGAGAATGCGGAAAACTCGGTAAGAACTGGCATATGCACATAATACTGTCTGATGAAGTTATGAAGATAGCAAAAGAGTGCTGGAATTACAAGGACGGCGGTATAAATCTCACTCCCCTGTACAGCAAAGGAAATTATGAGAAGCTTGCTGACTATATCCACAAGGACGTTTGCGGTGAAAAGCGAATGATGGCGAGCCGTAACCTCAAGCGGCCAGAGGTGAGCGTAAAGCCTGCAAGCAAGAAAGAAATCAGAAGGCTTGAGAGAGGTCAGCTCATCGAGCCGCCGAAAGGCTTTTATTTTTGCAAAGACGAATTTGCAAGCTACATAAACGACATAACGGGAGCAAGTTTTTATTTTAAATTCAAGCCTATTGAGTTTCAGAATTGAAAAACTGAATAAATTTTAAAGACTGCACATTCTGCGGTCTTTTCGTGGTGGTAGAAATGGAATACATTGAGGGAAATATAAAGTGTCCGTACTTTGAATATGTCAAGCCGTGCAAGATAAAGTGCGAAGCTCCGAACGATGACGGAAAAATCTTCTGTCTTGAATTTAAGAACAATCAAAAGCGGAATGAATATATTGATAACTTCTGCGCCTGCGGCTGTTGGCGTGGATGCGCCGTTGCGGAAATAATTGCGAAAAAGTAATTTGTGTTTATTTAAACTTCTATATGCAAAAAATTATATTGAATTGCTGATTTTCTTGTAATGACAAAAAAACGATGTCAGAAATCAGAGCCGTAAAGCGAAGCTTTAAACCGGAACTTTATATCAACTTCGGGTAGACCGTTTTCACGCAAGAAAAAAATTAAAAAATACTCAAAATTGAAAATTCGTACAGTGCTGTTTTTGGACTGTACGGATTTTTTCATTTTGTCGCAAATGTCGGTGTGGTGACAATTTAAAAATAAAAACGCTAAAATTAATTAAAAATGACGGAAGGCGGTACTGATGAGCGACAATAACATAACTACAGACTGGGCGAAAATCCGTGCCGAGTACGTCAACGGAAGTATAAGCCTTGCGGATTTGGCGAAGAAATACGGGGTGAAAATCAGTACTGTAAAAAAACACAGCGCAGAGGAAAAATGGAGCGAGGAACGTCAGAAAAAGCGTAAAAGCAAGGCCGATAAGGTAGTAAATAAGCTCCACGATAAGGACGTCAACCAGACGGTGAAAGAGATTGAGCGTTGTTGTAATGCGGCAGGAAAGCTAATTGACAAGATAAACAAGGCAATTAATCAGGTTGACAAAAGCTATTATGTTTCGTTTGATGACAAGACGATTACCTCGAAAGAAACAAAAGGCGAGGACGGAGAAACCGACATCATAAACACAAAAATACAGCGGAAAATACGGACCAAACAGTACAATGCGCTGATTGACACAAAGAGAATTGCAGAGTTGAGCAAGAGTCTTCTGAACATAAAGCAGATACTGACAGGCACTGAACAGCAGAGTGATGATGAAAATGTCGGCATAATTGAAATACCAGCAATGCAGGAACTTAAGCCGCCCGATGAGTCGGAGGAAAGCAATGAGCCGTAAAGTTATATGGACGCCGCAGCCGAAGCAGGCTTTTATGCTCTCCAGAGCTGAGGACGAAGGTTTTTACGGCGGAGCGGCAGGAGGCGGAAAAAGCGACTATCTTGTTATCGAGGCGGCAAGACAGTATAAGATTCCTTATTACAGAGGACTGATACTGCGTAAGACGGTGCCCGAACTTGAACAGCTTATTGAACGTGCAAGGCAGTATTATACGTCGATTTCTCCAAAAGTGAAGTTTAACGACACAAAGCATACTTTTACCTTTCCGAGCGGCGCAAAGGTGCAATTCGGCAGTTTATTCCGTACCGCAGATAAATTCAAATATCAGGGCTTGCAGTATGATTTTATCGGCTTCGATGAGCTGACACAGTTTACATACGAGGAGTATTCATACTTAAAATCACGTAACCGTGCAAACGGTCCTGACACAAAGGTGTATATCAGAGCAACGGGCAATCCCGGAGGAGTAGGACACGGTTGGGTAAAGCAGGAGTTTGTAACGTGCGGCAAGCCGGGACAGACGGTGTGGCGGCAGAAAGTTGTAAAAACACCCGATGGACAGACGGAAAAATTCTGGATGTCAAAAATCTTTGTCCCGTCATCGGTATTCGACAACAAGATTTTACTTGATAATGACCGTGATTATCTCAAAAGACTTGCAGATTTGCCCGAAGCGGAGCGCAATGCTCTGCTTTACGGAAGCTGGGACAGTTTTGAGGGACAGGTGTTTACCGAGTTCACAAATGACCCCGAGCATTACAAGGACAAACGTTTTACGCACGTTATAGAGCCGTTTAAAATTCCGAGCGGCTGGAAAATCATCAGAAGCCTTGACTGGGGCTTTACAAAGCCTTTTTCTGTAGGTTGGCACGCTGTTGACAATGACGGAAGATATTACCGAATACGGGAATATTACGGATGCAAACTAAATCAGCCAAATACAGGTGTGAGAAAAAACTTTGATGAGCTTGCAAACGATATAAGGCAGATTGAACAAAATGATGAAAATTTAAAGGGCAGGAAGATTATCGGAGTTGCAGACCCTGCAATATTTACCGACAACGGCAGCGGCACAAGCATTGCCGCAAGTATGGCAAAGCTGGGAGTTTACTTTCAGAAGGGCGACAACGCAAGAATTGCAGGCAAGATGCAGTACCACTACAGGCTTGCTTTTGATAAAGACGGAATTGCAATGTACTACGTTTTTAAAAATTGCCGTGATTTTATCAGAACGATTCCGAACCTTGTCTATTCCGAAAAGGACGTTGAGGACATTGACACGGACGGAGAGGACCATATTTACGATGAGAGCCGTTATGCAATGATGATGAATGTTATAAACCCGAGAAAGCACGTGTTGCGTGACAGACAGGATTTCAATCCGCTTGATTATGACAGCAGTATTTTTAACATAAGGAGATAGCCGAATGAAGATGAAACGAGATGAAAATGGCGTTATTATGCCGGTGAAAACTGAATCAGTACCGGAAGAAAATATAACGCATAAGGTGCGAAACAGCATAAACAGCAGTGAAAACGCTGCGAAAATGCAGCAGAACGCTACGGAAAACGAGGAAAACAGTACGAAAACGCAGCGGAAACCTATCGGCAAGGAAGAGCTTGACAACGCAAAGCAGACACTTAACAAGTATCTTGCAAGCAAAAAAGTATATGACGTGCGCTATAAAAATAACTTTGACACCTACAATCTGATGTACACAGAGAATGATATTCCCGATGTTTACACTGATGACGAGGGCAACAAACGTGAAAAAATTATATCACGCAAGACGGGTGCGCAGTGCCTTAATGTGATTATGAACAAGCACGCTGACGCTATGGACAATTACCCCGAAGCAATTTGTCTGCCGAGAGCCGAAGATGATGAACAGACTGCCGAAATGCTCAACAGCGTTTTACCGTGCGTTCTGGAGCGAAACGGCTTTCAGAATACGTACTCCGATGAGGTTTACGATAAATTAATCGGCGGTGTTGGTGTGTTTGCGGTTTTGTGGGACAGCACAAAAGAAAACGGTTTAGGTGATATTGCAATTGTGAAAGCCGATATTCTGAGCCTTGCGTGGAAACCGTACATTGAAAATATACAGGACAGCCCTAATTTGTTCTGTCTGAAACTCTATGACACTGATGAAGTTAAGAAGATGTATCCACAGCTTAAAAATGTTGGTACTGAAAATCTGGGAATTGAAGAATACAGGACATATGACAATGACAGCAAAACGCACGACAAGGCTGTTATTGTCGACTGGTATTACAAGAAGGACGGAAAACTGCATTTGTGCAAGTGGTGCGGTGATGAAATTCTTTTTGCAAGTGAAAACGAACCCGAGAACTATCCGAAAGGATTTTACGAACACGGAATGTATCCGTTTATTTTCGACCCGATGTACAAGCTGCGTGATACACCAGTAGGCTTTTCTATGGTTGATATTTGTAGGTGGCCGCAGAAGTATCTTGACAGCCTTAAAGTTGACATTCTGAAAAATATCAAGGTCAATTCACAGACGAGGAACTTGTATAATTCAGGTTCTGGAATAAATGCAGAGGACCTTTCTGATCTCAACAAAGAATACGTTGAATGCGACAATGTAAGCGACAATGTTATTAAACCGCTTGAAACAAAAGACATTGCCTCAGGTGCGTTGAGTATGTACAACGCTCTGATTGACGAAATGAAAGAAACTACAGGAACAAATGACGCAAGCAGCGGAGCAAGTGCAGCGGGCGTTACAAGCGGAAGTGCAATAGCGGCTTTGCAGGAAGCAGGCGGCAAAATCAGCAGAGATTCAAATAAACAGAGCTATTTTGCTTTTGTTGAAATCTGCAATATGGTTATTGAACTTATGCGTCAGTTTTATACACTTCCCAGATTTTTTCGCATAACAGGCAAAGATAATGAAACACAGTACGTTGATTTTGATAATTCGGGACTTTTAAAACAGGAAATTCCGCTTGAGGGAAATCCCGAAGAAATTTTCGAAAGACTTCCCGTTTTTGATATTAAAGTCAAAGCACAGAGAGCAAATCCGTTTACAACGTCTGCAAACAATCAGATGATGCTGGAGATGTTCGGCGCAGGAATGTTTGCTCCGCAGAATGCCGACGCCGCTCTTATTGCGCTTGAGGGAATGAGCTTTGAGGGCAAGGAGAATATTGTCAAGATGATTCAGAAGAATCAGACCTTGGAACAGACGGTAATGGAGCTTACAGACAAGCTGAAAATGAGTAATGCAATGCTTGCAAGTACAGCGGCGCAGGAGGCAGGTATGACACCGACTGCACCGCAGGCAGGAGGTGTACAGTGATAAATATTTATCTTAACACAAAAGAGGACAGACAGGTAATTTTAGAGGTTACAGGGCACAGCAAAAGGGATATTTGCATAGCCGTAAGTGCACTGACAAACTGCTTTTTTCAGTATGCAGAGGACTACGAGCGTGAGAATATGTGCAGTGCAGTAAAGCATTATGAGCGTGGAAACGTAAGGCTTAATCTTCTGTTTGAAAATGACGAAGCAAAGAGTGAATTTTTAAAGGGAACGGACGCAATTATAAACGGCTATTTTCTTTACAAGAGCAACTATGACAAGAACATTGAAATTAATTTTGTCGGTGTGGTGACATTGTAAAAAAATAACTGATAAAATTTAATTAATCGCTGAAAAGATTGGTGACTTTGAAGCTGACACCACGGAAAGACGTGAGTATGACACCCCGGAAAGACGGGAGAAAAGAGGCATCTTATGCAGAAATACAGAAAAATCATTATTGACCTTTTTGACGAAGGTGCAGGCGCAGCACCCACAGCAACAGGCGGTAATGACAGCGGAAGCAACACCGACTCCGCAAAAAATACCAATGCGGTAAGAAGTGACATTGCGAAAAAAGGAAGAGACCTCGGACTGTCTGATGACCTTATGCAGAGTTATCAGGACGCCTACGACAGCAAGCACGAAAGTAAGGACAATACCGCAGCGGCAAATCATGATGATAACGAAGGACAGGAAGCGGAAAATCAGATTGAGGAAGAATTTAAAAATCTTATTAAAGGCAAGTACAAAGCTCCGTTTGACAAGCACGTCAGAGGAATGGTAAGCGACAGAATGCATACCCGTGACAGCGAAATTGCAGAGCTTAAGTCAAAAGCCGAGTCGACAGATAAGATTTTAAAAGTTCTTTCACTCAAATATCCGCAGGTAGACGGCAACAACCTTGAGGCACTTTTACAGGCAGTTGAGAATGACGAGGACGTGTGGCAACAGCAGGCACTTAACGACGGCATTACTACCGATGAAGCGAAGAGCCGCTACACGGAGAGTCAGAAGCAGTCTGCTTTAGAGCAGGAGCTTAATCAGCTGAAAAGGGAGAAAGCGGCAGGAGAGCTTGACGCAAGACTAAATAATCTTGCGAAAAGTACGCAGCAGATGTACCCTGATTTCAATTTGCAGGCGGAGTTTGAAAATCCGAAATTCTGCGCCGCACTTGACTTTATTGCGCAGCGTAACGAAGCAAGAAACAAGGAAAGCGGTAAGAATGACGAGATTTTTGATCTTACATATGCGTATGAGATTGCGCATGCAGATGAAATCCGCAACAACACTATTAATAAAGCGTCCAAGGCGGCTATAAGTGCCGTAACGAAAAATATCGCTGCAAACGGAAGCAGACCGTCAGAGAACGCAAATTCACGCTCTGCACCGGCACAGACGAAGAGCGTGAGCGATATGAGCGACGAAGAGTTTGACGTCCTTCTTAACAAAGTTAAAAACGGAACAGCGCATATTCCGAGATAGTGCTGTTCGGAAAGGACAGAGAAATGAAATCATACAGAAATATTATTATTGACCTTTTTGCAACTCCGAATGTAACGGTTGACGCAGGCGGCGTGAATAAGTCAAACGGATATGTGGTCAATGCTTATACAAACACAATTGCAACCTCAGGCAATGATTTTACGCCCGAGCAGGCAAAATTTTATTCAAAGGTTTTCCTTAAAAACTATACCGGCAAGCTGGTTCACGGACAGTTCGGCGAAAAGCAGACATTCCCGAAACATAACGGAGGAATTATTAATATCAGAGGTATTTCACCTTATCCGACGGCTACAACTCCTCTTGAAGAGGGTGTTACACCAAAGGGTAACCTGATGAATTTCCATTATATTGAAGTACCGGTTTATCAGTACGGCGCATATACTCCGATTACCGACTGGGCAAGCTTTGCAAGCCGTGATGATGTTCTTATTCACGACAGCGAGGAGCTTTCAAGTCAGGCGGGAAGAACGATTGAAGAGATTGACGCAAGCGTTCTTAACAGCGGTACATCGGTTATCTATGCCCCTGCTGTTGCATCAGACGGAACGGAAACGGAAGTAACGGCAAGAAGTGCTATTACAAAGCTCTCGAAATTCAGAGTTGACACGATTTTCAGAGCGTTAAATTACCTTGAATGTCAGAACGCAGAGCCAATCGGCGACAGCTATGTTGCTATTGTTCACCCGAACATTAAGTATGACATTATGCGTGATCCCGAGTTTATTTCGATTGTCAAGTATAATCAGGACACACGAATTTACAAGGGCGAAATCGGTATGATCGGCAACATCCGCTTTGTTGTCAGCACGTTTGCAAAGGTGTTCAAGGGAGCAGGTGCATCAGGTTTTGATGTATATTCAACGCTTGTAATCGGCAAGGACGCATACAAGACTCTTGAAATTGAGGGCGAGGGTATGCACAACATTATTAAGGGACTCGGCAGCGGCGGTACAGCTGATCCGCTCGATCAGAGAGCAACGCAGGGTTGGAAAACAACGCACGGTATCGGCATTACTTCCCAGACTTGTATGGTAAGAGTTGAGAGCGCAAGTTCTCTTAATACTGCAACTGCTTAATGAAAGGGTGATTTAAATGGCTGTGAAGAAAGAACAGACAACCGAAAGTGAAAACACCACTGTGGAAATTTCGAAAGAACGGCTTGAACAGCTGGTGAGCGGCTATGAGGATATGAAAAATCAGATTGCGGTGCTGACGAAGCAGGCGGCTGAAAACGATTCTTTGAGAAGTTCAAAGGAAAATAAGCTTGAAGAAGAACGCAAACTGCTTGAGCTTGTTAAAAAGGCGAATGCCGAGGGCGAAGAGCTTGTTGATTTACACATCGACAGAGGCGCACTTCGCAGTAATAAGAATGCTGAGGTTTCTATTAACGGAGTTCAGACGATTATTCCGAAAGGCGAGACTGTTCAGGTGAAACGCTGCTTAAAAGAAATTATTGAAAATTCCGAAAAACAGCGCAATATTGCAATGGGACTTCAGGAAGAACGCAATACTGAATATAAAACTGCCGAAGCGCAGGGCGTATTCAACGCATAAACACAATAACAAGAGTGCATTTTGTACCTCCATAATTTTACGGTACGGCGGTGGCGGAAGTCATCGCCGTATTGCTTTTAAGGGTGAGAATATGACAATCAGCGAAGTAATTGAAAATGTAAGACAAGCAAAAAACGGCTACGATGTTACAGACGAGCAGATTATAGCCGACATCAACCGTGTTGAGATGAACATAATCTACAACATAATAAGCGGCAGGCAGGGCGATAACGAGCTTGCAACTACCTACGGCAACTACAATTTGGAAACAGACAGGGATAAGGAGCTTCTTGCGCCTGCGCCCTATGACAATATTTATCAGCTGTACTGCATAAGTCAGATTGATATGCAGTACGAGGACAGCGAACGGTACGAAAACAGCAGTGCGCTGTATAACAACGCTTTTATGGAGCTTCGTGCCTACTGGTACAGAACGCATCCGCAGAAGAAAAGATATAACTTCCACATTTAGGAGGGATAATAATGCTCCCACAACTAAGAAGAATACGAAAATCTGAAACATATATAAACATATTCAGAGGGCTAAACAGGACCGTAAACACAGGTTTTTCGAGAATATCGGGCAACAGCACAAGTGTTTTTACAGAATTTAAGGATATGAAAAACCTATGCGGCGACGATTACCCACAATTAAGACCGAGAAAACCGAGGTCAAGAATTATCACCGACAAAAAGGTTATAAGCAATCTGCTTGCGATAAACGGCAGTCTTGTTTTTATAGACAATGAGGGAAATCTGAACTGTAACAGTCAGACGTATGCGGTTGAAAATATTGATACAAACGAAGAACATAACCTAGTTATGTTCGGAAACAATGTTGTGATTCTGCCGGATAACTTAATTTTTAATCTTGCTAATAATGAATTCAGTAAAATAAATCAAATTAAAGGAAATATGGATTGTATAAATCAACCATTCCAATATACATATGAAAGCACGTATAAGATTACATCAATAGAAAAAGTCGAACTAAAACAGTCAGGCTCAATAAGAGAAGTAAACTGTATTTTTGGAGGTAGTAGCCCCGATTTCTCTGACATTAGTTTACAAAAAATAAGTAATGGAACTTATAAATTTAAAATTATTTTTCAAAATATTAAAGTTGGAGAAACAATAGAAGAAATATTATCTACGCCCAGTAAGTTATATAGATGCACTTCAATTGAGAATAGTGGTACAAGTGATGGTTCTTATTTAGATGATAAAATCCGAAAATTCATAGAAATTAATGATTACTATGTATGTATAAATACATTTGATAAAGGTGATGAAGATAGCATAGGTATAGGCATAAAACAAGGTGACTACATAAAAATCAGTGGAATGGAAAAAGGCAAGGTAATTAAGCCGGAAGATGAAAGTAATATTGTTGATTGGGATGATTATTATGAAATATTAAATGAAAATATTTTTAAAGTATATTATGTAGAAAAAAACAAAATTGTAATAAAAGCTCAAATTTCAAAGAGTGTTCCTTATGTAGGTAAAATAACAATTCAACGTATAGCACCCGAATCTGACTTTGACAAGTGCATTGAAGTCAACAACAGGCTGTGGACTTGCAGCTCTGAAAATAACGAAATTTACGCCTGCAAGCAGGGTGACTGCACAAACTGGCAGGCTTACAGTGACGGTATATCAACAGACAGCTACGCTATGACTGTAGGCTGTGAGGGCGACTTTACGGGTATTGCAAGGCAGAACGATAGCGTTATCTTCTTCAAAGAAAACTGGGTACTCAAAATCTACGGAACAAAGCCGAGTAACTACACTCTTGCAACATATAACGTTCTCGGTGTTCAGAAGGGCAGTGCAAAAAGTGTTGTTTGGATTAACGGCGTTCTGTACTACCTTTCAACAAAAGGTGTATGCCGTTACTCTCCCGGAGGTCAGCCCGAAGTAATTTCAGATGAAGCTTTCGGCAATGTAAAGTACAGAAACGGCGTAGCAGGCAGACACAACAACAAGTACTACATTTCCGCACAGAACAACAGCGGTGAATATGAACTTTTTGTTTTCAATACAGAAACAGGAATATGGCACAAGGAAGACAACACGCAGATGTTGAGTGCCGTTACATATAACAACACAATGTATTACATTGACGGAAATACGGGGTATATTATGTGTCCTGATGACGGTAATAATCTTATTTCCGACAGCTCCGAGTTTGAACGTGAGGGAGAATTTGGCTGGAGCTGTGAAACGAGCGACCTTTACGACAGCGATTTCAACGCAAAGTATATAAGCAGAGTAAGCATAGGCGTAAAGTGCGAAAAGAATACGGAAATAAAAGTGTTTGCGCAGTTTGAAGAAAACGGCGGATTCAGGGAGCTTCGTACAATCCGCTATGACAAAAAGAAACCGCAGATGCTTCCCGTTGCGGTAAGACGTTCGGACTATCTGCGTTTACGGCTTGAGGGTAAGGGACAATGCAACATCTACGGAATATTAATTGAGTATGCACAGGGGAGCAGGGTGAGATAATGGCAGTTCTAAAGCTTGATCCTCCGCCGTCAACAAATGACGTCAGCGTTTTACGCAGTTACATAAACGACTTATATGACGCACTTGTAAACGTGGTATATAACCTTGACGGTGACAATATGAGCGAGGATTTTTTGAGCAGTATTCAGACTTCAAACAAAAATGAAAGCGGTGAAATGTAATGGGATATGTCTATAATGTTTACGGTCCGAAACAGGTTGAGGATGCAACAAATACATACAACAGGGTGGCTGTATCTGCACCGAATTACGCCGACAGTGCGGCTACATTAAGCGCAAGACGTCAGGCTGATAATTATGCGGCTAAGTACAAAAAAGCCGTAGACAGCGGCTATACAAGCAACTACGCAGGCAATATTAATAAGCTTGCAGATAAGTACATAAACAATGAATTTAATTGGAATGCCGACAACAGCAGTGAATATCAGCAGTACAAATCAAAATATCAGCGTGAGAGCGCAAAGCAACAGGAAAACGTTCAGGGTAGTTATGCGGCAAATACGGGCGGATATTCAAACAGCTACGCACAGGCGGCAGGACAGAAGGCGTACAACAGCTATATGGACGAGCTTCAGGAGAAAATTCCTGCTCTTAAACAGTCTGCTTATGAAAGCTGGAGTCAGGAGCAGGAAAACACGCTTAACAAAATCGGCGTTATGCAGGGACTTGATGATACGCAGTACCAGCGTTACAGGGACAGCGTTCAGGATAATTATGACTTTATGACCTATTATGAGAACAAGTACAGTACAAGTAAAGGTCTTGATATGAGCGAGTTTCAGAACGAGCTTGCAAAGTGGCAGAGTCAGATGAGTGCGGCAAGCAGTAACCTTGCAAACATTCGTTCTCTTGCCGAACAGCAGTATGAGCATAACACATTGTCGGCAGATACACAGGCAAGTATAAACAGCAGTCAGGCTCAGAATCAGGCTTATTATGACTACTTGTACAGCAAGATTAAATAGGAGGGAAAGTAATGGCGGTTTATGATGAGGAAAAGCTCTATAACGAGCTTATGAACGGTGCGCCTTCTGCCGAACAAAGTGCGGAAACGCTCGACAGCGCAGCGGCGTTGAAATCAGGGGAAAGCTACGCCGCACCGGGTGAATACACAGGCGGAATTGCGGATCAGAAGCTTGACGAGGCAATAAACAAATACCTTAACAGCAGGGGCTTTAACTACAATACGGCTGATGACCCCGACTATCAGGCGTATGTCAGAGAATACAACGAAAATGCAAAGCAGGGCAGAGAATTGAGCAAAGCAACGGCAAAAACGCTTGCAAACGGTTACAATCCCACATATGCCGATACAGTATCAGACGAGGTGTATAACTCGTATATGGAGAACGTAACCGACGCTATTCCACAATTTAAAAACCTTGCGGCAACAGTAAATTCGGGAAGAGAAAATCAGCTTGCAAATGCCGTAAACATATACAGTACACAGGCGCAAAAGGATTACGGCAGATACAGAGATACTGTAGGCGACAAAAAGAATTTTCTTAATTATCTGTATGACAGATATGCAACGGATCGTCAGAGTGACGTTCAGCAGAATGCTGATAAGGCAAGCATTTACGGCACAAGGCTTTCATCAGCACAGAGTAACCTTGAAAACGCAAGGAGCATTGATAATCAGCGGTATTTGTACAACACGCAGAGTGCCGATAACAGAGCACAGCTTGTACAGCAGGAGCGTGAGAATCAGCAGAAGATTGCATATCAGAAAGCCGAGGACGCATACAACGCAAGGATTAAGAAGGAAAAAGAGGAACAAAAGAATAATGATAACCGTTACGAAAGAGATTTAAAGGAGTATATTGAAGCCTATAATCTTAAAAATGCAAAATACGATTATGTTACAAATCAGCTTGCAATCAGCTACGGAAAAGGCGTATTGACCAAAGGCGAAGTTGAATATCTGACAAGGAAACTCAAGGTTAATATAGATGATGTAGCAAAACAGGCTGACTTATGGGAAAAGAAGCAGAACAGTGGAAACAGGTGGTAATAATATGGCAGTGAAAAAAAGAACGCTCGGCGACGATTTAAGAGATTTTAAAGCTGGAAAAGTTCCCGATGGTTACAGGGATAATATTAAAAACACAACACCGTATGTAATTAAGAACTGGCAACACAGCGACGGCTTTGTCGGCGGAGAGGATGCGGCTGATAATCCTATTTACGGAGAAGTTACAACTTCTTCATCAAAAAATATTAGTAGTGGTCCTGCTAATTATACAAATATATTTAAAAACAGTTCGGGTGAAAATATTTCTACAGTTCCCACAAGAGAACAGTATTTAAGTTATCTTAATGGAATCAGAAACACTGCAATGGTGCCGTCAAAGGAGCAGATGACGCAGTATAAAGCCGAATCTGATTTAGTGCGTGATATTGAAATGACAGGTAAATACGGCAACGCTACATATGAACAGTTGAAAACAGGTTATAAGTCTGCGACTGACGGCAGGGAAAAGGAATGGCTTGAAAAAGCTATACTCGAAAAATCTACGAGTGATGAATTGCAGGCAGAGTATGACTCACTCACGAAAGAGTACAATAATCTTTATGACAGCAGAGATGAAGAATCAAGTTATAAACGATTGAAAGAGATTGAAGATAGACAGGAAAATCTGAAATCACTTATTAAAGACAAACAGCACCAAGAAACTGCGCAAAAGAATCAGAAGAAAAATGAACTGTACCAAGATTACTATAAGGACTACGATTATAAGCGGTTGAAAGAAGAATCGGAAAACAGCAGGCTGTCTGATTATGAGCGTGCGTGGTTGAAAAATGAAGCTTATGAAAAATCTACAAGTCAGCAGTTGCAGAATGAGCTTGACAATCTGACAAGTGATTATGACAGCAGACTTCAGGAAAATCCCGATCCAAAGGTTGAGCAGGAGTATGAGAAAAAAGCTTCTGCTTATGAGGAGCTTATTGAAAAGAAAAAATATGAAGAAAAGAAAAAGGCTGAATATGATGATGTAATTGAAAACAACATTAAGGCAAAGACAATAATGCAGAAATATTATAATCTGCAAAAATATGATGAGAATTTAATGAAGCCAACACCTGTCCGCACTATTCAAGGTTTTGAAAATAATAAGGGGAAGAGTGAACTTGATGCCTATAATTACGCTAAAAATTTAAGTTTAGAAGAAAGAGAACAAATAAAAAATGATTTTAATTCTTTAGAAAATAAGGATACGCTATATAAATATTACAAGCGTGAGCGTGAGGAGCAGGAAACATCAGAGAAAAATCAAATATTAACTGACTATTCCGAAGAACACCCGGTGCTTGGTTCGCTTGCAAGTATGGGTTTGAATACATACGGTTCGATTGAGGACACTGTAAAATACGCAGGAGCAGGAATTGACAAGGCTTTCGGCGGTGACGGATATATAAACCCTGATTCTACCAACGTTGCAAAGGCACAACTTATCCGTGAAAAAGTAAGCGAAGATATGGACGGTGTCGGCAAATTCTTCTACAACACTGCAATGAGCATAGGGGATAACTTTGCAAGAATGCCATTGCTTGCACTTCCGGGTGGTAAAGCAATGAGCCTTGCACTTGCCGGCACTTCGGCAGGGGTATCCTCTGCAAATGATGTTATAAATAGCGGCGGAAGTCTTGAAAGCGCATTATGGACAGGTGCGGCGGCAGGAACGGCTGAGGTTGTATTTGAAAAAATCCCTCTTGATAATCTTATAAAATTAAAGAAAGAGGGAACAGAATCGGTTTTCAGAGCAGTTTTAAATCAAATGAAAACCGAAGGACTTGAGGAATTAGGAACTGACATTACTAACGCAATAACAGACGGAATTATCAACGGCGATATGTCACAGCTTGCCTTGCAGTATCAGAATTATATTGCACAGGGCTACAGTGAGGAAGAGGCAAGAAAACAGATTGCAGTTGACTTTGCTTCTCAGTTGGGACAAAGCTTTGCCGCAGGCGCAATCAGCGGCGGAGTAATGAGCGGCGGAACGGTTGCAATAAATAAAATCGGCGAAACAATCGGAACAAAAAGTGAAAAAAGGAAAAGTGCGTCACAGCTCGGCAGAGAAGCTCTGCAAAGTGAAGATTTTAACGTTAATGAACTTATTAATACTGCAAAGAAAAGCGATAATCCGAAAGCTGTAAATCTTGCAAATTCGCTTGAAAAGGTAGTTGAGGAAAAAGGTGCTGACAAGGTAAAAGCCGTTGACGTGGGTAATCTGCTTACGCTGACAAACTCCAATGAGATTACATACGATTATTCACAGGACCTTTCGGAGCTTACAGGTACTGACAAGCAGGATATTATTGACAGCAATTTTGAATTAAACGGAGAGGAAAAAACCACTAAAACGTCAGACAGAAAGGTAAAATATACAGACACAAAGGCATTTGGTGAGAATTATCCTCACGGCTTGGGCGCAAAGATTTCAAAAACAGGAGAGCTTATTAATATTGTCGGAATAAAGTGTAGTGCAAAGGACTTTAATTCCGATGATAATACTGTTGTATTGCTTGCAGACAACGGGGAATTGTACGATGCAGATGATATTACGACCTCTATAACATATTTTAATAATCTGTTTGATTACGCTAAAAATTTTGACACAATGGGCGCAAGAGTGTATTTGTCGCAGTATGAAGATTATGTAAAAAGAAGCAAATCAATAGGTAATAAAGCTGATATTGCAGAGTATTCAAAGTGTTTTGAAAGATTATATTCTTACGGAATAAAAGGCGTAACGTACGACAGCATTAAGAAAAGCGGCAACTTTACAAGAGAAATTAATATTCTCAGCGCAGGCGTTGCGTATTCTGCCGTTCAGTCGGGAAACAACGATTTTAAAGTTGATACACGTGACAAGTCCAATAAGAGTCAGAAGATAAGAATTCCGGGTGAAAGCAACTCTATAAGCAGTAAGGTTTATGTTGACCCCGGCTCGGAGGAAAGCGTAAAGGTAACTGATGAACAGCTTGCTATTCTTCAGACGGTTGCCGACAAGACCGGAAGAGAGATTGTGCTGACTGACCGAATGGGTGAAATAACGGGAGATGAAAACGCAAACGGCGGATACAACCCTAATGACGGAAAGATATACATAAATGCAGAGGTTCACGACAGCTATATGCTTTCCGTATCGCTCCACGAAGCAGTACACGGCGTTGCGGCGGACAATCCTGCGGAGTATCACGCACTATGCACATTTATTACAAACTACCTTGTTGCTAAGGGTGAGAATATTGACAACTTGCTTGACGATATAAAAATCAAGTGGGGCGACAGCGTGCGCTCTGAAGATGCGGCATTAGAGGAGCTTGTGTGCCAGACGGTAATGGCAATTGCAACGGACGAGGCGGCAATCAAGACAGCGTTGAGCCTTGAAGAAAACAAAGGTATTCTGAAAAAGGTTGCAAGTGCGCTGAAGAAAATCGCAAAGGCGGCTTATGACTTCATAAAGGGCGTAGGTATACAGGCGCATAACAAACAGGCTAAGCCTTGGATTGATGACATTAATGCGCTCAATGAGCTTGCAAAAAGGCTTGAAAAGGCATTTGAAAGCACAAGAAAGTTAAACGAACAAAGAGCAAATGCAACGGCAAACACCGAAACAGCGCAAAAAAATAACACCGCAGATAACGGTGATGTTAAATACAGTATAGTTGATGATGTTGTCGATGATAACGGTAAAAACCATAGTGAAATTGTGTTGCTTGATACAAAACTATTCAAAGGAACACCGCCACGTTATTGGGGTAAGATTATTATTGATTTTGTATATAATAATCTATTAGGTAAGCAAGTAGAGGTTCTTGATGAAAATGGCAATAAAGTAACTGTTGAATTTGCAAAGAAAAATGATCGTGTTACAAAATCAGGGGCAAATAACTCACATAAAGTTGTTGATAAACTTGCAAGGAAAACTGACAACATAAGCAGACTTGCAGTTGCACATGCTGTTGAATTAATTGAAGTATCTGAATATGAAAACAGTAAAGATTTACATTCTCATCAATGGTTAGATGAAAACGGCTGGGGATTTCGATATGCTGAAATAATGGATAATAAAGGTAATATTTACAGCGCTTGTCTTAATATTGCAAAGACAAAAGACGGTAGAAATATACTTTATGATATAAATAAAATAAGCAACATCGGGCACGGCGACGTGCCCTCAAATGCAAAAAGCAAAAGGGGCTCGCACATAAATCCCAATGTTGCTAAAAATAATCTATCACAAAATAATGATAATGTCAAGATAAAATTCAGCTACGGAGGACCGACAGCGAAAACGGTAAATAACTCTCTGTTCGTTCAAGCAATTGAAATGGAGAACAGCGGAAAGAATTCCGAAGATATCCGCCAAAAAACAGGCTGGTTCAGAGGTATGGACGGCAAGTGGCGTTTTGAGATTGACGACAGTAAAATGCGTTTTTACAAGGCGACAAAGCAGGATATAAATAATATAGAAGAATATAAAAATAATAAGATTCGTTATAATGGCTTGTCCCATAAAATTTCAAATAATACTGCAACTGCAGAACAACAGCAGAAATTTAAAGCAGCAGAGAAATATATCAAAGAATATGAAACCTCGAAAAAGCTTTCTGACTTTGTGTATCACCCGGAACTGTTCAAAGCATATCCGCAACTAAAGGAAGTGAATTTCTATTTTGATACAATTTCTGCAAAAGGGGCATATTATCCTGACAGTAATGCGATTGTTATCAATCCCACACTTTCAAAGGCTGAACAGAGGGAAAGCGTAATTCACGAGATTCAGCATGCAATTCAGAGCATAGAGGGTTTTGCTGACGGCAGTACAATGGCGCAGTGGCAAAAAAACGGTGCAGATTCGTTTACAGCATATAACAATTACATAAACACTGCCGGAGAGATTGAGGCACGTGACACAGCAAGCCGAATAAATCTCAATTCTGAGCAAAGAAAAAACACCCGTCCCGACATTGACAGGAAGGATGTAGTGTTTGCAAAGGGCGGAGCAAGTTATTATGTTGGATATACTACAGATAATAAGCCGGTAGCTGTAATAAATGATGACATACTTGCAGGAGTGCCAAAATCACAATGGGTAAAGACAGTAAAAAATACTATATCAAACAAATTTTCAGACGGTATTCCAATAAAAGGTAGATTAATAAAAGTGAATCGTATCTCAAAAATGGAATATACAAATTCAAAATACAGTAAATATTTGCGCGATAATAAAGGCAATATCTATGAAGATAAATTTAGGTCTGCTAATCATATTGATGATATTGTGCTTGCTTCAACAAATTATATCAATGAAGACTTAAAGCACAAAAGAAAAGATAATTTTAAAGAATTTGCTCGGGGAGATGTATTAATAAGAGTTGGAAAAAATGATTATTCTGCTAAAGTTATAATTGGTTTCACTTCAAGTAATCAGATGGTATTATATGATATTGTAGATTTTATGCCTGCAAATTTAATAATAAAAAAAGAAAGCACACCAAACGACCAACATAATGAGGTCATTAGAAGCGGTATGCTTTCTAATGAAATAATATCACAAAATAATAGTAATGTCAAGCACTCTGTTGATGATACAATCAGCGACGGAATGTTTGCCGACGGTGATTTATTTGAAGAGGACGGATATAAAAAAGAAACCTCACAGCTCATCAATACAAAAAGTCCTGATGCAACGTCCGAAAACGGTTCTGTGGTGGTTTCCAATTCTAGTTTACTTCAAAATGGTGATGATGTCAAGCACTCTGTTGATGATACTATTACTACGCAAGATATACAGAGCTTGCGTAGTATCGGCAGAAAATCAATAAATGACTTTACTTCCGAGGATATTCAGAAGTCCGAAAAATGGGCGAGAAAGTTCTATAAGGAGTTAGGAACAAAATCGCCGTTTTTCCGAGCTTGGTTTGGTGACTGGAGAGCGTATGATAACAATACAGTTAAGACCGTTAATTTGAACAGTACAAATAAAGTTGCAAGGGGTGCTGTACAAAACAAAGATACAGGTTTTAACATAGATGTTTCGAAAATAGGTATTGACCACATAAAAGTTCATTTGCATAATTCAAAATTTGCACAATGCATTATTAATAATTTACATGATATAACAGAAAATGCAGTATTGCTTGATACATATTTGTCTGAAAAAACAGGAAAAACAAAGCATATAAACACAAGCTTTATGCATAGTTTCTATGTTCCTGTTGAGTATGACGGAGAAAAATCAATCATTAAGTTGTATGTTGAAGAATACTATAACAATTGGAATGACAAAATACAAAGGCGTGACTATGATGTAAAAAAAATAGAAACATTCTATGATGCTGACAGATTCGGGGAAAATATTTCCGCACCTCTGTATGCCTCAAAAAATGTTTCTATGAATAATATATCAGATTTATTCTCTTTTGTCAAACAGTATGATAAAGAGTTTAATCCAAAGCCGGTTAATCCTGTAATGCTCAATGATGACGGTACGCCTAAAGTGTTTTATCACTCAACTAACGAAAATTTTACAGTATTTAAAAAAGGTGAAAGAGCAGGACTTTCAGGTAAAGGAATATATTTTTCGCCCTATCAGCAGAATATTTATGGCAGAAATTCAATGCCGGTATACTTGAAAATTGAAAATCCAATGACAAAAGCCAATGAGCCTGACGGAGCAAGAGAAATAAATTCTTCCGGATTTAAAACAAAAATTATCCCGGATTTCTTTGAAAAATTTCCTGAATATGACGCAATAATTCAAAGAGACGAAGTGGTTGTAAAATCTCCAAACCAAATTAAATCCGCAACAGACAACATAGGTACATTCGACGGCAATAATTCTGATATTCGCTATTCAAAAGATGATACAATAGATGATTATCCTGACCTTACAGCACTTGATGATGAAGAAATTAAAGTGTATAATAAACGTGGATGGGCGAATCAGTTATTTACAAATGAGGACAGAAAACTTCTTGAGGGTGAATTTGCAAAGCTTAAACCCGTTAAAACACAGAGAACGGATAATGTTCTGGGTGACGGTTCAAGAATTGTCGAAGTAAATAATAAAATTGTCCTTATAGGCGGCACATTTGCAGAACCTGAAATTTATTGTGTATTTGCGATAAATGCGGCTAACGAAACGGAAGCAACTGACTTAAAGGAGGTTGTATTTTATGAATACAAAAATTACAGAAGAAACAAAGAAGCACTTCAATCTTTATTTCAATATGTTCAATCTTGCGAAGAAGATGTCAGAACCTACAGAGCAGAAGATTTTTACTATACTAAGGGGCAAAAGGACTATGGAGAAAGAGCAGTATTACCAAGCAATTTCAAAAATTACGGATATACTGAACAGTTCCAAGACGGAACAGGAAGTAATCCGAAAGCTGGACGAGACGTTTCCGAAATAAAGCTTGCTGTTGATGATACAATTATAGACTACCTTGCTGAAGAGTATGGTAAACCGAAAAGTCGAGCTGACTTTCTAAAGATTCTTGAAGAAAATCCGAATGCTGCTATTTTAATGATGTACAGAAATTCAATTGAAACAGCACAAAAGGGATTATATCTTAGTGAAAGTATAAAACTACCTGAGGAATCCTATCGTAAAATTGCCAGAAAGGTTTTAATTGACATGGGCGTCAAAGTCAATAACTATGGCAGTGCTGTAGGAAGATTGGCTGAAAGCATCAAACATATTGTTGAAAAAACAGAAGAGGTGGCAAAAGCTCAAGTTGTTTCAGGACCCGGTTATTTCAGAAACCTGTTTGAGAATTTTGCAAAAGCATGCAGTGATTATGTAAAATTGAGTTCACGATATAATGAGAATTACAGAAAAAATGTTCGAGATTATGTAAACGGATTAATAAGTAATAATGTACTCGTTGTACGTGACGATGATATAGAACTTATAAAAAAGAATTACGGAAGCGTAACCGAATTTCGCTCAAGAATGAATGGTAAAACTAAGGTCGGAATGGCAAAAAACGGAAGAACAGGCTATTATATTGAAGATGTTGCTGACTGGGTTTACAAGAAGTACCCTAAGCTTGTTAATGCTACACGTGATAACGATGGAGTTTGGCATTGGTCAGATAAAGACGGTGGTTTTCGATGGCTTGATCTGCTTGTGAATGATTATCTTGAGCCTAAACTAGATACCAGAGTTGAAAGCAGTACAGTTAAGGGTTACTATGAGGACAGACAGAGTGCAGGTTTTGAAGTTGCTTTAAATGCAATTAATTGTGTCCTGCGTGAAAAAGTAAAAATAGGTGTAAATGAAAAGCGTATTGAAAGAAATATTGTAAAGGAGCTTGATAACGAAGCAAAACAATCTACTGCTGAATTAAAAGAGTTAAAATGGGCGAAATACAGAATAGAGGAACTTAGAAAACGTAATAGTAAACTTAACGCTGAACTTAATAAAGGTATGTCTGCAATAAGGGATGAATATTACGAAGCACGAATGAAAACAGTTGAACGAAATAAGCTGATAAGAAAACTTAATAAATTTATTAAGCTCTTTGAAAATGGAAAAAGCAGTAAGAATTATGTGCCGGATGTTTTGCAGAAGCCGATACTTGATGTTTTGAAAATGATTGAGATGAACGCAGGTACATATAAGAACGGGAAACAGAAGGCAGCGCCAAAGTCATTTGACCGATACACACAAAAAGTGAGTGATATAGACAGAGCTGTTACGGAACTTACTGAAAAATATGAAACACTAAAAGAAAAGCAAGTTTCTTACAGCAGCGATGTTGAATTTAGCCTTTTTGATATTAATACTCTCGGATTTGAAGAGGAAACACTGGAAATGCTGAAAACTTTGCAAGAACAGGTTAAGGGCAAAAATATTTATGAACTCAGTGCTGAAGATTTGAGAACAATATATGACACGATTAATGAGCTTGACGGTGCTTTAAGACGTGCGGTTGAAGTTATTATAGACGGTCAAAAAACAACTGTACAGGAAGCGGCATTAAAAGCTGTTGAAGAAATCGACGGACTTAAAGTTAAGAAAGGCGGCAGCGGAATAAAAGGTACTGTACAGATGTTATCAAATCAAGCAGCTATATCAAGTTTAGATCCCCAAAGGTTTTCACGTTATATAAGCGGTTATCACGACGACTATGTAATAAGAAAAATCATTAATGAATTACATCACGGAGAAAAGAAAGTTCAGCGAATAAAGCAAGCGGGATACATAAAGATTACATCTGTTTTATCAAAATACAGCAACAAAGATGTTAAGCTGTTGCAAAGAGGAGATGTTATTGATTTTGATTTCACTGACATTGATACTAATAAGCGAGTAAAAGTTAGTCCATCTATGCTTATGGGTATATATCTAACGGTTAAGCAAGAGGACGGATTGCGTCATATAATTAATGAAGATCCAAACAGATATCTGAGTTTACCCGATCTTGATTTGTTAAACAAAAACAATCCTATTTCTGACTTGCGGCAGGATAACCGTAGGGCTGTTGAAAGCGAAAGACACAGAGTGAGACTTACCGAAGATGATATTTCGCATATCAATAATTATATTGAAACAAGCACTATGCTGAAAGAATTGTGTAATGCAATTATGGTTGTGTTTAATGAACAAATTGCTACGGAAATAAATAATGTAAGTTTGCAAACGCAAGGAAGGAAAATTGCAGTTGTTAAAAATTACTATCCGTTATCAGTAGATCCAGATTGCCCAAAATGTAAAACGGACTGGGAATTTACATCGGTATTCAAAGACCAAAGAATAAAGAATAAAGGTTTTACCAAAAACAGAACTTATTCTATATTACCGTTAAGAATTGATGATGCTATGAGTGTTTTTTCAAAGCATATTTCAGAAACAGCTGAATATTGCGGTCTTTTAGTACCACTGACTAACTTTATGAAAATTTACAGAAACGGCAGTGATACCGACACAGTAAAATCCATTATCAAGAAAACGTATGGTGAACCAGCTATACATTATATAAACAAATTTATAGGTGATTTGCAAAAGTCTGATAATACTGATAATAATTTGTTTTTAAAGTGGCAGGGAAAATATATGGGTGCAAAGCTGTTAGCTAATCCCGGTGCTATGATACAACAATTTTCTGCATTCCCTCTTGCCAATAAATACTTTGGTACAAAAAATGTTGCTGCAGCTGCAACTCTTGGATTTAATAAAATCGATTTTGATTTGTATGCAAAGTATACGACGTATTTATGGTACAGGGCACAGGGTAACGGTACTATACTCGGTGAAGTCAGCAAGGAAGTAGGTTTTCATAAAAAACTGACTGATTATCTTGATATAATGGGAAAAGTAGACCGACTTGTTGTAGGCAGATTGTTATATGCCGCAGAGCTTCACGTGGAACAGACTACGGATTTAAAACGTGGTACTGACGCATTCTACAAGGAAGTTGTAAGACAGTTCGAAAAGTGCGTTGATGAAACACAGCCTAATAATATGGTTACGAGTAAACCTCAGTTTATCCGAAATAATGTTATGAGGGCTTTGAGTTTTTCTGCATTCAGGAGTCAGGTAATGGCTGTAGGTAATTGCATTATTGACAGTTTCGGAGAATATAACGCAAGGAGAGCTGAATATAATGAAATCAAAACCGAAGAAGCAAAAGCGGCTAAAAAAGAAGCGGCGAAGAATTTTTTAAAAGTTCTGATAGGAGCTGCAAGCTCTTTCGTACTTGGAGGAATACTCAAATGTATTGCCGATATAATTCTGCGACATAAATATGATGATATTAAAGATGAAAAGGGGAACATTACTTTTGCTAATATTGCATGGAAATTTGCAGATGAATCTCTTGAGAATTTAGCTTCAAGTTTTATCTGGGGAGATAAGTTATATGAAATTGGAGCTACAATGATTGACCACGACAGATATTTTGGACTTGAGGTAATGAGTGTTGAAGCCATTAATGACGGTGTAGAAAAGGCTAAAAAAGGAGACTGGTTTGCAATAGCAGCATTGTTAATTGACGGATGTGGATATCCGGCAGAAAATATGTTGCGATACGGACGTAGTATTTTTGCCTACATCAATGATATTTCAAATGGTTATGGTGAAATTATCACTAAGAATAATTCAACTGAAAACAACACGAGCTATTTCAATTTCATAATCGTTGAAGCAAAGCAGAAAGGAGAAACCGAAAAGGCAGAACATTTTGAGCAGATGTGGAAAGATGACTTAATCGGTAGAGGCAAGACCGAAGAGCAGGCGAACGACACAATCAAGACAAAGCTTGTTACTGCACTTGCGGCAAGTGACGATGATGTTGAACAGGCGGCACTTGCAAAAGCTAACGGAGATTTAAGTTCGTATGAAGAACATATGAATAAGGTTGTAGCTTACGGATTTGACAGCGTTGACGTAAAGAAAGCTGTTGATAAGGTTATCAAGAATATTGCTGATGATGTTAAGAACAGAGATCTTGAAGAAAAATCTGACATTATAGCCGATCTTAAGAATCAAGGATTTAATGACGAGGGTGCGGAATACGTTTACAAGTCTATTCAGAGCGGTGAAAGCTCTGAAAGCGAAGATGAATTCTCTGCTTTCGCTGATACTTCCGAGGGTGAAGGCGTTGCATACACCTACTCTGACGCTTTTGAATATCTTAAGAACGGCGACAGGGAAAACTACGAACGTATTGAGCAGTATCTGATTGACAATAACGACAAGACCAAAAAAGACGTTCAGTCGGCAATGCGCAGTGCATCAAGAACTGATAAGCTTTGGAAAGAGTATTTTGAAGCTCAGGGAACTTTATCAGGCGGAGGTGACCCGGTGAAGCTTGAGGAATACAAAAAGATACTTACTAATATTTACGGCTCTTGGAGTACGGCAGTTACATACGGCAGGAAATATCAGAAGCGTATGAAGGAAAAAGAGAAAAAAGAGAATAAATAATGCAAAGAGCGCAGCGGAAAGGCTGTGCTCTTTTGCTTTGTGGTGACATAGAAAAAATAAAAAATATATAATTATTTCAGAGGTGATAATATGAATGTGATAACCTATGACGTGTATAAAAACACCGTGAAAAAGCACGACGGATTTAACCCGGTTACTTCTGAAAAAAACTATACTAAACTGCAATTCAGGTTTCGGAAAGGGGACGACTGGGAAAAATGCACGCTTATTACGGCTTCTTTCTGGTTGAGTAATGATAATATTGTAAAAAGCGACGTCGAATTATTGGCGGATAATCTTACGGCAACGTTTGACATTCCTCCCGAATTTTCAGGTGTTAAGGGTGCTCTTAAGGTTGGCTTGCAGGGAACGTATGTAAAGAATAAAGAGAAAGTTACTGTATCAACAAATATTATAACGCTGAATAGAAATATAGGCGCAATTATTACCGAAGGAGCAAATTCAGGACTATATGAAAAACTGATTGCACTTATGGAAGAATACCTGAACAATATTGATACGAATTTTGCTCTTAAGATAAAAACATCAATTACAGATTACCTCAACGCTCACCCCGAGCTAACTACAACAGTAAAGGACGGAGCAATAACCGAAGCAAAATTCGCTGATGTGCTGAAATTAAAGAAAGCAAGCTTTTATAAAAATGTCGCAGAGATGATAGCCGATACGTCATTAAAACCGGGTATGACTGCCGTGGTGCTTGGGTATTATGAACCTAATGATGGTGGTGCGGCTGAATATTACATAGGCGAAAGCGGAAACATAACGCTCGATGCGTTTCATCTTAGCGGTCCTGCAAATAATATAATTGAGCATTACAAAGCACAGATTGTAATTAAGCCGCAAATGAACGTTGAATGCTTCGGTGCAAAGGGAGACGGAACGAGCGACGACAGTAGTGCTATCGAGGCAGCTTCTGCTTGTGATACTCAGCTTTTATTCAAAAATAAATCATATTTAATTACCCGTTCAATCTGTATTTATAACGATATTAATTGGGTTGGTAATGGTGCAGTGATAAAATTAGCTGATTCGTTCAATGTTAATTTGGATACCAGATTTGCAATTAGAATTAATGGTGAATCCAGTATTGTGGGTGTCAATATTGAATATCAATCACAATTTGCCCCTAACGATGGTAAGTCAAGCGTTATAATCTTAAAAGTTACATCCGGCAAAAATCACGTATTAAAAGACGTAAACATTGATATAACAGAAAAGGACGGAGTAGCAGCTGAAGTAAGCGCAGTATGGTATGATTTTGCAAAAAGAGTAAAAGATGAAGAAACATCTAAAGTAGTCGAAGCGTTTGAAACAAGCGATATTAATCTATATGTCAGCAATTGTAAAATCAGTAATTTAACGACAGGTCACGATACGGCCACAAGTTGCTTGTGGGGAACAGGAATTTTTAATACTGTCGTTATTGAAAAATCCGAGTTTTCTCGTAATCATCTCGGCGAAGCTGTAAACTTTTGGGCGAACAACGAAACCATAAAAAATATTTTAATAAACGAATGCGTTTTTAATTTAACTAATAATAAGGCTTCGGGTGCAGGCGGTTTGAATTTCGGAGCGTCATTTCTGTATCTTACTAAATTTGAAAATATAAACATCAAAAATACTATTTTTAATGTTGGTGAATATTTCGGCAATGCTTGTATTGGTTGCGCTACACCCGGAGTAGAAATTAACATTGATAGATGTAAATTTATCAAGGATTATTCGGATGATACGGTTTTGCCTGATGACGCCAATAAAAAAGACTATTTTAAGAGGCTTATGCTGCTACAGATTTCTTCTGATACAGATGATTCAGAAAAATCATCAACGGTCAATTTAAGCAATTGTTCGGTTGTCAACAAAAAGGGAACTACTTATATTAATGATTCATTTGCAAATTCTTATAAAGATGATGGCTCATTAAAACAATATGGTGTTTATTCAACTAAATTTAATTTGTCGAATTTAAACATTAGTTCGTTTTCACACATATTTAGTGCATCGGATATAATCTTTAAAAACTGTAAGATTTCGATTGACAACCCCAATGAAGCTGTGCGTAAATCTTTGTATCTGAAAAATAATAATTATTTCATCAACACAGAATTTGAAAATTGCAACGTAAACTCAAATATAAGAATTACAGGCAATGCAGATTGTTGTGGCTCAAACTTTAACGATACTACGACATTTATCACAGATACGGGTGATAATATAAATCTGACGGATAATAAGTTTATAGGATTAAATATTACTACATCCGTTGATTCTACTGCTGAAAGTCCGGTTATTAATGAGGTTATTATGAAAAATAACATTATAAAAGCTCTGACTTTTAAGAACAGCAGCACCGTTACAGCCGTTGACAATCTTGGAACCCTTGCAGCGTCGGTTATTTTTGTAAACAACATTAGTAATAAAACTATGCTTGCTAATGTAATCAAGTAATGAAAGGATAGATAAAATGAAAGAAAACATTTTGCAGGCATTATTTGCCACAGTATTAGGAGCTATTGCGGCTTATCTCAACGTATTGCTTGTACCACTAATTGTGATGTTAGTGGTAATGGTAATTGATTACGGCACTGGTATGGCACAAGCGTATATAAGCCATACTCTTAACAGCCGTATAGGCGTAACGGGTATCATTAAAAAGATAGGCTACATAATTGCGGTTACGGTAGGCATTGTCGCAGACTATCTTATCTCATCGGCGCTTGTCAACTGCGGCATTAATGTAACGATTAACTGCTGTATCGGTATGATTGTAACGGTGTGGTTTATAATCAATGAGTTAATCTCAATCCTCGAGAACCTATCCGAAATTGGCACGCCGTTACCTAAATTTTTAATATCTATTGTTAAACGGCTGAAAACAACCGTTGAAGCAAAAACAAATGAAAGCGAGGAATAATTATGGCAAAGAAAATTTATTTAAGTCCGTCTAATCAGTACAATAACACTTACGCAACAGGCAACACAAACGAGATGGCACAGTGCGACAAAATCGCAAAAACAACTGCAACAGCGCTCAAGCGTTGCGGCTTTGAGGTTAAAGTCGGCAAGTCGGGCGACAGTATGCAGAATCGTTGCAAAGAGTCAGACAACTTTAAAGCTGACATCCATATGCCTATCCACACCAATGCATACAACGGCAAAGTAACAGGCGGTACAAGAATATTTTGCCTTAATTCAAACGGCAGAAAAGCTTGTCAGGCTGTTTTAAATGAGCTTGGCAAAATCTCTCCCGGTACAGCAGACAGCATAACCTACCAGACAGGGCTATATGAAATCAACGTGCCCAAAGCGCTCACCGTCTATGTTGAGTGCGAATTCCACGACACAAAAACAGGTGCAAATTGGATAATTAATAACACAGCCAATATCGGTGAGGCAATCTGTAAAGGACTCTGCTCTTATTTTGGCGTAAAATACAAGTCTGCAAGCACCTCAAGTAAAAAGATACTTGATTCGCAGGGTTACAAAAAAGGGCAGAAATCGGATGGCGTGCTTGCAATTAAAGAACTGCTCCTGCTTGCAAAATCTCTTAAAATCCATAATCAGGGTATAGATGAGAACGGAACTTTTGGCTATGGAACGCAAAAAGCAGTTAACGGCTTGCTCAAAAAGTGGGGTTATGAGCCTAACGGTATCGCAGGCGACAACTTTATAAAAAAGCTCACCGCTGAAATTCGCAAGAGGATTTAAAATTCTCCCCGAAGCAGTTGTATTGTTTCGGGGAGAATTATATACTTTTGAAATATGCACCGCCGTATTGTGTTATTATTATTTTAGCGAGCTTGGGATTTGTTTGTTTGATATTTACGGGATATTGCAGTTTTTTTTCATATACAAACATTAGCAGTCCTCCTCATTTTCCCATGGCCACGGCCCCATTATCCAGTGCCAGTGGTTTGAGCTTGTCATACTTTTTGTCAGCGGACCGAATTTTTTCTCATATTCATCAATCAGTGGCTGTGCTTCTTTTTTATATTCCTTCATTTTTTCAAGTGTTTTTCTATCATAAGGGTGAGTGTCAAGAAAAAGCTGAAGGTCAAACGCCGCAAACTGATAGGTTGATATTTTTTTGAGCAGTATTTCTCTTTCAGTCATTATGAGCACCACACTTGCTTCCGTAGAACGGTTTGTTCAGTGTGGGATGCATAGTTCCCGAAGCAAAGCCCTGCATCGGTGAGTAGGTAGGTGCATTATCGGGTTGAAACGGAACGTATGCCATTGCTTCAGAAGTTTTTTCGGGAAATCTTGAAAGTCCGTACTGTTCTTTTATGATTTCGTTCAATTCCATTCCTATTCTCCTTCTTTGTTTTTTACGAGTGTAATACCCATCTTTAAATGGAATTATCTCGTTACATAATATGCATTAAATACATTCTTGCTATTTTATTTCAAATTTGGGGAGATACCATTTAAGTGCTTTTTCTGCGCTTGCACCGCTTTGACAAAGATAATCTAGTCCGTTAATGCTCACTCCGACACACTCACAGTTATTATCGTAGCTTTGCGAAAAGCAGTCCCAAGGTGACGCAACTGATGTTATGTATTTAAAATCTTCGCTTTCAAGAGTATAACCGCAGGAAATTTCCGAATAGGGTATAAACACCTTTGCATTATTGAAAGTCAGAATTTTTTTGTCAGCAGAGTTTACGATGTTTTTAACTCTTGAATAATATTCTTTTTCGGAATTATTTAAATTTTCATCCGATATAAAAACCTCATTATTGTCCAAATCAAAATAATCAGGCTTTACATCAAAATCCGTATTTATAAGTATTGCAATTGCCTTTATTGTTTCATCGCTAAATTTTTCTTTGCAAAGCGCATAAGTTAACCCAATGAGTGTTGTATCAGAATTTGTGTTAGTTTTTGTATCGTTTTTTGTTTTGCTTGTACTGCTTGTCAACTTGTTTTCGTTTTTATTGCCGCTTGTTGAACATTTAACAGCCGTGAAAGGCAGCAGTGCCATTAAGACTAACAGTATTAAACATGTAAGAATTTTCTTTCCGATATTAAGCACCTCTTTATTTCACACAGAAAAAATTTATTTACATACGTAAATTGTGTTCTATTTTTTCTTGACATAATGATATATTTGTCTTAAAATAATATATGTTCATAATAAAATTAAAATAACCTTAGTATATATAGAAACGGAGTAATTTTATGAAGGTAAAATATTCAGTTATACCCTTTATATTGGCAGTAATTGCAACTATCGGACTTAAACTTATGAGTATTTTCGGTCTCGACGGAAGCGGAATGTTCTTGGGAATGAACAAAATGGGAATTACATATGCAGTTATAGGTGTAACTCTTGCGCTTTTTCTGGTGTGTATAATTATCAATATTTTTGACAGAAAGACAGCGCCGGTATATCCTTTAAAGAAGAATTACCTTGCAGGCGTCTTTGCCGTATTTGCAGGTGTTTCGGTTGCGGCTTCTGCAATAACTACGCTTTTGAACACTACAAATGATTCGGAATATTACCTGATGACAGTTGTATGTGCTGCGTTTTCAATTCCTGCCGCAATTGCACTTATCCTTATGTCAAAGGTGCATTTTACCGGCAAATCTACAATTTCCGGTGTGTCAATGCTCTTTATTTTCCCTGCGCTGTGGGGGTGTGCAGAGCTTGTTTCCGAGTTTCTTGTTGCGACCAAGGTTTCAATCTCGGCAAGTGATATGACTCCGCTTTTTTGCTACATTTTTATAACCCTTTACTACTTCTCACATTCTATGATTGTATCAAGAATAAAGGGCAGAAATCCGGTTAAAGCCTGCTTTATCTACGGACTTCCCGCAGTAGCAATCTCACTTTCATACGGTCTTTATGTTATCTGCACAGCTATGATTGAGGGAACTCTTGCTACGCAGGTTCTCTTTGGTGCAGAACTTATTATTTTCTCGATTTACGCACTCTCATTCATCCTTGAAATGGCTTTTAATTCCTATACAAAGGATGAAATCGAGATTATTGACGGTATGCCCGATGATGAAGATACCTATGAAAACAGCTATGTTAAGTCGGGCGGTTACGATGAACTCGTATTTTCTGAAAGAAAAGATACAGATGATATTCAGGGAACTGTAACTAAAGTTGACAATGCAGCTAAAGATGAGATTTCTTCATTTGCAGAACTTGATGATTTTGTAATTGGATACGGCACAGAAGAGGACAGCGAGCCTATTCCTTATCTTACCAAAAAAGAAATGAAAAAAGCAACCTCATCAAGACTTGTTTTTTACAACAATGAGTCAGAAGAAGATTCTAAGGCAGATGATATTAAAGAAGAACCTGATGAACTGAATACTGCTTCTTCTAAAACAGAAACGCCTGTTGAAACCAAGGTGTCTGTTAACAATGAAACCGCTGAAGCTAAAAAAGAAAAATCTGTTGCAACTCCTATTGAAAGCAAAACTCCCGAAAAGGAGTTAAGCGACATTGACTTGCTCTTGCAGGAGCTTGACAGCAAAAAATAATTGTTGACATTGTAATTTATCAGTGTTATTATTAGTTTAAATAATAAATCAATGATAAGGACACGGTTTGTAAATTCCCATTTTCAGAGAGCGGATTATATGCTGAAAAATCCGTATTTGGTCTTACATTCTACCACCTTTGAGACTGCACAGGAAATGGTGCGGCGTATAACTGCGTTAAAGTTTTTGAGGGCAATTCTATTGCCGAATACGGGTGGAACCACGAGTAAATTCGTCCCAATATTCCATAATGGAATATTGGGATTTTATTTTTATATTTGTATATAATAATTTTTATGATAAGGAGAATAACAATGATTAAGGTTGAATTAAAAGGCGGAGTAGTCAAGGAATTTGACAGTAATATTACTCCTGCTGAAATTGCAAAATCAATCGGCGCAGGACTTTACAAATCAGTTTGCTGTGCAAAAGTGAACGGCGAGGTTGTCGATTTGCGTACCGAGCTTACAAACGATTGTAAGCTTGAACTTCTTACATTTGATGATCCCGAAGGTAAAAAGGCATTTTGGCACACAGCTTCTCATGTGCTTGCTCAGGCTGTAAAAAGACTTTATCCAAGCGCAAAGTGCGCGATCGGACCTGCAATTGACAGCGGATTTTACTATGACTTTGATGTAGAAAAACCGTTTTCAGCTGATGACCTTGAAAAAATCAAGGCTGAAATGAAGAAAATTGTTAAGTCCGGTGTTGAACTTGAACGCTTTGAACTTTCTCCTAAGGAGGCTGTTGCAAAGCTTGAAGAAATGAACGAGCCTTACAAGGTAGAACTTGCAAAGGAACATTCAGACAAGGGTGAAAACATAACTTTCTATAAGCAGGACGATTTTACAGACCTCTGTGCAGGACCTCACCTTTTGAACGTTTCTGTAATCAAGGCTGTTGAGCTTACAAACTGTACAGGCGCTTACTGGAGAGGTGACGCTAACAATGCACAGCTTTGCCGAGTTTACGGTGTTGCATTTCCAAAGGCTTCAATGCTTGACGAACATCTCAAAATGCTTGCTGAGGCAAAGAACCGTGACCATAACAAAATCGGTCGTGAGCTTGAACTTTTCACAACATCCGAGGTTATCGGTCAGGGACTTCCTATTCTTCTTCCAAAAGGCGCAAGAATTATTCAGCTTTTACAGCGTTTTGTTGAGGACGAGGAACAGAAGAGGGGCTGGCAGCTCACAAAAACTCCGTATATGGCAAAGAGCGATCTTTACAAAATCAGCGGCCACTGGGATCACTATCAGGATGGTATGTTTATTCTCGGCGACCCCGAAAAGGATGATGAGGTTTATGCACTGCGTCCTATGACTTGTCCGTTCCAATATCAGGCTTACTTAAACCGTCAGCGCTCCTACCGTGATCTTCCGCTCCGCTACAACGAAACTTCAACGCTGTTCCGCAACGAGGCAAGCGGTGAAATGCACGGACTTATCAGAGTAAGACAGTTCACACTTTCCGAGGGTCATCTTATGTGTACCCCCGAACAGCTTGAGGATGAATTCAAGAATTGTCTGGAACTTGCAATCTATATGCTCAAAACCCTCGGCCTTTATGATGACGTTTCCTATCGTTTTTCAAAGTGGGATCCAAATGATACAGAAAAATACATCGGTACGGCTGAACAGTGGAATGAAGCACAGGATATGATGCAGAAGATTCTTGACCACCTTGAAATTCCGTATGTTGAGGGAATAGGCGAAGCTGCTTTTTATGGTCCTAAGCTTGACATTCAGATTAAGAATGTTTACGGCAAAGAAGATACACTTATCACAATTCAGATTGACCAGATGCTCGCAGAGAAATTCGGTATGGAATACGTAGACAAAGACGGAACAAAGAAGATTCCCTGCATTATTCACAGAAGCTCAATTGGCTGTTACGAAAGAACGCTTGCACTTCTTATTGAAAAGTATGCCGGCGCATTCCCGATGTGGCTTGCTCCTGTACAGGTTAAGCTGCTTGCTGTAGCAGACAGACACCTTGATTATGTTTATGAAATCAAAAAGGCGCTTGAAGAAAAGGGAATGCGTGTTGAAGTTGACGGAAGAAGTGAGAAAATCGGTTACAAAATTCGTGAAGCACAGCTTGAAAAGGTTCCTTATATGTTCATCATCGGTGATAAGGACATTGAGGCTCAGACTGTTTCGGTTCGTCACAGAAAAGAGGGTGACCTCGGTGCAATGAAGCTTGAACAGTTTATAGATATGGCTGTTGAAGAAATTGACACTAAAGCTATTAAATAATCTTATATAACGGACTAAAAAGCAGGTGAAATATGTCCTACGGACTTACACCGTACGATAAAAAACACTATCGTGACTCCAAGCGGCGCAGACGTCAGGCGGCAAAGGCTGAAAAAATAGGCAGAATACTCCCCTTTTCCACAGCAAGGCGGCATCTTGTTATCATAACAATAGTTGCTGTACTTGTTGTCGGTGCAGCAGTCGGCGGTTACTTTGCTTACAGGGCTTTTACCGATATGACTGAGTCTGATTCGGTACAGCAGAATAATCAGGAGAAAAGCGGCGAGCTTTTGCGTGTGGTGAACAGCAGTAATCCTCTGCCTGACGATTATCAGCCAGAGCTAAAAAGCTTAGGTAATTTTAAGGTGAATACCCTTGCGGTAGATAATCTTAAAAATTTCTGCAATAAAGCAAGGGAATCGGGCTTAAACATAAATCTTGTTTCGGCATATATTTCCTTTGAAGAGCAGGAAATGTTGTACAATGAAAAGCTAACGGAGTTTGTAACTAATCCCGAATACACTGAGGTAAGAGCACAGGCAGCGGTTCAGAAAATCGTTCCAAAGGGCGGCTGCAGTGAGGCTCAAACTGGACTTCTTGTCGGTTTTGAGATATCTGACGAAAAGACCCGGGCGTTTATTGAACGTGAATGTATAAATTTCGGCTTTATTCAGCGTTACCCAAAGGATAAAGAGGATGTTACAAAAATGAGCGAGAATAAAATGCTCTACCGTTATGTTGGAGTTGAGAACGCCGGAAAGATGCGTTCATTTAATATGAGCCTTGAAGAATACTCCGAGTATGTTGCAATTCAAAATGCCGAAAGCGTTGATGTTCAAACGGAGTAGTCAGCTGATATTCCGAGTTTTATAAGACTTATGCTTGCAAAAGTCCTTTGCCTATAAAAAATTCTGGAATAATTCAAAAAACACTTGCAATTTGTAAACATATGTAGTATAATAACTCTGTTAATTGTGCAAAGACAGGCAGGTGAAAATAATGAAAGAGAATATCCATCCAAAGTATGAGCAGACAACAATTACTTGTGCTTGCGGTAATGTTATTGAAACAGGTTCAACAAAGAAGGACATTCGTGTTGAAGTTTGTTCAAAATGTCACCCCTTCTTCACAGGAAAGCAGAAATTAGTTGATACAGGCGGACGTGTTGACAGATTCAAAAAGCGTTTCGGCATGGATAAATAATTTTTACGTAATTGTTAAGACGGCGCTTCGGCGTCGTCTTATTTGCTTTAAGGCGATGGCAGCAAATTGTGCGATATTGCCTTTAATGAAGTTTTATGAGGTACCATAATGACTAAAGACTACAAAACCGTTCAAAATGAAGCTCAGTCTGAGTTTACTGAAAAGCGTTCACGCTTTATTGGTTATTGCAAGCCTGTTAGTAATGAACAGGAAGCGGTTGATTTTATCAACTCAAAACGAAGTGAGCATTGGAACGCTACTCATAATGTGTACGCTTACTCATTAAGAGAGGGCAATATTAAGCGCTACAGCGATGACGGAGAGCCGTCAGGTACGGCCGGAATGCCCATACTTGATGTAATCACGAAAAATGAAATATACGATGTTTGTATTGTTGTAACACGTTACTTCGGCGGAGTATTGCTTGGAACGGGTGGACTTGTGCGGGCCTATTCGCAGGGCGCAAAGGTCGCCTTGGAAGCGGGAAATGTTGTAATGATGCAAAACTGTCTTATATGTCAGACTCGATGCAGTTACAACCAGTACGGTAAGGTATCTTCACTTATTATGGAAATCGGCGCAGTAATTGACGATACCGTTTATGAAACCGATGTGCTGATAAAATTTCATATAAAGCCTGAAAATCTTGATAAACTTAATAAACAGCTTGCTGACGCAACCTCGGGCGAGATTAAGGCAACATCGGACAGTGAAAAGTATTTTATGTGCGAAACTGCGGTAAAGCCGAATAATTAGCGCAATAGCCATAAAAATAAGGAAAAAATTGTTGACAACACATTTTCTTTGTGGTATATTATATAAGCCGCATATTGTGGGTTATAAGTGAGTTTTTTTCCACCCATAGATAGCGAGCCTAATGTAAAGGATGGTACTAAAATGTACGCAGTTATTCAGACAGGCGGTAAGCAGTATAAGGTAACAAATGACGAAGTTATCTTTGTTGAAAAGCTTAACGCTGAAGCAGCTGAAACAGTAACATTCGACGTTGTAGCCGTTGGCACAGACGATGGCCTTAAGGTTGGCACACCTTTTGTTGAGGGTGCAAAGGTTACTGCTGAAGTATTAAAGAACGGTAAGGGCAAGAAAATCAGAGTTGCTACTTACAAGCCCAAAAAAGGCGAGAAGAGAACAATGGGTCACAGACAGCCTTACACACAGGTTAAGATTACTTCAATCGAAGCCTGAGTATGATTACGGTAACTTTTAATTGTTCGGGTAATTTAATTTGCGGTTTTGAAATATCGGGCCATTCGGGTTTTTCCGAAGAGGGCAGTGATATTGTGTGTGCGGCAGTCAGCTCTGCTGTATATTTAGCGGCGAACACAATTACCGAAATTTTGCATATTAATGCAGATGTTACCGAAAATGACGGATTTATGAGTTTAAGTCTGTCAAAGCGTGAAGCTGAAAATTCAGCCGTAGTTTTAGACGGGTTAAGGCTTCATTTAACTGCTCTTTCGGAGCAATACACAAAGTATATTAAAGTTAAAAATTTGGAGGTGTAAGGTAATGCTTAAAATAAACATTCAGTTATTCGCTCACAAAAAAGGTATGGGTTCTACAAAGAACGGCCGTGACAGTGAATCAAAGCGTCTTGGCGTTAAGCGTGCAGACGGACAGAAGGTTCTCGCAGGCAACATCCTTGTAAAGCAGAGAGGTACACATATTCATCCCGGTGAAAATGTAGGCATCGGTTCTGATGACACACTGTTTGCAAAAATTGACGGTGTAGTAAGATTTGAGCGTGTTGGCAAAGACAGAAAGCGTGCAAGCGTTTACCCTGTTGAGCAGTAAGCATAAATCGTTTGAGGGTGGATTTTATCCACCCTTTTTGTTTATACTATTAATAATACATCTATTGAATATTAGTAACGGATGGCTTTAATACTGATATTTGATTAAAAGTAGACGAAGATTAACGAGAATGATTTTCGTGTGACGAGGCAGAGGACGCCGCAAGGCTGGCGCCTTGCAAGGACGATAACAAAGTTACACGGAAAACAGACCATTAAGATTGTTTGTTTTTAATCGGATATCAGTATAAGATATTTCAAATGTCAAGGTTAGCTTTCCGAAATAACTGTAACATTTTAAAACGGAGTACATTTTATGTTTGTAGATACAGCGAAAATTAAAATTAAAGCGGGCGACGGCGGTGACGGCGCAGTTTCGTTTCACCGTGAAAAATATGTAGCCGCAGGCGGACCCGATGGCGGCGACGGCGGCAGAGGAGGCAATATTGTTTTTCAAGCTGACTCAAACCTTTCAACGCTTGCTGATTTCAGATATAAGCGCAAATACTTTGCTTCAAAAGGCGAAAACGGCAGGGGCGGCAGATGCCGCGGCAGAAACGCAGAGGATTTAGTTATCCGTGTTCCCGTTGGAACTCTTGTTAAGGAGGAAAGCACCGGCAGAATTTTAGCCGATGTTTCCACCAAAGAACCGTATATTGTTGCAAAAGGCGGCAAAGGCGGCTGGGGAAACCCTCATTTTGCAACGCCCGTACGTCAGGTTCCTCGTTTTGCAAAACCGGGACTTCCGGGTGAAGAATTTGACGTTGTACTTGAATTAAAGCTTCTTGCCGACGTAGGTCTTGTCGGTTTTCCGAATGTCGGAAAAAGTACCCTTGTTTCGGTTGTTTCGCAGGCAAAGCCTGAGATTGCAAACTACCATTTCACTACAATAACTCCTGTACTGGGCGTTGTATCAATGAGTGAGGGAAGTTCGTTCGTAATGGCTGACATTCCAGGTTTGATTGAAGGTGCCTGGCAGGGCACCGGACTTGGACATCAGTTTTTGCGCCACGTTGAGCGTTGCAGAATGCTTGTTCATATTGTTGACGTGTCAGGCAGTGAGGGCAGAAACCCGATTGAGGATTTTGAAACTATAAATTCGGAGCTTGAAAAGTTCAATCCCGAGCTTGCCCAAAGACCCATGATTGTAGCAGGTAACAAGTGCGATATGGCGACAGATGAGCAGATTGAAGAATTTAAAAATTATGTTGAATCAAAGGGTTATGACTTTTTCCCGATTATGGCGGCAATTCGCTATGATGTTGACCCTATGCTCAAGAAAATTCAGGAAATGCTCTCAAAGCTTCCGCCGATTGTTCATTATGAGGCTGAGCCTGCACCCGTTGTTAATGTAGAAGATTTCGATGATCACAGCGTTACAATCAAAAACGTAAACGGAATTTATACGGTAGAGGCTGATTGGCTGCTGCAAGTTATGAAGGGAATTAACTTTGATGACTACGAAAGTCTTAATTACTTCCAAAAAGTGCTAATCAACGGTGGCGTAATTGACGCATTGCGTGAAAATGGCTGTAATGACGGTGATACAGTTTCAATTTATGACGTTGAATTTGATTTTATGGATTAATTCTTTTTAGAAAATACAGGTAGTTTATGGAAAATATTACAATATCACATACTAAAACAGATGAAATTTCGCCGCTTACGCTTGCTTTTGTGGGTGACGGAGTGTACGACTTGCTTGTAAGAGAACATCTTGTTCGTAAGGCGAACCGACCTGTTGGCGAACTTAATAAGGTCAAGGTGTCGCTTGTTAATTGCAAAAGTCAGGCTGAATTTGCAAAACAGATAATACCCTCGCTGACCGAAAAGGAGCTTTCCGTTTACAAGCGTGGAAGAAACGCCGCACCTAAATGCACTCCGAAAAACGGAAGTGTAGCTGATTATCACAGTGCAACAGGTCTTGAAGCGCTGTTTGGGTATCTCCACTTAAACGGTGAAAATGGCAGAATAGCGGAGCTTTTCAATATTATTATACATATTTCGGAATAGAAAGTGATATAATGCAAAAAACAAAATTCAAATTTCATAAGCCTTCATTAAATACAGTTGGAACAGCGGCAGTTGACTATCTTATAATTGCAGTTGGTGCAGTTTTATATGCGCTTTCGGTAGTTGTTTTTACCTCACCGAACAATATTGCGCCCGGCGGATTCACGGCTGTTGCAACAATGCTCAACTTTATGTTTTCACTGCCGATAGGAACTTTTATTTTTCTGATGAACATTCCGCTCTTTATTTGGGGCGCAATTGAAAACGGACTGAATTTTCTCACAAAAACGATTATAGGCACAGCCTTCGTATCCGTTGCAATTGATGTGTTAACGCCGTTTGTGCCTGTATACACAGGCGACACGCTACTTGCTGCTATCTTCGGCGGAATTTTAAACGGAATCGGACTTGGATTTATATTCTACCGTGGCGGTTCAACAGGCGGAACAGACATAATTGCCCTTAATATTCACAAGCATATGCCGTATATTTCAATGGGAAATATAATTTTAATTGCCGACTTTGTAATTCTTGTTATGGCATTCTTTGTTTACAACAGCTTTGAAAGCGTTTTGTATGCAATTATTGCAATATTCGTCAGCATAAAGGTTATTGACACAATCTCATACGGAACCTCACGAGGTAACGGAAAGCTTATGTTTATAATAACGAACAAATATGACGAGTTGAGCAAGGCAATTATGAACAACCTTGAAAGAGGAGTAACACTTCTTGACGGCGAGGGAGCATACAGTGGAGAAAAAAAGCGGGTTATTATGTGCGCAGTACGTCCGCAACAGGTTTACCGAATTCAGAACAGCGTAAAAAGTATTGACGAAAACGCATTTATAATTGTCACTACTGCAGGAACAATCCGAGGAAGAGGCTTTGCTAGAAAAGAATAAAATATTTTTATCTGATTATGACCATCGTAAAAGGTGGTCATTTTTTGATGAATTATTTTACAGTAAAATACTAAGAAAAAAGAACAATTACCGAAAAAATGAAAAAATTGTACAAATTTATTTTTTAAAGTATTGACTTGTTTAATTTTGCTGTGTATAATGATATTAGATAAAATTATTCAATATATTGCGTAAACATATAGGATTTTTATAATTTTAATTCATTTTTCAATATATAGGCAAATGACCTGCAAAATGCTTGCCGGCTTTATTTATTAACAAAATTTATGAGGTGATTTTTATGAAAAAAATAATATCTGTTTTGCTGTCTGCTGTTATGCTATTGAGTATGTTGAGCTGTTTTGCTGTTTCGGCTGTTGCAGAACCTTATCCGCCTGTTGAAACCGGTGAGTTTATTAGGAAAAGTGTACTTGAAAATTATTCATATGAAACTGTTGCAGAAGAACCTGAATCGATTTCACTTGAGGAGTCATATGCTATTCAGGTTGATACTGAGAGTAGAATTATTCCATTAGGTAATGATGTTCTTGAAAGTCAGATAAAGTATGATTTTGTCAAGTATACAGGCGATAGTGTTACAGCTGACAAAATCTCTGTGGATTATTTCGGAATGTTAAGTGACGGCAGTTTGCTTGTATTCATTAACGGCCCGTTTTCATATGCAACTGAACCGAATTACAGGGTAATAGGTAAGTATGTTTACGTCACTTCGTGCGGAGGAAATGATATAAAAATATATAAGAACAATACTTTTACAAGTATTCTGGACGCTTATATAGACGGTTCTTTGAGTGATGAATTGCTTGACGAAACGGCTGAGATTCTTTACTTTGCAAAGTTTGTAAACCCGAATGAAGAGCCTGAGCCACAGGCATTATACGGCGACGTTGACAGTGACGGCGTAATTACGGTTCTGGATGCAACCTTGGTACAAAAGCTTGGTCTTGGTTTTGAAGAACCTGAAAGCGAGCTTACAAGCGTACTTGCTGATGTAAACAATGACGGCAGAGTTTCAATTCTTGATGTTACCTACATTCAGAAATATATTGTTGGCGGTTACAGCAACATAGGCAGAACAGGTACTGCTTATGAAGCGGTTTAATGAAAAATAACTAAATAAATTCAAAGCTGAATGTATTTGATTAAATCTTTTACGTTAAAATAACCAAAGGCTGTTTCATTTGTGCGAAACAGCCTTGATTTTTTATTGTGTTTAAAAGATTAAGTTATTTACAAATAAAATAATATATGTAAAATTGCCAAAAACTATTTAAAATGCAGAATTTTTATGATATAATAAATTTTAAATTGAATTATTAAAGCTAAATATATTTTTGAGTTTTGAAAGACGGTGATTTATTTGTTGAAAAAGATATTGTCCTGTGCACTTACAGCGGCGCTTTTGGCTGGTTCGTTGTCTGCCTTTGCAGGCTGTTCAAATAACGGCTCTGCTAATAATTCTGCTGAGTCAGTTGACTTCAAAACCGCCGATAAGACTGCCGACGGAGCAATTCTACAGGCTTTCTGCTGGGATTTTAACACAATTAAGGAGTCAATGCCCGATATTGCTGCGGCAGGTTTTTCAGCCGTTCAGACCTCGCCCATTAACGAATGTCTTGAGGGTGAGAACGGGGGAATGGAGCTTTACGGAAACGGTAAGTGGTATTATCATTACCAGCCGACAGATTTTAAAATCGGCAATTATCAGCTTGGAACTCGTGACGAGTTCAAGGCAATGTGTGAAGAAGCCGAAAAATACGGCGTAAAGGTGATTGTGGATATAATTGCAAACCACACAACTCCTGAAACAGATGCGGTCAGCGACGATTTAATCAAAGCAGGTGGCGGAAGCCTTGAAACGCTCTATCACAAGGGCAATGAAAATGATATAAAGGATTACGGCAATCGTCTTGAATGTACTACCTATAAGATGGGCGGACTTCCTGACATCAATACCGAAAGAACATCTTTTCAGAATTATTTTCTTAAATTCATCAACGATTGCATAGCCTGCGGTGCAGACGGTTTCCGTTATGATACTGCAAAGCATATCGGTTTGCCCGATGATCCAAAAGAGGATGACGGCTTTGAAAATAATTTCTGGGAGAGAGTTACAACCGAACCTGATAATGTTAAAAATCTGTTCATCTACGGTGAAGTTCTTCAGGGAAACAACGACAGAATCGCTGATTACATAGACGCAATCGGCAGAACAACTTCAAGTACCTACGGCGGTAAAATCCGTTCAGCCGTAACGGGCAATATGATTGATACAAGCGCTGTTACCGATTATTGGCTCGGTGATGCTGAGCCTAATATAGTAACATGGGTTGAATCTCATGATAACTACATCAACGACGGTACATGGAATCAGCTTACAAACGAGCAGGTTATCCTCGGTTGGTCAATCATCACTGCCCGTAAGGACGGCACGCCGCTGTTCTTCTCACGCCCATATAACTGTTCAATGATGAATGAGTGGGGAATGAACAGAATCGGTACGCAGGGCGATGATATGTACAAAGACAAAAGAGTATCTGCCGTGAACTTTTTCCGTACTGCAATGATTGGCGAAGAAGAAAACCTTGTAAATCCAAACCTTGACTCATCCGTTCTTATGATTGAAAGAGGGGAAAAGGGACTTGTAATTGTCAACACAAGCGATGAGGTTAAAGTTGATTTTGAAACAAATCTTGCAGATGGAACGTATGTTGACCGTGTTGACGAAAAGACCGAATATGTTGTCAAAAACGGCAAGATTACTTGTGAAACTCCGATTTCAGAAAATTCGGTTGTTGTTCTCTATAACGAGGGATATACAAATTACGCTGAGTCTGCTAACGTTGGTGTTGCAGAGGATACACAGTTTACCTTTGACGGAGATTCGACAGAGGTTACCCTAACGCTTAAAAACGGAAAAAATGCAACTTATTCGCTTAACGGCGGCGACGCTGTTTCGTTTAAAAACGGCGACAAGGTAAGCGTAAAACCCGGTGACGATAACGGATTCGGAGTGCTTGAACTTCGTGCGGAAAACGAGCAGGGGGTAAAGACCTACGAAAGAGTAGAATTTACCTACAAAAAGAATTACGAAATTAAGAAGGGCACAAAGGTTTACTTTGAAAAACCCGATAGCGAAAACTGGGGAGATGAGCTTTACGCCTATATTTATGATGACATCGGCAATGAAAATGATATGTGGCCCGGTCTTGAAATGACAAAGGAGTCAGACGGAAAATACAGCTACACCTTTGAGCTGAGCTGGGAAACACCGTATATTATCTTCAATGACGGCGACGCTGCAGACAGCGTTCAGTATCCCGAAGGACAAGGGCTTGTTGTAGAGCCTGACAAAACCTACACAGTTGAATAACGGCAGCAGCCGAATAATAATGCAATAAATATTTTAACGGAGGACTCAGATGAGTGATTTAAAAAATGTAAAAATGGAAGGCAGCAAGGTTCCTGCCGAACAAATAAAAAATCCCGAGGTTATCAGCGCAATTGAAAAGATGCAGGCTGACGGAAGCAAAGAAAATATTGACGCAATGATTGATGAAGTAATCAAGGCAAAGTTTATTCTTCCTGCAAAGGTTACGCCCACAAGACAGGCAAAAACCCAGAACGGCAGAACTGTTATGGAGCAGTCAACTCAGGTTCAGTTCAGACTCCTTGAAAATGCTAATAAAGAAAAATTCTTTGGCGTCTTCACAGATACTGACGAGCTTTACAAGTGGAAAGATACCCAATCATCAAACAAGGTAGTTACCGATTTTGACAGTTTAGCTCAGATGGTAATGGACCCAAGTGCAGGTGTTCTCGGATTTGTAATCAACCCGTTCGGCAAGAGCGTTACTTTCCCGAAAAATATGGTGATTTCAATAAAACAGCAGAAGGATTTTATGAACAGCAAGGCTAACAATATTGAGCCCGGAACACCCATTCAGCTCGGAGAGCCTAAGGAATATCCTATTGACCTTATGGCTGCGCTGATTAATCATTTCAGCACAGAGCCGTTTGTAAATGCAGCTTATCTCAGAATGATGGAGCAGAACGGTCAGAAGAGTTATCTTATTGTTGTTGACTTTATCGGCAATATGGAGGAAACGTTTGATGCAATCAGCGAGGTTGCACAGCCGTATCTTGACGATGAAATTCAGCTTTCAATGATGCCGTATTCAATGGAATTCGGCAGAACGGCAGTAAACAACGTTGAACCGTTTTACCGTAAGCAGAATTAAATATAATAATGAACGAATAATAACAAAGACCTCCTATGGCAGAATAAAAACTGCCATAGGAGGTCTTTTAATATAATTAGCATAGGAAAATTTTGAGGTAAATATGTCATGTCAAAATTGCAAATAAAGATATAATTTTACAGTCTGACAGAGATTTTCTTTTTATTAAGATACTCTTTTAACTGTGGAATCGGAATTTCACCGAAATGAAACAGTGAAGCCGCAAGCACAGCGTCAGCCTTGCCTTCGGTGAATGCGTCATAGAAATGCTCAAGCGCACCTGCGCCGCCGCTTGCGATAACGGGAATGTTGACTTTTTCCGAAACTGCTTTTGTAAGCGCAATGTCGTAGCCGTTTTTCTGTCCGTCCTCGTCCATACTTGTAAGCAGAATTTCTCCTGCACCTAACTCTTCACATTTTATTGCCCATTCAACAGCGTTAAGCCCTACGGGTGTTCTTCCGCCGTTTACGTAAACCTCCCAACCGTTTTCGTTTCGCTTTGCGTCAATTGCCGCAACAACACACTGACTGCCGAATTTATACGCCGCCTCGCTGATAAGCTCGGGACGGTGAATAGCCGCAGAATTTACCGAAACCTTGTCGGCGCCTGCTCGTAAAAGTGCGTTGAAATCATCAACACTTCTTATTCCTCCGCCGACTGTAAACGGAATAAAAATGGAGTTTGCAACCTTTTCAACCATATCAATTGTTATGTTTCGTGAATCGCTTGAAGCTGTTATATCAAGAAACACAAGCTCGTCTGCACCCTGTTTGTCATACTGCTTTGCACATTCAACAGGGTCGCCTGCGTCAACAAGATTAACAAAGCTCATACCTTTTACAACTCTGCCGTTTTTTACGTCAAGGCAGGGAATGATTCTTTTTGCATACATATAAAAACCTCCTCATCCGTTTACAATGTCGGCAAAATTTTTGAGAATTTTAAGTCCTGTTTCTCCGCTTTTTTCCGGGTGAAACTGTGTTGCAAACACGTTGCCTTTTTCAACAGCCGCGTCAATTGTAACTCCGTATTCGGTCTGAGCAGAAACAATGCTTTTGTCTCTTGCGTTTAAAAAATATGAATGTACAAAATAAACATATGGATTTTTGCCGATACCCTTAAATAGTCCGTCACTCTTTTTTATGTCCAAACTGTTCCAGCCGATGTGCGGAATTTTAAGTCCTTCTCCCGAGGGAATCTTTGTAATGCTTCCGTCAAAAATTCCAAGTCCTTTTGTTTCGGGGCTTTCTTCACTTTTAGGAAATAGGAGCTGTAAGCCAAGGCAGATTCCAAGAAACGGTTTGCCGCTTTTTGTGTATTCAATAACGGTGTCTTTGATACCGTATTCATTCATAGTGTTCATTGTGTCGCCGAATGAGCCTACTCCCGGGAGAACTGCTCCGTCAGCTTTTAAAATTTTATCCCTGTCCCTTGTAATAAAAGCTTCACAGCCAATGTGCGCAAGAGCTTTGCTCACGCTTTGAATATTGCCTGCGCCGTAGTCAATAATTACTATCATTTTTCTCATCTCCGTTTTTGCTGTACAAGCAAATTTTACCATATATAAAAGACCTTTGCAACAAAAGAATACTTGTCTATCGAGAATCAGTTGATTTTACATAAGTCCTTAATAATTTCCCCTGCAATAATAAGTCCCATAACCGAGGGCACAAACGCAAGACTGCCGACTGTTTTTTCTCCCTCAATTCTGTGAGGCGGATTTTTAGGAACTTCTTTTGAATAGACCACCTTGAGTTTTTTGATCCCCGCCTTTTTCAGCTCGTGCCGCATAATTCTTGCGAGAGGGCAAACGCTTGTTTTAAAAATATCGCTGACTTCAAACTTTGTCGGGTCGGTTTTGTTGCCTGCGCCCATAGCCGAAATTAATGGTACTGAATTTTTATCAGAAATCATTGCAAGCGCTACCTTGGCCTTTACGTCGTCTACCGCGTCTACAATATAGTTAAACTGATTAAAATCAATTACGTCCGCAGCTTCAACGCTAAAATAATCATTAATGCAATTAACATCAGCGTTTGGGTTAATATCGAGGATTCTGTTTTTCATAACCTCTGCTTTGTACTTTCCGATAGTTGACTGCAATGCAATAATCTGCCTGTTAATATTAGACTTTGCAACCTTGTCGCCGTCAATCAGAGTAAGTTTTTCTACTCCGCTTCGGGCAAGAGCCTCACACACAAATCCGCCTACTCCTCCAATGCCGAAAACAGCAACTCTGCTTTGAGATAATTTGTCTATGCTATCCTCGCCGATAATCAGCGAGGTTCTTGTGAATCGTTCGTCCATAATATCAGTCCTTTTCGCATATTCTATTACAAAATATTTTATCAGTCAACATAAATCAGTATTTTTGGCAGATTATATTATATGTATGAGTGACTGAATTTTAAAAGATATTGACTGAAAATGATTGGAAAATCACAAAATTACTAAAATAATCCAAAATAATCATAAATATATATTGAAATAAATAATAAACCTCGAGTGAGTTTGAAAAATAATGAATAAAATTGAAATAATTTGACTGAAATTGCTTGACTTTGAAAATTTATGTGTTATAATCTAATCAAGAGGTGAACAAAAGATGCTCACACAGGAAAGATATCAGGCAATTTTGCAAATACTTAATGAAAAGAACGCAGTAACCGTTTCTGAGCTTACGCAGCTGCTCAATACGTCCGAATCTACCATAAGACGTGATCTGGCTGCGCTTGATGAAATGGGAAAGTTAAATAAGGTTTTCGGCGGTGCAACCTCGGTTAAACAAACTTCGGGTATTGTTGAAGATAACGTAAGCAATCGTGAAACCGTAATGAGCGAGGAGAAAAATCTTATAGCCTCATACGCTGCGAAGCTGATTAACGACAACGATTTTGTTTTTATTGACGCAGGAACAACAACCTCACGGCTTGTTGATTATATCACAAATGACAAAGCAACCTATGTAACAAACGGAATACCTCACGCAAGAAAGCTTTTGCAAAAGGGGCTTACAGCATATATGGTAGGCGGCAGGATAAAGCCTGTTACCGAGGCGGTAATCGGACCGGAGGGAATACGGAGTATTGCCAATTTCAATTTCACAAAGGCTTTCATGGGTACGAACGGAATTGACGTCGAAGCAGGTTATACAACTCCAGAGGTTGAAGAGGCTCTTATAAAGAGAAAGGCAATTGAAAAAAGCTATATGACCTTTATCCTTGCCGACCGCACTAAGTTCAATGTAGTGTGTCCCGTAACTTTTGCAAAAATTAACAAGTGCTGCATAATTACCGACAGTCTGCCGAATAAAAAGTTTGCAGAATACACTGTAATAAAGGAGGTTGGCAAATGATTTATACGTTAACGCTTAATCCATCCATTGATTATGTCGTAAGGCTTGAGTCGCTTGTAAAAGGAATTACAAACCGCACTGAAAGCGAGGAGTATTACTTCGGCGGAAAGGGAATCAACGTTTCATGCGTGCTTGCAGAGCTTGATATTAAAAGCACAGCATTTGGCTTTGTTGCAGGTTTTACGGGAGATGCAATTGAAAGAGGAATAAGAAACGATAAAATTCTTACCGACTTTATCAAACTTGAAAATGGTATTTCAAGAATTAACATAAAGATAAAAGCAGATGAGGAAACCGAGATTAATTGTCAGGGACCTCACATTGAAGAAAGCGAGCTTGAAAGACTTCTTAAAAAGGTTGACCGAATCAAAGACGGCGACACACTTGTAGTTGCAGGCAACGTGCCTAACACAATGCCCGACGATGTTTACGAAAGAATACTTGAAAGAATCAAGAGTAAAAAAGTCAGAATTGTTGTAGATGCAACAAAAAAACTTTTGATTAACTCGCTTAAATACAAACCGTTTTTAATCAAGCCCAACAGGCAGGAACTTTCGGAAATATTTGAAACAGAAATAAGCAGCGAATCCGATATTGAAAAATATGCCAATGAGCTACAAAAAATGGGAGCACAAAATGTACTTATTTCACTCGGAGGCAACGGAGCAATGCTTATCGACGAGTTCGGCGAAAAGTACAAACAGGGTGTTTTAAAAGAAAAGGTTATAAACACAGTAGGCTCGGGCGACTCAATGGTAGCAGGCTTTATCGCTGGATATGAAAAAGAGCACAGCTACCCCTATGCACTTAAATTAGGCAGTGTTTGCGGAAATGCAACGGCGTTTTTAAGCGGACTTGCCACAAAAGAAAAAATAAATGAATTGCTTTCAAAATTTAATTAAAAAGGAGAGGAATTTATGCGTATTACCGACTTGTTAAAAAAGGACGGAATCGCTCTTAACGTCAATGTATCCGATAAAAGCGCGGCAATCAGCAAGCTTGTCTCACTTCATGAAAAATGCGGGAATCTTAAAGATACAACCGCATTCAAAGAAGGAGTTCTTAAGAGAGAAGAGATGGGAACAACAGCGGTAGGAATGGAAGTTGCTATTCCTCATGCAAAAAGTGTGGCAGTCAAAGCGCCTGCTCTCACCGCAATTACAGTACCAAATGGAGTAGACTATGGCGCAGCAGACAAAAAGCCCTGTAAGCTTATCTTTATGATAGCCGCAACAACAGACGGCGATGTTCATCTTGAAGTGCTTGCAAGACTTATGCAGCTGCTTATGGACGAGGAATTCACAGCAAAGCTAAAGACGGCAAAAACAGCTGACGAGTTCCTGTCGATTATTGATGCAAAAGAAACAGAGAAATTCCCCGAAGAGGCAAAATCTTCTGTAGTCCCTGCAAAAAAAGGCTACAGAGTTCTTGCAGTAACAGCTTGTCCAACCGGTATTGCTCATACCTATATGGCTGCCGAAGCACTTGTTAAAGCCGGCGAGAAGATGGGCATTACGGTTAAGGTAGAAACAAACGGTTCAGGCGGTGCAAAGAATGTACTCACAGCCGAAGAAATTTCAAACTGCGACGGTATTATAATAGCCGCCGACAAGAGTGTTGAGATGGCTCGTTTTGACGGCAAGCAGTTATATTCAACAAAGGTTTCCGACGGCATCAACAAACCCGAAGAACTTATCAAAAAGATTATCGATGGTCAGGCTTCTGTTTATCATGCAGACCATAAAGAAAAGGCTGACTCGCCGAGCGGCGGTAATGACAGCATAGGACGTCAGATTTACAAGCATCTTATGAACGGCGTATCGCATATGCTTCCGTTTGTAGTAGCAGGCGGTATCTTCATTGCTATCGCATTCCTTATTGATACAGCCAGCGGTGTTCAGGCGGCAGGTAACTCAGCTTTCGGCACAGTAAACCCTGTAGCTGCATGGTTTAAAACGATCGGCGGATATGCATTCAATTTTATGCTACCGATTCTTGCAGGTTTTATTGCTAGGTCAATCGCAGACCGTCCGGGACTTCTTGTCGGATTTGTAGGCGGATTCCTTGCATCCAACGGTGCAACATTTGCTGATCCGGTTGCTGCTTCGGCAATTCCCTCCGGCTTTCTCGGCGCACTTCTTGCAGGCTTTGCAGGCGGTTACTTAATGCTCGCAATCGAAAAGCTCTGTGACAAGCTTCCTGACGCACTTGAAGGTATCAAACCCGTACTTATTTATCCTCTCGCAGGACTTGGTATGGTAGGCGTTATGATGTGCGCAATTAACCCGATTATGGGCATTGTAAACAACGGTCTTAACAGCGGCCTTACATGGCTCAGCGTAAATAATCTTGGTATTCTTCTCGGATGTATCCTCGGTGCAATGATGTCAATTGATATGGGCGGTCCGTTCAATAAAGCGGCTTATGTGTTCGGTACAGGTATGCTTACTACAGCGGCAGCAACAGCTGATGTTGCAGTCCAGACCGTATGTTATCAGGTAATGGCTTCCGTAATGATTGGCGGTATGGTGCCTCCTCTTGCAATCGCTCTTTCAACAACATTTTTCAAAAACAGATGGACAGAAGAAGAGATAAAGAACGGCGTAGTAAACTATGTAATGGGACTTTCGTTCATTACAGAGGGCGCAATTCCTTACGCAGCGTCATCACCGTTAACGGTTATTCCCTCCTGTGCAGTTGGCGCAGCAGTAGCAGGCGGACTTTCATGGTTCTTTGGCTGCACGCTGATGGCTCCTCACGGCGGTGTTTTCGTAGTTGCAACGATCGGTAATCCTCTTTTGTACCTTCTTGCACTTGCAATCGGTTCAGCAGTAGGTATGATTCTTCTTGCAATTATGAAAAGACCTATTGACTCTGTAAAAAAATAATAATATAAAAAATACAACAAAATAAAAAGGAGAAATTATTATGGTATCAAAACAACTTACTCTTACAAACGCTCAAGGTTTTCATATGCGTCCGGCTTCTGTTTTTTCAACAGCAATGGGCAAATATTCCAGTGACGTTACAATCAAATTCAAGGGCAGCGACTACAACGCAAAAAGCCTTTTAAATATTATTGCAGCCTGCATTAAGTGCGGCAGCGAAATTGAAGTAGTTTGCAGCGGCGCTGACGAAAACGAAGCTTTAGCAGAAGCAGTTCAGTTAATTGAAAGCGGACTCGGCGAATAATCAAGCTAATTCCGCATTAATCGAGGTGACAGATATGTTAAACGGAATTTCCGCATCAGACGGAATCGGAATAGGAAATGTTCTCATAATTGAGGAACATTCACTTGAATACACTCCAAAAACAGTGGAAAATCCTGACGCTGAGTCACAACGCTTCAGAAACGCCGTTGATGAGTTTTGCAAAAATACTCTTGAGCAGGCTGATAATTTAAGAAAATCAACAGGCGACAAAGAGGCTGAAATTCTCGAAGGTCATATTGCCATAATCAAAGACCCGTATCTTTGCGGCGAGATTGAAAAGCAGATTAGCGACGGACAGTGTGCAGAGTCGGCTTTGGAGTATATGTGCGATATGTTTATTTCAATGTTTTCTGCCGCAGACGACGAGCTTACAAAACAGCGTGCGACCGATGTGCGTGATATAAAAACAGGTGTGCTGAGTATTCTTCTCGGTGTGCAGGAGGTTAATATTAACTCGGCGCCTTCGGGTACTGTGCTTGTTGCCAAGGAACTTACTCCGTCAATGACGGCGGCAATCAACAAGGATAACATAGTTGGAATTATCACCGAAACAGGAGGAAAAACATCACATTCTGCGATTCTGGCAAGAGCCCTTGAAATTCCTGCTGTGCTGAGTGTTGAAAATGCAGTTTCATTGCTTAGCGTAGGTCAGCAGGTTGTCGTTGACGGTATTGATGGAATTGTAATTGACTCTCCCGATGATGCTCAGCTTGAAAGTTACAGCCAAAAGCGCAATGGATTTCTTACCGAGCGCAGAGAGCTTGAAAACTACAGAGGAAGAAAAACCGTGTCTGCAAGCGGTGAAGAATATGAGCTGTTTTGTAACATAGGAAAGCCTGATGATGCCATTAAGGCTGTTGAGTCAGACGGTGAGGGAGTGGGACTTTTCAGAACAGAATTTTTGTTTATGGATAGAAATTCAATTCCTACAGAAGAAGAGCAGTTTGAAGCATATAAAAAAGCCGCTCTTATCCTAAAGAAACCGCTTATTATAAGAACTCTTGACATTGGCGGCGATAAGGATTTGCCGTATCTGGGACTTGCAAAGGAAGAAAATCCGTTTATGGGTTTCAGAGCAATCAGATATTGCCTTAAAAACCGCGATTTGTTTAAAACTCAGCTCAGAGCCATTCTGCGTGCAAGCGCATTCGGTGATGTTAAAATAATGTTACCGCTCATTACTACGGTTGATGAGCTGCGAGAGGGCAAAGCGCTTGTTGAGGAGGTTAAGTCAGAACTTCGTGAAAAAGAAATAAAATTCAATGAAAATATACAGATCGGTGTGATGGTGGAAACCTCATCAGCTGCAGTGATTGCTGATTTACTTGCAAAGGAAGCAGACTTTTTCAGCATCGGCACAAATGACCTCACAGGTTATACAATGGCTTGCGACAGAGGCAACAACGATGTGTCTTACCTCTATTCAGCACTCCAACCAAGTGTTCTGCGATTGATTAAGCACATTATCGAGTGCGGTGTTAAGAATGGCATATCTGTAGGAATGTGCGGCGAAGCGGCGGCAAATCAAATGATGATACCGCTTTTGATTTCTTTTGGTTTGACTGAATTCAGTGTATCTGCTCCGTCCGTACTTAAAGTAAGGAAAACAATCTCAACATGGACAAGGCAAGAGGCTGACGAAGTAGCCGAAAAGGCTATGTCGATGTCAAGCGAAAAGGAAATTTTTGATTATCTTAAAACTGTAATCTAAAGTAATTGACTCATTTTTTATATTATTAAAATGAATCAACCGCTCACGAAGCCTTTTTCGTGAGCGGTTGTTGTTATTTATTAAGTCAATAAATCGGAAAGAGAATCTAAACCAAAATTTTTCGGCAATTATTTTTTGAATTTCCATTCAGTGATTTTATTTCCGTCTACAATAAATGCTTTTTTTGAAATTTCAGCTATAGGCGTGTCGCTTAAGCTGTCGGAATAGAATTCGTCAATTTCTCCGTTTTTAAATTTCTCATAAAATCTTCTCACCTTTTCTTCGCCGTGGCAGTTTATACCGCTGTATTTTCCGCTTTTGCAGTCAACCTTCGAGGCAATAAGGTGTTTTATTCCGAGCTTTTTGCAAATAGGATTAAGCAGAAATTCAGGTGATGCAGAAATAATCACATCATCGTCTTGTTTCTGATTTATGTAAAAGTCTTTGATTTTGCCGCAATTTTTGTCCCAGAATTCTGCAACATCATTTTCAGTATTGCACTTTGTCAGAAAACGATACATTGTTTCTTTAAATTCGGTTTTCGTGCCTTTTTTAAAAACATAATACTTGCAAAATGCACATAAAAGCGATGGTGCAAGCAGTAAAATGCTCCTATGCTTTTTCAGACAGAACAGGTAAAAATCTGCCGTGGAGTCGCCGTTATAAATAGTTTTGTCAAAATCGTAAGCGTTCATAATTAAATTCTTTCTTATGTTCATCTGATATTATTTATAATTATAATATTACTTACAGCGTTTTTCAAGCAGCAAAAATTAATTAAAAATAAAGTTGTTATTATTGAATTTCGCAAGTCTTTATGTTAAAATGAAAAAGTATAGATATACAAAACAAGGAGTATCATAAAATGATAACGCATTTGCTGACAAGAATTGATTTGATGATGAATTCCTTTTCGAAAGGACAGAAAAGGATTGCTTTATATATTGAAGAACACTACGACAAGGCTGCGTTTATGACAGCTTCAAAGCTCGGTGAAACGGTCGGTGTTTCCGAAAGTACCGTGGTACGTTTTGCCTCAGAACTAGGGTATGACGGTTATCCGAAACTTCAAAAGGCTATGCAGGAGATGATAAGAAATAAGCTCACTTCCGTTCAGCGAATTGAAGTAACTTCCGGTCGTATCGGCAACGATAATGTGCTTGACAGTGTTCTTAATCAGGATATTGAAAAAATTAGAAGAACAATCGAAGAAACTTCGCACGAGGATTTTAGTCGTGCAGTTGATGAAATATGCAAAGCGGAGCGCATTTATATTTTCGGAGTGCGCTCAACTGCTGCAATTGCAAGTTTTCTTGCGTATTATTTTGAACTTATCTTTGATAACGTGCGTGTAATTAACACTACCAGCGCAACTACTACTTATGAGCATATTTTCAGAATAACAGATAAGGATGTTATGATTGGCGTTTCGTTCCCTCGTTACAGTGCAATGGCTGTTGAAGCTATGGATTTTGCTCGTTCAAGAGGCGCACACGCAGTTGCAATTACCGACAGTATGGCTTCGCCTTTAGTGCAGTCTGCTGACTCTGTGCTTATTGCGAGAAGCGATATGGCATCAATCGTTGATTCGCTTGTTGCACCGCTGAGCCTTATCAATGCCCTGATTGTTGCAACTGTTCTAAAGAAAAAGGATGAGGTTTCAGATACCTTCCGTGAACTCGAAAAGGTGTGGAACAGAGAGGGCGTATACACCAACCACGATGATGAACAGGATAATAAACCGGAAAATGATAAGTAAAAAAGTAGTTGTTGTCGGAGCAGGCGCTTCCGGATTAATTGCATCAGGCTTTGCCGCTGAATACGGTGCCGGTGTAACGCTGATTGAAAAAAACAAGCGTGTAGGCAGAAAAATTATGATAACAGGCAAGGGCAGATGCAACGTAACAAATAATTGCGACGTTCAGGAGTTTATCTGTAATGTACCTGTAAACGGCAGATTTCTTTATTCTGCTCTTAACGGGTTTACTCCGAATGAAGTAATAGATTTTTTTGAACAGCTTGGTTTGCAGCTTAAAACCGAAAGGGGAAACAGGGTGTTTCCGGTGTCGGACAAGGCTGTCGATGTCGTTGATGCTCTGCACGATTTTGTAATAGACAAGGGTTGTAAAATCGTCTGCGATAATGCAGTTTCACTTATAATTGAGAATAGCGAGGTAATCGGTGTAAAGTGTAAAAATGAAACATATTATGCCGACAGCGTAATAGTCTGCTGCGGAGGAAAAAGTTATCCGCTTACAGGCTCAACAGGCGATGGATACACGCTTGCAAGTCAGGTTGGTCATACCGTAACCGAGCTTAAGCCTTCGCTTGTACCCCTTGAAAGCAAAAATCCCGATTGCAAGTCAATGCAGGGATTGTCGCTTAAAAACGTATCGCTCAAAATTGTTGATAATAAAACGCAAAAAACAGTATATTCGGATTTCGGAGAGATGCTTTTTACCCATTTTGGAATGAGCGGCCCTATGATTTTGTCTGCCAGCTCGCAAATTCGTGATATTACCGATGGAAAATATACTGCCGTAATTGACCTCAAGCCTGCATTGTCGCCTGAACGGCTTGACAAAAGACTGCAAAATGATTTTAGGGAAAACTCTAATAAAGATGTTTCAAATTCGTTTTCAAAGCTTTTACCGAGAAAGATTATAGTTCCGGTTTTAAAGCGATGGGGAGTGCCTTTTGACAAAAAATGTAATTCCGTTACAAAAGAAGAACGCAGAAAGCTATGCGAAATTTTAAAAGAATTTACCGTAGAAATAAGCGGCTTTCGACCTATTGAAGAGGCTATCATAACATCGGGAGGAGTAAAAGTTTCTGAAATTAACCCCAAAACTATGGAAAGCAAGCTTGTAAAAGGTTTGTATTTTGCGGGAGAGGTTATCGACTGCGACGCTTATACCGGCGGATTTAATTTGCAGATTGCCTGGAGTACGGGCAGGCTTGCAGGAATTTCCGCCGCTGAACTTTAATTTGATTTAATATCTTGAAAGGGTGAAATAAATGTCAGTTGCAATAGCACTTGACGGACCTGCCGGTGCAGGAAAGTCCTCAATTGCCAAAAGAGCTGCAAAAGCTCTTGACTTTATATATGTTGATACAGGCGCACTTTACCGCACAATAGGACTTGCGGCAACACGAAAGGGTGTTGAACCGAAACCGTCGGCAGAAGTTGAAAAGCTTTTAAGCGAAATAACTGTTGACCTTAATTTTAATGATAAGGGTGAGCAGATTGTTTTGCTTGACGGGGAGGACGTTTCAGAATTTATCCGAACTCCCGAAGCTTCAATGATGGCGTCAAAGATTTCAGCTGTTCCGTCAGTAAGAGCATACCTTTTAGACTTACAGAGAAATATGGCGAAGGCTCACAACGTAATTATGGACGGACGTGACATCGGCACAGTTGTTTTACCCGACGCAAAGGTTAAAATTTTCCTTACTGCCTCTCCAGAAGCAAGGTCACAGCGCAGATATAAGGAACTTTGCGAAAAGGGAATGGACGTTAAATACGAAGATATTTTAAAAGACGTAATTACTCGTGACTATAACGATTCTCACCGAGAAACTGCTCCTCTGAAACCTGCCGAGGATTGTGTAATGGTGGATACTACAGAGCTTGATTTTGAGCAATCGGTTGAAAAAATTATTTCCGTAATAAAGGAGAATATCTGATGGCTCAGTCAAAAGCTCTCTATGCAATCGGCAGGGTGGTCTGCACACCGATTTTTAAGTTGCTTTACAGATACAAGCCGATTAATAATCATACAATTCCCGAAAAGGGCGGTTTTATTGTTGCATGCAATCATCTTTCATTTTCCGACCCTGTTCTGCTTGGACTTTGTCAAAAACGCAGACTCTATTTTATGGCTAAATCAGAGCTTTTCCGCAATAAGGCTTTTGCTGTTTTGATTCGTGCCCTCGGTGCTTTCCCTGTTGAAAGGGGCGCAGGTGACAACAAGGCTATCAAAACAGGCGAGGACTTGATAAAAGACGGAGAAATTATGACGATTTTCCTTGAGGGCGGACGAACAAAGACCGGCGAGCTTATGCGTCCGAGAAGCGGTTGTGCTCTTGTTGCACAGCAAATGCAGGTTCCTGTAATTCCTGCCTGCATAACTGTTATTGGCAATCCTAAGCACACTTTTGCAAAGCGTGTAATTCATTTTGGCGAACCTCTTACTCCCGAAGAGCTCGGACTTACTCCGAATGGTGGCAGACGTGAGCTTAAAGACGCTTCAAACCGCATTATGGGTGAAATAAAAAAGATGAGGGAGCAGGATTTGTGTGAATATAAAAAAGGCTAATTCGGCAGGCTTTTGCTTTGGAGTGAACCGTGCAATAAAAATGGTGGAAGAACTGCTCGACAAAAATTATAAGGTCTGTACTCTCGGTCCGATAATTCATAATATGGAAGTTGTACGTGAGCTTGAACAGAGGGGTTGCCGCCCTGTTGAATCTGTTGACGAGCTAAAGGACGGCGAAATTCTTGTAATCCGCTCTCACGGCGTGCCGCAGTCAGTGATTGACGAGCTTGAAGAAAAAGCCGCCGACTATAAAGATGCGACCTGTCCTTTTGTAAAAAAAATACACACAACCGTGTCATCGGCAGACCCCGAAAACGACGTTGTATTAATAGCAGGCAACAAAGAACATCCAGAGGTTTGCGGTATAATCGGTCACTGCAAAGCCGAGTGCTACACCTTCAACAACGAGGAAGAACTTGATGATGTTCTCTTAAATATTCTAAAATCGAATAATAAACAGGTGTTAGTTGTTGCACAAACCACTTTTGACACAAAAGAATGGAAAAAATGTATAAAAAAGATAAAAAAGCTATGTACAAATGCAAAAATATTTGATACAATATGTAATGCTACGTCAGTTAGGCAGACCGAAGCAGATGCAATAGCGGCAACTTCGGACTTTATGATTGTTATTGGAGACAGGCACAGCTCAAATACGGGAAAGCTTTTTGATATTTGTAAAAAGCAGTGTCTAAACACCGTACTTATCGAAACGGCAAGCGAGCTTGACTATTCAAAAGTTAGGTCGGCACACAACATAGGCGTAACTGCGGGTGCGTCAACACCTGCAAGGATAATAAAGGAGGTACTGGATACAATGAGTGAAATTAAATCCGGTGAAACAAATTTTGAAGAATCTTTTGAGGAGTTACTTGAAGAATCCCTCAAAAACTTAAATACAAATGAGAGGGTAATGGGTACAGTGCTCAGCATTGCTCCCAACGAGGTTCAGGTTGACGTCGGCAGAAAGCAGACAGGAATCATTCCTGCTTCTGAGCTTTCAAACGACCCCAACGCAAGACCTGAGGATGTTGTCAGTGTCGGTGATGAGATTGAACTTCTTATCATGAAGACAAACGATCAGGAAGGTACAATTATGCTTTCTAAGCGCAGAGTAGACGCTCAGAAGGGCTGGGAAGAGCTTCAGGATAAGGTTGATTCTCAGGAAATTCTTACAAGCAAGGTAACAGAGGCTGTTAAGGGCGGCGTAATCGTTCTTTATAACGGCGTAAGAATATTTATCCCTGCTTCACAGGCTACAGCTACACGTGACGAAAGCCTTGAAAATCTTGTAGGTCAGGATGTTGATTTCAGACTTATCGAGGTTTCACAGCACGGCAGACGCAGAAGAGCTATCGGTTCAATCCGCAGCGTGCTCAAGGAGCAGAGAGCTGCTCAGCGTGAAGAATTCTGGAAGACCTGCGAAATCGGCAAGCGTTATAAGGGTGTTGTTAAGTCGCTCACAAGCTACGGCGCATTTGTTGACCTCGGCGGTGTATTTGGTATGATTCACATTTCCGAGCTTTCATGGACTCACATCAAGCACCCCAGCGAGGTTGTAAACGTAGGCGATACTGTTGATGTTTATGTAAAGGATATCAACGAGGAAACAAAGAAGATTTCTCTCGGCTTTAAGAACGCTGAGGACAATCCCTGGGAAATCCTCAAAAACAACTATCCCGAGGGTACAGTTGTTAAGGCTACAATCGTTGGTCTTACTACTTTCGGTGCATTTGCAAACATTATCCCCGGCATCGACGGTCTTATCCACATTTCCCAGATTGCCAACAAGAGAATTGACAAGCCCGCTGACGTTCTTAAGGTTGGCGAAGTTGTTGACGCAAAGATTACAGCAATCGACTTTGATAAGAAGCGTGTAAGCCTTTCAATGCGCGCACTTCTCCCGGAAGACGAGCAGGCTCCCGTAAAGGAAGAAGCTGAAACTGCTGAGGACGCTGAATAACTGAACATAAAACGGGCACCTTAACGGGTGCCCTATTTTTCTTTACAGTAAGCTGCTTTGAAACGGTCGGGCAAAAAAGATTTTTAAAGTTTATTCTATCTGCTCGAATTGTGTTTCAAGGCATTCTGCTTTTTGTATTATAGGTGAACGGAGGATTATTATGACGCCGCAGGAAGAATTTATTGCGATATATCAGGAACACATTACCCGTCAGGGGGCAGACGAGCTTTTAGAGTGGCTCAAGCGCACCGACTTTTTTACAGCACCTGCAAGCACAAAGTATCATTGCGCTTGCGAAAACGGACTTGTAATGCATTCTGTAAGTGTGTTTAACACAATGATGGAAAAGCACTTTGATGAGGAAACCGATAATGCTGAAAGCTTTGCAATCTGCGGATTACTTCACGATTTATGCAAGGCACAGTTTTATAAGGTGTCAAGTCGAAATGTAAAAAACGACCTCACGGGTCAGTGGGAAAAGGTGCCGTATTATGCAATAGAAGACCAGTTTCCGTATGGTCACGGAGAAAAATCGGTGTTTCTTATTGAACGTAAAATGCACCTTAAAATTGACGAGGCAATGGCTATCCGCTGGCATATGGGAGAGTTCGGCGACAAAAACAGCAATACCATAAGTCAGGCATATGACCGTTATCCGCTTGCGGTAAAACTCCATCTTGCCGATTTAGAATCAACCTTTTTGCGTGAAAAAGGTACTTCTGCGGTGAATAAATAATTCTGAATGGGAATTATAATTAAAAGTTAAAATCTTTCGGAGTGAAAATATGGATATAATTTCGGCTGAAAGCCGTATAAGTGAGCTTACAAAACAGCTCGAATATCACAATAACTTGTATTACAATATGGATGAGCCCGAAATATCGGACTTTGAATATGACAAAATGTTAAGAGAGCTTGAAACGCTTGAAGAACAGTTTCCGTCACTTAAATCGCCTTTTTCACCTACAAACAGAGTGGGCGGAAGCGCAGGCGCAAAGTTTTCTCCCGTTACTCACACAGTTGCAATGGAAAGCTTGCATGACAGTTTTTCTCACGATGAACTGCGTGATTTTGACCGCAGGGTGCGTGAGATTTCGCCTGACGTTGAGTATGTTGTCGAGCCTAAATTTGACGGCTTGTCGGTTTCCTGTGAATATGAAAACGGTATATTTGTGCGCGGATCAACACGTGGTGACGGAACAACGGGCGAGGACGTAACGGATAACCTTATGACAATCCAAAGCCTGCCTAAGCGCATTGCAAATGCGCCTGAATTTATGGAAGTGCGCGGAGAGGTTTATATGTCGTTTGAAAGCTTTAACGAGCTTACAAAACGTCAGGAGGAGAATGAGGAAAAAACCTTTAAAAATCCCCGCAATGCCGCCGCAGGCTCTCTGCGTCAAAAAAACGCTAAGATTACTGCACAGCGCAAGCTTGATATTTTTGTTTTTAATATTCAGCAAGTTCGCGGTACGGAGCTTACAACGCATGCTCAAAGTCTTAATTACCTAACTGAACTCGGCTTTCCCACAGCCTTTTATAATGTGTACGATGAAATTGAGGATGTAATTTCAGAGATTGAGCGAATCGGCGATATGCGAGGAAGCTTTGATTATGCAATTGATGGAGCTGTTGTAAAGGTAAATAGCTTTGAAACACGTTCGCTTCTCGGCAGTACAGCAAAATACCCGAAGTGGGCGGAGGCATATAAGTATCCGCCCGAAGAAAAGCCTACAAAGCTTTTAAATATTGAAATCAATGTCGGAAGAACAGGAGTGTTAACCCCAGTAGGTAATTTTGAGCCTGTTTTGCTTGCAGGAACAACGGTAAGCCGTGCAACGCTCCATAACAAAGATTTTATAGAAGAAAAAGGTATATGCGTAGGCGATACAGTTATAATTCGTAAAGCAGGCGAGATTATTCCCGAGGTGCTTTCGGTCAAGGAACATTGTAAAAATGCAGTACCGTATGAATTTCCGTCACGATGTCCGTCTTGCGGAAGTCCTGTTTCTAAGGATGATGGAGAAGCTGCAATCCGCTGTACCAATACCGACTGCCCTGCGCAGCTTATGCGGCATCTTATTCATTTTGTCGGCAGAGACGCAATGGATATTGACGGACTCGGTCCTGCAGTGCTTGAACAGCTTGTAAACGAGGGACTTGTTAAATCTCCTGCCGATTTGTACAGGCTTAAGACAGAGGATGTTTCAAATCTTGAGAGAATGGCTGAAAAGTCAGCAAATAATTTGATTTCTGCTGTTGAAAATTCAAAGCAAAATGAGCTTTATCGCTTTGTTTTCGCACTTGGAATCCGCAATATCGGGCTTAAAGCCGCAAAGCTTTTGTGTGAAAATTTCCCTACAATTGACGATATTATGAATGCCAAAGCCGAAGATTTTGAAAAGATAGACGGTTTTGGCGAGATAATGGCTTTGAGCATAGAAAATTACTTTTCACTTGACAGCACAAAGGAACTGATAAGCGATTTAAAATCACTCGGACTTAAGATGAAATCTTCTGCGCCTAAATCAGGCAACGGAATTTTCAGCGGTAAAACCTTTGTTCTGACGGGAACACTGCCAACAATGAAACGCAGTGAGGCTTCAAAGCTCATTGAAGAAAACGGAGGCAAAACAAGCTCGTCCGTTTCAAAAAAGACATCGTATGTTCTTGCAGGCGAGGATGCCGGCAGTAAGCTTACAAAAGCGCAGACGCTTGGAATAACAATAATTTCAGAAGAAGAATTCAAGTCTATGCTTGAAAATTAAACACCGTCAACACGTTTCTTTAAAATAAACAAATCCTTACATTTATAATTTTAGTATCTTATAAATGTAAGGATGTTTTTTATGTATGAATTTTTGATAATTATCGGGATAATAACAGCAATTTCGGTATTTATAGTTGTGTTCTCATTTGTAGCGAAACACATTATAAATCTTGTTTTATCAAAACGTAAAAGTGCAAAGCCTAAAATTATTATCTACCATCGAAAAAGGCATGAATAAAACGGATTATATCTTCTCCAGCGCTTCTTCAAGCGCATTTGCAAGCTGATCCGGACACGATGTTCCTCTGCCGCGACAGTCAATTCCTTTTATTCTCTTGATTGCTTCTTCTGCGTCCATACCTCTTATAAGCTCACATATGCCTGTTGTGTTACCGGCACAGCCGCCGATGATTTCGCAGTTAGTAATAATTCCGTTTTCGTCAAGCTCAACATTCATTTGTCTTGAACAAACGCCGTGAGGGGTGTATGTATGTGTCATATTATCTACCTCTTCCTAAATCTTTTAATATATATTAACACAGCTTATTAAAAAAATCTATATAATTCTATTTTTTTATTTTGAAACAGCAAAACTTATGTTATACTATAGAAAGATAAAGGATGTTGATAAGATGTCAATTAAAATAAATCTCGGAGCGTGGAGCTCTGTTTTTGCAGTTCCCTCAAAAATTGTCGATGAGGGACTTAAATTTTCCGACGGAGTAAAGCTAAAGGTTTTGCTTTTTGTTCTGCGCAACAGCGGGAGTGAGCTTACAGACAGCGATATTTCTTCAGCAACAGGCGTTAATGTAACCGATATTCCAGAAGCGCTTGATTATTGGGTAAGTATGGGAATTTTGCAGAGGAACAATAACGAATATAAACCTGTGCAGTCAAAAATTGAGGAAAAGGAAAATTTTAATTCTGAACCGATAACCGCCTCTTTTAATAATTCGGAAAACGAAATGAAGCAAAATAATAATTCTGTTGAAGAAATATTAAGTGACGTTAAATCGTCAAAACAGCGTTTTACGGTTACACGGCCTCAAAAACCCGACTATGTTTTCACCTCTCAGCGCCTTGCAGTTGATGAAGAACTTAAAATTCTTGTCAGTGAGTCTCAGACAGCACTCGGAAAGGTGCTTTCAAATTCCGATATATCAACGTTGTTAATGCTTAAAGACACCTGCGGATTGCCGCTTGATGTTATTATTATGCTTATTCAGTATTGCATCAGTATTGACAAGGGCAATATGCGTGCTATTGAAAAAATCGGAATTGCCTGGGCAGATGAGGGGATTGACACGCTTGAGGCGGCTGATAACAAAATCCGAAAAGTTAAGCAGATGAATAAGAATTTTTCAGTTGTTTCTTCTGCATTCGGGCTTAAAAATGCAGGCTCTCCAACAAAAAAACAGCTTGAATACAGTGAAAAATGGGTGGGAGAATGGAAGTTTTCTCCTGAAATGATCAGAGAAGCGTACGAAAGATGTGTTGACAGCAAAGGCGCAATGAAATTCAGCTATATTGACGGAATCCTCAAGCGCTGGAATAGCAACGGAATCAAGAATAAAAAAGAGCTTAAAGCTTTTGAAAGTTCCCAGAATAAAAATAATTCTGCAAGAAAAACCTCGTATAATATTGACGAACTTGATAAGATTGATACTCTTGACGATTTTTAAAAGAAGGTGAATGAAAATGGGATACAGCAGCAGCGTCTATAAAACGGCGACAGACAGACTTTTTGAAAGACGACTAAAGGCTGAAAAAGAAGCCGACAGGCGTAAAGCAGAAATTTATAAAAAATTACCGAGAACAAAAGAGCTGGAAAAAGAGATTTCACGCTGCGGGATTCAGGCGGCACGTGCAGTTATAAGCGGCGGCGAAATTACAGAAGAGATGAAAAATCTTCGTGACAGTAACCTTGCAATGCAGTCCGAACTTACCGAAATTCTCACTTCAAACGGATATGATAAAAATGTTTTTGAGCCTTCCTATTCCTGCAAAAAGTGTAACGATACAGGCTATTATGAAGAAAACGGCAGAACGCTTGTTTGTAATTGCCTGAAACAGACGCTTGTGTCCTGCGCCTGTGAGGAGCTTAACCGTACAGCGCCGTTGTCGCTTTCAACCTTTAAAAGCTTTAGTCTTGATTATTATGAAAAGGAAAAAGATTTAAAAACAGGGATTTCACCCTTTAATCATATGAGCAAAATTCTGCGTTATTGCCAAAATTATGCGGAGAATTTCACGAAAAATTCCGAGAGTATTCTTATGAAAGGTGCAACGGGACTGGGTAAAACACACCTTTCTCTTGCAATAGCCAATAAGGTTATTACGAAAGGATTCGGTGTAATCTATGTTTCTGCGCCCTCGCTTATGCAAAAGCTTGAAAAGCAGTATTTTTCAAACAATGACGAAAATTCTGCATTAGATATGCTTGTTGAGTGTGATTTGCTTATCGTTGATGATTTGGGAACGGAGTTTAAAAGTCAGCTTTCGGTATCGCTGATGTACAACATTTTCAATTCCCGTATGCTTGCAAACAAGCCTGTTATTATAAACACAAATCTTAATCTTCGGGAGCTTGAAAAATTCTACACCGAAAGGTTCGTGTCACGAATTATCGGAAATGCTCAAAAGCTTGATTTTCTCGGCAGTGATATAAGGGTAAGAAAAAAATAGAAAAAATTTTGAAAAAACTCTTGACATTTTAACTTTTATATCCTATAATAACTATCGTTGCACGTTCGGTAGCAATTACATCTTGTGGAATAGTGTAACGGTAGCACGACAGACTCTGACTCTGTTTGTTGGGGTTCGAATCCCTATTCCACAGCCACATAGCCCCGAATTATTCGGGGCTGTTTTTAAATTCGAGGTGTAGCGCAGTTTGGTAGCGCACATCGTTCGGGACGATGGGGTCGCAAGTTCGAATCTTGTCACCTCGACCATTATTTAACGCCGAGCTTGGTTGGTTCGGCGTTAAATTCTATTATTTGGAGGGCTATTATGAAAAAGGTGATTTCAATCGCATCGGCGCTTGTTCTATGTCTTGCAATTATTACAGGATGCGGAGCAAAAGAAGTAAAATTAAGTGAAGTAATGGATAAAATCAACTCTGATTTCAGTCTTTCACTTCAAAAGCTTGAAAGTGCAGATGAGCTTAATACCTACTACAGCATTGATACTGCTGACGTAAAACAGTTTGCAGCTGAAATTGACCCCAATAATAATGCTCCCGTAGAAATTGTAATGATTGAAGCAGTTGATGCTGACGCAGCTTCTCGGGTGGAATCGGCGCTTACAACCCGCTACAACGCAATTTACAGCCAGTATTCTTCCTACACACCTGAACAGCTTGATATGGTTAAGGCTTGCAAGGTTACAAAGGACGGCAATTACGTAAGTATGATTGTTGCCGACAAGGGCTCTGAAATGCTCGACGTTTTCTACAGCTATGTTAAATAATTCGGTTTCCCGAATACTTATGGGCGGACACTGACTGTTCGCCCGTTTTGTTTGTATATTACTTTTAAGGCAGGAAAATTATGACTCAAAGTGAAATTCAGAAAAATTTTCAACATATGAACAGTATGCAGCGCAAGGCTGTATTTGCAACCGAAGGTCCTCTGCTCATTCTTGCAGGTGCAGGTTCGGGCAAAACAACCGTGCTTGTAAATCGAATTGCTTATATTCTCCAGTCACAACTTTGTAAGCCGTGGCAGATACTTGCAATCACCTTTACCAATAAAGCGGCTGGCGAGCTTAAAGAGAGGATCTGTAATGCGGTACCTGAGGGCGGAGCTGACATATGGGCGGCTACGTTTCACTCAACCTGCGCAAGAATCCTGCGCCGCTACGGTGACAGAATCGGATATACAAGCCATTTCACAGTTTACGGAACGGATGATCAAAAAAAGCTTATCAAGGATATTTTGAAACAGCTTCATATTGATGAAAAAATCCTGCCGGCAAAGACTATTCTTTCCGAAATTTCAAAAGCTAAGGATAAAATGCAGACTCCTCAGGAAATGCTTAAAGAAGCAAATTTTGACAGCCGCAAAGCTTCAATTGCAAAGGCGTATGAAATTTACCAGTCAAAACTAAAAACGTCTGATGCTATGGATTTTGACGATATGCTCTGCAATACCGTTTTGCTTTTTGAGAAATGTCCCGAGATACTTGAGTATTATCAGAATCAGTTCAAATACATAATGGTTGACGAGTATCAGGATACCAACAAGGTGCAGTACAAATTTGTAAGTATGCTCGCTGAAAAATACGGAAATATCTGCGTTGTCGGTGATGATGACCAGAGTATTTATAAATTCAGGGGAGCAACAATTGAAAATATTCTTTCTTTTGAGAATACTTTCAAGGGCGCTCAGATTATCCGCCTTGAGCAGAACTACCGCAGTACGCAGAATATTCTCAATGCCGCAAATGAAGTTATCTCAAATAACACGATGAGAAAGGGCAAAACCCTTTGGACAGAAAACGGCGAGGGAGAAAAGATTGAAGTTCACACCTCCGAAACCGAGCGTGATGAAGCAGCATTTATTGCAAAAACTATTCTTGACGGTGTTGCAAACGGCAGAAAATTCTCCGACTATGCAGTGCTTTACAGAATGAACGCACAGTCAAACGCCGTAGAGCAGGCTCTGTCACGAAGCGGAATACCTCACAGAGTAATCGGCGGTCACCGGTTCTATGACCGTGAGGAAATACGTGATATGGTAGCTTATCTTCAGGTTATCAACAATCCGCACGATGATGTAAGGCTAAGCCGTATAATAAACGTGCCTAAACGTTCAATAGGAGCAACAACTGTTTCTCATGCCGCCGAAATTGCGTCGGGCTTAGGCGAGAGTATTTACACAGTAATAAAGGACGCAGACAGTTATCCTCAGCTTTCACGCGCCGCTTCAAAGCTCAAAGCCTTTGTAAATCTTATTGACGGTTTTATTGAAGCCGAACAAAGCGGAGATTATTCTCTTGCAGAATTATACAATCTCGTAATTGAGCATACTAATTACGAGAATTATCTCAAAACCGAAAAAGACAATCCCGAGGTCAGGATTGAAAATATTGAGGAATTGTCCTCAAACATAATCAAGTTTGAGGAGGATTACGAAGACGAAGCGTCGCTTTCGGCATTTCTCGAAGAAATTTCACTCCAGACAGATATTGATAACTACGATGCAGAAGCTGACACAAGCGTTATGATGACCTTGCACAGCGCAAAGGGCCTTGAATTTCCAGTTGTATTTATCGCAGGAATGGAGGACGGAATTTTCCCGTCAATTTCATCAATTATGAATCCCGATGAGCTTAACGAAGAACGCAGACTTGCATATGTGGGAATTACAAGGGCAAAGAAAAAGCTCTATCTTACAAAAACGCGTTCAAGAATGCTTTTTGGTTCAACAACTTATAATAAGGTTTCACGCTTTGTAAATGAAATTCCCGATAATCTTCTTGATTTTACTGGAGAAAACAAAACATTTGCAAAAACAGGCTCATCATTTGCTTCTTCGTCAGCCGACAAGGTTTCAATCGGCTCTGCAAATAAAACTTCTTATTCAGCGGGAAGCTTTGCCGGGTACAAAAAGCCTGCAATTAAAAGCGGAACTGTCTACAACATCGGCGACTGTGTACTTCACAAGGTGTTTGGCAAGGGTATGATTGTCAGCACTGAAAAAATGGGCAATGATACAATGCTTGAAATTTCGTTTGATAAAGCCGGAACTAAAAAACTTATGGCTAATTTCAGTAAAATGGAAAAAATATAGAGGGTGATTGTTTTGATAAAAGTTTGTAAAACAATGCTTTGTTATTTGTTTTCTGCATTTATTGTATTTTCTTCTGTTTCCTGCTCGGTTACTGAACCGTCTGATGTTGAAACTACCGTGGCTTTAACATCCTCCACGCAGGCAACAAAACCGCTTGAATCAAATGCAACAGACGACATTGTTACGACAAATTCCGAATCATACAACTATCTGTTGATTAAGCAAGATTCTGATGATATAACGGTAAGTCTTGACAAAATAATTTCCGACAAAAAATATAAAGGCACAACCTATCTGAAAATAGGCAATGATTTTGAATATATCAACGCAAACGGCGACGCAAATACCGATAAGCATATGGCTAATTCAATAGATACCTGTTACTATACTGGCTCTGTAACAAAGCAGTTTACAGCCGCAGCTGTATTAGAGCTATGTGAGGATGAAAAGCTAAGCCTTTCAGATACACTTGACAAATTCTTTTCGTCATACAAAAACGGAGAAAAAATTACCGTGCAAAATCTTCTTACTATGACATCGGGAATTAAAAATTACGTCAAGCGTGACAACGAAACAGACAGTGTAATTATTCTAAATCCTGAAATCGAGTCAAAAATATCAAAAAATAGTTCTGAAAAAGAAAATAAAAAAGCAATACTTGACTGGATTTTCAAGCAGGACTTGTCTTTTGAGCCTGACAGTGAGTTTATGTATTCCGACAGCAATTATTATTTGCTTGGTGAAATCATAGAAAAGGTAAGCGGCGAAAGCTATGAAAATTACATTGTAAAAAACATCTGTAAGCCGCTCGGTATGAACTATTCGTCCTTTGAGCCGAATGAAAAAACAGCCGTAAGCTATCAGGGTACGGATTCAAACAACTCCTTGCTATACAGCGGAGTAGGGTACTCGTCAATGGGATTTATTTCAAACATTTCCGATTTGCTCAAATGGGTTGACGGCTTGCTTGGCGGCGCTGTAATCAGCGAAGAATCGCTTGAACAGATGTTTGCGCCGTATAAGGAAAACTATGCAATGGGTTTTTATGTTTACGGGGACAAGCTAAGTCAAACGGGAAGGACAGAGGATTATAATTCAATGCTGTCATTTACAAAGGATAAGTCTGAAATTTTCATATCGCTTTCAAATCACGCTTATTCAGACTCGGCGTATATTTACAGACTTTTCAAAAATTCCCTTAAAAAATATCTGAAATGATTTTGCTTCTTTCAATCACAAAAAACAGATACCTCCATAAAATAGTATTGTTACAGTGCAGTTATACAGCCTGTTAATACTAATTTATGGAGGTTATTTTTATGCCGGATGTATCCTACGGTTCAGAGCAGATGCCTTTAAATGATGACAGAACTCCTGACTCGGGCTGTGACGCAATCTGCATAGATACAGACCGTATCTATGACAGCTGCGGAGCAAAGGATTGTTTAAACAATTTGCCGCTTATGTTTACAGAGGCAAATCAGGCGCTTGTAGAAAATGCCTGCTCAGTGCGCATAAACAGAGCAAATGTAATTACATCAACCGTTGAAGTTGAGCCGGTAGCGTTTCACAGAGGGTTCTACTCGGTGGATATGACGTTCTATTTTTCTGTCAACTGCGACGTCTATTCAAGTAATTGTTCATTGCCGACCACGGTAAACGGTCTCGCAGTTTACGGGAAACGAGTTGTGCTTTACGGCAGCGACGGAAGCGTAAAGTCATTCTCAAGCGGCAAGCCGGTAAAGTGCGAGAAAAACGACAGTGATTGTTATTGTTCATCAACAAGTTCTGTTCCGCAAGCAACCGTTCAAATTTCAAATCCCATGGCTTTATCGGCAAAGCTTGTAAACTGCAAACCTTGTTCTTCTATGCCGTGCAAACCGATTCCCCATTGTGTTTGCGATTACTTCTGCGGCGAGCTTGTGCCTTGCCAAAAGCAGAGGATTGAAGTTGCTATCGGAATATTTACAATCACCAGACTTCAGCGCAAAGTTCAGATTATGATTCCGTCATACGATTTCTGTGTTCCCCGCAAGGAATGCTGCACAAAAACAGATGACCCGTGCGAAGTATTCAGCAAAATCGAATTCCCGACCGATTCATTCTTCCCCCGCAAATCCGAAGAGTGTGAAAACCACGACAAACCGTTTGAGTGCGGTTGTGAAGAATAGCTTTTTTATAATTTCTGCCGCCGCTCCCCGAAGCAGTTACATCTGTTTCGGGGAGAATTTTACTGCGTTTAAAAACCGATTTTAAAATATAATTATCCCATATCAAACAAACTTAATTGTTTTTCCTTGCTTTCAAATTTATGCAGATATGCAAATACTTCATTTGTATTATACATAATTTCGTTTTTGCGGCATGTACCGGTAATAATATCCATAAGCCTATCCCTGTTTTTGCTCGTTATTTCATATGAATTACCGTATGTTTTGATGTATTTATTTTTAAGATTCGGAAAGTGTTTGTCAAGTTGTTTGTAAAAATATTCCCTGTTGCCGTTTCTAAGTGTAAGACCTATGTCAAAGCATATTATTCCTTTAACCTTTGCTTTAACGCAGTAGTCAAGCAGACCTTTGATGTTTTCTTCTGTGTCATTGATAAAAGGCAGAAACGGATCAAGCCACACAACCGTTGGTATACCGTTATCTCGAAAAATTTTAAGTGCTTCAAATCTTTCTTTTGTAGATGAAACATTCGGCTCAATTATATGGCATAGAGCTTCATCGTAGGTTGTAAGTGTCATTTGTAACACAGACTTGCTTTTTATGTTTATGCTTGTTAATAAATCTAAATCCCGCAGAACGTCTGACGATTTTGTCAGAACTGTTGCGCCGAAACCGTACCTGTCGATAATCTCAATACATTGTCTTGTCAGCTTAAGCTCACGTTCAAGTGGAATATACGGGTCGGACATTGCTCCTGTTCCTATCATACATTTTCGGCGTTTGCTTTTTAACGCCTTTTCAAGCAGAAACGGTGCATTTTGCTTTACCTCAATATCTTCAAAATCGTGTTTCATTCCGTAGCACAAACTTCGTGAATCGCAGTAAATGCAGTTGTGCTGACATCCTCTGTAGATATTTATTCCATTGCTTGGTGATAAAATTCCCCTTGCGTCTACCTTGTGCATAAATTCCTCAATTATCTCTCACGTCTACAAACCATCTGTTTTCTTCGAGAAACAAAAACCGTTCTTTTCCCAGTATCATACAGGTGTATCTTATTCCTGCTCCGCCTGCCTTGAGCGAGGCGGCATATCTTATGTCCGTAATTTTGTCAATCGGATATTTTCTGTTGCCTTCCCAGTAAATATATTCAGGCAGTAAATTTCCATCGCAGTCAAATATTGCAGATACCTTAATGTATTTTTTCATAACTAAACATCTCCTATAAATATCCAACGGGATGAATGATGTGATCGTCCTTTGGATTAAAAGAAGAAAGTCCTCTGTCATTGAGCAGTACAGCAGGCTGCACAATGTAGTTGCCGAATCTTTTTTTCAGCACGTCAAGCGTTTTGTCAAGCGTTTCGTTTTGGATAAGTTTTTCTTCGTTTTGCAAAAAGTTTATTTGATGAGGAATATTGTTTTGAACAAAGTCGGTTACCGAAACTCCGATGCTCCGCAAAGGCCGCTGCATTTTATAGCTTCTTTTAAAAAGCGAAAATGCGCTTTGTGTAATATCCTTTGTAAGGCAGGTGTAGTTTTCAAGCGTGCATTGTCGTGTGAAGCTGTTAAGCTCGTTGTCACGAATACTTATTCCGACAGTTTTAGCCATAAATCCCTGCTCACGCAAACGTCTGCAAACGCTGTCGCAAAGCACGTACATAACTACCTTTACATCATCAAAACTTTCCATATCTCTCGGAGTAGTTGTTGAATTACCGATAGACTTAACTTCGGTGTTATCATTCATATGTGCAACAGGAGATGAGTCGAATCCGTTTGCAAACCCGTAAATTAAATCTCCCCATTTGCCCAATAATTTTCTTAAAATATCGGGAGAGGTGTTTGCAATGTCGCCTATGGTGTATATTCCTATTCTATTGAGCTTGTTTTTAGTTGCTTTGCCCACATACAGTAAATCACCTGTCGGAGAATTCCAAACAATATCTTTGAAATTTTCTCTTGTGATACAGGTTATTGCGTCAGGCTTTTTGTAGTCACTGCCGAATTTTGCAAAGATTTTGTTAAAGCTGACACCAATGCTTACGGTAATTCCAAGCTCTTCTTTTATTCTGTTTTTTATTTCAAGCGCAGTTTTGTATCCGTCGCTTTCAATGCCGTTTGTAATGTCAAGCCACGCTTCGTCAAGTCCGAAGTTTTCTATTCTGTCGGTGTAGTCGCTGTAAATTCGCCTTGCCATTTTTGAAAATCTTTTGTAAAGCTCAAAGTGAGGCGGAACAGTGACAAGCTCAGGACATTTTTGCTTTGCCTGCCATATAGCTTCGCCCGTTTTCACTTTATATTTTTTTGCTATCTCATTTTTGGCAAGGATAATTCCGTGTCTGTTTTCAGCATCTCCGCTGACCGCAACGGGTTTATCCCTAAGCTGCGGATTGTGCAGACATTCAACGCTTGCATAAAATCCGTTGCAGTCGCTGTGAAGAATAACCCTGTCATTTTTATATTTATTTCTGTCAACTGTACTTAGAATATCCATGAAATCATCTCGAACAAATGTTTTATTATATTATAGAACATCTGTTCTAATGTGTCAACAGGAAATTTTATGTTATAATAATATTATACACTAAACGAAATGTGTTTGCGGTATAATCAGCCATATGGTGTAAGTTGTATCTATTGCCAGACATAGAAAAATATACGATTTATATAACGCGCTGAAAACACAGCAAAAAAAGTCGGGAAATTTTTAAAAAAATATTGTATTCTAATCTTGTAAGGCGGTGACAAAATGCAGGAACAAATTGAAGCTGTACAGCGAATGCAGGAATATATTTCCGAAAATATTTATTCGGAAATAACATTAGCCGACTTGTCAAGAGCGTCAATGTATTCACCATGGTACTCGTATCGGATTTTCAAAAAGCTTTTAAAAATTACTCCTGCCGATTATATACGTCGGCTCAGACTTTCAAAAACAGCATTAAGGCTGCGTGATGAAAGCGTAAAGGTAATAGATTTGGCTTTTGATGCAGGATACGAAAGCGCCGAAGGCTACCAACGGGCATTTTACAACGAGTTTGGCTGCAATCCCTCTGAATATGCAAAAAATCCCGTGCCTGTCTGTCTGTTTATCCCTTACGGAGTAAAATATTCACACCCCAAAAAGGAGGACAATATGGAAAACGTTAAAAACATTTATGTTCAGCAGATTACAAAACCCGCAAGAAAAGTAATTATTAAACGAGGAGTAAAGGCAACAGACTACTTTGCTTACTGCGAAGAGGTTGGCTGTGACGTTTGGGGAATACTCACAAGCATAAAGTCAATCAGCAAAGAGCCTGTTTGTATGTGGCTGCCAGAAAAGTACAGAATTCCCGATACCTCACAATATGTTCAGGGAACGGAAGTGTCGCTTGATTACAGTGGAAAAATCCCCGATGGCTTTGACGTAATTGAACTTCCCGAGTGTAAATACCTGATGTTCCAAAGCGAACCTTTTGAAGAAAAGGACTTTGGGATAACAATTGAACAGGTGTGGGAGGCAATCAAAAAATATAATCCCGAACCTACAGGGCTTACTTGGGATAAAGATAACCCGAGAATCCAGCTTGAACCGATAGGTACAAGAGGCTACATTGAGCTTGTCCCCGTCAAGTAAATATTACATCTTACTCCGCCTTAGTTTTTTGCTTTGGCGGAGTTTTTTGACAAAATTATACTATTGTTTCAATAAATTTAGTTAATTATATTGACAAATTATCACGTTTGCTATATTATATATCTAAATACAATAAAACATAATTATTTTTATTGTAAAATTATAATAAAAAGAGGGCTAATTATGAAATTAAGAAAATTTAAATTGTTGACTTCTACAATGTTATTGTGTATTATATTATTAAATAGTATATTGCCTACATTTGCAGAAAGGATAAATGGTAGCATTGTAGAGTATGAGTTTGAAGAAGTATTAGATTCAGATGATGTTTCTGTAGAAATTGATAATACAGAAAAAAAATATGTTTGCAAGGCAACAATTGACGATGATTTTGAGGATGATGCTGTTCTTGTGATGTTCGATAATAAGGCAAGTCTTGAATTTAAAGATTATAATGTTGCAGATTTTAGTGGAATAGGAGTTGCATCTGTTGAACAGTCAGAAATCAATAAATCAATTGGAAGTAAAATTAAAAAAATTTTACAAATTGAAGAAAGCAAAAAACTTGATTATAATACTTCTTTAATAGGTTATACAATTGATAATACAAATAATAATGCAATTAGCAATAATAAATTAATTAGTTCACCGGATGAGGCGACAATTACTGATATTGATATAGAAGATATTCAAGAATATAATCAAGTTATAAAATTGAATTTAAATAAACACAGTAAGCGTAATGTTCTTAATGTAATAAAAGAATTAGAAAAACGTGAGGATGTACTTATTGCCGAACCAAATTATTGTTTCCATCTTTGCAAGTGCCCAAATGATACTTATTTTTCCAAGCAGTTTGACTATATAGATAGAACAGAATTGGATCGTGCATGGGAGATAACAACTGGAAGTAAAAATATAAGAGTTGGAGTTGTTGATACGGGTATAAAGAGAGCGCATTCAGATATAAAAACTAATGTGAATGCAAACATTAAATATGGTTCAGCGCCTTTGGGTAAATCTATTGATCCTCTTTCTGATAATATAGGTCATGGCACTGAAGTAGCAGGTATTATAGGTGCCGTTGGAAATAACTCTAGAGGAATAGCTGGAGTGAACTGGGATATTGATATAATTAGTTTTGCTAACTATTCTGAAATTATTGAAGTTGATGGAAAAAAACAGACATCTATATTTCTTGATAACCTCCAGAGTACATTATATTACGCTCAAATTAATAATGTAGATATTATTAATTGTAGTTTTGGAATTTATAAAAAAAGTAATTTAATATATGAATCTATGCAAAAATTTGATGGCTTAATTATTTGCGCAGCAGGGAATGAAACTAATAATAATGATATAAAACCAGAGTATCCAGCAAGCTATGATTTAGACAATATTATTTCAGTTGCTGCCACTGATGTCAATGATAACTTAGCTAATTTTTCTAATTATGGTAATGAAAGTGTAGATTTAGCTGCTCCTGGAGTATCTGTTTACACTACCGGAAATAGTGATAATAAAGAAGGTTGGTATGTTTCTGTTAGTGGTACTTCTTTTTCTGCACCTTATGTTACAGGAGTAGCGTCTCTAATACAAAGCGAATACCCAGAAATGGCTGCAAGTAGTGTAAAAAGAGCTATTTTAGGAGGGGTCGATAAGGTTTCTTCTTTGAATGGAAAGGTGAAGTCAGGAGGTCGTTTGAATGCATATAAAGCTTTAAAATTTGCACAGGAGAATCCAAAATTTACCATAGTATATAATGACGGTGGAACAGGAACAACGATGAAAAAAACAACAGCTATATGCGGTGTGCCAACAAAATTGAGAGCCAATAATTATAAAAATGATTCTCCATACACTGCTTTTGCTGGTTGGCATGTACACAGAGAATTAGATAATAAATGGCTTTATAAAAATGGTGATTCTACTGGCTGGTATATTGAAGGTACACAGCCAAGTGGATATGTTAAATTTTTATATGATAATCAGGATACAATTCCAACCGTTGATTACATTGAAAATGAAACAGTAACTATGTATGCACAGTGGAGACCATATCATTATAATGTTGTTTATAATGCAAACAGTGGTATAGGGGATATGAGTAGCCAAACCATTGCTTATAATGAGAATACACAATTATTGCCGAATGTTTTTACAAAGGATGGTTATTGTTTCAACGGTTGGTATGCAAGAAGAACTTCTGATTTTAAATTTTATTGCACTAATGGGAGTCAGTATATGTGGTGTAATAGTGGTTATATACCTGAAGGATATACTAAATATTTATTTTCGGACAAAGAAGAGATAGTTAATTTATCTAATATTGATGATGATAAAGTAAAAATGATAGCACGTTGGATATCTCATGATGATATTATGATTGGTGATGTAGATTTGGATGGTAGAGTGTCTGTTAAGGATGCTACACAAGTTCAAAAATATATATCAGGATTAGTGGTGTTTAATGATGTGCAGCTTTATGCAGCAGATGTTTACAAAGATGGTGTAATTGATATTAAGGATGCTACAGCCATACGAAAAATGGCAGCATAAATCAATAATATATTATTTAAGGAGAAGTTCCCATGAAAAAAACAATTTCAATCGTTCTTACCATAATTATGTTGCTTGGCACATTAGGCAGTATAAGTGCATTTGCGGCAGAAGGAGAATATCCTCCGATCGAAAGCGGACGGTATGACGATTTTGATGTGCTAAATAAATATCAGTATAATATTGTGGGTCATGGCTCTGAAATATTTGCACTGAATGAGATTTTATCAGCAAGAAGTAAACCTGTTTCAATATCTCTTACCGAATCAGAAGAAAAAGAAATTATTGACGATTACAGATTATTGTATTCCGATTATGAGCTCGGAGAGATAGGTGTCGAATGTTATGGCGTTTTAAGTGACGGAAGTAAGCTTTTGCTTGTCAACGCTGAAAAGCTTGCATTTTTAACTGAATTTTATTATGTAGTAATTGATGAATATTTAATTACTAATAGTGACAACCGTTATTTGGTATATAAGGACAATCAATTTATCAACTTAAATGAAATATCTGAAAATTTACTTGATGAAACAGCAGAAATTCTCCAGTTTGCAAAATTTGTAAATTCCAACGAACAGATAGAAACTGTACCTACAACAATTCAGCTTACAACAAATTCTGTTTCAACTCCTGATACACTTTCAAAGAACAATTCAGGTAATGAAACTAATCCCAATAATTCAAACGGAAGTATTCCTACAGGTAAGAACAATTTTATAGCTTTATTCAGCGTTTTAATTCTTGGTGTTTCTGCAATCATCTTGTTAACAGCAAAAAATAAGAAGAACTCTTTATAATAATAGTTATATTAATAATTCATTTTCAAAATCCGCCTAAGCGAAAGCAAGGGCGGAATTTCTTTTACTGTATATTGATTACATAAATGTAATTCCCATTTACAAAAACAAGATATTGTGTTAAAATCTAAAATGTTAAATTATGTAAAAAATAAACGGAGGTATCACTATGAAAGCTTACAAAAAGGAATTTATTGAATTTATGGTAGACTGTCAGGTTCTTAAATTCGGCGATTTCGTAACAAAAAGCGGCAGAAAAACACCGTTCTTTGTAAATACCGGATTCTACAGAACAGGCGCACAGCTGAGAAGACTCGGACAGTATTATGCCGAGGCAATCAACAACAAATTCGGTCTTGACTTTGACGTGCTTTTCGGACCTGCCTACAAGGGTATTCCGCTTTCTGTAGCCGCAACAATTGCAATAAGCGAAAAATACGGCAAGGATATCCGTTATTGTTCAAACAGAAAAGAAGTTAAGGATCACGGCGATAAGGGAATTTTGCTTGGCAGTCCAATAAACGACGGAGATAAGGTTGTTATAATTGAGGATGTTACAACAGCAGGAACTTCAATTGAAGAAACACTTCCGATTATTAAAGCACAGGGAGATGTCAGTCCGATAGGTCTTGTCGTTTCTGTTGACAGAATGGAAAGAGGCAAAGGCGAAAAGAGCGCTCTTTCGGAAATTGAGGAAAAATACGGATTAAAAACTACCGCAATTGTAACAATGGCAGAGGTGGTGGAACACCTTTACAATAAAGAGTACAAGGGCAGAATTGTAATTGACGATAAACTCAAAGCTGCAATTGAAGCATATTATGAGCAGTACGGAGTAAAATAAACAGCTATAAGAGGTTTGTTATGACTTCATCAAACGGTAACGAGCATACGGGACACCGTAAGCGTTTAAAGAAAAAATTCATAGAAAACGGACTTGATGTTTTTGAACCTCACGAAGCGCTTGAATTATATCTTTTTTACGCAATTCCCAGAAAAGACACAAATCCGCTGGCACACAGACTTCTTGATAAATATGGCTCAATAAGCGCAGTCTGCGACGCTCCGCTTGACGAGCTTGAAAATGAGTTTGGATTGTCGCAGTCTGCTTCGGTTTTGCTAAAGCTTTTGCCGCAGATGTCAAGATTGTATAATGAGTCAAAAATGTCCTATGATAAACCTATCGACCTTGAAAAGGTAGGCGAAATGTTTGCCGCCAAATTTATCGGCAGAACGAGCGAGGAAACCGCGTTAATGCTTGGCGATGCAAAGGGCAAGATGATTTACTTTGACATTGTGGCAAAGGGCTCGCTCACTGCAACCGAAATGCCTGTAAGAAGGATTGTAGACCTTGCACTGCGCAAGAATGCCAAAACTGCATTTTTAGGTCACAATCATCCCAGCGGCACAGCCCTGCCGTCACCGGGTGACCTTGAAGCAACAGAACTTTTAAAGGAAACGCTTGGCGCAATAGGCGTTAATCTTGTCGACCATATTATTGTGACAAGCGAGGACTATGTTTCTTTGCGCGAAAGCGGAATGGCAGGCAAAATTTTCTATTTCGATATATAAATTTATATATGTGTAATTATATTCATCATATGATGTGACAGCTTATGAAATTTAAGATTCATTCAAAATACAAGCCTACGGGCGACCAACCACAGACAATTGAAAAGCTTGTTGAAAGCATAAATGCAGGCAATAAAGAGCAGACCTTGCTCGGTGTAACAGGCTCAGGCAAAACCTTTACAATGGCAAATGTAATTGAGCGTGTTCAGCGACCTACACTTGTGCTTGCCCACAACAAAACCCTTGCGGCTCAGCTTTGCAGTGAATTTAAAGAGTTTTTCCCGGACAACGCAGTAGAATATTTTGTCTCCTATTATGATTATTATCAGCCTGAGGCGTATGTTGCTCATACAGATACCTACATTGAAAAGGATTGCTCAATAAACGACGAAATTGATAAGCTCCGTCACAGTGCAACGCTCGCGCTTTCAGAGCGAAAAGATGTAATTATCGTTGCCTCAGTTTCGTGTATCTACAGCCTGGGCAACCCTATTGATTACCGTAATATGGTAATTTCTCTCCGCCCGGGAATGGAAAAAAGCCGTGACGATTTAGTTAAAAAGCTCGTAGAGCTTCAGTACGAGCGAAACGATATAAATTTCATACGCAACAAGTTTAGAATCAGGGGAGATGTAGTAGAGATTTTCCCTGCCGCTTCAAATGATTCTATAATCCGAGTGGAATTTTTCGGTGATGAAATTGACAGAATTTCTGAGATAAATCCGCTTACGGGCGAACTGAAAAATATTTTGCGCCACGCTGCAATTTATCCTGCTTCGCACTACATTGTTTCAAAGGACAAAATGCAGATTGCACTTGCGGAAATTGAGCGTGAATTGCAGGAAAGGCTTGAATATTTCCGAGAAAACGGCAAGCTGCTTGAAGCGCAGAGAATCGAACAGCGTACGCATTATGATATGGAAATGCTTCAGGAAATCGGCTTTTGTACGGGAATAGAGAACTATTCCGGAATTTTGTCGGGCAGAGCTCGCGGTTCTGCACCGTACACTCTGCTTGATTACTTCCCTAAGGACTTTCTGTTGTTTGTAGATGAGTCGCACGTTACATTGCCGCAGGTAAGGGGAATGTATGCGGGTGACCACGCAAGAAAGAAAAGCCTTGTTGACTTTGGATTCAGACTGCCGTCTGCATTTGACAACAGACCGCTGAATTTTGACGAGTTTTACGACAGAGTAAATCAGGCGGTGTTTGTCAGCGCAACTCCGGGTGATTTTGAAATGGAAAAGTCAAAGGTGGTAGCAGAACAGATTATACGTCCTACGGGACTTCTTGATCCTGAAATTTCAGTAAGACCTACCGACGGACAGCTTGACGATCTCGTTTCTGAAATTAATATCAGAACAGAAAAGAAACAGCGCACACTTGTTACAACGCTGACAAAAAAAATGGCTGAGGATTTAACGACGTACCTTGAAACAATGGGTATAAAGGTACGCTATATGCACCACGATATAGATACCGTTGAACGAATGGAGATTGTGCGTGATTTGCGCCTTGGTGAATTTGACGTGCTTGTGGGAATCAATTTGCTTAGAGAAGGTCTTGATATTCCCGAGGTTTCGCTTGTTGCGGTGCTTGACGCCGACAAAGAAGGATTTTTGCGCAGTACACGTTCGCTTATTCAGATTACGGGACGTGCCGCACGAAACAGCGACGGTATGGTAATAATGTACGCCGACAGCGTGACAGAATCAATGCAGGTTGCGATTGAGGAAACACAGCGCCGACGTGAAATTCAGCAGAAGTATAACGAAGAACACAACATCGTTCCAAAGACGATTGTTAAGAAGGTAAGCGAAATTCTCGAGATTTCCACTCATGATGACAGCGAGTTTAAGAGAGCAAAGAAACTTTCAAAAGCTCAGAAACAACAGCTTATTGAAAGCCTTACAAAGGAAATGAAGGCAGCGGCAAAGCTGCTTGAATTTGAACATGCCGCATATCTGCGTGACAAAATCAACAAACTGCGCGAAGAAAAATAAAATTTTAGTAATTAAAATTATTGCAACGTTGACATAGGGACACGGCGTGCCGTGTCCGTATTTGCGGTATGAAAACGATAAAGGAAGAGTGAAATGGCAAGAAAGAAAACCAACGAATATGATAATACCAGCATAACCACCCTCAAGGGTGCCGATCGTGTTCGCAAAAGACCTGCGGTAATCTTCGGCTCCGACGGCATTGACGGTTGTCAGCACTCGGTATTTGAAATTCTTTCAAACTCCATTGACGAAGCAAGAGAGGGCTACGGCAAGCAGATTTCCGTAACCCGTTTTTCCGACGGTTCAATTGAAGTTGAGGACCACGGAAGAGGAATCCCTGTTGACTATAATGAAAACGAGCAAAAATTCAACTGGGAACTTGTGTTCTGTGAAATGTACGCAGGCGGAAAGTATAACAACAACGAGGGTGAAAGCTACGAGTTTTCTCTCGGTATGAACGGTTTGGGACTTTGCTCAACTCAGTACGCTTCTGAATATATGGATGTTGATATCCGCCGTGACGGCTACCGTTATACGCTTCATTTTGAAAAAGGCGAGAATGTCGGCGGTCTAAAAAAAGAACTGTATAATAAAAAAGATACGGGAACAAAAATTCACTGGAAGCCTGACTTGGAGGTTTTTACCGATATTGATATTCAGTCTGACTATTTTCTCGACATAATGAAACGTCAGGCAATTGTCAATGCAGGTGTGGAATTTATATTTAAAAATCAGAATGGACGTTCATTTGACACAACTTCCTTTAATTACGTAAACGGCGTAGTTGACCACGTTGCCGAGGTAATCGGAGAGGGCGGATTAACTTCTGTTCAACATTGGGAAACCGAATGCAAAACCCGTGACCGTGATGATAAACCCGAATACAAATGCAAAATGGATATAGCCGTTGCATTTTCAAATAAGGTCAGCCTTACCGAATATTACCACAACTCAAGCTGGCTTGAGCACGGTGGTGCACCCGACAAGGCTGTGCGCAACGCATTTGTGTATCAGATTGACAGCTACTTAAAACAAAATAATAAATATAACAAAACAGAAAGTAAAATTAAGTTTGATGACGTAGAGGACTGCCTTGTATGCGTAATTTCCTCGTTTTCAAGTGTTTCTTCCTACGAAAACCAAACCAAAAAGGCTGTAACCAATAAGGGTATACAGGATGCTATGACTGCTTTTCTGCGTCAGAGCTTAGAGGTTTATTTCATTGAAAATCCCCTTGAAGCCGAGAAAATTGCAGAACAGGTGCTTGTAAACAAGCGCAGTCGTGAAAACGCGGAGAAAACCCGACTTAACATAAAGAAAAAGCTTTCGGGCAATCTTGACATTACTAACCGAGTTGCAAAATTTGTCGATTGCCGAAGCAAGGATGTAGAACAGCGAGAACTGTTTATAGTGGAGGGTGACTCTGCTCTCGGTGCCTGCAAACAGGCAAGAAATCCCGATTTTCAGGCTATAATGCCTATCCGAGGTAAAATTCTGAATTGTCTTAAAGCCGACTATGATAAGATTTTCAAAAGCGAAATCATCACAGATTTGCTAAAGGTTCTCGGCTGCGGAGTTGAGGTAAAGTCAAAAGCTAACAAAAATCTTTCAAGTTTTGATATGGACGCTCTGCGCTGGAACAAGGTAATCCTTTGTACCGATGCCGACGTTGACGGCTTTCAGATTCGTACGTTGTTGCTTACAATGCTTTACCGCCTTACACCCACTCTTATCGAACAGGGCAAGGTGTTTATTGCGGAATCTCCACTTTATGAAATCACCTCAAAAAACGATGTTTACTTTGCATATGATGAAATTGAAAAAGATAGGTTTATTGAGCAAATAGGCAACGATAAATTTACGATTCAGCGAAGCAAAGGTTTGGGTGAAAACGAACCCGATATGATGAACTTAACTACAATGAATCCCGATACACGCCGTCTAATCAAGGTTATGCCTGATGACGCAGCGCAGACAGCCGAAATCTTTGATATTCTTCTTGGTGATAATTTGCAGGGAAGAAAGGATTATATTGTAGAACACGGCAATGAATATATAGATAATCTCGATGTAAGCTGACAGGAGGTGGAAAACAATGGCTTCTAAAAAGAAAACTCCCCAAAAATCAATTTCGCCGAAAACTCACGGAGTAATTAACGGTGCGGGCGATATAGTAGAACAACCCATAGTTTCCACTATCCGTGAAAACTATATGCCCTACGCAATGAGCGTAATATTGTCACGTGCAATTCCTGAAATAGACGGCTTTAAGCCCTCCCACCGTAAATTGCTTTTTACCATGTACAAAATGGGACTTTTAACCGGCAACAGAACAAAGTCTGCTAATATTGTCGGCGCAACAATGAAACTCAATCCTCACGGCGACTCGGCAATCTATGACACAATGGTACGTTTGTCAAGGGGCTACGAGGCGCTTTTACATCCGTACGTTGACTCAAAGGGTAACTTCGGTAAGTTCTACAGCCGTGATATGGCTTGGGCAGCTTCAAGATATACCGAGGCAAAGTTAGCACCGATTTGCAACGAGCTGTTCCGTGATATTGACAAAGACACAGTTGATTTTGTCGATAACTACGATAATACAATGAAAGAGCCGTCATTGCTTCCCGTAGCTTTTCCGTCGGTGCTTGTAAATGCAAACACAGGTATTGCGGTAGGTATGGCTTCAAATATCTGCTCTTTTAATCTTAAAGAAATCTGCGAAACAACAGCGGCGCTTATCCGTGATCCGGACCATGACATAAAGACAACTTTGCCGGCGCCCGATTTTATAGGCGGCTGTCAGATAATCTACGATGAAAAAACAATCAATCAGGTTTACGAAACCGGCAGAGGAAGCATTAAATTGCGTGCAAAGTATGAGTACGACAAATCCGCAAACTGTATTGATGTGCTTTCAATTCCGAGTACAACAACCTGTGAGGTTATTATTGAAAAAATTATCGACCTTGTAAAGCAGGGAAAGGTAAAAGAAATTTCCGATATTCGTGATGAAACAGGTATTGACGGTCTTAAAATTACAATCGACCTAAAGCGTGGCGTTGACCCCGACAAGCTTATGGCAAAGCTTTTTCGCTTTACAACGCTCGAGGATTCCTACGCCTGCAATTTCAACGTCCTTATCGGCGGAGTGCCTATGGTGCTTGGTGTTAAAGCGCTTTTAGAGGAATGGATAGCGTTCAGAATTGAGTGCGTAAGGCGCAGAACATATTTTGACCGCAATAAAAAAGCTGACAAGCTTCATCTTTTAAAGGGTCTGGAAAAAATCCTACTCGATATTGACAAAGCAATAAAAATAATTCGTGAAACTGATGAAGAAGTAGAGGTAGTGCCAAACCTTATGATTGGCTTCGGAATCGACAAAATTCAGGCTGAATACGTTGCAGAAATCAAACTTCGTCACCTTAACCGTGAATATATTTTAAAACGCACAAAAGATATTGAAGAGCTTGAAAAAGAAATTGCCGAGCTTGATGAAATCTTAAAGAGCAAAGCAAGAATCAAGACCATAATCGTCAAAGAACTTAAGGCGATAGCCGAAAAATATGGACAGCCTCGCAAGAGCATTATAATATATGAGGACAGCACGAAGTACGAGGAAGAAATTGAGGAAATTCCGGATTATCCCGTAACCTTCTTCTTTACAAAGGAAGGCTATTTCAAGAAGATAACGCCTCAGTCGCTTAGAATGAGCGGAGCGCATAAACTTAAAGACGGTGACGAAATTGTGCAGGAAATTGAGTTTTCAAACAACTGCGATTTGCTGTTCTTTACAGATAAATGTCAGGTTTACAAGGCAAAAGCGTCCGACTTTGCCGATACCAAGGCAAGTGTTCTCGGTGATTATGTAGCCGCTAAGCTTTCAATGGACGAGGGCGAAACCGCAGTCTTTATGGTTGCAACTAAGGACTACAAGGGAATTTTGCTATTTGCATTTGAAAATGGAAAAGCGGCAAAGGTTCCTCTTGAAGCATATGCAACAAAGACTAACCGCAAAAAGCTGACAGGCGCATATTCCGACAAGTCGCCGCTTTCGGGAATTATATATCTTCAAGATGACAGAGAAGTGCTTTTTAAAGCTTCGTCCGGCAGAATGCTGCTGGTTCATACAGGCGCTTTGTCGCTCAAGTCAACACGTTCAACTCAGGGCGTAGCCGTTATGAAACTTAAAAAGGGTCACAGATTGTTTGAAATTTCCGAATACAAAGAAGGAACTTTTGCAAAGCCCCAGCGCTACAGAACACGTTCTATGCCCGCATTGGGTGCTTTGCCGTCAAACGAGGACACGTCTGACGAACAGCTTTCACTGCTTTAAAAAAACCGAGTGAGTATATATTTAAAAAACTAAAAATAAAAAATATAAAAATTCACTTGCAAAAAGAGTATTTATATGATACTATATAATAGTTAATTAATGCAGATTATCGTGTATTATATTATTTTATTGAAAGGAAGATGAAAAATGGGCATTTTAGGTATTGTTCTCGGTGTTATTCTCGGCATCGTTTCAATAGCAATAATCGTAGTAATTATCCTTCAGGAAGGCAATCAGCAGGGTCTGGGCGTTGTAACCGGTGCAGCTGATTCTTATTTTTCAAAGAACAAGGCTCGTTCAATTGATGCTTTTCTTTCCCGTTGGACAAAGGTATTTGCTGCAGTATTTGTTCTTTTTGTAATTGCACTTAACGTACTTTCCTATTTTGGAGTAATTAAGTAATATCTTTAAAAATTTCAGCATAATTATAGACCGTCGGATGTATGTCCGACGGTCTGTTTTATTTTGTAAATATTTGGAGATGTTTTTTATGCCGCTTTGGGGATTAGCAATAGTGTTCGCGTCAATTTTCCTGATTTTTGCAATTATCCATTACATATCAAAAAGTAAGCATCCGTTTAAAAGAGCAATTTTGTCAATGCTGTTTGGTGCGGCAACCCTGACGGCAGTAAATCTGACATCAAGTCTTACAGGTGTTTTTATTCCCGTAAGTCTTATATCAATAATTGTTTCTGTTGCAGGCGGAGTGCCCGGAGTAACCCTGATGTTGTTGCTTAATCTGTTTTTTTAATCAAGCTTTACTTGCACGGTAATTCAGTAAATATCAGTTATTTTACCGGATAAAACTGTTATGCAACTGACAGAAAGTTTATTATAATACACCGTAAAGCTCTTCAAGAGCTTCCCCGACATTTTCTTTGTCCTTAGTCATAAGCGCAAGCATAACTTTATAAATAGTTGCAGGACTGTCGTAGAAGTTCTTTTTCATAACCATAGCCTGTTCAAAGGTAGGAGCGTAAAGCTTAAAAGAAAACAAATCCATATTGCCGCCCAGAATTTTGCATATAACCTCAAATCCGTTTTCAATTTTGACAATTTCAACTGAGTTTTCGCGGTGCTTCTTTTTTTCGCCGAGCAGTTTTATTGCGTTTAAATACGCCTTTTCCTTAACGGTATAGGGAAGAGTGCTTTCGAGCTGTGTTGCAATCATTTTTCCGTTATCCGTAAGCTCGTATGTTTGAGTTCCGTCAACAATATCGCATTCTTTAATGTTGCCGTCATTAATTAAACCGTCAAAAGCGGCGCTTACCTCAAAAAAGTTTGCAAGCTCGTCAATAGTAATTGACTGAACGACAAGATCTTTATCCATACTTTCCTTTACGCAGTTAAGCATATAGCAGATAAGAATTCTGATTTCATGCTTGCTTCTTACTCCGCCTAAGGTTACGCCTTCGTCAAATGTATCAAAAGCCATATAATCACCCGTATTTTAATATTTATCTTAATTATAACATATAATAAATTAAAAGTGTATATTTTTATTAAATTAATTTGACTATCCATGTTTGTTATGATAGAATTATAGCAAGGAAGGAGTAATCTTATGGAACAATATATGCCTTTCATATGGATAGGTTTTGCAGTATTAATGGCTGTATGCGAAGCGTTTACATCGCAGCTTGTGTCAATTTGGTTTGTGCTTGGCTCTGTGTGCGCAGCAATTACTTCAATTTTCACAGATTCAATTGCGATTCAGTCGGCGGTGTTTCTTGCCGTGTCGCTTATAGCTTTAGTTGTTACAAGACCGCTTGTAAATAAAATCAGAAAGAAAAAGGGCATTACAAGTACGAATGCAGATAGGCTGATAGGTAAAATCGGAATTGTCCTTGATGATATTAAGGATGCCCAAAGTGTAGGACAGGTTAAGGTTGAGGGTGAAATCTGGACTGCAAAGTCGCAACGCGCCCCTATAGCCAAAGACATTAAAATTAAGGTTCTTGCAATTGAGGGAGTAAAACTCATTGTTGAACCAATAGAATAAATTTGAGGAGTAAATTATGCCAGGATTAATTATTTTAGGAATTATCGTTTTAATTGTATTGCTTATTATTGTGTGCAACATCAAAATTGTACCTCAGGCTCATGCCTATGTAATTGAAAGACTCGGTACTTATTATGCAACATGGGATACAGGACTTCACGTAAAAATCCCGTTTCTTGACAAAATCTCAAAGAAAGTGTCGCTCAAGGAGCAGGTTGTTGACTTCCCTCCTCAGCCTGTAATTACAAGAGATAACGTAACAATGCAGATTGATACCGTTGTGTATTTTGAAATTACTGACCCGAAGCTTTACTGCTACGGTGTTGAGCGCCCGTTAAGCGCAATTGAGAATCTTACAGCAACAACTCTGCGTAATATTATCGGTGACTTAGAGCTTGATAACACTCTGACATCACGTGATACAATCAACGATAAAATCAGAATAATCCTTGATGAAGCAACAGATGCATGGGGTATTAAGGTTATCCGTGTTGAGCTTAAAAACATTCTTCCGCCGCGTGAAATTCAGGACGCAATGGAAAAGCAAATGAAAGCAGAGCGTGAACGACGCGCAAGAATCCTCGATGCAGAGGGTGAAAAGCGCAGTCAGATTCTTGTTGCCGAGGGTATGAAAGAGTCTGCAATCCTCAAGGCAGACGCAGTAAAGGAACAGAAAATCCGTGAGGCACAGGGTGAAGCTGAGGCTATTCTCACAGTGCAAAAGGCTAATGCAGACGCACTTAGAATGTTAAATGAAGCGGCCCCGACAGATCGCATAATTCAGCTTAAATCTCTTGAAGCCTTTGCAAAGGCAGCTGACGGCAAAGCAACTAAAATCATCATTCCGTCAGAGATTCAGAGTCTTGCAGGCAATGTAACGGCAATAAAAGAACTTTGGGATACTGACACACCTAAGCAATAAATTAAAAGTTCAAATCACAGCGCAGTCTTTTGACTGCGCTTGACTTTTTAAATTCAAAAAGGGGTAGAATATGTTAATTATAAATCTGTTGTGGTATTTCGTGACGTTTTCCTTTTGCGGCTGGATTATAAACGGGCTGAGAACGTTGTTTGAAGAAAAGAAGTTTTACAATAAAGGATTTCTTGCTTCACCGTTTTGTCCGTCCTACGGGGTTGGTGCGGTAATTTGTTATCTTACCTTAAATCAATTTCAAAATAATAAGTTTATTTTGTTTTTAGGAAGCTGCGTTATTTTGTCGCTTGTCGTTATTCTTATCGGATTTTTTACCGAAAAAGTTCTCGGTTTTAAACCATGGGATTTCAGTGATATGAATTTGAATATCGGCAGCTATATAACTTTGCCTTATGCGATTTTGCTCGGAATAATGGGAACAATTCTTGTCGGTGCATTAATTCCTATTTTAAATTCTTTTATTGAGCTTATTCCGTTTATTGTCAGTCTTATAGTAGTTCTGTCAATCTGCCTGATCGTTCTTATCGACTATGTTCTTTCAATAATCACAACCTTGAGATTACAGCACAGAATCAAAAAGCTCAACGGTGTTTCCAACTTGCTTGGAAGCGACGTACCGCAGGAAAAAATTGACGAGCTTGAAAGCAATTACAATAAGCTTTTTACTGAAAATATTATGCGCCGAAGACTTGTTTCGGCATTCCCTGAACTGAAAAATACCGCGTATGTAAAGCAAATTGCTTCAAAAATTGATGAAATTAAGACCGATAATATGAAGGAATATACTCAGGTATATGAAAACAAAAGCGATGAGCCTTTTGCATTCGGTTTTTGCTTTACAAAGCTGTTTTATCTTTTTATCTTTGGCTCAATGCTTGGCACTTTGTTTGAAACTATCTGGGCGCTTTTTGCCGAAGGTCATTTCGAAATACGCGTCGGAATGGTTTACGGCCCGTTTATTCCAGTGTACGGCGGAGGAGCCTGTTTCTTGACGGTGGTTTTGTATAAGCTTTATAAGTTAAGCGATACGCTTATTTTTGTAATCAGTGCAGTAGTCGGCGCAGGCTTCGAATATTTTTGTTCTTGGTTTCAGGAAGCACTTTTCGGTACAGTTTCCTGGGATTACAGCAACACAGCCTTTAACCTTGACGGCAGAACAAACCTTATGTATGCGCTGATTTGGGGCTTCCTCGGTCTTGTCTGGGTGCGCTATCTCTATCCGTGGGCTTCAAAGCTGATTGAGAAAATTCCGAAACGTGCAGGCTCAATAATCACGACCTTTCTCATTGTCTTTATGCTGTTCAACGCTTTTATGTCTGTATCTGCAACTTACCGTTGGACACAGCGTGACAACGGAGTGTCGGCTTCAAACGGTTTTGAAGAGTATTTGGACAAGCATTTTGACGATGATAAAATGAACTTTCTGTTTCCGCATATGCAGGCTGTTGAGGACACGGGAATCGACTCTTCAGACAGTCAGGGTGAAACAAACAACTTGGAGCATACTCTTGCAGGTGATTCTGATGAGTAAAATTCAGGTTATTACGGTGAATTTTTTTGATTTGCCGTCGATTGTGAAAATAATTGGCATATTCTATTGAAATTTAAACGATTTTTTAATATAATATAATAAGTTATATTCTGCAAGTATTTTTAATTCTTGCACGGCTATAAAATACACGACTAAGGAGCATATTATGAAGAAAGTTGCAATCATAATGGGTTCAGACAGTGATTTCCCCGTAGTATCAAAGGCTGTCAAAAAGTTAAAGGAATTCGGCGTTGAATATGAGGTTCACGTTATGAGTGCCCATAGAACGCCCGATGCAGCAATTGAGTTTTCTGCGAACGCAAAGAAAAACGGATTTGGTGTAATTATTGCAGCAGCAGGAATGGCTGCTCACCTTGCAGGAGTACTTGCCGCAAAAACAACGCTTCCCGTTATAGGAATTCCCTGCAAATCTGCACAGCTTGACGGTATGGACGCACTTCTTGCTACAGTTATGATGCCTACAGGAATCCCTGTTGCAACAGTTGCGGTTGACGGTGCGGCTAACGCTGCAATTTTGGCAGTTGAAATGCTTGCAATTTCAGATGATACGCTTGCAGAAAAGCTTGAGAATATGAAAAAAGAAATGGAAAACGGCGTTGCAGAAAAAGATAAGGCAATGCAGCTTAGGGTGGCAGAGCTTTGATTAAGAATTTTGTTGATATAAATACAAAACTTGACAAGTGTAACGATGAATGCGGTGTTTTTGGCATTTACAGAAATGACGATGACCTTGACAGCGTTGCAATCACTCACGATGCTCTTTTCGGTCTTCAGCACAGGGGACAGGAGAGCGCAGGCATTACCGTGAATTGTGATGGCGAGTTTTCAACCGTTAAGGAGCTTGGTATGGTTTCCGAGGTGTTTGGCGGAAAAGCACTTTCAAAGCTCAAAAACGGAAGAATAGCAGTAGGTCACGTTCGCTATACATCTAACGAAAGCCTTGATCGTGCGTCAAATCAGCCGCTTGTTTTAAGATATAAAGAGGGTTCAATCGGAATTGCGAGCAACGGCTCAATTACCAATTTCCCCGAAATCCGAGTAGAGCTTGAACGCGGCGGAGCAATTTTTCAGTCAAATTCAAACGCCGAACTTATGGGTTATGTCATTGCATCCGAAAGGTGCTACACTGATAATCTTGAGGATGCAGTTCTTCGCTCAATGGACAGGCTCAAGGGTGCATATTCCACGGTGATTTGCGCACCAACCCGTCTTATCGGTTTCCGCGATATGTACGGATTTCGTCCTCTCTGCATAGGAAAAATTAAGAACAGCTATGTTATTTCGTCAGAAAGCTGTGTGTTCGACAGCCTCGGCGGCGAGTTTGTCCGTGACGTTGAGCCGGGTGAAATGATTGTAATTGACGAAGACGGCTTCCACAGCTACAAGGCAAGAATGACTGCGGAAAAAACTTCGCTTTGCCTTTTTGAGTATGTTTACGTTGCCCGTCCCGACAGTGTGATTGACGGTGTAAGCGTACACAACGCTCGTTATAATGCAGGCGAATTGCTTTACAAGGAGTTCCCGATTAAAGCCGATATGGTTTGTGGCGTTCCTGATTCGGGAATTATTGCCGCGCAGGGATATGCTAAAGCTTCCGGAATCCCGTTTGGAATGGGTTTTGTAAAAAATAAATACATCGGCAGAACAGTAGGAACAGGCAAGGATAAGAAAAAACGTCTTTTGCAAACCCGACTTACTGCGCTTAAAGCCAATGTAGATGGAAAAAGAATTGTCATAATTGACGACTCAATCGTCAGAGGAGAAACGTCAAAGCATATTGTAAAGCTTATGCGTGACGCAGGTGCAAAAGAGGTTCATATGCTTATAAGCTCACCTCCGTTTATTTGCCCCTGCTACTATGGAATTGACATTCGTGATAAGGAATCTTTGATTGCAAATAAATTGTCTATCGATGAAATAAGAGAGCTTATCGGCGCTGATTCACTCGGATATTTAAGTCTTGAAAGCTTAAGAAAAATTGCAGAAAAAGCAAGTGTTCAGCTTTGCGACGGCTGTTTCAGCGGCAGCTATAATGCAGAAATTCCGAGAACAATTTTTGTTGATAAATACGCTAAAAAAATAAATAAAAAATAACGGAGGATTACAATGAACAGCTTTTCAGAAAGTTATAAGGCAGCAGGTGTTGATGTAACCGCAGGTTACAAGGCAGTTGAGTTGATGAAAAAGCACGTTGCCCGCACCAAAATTGACGGTGTTGTTTCGGGTATCGGCGGATTCGGCGGACTGTTTGCTCCTAATTTCAATGGAATGGAGGAGCCTGTTTTAGTAAGCGGTACAGATGGTGTCGGTACAAAAATCAAGCTTGCTTTTCTGCTTGATAAGCACGACACAATCGGAATTGACGCCGTTGCAATGTGTGTAAATGATATTATCTGTTGCGGTGCACAGCCTTTGTTTTTCCTTGACTACATTGCAATCGGTAAGAATATTCCCGAAAAAGTTGCAGAAATCGTATCCGGCATCGCAGAAGGCTGTGTTCAGTCAGGTTGTGCTCTTATCGGCGGTGAAACAGCCGAGCACCCCGGACTTATGCCGATTGACGAATACGATGTTGCTGGCTTCAGCGTAGGTATTGCTGACAAGCCAAAGCTTATTGACGGCTCAAACCTCAAAGCAGGCGACGTACTTATCGGACTTCGTTCCTCCGGTGTCCACTCAAACGGTTTTTCGCTGGTAAGAAAAATTTTCGGCATTGACGAAACAACAATCAACGCAGAGTATCCTGAGCTTGACAAGCCTCTAGGCGAAACTCTGCTTACTCCCACAAAAATTTATGTTAAACCTATTCTTGCACTTATTAACGAAGTCAAGGTAAAGGCAATTTCTCATATTACAGGCGGCGGATTCTACGAGAATATTCCCCGTATGCTTAAAGACGGACTCACCGCAAAAATCAAAAAGGACAGCATTCCCGTTCTGCCAATTTTTAAGCTTATGCAGAGAGTCGGCAACATTTCCGAGCACGATATGTTCAATACATTTAATATGGGTGTAGGAATGATTACAGCAGTTGCTAAAGAAGACGCTGATAAGGCGCTTGAAGTCTTAAAAGCTAACGGCGAAGACGCAGTAATCCTCGGCGAAGTAACAGAGGGTAATGACGGAGTTGTGTTTGAATAATGAAAAATATTGTAGTTTTAGTATCAGGCGGCGGCACTAATTTGCAGGCGCTTATTGATGCACAAAACAGTGGGGAGATTAAAAACGGAGAAATATCCTGTGTAATCTCCTCAAACCCCAATGCTTATGCTCTGACACGTGCGCAAAATAATAATATTTCTACAGAAGTCATAAGACGAAAGGATTTTGCAGAGTTTGATGAATATGACAATGCCTTAACCAATCTTTTAAAAAGCAAAAATGCAGATGTTGTTGTACTTGCAGGCTTTATGACAATTCTCGGCAGTAAGGTTATTTCAGCATATAGAAATAAGATTATCAATATTCATCCTTCCCTTATTCCGTCCTTCTGCGGAGAGGGGTATTACGGACTTAAAGTTCACGAGGCTGCTCTCGAAAAAGGAGTTAAAGTAACAGGCGCAACGGCCCATTTTGTGAACGAAGTTTGTGACGGCGGTCCTATCATCATTCAGAAGGCTGTTGAAATCCAAAACGGCGACACTCCTGAAATTTTACAGAAGAGAGTGATGGAACAGGCTGAATGGAAAATTCTTCCCAAGGCTGTTTCGCTTTTCTGCGAAGATAAAATTATCGTAAAAGACAATAAAACTGAAATTCTTGACTAATCGGAGGTAAATTATGAAACCCGTATCTCTTTATAACGACATTGCTTCAACAACATATCCCGGAAGAGGTATAGTAATCGGCAGAAGCGCAGACGGCACAAAGGCTGTTATTGCATACTTTATTATGGGAAGAAGTGAAAATAGCAGAAACAGAGTTTTTGTTGAAACCGAGGACGGAATCAAGACCCAGGCTTTTGACCCGTCAAAGCTTGTTGACCCCTCGCTTATCATCTATTCACCCGTAAGAGTGCTAGGCAATAAGACAATCGTCACAAACGGTGACCAGACCGATACAATTTATGATCTTATGAATCAGCAGATGACATTTGAGCAGTCACTTCGCACTCGTGAATTTGAGCCTGACGGACCTAACTATACACCCCGAATTTCAGGTATCGTAAAGTGCACTGATGGCAAGATGAACTATGCAATGTCAATTCTTAAGAGTGCAGACGGTAATCCCGACTGCTGTGAGAGATATACATTTACTTATGATTCACCTCTTGCAGGCATTGGAAGATTCATCCACACTTATATGAGCGACGGTAATCCGCTTCCGAGCTTTGAGGGCGAGCCTACTTTGGTTGAAATCGACAACGATGACATTGATACATTCGCCGAGAAAATCTGGAACGCTCTTAACGAAGACAACAAGGTTTCTCTCTTTGTACGCTATATTGACATTGCGACAAATACTGCGGAGTCAAGAATAATCAATAAAAACAAATAATTTTGTAATCAGAAAGGATGACATAAATGAACGAACTCGCCTTAAAATACGGCTGTAACCCCAACCAGAAGCCTTCAAGAATTTTTATGCAGGACGGCAAGGATTTACCTGTTGAGGTTTTAAACGGTAAACCCGGTTACATTAATTTTCTTGATGCTTTCAATTCTTGGCAGCTTGTAAGAGAACTCAAGGCTGCAACCGGACTTCCTGCCGCCGCATCATTCAAGCACGTAAGCCCCGCAGGCGCTGCTGTTGCAACAGAGCTTTCCGACACATTAAAAAAGATATATTTTGTAGATGATTTAGAGCTTTCTCCAATTGCCTCAGCTTATGCAATGGCAAGAGGTGCAGACAGAATGTCCTCATACGGCGACTGGGTAGCTCTTTCCGATACTTGCGACGTTCAGACGGCTATTCTTTTAAAGAGAGAGGTTTCTGACGGAATCATTGCTCCCGACTATACTCCAGAAGCTCTTGAGGTTCTTAAAACCAAGAGGAAGGGAACATACAACGTTGTAAAAATCGACCCCAATTACGTTCCTGCCCCGATTGAGCATAAGGATGTTTTCGGTATCACATTCGAGCAGGGCAGAAACGAGCTTAAAATTGACGAAGCAATGCTTATGCAGAATATTGTAACTGATAACAAAGAACTCCCCGAAGAGGCAAAGCGTGACCTTCTTATTGCGCTTATCACACTTAAATACACTCAGTCTAACTCTGTTTGCTATGCAAAGGGCGGTCAGGCTATCGGTGTAGGTGCAGGTCAGCAGTCAAGAATCCACTGCACACGACTTGCAGGCAACAAAGCTGATATCTGGTTCTTACGACAGCATCCCAAGGTAATGAACCTCCCGTTTGTTGAAAACATCAGACGTCCTGACAGAGATAACACAATTGACGTATACATTTCAGATGATTACGAAGATGTTCTTGCTGACGGTGTATGGCAGCAGTTTTTCACAACAAAGCCCGAACCTCTTACCAAAGAGGAGAAAAAAGAGTGGCTTGCAAAATTTAGCGGCGTTTCACTCGGTTCTGACGCATTCTTCCCATTTGGCGATAATATTGAAAGAGCAAAGCGTTCAGGTGTTCAGTATGTTGCACAGCCGGGTGGCTCCATCCGTGATGACAATGTAATCGAAACCTGCAACAAATACAATATGACAATGTCCTTTACAGGAATCAGACTTTTCCATCACTGATACGGGGTGTTACTATGAATATATTAATGATTGGCTCAGGCGGCAGAGAACACGCTCTTATCAAAAAGCTGCTTGAAAGTCCTAAATGCACAAAGCTCTACTGCGCCCCCGGCAACGGAGGTATTTCAAGAGATGCCGAAACCGTAAATATCGGCGTAATGGACAAGGAAGCAATGGTTAAGTTTGCAAAGGAAAATGCAATCGACCTTGCATTTGTTGCTCCTGATGACCCGCTTGCGGCAGGTATGGTTGACGCATTTGAGAAAGCCGGAATACGTGCTTTCGGTCCTAATGCAAATGCCGCAATAATTGAGGCTTCTAAGGTTTTTTCTAAGAACCTTATGAAAAAATATAACATTCCCACCGCAAAATACGAGGTCTTTGACAGCGCAGATAAGGCTATTGAATATGTAAAAGCCGAAAATACAGTTCCCGTAGTAGTAAAGGCTGACGGACTCGCACTTGGCAAGGGCGTTATTATTGCGCAGACAATTGACGAAGCTGTTTCTGCAATTAAGTCCATTATGGAGGACAAGCAGTTTGGCGATTCGGGCAATAATATAGTAATTGAAGAATTTTTAACAGGTCCCGAGGTTTCTGTTCTTGCTTTCACTGACGGAAAATGCGTAAAGCCTATGGTAAGTTCCAAAGACCATAAGCGTGCTTATGATAACGACGAAGGACTTAACACAGGCGGAATGGGAACAATCAGCCCAAATCCGTATTATACCGACGAAATTGCCGATGTTTGTATAGAAACAATTTTCAAGCCTACAATCGAAGCAATGAACAAAGAGGGCAGACCTTTTAAGGGATGTCTGTACTTTGGCTTGATGATTACTCCAAACGGTCCGAAGGTGATTGAGTACAATGCTCGTTTCGGTGATCCCGAAGCACAGGTTGTTCTTCCCAGACTTAAAACCGATCTTGTTGACATCTGCGAAGCAGTTATTGACGAAAAACTTTCTGACATTGACATCGAATGGTATGACGGTGCAGCGGCTTGCGTAGTTATGGCAAGCGGCGGTTATCCTGTTTCATACAAAAAGGGAATAGAGATGTTCGGACTTGACGATAACGGTCAGGTTGACGGAGCAACTGTTTATCACGCCGGTACAAAGTACGAAAACGGAAAGTTTTATACAAACGGCGGACGTGTTCTCGGTATAACCGCAAGGGCTGCAACTCTTGACGAAGCGCTCAACAAAGCGTATGCCGCAGTTGACAAAATCAAGTTTGAGGGCGCACACTTCAGACACGATATAGGTAAAACAAAATAATTTAACATAATAAAGTAAATGCCGCATTCACTTGGAATGCGGCATTTCAATAAAATATTTGATTATATCCTGTCTTGTTACAATACCAATAAAACTTCCTCTTGCATCGGTAACAGGAATAAAGTTTTGTTTCATTGCCCTTTGCAGCAGTTCGTCCATACTAACGTTAATCTTAACCGCAGGGTTAAAACCCGGACGAAGTAAGTCACGCACGTAATGACTTTCGAGGTCTTTAATCTTTTGGCTGTCTTTATCAATAATATTGTAAAGAAAGTCACCCTCGCTTACTGTTCCTACGTACTTTCCGTCAGCATTTATTACCGGAATTGCAGTATATCCGTGGGCGCGCATTTTTTCAAAGCCCTGTCTTAACGTGTAATTATCATAAATATACTTTACAGTATCCTTTGGTTTAAGGAGCATTATTACATTCATATTTATTTTAATTCCTTTAATCTTTAAATACTTGTGAAGTTATGTACAGTTCTCCGATGAGATATACAATTCCTGCTGTCAGCAGCAGTGTTTTTACCTGCAAAAGACCGCTTTGAATTACGATTAGTGCAGTAGTAATTGTCAGAAGATAAGCAATAGCCTTTGTTTCCTTTTTAAAGAAAAATATCCACAGCACGACATATAATATTGTCAGAAGAGCTGTTGAAATAAGCCAGTATGTTTCCATAACGGGAGCTGTAAAACCCTTTTCAAGTACACCGATGTTTATTCCCATAAGAAAAACACTGCAATATTTTCCTATTCGCTCAATGTACAGCATTGCGCGGTTGTCGATTGCTTTTATATCATAACTGTGTGTTCTTGCATAAACTATGTGAGGCACTGCAAGAATGACAGCAAATAGAAGCCCGTAAACATTTACAACATCAAAAAATCCCATTACATCACCCGTAAATTTTCTAAAATAATTATACCATATTGTGCCTTAGTTTACAACAATTAAAATCAGTTTATATACATTAGTTTTGATACAAGTAATAATTGACGTTTTTACAAAAATGTACGTATAGTTTACAATACTGTTGCTATTTTTTTCTTGCTTTTTTTGCAAAAACTCTGTATCATAGTAATGTTAGCTAAATATAGTATAGAAATTCTAAATCAAATGCGATTTAAAATAATTGTATTCAGGAGAAGATTTTTTTGAAACAAAAGAAGTTCAGGATAAGCGGAAAGCTTATTTTTAATCTGCTCGTTTTTGGCATAACTCTGTATTTATGTATTTTCTTTTTTATTTCTGAAGACGGGCTTATTGATTTGCTATCAACCCCAAACAGCTTCAGCCTTGGCTGGATATTGATTGCATTGCTTGTTTACGACTTTAATATCATAATAGACACAATTGTCACGCTGATTTTCGTTCGGTCGAAATATAAGGATTTTCGGTTTATTGACGCGCTGAAAGTTTCATTTGTCGGAGTGTTTTTCGGTGCAATTACACCGTCAAATACCGGCGGCCAGCCAATGCAGCTTTACCTTATGTCAAAAATGAAAGTCGGTGTAGGCTTTGGTTCTGCCTGTATGACGCAGAAATTCATTGTCTATCAGATTGTCACAACGCTTTTCAGTATCTTTGCAGTAATATTCAAGTTTGAGTATTTTCAGAGTGCTTTTACAAACGTCTGGTCAACGCTATTCATTGTTTTCGGCTTTTCCGTTCAGCTTTTGGTAACGGCATTGTTCCTTATAGTGTCATTTTGTAATGGCGTAACAAACAAGCTGATTGGTATTATTTATAAAATAATGAAAAAATTCAAATTTGTTAAGAATCCCGAAAAGAAAATTGAGCGCCTTAACAACGAGGTGTCTATGTTCCATGAGGCAAACAGGATGTTATTAAAAAGTCCCAAGTTGCTTGTAAGTACATATCTCCTTGTTATGGTACAGGTGCTCGCAATTCTTTCAATACCTTATTTTATCTACATCTCATTCGGGATGCCCGAAATTGCCGCGGCAAACGGAATGGCAGTCCCTAATCTTTTCGATTTTGTTTGTATTCAGTCTTTTGTACTGTTTACGTCAAACCTTGTGCCTTTACCGGGTGCTTCTGGCGGTGCAGAGCTTGCATTTACTATGTACTTCGGCCAGTTTTTCGTGTTCGGAGGGGTTAACAAGATTAAGCCTGCTATTTTATTGTGGCGATTTGTTACCTACTACGGCGCAATAATAATTTCAGCTCCGTTCTCATATTATACAAAGGATAAAAAGGCAGAAGAAGAAAAATTAAGAGAAATCGAATTACAACAGAAAAAATAAGCTGCGGACGCTTCGGCGTCCGTTTTTATCTTAATAGTTGCATACATTTTTATAATGGTGTAATATACTATAAAAAGCTGTGAGGTGTTGTTATGCCAAATGTATTTGATTATTTTGAATGGCGCGGAGATTTAAGCATTAAAAGCGACGGTTTCAATGATGTTGATGCACTTATTTTGTCACGTCTTTCATATTTTCCCTTTGATGATATTGTTTCGGCTGATATAAATAAAAAAATCACGATTAAAACCGCCTGCGAAAAATTTTTTGCAACAGACAAAAATAATGATAAAATCCTTTGGGAGGGAGATACACGGCTTTTAAAATTCTGTGCACAGTCAGAACGTTTTAAAAATATGAAGCTTTCGGGTTATGTAAATATAGTGGAGAGGGAAAAGCAGATGCAGTTCTCGGCTGTTGTCATTGAAATCGCTGACAATTGCCATTATATTTCTTATCGGGGAACTGATAATACAGTCGTTGGTTGGCAGGAGGACTTTAATATGTACTATATGTTTCCTCTGCCGTCACAGTTGACAGCACTTAAATATCTTGAGCAGTCGGCAAAAAGCCTGAACGGCACTTTTGTTCTCGGCGGCCATTCAAAGGGTGGAAATCTTGCAGTTTATGCATCAATTTTTTGCAATTATGAAATACAAAAAAGAATTGACGGAGTGTACAATCACGACGGACCGGGTTTTGACAGCAAAACAATTGTCCAAAACGGCTATAAGCAGATGATAAGTAAAATCCATACCTATGTTCCTCAATCGTCAATTTTTGGAATGATGTTTGAGCACGCTGAAGAATATACAATTGTAAAAAGCAACCAAAAGGGCTTTTTACAGCACGATATTTATTCATGGGAAATAAAATGCAATCACTTTGAAACGCTTAGCACGATGTCAAATACAAGCGTGTTTTTCGATCATACATTAACTGACCTTGTTTCCGATATGGATGAACAGCAGAGGAAAACTTTAATTGAAGGAATATTCTCAATTCTTGAAAGCACCGAAAACAAAACATTTAACGAAATAGCCGAAAACTGGAAGTCAAACTCGGGCATAATTTTTAAGTCGCTGAAAGATATGGACGGCAAAACAAGATCGCTTATTATTTCAACATTATTCAACCTTATTAAGTGCGCAAAAAACAATTTTGCCGACATAAATCCTCTGCGAAAAGAAAACAGAAAGCATAAGAAGTAAATATCTATTATAAAAACACGTTTTCTTGACAATGTGTGACGCTTAATTTATAATAAAAACAATGGGTATTATATAAAATAATTGAAACTTAGAAGGGTGCGATAAATTATGAATATTTGGCACGATATTTCTCCCAAGAGAATCACAACAGAAAAGTTTTACGCTGTAATAGAAATTTCAAAGGGTGGCAAGAATAAATATGAGCTAGACAAGGAAACGGGACTTTTAAAGCTCGACAGAGTACTTTTTACCTCTACTCACTATCCTGCAAACTACGGCTTTATTCCCAGAACTTTTGCAGAGGACGGCGACCCGCTCGACGTTTTGGTACTTTGCAGTGAAACTATTCAGCCTATGACGCTTGTTGAGTGCAAGCCTATTGGCGTACTGAATATGATTGATAACAACAGTTGTGATGAAAAGATTATTGCTGTTCCGGTTAATGACCCGAACTACAACTGCTATAACGACATCAAAGAACTTCCCAAGCATTATTTTGAGGAAATTCAACACTTTTTCCAGGTTTACAAGTCACTCGAAGCAGGCAAAACAACTTCAGTTACTGAAACCAACGGAGCTAAAAAAGCAAAAGAAATTATTAAAAAGTCAATTGACAGCTACATAAAGGATTTCCAGCTTGCATAAAACATACATTATCAAACAAAAAAGCTTTATCAATTCCGATAAAGCTTTTTAAACATCACATTATATTCATATTTTAAAATCATCAGCGCTGTATTTTTTCGTGAAAGTCGAAACTTTCGGAACTCGCATAAGCGGATCATACTTAAATGCTCTGCATTTGCCGTTTTGAATACGCCTGCCTTTTTTGCAGTAAGCCATTTCATTCTCTATGACGGCATATTCGCAGTATGAACAGTCAATTTTGATGTTCTGACCAAATAACTTTTTCTTCATTATAATCCCCCGTGTTGTTTTACATTATAGAAATAGCTCCGAAATAGTCGGGATAATAGTTTTTATAAATACTAATCTGTTTGTTTTAAATAAGTGTCACAGCACTTTGCTATTTTATTATAGCATTAACTTACATACGTTTCAAGGGTTATATTTTTTATTTAATTTCGGAGGCGAAATTTATGAATTTTAAATCAAAAACAATGACGCTAAAAAATACTGATACAGTACCGTATTTGGTATATAATTCATTATCAGAAATAAATTTTATAAATCATGCATTTTCAACTCGTCTTGGCGGAGTTTCAGAGGGCGAGTTTACTTCAATGAATATGGCGTTTAACAGGGGAGATAACTGTGATAACGTAACCGAGAATTACAAGCGCATTTGTAAAAGCGCCGGTTTTGATTTTGACTCTCTGACAGCTTCTGCTCAGGATCACAATACATTTGTTCGTGCAGTAACTTCCGAAAACAAAGGCACGGGAATTTACAAGCCTCGTGATTTGCAGAGTGTTGACGCACTTATTACAAATGAAAAGGGTGTAACGCTCGTTACGTACTACGCAGACTGCACACCTCTGTTTTTTGTTGACACAAAGCAAAAGGCAATCGGTCTTGCGCATGCCGGCTGGAGGGGAACAGTAGGCAGAATAGGTGAGAAAGTAGTAAGTAAGATGACAGAAATGTACGGAACAAATCCCGCCGATATTGTTGCCGCAATAGGTCCTGCAATTTCCGTTTGCTGTTACGAGGTAGATAAACCCTGCGCAGATAATTTTTACGCACTAAAAGACCTTGACAGCAACAGCTTCGTTTTTCCGAAAGAAAACGGAAAGTATATGATAGATTTGCTTGAAACCAACAGACAGATCCTTGTTGCCGCAGGGGTAAAGAACGAGAATATTACAATCAGCGATGTATGCACCAACTGCAACAGCGAGCTTTTGTGGAGTCATCGTGCAACTAAAGGCAAACGAGGCACAATGAGCGCATTTATGTGCATAGTTTGATTAAAGGTGTAAAATGTCAAAACGGAGAATATTAAAAACAAAACCCTCGTGGAGCAAAAACAATAAAATCCTATTGGCGATGCTCATTATTCAGATTGTCCTTTTCTTTATAGTAGTCTTGTTCAGTACATTTTTTAGTTTTGTTCTAAAAATAATTTTATCTGCGCTTTTAGTATCAGACAGCATATCCGTTATTTTATTCACTTTTAAAACTTATGACAGAAATTCATTTGACGATAAGTTTTGTGGAGTCAGATTAGAAATTTTTATTTTCACTCTTGTAGCACTTTTTGTTTCGGTTGCAATCTTTTATTGGTAATTTAAATATAAACTAAAAATGGGATATACTTGAATTTTTGTTTCAAGTATATCCCTGTTATTATCTTACAATCTTATGCTGTTTTGCCTGTATAGAGCTGATAGTATTTGCCTTTCTGCTCAATAAGCTGGTCGTGTGTGCCGCGCTCAATGATTCGTCCGTGTTCAAGCACCATAATACAATCAGAGTTTTTAACAGTAGAAAGCCTGTGGGCAATAACAAATGTTGTTCTGCCCTTCATAAGCTTATCCATACTGTCCTGAACCATTTTTTCTGTTCTCGTATCAATAGAGCTTGTAGCTTCGTCAAGAATCAGCGCAGGCGGGTCTGCAACAGCCGCTCTTGCAATAGCAAGCATCTGTCTTTGTCCTTGACTTAGGTTTCCTCCGTCGCCCTTTAATACGGTATTATACCCGTCGGGAAGTTTGCGTATAAATGAATCAGCGTTAGCTAACTTTGCGGCGGCAATAACTTCTTCGTCTGTGGCGTCCAGCCTGCCGTAACGGATATTTTCCATTACTGTATCGGTAAACAGATGAGTGTCTTGCAAAACAATACCAAGCGAACGTCTTAAATCAGACTTTTTGATTTTATTGATGTTAATTCCGTCATATCTTATTTTTCCGTCCTGAATATCATAAAAACGGTTAATCAGGTTAGTAATTGTAGTTTTGCCTGCGCCCGTAGAACCGACAAACGCAATTTTTTCACCGGGATCGGCATAAAGGTCAATGTTGTGGAGCACAATCTTTTCGTCATTGTAACCGAAATCAACGTCATCCATAACCAGTGCGCCCTGAAGCTCTCTGTACTCAACTTCGCCGGTTGCCTGATGAACATGCTTCCAAGCCCAAAGACTTGTGCGTTCTTTGGTTTCAGTAAGCTTGCCGTTTTCTTTTTTAACGTTTACAAGCATTACATAACCGTTGTCTTCTTCGCTCTTTTCATCAAGGAGTTTGAAGATACGTTCGGCACCCGCAAGCGCCATAACAATGCTGTTAAACTGCTGGCTCACCTGATTAATAGGCTGGCTGAAATTTTTGTTGAAGGTCAAAAAGCTCACAAGCTTTCCAAGCGTCAGTCCCAAAACAGGCGTACTCGCCGGTAATAATGTAGCAAGCATACCACCGACAATTGCGCAGAGAACATAACTGATATTACTTATTTGCGCGTTAATCGGCATAATAATATTTGCAAACTTGTTTGCATTATATGCGCTGTCAAACAGCTTGTCGTTAAGCTCTTTAAATTCCTCAATGCTCTTTTCCTCGTGGTTAAATACCTTAACAACCTTCTGACCCTTCATCATTTCTTCAATATAGCCGTTCGTTTTACCGAGATTAGTTTGCTGTGCGAGAAAGTATTTTCCGCTTTTTCCGGCGAGATTCTTTACTACCAAGAGAATAACACCCACCATCAACAGCGTAAGCAGAGTAAGGGGAATACTAAGTGCTATCATACTTATAAACACAGAAACAATAGTAATTACGCTTGAAAAAATCTGCACAAGGCTTTGGCTTATCATCTGGCGCAAAGTATCGACATCGTTTGTGTAAACGCTCATTATGTCACCGTGCTTGTGGGTATCAAAATATTTTATTGGCAGGCTTTCCATATGGGAGAATATGTCGCATCTTATGTCACGCATTGTTCCCTGAGAAACGTATACCATAATTTTTGAATAGGCATAAGTTGCGGCTGCTCCGAGCAGATAGAAAACAGCAACTTTTGAAATAGCCATAAGCAGCGGAGTAAAATTAGGATTTGGCTGACCTATCAAAGGATTGATGTAATCGTCAATAAGAGTCTGGATAAACAGCGTTCCCTGAACATTGGCGAAAACGCTCAGCAGAATGAATAAGAATACAAAAATCATATGAAATTTGTACTTTTTCATAATTATTCCAATCAGTCTTTTCAGCGTTTTCATCGGATTTTGAACCTTTACGCCTGCGGCAGCGTTGCGTTTATTAGCGGGTGATTTCGGTCCTCTCATATTACAACTCTCCTTTCTTGTCAAAGTCGCCGCTTCCGCCCGTTTGTGCGGAAAAGATTTCGCTGTAAATAGGACTTGTGTTTATAAGCTCCTCGTGAGTTCCCATTGCGCTTATCTCGCCGTCATCCATAACTATGATTTTATCGGCGCTTTCCACACTTGAAATTCTTTGAGAAATAATAATCTTTGTTGTGTCGGGAATTTCGTCACGAAAAGCTTTTCTGATTTTTGCGTCGGTTGCAGTGTCAACGGCGCTTGTTGAGTCGTCAAGAATAAGAATTTTAGGCTTTTTAAGCAATGCTCTTGCAATGCAAAGTCTTTGTTTCTGTCCTCCCGAAACATTTGTACCTCCCTGCTCAATATAGGTGTTGTACTTGTCGGGGAAGGACTGAATAAAGTCGTCTGCACAGGCAAGCTTGCAGGCGTTTATGCATTCCTCTTTGGTCGCATTTTCGTTGCCCCAGCGCAGATTGTCAAGAATAGTACCGCTGAACAGTACGTTTGATTGCAGTACAACCGACACTTCATCGCGAAGCGTTTCAAGGTCATATGAGCGAACATCTTTTCCTCCGACCTTAACAGCACCGCCGGTAACGTCATACAGTCTGCCGATAAGGTTTACAAGGCTCGTTTTTGAGCTTCCCGTACCGCCGATAATTCCGATTGTGTCACCTGATTTGATAGATACATTAATGTTATTGAGTATCGGCTTTTCACTTTTAGTATTGTAACTGAATGATACGTTTTCAAAATCAATACTTCCGTTTTCCACATTGTAGTCGGGATTTTCAGGATTAGCAAGCGTTGATTTTTCGTTTAGCACCTCTGAAATACGTTTTGCGCTTGCAAGGCTCATTGTAATCATAACAAAAACCATAGCCACCATAAGAAGACTAATAAGAATATTCATACAATACGTCAGCATACTTGTAAGTTCACCTGTTGTAAGTTCACTGCCGACAATCATATTTGCACCAAACCAGCTTATTGATATAATGCAGGCATAAACCGTAAGCATCATAATAGGTGAAACTGTAACCATTGCGTTTTCAGCCTTAACGAAAAGCCTGTAAAGATTATTTACTGCTTTGTTAAATTTTTTAACCTCGTGTTCTTCTCTTACAAAGGATTTCACAACCCTGATAGCCGTCACGTTTTCCTGTACGCTCGCATTGAGTTCATCGTATTTTTCAAAGACCTGATTAAAATATTTATATGTGAATTTAAGCAGGAATCCAAGAACGACAGCAAGAAATATAATTGCAATCAGATAAATGCGTGCAAGTCTTGCATTGATAATTAAAGTCATTGTCATTGCAATAATCAGGCTGAAAGGCGCTCTGAAGCACATTCTCAGAATCATTTGATAAGCATTTTGAATGTTTGTAACGTCGGTTGTAAGTCTTGTAACAAGACCCGCTGTTGAGAATTTATCAATGTTTGCAAATGAATATGACTGAATGTTTTCAAACATAGCCATACGCAGATTTCTTGCAAATCCTGCCGATGCTTTGGCGCCGTAAATGCCTCCCATAACGCCTCCGAAAAGTCCGATGAGCGCACAGGCAACCATCAACAAACCTGTTGTAATTATGTGCTGCATATCGCCTTTGTTGATTCCGTCGTCAATCATTGAAGACATAATCAGCGGAATAAGCATTTCCGCTACAACCTCAAGAATCATAAACAAAGGCGTGAGCAGAGATTCCTTAACAAAGCCCTTAATATGCTTAGCCAGAGTTTTTATCATATAATATATACTCCTTCCTGTAAAAATGATATAAAGTTAGTTATTTTCAAGACCGTATCTCAGTTTTTTTATAAGAAGCAAAAAGTTTTTCTTTTCATCTTCGTCAAGAAGCTTGTTAAAAACTTTTTCATTTTCATCAACAGCTTTTTGTAATATAGCTCCTGTTTGCTTCCCTTTATCAGTTAGTGATATTTTTTTAAGCCTTGCGTCACTTTCGACAGACGTCCTTGTAATGTAGCCTTTTTTCTCCATAAGTTTAAGAATATTTGTTACGGTTGAACGAGAAATAGCAAATTCGCTTTCAATATCCTTTTGATATATATCTGTATTAATGTTATGACTTAGGTAACCTATAATCCAGCCGTGCATAACGGTAACCTTGTCAAGTCCCGATTTTGAAGCAATCATAATCATCTTTCTTTGCATAAGGTGGTCAAGCGCTTTAATCTCGTGACCGATTGATTCTGCTGTCGAATTACTTTGCATAAAATCACCTCCGATTGTTTTAAATGGAACAGTTTGATATAGAACTAACTTTCATTATATTATATCACTGCTTATTTTTAAGTCAAGCAAAAGCAAGTTGATTTCACACAACTTTCATAATTACAGTAAATTAAATAATATGTAAAAAATAATGGAATAAAATATGTTGCTTTTGTTAATTATAAATCACTTTGAAATTTTAATTTTATATGATAAAATATAATATATTATAAGTAAACGGAGTTGAAATATGAAACTAAACAATAGTATAAAAATACGTTTTTCGGCGTTTTTATTATTGCTTGTTTTTTTGCTTACCTTTTGTTCCTGCAATGTTAACATAAGCTTCAACGAAAATTCTGGCAAGGAATTTCAAAAAGGTATGCTCAATGTACATTTTCTTGACGTAGGGCAGGGGGATTCAATTTTTATTGAGCTTCCCAATGAAAAAACAATGCTGATAGACGCAGGTGAGAATTATCACGGAGAGGGAATAAAGAGTTACATAGCCGATTGCGGATATTCAAAAATTGATTATCTTGTTGCAACTCACCCTCATTCAGATCATATCGGTTCAATGTCTTACATTGTCAAAAATATGGATATAGGTTCAATTTATATGCCAAAAGCAGCGGCAAATACTAAAACTTATGAAAATCTGCTTGAGTCTATTTCAAATAAAGGACTAAGGGTTACTTCTGCAAAAGTGGGGCTTACAATTGCCAATGAAAGCGAATACACAATTGACGTTGTTGCGCCTGTAACATTTGATGAGAAAGATCTCAATAACTGTTCAGCAGTTATAAAGCTAACATATAAAGATAACTCGTTTCTGTTTACAGGTGATGCAGAAACCGAGGAGCTTGAAACAATTACTGATGAAATCAGTGCAGATGTTCTGAAAATCGGTCATCACGGAAGTGTAACATCAACAACCGAAGAGTTTTTAAATGCAGTAAATCCTTTATATGCAGTAATTTCGGCAGGAGAGGGAAACTCATACGGTCATCCGCACCAAGAAACACTTGATTTGCTTGAAAAGTTCGGATGTGAGGTTTACAGAACCGACATTGATAAAACAGTAGTATTTTCCTCTGATGGGAAAACTATAGTGGTAAAAAGCGGCGAACAGTCAATAAAGAAAGTAGGATAAAATATGAAAAGATTTACAGTTGACAGAATAGAAGAAGATAAAGCCGTTCTTGAATGTGAAAACGGCGACTGCGTGACGTTGGAGGTTAAATCGCTTCCCAAAAACATAAAAGAGGGCGACGTTTTGTGCTTTGAAGAAAACAGCTATTTTCTTGACAAAGCTGAAACCGAAAAACGCAGGCAAAAAATAAAAAATCTTATGGATTCTTTATTCGACTAAGAGAAAATAACCAAGAGGAAAAGCGAATGTAATAATAACAGCGCTTTTCCTCTGATTTAAAAAAAGCAAGAAATATACCACTAACAGCAAATTGCGAAAATTTAATACAAAATTCAATTTGAAAAAAATACAAAAATTTTCAAAATAGTATTGACAACTCAAAATAGCTATGATATAATAGCACTCGTTGAGTTGAGAAACTAACAAACAACAGAATAAATGCGAGTGTGCTGGAATAGGCAGACAGGCACGTTTGAGGGGCGTGTGTTTTACGACGTACGGGTTCAAGTCCCGTCACTCGCACCAACTCTTATAATCTCGGAAGTCCGATAAATACTGGACTTTCGGGATTTTTCTTTTGCTCAAAAGTGCCTGTGTTCTTTATTGTGTTCTTTATTAAGCTGTTTTGTCTTTGTCCTTAGTATTACTGTTAATTAAATCAGCTATACAATTAAACACTTCAATATTGCTTTCCTGTGTAGCGTGTGCGTATATGTTCATTGTTGTACTTGTTTGTGAGTGACCTAAAACAGATGAAACTGATTTGTAATTCTGACCGCCTATTATCGCCTGTGTTGCCACAGTATGCCTAAAGCTATGTAAACCTTTGAATGGTAAGCTTTCTTCCTCACAGAAGCGTTTTAACCAAGTATAGGGGGTGTTTGGGTGCATAGGCTGTCCACACCAAGTTATAAACAACCTGTCTGTTTCATTCCATAAGTCACCGCATTTAATAGCTTTTTCTTGTTGTTCGGCTTTTAGTTGCTTAATCAAATTAAGTACATTTGTTTGTAATAAAATCTTTCTGCAACTTGATTTTGTTTTAGGGGTACTTGTATATACTCCTAAGCCTGTTTGATAATTTGAGGTTCTGACAATAGATACAATACCGCTTTCAAAATCAATGTCTTTGTACTCTAATCCAAGTACTTCGCCACGCCTTAAACCGCAATAACCTAAGATTGAGAATAACACTTTATAATCTGTGTCTGCCTTGCTGTCAATTCTGTTCAGTAAAGTCTTTAATTCATCTAAAGAATATATTTCTTTTTCTTTTTTGTCTGTCTTTACTGTGGAAACATCAACGCAAGGGTTATTGAATATCAATCCGCATTTTTTAGCATATTTCATAACATCAGAAATAAATGACAAATAATGTTTTTGTGTTTTCTGCGATAATCCTTTACCTGTCTTTTGATTTGTTCCGTCCTTTGATAAACTTACAATAAAACTTTGTATCTGCCTATATGTCAGCTTGTCAACATAAATATGACCTATAGCCTTATATGTACGCTCTTTCAAAGTTTTTAGCCTAACAATGGTACTGGGTTTCATTTCCTGTGTAGTTTCAACAAGCTCTAACCATTCATTGGCTAAGTGTTGAAATTTAACACGCTTATTTGTTAAGTCGCTTGATTTACACTTATCCTCAAACAGGATAGCTTGTCTGTTTGCCTCCTTTTCAGCTTGCCTTACAGTCATGTTTGTTTCAGGTTTCCAAGTCATAGATTTAATTATCTGCTTATTATCGACATCATAACCGAGCGATACTTTAATTAAAAATGATAACTTTCCTGACTTGTTAATTCTCTTTGTGATATTAGCCATATTTTGCAACTCCTTTATTCTGTCACAAAATACGGATTAGCACTATTATTATAACCCGAAAGAAAATCAAAAAGCAAGTCTAAATCAATAAGTCTTTTAGTTCCTACCATAACACAAGGTATTTCACCGCTGTTTACCATTCTGCGTAGTGCTCGCAAGGTCAAACTTGTATTCGGGTCGGCTATCTTAACTTCTTCATATGCCTTTGGAATTGTCCTCATTCGAGGTGTTGTATTATTTAAACTCATAAAAATTAACTCCTTTAAAATTTTTATAAATACTTAAATTTAATTTCTAAATTCGGAGTTTAGGTTTTTAGGAGTTTCGGTATTTTGGGCTTTTATGTACAATAAAGTAAATTACAGTTTGTTTTATATTTTTAGTAAACTAATCTTCCATATAAAATAATCGCTTAAATTCATCATCAGAAATTACCTTTTGTTCGGAGCTTTTTACTTTTTCGGTTTTTGAGCTTTTAGGCAATTTAGATTTAGGTATTTCTTTGCCTGCAAGGAACGGCAAAAGTTCCTCTACCTTTTCTTTTGCTGACCTATTATCTACTATTTTCTCGGCTTCAAATTGAACAAGAGTATCATTAAAATAAGTTATTGGCTCAGAGTAGCACATATCTAAGTCATTCCATTTCTGAATACTGATTGTGTGCTTATTCATTTTTATATATGTGCCTATTCTTCTTTTTAGCTGTACAACAGGTTCTTGTTCGTTTTCAAAAACTTGCTTGAAAAAAGTGTCTATTTCCAATATAGTTGTGATAATTATTAACTTGCAATATAGTGCCTTGTTAAAGTAACGTGATTTAACAGTACTATTGAAATGATTATCGAGAACTTTAAGCAAGTCTGAGAGTGACAACACAGATGGTCTTAGGTCATCAAGGATAATCGCTTTAGCCATATTATAACCGTAAAACGGGTCATTTCCACTGCTGCTTATGAATACATCAAGGTTTTTTTCCTTACAAATCCTTTTTGCAAGCGTAGTTTTTCCGCTACCGCTTGTGCCAGTAATCATAATGACTTCAATATTTCTGTCTGTTATCCTTGAAATTTGGTTGTGCCGATACTTAAAGGCTTCGTTTATTTCACGAGCATAATTTATGTAAGTAAAGCCGTCAATCTCGGAAATATCTCTGATTTTACCGTCAAATATCTGTTGCAAAATTTTTTCAATTCTGACTTTGTTTTTAGCCTTATCTATAGCCGCTTCATAGTCAAAGTTGGCTATGACATTATCTGCACAATATTGGTGCTTATCAGGTGCGTTAGCGTGAATAAGATACAACAAATAATCATTCCAACTTCCTTTTATTTTTTCAAGATAATTTTGCGGAACATCAAACCAATTTGCAATATCTTCAAGGTGCTGTGGGTTATTATCCTTGAAGCGTATGCCAATATGGATATGCGGTGCAATAGGCTCTATCGTTTCCGTTTTATCTTCTGCAACCACTTTCTTTGTGCATTTATCGTGAGTAATAAAAGCATAATCTTTTATACACTGTTTATGTTCTTCTAATACTTTCTTGATTTTTTCAATCGAAATAATTTCGTTTCCGTCACCGTCAAAAAATTGTGTACATAACTCTATTCGGCGAACGGAAGTTCTTTCTTTCATATAAATCCTCCGTTTTCAAAATAATGTAGCAATATAACATTGCATTTCGTCTACATTTTTCAGTGTTGTAGACAAGCCCGACAACACTGAAAATAGGCTTGTAAAGCCGATATTCGTATGTTATTATCGCAATCTGTCTACTTATTGGCAAAAACTCTTGCTCGCCGCCGTCAGCCAAGCTGACTTTGGCGAGCTTCGAGCCTTTTGCCTTAGAAGATTGACAGACTTTCTGCCCAATCGCAAATAACGTTAACGGCAATTACGGTTTTACCGTCCTCGCTCATTTCAAGAGAGATATAAGCACCCCAGTTGACCTCAGCAAGTTGTTTTTCAATATTGCCAACAAGATCTTTTGCTACACTATACTTTCTGACCCGTCCTTTTTTCTCTTGGATAGGCAATAAAGTAATTTGGTACGCTTCATCCCAAGCGACCTCCTTTCCGTCAATGTTTGCACTGCCCTTAGAACGATGTGCGTCATTCATAATTAAACCTTCAATAGTTGTTTGCATTCTATTTTTCATAGAACATCCTCCTTTTATAAAAATATTTTTTACAACCCCTATTATTAGGGTACTCCTTTTTTATTGCATTTGCTGGAACAGTACCATAATTTGTTTCAGCAAATGCAACTAAAAATCACTTCTTGATTATTTGGGCAATCTTCAACAAATCATCACAAAATTGTTGTTGCTCTTTAAATGGGACACCGTCAAGCACCTTTGTTGTGAAATTGTCGATAGTTCCCGATTTTCCTGTTAATAAATAGATGATATCGTTTGAACAAAACACCCTCGCAAAAGTATAGATGAAGTCCAAATCTACAGGGGTGTCCATTGAGAGCACCCTTGAAACCTTAGATTTACTGTAACCTAATCTTTCAGCTACTCTCACTTGTGAAAAATCTTTGTCCCCAATAATCTTCCACATTCTGTCAATAATTTCTTTTCGTTCTTCCAAATAGCACTTACTCATAAAGCACTACCTCCAAATTATAAATGTCAGGCATTAAATTGCAGGAGGTGTAGAAAAAGCTTATTAAAATTGTAACAACAAGTGTAGTGCAACTTTTTGTAGGGTACTGCCCAAAAATCTCATACCATCAAAAGTAGCATAGGTTTTTGGCACTTAACCGCATTTTTCTATTTTCTGCAATCAAAACCTGCATTATATATAGAAAAATGTCAGAATTTTCTTCACTATTCTAAAGTTTGTGTTTTTTTCAGGTAAGGGTCAAACCCCTATATTCTATCGCCTAAACGCATAATCTACCCGAAAAATGCAACTTTTCAAAATGTACAAATAGCAGTTTTATGTTTAGTTTTTTGTCAGGGTAGCTCAAACCCCTATGTTTATAGGGGTTTAGCATATAATCTACCTAAGTAGAGGAATATGTCAGCATATAAAAACAGTAATTTAATGTTCGGCTTCCTGTCAGGGTAGCTCAATCCCCAGTATTTTAACGGCTTAACACACTAATCTATCCTGATTAGAGGGATATGTAGCAGGCAATATAAAAAGCCGTTGAACACCAAAATGCTCAACGGCTTAAATAGAATTATCTAATTTTAAAAAGCTGTTATTTAATTATCTGTCTGAAAGAAGTTTTAAAAGTCGGTAAATTGCTTTACCGTTCTTCATTTCCTTACGGTCACGCTCAAAAGACTTTTTACAATATTCGTATGAAGCTTCATCTTTGATATATACAGCGGAGATAACAATTTCTCTGTTAATTCCGTCATAAAACACACGGTCTATATAAACGCTGGGTAAATTTTTGTATGACGGAGCAAGTCCGATTATTCCGCGATAATAAAGTTCTTTGCCTATAAATCCGTTTAAGATTGATTTCAGCGTTAAATCATCATATAACATACGGTTAGGACAAATAATTTCATATTGCATAGTTATACAATCGTTATGTACAGAAACAGCAGTACCCTTAGGTATAAGTGAAGCTTCATTTTCAACAGGAATATTCAGAATTGAGTAATTGGCTCTGAGAATATAATATAAAAATCCCTGTAATTGAGTATAAACATATTGAGCATTCTTAGTTAAGCGTTTGATTTTCAGCTTCTCAGCGTAAATCTTCATTGCTTCATCAAGAGGCTCAAAATCAATGTGAAGAGCAAAAATGAATAGAAGTGCTATTAGAGCAACAAAAGCTAAACAGATAATTGTAACTCCGAAAGCGTAAGGTAATTCCTGCATAAGCTCTTGTATCGTAGCTTTTGGATTATTACTAATGGCTTTTGCAATTGCCATAACTATTGCTATAAATCCTATAGCGATAGAAAAGATAATTAAACGCTTTTCATCTTTGTTTACTGATTTTTGTTTTTGGTTTTTATTTGGCTCTTTCATAAAAGAACCTCCTCATATAATAAAGTAGTAGTTTTTAGTGTCCCTCTCCAAGGACAATATGCTATGCTGTAATGGATGTTGTGGATCGGTTACACCTCCTCGTCATAATTTATACTACTATTCTAAGGGAATTTAGTTGAAAGATACTGAACGAATACAGAAATTGTTGCATATTTTGAAACTTTGAAAAATTTTTTTACTTGTAAAAACTTTTAATATTTCAGTTTACATTTTTTTACATATGTGCTAAAATAAAAGTGCCAAACAAAATTAAATTATTTTCGTTATTCTACTGCGTGTATTTTTATTATTTAGGTAAAAATACAGGCTCTATTAACACGCATTTTGAATAACGGTTAATAATTTTGTTTGGCGACAAGTGAGCTATGTGTTTTTCGTGCGTAGCTTCGGTTACGCACTTTTTTATTAGTTATCTTTTATTGGTTATAATTTACAAATATTAGCAATTATATTTGTACATTGATACAAAACTAATTTTTAATTAAAAAAGTTGTCAAATGAACGAACCTTTCCGCTTTATAACGTGTCTTATATTATAGAAGCAATAAAAATTAAAGGAGGAAAAGAAAAATGAGCGAAAAAAGCGACATCAAAAAACTTGTATTAAGCGCAAAAAAGGGCAATCAGCAAGCGTTCAACTCATTATACAACCTTACAAAAAATGCAGTTTATTACACTTGCTCTTCATTGCTTAAAAACAGCGAAGATGTACAAGACCTTTGTCAGGAAGTATTTTTAACTGTTTTTCAAAAGCTGAATACTCTTGACAATGAGGAAAAATTCTGCGGTTGGGTAAAACGAATTGCAGTAAACAAATGCTTCAACTTTAATAAAAGAAAGGTGGAATGTCAAATAGACGATGAGGTTTTGACAAATGAAGTTGAAACAAACGAGGTTATGTTGCCCGAAGAATACATAACTAACAATGCAAAGCGAGAAATCATTTTAAAGCTTATGGAAGATACTCTTTCACACGCTCAATATCAAACGGTATTTTTATTTTACTTTAGTGAAATGTCAATACCTGAGATTGTCGAGATTATGGAAGTTTCAGAGGGAACAGTAAAGAGCCGTCTTAATTCATCTCGTGCAAAAATTAAGACTGCTGTTGAAAAGTACGAGAAAGAAAACAACGATAAATTGCACGGTGTTGTATTTGTACCGTTGTTCGGCTCAATCTTCAAAGAGGAAGCTAAAAATCTTAAAGTACCAAAAATCAGTCTTGATTTTCTTGAAAATCCGAATGCTGTTGGAAGCTCAGCAAACGGTGCAGGAAAGATTTTTAAAGCCGTTATGTCAACAGCAAAAACAAAAGCTATTGCAATAGCCTGTTGTGCGACTATGGTATGCGGAATAGCAACGGCAGTGATAATCTGCGTAGGCTGTAACCCTGATGTGCCTACAAGCTCAGCAACGGAAGAAACTATCATTGAAACCGTAGCTCCAGATGTAGCCGACACCGTTAAGGAGAATAACCTCAAGGTTGATGAGGACGGCAATATTACCGACAGCGAGGGCAACAAGTTGGAGGTGAATGAAAAAGGAGAAGTTGAAGTCAAAACTGAGGACGGCAAGGTAGTTAAGGTATCGAGTGACGAGGTAAAGGCTGTTAATA
>CATXZD010000003.1 GCA_958403905.1 uncultured Ruminococcus sp.
AATATTCATCATCTTACCTCACAAGATTTTTTTAACTAGATAATTGTAAGTTATCCTTCATTTGGTTGTAAATGTGTAGAAAATAGGAGTAGTATTAAAGTGTTGAATTAAAAAATAAAAAGACCACAATCATAGAGATCGTGGCGAATGTTAACAAATAAAAGATAATATACAATGACTAATATATTGGACAAATTATTAGATGAAAGTAAACAAATGAATTAACAATAGGGTTTGAATTCATATTGGGTAATAGTTAAGAGGTTCAATAAAAACTATATCAAAACTTAAAAGACTATTTGAAGAAGGATTTTAAATATGAATAAATTAGAATTACAACCTACAAAGGAAAATATATTTAAAACATTTATTGATGATAGTATTGGAAGAAACAAAGATATTTGTTATTTTATATCTTTATTAGATTCATTTAATGAAAGCAATTCAATAGCAATTAACAGTAATTGGGGCAGCGGAAAAACTTTTTTTGTAAAGCAAATTGAAATGGTATTAGGCGTTCATAATAATTTTTTTCAAACTGCATTTGAAGAAAGTGATAATAGATTAATCATTTCACAATATAGTAATTTATGTAAAAGACTAAATGTTGATAAAATAGAAAAACTGTATTTGCCAATATATTATGATGCTTGGAAATATGATAATGATGATCCGGTTCTGTCTATTGTGTACGAGATTATTTCAACTCTCAATAATAAGTATGACCTTGAGGAGTTAAATATAAATTTTTCTAATATGCTAAAAGGAATTATGGAAGCATTAAATTTATCTGGTTTGTACGATTTAATTACTTCAATTAAAGTAGATGATGACTTAAAAAGCATTACAAAATCAAGAGATCTAAAAAGCAAAATTGATGTTTTTTTGGATCAAATACCAATAGAAAGAGCCGATAAAGTTGTCATTTTTATTGATGAACTTGACAGATGCAAACCTATTTATGCTATTAAACTACTTGAAAGAATTAAACACTATTTTAATAACAATAAAATTATATTTGTATTTTCTACAAATTTAGAAGAACTGCAATCTTCCGTAAAATGTGTATATGGAGAAAACTTCAATGCTTATAGATATTTAGACAGATTTTTTGATTTAAAAATACCTTTGCCAAAAGCAGATATGCAAAAATATTTTAGTTCTATTAACTTTGAAAATAATAACTATGTCTTTGATAGAGTATGTCACAAGTTTATGAAAAGTTATAATTTTCAATTAAGGGATATATCAAAGTACGCACGATACTTAAAAATGACAACTTATAACTTAGCTCATAATAGTAGTTTTGCTTCTTTTCCAGAAGAGATAGGATATAATTTTTGCTTAGATTATCTGGTACCAATAATAGTAGGATTATTCGTATATGACATTACTATGTATAATAAATTCATAAACGGATATGACAGTTCGCCTTTAATAGAATTATTAGAAGACGGTGAAATCGGTCAATTTTATTTTAAGAATTTGTTAGCCAATGGTGAAACATACGATGACCATACATTAGTCACACATGAGAGTAAATTAAATGAATTATATGATGCTATATTTAACACAAACTATGACAATAGGGTTTATGAAAAAACGATAGGAAATATTTGCATTGAAAAGGGTACAAAAGATTAGAATTTTTAGTTATCAAGTTAAATATTGTATAGATAAATATTACACGATTTCGCTGAAAGTATGATGTAAATTTTGTAATTATGAAATAAATAATAGTTTAAGATTACCAAAAATTATCGTGCGCATATGACGTATCTAAAAGTTTTTAGCATGCTATAATACGTTATTGCAATTTGGCATTGCAATTTCTATAAAATTTTGTTGTGCTCGGATACTTTTATACTTTAAATGCGTCTAACACCTAATAATAAGAATATTATTAGGTGTAATATGAGTTTAATTATGGACTTGATCTTAATAAATATGGAATTACTATATAAAAAGTATTAAAAGTGGGTTCTAAAAATGAATTTAAATGATAATATTTATTTAAAAGTTGCCAGTTTAATATCTAAAAATTCATTTTGCTTACGGCGCAAAGTAGGTGCTGTCATTGTGAAGGATGATAATATTTGTTTTGGTGCATGTAATGGAAGTACATCAGTTTGTCAAAAATGTGTAAGAAAAGAGAATAATATAAAATCCGGTACGTTACATGAAATATGTAACGGTGTCCACGCAGAAAGACGTTTGCTTGAATTCACAATTAGTCATTCTATAGAAACAACAGGAGCTATTATATATTGTACGCATTCTCCTTGCCGCGAGTGTGCTACTGCGCTTATTGATGCGAAAATTGCAAAATTTATTTATTTATATGAATATCCAGATGTGGCATTTAAGTCGATTTTTAAGAAATATGGAATTATATACAGACAAATTGGGAGTGAGGAAAATGATAATTAATCAATTGTCGTGTGTGGTGGGCATTGTTGTTGCCTATATATTATCATACAACAAAATGAACAGAATGAGAATCATTATTCTTTTTGGAGTTGCATTAGCCAATATGATTGTTAGTGCGATTTATTACAAAGAATTAACTTGGAATGATGGAATAATTATAAATTGGACAAGTATAATTTACAGCGTTATTATTACAGCTATTGCTTTCGGAGTTGTCTGCGCTTTAAATATAATTCTAGCTAAGCCTTTTGGACGCGGTAAATTAAATGATAAAATTGTTAAATTTACCGAAAGAGCAAATCCAAATTTAGATTTAAACATAATGGCGGGAGATTTAACTTTCTTTGGAAATATTAATGATATGGAGTCTAATCCACAAGTACGTCAGTTAATTGATAAAAGGTTTAAAAGAGTAAATATTATATTGAAGCCTCCTGCGAACAATGAGGAAAAAATTAGAATTGGAAAACTCATTCACTTGTTAAATGAAAGCTCCATACTAATGAAGTTTTATGACGGAAATAATTTTTGTGATCTTCGCCTACGTTTCAGATGTATTTCCTTTGGTGATGGTACAACTGCAACAATTAATATATATAAATTTGTTGCCGAGAAAGAATATCTTACTGAGGAGTTGTCTTCTCTATCCTCTAATCAAGAACAAAGAAAGCGGCATCAAACGTTTATGAATTTATGGAATATATATTGGAATGCTCTTAAAACTAATCAGGATATGATTCAAGAATGTGTAGATGCATATGAATATTTACATAATTAGTTGGTGATTAATATGAATTTCGATATGGATAAAAAATTTATTGCTTACATAAAAAATATCAAACAAGTTTTTTTGTATGTGATTGACGATTGCAACTTGCAATGCCGGCATTGTCTGTATAAACCAAATAATATTTTTTATTTAAATAAAAAATCTATTGATTTAGATATTGCAATAAAACTAATTGAAGATTTTTATGAGATAGGTGCAAGAAAACTTACTATTATGGGGGGAGAGCCTACGTTATATGGGAAAGAATGTGATTGGATACCATTGTTATCCCTCATACAAAAGGCAAAAGAAGTAGGTTACCAATATGTACGCATAGATACGAACGGAACGTTTAATGGAGCTTTGCTCGACTATGATCAGTTTAAAATGCTTGATGAAATTACTTTTAGCTTAGATGGTCCTAATTCAGAAATAAATGATATCCTAAGAGGGGACGGTGTATTTAATAAATGTGTCGGAAATATAAAGAGGGCAATACAATTAGGGTATAATTCTAATATCACTTGTTGTATTCACAAATATTTGGTGGATCGTGCGAAAGATGGCCTAACATATTTAGATCATATGATACATTTTGCAGAGGAATTAGGTGTTCAACGAATTAATTTTCATGATTTGTTTAAATCTGGAATTCCTAGAGATGTATGGACGGATAAATTAGATATTTCCATAAATACTTGGTTTCAATTGTGGTCTGAAATACAAAATAAGATAGATTCTGGAGTGTATAAGATACCGGTTAGGGTGCCACAAGGGTTTATATCAAAAGAACGATTCCATGCAGCTCCACATTACTACGGTTATTGTTCAGCTAAATTAGGAGAGCGTGTTCTCATTCATCCGGATGGAATTATTAGAGTTTGTTCGCTAATGATTGGAACCCCATATGGAATTGCAAAGTATTATGACAACAAAATAGTGTGGGATGAGGGATATACAAATGAATTGGGTGACCAAGATATTGGAGTGTTTACACCTTGTGCACATCAATCAAAGCGTAAGGATTGGTCACCTTTTGTTCCGTTATGTGTTTCTTTTAAACCAAAACAAGATGAATTTGTTTGGAATTTGATTGCTTGGGAACAACAAAACAAGTAGAGATAAGGAGGATTTTATGGATCATATAAAGCTTCCCGTGGCGGTTCATCTTTTAATTGTGAAAGACGGATACATACTTTTACAAAGACGCTTCAGAACAGGGTATGAAGATGGAAAATATGGTGTTGTTGCAGGTCACATAAATGGTGATGAGCAGATATTGGAGGCGATGTTTCGTGAAGCCAAAGAAGAGGCAGGTATTAATTTAGATTTGGATAGTACGAAAGTAGTTCAAGTTATGCACCGAAAAAAAACGAATGAAGAAAGAATAGATTACTTTTTGGATTGTGTATCATGGACTGGTGAAATTAAGAATATGGAGCCAAACAAATGTGATGATTTATCGTGGTTTTCAATAGAAAATCTTCCAGATAATATGATAGAATATGTACAGTATGCAATTAATTGTTATTTGGAACAAAAACAATTTACTTCATTCGGTTGGGATTAAATAATGAATTGAGAGATATAAGTGAATGACAATCTATAACTTTTATTTAAATACACAGAGAATTATTGATTATTGTTTAGTTGGTTGAATATTTTTAAAATGTTTCATTTTAGTGAACCCATCTTTGTAATTAAGTTACATAAGCGAGGAAATGCTTGATACTATTTTTACTGATTCAGAAATAATTATAGCATTTTGAACTTTTGCAATTTCATATAAAATTGGTTTAATAATAAACAGAATAGGTGCGATTGCGTTTAACCATTAAGAATAAGTATAGTGTTATTCCTTGTGTTGCTTCTTGTTTCTTTAATAAGGCAAAACAACCTGTTAGGTATTATTTGCGGATTAATAGCGATAATATTCTATTTTTCATATAGGAAATTAGCTACTAAAGTTACTCAGATGAAAGAAAATAACGACAAGGATAATTTAGAATGATAGAATAATTAAATAAAGGAAGTAGCGGTAGCAATGATGCTGCGAAGATTTTGACCTTCAGGCTAAATACTTATTGTTTAGAAATAAAAAAATATTATATTCGTGAAAAGAGTATTAAACTTATTATTGATATTTTATAGTATATATTATAAAGCGTTAGAGATTAATTAGATAATTATTGAACAATAATGTTGTAGTTTGGTTATTATTGTCAAATAAAACAATAGTTATAAACATATAAAAGGATGTGTTATTGTGCTATCAAATGACAAAATTTTTGACATAATAGGTAATCTGGCAGGTGCTTTATTAGAAAATAAAAGAAAAATTGATGCATTATGGAAAACAAGTGATAGCACGGTATTTATTGATGAGGTAGTCAAATACACATTAGGTAGTATGATTCTGAATAATAAATATAAAGTCTTAATAATTGCTGGTGTCGCTGGTTATGGTAAATCAACAGCAATTCATACAATTTTTGATAAATATGAAAGAAAAAATAAAAAAATAATATTTGATAGAAGAAATCGCAAGGATTGGTTGCTGCTTCAGAATAATGGCTGTTTAGATGCTTCCAATGATTATGTCGTTATAGATAATTTAAGAGATTTGGATCAGGATGACTATAAAGTAATAAATAATAGTTGTGCTTTATGTGGTAAGATAATATTAGTGTGTAGAGATTATAAAATTGATATTAATAATGATTATACAGGGGTGTTTAATTGTAATATTTATCCTATTGAGTGTGGAGAAGTTTATTTTATTGATAAAAAATTAAAAAAACAATTGCCGGAATATATGAGAGTTCCTTTATACTATAGACTTTTATCACAATATAAATATGATGATACTATTTTAGATGATTTATTGGAGTTGTGTATAAAAGAGAAGAATTACTCTAATAAAACTGAGTTTATTAACAATTTCTTAGGAACTTTATTTCAGAAAATGTCAGTTGAAGAAATTAGACTATTGGTTTTATATTCTATGATTGTTAGTGATTCAAATTATTTTGAAAAGCATTTGAAATATTTGTTGCGTAAAATAGATTTAAATACATTCAAAAGTGTAGAGGATAACATTATTGGAAGCCTATATAATATTTTTAAGCAAGAATTCTTTTTTTTAATAAACAAAGATAAACATAAGCGTTTTCATAGTGTTTTGTCAGATTATTTTAATAACATATATAGAAATGTTTGGGATGAAGAACAAAAAAATGCTTTTTGGACAAGTTTAGAGTTTCAGTCAGTTATTGCTAATATCAATTGGGGATTAGAAGCAGGTATTTCTCAACCTTTTGATAAACAAATAGAGTATTTACAGTATGCATATAATATTTTGAACTTTATCAAAGATGATTTTTATAAAATTGAAAATGCTGTTTCAGATATTAGGACACTGAAAAATCTGCTTAATTTTATTAATAGTTACTTGTATATTTCTGTTAAAGCATTTAGTAGCATTTCAAAATTGGATGAATTGCTTACAGCACAGGAAATTGTAGTTAATACTATTTTTGATAATAGTTTGCGTGAAAAATGGGTTAAATTTTTTAGTAATGACGATTATTATGTAACGACGGCACAATTTTGTAATGTGTCAGCAAAAGTGTATTTGATGTTATTTGTAAACAGTAAAGACGTCGATGTTAACCTATATCAAAATGCACTTTCTATGTGTGAGAAAAGCCATGATAATTTAGAAAATATTGTGGATATCAATTATAAAAATATTCGTGAAGACGTTTATTTTTATACTAAAGCGTTGGTTTTATATAAAGGTTCATTGTTTTTTGATGAATTAAAGGAGTGTGAAGAATTAAAAATTTATAATTGCAAGTGGGATTTACTAAAGGAAGCAATAAATTGCATCGAAAAGTCCGAAAAAAACGCAATCAATGAAATAAATGCCAAATTTAATAATATTAATTATGATTTTTATTCTTATGATATTAATGAATATAATAAGTTAAAAGCTGAAATTAAAGTTAGCAAACCCGTAGGATTATATCTTTCAACTTTAGAATTAAAATGCATTATTTATTGTGTAGCTTATTTAATTGATAGAAATAAAATAAATAAAAATTACTCATACAAATTAATACAGTTTACTAAGTCTGGTTTTTATAATTGTAATACTGCTTCGCAAGGTGACAAAATGCGTTTTAGAGAATTGGCTTTGTTGCAACTATATTTAAATGATGAAAGCGATTTAGTTGATGCGTGTGCTAAAGTTTTATATGGTTCTGAATGCAGAGTTAATTCTACGGAAAATTTTGAAGATAGCAAATTTGTTTTTTTGCGAATGTTGATGTTAAAAATGAAGCATTATAAGAATACACAAATAGACGAAATGTTATGTAATAGATATAACGTAGATCTAACTTGGTTTAATGATGCGTCTTTGTATGATGATTATTTGGAACGAGTGTTTTTTAAATTAATTACTTCTTAATATTTTGAGTAGGGACGATAGTGAAACTATCAAAAGAAACAGAAAAAGTATTGCAAGAGTTAATTATGATATATGAAGAAAATTCGGGTGATTTATATATTACATATGAGGATGTTAGGCTTTCTAAGTGTCATAATTATGAGTTTGCATTAAACAGATTAAAGAAGTTTGGTTTCTTAGATGAATATAAACCTGACATTTTAGGAAATGTAAAAATCGTTCTTTCATAAAAAGCTATTAGTTATTTTGAGGTACAAGAATACATGAACAATAAAAAAGTTTTTATTGTTCATGGGCATGACACTATATTACATAATGATGTTGAATTATTATTAAGAAGATTGAAATTTGAGCCTATTATTCTCTGTGATGAAGCAAGCAATGGTAAAACTATAATAGAGAAAATTGAAGATTGTTCTGATGTAGCATTTGCGATTGTATTATACACAGCATGCGATAAAGGCCGTGTGAAAGGTGCATCTTCTTTAAGTAATTGCGCAAGGCAAAATGTAGTATTTGAGCATGGCATCTTTTGTGCTAAACTCGGAAGAAATAATGTAGTAGCGTTGCATGAAGAAAGTGTTGAAATCCTAGGTGATTTATCCGGTGTTGTTTATATATCTTTGAATAATGATTGGAAAAAAGAATTAAAAATGGAAATGAAATCAACAGGACTTGAAGCAGATTGGATTAATGAATAGTAATATGATATGCTATCTCCTTAAGGGTAATGTGTTGTCAAACATTCTGTGCCCCTGCTGCGCCAGGGTCTAAGTCTGTAAAAAACCTTATAGAGGTTGCAAAAACCACCGGTTGAACCGGTGGTTTCGATTTTTGCAGCTGTTAATGCGACAGCTCCTTTTCATGTTTTTATTTGTTTTGAAAAATATTTTCAGGCGTTTTGTGTATAGCCCTTTATGCTTTGTTGTTGCTTTTTTCTATAAACTATTTAAGTTCTTCTTCCCATTTTTCAGCCTTGAATCCAAGCAATATCTTGTCACCGTTAACCAGTACAGGGCGCTTTACAAGCATACCGTTACTTGCCAAAAGCTCGTATTTTTCTTTATCGCTCATTGTGGGCAGCTTGTCTTTCAGATTCATTGACTTATAAAGCATACCGCTTGTGTTGAAAAATTTTCTCAGTTCCAGTCCGCTTTTTTGGTGCCATTCCTTTAATTCTTCAACTTTCGGATTATCTTCAACAATGTGTCTGTCTGTGTACGAAAAGCCGTTGTCGTCAAGCCACTTTTTTGCCTTTTTGCAGGTTGTGCATTTTGGATACTCTATAAATAACATAAATAATCCTTCTCCTTTTTAGTCTATTATAAGGCATTATTATAAGAAAATCAACAGGCTTGCTTTTTCCGTATCTGCTGATGTTAGTATAAAGTAAAAGCCCTTATCGATAATTTCAGTATATCTGAGAACAGCGCGGTCTGGAACAATACTAAAAAATTGGACAGTCTAAAGAGAAAAAGTTTATTCCGAACCGTTAGAAAAGTTTCAATTAACGCTTGCTGAAATGTATATATTTTGTTTTAAATATAACTTAATTTCTGAAAAAGAAAATTGTGCTTTATTCAAAAATTAATATTCGCTTTTCTCGCTTGACTGCATAAATCACGTGTAGATAAGGTATAGTTTTTTCCGCCTTTTATAAAATGTGTTCCGCATTGCCGAAACTCAAAATGAACATTTTGCAAAGCGCATTGTTCTCGTATATCAAGCACCCAATCATAGTTAAGCGGTCGTGCGTTTTTATCTGATTCTCCGCCGACTACTACCAATTCAATATCTTTCAGATAAGATGAAATATCTATTTTTTCAATTAGCGGCTGACAAATGATATTTTTGTGCTTAATAGGCAGTTCTTTAAAAATAGCAAGTCGGTAATCGGCTCTGTCCTGATTTTCAACCGTACATCCAACTGTTACGTTATCATAGCCGCCATTCCAGTCCTTTGGAATACAATTTATAAATCGTTCAATTCGTTTTGTCAAAAATAAAAAATGCAGGTCTGAACGCTCGTGTATCATTTGCCAACATTCATCACGCCAATCATCAGCTTCTTCAATCAGAAAATCGGTGGAGAAGCAAAGATAAACAGTTTGCCCTGATTTGATTTTGTATGCTCCCGATTTGTTTTTGGCGACAGGAGCATAAAAATTGTCTGTCTTTGTAATATTGTTTGTGTCAACTTTTCGTTTATGATCTCCTTTATGGATATAGCAGAATTTACAGCCTTCACTATGCTTGTGACAACCACGCCACGGATTCCATATTGCCAAACTTTTTCACCTCATTTATCCCACGGTCGTTTTTTATCAAGCCACCCGTTTGCTTTCCAATATTCCTTTTCTTGGGGAGAAGAACCCAAGCCTTTGTTTTGCATCATACGCATAATGCTGAATATAAATTTTGTTTTAAATCCTGCTCGTGCTTTTTTGTTGTTGGAAAGCGTCTTTGACAATTTCTCCATATCGTGTTTTATGCGGTTTTTCTTCTTGTTTGAAACTTGCTCCCAGTTCATTGCCTGAAGTGCAATGCCGTATTCCTTGATATAAGGTACTCCCCAGTAGAATAAAGCGTCCTTAATATCTTTTGTGGCAGATTTCATTCCGTTTCCTGCGGCTGTTGATATTACAACGGCTTTTTTAGAAAACATACATTTTCTTGGTTTATGCGGCATCCAGTAGGTAAACGTAAGGTCAATAAACGATTTCATAGGAGCAGAAGCCCTAAGACAGTATGTAGGTGTTGAAAATATCAGTAAATCAGCTTTTTCAACTTCGTCCATAATTCTTTTCTTCTCTGCGTAGAACGGACAATTTTTTTCATCTGTAACGCAAGCATAACAGCCCCTGCAAAAATGCTCTAAGTCCTTTGGTAAAAAGAAATCGTTTATTTCACTTCCCGAAAATTGCTCCGCAAGCATTCTGCTTATATGATAAGAACTTCCTTTGTGATTTTGTCCGTGTATCAATACAATCTTCATTTTCAATTCTCCTTCTTGTAAATGAAATTAAACTGCTTTATGTGTTCCTCAATCAGCTGTAACGCTTCTTCTTCACGATTTGGTTGTCTGTCGCACATAGTAAGCAGCATATAAATCGGTGCGTAAAAATGCAGAGCCATAATATTCGGTTTCGCATTCTTAAAAGCACCGCTTGCTGAAATAAATGTAAATACTGCTGACTGATAAGACAGCGGGTCGTCTACATATTGTTTTGAATACAAAAGTGAAAGGTCATTATCTTTAAACTGCTCAATAGTCAGAAATTTTCTGAATTTTGAGGCATAATCATCGTGCAGAAAAAATTGAAAAAGTTTGATTCCCATTTGCACAAGAGTATCTTCTGAAATTGAAGATAGTGTAGACGCATCTTGGACAGCGTCGCTTCCTTTTATAGTTAAGCTTGCAGACTGTTTTTCATAATTAATTTTAATTTCATCAAGGATAGCGTTAAAAATATCCTGTTTACTCTTAAAATGCTTATACAGTGAAGGTGCTTTTATTCCAACAGCCTTAGCAATATCTCCGACATATACGGCGTTGTAGCCTTTCTCTGAAAACAGAGTTAAAGCTTCTTTTAATATTTTTTGTTTTGTATTCATTTTAAACTTCCTTTGGCTAATTGTAATTAGCTTTTTAACATTATAGGCTAATTTTAATTAGCTGTCAAGGTGTGCTGTATATTATTTGATTAAATCCAAAAGCAGAATATTTTTTAATAGTTTTGATTTGATAATTATTGTTTGATATGCTATAATTTCGATACATAACAATTTTGGAGAGCGTATGAAAGATTTTGATATAATTAAAAACCTTATAGGTGACGCTGTTACGGAAGATGACTTATCAAATGTTGACTGCTATGTTCGTCCTCAGCTCGGAATTTTTATTCCGACATTAGGCAACTGTGGATATGCTGCAAAATTAAATCATACTCATCCGACATATATGATAGTGATTTATTTTGAGCAAACAACAGAAAAACAAACTCATTATCATGCAGAAATAACCTCGCCTGATGTACAGCACAATGATAAACCAAGACTGCATTATTATTGTCTGATGATTGAAAAAGAATATTTTGAAAAACGCTATCTGATGTATTCAGAAAAAATACCTGTTTTTAGTGAAAAAAGCTTTGAAATGTGCAGTGATATATTAAAGGCTCTTAATACTTTTGCCTTTGAATACAGCAAATCAATGATGAATTCAAACATCACACTGGATGCGCAATCAGAAATTATTACCCACTGGATAATTCGCAGCATTTTTGGCGAAACGCTTGATTTGCGTGCAGTTTCAGCAGATTATTCCGTTGCAAGAGCACAGCACTATATGGAACAGCATTATATGGAGAATATCACAGTTGCAAAGCTTGCTGTTCTCGGGTATATTTCTCCTTCCAGCTTTAACCGTAGATTTAAAAAAGAAATCGGAATAACGCCTATTGAATATCTTATTGAGATCAGAATTGAACGCTCTAAAACTTTACTGCGGAGAAAAAATATTCCCATAACCGAAATTGCCATGAGGTGCGGTTTTAACAGTAACTCTCATTTTTCATCCTGCTTTCAAAGCAGACTTGGTTTAACGCCCAGTGAATATCGTGAAAAATACAAAGAGTAGCAGTATTTTTAAAATTTTGTACGGTATTTTTAAAGCATATTTTTTCTGTTAGGTCTATAATCTTCTTAAATTAATGAAAGGAAAGATATTATGAACTCACAGGAAATTTTAAAACTTATCAACGAAAATCCCGTATTCCATCTTGCTACGGTTGATGGCGACCAACCCAGAGTAAGGGGAATGTTGCTGTACAGAGCAGATGAAAACGGATTTATTTTTCACACAGCGTCTACTAAAGATGTTTTTGCGCAGATAAAGCAGAACCCAAAAGCTGAGATGTGTTTTTCGTGCAATGGTACTCAGGTTCGTGTAACAGGTGTTCTTGAACAGATTCACGATGAAAAACTCAGAGCAGAAATTTTTGCTCATCCGTCAAGGAAATTTTTGCAGGCTTGGGTTGCAAACGGTATTGATAATCTTCTTCAAATTTTTGTTATGAAAAATTGCACAGCCGTTACTTGGACAATGGAAACAAACTTTGATTCAAAAGAATACATCAAACTCCGTTAATTATAATTTAAAAATCCAGCCTGTTGAAATATTGCCTGTTATTTTTGGCTTTTAAAAATAATTAAGAAAAAATACTTATATTCGGACATCCGCAGCTTGTGATGACCCTAAAAAGTTAGACATTAAAGCGTAGCAGCAAATTTAGCGGCTACGCTTTTTGTTATGCAGCTAAGGCTTTTAGTCTGTATTCAACCGGACTTAACCAGCTAAGTTTTTGTTTAATCCTTTTGTTGTTGTAGTAATCAACATAATTGATAATTGCTTGTTCCAGTTCTTGATAACTGTAATAAACTTTTCCGTAATATATTTCCTGTTTTAAAATCCCAAAGAAATTTTCCATTCTTGATACGACACCTCTGTTGTTAAATACAATTCTACTACGGATAGCTTAAATTCAAAAGAGTAATGTTTCTTTTCTCTTGATCTTCTTAATCCATAGTCGCCAAATTCCTTATATGCAGATACCCATTGTCTTATTGACTTATCATCTGATATACTGTGTTTTCTACACAAGCTCACATAGCCACCCATACCATTGATGTATTTAAGTACCAATTTCTTTTTGAATTCATAACTATATTTTGCCATAAAAATACCGACCTCCATAAGTTGGATTTTTGGGTCTAACTTTTGGTGATCGGTTCAGAAAGCAATCGGATTTTTGTTTCTTTTAAATTATTTTAGTTGCATATTAACGCTGTCATTTACTCAAAAATAAAGAGCTGTAAACATCACTATGCACTGTGTTCAAGGTGTTTTTTTAGAGCAGAAAAAGTTTCGTCGCTTATTACGTGCTCAATTTTACATGCGTCGGCAGCGGCAGTTTCTCTGTTTACGCCGAGCTTTTCAAAAAGCTCGGTAAGTACAATGTGTCGTTCATAGGTTTTTTCTGCAATTTCCTGACCAAGTTCTGTCAGCTTAAGCGCTCCGTCCTTTGAAACAGTCAGGTATCCGCCTTCTTTTAAAAGTCCTACTGCTCTGCTTACGCTAGGCTTTGAATAGCCCATATACTCGCAAACATCAATAGAACGTACAAATCCGGATTTTTTGTTTAGGATATGAATGGTCTCAAGGTACATTTCACCCGATTCCTTTAACTGCATTTCAAGCACTCCTTACAAATTAATTATTATTGATTTTTAAAATTTCAGATTTATAAATACGTGATAAATATATACATAGATAATACCATATTTATTGTACAAAATCAATTGTTATTGTAAAATAAACAAGCAGTTATCGTTTGCTAACTGTAAATTTGTGTAGATTTAATAAATAATTTAATTTTAAAAAATTATTATTGACAACTACAGCGAAAAAATGTAAAATAAACTTAGTTAGCTAAAGCTAACTAATAATCAGCCAATACTTTTTCATAATTTCTCAGAACCGTTCGGCAAAAAGTCGGACGGTTTTGCGTTTTTACTGCTTGAGTAATAAATTTGTAATTAAAATTCTTTAATCCTGCAAATAAATTTATAAATTCTTCACTAATTAAAAAAAATCCTTGATTTTATTGCAATATTGTTCTAAAATTATAAAAGTGTATATTTATAGAAAAGGAAGACTTTTATGCTGACACTTGACAAGATATATCATGCTTCATATGTTCTTAAAGATGTAATCAGACCTACGCATCTTGTAAAAGCACAGTCAATTACCGACGAGTGCAATATTTACCTTAAGCCTGAAAATTTACAGATTACGGGTTCGTTCAAGGTTAGAGGATCGGGATACAAAATTTCACAGCTTTCCGACGAGGAAAAAAAGAGAGGGGTAATTGCTTGCTCCGCAGGCAACCATGCTCAGGGTGTTGCGCTTGCCGCTACAAAGTACGGAATTAAGTCGCTCATCTGTCTGCCCGACGGTGCTCCTATTTCAAAGGTAGAGGCTACAAAGGGCTACGGCGCCGATGTTTGTATGGTGCCCGGTGTTTATGATGATGCCTACAACGAGGCTTTAAGGCTTCGTGATGAAAAGAACTATACGTTTATTCATCCGTTTGATGATGAAAACGTAATTGCAGGTCAGGGTACAATCGGTATTGAAATTCTCAACGAAATGCCTGACGTTGACGCTGTTGTTGCCGCAATAGGCGGCGGTGGACTGCTTTCGGGCGTTGCCTGTGCAATAAAGAGCCTTAACTCCAATATCAAGGTGTACGGTGTTCAGGCTGAGGGTGCTCCCTCAATGTATGAGTCAATTAAGCAAGACAAAATTGTTGCGCTTGATTCTGTTTCTACAATCGCAGACGGTATTCAGGTTAAAGAGCCGGGTGAGCATACATTTGAGTACATAAAGAAGTATGTTGACGATATTGTAACGGTAAGCGACGACGAAATATCTTCGGCTATTTTAAAGTTGATTGAAACTCAGAAGATGATTGCCGAGGGCGCAGGTGCGGCTCCTCTTGCTGCTGTAATGTTTAACAAGCTCCCCGTAAAGGGCAAAAAGGTTGTATGTATAGTTTCAGGCGGTAATATTGACGTTACAATCCTTAACAGAGTAATCAAAAGAGGACTTCTTATGACAGGCAGACAGCAGACAGTTTGTGTTGAGCTTCAGGACAAGCCCGGGCAGCTCCTTGCTGTTTCAAAAATTATCGCCGACCTCGGGGCAAATGTAATTTCAGTTCATCACGAAAGAGCAAGCGAGGGTTCAGACGTAAACGGTTGTTATCTGAGAATCGTGCTTGAAACAAAGAATTATGAGCATGCAAGAGAAATCACAAAAGGGCTTACTGACGCCGGCTTTAAGCTTGTATAAAAATGGAGGTAATATAATGGACAAGATTTATACTAAAAATGCACCCGATGCAATCGGACCTTATTCACAGGCTGTAAAGGCAAACGGACTTGTTTTTACATCGGGACAGATTGCAATTAACCCTGCTAGCGGAAATGTTGAGGCTGTAACAATTGAGGAACAGACCGAGCAGGTTTGCACAAACCTTAAAAACGTTCTCGAAGCAGCTGGAAGTTCGCTGGAAAAGGCAGTAAAGACTGTATGTTTCCTTAAAAATATGGATGACTTTGCGGCTTTTAACGCAGTTTACGGCAAGTATTTTACTCAAAAGCCTGCGCGTTCCTGTGTTGCAGTAAAGCAGCTTCCTAAGGATGTTCTTGTTGAGGTAGAGGTAATTGCAGAAGCGTAATTTGATATTTGCTATCTGAAAATTCAAGGCACGGCATTTTGTTTTGCCGTGCCTTTTTGCGTGCAATTACTTGTCATAATAACCGTAGACTAATATACGATTGCTTTAAATTTGTACTAACTATTGATTAATGTCTGTGCGTATGTTAAAATAAATATAAATAAGATAAAAATATAAAAAGTTTGGAGAATAATGATGAAAGTAAAGATTATTTCTGACAGCACATGCGATCTTTCAAAGGAATTAATAGAAAAATACAATATCAGCATTGTACCTCTGTATGTTGTTATGAATGACAAAACAATGCGTGACGGACTTGAGGTTACGCCTGAGGATATCTACGAATATGTTGATAAAAACGGTAAGCTTCCATCGACAAGCGCCGTAAATATCGAAAATTATATTGAAATTTTTAAATACTGGCATGAGCAGGGATATGAAATAGTTCACTTTGATATAAGCAGTGAGTTCTCAAGCACTTACCGCAACGCCTGTATGGCGGCTGAAGAGGTTGGAGGAGTATATGTTGTAGACTCCAGAAATCTTTCAACTGGGCAGGGGCTTGTTGTGATGCACGGTGCGGAGATGGCTCAAAGCGGAAAATCTGCGAAGGAAATTTTCGAGGAATGTACTGCGCTTACTTCAAAGATTGAGGCGAGCTTTGTTGTTGACAGTATCGACTATCTCTACAAAGGCGGCCGTTGTTCGGCACTTGCGGCTTTTGGTGCAAATCTTCTGAAATTAAAGCCTTGTATTGAGGTTAAGGACGGAAAAATGAGTCCCGGCAAAAAATATCGCGGAAATATCAGCCGAGTTATGCTAAGCTATGTTGAGGAACGCTTAAAGGGCAGAAATGACATAGACAAAAGCAGAATTTTTATTACACATACAAAGTGCAGTGATGAGGACGTTAAAGCGGTAAAGCAGAAAATATTGGAAATCTGTCCTGATTTTAAGGAGATTCTTGAAACAACGGCAGGTTGTACGGTGACAACCCACTGCGGTCCCAATACGCTTGGGATTTTGTTCATACGCAAATAATTTAAAAACCACAAGCCGCCACAAATTAATATGGCGGCTGTTGTGTTATTTATCAAGTTATGCTATAATTCTCACGAATAAACAACTTTCAGGGAGCAGACTATGGGCAGAGAACTTGAAAAACACGAACGTGTCGAGCGAAGCATAATTAAAACTTATAGAAAAAGAATATGGAATCCGTTTTTAATCGCATTAAAGAATTATAAACTTGTAAACTCAGGAGATAAAATTGCCGTCTGCATATCAGGGGGCAAGGATTCAATGCTTATGGCAAAGCTGTTGCAGGAGCTTCACAAATACAGCGAGGTGCCGTTTGAGCTTGTCTATCTTGTAATGAACCCCGGATACAATGCAGAAAATCTAAAGAAGATTGAGGACAACGCAAAGCTTTTACATATTCCGATTACAGTTTTTGAAACAAATATTTTTAGCGTAGCCGACAAAACAGAGAAATCTCCTTGTTATCTCTGCGCAAGAATGAGGAGGGGGCATCTTTACAAAAAGGCGCAGGATTTAGGCTGTAATAAGATTGCCCTCGGACATCACTTTAATGATGTAATCGAAACCACCTTGCTCGGAATGTTTTACGGCTCACAGCTTCAGTCAATGCTTCCAAAGCTCCACAGTACAAACTTTGAGGGAATGGAGCTTATCCGCCCGATGTACTGTATTCACGAGGACGCAATAATAGCATGGCAAAAGTACAATGAACTGGAGTTTATTCAGTGTGCCTGCCGATTTACCGAAAATTGCGATAACGGCACGGGCGATTCAAAACGACAGGAGATAAAACAGCTTATAAAGAAACTAAAAAAAACGAACCCGAATATTGAAAAGAGCATTTTCAACAGCATTCATTCCGTTTGCCTTGACACAATGGCGGGTTATAAATCAAACGGAGTTGAGCACAGCTTTCTTGACAATTATGATGAAAATAATTAAATAAGAATTGAAAGGAAACTGCTTACATAAAAAACAGGAACAGCGCTAACTGTTCCTGTTTTTACTGTTTATTCAGCCTGAATTTTTACGAACTGTTCCTGCATATATGCGTATACATCGTCGGGAACATTTGTAAATACATAGCACTTGTCAAGGTATTCGTCGCTCGGGAAGGTAAGCTCGTTGTTTTTCATATCTTCGTCAAGAAAACTGTCATACGCTTCCTGATTGGGTGTGCCGTAATTTAGGTATTTGCAGTTTTCTGCGGCAATTTCAGGCTTTTGCATAAAGTTAATGAACTTTTCTGCATTTTCCTTGTTTTTGCTTGATTTCGGAATACACATTGCGTCATAGAAAAGGTTTGCTCCGTCCACGGGTATTGCATAGTCGAGATCCTCATTTGCCTCCATCATGGTCAAAACGTCGCCTGCGTAGTACGGGGCAATTGCCGCCTGACTTTTTTCCATTTCGGTGAATACCTGATCCATAACGTATTTTTTAAGTAACGGCTTTTGCTCTGCAAGCTTTTTAGTTGCCTTGTCAACATCATCTTTTGTGCAGTCAGCCGGGTTGATTCCGCAAAGCTGCATTGCAATTGCCATTGCATCACGGCTGTTGTTAAACATAAGAATCTGACCTTTAAGGCTTTCGTCCCACAGAACGTCCCACGAAGTCGGTTTTTTGCTTACCTTTGTTTTGTCATAAATCATTGCGGTTATGCCCCAACTGTAGCAGACAGTATATTTTCCTTCAGGGTCGCAGTCAAGATTTTTAAAACGATCCATAATATATTCATAATTCGGAATATTGTCATAATCAAGTTCAAGCAGCATATCCTCTTTGATGAGCTTACTTATCATATAGTCCGACGGAATGATAACATCATAGCTTACGTTGCTGTTTTTCAGCATATTGTAAAGCTCTTCGTTCGTTTCGTAGGTGGTGTAGTTTACCTTGATTCCCGTTTCGCTCTCAAATTCGTCGATAACGTCCATAAGGTCGTCCTCGCCGTTTGCGATATACTCGCCCCAGTTGTAGACGTTCACTTCGCCGGCACTTTTACTGTCGCTGCCGCTGCAACCTGAAAAACAGGCCGCAAACGATGCTGTCATCAGAACAGCGAGGATAATACTGATTGTTCTTTTCATTTCTCAATCTCCCTTAAAATAAAATATAATCACGTCTTTTGTGCTTTTACTTTTTCCTCGTGTCTGTCACGCAGATTGATAATAATCATAATGATAAGCACCGCAAGAAACAGCAGAGCTGAAAGAGCGTTGATTTTCGGTGAAATTCTCCTGTGCGTCATTGAGTAAATTTCAATCGACAGGTTCTGGAACTTTGCACCTCTTGTAAAGTAGGTAATGATAAAGTCGTCAAGCGAATAGGTGAAGCTCATAAGCAGTCCCGAGAAAATACCCGGCATAAGCTCATGAATTACAACCTTATAGAACGCCTGCCACTGATTACAGCCAAGATCCAAAGCCGCGTCATAAATACTGCTGTCCATTCTCCTTATCCTCGGCATAACGTTCAGCACAACAAAAGGTACGCAGAAACATATATGCGAAATCAGCACAGTTACAAATCCCATTTCAAAGTTGAACATAACTCCGAGGAACGTAAACAACAGCATAAGCGAAACGCCCATTACAATATCAGGGCTGATAATCGGAATGTTTGACGCGTTCTGAATGAGCACACGCTTTTTGCCCTTGAAGTTATTAATTCCGATTGCGGCGGCTGTGCCGAGGATAGTAGCAAAAAATGAAGCAAGTACTGCAATAATAATTGTATTGCCTAAAGCGTTCATAATATTATCGTCTTTAAAAAGCTGTTCATACCATTTAAGCGAAAATCCCTGCCAAACGGTAGATTTGCCTTTGTTAAAAGAGTAGAAAATCAGTACGGCGATAGGCGCATAAAGAAAAATCATAATCAGCACAATATAAATTTTTGAAAGTATATTGCCTTTATTTTTTGTATTTTTCACGCAATTGCCTCCTCATCACCAAAGAAATTCATAAGAATGAGGAACACGAAGATAAATATCATAAGAATAAGTGAAATAGCCGAGCCTGTGTTCTGGTCAGTCCAAAAGATTTTGTCAATAATGTCGCCTATCATAATATCATCGGTTCCGCCTAAATACTGCGAAACAAGGAAAGTGCTGGCGCTTGGTACAAACACCATTGTAATTCCTGAAATTACTCCGGGAATACTTAGAGGGAAAATTACTTTTCTGAAAACGGCAAAGCTGTTTGAACCCAAATCCTGAGCTGCTTCAATAAGTCCGCCGTCAATTTTGCACATAACGGTGTATATCGGAAGCACCATAAAAGGAAGATATTCATAAACCATACCCAATACAACTGCACCCGTGTTGCCGATGTACGTAGCGTGTATTCCAAGCATAGAAAGCATCATATCAACAGGTCCGTTATCCTGTAACAGCGTAACCCATGCGTAAATTCTCAAAAGGAAGTTCATCCACATCGGAATCATCATCAGCATAATTACGGTGTTTTGTGTTGAGTGCTTCATCTTGGTTATTATATACGCAAGAGGATAAGCAAGCACAAGGCAGATTGCGGTAGAAATAAGTGCAATCCACAGTGATTTCATAAATACGCCCGTATAGAAAAATGCTTTTGAAAACGGTTCAAGCGAAAAGTTGCCGTTTTTGTCTGTAAATGCAGTATATCCGATCATAATAATCGGAATCATCGTGAACACTACCATCCAGGCTATGTAGGGGATAGAGGGTTTTCTTGATTTCATAATCAGCCCTCCTCAGCTTTGCCGACAACTTCAAACACAGCCTTTGAAAAGTCAAACGCAAGCGGAACATAGGTCGCAACCTGTTCGTCGGTGTCGCTTAGCATAAGCCATTTTCTTTCGTCAGACTCAAGAATGATTTCGTTTTGCTCGCCCTTGTAAATTACCGATTCAATATAAACGTCCTTTAAGTTGCCGATTCCGTCGCCTGCAATGGAAAGCGCTTCTGGAGGAAGTGTGATTTTAACGATTGTACCCTGCGGAAAATATTTGTTTTCGACCTTAATTGTTTCGCCCTCAAGCTCAAATTCAAAATAGTTTTCGCTATCGCTTGAATATGTAACCTCAGCTTCAATTACATTATCATAGAAAGGAAGGAGCTTGTTCATAATCTGAATGTTGAACGGAATTACTCTCATTCCTATTTCACTGCCGATTTCAGCAGATTTTGTGGAGTGAATAAGTATTTCGCACTTTCCGCACCTTACGCTTATCTCGTAATGTACGCCCTTGAATGTCAGCTTTTCAACAGTACCGACAAACTGGCCGCTTTCGGGTGCGGTGATTTCAATATCCTCGGGACGTATAACAACGTCAACAGGAGTGTTTTTGCCAAATCCCTTATCAACACATTCAAGCTCTCTGCCGAGAATTTGAATTCGGCAGTCGTCAATCATAGTTCCGTTTAAAATATTAGCCTCGCCTATAAAGTCGGCAACAAATGCGTTGACAGGTTCGTTATATATGTCCTCCGGAGTGCCGATTTGCTCAATCACACCGTTGTTCATAACAACAACTCTGTCGCTCATTGTAAGAGCTTCTTCCTGGTCGTGTGTTACGTATATAAAGGTTTTTTCGGTTTTCTGCTGAATTTCTTTAAGCTCAAGCTGCATACTTTTCCGTAATTTAAGGTCAAGTGCGCCAAGCGGTTCATCAAGCAGAATAATATCCGGGTCGCACACAATTGCTCTCGCAATAGCAACACGCTGCTGCTGTCCGCCCGACAGTTTTGAAACACTGCGTTTTTCATAACCTTTAAGGTCAACGGTAGCAAGCATTTTTGTAACCTTTTTCTTTATTTCATCCTTAGGCATTTTCTTAAGCTTAAGACCGAAAGCCACGTTATCAAAAACATTAAGGTGCGGAAACAAAGAATATTTCTGAAAAACGGTATTGACGTTTCTTTTGTTCGGAGGAGTTCCGTTTATGCGCTTTCCGTCAAAAATAACGTCGCCGCTTTCAGGTTCAACGAAACCTCCGATAATGCGCAGAGTTGTAGTTTTTCCGCAGCCGCTCGGACCTAAAATAGTGACAAATTCTTTTTCGTGAATATCAAGGCTTATATGGTTTAGAATAACCTCGCCGTCAAACCTTACAAAAATATCCTTTAATGAAACGATAGTGTTCTTCGCTGTCTGTTCCATTTATGCACCCCGTTTAAAAAATAATAAAAAGGGACGGATGCGCTGCGTCTGCAAGTACAGATTGTTTGCAGGCGAACACAGTCCGCCCCTACAAATTTCTTCTTTGTAAAGACATAACCATGATCTGTGGTGAATCCGGTAACAAGGGATTCTCCTTAAAAAGACCAATAAAAATTATATTCTAATATAAGTAAAAAGTCAATTGATAATATGTAAAAAAAACATAATCACAAAAATTTTATATAACATTGCAAAAACAGAGCAAAAATTTTCTGTTTAACAGAAAAATAAGGTAAAATATGCACAAAAAATTCATTGGGAATTTGTAAAGATAAAACATATACTTTTTTTATAAAATTTGCTATAATAAAGCTGAATAATTATGAAAGGATGTTTTCAATGAAAGCTCTCAGAAAAGTTGTAAGTCTTGTTATTGCAGCTATGATGGTTACTTCATCTTTTGCTTTCACTTCATCGGTCAGCGCTGCTGAAAACACCGATGTTGCCGTATCCAATGATTCGGCAATACAAAGTGAAGTCAAGGACGGCGTAATGCTTCACGCATTCAACTGGTCTTACAATTCAATCAAAGAAAACCTCCCTGCTATTGCAGCGGCAGGTTACACAACCGTTCAGACCTCTCCTGTTCAGCAGGCAAAGGACTACGGTACTTCTAATGACGTATCAGGTCAGTGGTGGAAGCTCTATCAGCCGGTGAGTATGTCAATTGCTCAGAAGTCATGGCTCGGCACAAAGGAAGACCTTAAGTCGCTTTGTACAGAGGCTGATAAATACGGTATCAAAATTATCTGCGATATTGTATCAAACCATATGGGCAACGAGGTTGAAACTGATCCTAATTCATTAAGCGAGCAGGTAAAAACCTATCAGCCTGATTTTTATCAAAACAAGAGCACTTATTTCCATTCCTTCAAAGGCGATGCAAGCGACAGCTCAATTCAGGGAGTTGTACATGGTCACGTTTCCAAGTGCCCCGACCTTAACACAGGCAACACTAATGTTCAGAATGCTGTAATTTCACTCCTTAAAGAGTGTATCGACTGCGGTGTTGACGGTTTCCGTTTTGACGCAGCAAAGCATATTGAAACTCCAAAGGATGGCTCATATGCTTCAAATTACTGGCCGAATATTACATCAGCCGCTAAAAACTATTATAATGAAAAGACAGGCGGCAACCTTTATATCTACGGTGAAATCCTTAACAATTGCGGCAGCGGCAGACAGTACGGCTCTTACACAGACTACATCAATGTTACTGACAACAGAACAGGTGATGCAGTTCTTGCTGCTGTTTCAAAGGGCAACGCTTCAACTGCTGCAAACGCAAGCTACAAGTCAGGCGTAAGCGCTTCTAATGCTGTTTTGTGGGCTGAATCTCACGATACATACGAAGGCAGTTCAGGCTCTGCCGGCATTGCTAATACAGCAGGTGTTTCAGACGAAGATGTAATCAAGGCTTGGGCAATTGTTGCTTCAAGAAAAGATTCAACAGCCCTTTACTTTGCACGTCCCGGCTCTGCTCTTATGGGTGAAGCAGGCACAGACACAGCTTACAAGAGCACTGCTGTATCTGAAGTAAATAAATTCCACAATATCTTTGTAGGTCAGAGCGAAAAGCTCGGTTCTTCTGACGGTGTTGCATACGTTGCAAGAGGTACAAACGGTATTGTTCTTGCTAACTGCAAAGGCACAAGCAAGAGCGTAAGCATTTCAGGTACAGGCATTGCAAACGGCACATACACTGATACAATCACAGGCAATAAGTTCACGGTATCCGGCGGAACTTTAACAGGCTCAATCGGCAGCACAGGTGTTGCAGTTGTTTACAACGGTACAACGACTCCAAAGAACACTTGCTCTGTTGAAAGCGGTACGTTCAAGGGCGAAACAATGACTGTAGAACTCGGTCTTGAAAATGCTGTTTCAGGTACATACTGCCTTGATGATTCAACTCCGGTAACTTATACAGGCAAAACAACAATCCGCATAGGTTCTGACTATAAGTACAATGAAACAATCAACCTTACTCTTACCGCTACAGACGGTACTAAGGTTTCAACAACACAATATAAGTATACAAAGAAAGAGGCTGCTTCTTCAGGTGTTTACGTATTCTTTGATTCGTCAAAGATTTCATCATGGAAAGCTCCCTTTAACGTATATCTTTATGATGAAGACACTTCATCAACAACGACTTATTCAAATGCTTCATGGCCGGGTCAGGCTATGCAGAAAGATTCGGCTACCGGTTACTATTATATTGAAGTATCCGATAAATCCTGTCTTGCTAAGGACAACGCTTCACAGGAAATCACCGATTCAACATATGACCTTGCTCATTCACGCAACACATATGTAATTGTTAGTGATTCAAACGGAAATCAGCACCCCGCTGACGGTGCAAGAACAAAGCTTAAGCTTAACGGAGAATCAAAGATTTTAACAGGCAGATCGACATCAGGTTGGAATTCAACAACACTAGTTCCTTCAGCAGGAACACCTGTTGACGCAACAGATGTTACAAAAGGTACAGTTGCTACAACTCCTGTACCCACAACAAAACCTGTACCTACAACAGTACCTCCTGTACCCACAACAAATCCTGTGCCTACCTCATCATCTCCCGTAGGAACTATGATTTACGGTGACGTTAACGGTGATGGTACCGTAAAAATTCAAGATGCTACATTAATTCAGAAGCACAGTGTAGGATTAGAATCTATTGAGGATAAATATCTTGTACTTGCTGATGTTAATGCTGATGGTGTAATCAATGTTCTTGATGCAACAATGATTCAGAAGTACATTGCAAGTGATCCGAACTGGGGCCTTACAGGTCAGCCTTATGTAACTGAAACTGAGCCTGATTCAACAGTTGCGACACAACCTGAAACAACTGTAACAGTACCTGATACAACAGCTACTGAAGCAACAGAACCCCAACCAACTGCAACAGAACCCCAACCAACTGCAACAGAACCTCAGCCAACTGCAACAGAACCCGAAACAACAAATCCTCCTCTCACAAAGGATTATTATCTCTTCGGCTACATCAACGGTGTAAATTACGGTTGCGAAGAAGATTATGAAAACCTTGGTGAGTATAAATTTGTTAACGGACAAGTAACAGTAAACTTTGATCAGACAAGTTATGTTGGTGTAAAAACTCCTAATAACGAGTGGTTTATGACAGATGATTGGCAGGGAGCTGTTACAGAAGTAACTCTTTATAACACAGAGAATCTCGGCGTAACAGCAAACAAGCTTATGATTCCCGCAGGTGAATCGGTTCTTACACTTGTTGAAAATGCAGACGGAACACTCACACTTTCTTATGAACTCGTTTCCGAGCCCTCAACAAACCCCACAGATCCTCAGCCGACAGATCCTCAACCTACAGATCCTCAACCTGTTGATACATTTACTTTCTACTTCAAAACAACACTCGGCTGGATGACAGACGATGGAGTTTCACTCTTTGTATATGACAGCAATTCAGGTGAAAGCTATTCTCTTGAAAAAGATGTAGATGCTTATCCAAACGTATACACAGCAGAAGTTCCGGCAACAATGACATCTTGCGTTGTTTATCGTTTTCTTGAACCTGTTTTTGAAACTCCTGTAGGAGGGGATACAGGCAATGTTTACAACTGCTGGTCAGCTAAGGTTTCAACAGATAAGAACTGTGTAACTCTCAGCAATGATGAACAAGTATCTGTTGGAGCTTATGTTCCTGAAGAAAGACCTGCTTTTACACTTTCAAGAGTTTATTTCGACAACTCAAAGACAAAGTGGTCAGAAGTTTACATTTATGGATGGGCTGAAAGTAAACTTGGAAATAAAGCTGTTCTGATGACTCAGATTGAGGGAACAAATATTTGGTATTACGATTTTGCAACTCCTCTTACACCCGGATCAAAATGCTTCCTCTTCAAAAATACCGAATCCACATGGGATATGCAGACCGATGATATGACCGTTACTGACGGTAAGAACTGCTTCCTTGCAAACGCAGGAAACAAAGCAGGCGGCTCATGGTATTTATATACAGAGTAATAGAGTAAAAATTTACTGAGCTAATTTATAATCCCCCGAACATACTTAGTGTGTTCGGGGGATTATGTATTTTTTATACTATGTTACTTGAAATATATGGCAATTTATGGTAAAGTATTATTAATCACCTAAATATAGTTCAAATATAATTAAAAAATGAAATGAGAGTATTTATGGGTTTAGAAAGAATTTACTTTGAGTTAAGAAAAAGAGAAGATGATGAATATTATATTGATCTTGCTCAAAAAGATGTGTTATTTATTCCTGTCATAACTGATATTATGCTAAGTGAATCAAACCCGATGAATATTTGGGCGCAAATGATTCTCGAAAAAATCAGTGAAGAAAATCCTCTGATTGTCTATCCGTACATAGGGTATATTGCTCAGGTGATTGATAAGAAATCAATTTTTAACAGCTGGAATGTTTGGAAAATAATCTCAAATATTCTTGTTTGTGATTATCAGAACTACTGGAATAAGATAAAGACTAAATACTATGATTCACTGAAATCTGAACGCATTGCTGAGTTTTCAATTGCGTGTGAGTGCGCCCGTAAAATTATTTCAGCAAAACCTGATGAACAGAAGCAGATTACCGATATACTAAAGGATATAGACAATCGTAAATTTTATATTAATGAAGATTTTTCAATAAAATCAGGGGAAATAGCAAAAAAGAAGGCGCAGGAGTTACTTGATGCTTTAAGCTTAGACAAAGAAATATAATATTAAATATTTTATCATAATAAAACAGCTGTAACAGAACATTTAATCTGTTACAGCTTTGTTATTTTAAGATAGCAGAGTAAAACGATTAACCATACTGCCGTTATATTCAACAATATCAGTAAACATATCATAAGGTCTTGCCCATAGGGTGTCTTTTCCGTCAACGCTCATATATATAACAAGCTTATCACCTGTTTCGCTGTGGGTTGAAACGCCCAACACTTCATATTCCGTCCCTTTAAAGTGAAGGTATCTGCCTTTCTTAACATATTCAAGTTTTTGTACGATCTTTTCAGCCTCTTTTGGAGCGTCAGCCTTAACGGCTTTTACTTCACTTTTAACATCAAAATCCACCTTAAAACCGCCGTCATTAACAACAAGAATCCTTGAGGAATATGGTTTCATTGAAAGCTCAAAATAACCGTTGACGTCAAATACCTCGTTATCGTTCAGAACATCAGTAAGCTTTGCATTGCAGCCTGTGTCAAAGCCTATTTTCTCGTCATGATCCGTAAGATTGAATGCAACAAATACAGTTTGATTGTCTGTGAATCTCTTGTAAACAAGTTTTTCGTTCATAATGTTGACATTGTCAAAATTGCCGTATTTAAGGGCGTCAAGAGCAAGTCTGACTTTACCGAGCTTAATTATGTGATTCAGCAAATTATAGTTTGCATTTTCTACATTGTTAAGGTCAAGACAAGGGCGAAGCTCATAGTCGCTGTGTTGTGTACGCTTTCCCTCAATTCCGTATTCACTGCCATAGTAAATTGACGGCACGCCGGGCATTGTGTACATAAGCGTATAGACATTAGCAAGATGATTTTTGTCTTTCAAGTCACTTGCAATCCTGTTTACATCATGGTTATCCACGAAATTATAGGTGTAAATGTTGCGGTAAATTCCGCCGTTACCAAACTGCCTGTTGAGTGAGTGCGCAATTTCAAAGTAGTTGTGGTCGTTGTGACTTGAGTAAATGCCCTTGTAACATTCGTAGTTAGTTACCGAATCAAGAAGTTCATTATTAGCCCATCTGTTGTAGTCGCCGTGTGTGATTTCACCGTATAGCCAAAAGTCAGGCTTCTTTGACTTGCATACGTTGCGCAGCTTTTTGAAAAACTCAAGATCAATACAGTCGGCAGCGTCAAGCCGTAATCCGTCAATACCAAATTCGTCAATCCAGAATCTAACAGAGTCGAGCAGGTAATTAACAACCTCATCATTTTGCAGATTGAGCTTTACAAGGTCATAGTGTCCTGCCCATCCCTCGTACCAAAATGGGTCGCCTTTTGGACTGCTGCCGCCGAAGTTGAGGTTTTGAAACCAGTTGCAGTAACGTGAATTTCCAAGGTTTTGCTGAACGTCTTTAAATGCAAAAAAATCTCTGCCAACGTGATTAAAAACTCCGTCAAGAATTACCCTGATTCCGTTATCGTGAAGTGTCTTGCAAATTTTCTTAAAAGAATTATTATCGCCAAGACGGCAATCAACCTTTCTGTAGTCGATAGTATCATAGCCGTGATGCGAGCTTTCAAATAATGGATTGAATACAAGAACATTTACAGACATTTTTTTAAGATGTTCAATGCAGTCGTAAATTTTGTCAAGCCTGTAAACAAGGTTTCCGTCGTTATCCTTCGGTGCTCCGCAAAAGCCGAGCGGATAAATATTATAAATTACTGATTCGTTAATATAACTCATTTTAGAACACTCCCAAAAAATTAACATTTGTATTATATCACAAATTTGTCTATTGTGCAATGATGCAAGTTGTGATATAATAATATTATTAAGTAACTTGTAAAAAACTTCGGAGGATAAATATGTTAAAAAAGCCTGAAAATAAGACGAGAAAAAGATTAAGAATTGCCCAATGCGTTTTATTTCTTGCACAGATTCTTTTTTGTACATTTACTTTTGTACAGATTCCCAATCCCGATCCCACTAAGCTTGGATTTTATGCAACTGTATTTGATATGTTAGGTTATCTTGGCGGTGATTTTCCGGAGGGAGCACAGGGGGCGGCCTTTAGCTCGGCTCTTCCGATGTTCTTTGTTTTCCTTGTTATACCGATAGTGGGATTTTTCTTTTGCGCGCTTGATAAGCAAAGAAATCTGAAAAATATTGTTTCTATTATATGCTGTTTGCTTGGAGTATTTTCAATTCTTACAATAGTGTCTGTTAATTTTATTTCATACGGCTCGTTATTTGCGCTACTGTTCTATTTGTTAATCAGCTTTATTACAGCTTTTGCAATGATGGCAAGGCTTACGGATTGAACTTAATAAAAGTTTATATTATTAAAACAGGACTGTTTCATTTCAAAGTGAAGCAGTCCTGTTGCTGTTTACGTTAAAATTCAGTGAAAATCATATGTGCCTGAGTGTTATCGAGCACAAGCGGATTATCGTAGTCAACACGTTTTATATGTCCGTAAAGTCTGCCAAAAACTACGGTTGTTTTATCCATAACGGCAGCCATAGGTTCGCCTTTAACCGTAAACGGTTTGAACGTGATGTCAACAGCAGAAATTCCTGCTGTAAAATACCATGGTCTGTTTAGTCTGCCGTTTGTGCCTTTAACATTTATTTGATACAGTTTTTCAAGCTTTCCGCCTAAGATAAAGCAATTTTCGTTTCCGTGTCGGTTGTCGCCGACTCTGCTGGCAAGGCAAAGTGAAAATCGTTTGTTGTCGATTATGCAGTCAGAGCTTAACCGTTGATAGTTGTGCTTTCTTGGTTTTGAAAAACGCGTCCAGTCAAAATAAGCTCTCGCACTATTTTCATTTAAAGAATATTCAAGTCCTCCTATACGGATTACTCCGCTTGCAATAAACTTAGGAACAAACCTTTTAAGATAAAAATATTTTCTGTCACGCTCAAACGGAGCTAATTCATTAAGGCTTTCACCGCATACCTTTTTAAGAGTTATATTGAAGTAAAGATTTTTTAGTCCGCCAAAATCAAAAAAGTCGCATTTTAAAAACCGTCCATCGGTTGTGTTTGTAAGCTGCAGCTGAATACGCCTGTCGGTGTACAGCAGCTCGCCATTGTTGCCTGACTCAGGAAGCTCATTTTTAAACAAAACAAATTTTTTAACAACACAGTCGCTGATAACTCCGCCTCTTTTAAGGTCGGCAACAGCAATTTTAACTGCAAACTCCATTCCGTAATTTTCAACTGAAAGATAAAGAGATACTTCTCCGTTGTTTATAAAGTAGCTGTCGCTTTCACCGTGTTTACCAAATGTTTTGCTCAAATTTCGGTTGTATTCAAAAACCGGAGTTCGTGCCCAGCCTGCATTTAAAACTTCTCCGTTTTTTTCAAAAACATTACAATTTTCTTTGATTTCTTTCTGCAAAATACTTCACTCCGTTTCAAAATCAAAAGTAATTTTAATTGCAAGTTAATCAGTAGTTACTTATTTACTATAGCAGAAGTTATTATGCTATTCAAGAATTATAACAAAACTGTAAATGGGTAATAAAGAATTTTAAATTTTAATATATTTAATCTGAAAGCAATATTAAAACTAATTATATTCCGAAAAGGGTGAGAATTTTGAAAAAATTGGTCGCTGTTTTACTAATTTCAGTATGTTTTGTTTTTTCTGCATGCACAACCGATACTTCAGGCTACGTAAATGAGCTGAGGTCATCAAAGTGGGGGGCAAAACTTGATGGCGGTGCAGAGGTGAATCTTGAATTTGACGGAGATACGGCAATGCTGAAAATCAGTAATTCAGATAAAAACGCAGAAATAAAAGGTGTTTGTGTAGCTGATGAAAAATCCTTTGTTATTTTTATGCCTGAGGTTGCTCAAAATTACACGTTTGATTACAACCCAAAGGGCGATAAGCTTGACCTTTCATACAACAACAATACCATTACTTTGAAAAAGGTAAAATAATATAATCAGGGGCGACCTTTTTGGTCGCCCGCAGTAAAGATAATTTATTCATATAACAGTTCAGATTACAAATTTGAACTGCTGTCAAAGCGTTTTTTCAAAATTTTTAGGGCACGTGTTTCAATTCTGCTTACATAAGACCTTGAAATATTTAAGAGCTTTGCGACATTTTTTTGCGTCATAGGCTCGTTTCCGTCCAGTCCGTAACGAAGAATTATAATTTTTTTCTCACGCTCATCAAGCTCTTCGTTAATGTATTGTCCAAGCTTTCTGCTGTTGAATTTTAAGTCCAGTGTGTCGATTATATTGTCGTCAACCGCCATAATATCAAGCAGAGTAAGCGGATTACCGTCTTTGTCTGTGTCTATTGTTTCGTTCAGCGAAATGTCCTGAGCGCTCTTTTTTGCATTGCGAAAGTGCATTAGAATTTCATTTTCAATGCATCTGCTTGCATAGGAGCTAAGACGTATGTTTTTTTTCATATCATATGTGTCAACAGCCTTGATAAGTCCGATTGTCCCTATTGAAACAAGATCGTCCTGTTCGCTCTGTGTTCCGTAGTATTTTTTTATAATATGTGCAACAAGCCGTAAATTGTGTTCAACAAGCTTGTTTCGTGCTTCCTTGTCGCCGTTTGCACAGCGTTCAAGATAGATTTTTTCCTGTTTTTCAGAGAGCGGCTTTGGAAACGAACCTCCTGAGCAGACATGAAGAATGAAAAAGCAAATGTATTGACTTAGAAAACTTAGTATTTCAAACATATTATCACCACCGAAATAATCTGTTAAATAATATTCTTATTAGATTAAAAATTTGCCTGTACAAAAAGTTTTAAATGCATTATACTATTAATATAATCAAAATTTTATTTAGGTGATAATATGAAAAAATTTATTTCGTGGAACGTAAACGGACTTCGTGCCTGCGTAACAAAGGGATTTCTTGATTATTTTAAAGAAGCCGATGCAGATATTTTTTGCCTACAGGAAACTAAGCTTCAGGAAGGACAAATTGACTTAGAGCTTGACGGCTACTTTCAGTACTGGAATTATGCCGAGAAAAAGGGCTATTCGGGTACTGCATTGTTCACGAAGCAAAAGCCATTATCTGTTACAAACGGAATCGGTGTTGAACAGCACGATAAAGAGGGCAGAGTGATTACGGCTGAATTTGATAATTTTTATTTTGTTACATGTTACACTCCAAATTCGCAAAACGAGCTGAAAAGGCTTGATTACAGAATGGAGTGGGAGGATGATTTCAGAAAATATCTGCTTGAATTAAACAGTAAAAAGCCTGTTGTTATGTGCGGAGATTTGAATGTTGCACACAATGAAATTGACTTAAAAAATCCAAAGACCAATCGCAAAAATGCAGGATTTACCGACGAGGAGAGAGAAAAAATGACTGCTCTTCTTAACAGCGGTTTTACAGATACATACCGATATTTTAATCCCGATAAAGAGGGTATTTATTCATGGTGGTCATACCGATTTAAGGCAAGAGAGAAGAATGCAGGCTGGCGTATTGACTATTTTATCACTTCTTCTTCGCTTGATGATAAGCTTGAAAGTGTTGATATTCATACCGACATTTTAGGCTCTGATCACTGTCCCGTTGAGCTTGTTGCAGATGTTTAATCAATTAGTACAAGTATGAAAGACTGAAATTTTGGATAAATTGCCTATGACAAATCCTGACAATTTGTGGTATTATATATATAAACCAACGTGCGGTTTGTTATCAGAGATAAGTCCTGTTGACGAGCCGTGTTTTTTTGAGAAAATTTTGTGAATAAAATTAGCATAAAGATGTTGACTATTCAAAACAGCTGACAATTATTACGGAGGGGAAAGCCGTGGAGAAGGAAATGATAGTTTTTAAGATAGGTGAAAAGGTTCTTTACAGTGTGAATGGTGTTTGTGAAATTACTGATATAACCGAAAAGGTTTTTGACAAAACGGTTATACGCTACTATGTTTTAAAGCCGATTTCCAACAATGAAGCAACGCTCTTTGTACCGGTCAATAATGAAAATCTTGTAAGAAAAATGAAAAGACTTATGACTTGTGATCAGCTTGACGAGGTGTTAAATAATGTGTCGGTAAAGGATATTGAGTGGAACACAAACGAAGCAGAAAGAAAAGAAGAATTCAGAAATATCATTTCGTTTGGTAATGTAAGCGAAATTCTTGTTTTGCTGAAATCTATCTGGCTGCACAAAACAGTGCAGAGCAGCAAGGGCAGAAAACTCCATATTTCCGATGAAATGTTTCTTCGTGAAGCCGAGAAAATCATAAAAGAGGAGATTTCAACGGTAATCGGAGTTGAACAGAATGCGGTTATTCCATACATAAAGAATAAAATTTTCATTAAGAATTAAATATAAAAATGTTGTTTACGCAAAGAAGCTGCCCATTCTAGGACAGCTTCTTTTAATGTGTAAAGAGAAATGAAAAAAGGAAATTAGAAATCAATTTCTAAATCGTAGTAGCAAGCCTTAAGGAGCTTTTCCATTTCCTCCTGGCTTGGCTGACGGGGATTAGAGCCTGTACAAGCGTCGCCGATAGCATTTTTAGCTGTTTCGGGAAGCTTATCCATAAACTCTTTCTCGTCAATTATACTTTCGTCAGCTTTTACTCCGCCGGGACCGTAGTTCTTGATAGCCTGCGGAATGTCAAGCTGGTCGTTCATACTGCGGAGCTCAGCGATAAGTGCGTCAACAAGCTCTTCTGTTGTATCGCCCTTAAGGTCAATGAACTTTGCAATACGAGCATAACGTTCTGCTGCTGTAGCGTCCTTTGAATTAAACTTAATAACCTTTGGAAGATACATAGCATTAGCACAGCCGTGGATAATATGACCGCCCGAGAAAGCAGCGCCGGTCTTGTGAGCCATTGAGTGAACAATGCCGAGCAGAGCGTTAGAAAAAGCCATACCTGCAAGGCACTGAGCGTCGTGCATCTTATCACGGCAAGCCATATCTCCGTCATAAGACTTTTTGAGGTTGTCATGAATCATTTTAATAGCATGAAGTGCAAGTGCGTCTGTATATTCGCAGTTAAGTGTAGAAACGAATGCCTCAATTGCGTGAGTCATAGCGTCCATACCTGTGTGAGCAGTAAGCTTTTTCGGCATTGTTTCTGCAAGAGCAGGGTCGACAATAGCAACATCGGGAGTGATGTTAAAGTCAGCAAGCGGATACTTGATGCCCTTTGAATAATCTGTGATTACAGAGAAAGCTGTAACTTCAGTTGCAGTACCCGATGTAGACGGAATGGCGCAGAATTTAGCCTTGGTTCTGAGCTTTGGAAAGCTGAACGGTGTAATCAAATCCTCAAAGGTTGTTTCAGGATATTCATAGAATGCCCACATAGCCTTTGCAGCGTCAATCGGTGAACCGCCGCCCATTGCAATAATCCAGTCGGGCTGAAATTCCTGCATTACAGCAGCACCCTTCATAACTGTTTCAACAGATGGGTCAGGCTCAACACCTTCAAAAAGCTTAACCTCCATACCTGTTTCTTTTAAATATTCAACAGCTTTGTCAAGAAATCCAAAACGTTTCATTGAACCGCCGCCTACAACAATAATTGCCTTTTTACCCTCTAAGGTTTTAAGACTTGAGAGTGCATCTTCACCGTGAAAAAGGTCACGGGGCAATGTAAATCTGTACATTACAAACTCCTCCAATATAACTTAATTGGTCAATTTCGCTTGACTGGGATAATTATATCACCGTTTTTCAATAAAGTAAATACTTTTTATATTATTTGTTTGTGAAAATTTTGTAGAAGTTGCACTATTTGTCAAATTATATATTTGTGTGACAATTTTTTACAATTATAGACCGTATGCATTGTCATCGCCCTTGGCGTATTTTTTAACAGCTTCAACAAAAAGCTTTGCGGCGGGATTAGATATATTTTTGCCCCAAGCCATAACGTAGGCTATGCTTGTATCTGCATCGTCAACAGGAAAAACATCTGTGTATTCGTTTGAGGTGAATGTTGCAAGAGACTGCGGAATAATGGAAATTCCGAGACCTGATGAAACTGAAATATACATCGAAACAAGGTCATCAAACGTGTCTTTAACGTTCGGTGATATGTGAAAAGTGCGGAATAAATCCATAATTTCCATATATACGATAGGTGAAACAGATTCGGAGAGCAAGAGCAGTTTTTCATCAGCAAGATCTCTTAGACTTACAGATTTTTTGTTCTTAAATTTATAGTTTTTTGCCGTTACAATAGCAAGCGTTTCATTGTGTGTGACAAGCGTTTCAATTCCGGAGTTTTCGGGCACCATATCACGGGGCATAAAGCAGAAGTCAAAATCGCTTCCCGTAATAGCCTGGCTTTTGTCGTCACAGTCAAGCGGCTTTACTTCAATTGTAATTGCAGGGTATTTTTCATTGAAATCAGAAACGCATTTTGACGGGAAACACAGCGAGGTTACATCGCAGCCGAGCGTGATTTTGCCCTGACCTCCATCATGCATCTGTTTAATGACTGTTTTTGCTTTTTTAAGTGTATCTACAATTTCAATTGCGTAGGGGAGCAGGGTTTTGCCCTCATTTGTGATGATTACATCTCTGTGTGAGCGTGCAAAAAGCTGAACGCCGAATTCCTTTTCAAGGTCGCTCACGTAGCGGCTTACGGTTGATTGCGAAACATAGTTGCGGCGTGCCGCTTCTGAGAAGTTTAATGTCTGCGCTACGGAAATGAAACAATTTAATTGATTAATATCCACTTTTTATCGTGCCTTTCGTTAAATAATGTTATGCAGAAACCGGAAATATATCCCTGAAAGTTGGTGTTTTTGCATTATACAAACTGTTGAATTATTACTTATATTCTGCTATAATTCAAGTATAGCATAATAATATGCAAAATGTAAATAACTATTTTAAATTTGTGCTTGAGGAGTATTGTTATGAAAAAAATTGTAATTACCGGAATGGGCGCAGTAACTCCGGTAGGTGTGGGCGTAGATGATTACTGGAAGAATATTACCGCAGGTGTTTCGGGAATTGATACAATCCGAACCTTTGACCCAAGCGAGCTTGCCGTGCAAATTGCCGGCGAGGTAAAGAATTTTAACCCGTCAGATTATCTTCCCAAAGACCTTATAAGAAAAACCGACCCGTTTATGCAATATGCGTATATTGCCGCTGAGGAGGCTTTAAAGCAGAGTAAGCTTGAAATTGAGCCGCAGAGAACGGGAATTGTTATGGGAACAGCAATGAGCGGTATTGCAACTATTGCATATACTCAGGACGCTTTGTCGGGTGCATCTCACAAGAAGGTAGGTCCCAGATTTATTCCGAAAATTCTCGGCAATATCGCAGCTGCAAATATCGCAATTGATTACAATATTCAGGGACCAAGCTTTACGGTAAGCACAGCGTGTTCTTCGGGCGGTGACGCAATCAATACCGCTTGTATGTGCATAAACGCAGGAAAAGCAGATGTAATGCTTGCTGTCGGTGCAGAATCCGTGCTTTGTCCTCTTGTTATTTATTCTCTCGCAAACGCAAAGGCTTTATCAAGACGAAACGACTCTCCGTCAAGTGCAAGCAGACCGTTTGATGTTACACGTGACGGCTTTGTAATAGGCGAGGGCGGCGGTGCGCTGATTCTTGAAACCGAGGAACACGCTCTTGCCAGAGGTGCAAAAATTCTCGGAGTCATCAAAGGCTGCGGCAATACCGGCGACGCTCATCACGTTACTGCACCTCATCCCGAAGGCAGAGGTGCAATTGCTTGTATGCAGCTGGCTATTGAAGAAGCCGGAATAAAAGCAGAAGAAATTGGTTATATTAATGCACATGGAACTGCTACAAATAAGGGCGATTCTGTTGAAACTTCTGCAATTAAAAAGGTGTTTAAAGAAAATCTGCCTTATGTAAGCTCAACAAAGGGAGCAACAGGCCATATGATGGGTGCAGGCGGAATAACAGAAACAATCACCTGCGTAAAAGCAATTGAAACAGGAATCTTACCTCCGACAATTAATCTCAACGAAGTTGACCCGGAGTGCGCAGGCATTGACTTTGTTGCCAATACAGCTAAAAAAGCTGACATAAAGTATGCAATGTCAAATGCATTCGGTTTTGGAGGACAAAATTCAAGTATTATAGTAGGTAAGTATTAATAATATAGCGAATTATTTTATGAAAGCAGGCTGATTTTATGGAACTGACATACGATTGTGAAATGTTTAAAAGGACTTTTGAAAGTGAGTTTACCTGGCTTAATGGATTTATGCGAAATGTAAGGCGCTTTGGCTACAAGAATGCAGCTTTCGACCCGATGTCAGGCAGAATATGGACCTACACTGAATTAAACAGAGATTCAAATAAATTTGCCAACGCTATGAAAGTCAGCAATGTTAAGAAAAGCGATGTAGTATTTGCTCAGCTTTTCAATTCTCCCCAGTTTTTGTTCGGTTATATTGCTTCCCAGAAAATAGGGGCAATTTTCAATCCTGCAAATTTCAATCTTTCTCCTGGTGAAACAGCTGAAATTATCGACCACAATAAGCCTAAGGTCTATGTTTATGACGCCGAAATAGTGCAGACTGCTATTGATGCGCTTTCAATTTGTAAGCATAAGCCTGAAGTTGTGATTGCTGTAAATGTTACATCAAGGGAATTTACTCTTCCTGAAAATCACATTCTTTATGATGATTATGTAGAGAATGCGTCAGAAGAAAATCCTCCCGTTGACTTTAATCCGTATTTTTATGACGAGGTTGTACGACTTCAGACATCTGGTACAACGGGAACACCAAAGGGCGTTCCGCTTAACAACGTAAACGAAGTTTTGTCGGCGCATGATGTAATTATGCATTTTCCGCTTAACCCTACAGACGTTACAATGAATATGACCCCGTGGTTTCACAGGGGCGGACTTCATTCGGGCGGTCCGACGCCTACTCTTTATGCAGGTGCGGCTATGGTGATTCTTCGTACCTTTAACCCGAAAAATTGTATCGATTACGTTGAAAAGTACGAAATTACTTTTATGACCGGAGTTCCGTCAATTCTTAATTTGCTTGCAAGCAGACAGGAAAAGCATCCTAAGGATATTTCAACACTAAAGGGAATTGTCACAATGGGCAGTCCTCTTGAAAGGGAAGTGTGCATACGTTTTCAAAATGTGCTTACCCGCAATATTTTCAACGGCTACGGCACAACAGAGTCATTTTGGAATACGTTCCTTCGCCCGTTTGATTTGCCCGAAATGGCAGGTTCGGCAGGACGTTCCTGTACTGACGACGAAGTAAGAGTTGTAAGGGTTTACGACGACAAAAAGGCAGAGCCTGATGATGTTGTTCCCACTGACAACAAAACCGAGGGCGAGATTATTATAAGCTGTCCCGGCAAATCTACCTACAGCTATGTGAATAATCCCGAAGCCACAAAAGAAAAATTCTACAAGGGTTGGATGTACACGGGTGACATAGGTATATGGGACAAAAAGCAGTTTATCACAATTGCAGGCAGAAAAGACGATATGATTATCAGTAAGGGTGAAAATATCTATCCTGCAAGAATTGAGGAAGTCCTTAACCTCCATCCAAAGGTTCACGAGTGCATTGTAACGGGCGTGCCCGACAGCACAAGGGGAGAGTCAGTTGCGGCTTACGTAATCCCCGAGGATGACAGCCTTACGGTTGCTGAGCTTGCTGATTATTGCTCTGCGTCGCCTAATATTTCAAAATATCAGGCTCCTCGCTACTTCCGTTTTGTAAAAGAGCTCCCGCATACGGCTACGGGCAAAAAACAGCACTTCATAATTAAAAAACAAGCTGAACAGGACTTAAAGGACGGCTTGCTTCTTAAAAAGTAAAGAGGTATCTGTATGGAGAATGGATTTTATATCAGACGTGCGGCTTATTATGAAACCGATAGAATGGGAATCGTTCACCATTCTAATCATATAAGATATTTTGAGGAAGCTCGTATTGATTTTATGCACAAAATCGGCTGTGACGTGCTTGAGCTTGAAGAATGCGGAGTGCTTATTCCGAATGTTGACGCTTATGCAAAGTACGTAAAGCCAATAAGATTTTTTGACGATATGTATATTGAAGTCAAACTTGTGTTTTTCAACGGTTCTCGAATGAGGTATGAATACACAATGCGTTTTTGCGATAATGATGAAATTGCATCAACAGGTTATACAACCCACTGCTTTGTAAACAGCAGCTTCAAACCTATGAGCATTAAACGTTCATTTCCCGAATTTTATCAAAAATTGAAAGATAATATCACTGAATAAAAAGCGACTGTTTCCGCAATTAAACGGAAACAGTCGTTTTTTTAAAATCAGTAATTGTTACTATTTGATAAAATCAGCATATTTTCACTTGACAAACATATTTATTTGCGATATTCTTAATTTAAAGGAAAATAGCATCAAAAATTGTGGATATTATAAAAATATTTTATGCAAAATTTTAAATTGTGCGTAAATATTAATAATAAATATGGAATAAATAAATTATATCGCTGTTAAATAGTTTGCGATATTATGACAATTTATTGTTTTTAATATTCCAAATTTCTAAAAAAAGGAGCAATGTTATTATGGTTGACAAAATTTATCAGGAAGAGTTTGTTGAAAAGGTGATTAACTCTCCAAATATAGTTGTTGTTGATTTTTTTGCAGATTGGTGCGGCCCGTGCAAAATGCTGTCACCGATACTTGAAAAGCTTAGCACGGTGAATTCGGCTGTTGAATTTTATAAGATTAATATTGATGAAAATCCCGCTATTTCAGATGAATTTGAAGTACAGTCAATACCCAATATTGTAATTTTCAAAAACGGACAAGCTGTAGATAGGTCAATCGGTTTTAAAAGCGAGCAGCAGCTTCAGAAAATTATAGACAGAAACAGGTGATTTAGTGAAAATCCTTCTTAATGAAGATAAGTCAATAGTAAAATGTGTCAGAGAAGGATTGAAAAGGACAGGTGGTTACTGTCCGAGTATGCTTGTCAAAAGTTCTTCAACAAAATGTATGTGCGAAGATTTTAAAAGCAAAATATCCGACCCTGCATTTGAGGGTTATTGTCACTGTCTTATGTATTATAAGAAAAAATAAATTAACCGCCTTTCAGTCGAAAGGCGGTTTTTGCTGAACACAGATTTAATTAATCCATTTCCCAGTTGTGCCATACATTCTGAATATCGTCGTTATCCTCGAACATATCAAGCATCTTCTGCATTTTTGTTGCGGTTTCTTCGTCCTCAAGCTTAGTATATGTGCTTGGCACCATTTCAAGCTCTGCCGAAACAAAAGCATAACCTAATTTTTCAAGGTCATCTCTTACTGCACCAAAGTCCTCAGGCTCTGTGTAAATTGTGAATACGTCTTCATCAGCCTCAAAATCTGATGCTCCGCACTCAAGAGCGTCACTCATAACAGTATCTTCGTCCTTTTCAAGTTCTTCACGCTCAATAACGAGAACTCCTTTTTGTGAGAACATAAAGCTTACACAACCCTGTGTGCCCATATTTCCGCCGAATTTATCAAAGTAGTGTCTTACTTCACCTGCTGTTCTGTTACGGTTATCGGTCAGCGCCTCAACAATTACTGCCACACCGCTCGGACCGTAGCCTTCGTATGTAACAGCCTCATAGTTTGTGGAATCGCTGTCATTAGCGGCTTTCTTGATAATACGTTCAATATTGTCATTAGGCACGTTTGCAGCCTTTGCTTTTGCAATACAGTCTTTGAGCTTTGAGTTAACACTCGGGTCAGCGCTGCCGCCCTCTTTGATTGCAACAATAAGCTCTCTGCCGATTTTAGTAAAAACCTTAGCCCTTGCAGCGTCGTTTTTACCCTTTTTCTGTTTAATTGTACTCCATTTGTTATGTCCTGACATAAAATTCATTCCTTCTTAATAAAGTAAATCTATCTTAATAAGTATATCACAAGCATTTATAGTCTGTAAACAAAAAAAGTTATTACAGTTTTGTAATAACTCCATTGTCAAAATATTATAATAGTGGTATAATACACTATTATATGAAAAGTAAAAATATAGAGAATTTTAAATAAACAGAAGTTTTGAAAGGAAGTAGAAAAATGATTAAGTCAATGACCGGATTCGGTCGGTGCGAAACTGAAATCAACGGCAGAGAAATTGCCGTAGAAATCAAAAGTGTAAATCACCGCTACTTTGAATTTTCCTGCCGTACTCCCAGAGGATATGGCTTTCTTGACGATAAGCTGAAAAGCTATGTCAATTCAATGGTGTCCAGAGGAAAAATAGATATGTTCGTTACCATAGGCGCAAATAACGAAGCGCCTTCGGAGGTTACGGTAAATCATCAGCTTGTGTCGGGCTATATCAACGCTATGAAAGAAATCAGCGATACTTACGAAATTGAAAACGATGTAACTGTTGTTTCACTTTCACGTTTTCCCGATATTTTCACCGTTCACAAGCCTGCCGAGGACGAAGAACAGATTACTAATGACGTTTTATCAGTTGCAAAAACTGCTATTGATTCGTTCATTGCAATGCGTGAAACCGAGGGCGAGAAGATGAAAGCCGACATTTTAAGCAGGGCAAACACAATTCTTTCAATTGTCACTGAGATTGAGGAGCGTTCTCCTCAGACTGTTGCAGAATACGAGAGTCGTTTGCTTGAGAGAATTAAGCAAACGCTTGAAGATTACGAGGTTGAAATTGACGAACAGAGGGTTTTAACCGAGGTGGCAGTATTTTCCGATAAGGTTGCCGTAGCCGAAGAAACAGTAAGGCTCAGAAGTCACTTTGCACAGCTTGAAAAGTTTCTTGAGTACGATGAGCCTGTCGGAAGAAAAATTGACTTTATAATTCAGGAGATGAACCGTGAAGCAAATACAATCGGTTCAAAGGTTCAGGATGCTGTTCTTGCTCACAAAGTAGTTGACATCAAGAGTGAAATTGAAAAAATCCGTGAGCAGGTTCAGAATATCGAGTAAGTATTTTTCAGAGAAATAAGGGGTAATATGAAGCTTATTAATATCGGTTTTGGCAATCTTGTAAGCTCTGACAAACTTGTTGCAGTGGTTGCGCCTGTTTCGGCTCCCGTTAAGCGAATTGTTCAGGAAGCAAAGGCAGACGGAATGTTGATTGACGCAACATGCGGAAGAAAGTGTAAGTCTGTTCTGATTACCGACAATAACCACGTTGTGCTTTCGGCAATTTCCTGCGAGGCAATCCAGAACAGAACCGAGGAAAGTGAGGAGCAAAAGGATGAACAGTAAAAAAAGAGGAATGCTCGTTTTATACACAGGCTCGTCGGGCGTAGGTAAAGGAACAATAATGCAGGAGCTGTTAAAGCGTGACAAAAACATCAGACTTTCGGTTTCAAACACAACTCGTTCCCCCAGAAACGGAGAAATTGACGGAGTTCACTATAATTTCGTTACAAAGGAGCAGTTTGAAAGCCTTATTAAAAAAGACGGTTATCTTGAGTATGCACAGTACTGCGGAAATTACTACGGTACTCCGAAACAGCAGGTTGAGGATTTACTTAATCAGGGCTATGACGTTTTTCTTGAAATAGAGGTTTGCGGAGGACTTCAGATTATGGAGAAGTACCCCGATGTTCTCAGCATATTCGTGCTTCCGCCGTCGATTGATACACTTGAAAAAAGGCTGAGAAAAAGAAATACCGAGAACGAAGAAACTATCCTTGAGCGTCTTGGACAGGCAAAAAGAGAAATCAGCTTTAAGGATAAATACAAGTACGCTGTAGTGAACGATAAGCTTGAAGATGCTGTTGACGAGATTATCAACATTATCAAAACAGCAAAATCGGAGACAAAATAAGTGTAAATCCCGTGTGATTATCACGGCTAAGATAAATATTTTAAGAAGAGTTAAGGAGAATTATTATGCACAGAGTAAATGTAGATGAATTATTTGAGGGTAAGCAGAGCAAGTACGCACTTGTAGTAGGCGTTTCAAAAAGAGCAAGACAGATTACGCAGCAGTTTGAAGAAGAAAAGACTGTTACTGAAGAAAAACCCGTTCTTCTTGCAATTGACGAAATTAAAAAACACGAAATAAACCTCTTAGAGCCGGAAGAAGATGAACTCTGATTTAGTTGCAAGCATTGCAGTTGAAAACACGGTTTATTCTTTTGATAAGCCGTTTGACTATCTTATTCCTCAACAGCTTTTAAATCGCTGTAAAGTCGGTGCCCGTGTGCTTGTGCCGTTCGGCAGGGGTAATAAAAAACGTCAGGGAATAGTTTTGGAAGTCAGCTATTCACGTTCAGATGCCTTGAAATCTGTTATCAGCGTACTGGACAATGAGCCGGTTTTGTCGGAAGAAATGATTAAGACAGCCGAGTTTATGAAGGAGCATTACTTTTGCACTCTTTACGATGCGGTAAAAACAATGCTTCCGGCAGGAATCAACTATAAAGTAACAACAGTTTACGGTGCAAATGATTTACCTGTTGGAAATGCACCCGTGATGGATTTTGAGGAACAGAGAATTTACGATTATCTTTTTTCAAAACGCAGACCCGTAAAATCCGATGTAATCCTCAGCACTTTTGGTTATTCCGATACTTATATGCTTGATTTGCTTGTCGAAAAGGGTGCTCTTTATAAGTCGGACGAAGCTTTTCGCAGGGTTTGCGATGCAACTGCAAAAATGACGGCGGTAAACTCCAATGCCGACATTTCAAAGATCAGACTAACGGAAAAGCAGAAAAATGTCTATGATTTGATTGAAATGACCGGCGGTGTTTCGGTTAAAGAGGTTATGTACTTTACGGGCGTTTCTTCTTCGGTCATTGACTCACTGTGCAAAAAGGGATTGATTCATTTTTATGATGAAGAGGTTTTTCGTATTGAAAAGCGAAGTGCTGATTCCGAAATTGCTGAAATTACCCTTTCGGACGAACAGCAAAAAGCCTGCGATTCGCTTTACTGTGAGTACAAGGACTTAAAGCCCCATATTAGCCTGCTCTACGGTGTGACCGGTTCGGGAAAAACAAGCGTGTTTATCAGGTTGATTGAAAGAGTAATAGACGACGGCAGGGGAATAATTGTAATGGTTCCCGAGATTTCACTTACACCGCAGTTTGTTTCACAGTTTTCACAGCGATTCGGCGATAAAATAGCCGTTTTTCACAGTGCATTGTCGCTCGGAGAAAGGCTTGACGAATACAAGAGGGTAAAAAAAGGACTTGCAAAGATTGTTATCGGAACACGAAGTGCTGTGTTTGCACCTTTTGATAATCTTGGACTGATTATAATGGATGAGGAGCAGGAGTACAGCTATAAATCCGAAAGCACTCCGCGCTATCATGCCCGAGAAATTGCAAAATTCAGATGTGCGCAGAACAATGCGCTTCTGATTTTAAGCTCGGCAACTCCAAGTGTAGAAACCTATTACTATGCTAAAAACGGCAGATATTCTCTTAATACGCTTTCACGCCGCTATGGCAAAGCCGTATTGCCCGAGGTAGTGACTGCCGATATGAATGTTGAGGTGCAAAACGGTAACACAACAGGTTTTTCCTATGTACTGCTTGAAAATCTCAACTATAATCTTGAACATGGAAGGCAGTCAATTCTTCTTTTAAACCGCAGAGGGCACAATACTTTTGCTACTTGCCGTGTTTGCGGGGAACCTGTGACATGCCCCAACTGTTCAATTTCGCTGACATACCACAGCGCAAACAACAGAATGATGTGCCACTACTGCGGCTATTCGATTCCCTGCACCGACGAGTGCCCTAACTGTCACAGTCAGTCGCTTCGTTTTGGCGGCACAGGCACACAAAAGGCTGAAAGTGATATTTCTCAGATTTTTCCTAATGCAAGGATTTTGCGTATGGATACCGACGCCGCCTCGTCAAAATCCTCTTATGAAAAGATGATAACTGCTTTTGCTAACGGTGAATATGATATTCTTGTTGGTACGCAAATGGTAGCAAAGGGGCTTAATTTTCCAAATGTAACGCTTGTCGGGGTGCTCAACACCGACCATATGCTTTATGCCGACGATTACCGCAGTTATGAGCGTTCGTTTTCGCTTCTCACTCAGGTTGTGGGAAGAAGCGGCAGAGGCGACAGCAAGGGAATGGCTGTAATTCAGTCGTATACGCCCGATAATCTTATAATTTCGATGGCGGCAAAACAGGATTACGATACATTTTTTAATACTGAAATTAATGTCCGCAAGGCTATGCTTTATCCTCCGTTTGCAGATATTTGCCTGATAGGCTTTGTAGGTGAAAATCAAGCGCTCACCTTAAAGGCGGCAAACGCTTTTTTAAGCTCTTTTATCAGCTTTGCAAAAAGTGATTATCCAAATATTCCTTTGAGAATTTTGGGACCATCGCCTGCCCTTGTTGTAAAGGTAAGTAATAAATTCAGATACAAACTCATAATTAAGTGTAAAAACAACCGTGAATTTCGAAAGTTGCTTTCAACACTGCTTATTGAGTTCGGTAAAAATAAAGAATTTGGCAGTGTGACTGCGTATGCTGATATGAACGCACTCGTCTGCTGACAAAGGAAAGGAAAGTAAATGGCAATCCGACAAATTGTAAAAGAGGGCGACAGCGTCCTTACAAAAAAATGCAGAATAGTAGAAAAGTTTGACGCCAAGCTTGCCGAACTAATTGATGATATGATTGAAACCCTCCACCTTGCACAGGGTGCAGGGCTTGCGGCACCGCAGGTAGGAATACTGCGCAGAGTTGTTGTAATCGACATTGGCGAGGGTGTTATAGAACTTGTAAATCCGAAGATTATAGCCTACAGCGGCGAACAGGAAACGCTCGAGGGCTGCCTTTCATGTCCCGGAGAGTGGGGATACACACGCCGTCCTGATTATGTAAAGGTTAAAGCACAGGATAGAAACGGCAACGAATTTGTAATTGATGGCAGGGATTTGCTTGCAAAGGCTTTTTGTCATGAGCTTGACCACCTTGAAGGCATAATTTTCAAAGATAAAGCAATCAGAATGTTGACTCCTAAGGAAATTGAAAAGATGAATATTTAATCCATTCTCTTAAATACGGCGAGCTTTTGCTGCGGTAAATGCCATCTGCTGAATAATCATCTTTGCAATAAAATGCGTTATAAAATAAGAAGGAAACAATATGAAAATAATTTATATGGGAACTCCCGATTTTGCTGTTCCCGCACTAAAATCTCTTGCTTCTTCCGAGCATGAGGTATGCGCAGTATTTACCCAGCCAGATAAGCCAAGGGGCAGAAAGCAGATTTTAACTCCTCCCGATGTAAAGATATGCGCCCAATCTCTTGATATTCCGGTTTATCAGCCTGACTCAATAAAAAACAGCGATGCGCTTGAAGTTATCAACAGCTACAACCCAGATGTAATTGTCGTTGCGGCTTACGGAAAACTTCTTCCCAAAGCCGTGCTTGACGCACCTAAATTCGGTTGCGTCAACATTCACGGTTCGCTTTTGCCCAAATACCGAGGAGCTGCGCCGATTCAGCAGTCGGTGTTAAACGGCGATAAGGTAACGGGAATTACAACAATGCTTATGGATATAGGTATGGATACAGGCGATATTTTGCTCAAAAAGGAAACAAAAATCGGCGAAAATGAAACATCGGGCGAGCTTTTTGACCGACTTGCCCTTCTTGGCGGCGAGCTTATTTTGAAAACACTTAGTGCACTTGAAAAAGGCGAAATTACACCTCAAAAGCAGGACGAAGGTCTTGCAACTCATACTTCAAAGATTGACAAGTCGCTTTGCCCGCTTGATTTTTCAAAATCAGCTTTTGAAGTTCACAACAAGGTAAGGGGACTTAACCCTTGGCCTGTTGCAACAGCTAAAATTTGCGGAAAGAACGTAAAAATCTTTTCAACAAGGCTTTGCTCCAACTCAGGCAAAATCGGAGAGGTTCTTTCAATAAATCCGTTTGTTGTCGGCTGTGGTGAAAATTCTGTTGAAATTCTTGAGCTTCAGCCCGAAGGAAAAAAGCGTATGACAGCCGATGCTTTTCTTGCAGGACATAGAATTGAAATCGGCGAAATTATCGAATAGGAGGACTTTTTATGCCATTTTTTTACGGATTTGACTGGACATATCTTGTTTTTATCGTGCCCTGCATAATAATTACTCTGATTTGTCAGATTAATGTAAAGTCAACATTTTCAAAATATTCAAAAATCAGAAATTCACGCAATCTTACAGGTGCACAGGCGGCTGAGTATGTGCTTCGCAAGAACGGAGTTACGGGCGTGAGAATTGAACAAGTGGCTGGCAGTATGACCGACCACTTTGACCCGAGAACAAATGTAATAAGACTCTCCGAAACAGTTTACAACAACACTTCCGTAGCCGCAGTAGGTGTAGCATGTCACGAAGCAGGCCATGCAGTTCAGCACGCGGAGGGTTATATGCCGAATAAAATCAGAAGCGCCGTACTGCCTATGGCAAAGATAGGCTCACAGTTAAGCTGGATTTTAATTTTATTCGGACTCATTTTTACCGCAAAAATAGGATTTGTTATGCTTTACATCGGAATTATTCTGTTTTCACTGTCGGTGCTGTTTACAATTGCAACTCTGCCTGTTGAATTTAATGCGTCAAAAAGGGCGCTTGAGTGCATCAAGGAGTCTGATTTGCTTTACGGCGAAGAATACACAGGTGCAAAGCGCACTCTTCAGGCTGCTGCAATGACATATGTTGCCGCTGCTCTTACCGCAATTATGCAGCTTTTAAGACTTATTATAATTGCAAATAACAGAAGAAATTAATATATGGATTTAACGGAGAAATAAAATGTCAAACCCGAGAAATACAGCGCTTAACGTGTTGATGAAAATTGAACAGGATAATGCCTATTCAAATATTGCACTTAACAATGCAATACGTGAAAACAGGCTGTCAGGGCTTGACAGCTCCTTTGTTTCGGCACTCGTTTACGGAGTGCTTGAGCGAAAAATTACACTTGATTATATTATCAGGCAGTATTCTAAAATTCCTTTAAGGAAAATTGAACCCAAAACAAAAATGATATTAAGACTGGGAATTTTACAACTTTTGTTTATGGATAAAATTCCCGAAAGTGCGGCTGTAAACGAGAGCGTAAATCTTGCAAAAAAGTGTAAACTTCAAAAATCTTCGGGATTTATCAACGGAATACTCCGCAGTATCACACGTGCAGAGGAAAAATATAAGCTTCCCGACAAGTCTGACAAGATTTTGTATTATTCTGTCAAATATTCTGCACCGCAGGAGCTTGTAAAACTGTGGATTAATTCTTATGGAGAACTAAACACAGAAAAGCTTTTAATCTCACTCGGCGGCAGACCGAAAATTTGCGCAAGAATAAATACGCTAAAAACTGATAAAAATTCACTTATTGCAGAGCTTGCTAAGGATAATGTAACAGCCGAGAAAATTCCATTTCTTGAAAATGCAGTTTCTCTAACCGAAACAGGCTCAATTGAGTGTTTATCTGCATATAAATCGGGAAAACTTCATATACAGGATGCATCTTCTCAGCTCTGCGTTGATTTTCTCTCACCGAAGCCCAGAGAGGTAATGCTCGATGTTTGTTCGGCGCCCGGCGGAAAATCATTTACAGCGGCGCAGTATATGGGAGACAGGGGCAAAATTTTTGCCTGCGATTTGTACGACCATAAGCTAAAATTAATAAGTGACGGTTCAAAGCGACTTGGCATACATTCAATAATTACCATGAAGCGTGACGGAGCCTCTTCGCAAACCTCTTTGCCGCTTGCCGACAAAATTCTCTGCGATGTTCCGTGCAGCGGACTGGGAATTCTTTCACGAAAACCTGAAATTCGCTATAAAGATAACCTTATCACCGACGATTTGCCACAGCTACAGTACAAGATTCTCTGTCAAAGCGCTCAGTATCTTGCAAACGGCGGTCGTCTTGTATACTCTACCTGCACATTAAACCCGGAGGAAAACAATAAAAATGCACAGCGCTTTCTTGAGGAACACCCGGATTTTTTCGGGGTTAAGCTTTCGCTTCCGTCTCAGATTAACCGTGCATTTGAAGAAAAAGACTACGAAATTACGCTTATGCCTCACACGGCAGGTACCGACGGATTTTACATTGCAGTATTCGGAAAGAAGGTCTGAAATTGCTCGTTGACATAAAATCTTTAAATGACGAAGAGCTTGAAAATTTCGTAACAGACGGAGGATTTCCGAAGTTTCGTGCAAAACAGATTCGCTTGTGGCTTTCAAAAAATGTTGTAAGTTTTGATGAAATGCGCAATATTTCAACAGACTTAAGAGATTTTTTAAAAACAAGTAGTTACATTTCTGTTGCAAATATTGAAAAAAAACTTGTTTCAAGGTATGATAAAACAGTAAAGTACCTTTTTTCCTTTAACGATGGTGAGTGCGTTGAAGCTGTGGTTATGAGCTATAAGCACGGCTGGTCAATGTGTATATCAACTCAAGTCGGCTGTAAAATGGGCTGTACCTTTTGTGCAACAGGAAAAAGCGGCTTTTCACGCAGTCTTACCCCTTCAGAAATGCTTGCACAGATTGAGGCGGCTCAAAGGGACTTGAATATAAGAATTTCAAATGTTGTGCTTATGGGAATGGGCGAGCCGCTTGATAATTTTGACAATGTTATCAAGTTTATAAATCTTGCTTCATCTGACAACGGTCTTAACATTGGTATGCGCCACATTACGCTTTCAACATGCGGAATTGTTCCGAAAATCTACGAGCTTGCAAAGCTCCATCTTGGGATTACTCTTTCGGTTTCACTTCACGCACCGAATGATGAAATCAGAAAGAAAACAATGCCGATTGCTAAAAAATATTCCATAGAAGAATTATTACAGTCGTGCAGAGATTATTTCAACACAACAGGCAGACGGGTTACCTTTGAATATTCAATGATTAGCGGAGTGAATGACAGCGACGCAAATGCAAGAGAGCTTGCAGACCGATTGTCGGGTATGAACTGCCATGTAAATTTAATTCCCGTAAACACCGTTGAGGGAACGGGATACATAAAGAGCAATATAAAAAGACAGCAGTCTTTTATTGATATACTTGCCGAAAAAAATATTACGGCAACCGTAAGGCGAACTCTCGGAAGCGATATAAACGCTTCCTGCGGTCAGCTTAAACGAAATCATATTTTAAAAGGAGGTAAATAACTTGGAAGTATTCAGCAAAAGCGACATCGGACTTGTCAGAACCCAGAATCAGGATGATTTTCGCTTCGGAGTTATTTCTCCCAGCTGTGTTTGGGCAGTAGTGTGCGACGGAATGGGAGGTGCCAACGGCGGAAATATTGCAAGCGCAACAGCCGTTGAATATATAAGCACCAAAATTACCGATTTATATAAGGATGATATGACAAAGGAACAAATCGGCGAGCTTATGGCTGAAATTGTTGTAAACGCCAATATGAAAATATTCGAGCTTTCAACAAAAGATCCCGAACTTACAGGAATGGGTACTACCTGTGAATTTGTATTTGTCAAGGACACAACCGTTCACGTTGTTCACGTTGGCGACAGCCGTACATATGCAATCAGAGGCGGTAAGATAAAACAGCTTACCGAGGACCACTCAGTTGTTCAGGAAATGGTGCGCCGCGGAGAGCTTACCTATGAGCAGGCTCAGAATCATCCTAACAAAAACTTCATTACAAGAGCGTTAGGAATAAAGCCGTCCGTAAGACTTGATTATATAGAAGCAAACTTTATTTACGGCGACGTTCTTCTCATTTGTACCGACGGACTTTCAAACTGTGTTTCAACAGGCGATATGGTTAAAATTTGCCACGAAAACCGCGGAGAGGGACTTATCACAAAGCTTGTTGAATGTGCAAAAGATGGCGGCGGAAGCGATAACATTACCGCAACAGTGATTTACTAATTGATTGGAGTGAACCTTTTGGATAAATATATTGGCAAAAGACTTGACGGCCGTTATGAAATCCATGAGCTTATCGGCGTGGGCGGAATGGCTAATGTTTACCGTTGTACCGACACAATCGACGACCGTGAGGTTGCAATTAAGATTCTTAAAGATGAATACCTCAACAACGAGGAGTTTATTCGCAGATTTAAAAACGAATCAAAAGCTATTGCAATGCTTTCTCATCCGAATATCGTCAAGGTTTACGATGTAAGCTTCGGAGATATGATTCAGTACATTGTAATGGAATATATCGACGGAATTACGCTTAAAGAGTATATTGACAGACAGGGCATAATTGAGTGGAAGGACGCACTTCACCTTGCAACGCAGATTTTAAAGGCTTTGCAGCACGCTCATGAGTGCGGCATCGTTCACCGTGATATCAAGCCGCAGAATATTATGCTGTTGCAGGACGGAACAATCAAAGTAACCGATTTTGGTATTGCACGCTTTTCCGACAAGGCAACACGCACAATGACCGAGCAGGCTATCGGGTCAGTTCATTACATTGCACCTGAGCAGGCAAGGGGAGATGTTACTGACGGAAAAACAGATATTTATTCCGTCGGTGTAATGCTCTACGAAATGCTTACGGGAAAACTGCCTTTTGACGGTGACAGTGCTGTTACCGTTGCGCTTATGCAGCTTCAGTCAACACCCAAGCACCCTCGTGAGGTGAACCCGGGTATACCCATAGGCCTTGAACAAATTACAATGAAAGCTATGCAAAAACAGCCGTCGGCTCGCTATACCTCTGCCGCTGAAATGTTGAGCGACATAGAGAGGTTCAGGCTTAACCCGTCAATTGTTTTTGATTACGGAAAATCATTCGTTGACAATCAGCCGACAAAATTTGTTAATTCGCTGAAAGACGCAGCGGATGACAAAACAAAGGTGATTAAAAGATCTGTTTCTGACGAAAGATTAAATCAGGAAGATGAGCCGGAGGACGAGGATTTTATCAAGGAACATAAGCCTTCCTACTATGCAGTCAAGGGTATTCTGATTGCTGCTGTGGCAGTTTTTGTAATTATATTTGCTCTTGCAGTATTCAGAGGTTGCAGTTCTGTTCAGGCAAAAGATGTAGACGTTCCTGATTATGTCGGCAAGACTCTTGTAGAGGTTAAAGAGGATAATCCGAATAATTTCCAGTTTGAAATAAAGAGCAAGTATGACGAATCAAAGGAAATCGGCGCAATTCTTGATCAGGAGCCTGCCGGCGGTTCAATGAAGGTTAAGTCCGGCTCGACAATAACCCTGACAGTAAACGGCACAAATACCGAAGTATCGGTTCCTTTTGTTACTAATTTCAGCGAAAGCGAAGCAGTGCAGTCGCTGAAAGACAAGAGCTTTATGACAGAGGTAGTTTATGTAGAAAACACAAAAACACCAAAGGGGTATACAATTGACACCTTCCCGAAAGCCGGAGTTAAGGCAACTATCGGTTCAACGGTTTATGTTTACGTAGCTAACGGAGAAAAAGCTGAACAGGTTGAGCTTCCCTCCATAACCGGTTTGACGTTAAGTGAAGCAAAATCAAAGCTGGAAGAACTCGGTTTGACGGTAGAAACGCAGTATGATGATGAAAGCAAAGAAGCAAAAGATACTGTTTTAGGTATGTCACCGCTACAATACGGCAAGGTCGAAAAAGGAACTGTTGTTACGTTAACTGTAAGCTCGGGCAAGGGCGACAAAAATACAGTAAATGTTTATGTTGACCTTCCGACAAATACTGATGCTTCCGTTGAAATGACGGTAATTGTTGACGGCGTGGTTGATCCGCAGTATTCAAAAACTCTTGTTCCGAAGTACAACAAAACCTGCACTCTCGAAATTACAGGTTCAGGCACTTCAACCGTGGTTGTTCAGCTTGACGGTCAGGCTTACCGTGAGTATAGTATTGATTTCTCAACTTCGTCTGTAACTACAACAGGCACTTACGATTTTGTTGTTGAAACAACTGCACCGTATGAGCCTGCAACAGAGCCTGAAACTTATCCTGAAAATCCACAATATCCGACAGACTCTGATCAGCCTACAGGATCTGTTGACAATGGTATGAATTTCTGATGAGTATGAATATGCTTAACGGAATATTAATGAAGTCAATTGGCGGATTTTACTACGTCCGCTGTGACGGCATAGAATATGAATGTAAGGCAAGGGGAAGTTTTCGCAAAAGCGGAAATTCCCCCGTTGTCGGTGATAAGGTAGCAATTTCCGTTCCCGACGAGGGCTTTGCATCAATTGAGGAAATCAAGCCGAGAAAAAATAAGCTCAAAAGACCTGCACTTGCAAATGTTGATACTCTTGTTATCGTTTGCTCTACGGTTGACCCTGAGCCGAACTTTACGGTAATTGATAAGATGACTGCGGCGGCAGTAAACAACAATATGATTCCTGCAATCGTCGTGTCAAAAAATGACTTGAAGTCGGGCGAGAAAATTGCAAAGATTTACCGCAATTCAAAATTTCCCGTATTTCTCTGTTCTCCCGATGATACAGAAGATGTTAATAAGCTTAAAGATTTTCTCAATGGCAAAGTATCTGCTTTTACAGGAAACAGCGGTGTTGGAAAGTCAACACTTATAAATTGCATCTTTCCAAATCTTAAATTACAGACAGGGCAGATAAGCCGTAAGCTCGGACGAGGCAAGCACACAACAAGGGTTGTCGAGCTGTTTGAAATTGACGGTTGTTTTGTTGCTGATACTCCGGGTTTTTCCACTGTTGACTTGCAAAGATACGAAATGATTGACAAAACTCAGTTGCAGTATTGCTTTCCTGAATTTGAAAGTTATTTAGGCGAATGTCAGTTCACCTCATGCTCACATACCTGTGAAAAGGGGTGCAGAATTTTGCAGGCAGTGACTGACGGAGATATTGAACCGTCACGTCATAAAAGCTATGTGGCAATGTACAACGAGGTAAAGGACATAAAACAATGGGAAATGCATTGAAATTCCAAATGCTTGTGATTGAAAATTAAGGTGATTTCTAATGCGCTGTGTAATAATATCGGGTTCTCCCGAAACAAATCCGAATTTCTTAAAGCATGCTGTAAAGCCCGGTGATTACGTAATATGCGCTGACAGGGGATATGAGTTTGCAAGCCTTGCAGGCATTAAACCGAAGCTTGTTGTAGGCGATTTTGATTCTTATAAAAAAAATATATCGGCTGATTGCGAGGTTGTGAAACTAAATCCGCATAAGGATGATACCGACACTATTTATTCGATTAACCTTGCATTTGAAAAAGGCTTTACCGATTTTCTTTTGCTTGGTGCGCTTGGAGGAAGAACAGACCATACTTTTGCAAACATTTCGGCGCTTTATTACATTTCCAATAAAGGCGGCAGGGGAGTTCTGCTTTCAGAAAACGAGAGAATCGAATTTCTTGAAAAGGGCGAATATTGCTTTGACAGATACTGCGGAAAGACATTTTCGCTTTTTCCGTATGGATGCGACAGTGTTTGTGTTTCATACGAAGGAGCTGAATATCCGCTTGACAGGTATAGCCTGAAAAGCAGCGTTCCGCTTGGAATTTCAAATATTTTTATTTCTGAAAAATCTAAAATAAAAATTTATGACGGAAATGCAATACTTATAATTAATATGAAAGAAGAATATATATAAATATATTTAATTCTTTTTCATAAACAAAATTAATGTATCTTGTGTATAATATTTTATATGCAAGCATTATATGGGGGTATAGCTCAGATGGGAGAGTGTTTGACTGGCAGTCAAAAGGTCACGGGTTCGAGCCCCGTTATCTCCACCAATTGTTTTTTCCATATTTTTTCTATAACAAAACTGTAATTATAATGACACTCATAAATCTTGAAAGGAATAATAATTTTGTGCTATAATTCTTTAAGATAATAATGAGATGATTTAAAATCCGATTTGTAAATTGAAACGTGATTTGGAGTTGAAAAATAGTATGTCATTGTGTATGGGTTGTATGCAGGAAATCGGCAACAATAGAATTTGCCCTGAGTGCGGCTTTGATAATTCCGAAAAACAACATGCACCTTATTTGCCTTACGGCACGGTGCTTTCAAACAGGTATATTGTTGGTTCGGGTATTGATACAAACGGTGAAAGCACACGATACATCAGCTTTGATAAGCAGACAGGCGATGTAGTTATTATTTGCGAGTTCCTTCCTATGGGTCTGTTCAACAGAGATGAAGGCTCTGCTGAAATAAAAATCAATTATGAAAACCGTCTTGCATATAATAAGCTTAAAGACGATTTTATTAATTACTACCGCATATTGTGTGAGCTTCGTGACCTTTCTGCATTGATGAAGGTTCATAATATTTTTGAAGAAAATAATACCGTATATGTGGTTGAGGAAAATGAGGATTTAATTCCCTTTGAAGAATATGTTGAGCGCAGCAGTGGCAGTCTTGAGTGGGATATTGCTCGTCCGTTGTTTATGCCCGTAATTTCTGCACTTGAAGCGCTCCATAAGCGCGGAGTCGGTCATTATGCAATTGCTCCTAAAAACATTTATATAACTTCTTCGGGAAAAATCAAAATAAGCGGTTTTGCTACCGAAAATGAGCGCAAGCGAGGAACATCGCTGAAATCTCAGTTGTTTTCAGGTGCGGCTGCACCCGAGCAGTACGATGATAACTTTCCGCTTGATGATATTACCGATATTTACGGATTTTGCTCAACGCTTTTCTATGCGCTTACAGGACACCTTCCCAAAAGCGCTCCCGAGCGTCGCAAAGACAGCAGACTTTTGATGAGCACTACTACTGTTAAACGTCTGCCTCCTCATGTTGTTTCTGCACTTGCAAACGGTTTGCAGGTTGAGCGTGAAAACAGAATTACCGATTTTGATGAGCTTCGTTCACAGCTTTCTGTTGCACACACCGCAAAGGCAATTCAAGAGGAAATCTCAAGAACGGCAAGTATGAATCTGTCTAAGGCAGATAAATCTCAAAAGGGTCGCAACGGAATGTCGCATACATCTATTGTTATTATTTCCGCTGCAATTACAGTGCTTGTTCTTGGTATTGCAGGTGTTTTCTGGCTGATGCAGAATCCTCTTGCCGGAGTTTTCGGAGGCAATACTTCTGAAACTGCTGCGTCTACCCAGAGCACCGAGTGGACGGGTGCAACGATTCCGAATTATGTCGGAATGAACTATGAGGACGTAATGAAACAGGCTGAGGGTGATACCAAAATAACTGTTTATCGTTCGTATTCCGATGAATACAGCGAAGAATATAAAGAGGGTACTGTTATTTCGCAGAATCCTCCTGCGGGATCTAAGGTTACACAGGACGATGGAATTCTTATCAGCATTACTGTAAGTAAAGGCTCGCAGATGAGAGAGTTGCCTAAGGTTGAGGGTTCAAAGCTTGACGAGGCTGCTTCTGATATTGCGGCTCAGGGACTTTTGGCAACAGCCGAATATCAGTACAGTGACACCGTTGCAGAGGACAGAGTAATCGGTTACAAGAACCATCAAGAGGGCGATACCGTGGAATACGGTACTAACGTAACTATCATTGTCAGCAAAGGTAAAGAGTCTGAAACTCAGCCAAATCAATAATAAAATACAGTATTATGCCTCCGACTATTAATCGGAGGCATTTTTCTCATTTATTTTCAGCTTGACGGGCAATGCCGACAAGATCTTTGTTATTAATATTCCCGTCATTATTAAAGTCTGCGGACGTTAGATAAACGCCGAATAAATCTGACTTTTTCACAAAATATGACATCAATGAAGAAACGTCATTTGATTTTACATTGCCTTCTCCCGTTATGTCGCCAGAAACAGAAATTTCGTAAATAACGTTTGAAATTCTTGTGCGATACCCTGTTTTGATTTTACCGCTTGTCACTTCATTCCCGCTTTTATCGAAAACTGTAATGTCATCGGAAAACAGCTTTTTAAAATTTGACACCGTTGTTCCGCTGTCTATTCCTGTTATATATCCATCGGAGTTAATATTAACAGTTTGATTTTTGCTTTCGCTTTCATAATTAAAACTTAAATTTTCATCGTTTCCTTTAAAGTCAGAAAATTTAATAATATTAAGCCTGAGATTTTCGTCAAGAATACCTATGTTATTTCCATACATAAGCAATGATTTAATTTTACTTTTGCTTTTATAGTATTTATTATCACATTTTATTGTCCATTCATCGGAATAAATAAACCTGTTTTCGTTTTTGATAACACAATTTGATTTAGCACCGTAGACATACTCGATATGGTTACTGGTAAGGGCGAACAGTGTGCCTGCACCACTGTAAATATATCCGTTTCCTGCATTGCAAATGTCATATCCTGCATTAACATTTACGCAGTAACAAGAACTGTTTGAGTCAAGCCTGTAAATGCTACCGTCATAGAGCATTGCATATACCTTTGAATTATTTACAAAAATATATTTTACATTTGCGTCAAAAGTATATTTTCTTATGACTTTTCCGTTGCTGTTATACGACCTTACATAAGTATTGTTACTATCTGTGAATATAAAATACGCCTTGCCGTCACAAAAAGCAAATGAGCTGTTGTCAATATAGCTTAATTCTCCAAAAGAGTATGTAGTGCAGTTGCCGTTTGAGCTGTCAAGCTCAGTAATAAAGTAGGAATTCTTTTTGTTATATAAAGAATAAGAGCAGCGTTTATTGTGGCAAACAGAACGTATTATGCCGTCAACAGAAACATATCTGATGTTTGAATAGGGAATAACACATGATGAATATAGAGTGCTGTAATTAAAACCGTAAACAAACGCACCGTATGTATTACTTTCAGTGTAATATTCTTTACATTCATCAAATACGGATAAGTTTTTATCTGATTCTGAATACACAGTTCCTGCGGCAATAAATATAAAAATCAGAGAAAGCAGAATAGCTGAAAATAGTTTTCGTTTCATATGATAATTGGTGAAATAAAGTCACTTCTTTTATAAAACACAAAAGGCAACAGCGGAAAACCGCTGCTGCCTAAGTAGCCTTTAAGTTTGTTGTTTATGATTCGTCAGAGGAAGAACCCGTATCTTTCTTAAACTGAATGCCATTAATAATAATTGAGTTGTCTTTCAGCTCATAATTAAGTTCCATAACAGACTCTTGATTTGTGTAATACTTAATTGTAATTGTGTTGTCGGTATAGTTGTAAACACCATCGGCAAAAAGTATGTCTGACTGATTTACAGTAGCCGTACCATCATCATTAAGCTCATAGCTCATCTTGTAGTAGCCGTCATCATAAACCCATTTGCCGGTGAGCTTGTCATTCGGCTTAAAGTCAGCGTCGGGTTTCATATCAGGAATAACGAGCTTTGAACTTTCAAGGTCAATACTTTGACCGTAGTAAGTATCTTTAAGTGTAAGCGTACGTCCTGCAAGCTCGTTGCCCGTAACGGTATACTCAAACGTTCCTTCAAGAGCAGAGGGAATACTAATATCAATTGTTTTTGTACCTTCATCGCTTGTGTTAAGTGAATATGTACCCATCATTCTCATAGTTCCAAGGTGAATGGAAGCCGTTCCGTCATCCTCAAAGGTGTAGTAATTCTTTGCAGCTTCGTCAGCAGTAGCAGTTGTGGCTTCATCAGCAGAAGCTGTAGTTTTAACAGTCCATGTTCCTACAACGCTTGTATTAAAAAATACCTTGAATACAAGAAATCCAAGGGCTACAAGAATTAAAATAGCAAGTGATATAATAACAGGAAGCTGTATAAAGCTTTTCTTCTTTTTAACAGCAACCGAAGCATTTGCGTTGTAATCAACAGCGGCAGATTCTGTTTCCAAATTGCCCTGTGTTTCAGCAATTTCATCGCTGAAAGCTCCCGAAAAGCTTTCCTGATTGCTATCGTTAGTTGTTGTATCTGTGTCGGAATTTATTTTGTCTTCTGCTTCTGTTTCAGAAGTAAGAAAATCCTTATTTTCGTCCAACGGTGATACCTCCTTTATATTTTATCTATATTATCATACTATATTTTGAAATATAAATCAACAGTTTTGTTTTAAATTGTTATTCTATTTTACGATTAATAATTAAGTAAAACCTTTCTAATTTTTTGTAAATATAAAATGAAATAATTTTAATCTATTCAATGAAATTTCCCGATTAAGAAAATTTTAAAAAATATAACCATATTTCCTAAAAAGTACTTGTAAAATTAATCAATTTAATATATAATGTAATTACTCAAATTATGAGTAATCAAAAAGGAGGAATTAACGATGAAAAGATCATCAAAAATCATCAGCCTTGCTCTTTCAGTAACAATGGCAGCTTCCTGCTTTGCAGGTTTTTCAATTAGTTCTGCATCAGCAGCTGATGAGGAAACAAAAATTTATTTTGAAGTTCCTACACTTGAATCATGGGGAACAACAAAGTCTGTTTACTGCCACGTATACAGTGTATACGGAGGTACACCTCTTAAGGAAACTTCTTGGCAGTCAAAGGCAGAGGCATGCAAAAAGGATTCTGCAACAGGTCTTTACTACTTTGATACTACAAAGGTTGGTACAATTGAAGAGGGCGCTGACTATGCACTTCTCTTCTCAACAGTTGACACAAACAAAGCTGCACACCAGACCGGTAATATTACTTTTAGTAAGGAATGCCTTGGCGACACAGTTTATGTAACCGGCGAAATGGTTGAAAACACAGAGGATTCATCAAAGATGGACTTTGAAGGTGCTTGGAGAAACCATTCAGACAAGTACGGCGCAAAGGCAGCTATTACTTCAACAGGTAAAATCGTTGGTAAATATTTCCCTGTATATCAGCCGAAGGAGCAGATTGTTTCACAGTTCCTTTGCTCATGGGCAGTAGTTAACGAAGCTCTCATTACTCCTGAAATTGTTCAGGCTGATTGCGAGCAGATTGGTGTTGAACCTGCTGCTGTTCTTGAACAGTATAAAGCAGATTATGCAGAGCAGCTTGCTGACCCTGAAAACAACCCCAATGTTGCTTCTGTAGAAGTAGTTGCAGCTTTACTCGGTGTAGATCCTAATCCTACAACAGCACCTGCTACAACAGAGCCCGTTACAACAGAGCCCGTTACAACAGAGCCCGTTACAACAGAGCCCGTTACAACAGAACCTCCTACAGATCCCGCACCTGTTTTAAAGTATGGCGACGTTGATCAGGACGGTATCATTTCAATTCAGGACGCTTCTGAGATTCAGAAGTTGGGTCTTGGCATAGTTAGTGATGATATTACTGAGGAAGAAATGATGTTACTTGTTTTTCTTGCTGATGTAAATGATGACGGCAGAATTTCTATTCTCGACGTTACTTATGTTCAGAAGTATCTTGTTGGCGGCTATAGCAATACAGGCTTAGTTGGTACTGTTGTTGAAGCTGTTGGCTAATTAAAAACTTAAAAAGCTGATTTAAAGGTCTCACTTCGGTGAGGCCTTTTGTTTACTATAATTTAAATTATTTTGAAACGATTAAGTGAATAAAGCCTTATAATCACATAATACATTTATGAGCTGTGTGTTATTACTCAAAAATTTGAATTGATTAATATGTTTTTTCTCTTAAATTCGACTTTTCTCTGTACAATTCAGCTGTGTTTGTGGTACAATAATCAATAAGCTTATTAGAATATACTCTATTTTAAACGAGGGGACGTGCGGACTTGATTATTCACGATATTTCACGAGATACTATTAATACCCCTGTATATGACGGTGACCCTGAAACAGTTGCACAAAGAATTAAGAGCATTGATGATGGGGACGGATATAATCTTACCGAAATTTCAATGTCTGTCCATTCGGGTACTCACATTGACGCTCCGCTTCATTTTTGCGAAGACGGAAAGTCAATTGACAACATAAGACTGAATACTTTTTTCGGAAAATGTACGGTTATTTCAATCAGCGGTATTTTGACGGGGGATGATATGGAGCGATTGCTGCCATACTGCAAAAGGCGCGTGCTTTTTCATGGCGAGGGAAAAACTTTTATTTCTCATTCAGCAGCAATTGTGCTTTCAGAAAGCAGGGTAGTGCTTGTCGGAACAGACGCTGCGTCAATTGCACCCTCTTTTGATGAAGATAAAACACATCGACAGCTTGCACGTGCAGGAATTGCAATTCTTGAAAATCTCAATCTTTCGGAAATTGATGACGGTGAGTATGATTTGTGTGCATTTCCGATAAAGCTGGGAGGGCTTGAAGCTGCTCCGTGCAGAGCAATTATTCTTGAACAGGAGAAAGGACTAAACTGATTTATTATGATTAAAATTGCTGTTTTTGACCTTGACGGTACGCTTGTAAATTCACTTACTGATATTGCGCAAAGCGTTAATAAAGGACTTATAAAAGCAGGTCTTGAAGAAAAGCCTTTTGAAAATTTTAACCACTATGTCGGTGACGGCAGAGAGGTAATGATAAAACGGGCTATGGGCAGTTTTGCAGAAGATGAAGAAAAGTTCAGCATTGCATGGGAAACTTTTAACAGCGAGTACAAAATTCATTGCAATGACAATACCTGCGCATATGACGGCTGCGCAGAAATGCTGAAAAATCTCGATGAAAAGGGCATAAAAACAGCCGTGCTTTCTAACAAGCCGGATGAATTTGTCGGCAGAATATTAAAAAAGGTTTATCCCGAGCATAGTTTTACTGAAGCTTGGGGTAAAAAGCCCAAGTATAAAATGAAGCCTGACGGGGAGTCACTTCTTGCTATTCTTGAAAAGCACGGTATTTCTAAGGAAGAATGCATTTATATCGGCGACAGTGACGTTGACGTCTATACTGCACAAAACTCAGGAGTTAAGATGGCAGGCGTTGAGTGGGGATTCAGAGGCAGGGAAGAACTTTTGAGCACGGGTGCGCCCTTTGTTGCCGCTACTCCGAAAGAACTTTTTGATTACATTACAGGTAACAATGAATAAGATAAACTATCAGAAAATACTTGACGGAATAATAGAAGAAAATTCTCAAAAAGGTATGGTACCAAGACTGTTACTTCATGCCTGCTGTGCCCCGTGTTCAAGTTATTGCCTTGAGTATTTATCAAACTTTTTCGAGATTATTATTTATTATTACAACCCTAATATTTCTTTAAAAGAAGAATATGAATATAGATTAAGCGAAGAAATAAAGCTTATTTCCCTTATGGAATTTAAAAATCACGTTACTATAGTCGACGGCGAGTATAATCCGAATGATTTTTACAGTGTCGTTAAAGGACTTGAAAACGAGCCTGAGGGGGGAATACGCTGTGAAAAGTGTTTCAGATTAAGACTCGAAGCTTCAGCCAAAATGGCACAGGAACTTGAATGCGACTATTTTGCCACAACGCTTACAATAAGTCCGCTGAAAAATGCTCAGCTTATCAACACAATAGGCGAATTGACAGGGCAAAAATACGGAGTTAAGTGGCTGTTCAGCGACTTTAAAAAGAAAGAAGGATATAAACGCTCTATTGTTCTTTCGAATGAATATAAACTTTACAGACAAAATTATTGTGGATGCATTTTCAGTAAAAAAACTGTTGATAAAAATATTACCGAATAATGCTGTTCAATATGAAATAATATGAACTTTTTATAACGATATAAAATTTTTAAAGCTGTGGAAGATTATTCCACAGCTTTTATATTATCGGTACATATTATAAATTTATCGTAAAACAATAAATAATTATTGACAATTGTGTTTTATTATGATAATATAATTTCAGAAGAAAATTTTAGGAGGTCTGTATATGACACAAAAATCTTTATCAAAACGTATGAAACTTATTATAGTACTGCTCGGACTTTGCGGAGCTGCGCTTTTCGGCATTGCTGTTCCCGTAATCGGACTTGATTTAGCAGATTCATATCCTGAATATTCGTACTGCTTTCTGCCTTGGTTGATTTTTATACTGCTTATGGCTGTGCCGTGTTGTGCCGTACTCGTTATTGCGTGGAAGATTGCAACAAGCATAGGAAATGATAATTCCTTTACAGAACTAAATTCAACACGCCTTAAAAATGTATCTATGCTATCGCTTGTGACGTCAATCTATCTTTTTTTGGGAGCAACGGTATTTCTTCTTTTGTCAATGTGTCACTTTTCAATGTTTCTTGGTGCTTGCCTTGTATCGTTTGTCGGTGTTGCAATTTCGGTTGCGTCAGCCGTGCTTTCGTATCTTGTAAAAAAAGCCGCCGCTTTGCAGGAACAAAGCGACTTGACAATCTGAGGTGCTATTATGGAAGGACAGATAATTTTTAATATTGACGTAATGCTTGCAAAACGAAAAATGAGCGTTACCGAGCTTTCAAACCGTGTGGGAATCACACTGGCAAACATTTCAATTTTGAAAAACGGCAAAGCAAAGGCTGTTAAAATCAGTACACTTTTAAAGCTTTGCGAAGCCCTTGACTGCCAGCCGGGAGATTTGCTTGAATACCGAGAGGGTGAGTAAAGTGAAAAAAATTAAATGTAGTGCAGTGATTGCTGTGTTGTTTATTGGAGTACTGTTGAATATAACAGGATGTCAATTAATGGGTGTTCAGACAACTGATGTATTAACAGATATTTCAAATATACTGGAAGTTGATGTTAGCGATGGCGTGGTGATTTATCAATATGATGATCACGGTGGGTTCCTCGGCGACGGTGATATGGTGGTAAAGCTTTCTTTTTCCGACACAGATTGCCTTAACAGGATAAAGGAAAGCTCCGCTTGGAAGCCCTTGCCGTTAACAAAAAATCTTGAGGCTTTTGTATATGGAGCAACATACTACGGTTGTTATAACGCACCATATATACACGACAGCGATTACAACCCCGTTGTTCCTAAAATCGAAAACGGATATTACTGTTTTGTTGACCGCCATTCGAAAAGCAAGGACAAAAAGGACGATTCCCCATTGCTGGACAGATATTCTATTAATTGCTCTCTGGCTATTTATGATGCGGATACCAATTTGCTGTATTATCTTGAATTAGATACCTGATTCTATTACTAAAAGAGCAGTCACAAGCGTTGTGTTTGTGACTGCTTTTGTATTTTTACGTTGCGGCGAACTGACTGTTGTAGAGTGTGCAGTAAAATCCGCCTTTTTTAAGCAATTCCTCGTGATTTCCCTGCTCAATGATGTTGCCGTCCTTCATAACAAGAATAACATCACTTTCCTTAATTGTTGAAAGTCGGTGTGCAACCACAAAGCTTGTTTTGCCCTTCATCATTTTTGCAAAGGCTTTCTGAACTCTGATTTCGGTCAGAGTGTCAATTGATGATGTTGCCTCGTCAAGAATAAGAATCGCTGGGTTTGTAAGCATAGCTCTTGCAATACACAAAAGCTGTTTTTGTCCCTGGCTTAAGTTGCCGCCGCCCTCACTGATAACTGTATTGTAACCGTCAGGCATACGCCTGATAAAGCTGTGAGCGTAAGCGGCTTTTGCCGCTGAAACAATTTCTTCGTCTGTTGCATTTTCATTGCCGTAGCGCAGATTTTCCATAATCGTACCGCAGAAAAGCCAGCTGTCCTGCAACACCATTCCGAACTGTCTGCGCAGATTGTCCCTCGAAAGGCTCTTAATGTCAACTCCGTCTATGCTTATTTTTCCGCTGTCAATTTCGTAGAAACGCATAAGCAGATTGATAAAGGTAGTTTTTCCGCAGCCGGTCGGACCGACAATCGCAACCTTACTGCCGCTTTTTACGTCAAGCGAAAAGTTCTTTATAAGCGGCTTTTCATTGCTGTATGAAAAGCTGACATTTTCAATTTTTACGTTGCCTTTACTTTCGCCTATATACAGCGAATCGGACAAGTCGGGTACTTCGTTTTCGGCTTCAAGCACTTCAAAAACACGTCCTGCGGCGGCAATTGCAGTTTGCAGTTGAGTAAGAACTCCCGTAACCTCGTTGAAAGGTTTTGTATATTGGTTCGCATACGTGAGAAAACACGAAAGCTGACCGACCGACAGTGAACCTGAAATTGCAGTGAGCGCACCAAAAATTCCGACTGCGGCGTATACCATTGCGTTTACAAAACGAGTGCTTGGGTTTGCAAGCGCACCCGCAAATTGCGCCTTGAACCCAACGTCATACAGCTTTGTATTAAGATTTTCAAAATCTTCAATTGCTCTATTCTCATAAGAAAAAGCCTTTACAATTCGCTGATTGCCAACGTGTTCTTCAACGTAAGACGAAATTTCGCCCTGCAAGAGCTGTTGTTCACTAAAACGCTTGTGCGACAGTTTCCCGATAAAAGCCGCAACAAACAGTGAAAGCGGAGTGAGAACCACAACTGTAAGCGCAATTCGCCAATCAATCATCAGCATAAAAATCAACGTGCCGACAATTGTAACAACACCCGAAAATAGCGGTAGAAACATTTGTGTAAGTCCGTCGCCTACAGCGTCGACATCATTTATTACACGGCTGATTAAATCGCCGTGAGGGTGGCTGTCAATGTAGGAAAGAGGAACACTGTTGAATTTATCAAAAATCTCCCTGCGTAAATCCCTGACCGTCTTGTAGCTGATTATGTTTGTAAAGTAATTCATAATCCACTGAAAAACTGTAACGCCAACGATTCCAACAGCAATATAAATCAGAATTTGCACGATGTTTTCAAAGTTCACTTTGCCTGCATCAATGATATTGTCAACAGCTCGTCCCGTAAGTACGGGAATGTAGAGCGTGAGTGAAACGCTGATTACTGCGCTTAGTAATGCAAGCAAAAGGTAGCCGTAGTACGGCTTTATTTTTTTAAGAATTTTAGAAACGACCGACTTGTTTTTCATCACTTTGCCTCCGTTTCTTTTAACTGTGAAAGGCAGATTTCACGGTAGGTTTCACAATTTTCAAACAGTTCGTTATGCGTACCTTTTCCGACAAGTCTGCCGTCGTCAAGCACAAGAATGAGGTCGGCATTTTTAATTGTCGAACATCTCTGCGTTACAATGATTACAGTCATATCAGTTGTACTCTGCTTAAGTGCTTTTCGCAAAGCTGCATCTGTTGCAAAGTCAAGAGCCGAAAAACTGTCATCAAGAATAAGTAATTCGGGATTGCCGACAATTGCTCTTGCAATGCACAGCCTTTGCCGCTGACCGCCGCTGAAATTTTTACCACCCTGCTCAACATAACTGTTAAGCCCGTTTTTAAGCTTTGAAACGAATTCATAAGCCTGCGCGGTTTTCAGCGCAGAAATAATATCCTCGTCTGTGGCGTCTTTGTTCTGCCATTTCATATTTTCTCTGATTGTACCGCTGAAAAGGATTGACTGCTGAGGCACAATACCGATTTGCGAGCGCAACTGAACAAACGGATAATCCTTGACGTTCACGTCATCAACAGTGACGCTTCCGCTTTTTACGTCATAGTAACGAGGGATAAGATTAATCAGCGTACTTTTACCGCTGCCAGTACCTCCGATTATGCCGATAGTCTGCCCGTGCATAATCTTAAAACTGATGTCGCTTAATTCATCGTCGCCGTCACCGTAGGTGAATGTTACATTGTTAAATTCAACCTTTGGAGTGGTATTGTTTTTGCTGACGGTGATTTCATCGTGATTTTTTTCAACTACACTCGGCTGTGTTTCAAAAACCTCGTTTATTCTCTGTGCGCTTGCGCTCGCCTTTGTAAGCAAAATTACAAGGTTTGCAACGACAATCATAGCAAGCAAAATCTGTGTCATATAGTTGATAAGAGCAATAATATCGCCCGAGAGCATACCTGTGCCGTTGTTTACGTTTATTGCGCCGAACCATATTATTGCTATAATTGCAATGTCGGTGACAGCGTAGGTAACAGGGCTTAACAGTGCTGAAAGACGGCTTACTCTGACAGAAGTTTTTGCAAGCTCCTCTGTTGCGCTGTCAATTCTTTCTTTTTCGCTTTTTTGTTTTGAAAACGCACGAATAACACGGTTGCCTGAAAGATTTTCACGGGAAATAAGTCCGATTTTGTCGAGCTTTTTCTGAATAGACGAGTAAATCGGAATACTCTTTGTCATAATCAGGTATAGAGTAATTCCGATAAGCACGGCAGCCGTAAAGAATATTATCGACATTTTCAGGTTGATTGTCATTGACATAATTAGTGCACCTATTACGATAAACGGCGCACGTGTGAGCAGGCGGATTCCCATAGCAACGCTCTGCTGAACCTGGTTTACGTCATTAGTGATTCGTGTAATCAGCGAGGGTGTTCCGATTTTGTCAAGCTCTGCGTGAGAGAGAGAGTTGATGTGCGCAAAAAGTTCTCTGCGTATTTTCGTTCCCACTCCCTGTGATGCACGCGACGCAAGATACTGACACACCAGCGCACTCAAAAGTCCGACAACACCGAGCATAACCATAACTCCGCCCATTTTCAGCACATAATCGCCGTCGCCGTTTTTTACTCCGACGTCAATGATGTCAGCCATAACCATAGGAACAAACAGCTCAAGTATAGCCTCAAACAGCTTGCAAAGCGGCCCGATTATACATTCTTTTTTGTAGTCCTTTAAAAATCTCCGTAATTTAAACATAAATATTCCTTATCCATATATTAGTTCCTTATTTATTTTACACCAAAATTATTAAATCATCAACAGTATTGCATACTGTAATAATCATCTTAATTAATTTTGTTTTTATAAAACGAAATCGTTCAGTATCTATTGACTAAATTGTCAGATGTTGTATCATAGAAATATAAATACAAATGGAGATAATACTATGTTTATTGAAACAGATAAAAACATAAAGCATAATATTTGGAAAGCTGAATATGGAGTCAATCCCGATAATCAAAAAATAAAGCTTTTAAACCCGTTTGACCATATTTCAAGCGATAAAATAAGCTTAACAAAGGAAGAATACGCATTTTGCAGAGAAAGTATAAAGAATTTTCCGAGTTTTCAGAATATAGTACTTAGCCTGTACTATCATAAAAAACACTATAATATTGACTTGCAAAAAAGTATTATAATCAGCGCAGTAAAGCTTTCTGAGGATGAGCTTTGTACGGTTTGCAGAATTTTCAGTAATGCTGTTTTTATCGAAGAATATCCGATATTTGATGAAAATAAATGCATTTGCGGAAGTATGCAGGCTGTAATGGTGAGCGGATTAACCGTTACAGGATGTGAATTAGCAGAGAGTATTATAAGCAAAAATTTGGTGTTATGCGAATTCTACAATAAACCGACAGCAAATGATATAAAGAATACTTCTTTTTATCGTTTTGAGCCTGAGTGTGAAAAAAATACTGACAGCAGATATTCTGATTATGTAAATTTCCTTTTCTCCGAGGAGTATTTCAGGCTTTGCGGCAATTTGAATGTTTCATCATTCACTTTTGAAGAATTGCAAAATCACCCGCTTTGCGCCGAAATTGCCAAACGAGTCAACGAACTTTATCTGCTGAACTATGATTTGGAATTAAACGGACAAAAATATTATGTAAAATATCTGAATTGGTATTAAAAAATCTCCGAAAACATTATAATAAAGGCGAATTTTATTTGAAAAAACATATTAATTTAAAATAAAACTCAATATATATTACATATCATTACATATTAAATGCAAAAAATGTTGAAAAATTTTATTATATGTGATATATTATAAATATAAAATGATAGTGAGGTTAGTCCAATGTACAATTCTTTGATTCATAAATAATTTGAGAATAATATGGGAGGATAATTATGAAATTGAGAAGAATAATAATATGCGTTTTATGTATAAATATGCTGATGCTAAGTTTCAGTGTAACTTTTGTAAGTGCTTTAGATAATGAATATACTGTAGATATAACGGAAGTTATTCCGATTAAAGCTAAAGAGTTCGCACAGGATAGACTATTACCTTTGTCAAATAGTATTTACAGTGATACAAGATTTGATATTAATATTAAAAGTTTAAATGACTTAAAACTTGAAAAACCTTATGTCATTTATTCGGCTAATAATCTTGGTGTACAGGATAAAATATATTACTTTCCTGTATCAGAGAATAACAGAATCCAAATGATAATGTCGATTATAGATGTTGACGGTGATTATACTGCAACTATGAGTAAGGATATTGCAAATTCACTAAACGAGATAAATTACTTGGACTCAAATAAACATTATATACTATATCAAAATGGGCAAGAAATTTTAGCAGAGAATGAGAATAGTACATTTGTATTGACAGTTACGGACTATGAAACTAACATTGTTAATAAAACAAATGATAATAGTGAGTACTTTGAATCGTTGAGTTTTAGTGATAAAGTAAAGAAAATTAAAAATACTTATGCAATTAGATCTATAAATACAAGTGAAAATTTTGCAAATATATCAGGTGCACAAGGTTTTTCAGTGAAAAATGCTTACCAAATAAAACTTAATACTAGTGGTTGTTTGGTGCCACAAGGTAGCCTTAATATATGTTGGGCAGCTTCAGTTGCTACGACTGTTAGATATTTAAAATATGACAAGTATAAAAATCTTACAGCAACTCAAGTATGTGATGCCATAGGTGTGTCATATACTGCTAATAATATAGATGCACAACAAAAAGCTTTAAAAAAATATGGAATAAACTATAATCAAAAAATAACGGAGAAACAAATTGGATTTGCGGTTGTTCAACGAAATATTCTTTCTCAAAATACTGTACTTATTCATGCATTCCCTAGTAGTGGAGATGGGCATGCGGTAACCATAATAGGATATTCAACTTACGGTGGAGTAAATTTAATTACAATCTATAATTCAGCAACAAATGCTTGTGAAACTGTAGAGTACAAATCTAGTGGTACATATTTTTCGTTTAACAACAAAAATCACTTGTGGAAATACTCATTGTATTGGAAAGCTTAAAGATTATTTAAGGAGGAAAAATGAAAAGATATTTAAAATTTCTTACAGCAATCAGCCTTTTTATTTCGATATTTATATTGTGCGCTTGCAACAACGGACAAAATCAGACGTCATTAACAGAAACTACGCTTAAATCTGTAGAAAACGGACACCAGTTGGATCTTGAACTAAATAAATTTAATAAATTAGGTGCGGTAAGTCCCGATTTAAGCAATGGTGAAATTGAATATAAGACAACTGATTCGGATAAAATTTCAGATTTTACAAGTCAAATTACAGATTCAACAGCAATTGAAATCGGTGATAGTGAAAGATTGTCAGGCGGTATGCACTTTGTTCTTTACAATGACAACGATATTCTGTATCATATTTATTACGAAGGAGAGTACTTCTCCGTCAGCGGTTTTGACGGATTTTTTAAGTCGGAAAATTATGACGAAAGTAAAATTTTCGAAATATACAATACGCTGATAAACCGTTAAAAATCAACTAAAAACAACCCTACTGAAAATTGTTCGGTAGGGTTGTCTGATTTATTAACAAATAACTTCAAGACTTATTTAATAAGGCTTGTGCCGTCTATTTTAGTATATAGCCACCGTTGTGGTTTCTTATTCCGATATTAATAATATCAGCCATAACCATAGGAACAAACAACTCAAGTATAGTTTCAAATAGGTTACACTACAGCGCGAAGATCCATTTTTGCAGTTCATTAAAAATCTTCGCAATTTAAACATACTTAATCCTTAAATATCCGATATAATAATTCATTATATTTCCAATGAGTATATACATAACTGTATTTATTTTACACCAAATTTGTTAATTCATCAACTGTGTTAGTTTAAAAAAGAAAACAATATTAGAAATGAAACAAATGTGTATTATAAATCACAAAATATAAAAATGAATAAAAACAATAAACAAGTATAAAAAATATTGACAATAAAATAAAAAACAGTTATAATATATATGGCAAGAAAATTGTCGAACTATATTTCAGATGATTATTGAAACTTATTTTTAAGGAGGTCTTTCTATGAAAAAGCTAATATCAGTTTTATTAGCTGGAATTATGGTAGCTTCTTTAGCTATATTTGGAGTTAACGCAGAGGAAAATGACAGATTTTCTACAAAGCAAAGTAATATCGGCTTGATTTATGTTGACTCTCAAACAAAAAACGAGTATATTTTACTTGCTGAGGGCGAGAACAGCGACGGCAGTGAATTTTTACTTGTTCAGGATATGAGAGCTGTTTGTGACGAGTTACTTTATAAGGCTTTGGGAGATTATATGCTTTTTAATCCACAGACCGACGGTGGCTCGGAAGGTCCGTTTGCCATTATTAAAAATAATGATGTATCCGGTGCTTATGCTGCTTACGAAAATGATTGGATTGAAGATAAGGCCTTTTACGATGCTATGAAGAAAACTACATTTAACAAATACATCAGCCTTATCGGAGATGTTAACAACGACGGAGTTCTGAGCATTTTAGACGCAACTCTTATACAAAAGAATCTTACTGAAAATGGTTCTTATTACAATCTTGCAACCTCGAATAAATTAACTCTTAAAAGGAGCTATATTGCTGATTTTAACAAAGATAATTCTGTAAACGTTTCGGATGCAACATCTCTTCAGAAAAAATTGGTAGAACAGCAGTAAAAATAATTAAAAGCATTTAAAATTTCTGATATAACAACAAATCCCCTCACAACGTTCTGTGAGGGGATTTTAACAGTTCAAAATTATTTAATGAGGCTTGTGCCGTCCATTTCTTCGGGCTGGGGAAGACCTAAAATCTGGAGCATTGTCGGAGCAATGTCAGCAAGTCTGCCGCCGTCTTTAAGCTCGCAATCATAACCGATTACGCAGAACGGAACAGGATTTGTGGTGTGAGCAGTGAACGGTTCGCCGTCAGTGTCAACCATCTTGTCAGCATTGCCGTGGTCAGCTGTGATAAGAGCAACACCGCCCATTTCCTTGATAGCGTCAACAACTTTGCCTACGCATTCGTCAACTGCTTCAACAGCCTTAACAGCCGCATCAAATACGCCTGTATGACCAACCATATCGCAGTTAGCAAAGTTGAGGATAATCATATCATACTTACCGCTTTTGATTGCGGGAACAAGTTTGTCTGTAACCTCATAAGCGCTCATTTCGGGCTGCAAATCATAGGTAGCAACCGAAGGTGACTTAACGAGAATTCTGTCCTCGCCGGGATACTGCTTTTCAACGCCGCCGTTGAAGAAGAATGTTACATGAGCGTACTTCTCTGTTTCGGCAATTCTAAGCTGTGCCATACCCTTGTCGGAAATATACTCGCCGAGAGTGTTTGTGAGTACCTGCGGCTTAAATGCAACATCAACATTCGGCATTGTAGCGTCATACTGAGTCATACAAACAAAGTTAACAGGGAAGAAGCCATTCTTTCTCTCAAATCCGTTAAAGTCCGGGTCAACAAGAGTTCTTGTAATTTCTCTTGCTCTGTCAGGGCGGAAATTAAAGAATATTACGCTGTCGTTCGGCTGAATTGTTGCGCCGCCTTTAACAACTGAGGGAACAACAAATTCATCTGTAACGTCCTCTTTGTAGGAATTTTTAACAGCGCAAACAGGACATTCAGCCTCAACGCCTTCGCCGTAAACCATAGCGGCATATGCTTTTTCAACACGTTCCCAGCGGTTATCACGGTCCATAGCGTAGTACCTGCCCATAACTGTAGCAATTTTACCTACACCGATTTCCTCTGTCTTATCAACGCAAGCCTGAACAAAGTCAGCGGCGCTTGACGGAGGAACGTCACGTCCGTCGAGAAAAGCGTGAATATAAACTTTTTCAAGTCCTTTTTTCTTTGCAAGTTCAAGAATACCGTAAAGGTGAGTGTTGTGGCTATGAACACCACCGTCAGAGAGAAGTCCCATAAGGTGGAGCGCTGTGCCGTTTTCAAGAGCTTTGTCCATTGCAGAAACAATAGCCTCGTTGTCCTTTAGTTTGTCTTCATTTATAGTTTTTGTGATTCTTGTAAGCTCCTGATAAACAATTCTGCCTGCACCAATGTTGGTGTGACCAACTTCGGAGTTACCCATCTGACCGTCGGGAAGGCCAACATCCATACCCGAAGCGCCAATCTGAGTAATGGGATTTTCAGCAAAAAGCTTATCAATGTTCGGCTTCTTTGCGGCTTTGATAGCGTTTCCGCTTTCGGGAGCAATTCCGAAACCGTCAAGAATCATAAGAATCAAAGGTTTTTTCATAAAGCAAAATCCTTTCGTGTGCTCAAAAAATTACTTGCTTGCAGCCTTAACAATTGCAGCAAACTTCTCTGCAACAAGTGATGCGCCGCCGATAAGACCGCCGTCAACATTAGTTTTAGAAAGAAGCTCGTCAGCGTTGCCGTCGTTCATTGAACCGCCGTACTGAATTGTAACAGCCTGAGCAACCTCTTCACTGTAGAGCTTTGCAAGAGTGGCACGGATAAATGCACAAACCTCTTCAGCCTGTTCTGCTGTAGCAGTCTTGCCTGTGCCGATAGCCCATACAGGCTCGTAAGCAATAACTGTTTTCTTAACGTCCTCTGCACAAACGTCAAAAAGGTCAAGCTTAATCTGTCTTGCAATAACTTCCTCTGTGATGTCGCACTCACGCTCCCAAAGAAGCTCGCCAACGCATACGATAGGCTTTAAGCCTGCTGCAAGAGCAGCCTTTGTTCTCTTGTTAACAGTTTCGTCTGTTTCGCCGAAGTACTGTCTTCTTTCAGAGTGACCGAGAACTACATATTCAACGCCCATTTCCTTGAGCATACCTGTTGAAATTTCACCTGTGAAAGCGCCGCTTTCTGCCCAATGGCAGTTCTCGGCACCGATTTTTACATTCGTGCCCTTTGTAACTTCAAGAGCTACGCTTAAATCAACATAGGGAACGCAAGCGATAACTTCGCAGTCAGCGTCCTTAACAGCAGGAATAATTGCAGTAAGAAGTTCTTTAGCCTCGGAGGGAGTTTTATTCATTTTCCAGTTGCCGGCAATAATTGCCTTTCTCTTTGTCTTATCCATTTCTATTCAACCTTTCGTAAAATTCATAATATAGATTATATGGGCGAGAATTCCCGCCCATAATTTTAATCGGTAATTATTTGTCAGCGATTACTGCGATACCGGGAAGAGTTTTACCCTCGAGGTATTCAAGAGATGCGCCGCCGCCTGTTGAGATGTGGCTCATCTTGTCAGCAAAGCCGAGCTGAATAACAGCAGCTGCGCTGTCGCCGCCACCGATGATTGTTGTAGCGTCAGTATCTGCAAGAGCCTTTGCTACAGCGATTGTACCCTTAGCAAGTGTGGGATTCTCAAATACGCCCATAGGACCGTTCCATACAACAGTCTTAGCACTCTTAACAGCCTGAGCAAAGAGTTCCTGAGTCTTTGTGCCGATGTCAAGACCTTCCATATCAGCAGGAATGTTGTCAGCGTCAACAACCTTAACGTCGATAGGACCGTCGATAGGATCGGGGAAACCTGCAGCGATTGTTGTATCTACGGGAAGAAGAAGTTTTTTGCCAAGCTTTTCAGCTTTTTCCATCATTTCCTTGCAGTAGTCAATCTTTGAATCGTCAACGAGTGAAAGACCGACTTCCTTGCCCTGAGCCTTTAAGAATGTGTAAGCCATACCGCCGCCGATGATGAGTGTGTCGCACTTCTCAAGTAAGTTTGAAATTACGTTGAGCTTATCTGCAACCTTCGCGCCGCCGAGAATAGCAACGAACGGACGAACAGGGTTTTCAACAGCATTGCCGAGGTAGTCGATTTCTTTCTGCATAAGATAGCCGACAGCTGTGTCCTTAATGTGGTCTGTAACGCCTGCTGTAGAGCAGTGAGCACGGTGAGCAGAACCGAAAGCATCCATAACAAATACGTCTGCAAGAGAAGCAAGTTCAGCTGAGAACGGCTCAAGATTCTTTGTTTCTTCTTTTCTGAAGCGGGTATTCTGAAGAAGTACAACGTCGCCGTCGTTCATTTCGGCAACAGCCTTTTTAGCGTTTTCTCCAACAACCTCGTCATCGTTAGCAAAAACAACTTCTTTGCCGAGAAGCTCGGAAAGTCTTACTGCAACAGGAGCGAGAGAGAACTTGTCCTCAGGACCGTTCTTGGGTTTGCCGAGGTGTGAGCAAAGAATAACCTTACCGCCGTCTGCGATAAGCTTTTTAATTGTGGGAAGAGCGGCTGTGATTCTGTTGTCGTTTGTGATAACGCCGTCCTTGAGAGGTACGTTAAAGTCGCAGCGGACAAGAACCTTTTTGCCTTTTACATTGAGGTCATCAACAGTAACTTTGTTGAGTTTCATTGAAATACATTCCTTTCGTGTTAGAAGAATATTGTAAAAATTTAGTATTTTCACAGTCAAGAATATTATATATCAAAATACGCATTTTATCAATAGAAAAGATAAAAAAAGTTTGACCGATATAATTTGGAATTATTATGCTAAAAAAATTTGTTAAAAAATTATCTGTTGTTTATTTCAGACCATTTGTGATTGTGAAGCTCGCCCTTGTTTAGCAGTTCGGGATAATCCCATTGGCGCAAAACCTCATAAGCCGCAATTGCCACGGAATTTGAAAGATTCAAGCTTCTTGCTTCGTCAATCATCGGAATACGCAGCGTGCTGTCGGGGTGCTGCATTAATAGTTCTTCCGGAAGTCCCTTTGTTTCCTTGCCGAAAAGCAGATAGCAGTTGTCGGGATATTCAACATCGCTGTGACGGTGAGTACCTTTTGTTGAAAAGAAAAAGTAATTTCCGCCCTTTGTTTTTTCAAAAAAATCGTCAATGTTGTCATAATATGTAATATCTAAAAAATGCCAGTAGTCAAGACCTGCACGTTTCAGCTTTTTATCGTCAACGGTAAATCCCATCGGCTTGACAAGGTGAAGCATTGCGCCGGTCGCGGCGCAGGTTCGTGCAATGTTGCCTGTATTTTGCGGGATTTCCGGCTCAACAAGCACAAGATTGAGTTTTGCCAAAAGTTATCACTCCAGTTTTTAAAAAATCAGTTTTATTATATTTTAAAACGTAAACAATAATATTGCAAGTACAAACTTGCAGTAATAAAACGGAGGTGTGTTTTGTGAGTTCAAACTCAATGATGAATGTTGTAAAGGGAGCAGCAATCGGACTTGCAGCCGGAATGGCAGTAGGAATTGTCGGCAAAAACGCAGTTGACAATAATCCCAAACTCAAAAAGAAAGCCAACAAGGCAATGAGAACAGTAGAGTCGATTGTGGACACAGCGCAGTATATGTTTAAATAAGAAAAATAAAGTCGTTCCGCTATAATTATGGAACGGCTTTATTTTTATATAGTTGAATTGTTGATGCTGCATAAGTATTCAAAAAATATCTTGACAAGTGAAAAAATATAACTATAATATATTCTTGTTTATTGCAATAAATTCATAAAAAACTAAATATTTAAATGGAGGTAAAGGCACAATAAAGTAATATTGTGTAATTTTTAATTATGAAAAATATTAACAAAATTATATCAATTGTATTGGCAATAACTTTGTTTTTGTCAATGTCCATTACTGCATCTGCTTTAACAGAAGAAAACGCATACTGTTTTGTAGAAGAAACAGATATTAGAAGTTCAGAAATAATAGGTCAATCTGAAGACGTAAATGAGTGTAATATACAACGTAGTGCAAAATATAGCATATTACCCAATAAACTAAACATTTATTGGGTAGCAAGTTCTACTCAAATCATAATTACAGTACAAAATGTTGGAATAGATACTGTTGATACTTTTAAAGGAATGGTTTCGATTGATAAAGGTGTAAAAAAGCCATTTTCGAGCTTTAAATTAAAGCCGTTAGAAACTAGAAATATAAAAGTAAATATCAATATGACTAAATGTTATGAATCAATTACAGTTAGTTATTATGCTATAGATGGAAGTACAGCTTTTGGACAAGGATCATCCCCGGGACATAGAGAGATTCCTAGTAATTTATCTAATTTGTGGTCTAAAGGAACATTTAATAAAATATATTCAAGTATAAATTATCATTTCAGTAAACATCATGCTGAAGTAGGTGCTAATGATATAGTATCATATGCTACTAAGGCTAAAAATTATAGAAACGTAGTTGTTAATGACAAAAAGAATTTATCTAACAGTAAATTTAAAAATAAGTATACAATAACACAAAGTAGTGGTACAATAAAAGCGAATAAATATAAGAGTAAAAGTAATAAACAATTTATAATTTTAACAAACAGCGGGAATAAAATTTTGTCATACGGTAAATAATGTTATATGTGGAGGAATATGATATGAGCGACAGCGTTGAAATAGGTTTTATTGATAGTTTTGACAGAAAACATGATTATTCTATAGCTGATTCCGATTTGGAGTATGAAGAAATCGTAAAGAAATATAAATGTATTTCAATCTCTGATGACATATTCAATGAAATTATTCCGCAATTGGAGGATATGGATACATATTTTCAAAATTACGGAAATCCGCATAAAGGTTTGGATCATTATGGAGAAACGATTATTCCACCTGAATCTGTACCCCGATTGATAGATGTTATAAAATCTGTTGAATTTTTAACAAACGAAGTTAGCTCTTTATTAGAATTAGCTGAAACAGCATATATGCAAAAGAAATATATGATTTGTTTTGGAGTATAAAAACATTATTGACAAGGGTAAAAATCAGTAGTATACTTTCCTAAATAATTCAACATATTTGTTTTTAAAAGGGTGTAAAATTATGGGCTGGCTTGTTTTTTGGCTGTTGGTGTTGGTTGCAATTATTGCTTATGCATTTCGCAGAGGTGCTAATCACAATTACCGCACGGGAAGCGGCCTTTTTAAAAACAGTGAGTATAATCTTGATGAAAAGGAAGAATTTTCCGATAAGGATTATTACGACAAAGACGGTCTTATGAAATAATTTACTTATGACTGCGCAAGCTATTTTGTGCAGTCATTAATTTTTTGCTTGACAAATACCCCATAGGGGTATATTATGTAATCGGTGATAAATATGGAAAACAATTGCTGCTCTCATAAAACCAAGAAGCGTGAACCAGATGAATACAAAAAGCTGATTAACAGGCTAAACAGGATTGAGGGGCAAATCAGGGGAATTAAAGGTATGGTAGAAAAGGACGCTTACTGTACCGATATTCTTGTTCAGGTTGCAGCTGTAAATGCAGCGCTTAATTCATTCAATAAAGAAATGCTTGCAAATCATATCCGAACCTGTGTAGCAAATGATATAAGAGAGGGCAAAGACGAAACTATTGACGAGCTTGTCAATACCTTGCAAAAACTGATGAAGTGAGATGATATAATGAAGCAATATAATATTACGGGAATGAGCTGTGCCGCTTGCAGTGCAAGAGTTGAAAAGGCTGTTTCAAAACTTGACGGTGTAACTTCCTGCTCTGTAAGTTTGCTGACAAATTCTATGGGTGTTGAGGGCGATATAATTCCCGAAGAAGTCATAGCCGCTGTTGAAAGTGCAGGATACGGTGCATCGCTAAAAGGTGCTGAAAGTAAAGCTGAAAAATCCGAAAATACCGATAATCTAAAAGATACCGAAACTCCAGTTCTCAAAAAAAGGCTGATAGCGTCGCTTGTTTTCCTTGTTGTGCTTATGTACCTTTCAATGGGGCATATGATGTGGGGATTCCCTGTTCCGCAGTTTCTGGAGAACAACCATATCGCAATGGGACTTATTCAGCTTTTGCTGACAGGCGTTGTTATGGTGATAAACCAAAAATTTTTTATCAGCGGATTTAAAGCACTGTTTAACCGTGCTCCAAATATGGACACACTTGTTGCGCTCGGTTCATCGGCGGCATTTATCTACAGCACTTATGCACTTTTTGCAATGACCGGCGCTCAGCTTGCAGGTGATATGAACGCGGTTATGTCTTATATGCACGAGCTTTATTTTGAATCGGCGGCAATGATTTTAACGCTGATTACGGTAGGAAAAATGCTTGAAGCACGTTCAAAAGGCAAAACTACCGACGCACTAAAAAGCCTTATCAAGCTTGCGCCGAAAACAGCTGTAATTCTTATTGACGGCAAGGAAACTCAGGTTTCAATTGATAAGGTGAAAAAGGGCGATATTTTCGTTGTCCGCCCCGGTGAGAGTATTCCGGTTGACGGAATAATAATTGAAGGCAACAGTGCAGTAAATGAATCGGCTTTGACGGGTGAAAGTATTCCTGTTGACAAGAGCAAGGGTGACATCGTTTCAGCGGCAACAATCAATCAGTCGGGCTTTATAAAATGTGAAGCTTCACGGGTTGGTGAGGACACAACGCTTTCGCAGATTATAAAAATGGTGAGCGATGCCTCTGCAACGAAAGCACCTATCGCAAAAGCGGCTGACAAGGTATCGGGGGTATTTGTTCCTGTTGTTATCGGAATTGCGATAATAACCGCAGCTGTATGGCTGTTGGCAGGTGAGAACGTAGGCTTTTCTCTTGCAAGGGCAATTTCGGTGCTTGTAATAAGCTGTCCTTGTGCGCTCGGTCTTGCAACGCCTGTTGCGATTATGGTAGGAAGCGGAGTAGGTGCAAAAAACGGAATTCTATTCAAAACTGCCGAATCACTTGAGCAGTCGGGCAAAATTAAAATTGTTGCTCTCGACAAAACAGGAACAATCACTAAAGGCGAACCGAAGGTTACAGATATTATTACCTTTGAGGCTGATAAAACTGAATTAATGAAAACAGCACTTGCACTTGAATGTAAAAGCGAACATCCTCTTGCAAAGGCTGTTGTTGCAAAAGCAAGTGATGAAGGCTTTGTTCCCGACAAGGTTGAAGAATTCAAAATATCGTCCGGGAGCGGTTTGTCGGGAATTTTAAACGGCGAAGCAGCTTACGGCGGTAATTTGAGATATGTTTCAAAGTTTACGCAGATTCCCGATAATGCAATTACTAAAGCGGAAAATCTTGCGAATGAGGGAAAAACTCCGCTATATTTCGTTAAAGGAAATAAGTTTCTTGGAATTATAGCCGTAGCCGATGAAATAAAAGAAGACAGCGCCGAAGCAGTAAAAGAACTCCATAATATGGGTTTGCACGTTGTTATGCTCACAGGTGACAATGAAAAGACTGCAAATGCAGTAGGAAAGCTTGCAGGAGTAGATGAAGTAATCGCAGGCGTTCTTCCCGACGGTAAAGAGAAAGTCGTTTCTAAGCTAAGGCAAAAGGGCAGGGTTGCAATGGTTGGTGACGGAATCAACGACGCGCCTGCACTTACAAGCGCTGATGTCGGAATAGCAATCGGAGCAGGAACTGATGTTGCAATTGATGCTGCTGACGTTGTATTAATGAAAAGCAGATTATCTGATGTTCCTGCCGCAATTAAGCTTGGCAGAGCAACGCTTAGAAATATTCACGAAAATCTGTTCTGGGCATTTATTTATAATGCAATCGGAATTCCGATTGCCGCAGGTGTGTTTATTCCAATATTCGGATGGCGGTTAAATCCGATGTTTGCAGCAGCGGCAATGAGCCTTTCAAGCTTTTGTGTAGTAACAAATGCTTTGCGTTTGAATTTTGTAAAAATTCGCAAGAATAATATAAAAACAGAAACAGTAGAAACTATTGAAAAGGAGAATGTAAAAATGGAAAAAATAATTAAAATTGAAGGAATGATGTGCCCGCACTGTGAGGCAACAGTCAAAAAAACTCTTGAACAGCTTGACGGCGTAACTCAGGCTGTTGCAAGCCATGAAAAGGGAACAGCTGTTGTAACGCTTGAAAATGATGTTCCTTTTGAAACGCTTAAAAAGGCAGTAGAGGACAAGGGCTATACCGTTATAGAATAATTTTTAAAATAAGGGTCAGGATTTTTCAAATTAATCCTGACCTCTTTTGTTATAATTATTTTTAATAAAAAAAGACTGCCCATACAAAATGAGCAGTCCGAAATTTTACATATTAAACTTTAATTAGTGACAACCGCACTCATCGCATTCGGGAACCTTTCCGACAAACGGTTCAGGGTCAATTCCCTTCTTTGTATAGTAATCAGAAATAGCAGCTTTGATAGCCTGCTCTGCAAGCACTGAGCAGTGAACCTTTACTGGCGGAAGCCCGTCAAGTGCCTCCATAACAGCTTTGTTAGTAAGCTTGAGCGCATCACCTATTGACTTGCCTTTAATCATTTCGGTAGCCATACTGCTTGTTGCAATTGCGGCACCGCAGCCAAAGGTTTTGAACTTAACGTCGGTAATAACATCATCTTCAACCTTGATGTACATTTTCATAATATCTCCGCATTTGGAGTTGCCAACCTCGCCGATACCGTCAGCGTTTTCAATTTCGCCTACGTTTCGGGGATTTGCAAAATGGTCCATAACCTTCTCGGAATATGCCATAATATTTTAAACCTCCTTGATTTTATATAATGTATATATTAATTAAGAGTTCTGAGCCGCTTCTTCTTTTTTAATTTTTTCCCAAAGCGGTGACATTGCTCTTAAATAACTGACAATTTCAGGTACTTTTTCAAGAATATAATCAATATCCTCCTCGGTGTTTTCGTCAGAGAATGAAAGCCGCATACTGCCGTGAGCAATTTCATGAGGTAGACCGATTGCCAGCAAAACGTGGCTTGGGTCAAGGCTTCCTGAAGTACAGGCTGAACCCGACGAAGCGGAAATTCCGCAAAGGTCAAGCTTAAGCAAAAGGCTTTCACCCTCAATTCCCTCAAAGCACATATTTATGTTGCCCGGCAGACGGTGAACTCTGTCACCGTTAATTCTTGAACGCTCAATTTTGAGCAGTCCGTCAATAAGTCTGTCACGCATTTTTTCAAGCTTTGCGTTTCTTTCGTCCATTGTGTCAACCGAAAGCTGGAGCGCAGCGTCAAGTCCGACTATGCCTGCAACGTTTTCTGTGCCTGCACGTCTGTTTCTCTCCTGTGCGCCGCCTTCGATAAGGTTGTCTATTTTAACGCCGCGTCTTACGTAAAGCAAACCGCAGCCCTTAGGACCGTGAATTTTGTGGGCAGTCATTGAAAGTAAATCAATGTTTTGTTCAACTACATTAATTCTCACAAATCCTGCTGCCTGAACAGCGTCAGTGTGGAACAGAACGCCGTGCTTTTTGCAGATTGCGCCGATTTCCGTAATCGGCTGAATTGTACCGATTTCGTTGTTGGCATACATAATAGATACAATGGCTGTATCCTCACGAATAGCGTTTTCAACGTCCTCGGGTTTAACAATACCGTTTTCGTAAACATCAAGATATGTTACTTCAAAGCCTTCTTTTTCAAGAGCATTGCACGTGTGAAGAATAGCATGGTGCTCAAATTTTGAAGTAATAATGTGTTTTTTGCCCTTTGATTTTAAAGCGTGACAAATACCCTTTAAAGCCCAGTTGTCGGACTCGCTTCCGCCCGAAGTGAAGAAAATCTCGCTTGGATAAGCGACCCCGAGATTTTTTGCAATGTTAGCTCTTGATTTTTCAACAGCTTCTTTTGCCTTGCCGCCGATACGGTAAAGACTTGAGGGATTTCCGTAAACCTCGGTGAGGTAAGGCATCATTTTTTCAAGCACCGATGGTGCAAGAGCAGTTGTAGCCGAGTTGTCGGCATAAATATTTCTCATTTATATCACCTTCGTTTTATTTATGCATATTGCTGTGCTGCCGCAACAGCGAGTCGGTCACACCTTTCATTTTCGGGGTGACCGGCATGACCTTTTACCCATATAACATCAACCGTGTGAATGTCGCAGAGCTTTAAAAGCCTGTCCCAAAGCTCGGGATTAAGCGCAGGCTCTTTTTTGTTGCGCATCCAGTTGTTTGCTTTCCATTTCTTAGCCCAGCCGAGCTTTAATGCGTTGCACACATACTGAGAGTCGCTGTACAGCGTAACCTTGCACGGTTCCTTGAGTGCGTCAAGGGCATTAATTACCGCCGAAAGCTCCATTCTGTTGTTAGTTGTATTTGCTTCGCCGCCGGACAGCTCACGTTCGTGACCGTTGTAGCGCAGGACTGCACCCCAGCCTCCCGGACCCGGATTTCCGCTGCAAGCGCCGTCAGTAAAAATTTCAACCTGTTTCAAGCGAATTCTCCTTTATTGACGTTCGACTAATATTATAATACACAGAAATTACAAATGCAACCATTATTTAGTTATTATTTTGCCAAAAGCAGAGCATAATATTAATAAAATGCCTCGGTTTTTATATCAAAATTCAAATTCCTATTAATTTTGTAAGAATTCATACGCAAAAAATAAAATAATTGATATAATTCTTTTATCGCCTTGACATAAAGACAGTATATGAGTTAAAATAATATGAATATATATACTCGGAGCAGTATGTGCATATATTTTTGCAGTGCTTTTTTCACATAAAGCTGTTAATACTTAAATATGGGAATAAATCCGTATGATGTTTACGGATTATAAACGGAAGATTTTATTTTCCCTTGAATATGGTCGTTAAATATTCGTCTTTGACAGGAAAGTAAAGTTCCTTCCTAATATATTGTAAAAAATCTAAAGAAAATATGGAGGAAAATTTGTGAGTACAGAAAAAAGAAATGAAAATTATAATGTGAAGCAAAACAAGTACTCAAAGAGTAAGAAAAGCAATCCTAAACAGTTTGCAAAAGGGTCGTATAATGCGCAAAACCGTTCGGGAAATGACACAAATCAGAAAGGAAAGAGAAGCTACAAGAAAAAGCCTTATGTAAAGAACGGCTCACAAAAAACGGTTCGTAAGCCGTCAGTAAAAATTGCTTTTCTCGGCGGTCTTAATGAAATCGGAAAAAATATTACACTTATTGAGTGTGAGAAAGATATAATAATCGTTGACTGCGGAATGGCGTTTCCTGACGGCGATATGCTGGGCGTTGACCTTGTAATTCCCGATTTTTCATACATTGAGCAAAATTATGAAAGAGTAAGGGGCATAATTCTTACTCACGGTCACGAGGATCATATCGGTGGCCTGCCGTTTCTTCTTTCTAAGGTAAACGTACCGATATACGGTACTCCGCTTACCTTGGGGCTTGTTGGCAATAAGCTTAAAGAACACAGCCTTTTCAATAAAACTCAGCTCAATGTTGTAAATGCAGGAGATACAATAAAGCTTGGCTGTATGAGCATAAAATTTATTCACGTAAACCATTCAATTCCCGATGCCGTTGCTTTTGCTATTAAAACACCGGCAGGCACAATTGTTCATACAGGCGACTTCAAAATTGACTGTACACCGATTACAGGCGACATGATTGACCTTTCAAGTATTGCAAAGGTAGGCGACGAGGGTGTTCTGGCACTTCTTGCCGAAAGCACCAACGCTAACCGTATAGGCTATACCCCTACCGAAAGAATGGTATCAGACAGCCTTGACGGACTTTTCAGAAATGCAGAAAACTACCGAATAATCATTGCAACTTTTGCTTCAAATGTAAACAGGGTTCAGCAGATTATCAACTGTGCCGAGAAATACGGCAGAAAAGTTGCATTTTCGGGCAGAAGTATGGTCAACTATATGGAAGTTGCACGTAATCTTGGATATCTCCACGTGCCTGAAAATATTATTATAGATATTGATATGCTTGACAAGTTTATGCCGCAGCAGGTTGTTCTTGTAACAACAGGCAGTCAGGGCGAACCTATGAGTGCGCTTTCAAGAATGGCTTACTCTGACCACCGCAAGGTTATGGTTGGCGAGGGAGATTTCATAATTATTTCTGCAAACCCGATTCCCGGCAACGAAAAAACTGTCGGAAACGTAGTTGACGAGCTTCTCAAAAAAGGCTGTAAGGTTATCTATGAATCAATGTACGATGTTCACGTTTCGGGACACGCTTGTCAGGAAGAACTTAAAATTATCCACCGCCTTGTCAAGCCGAAATATTTTATTCCCGTTCACGGTGAGCAAAAGCACCTTAGAAAGCACGCTGAGCTTGCCGAGTATCTCGGAATGGAAAGAAAGAATATTTTTATCGGTGATGTCGGCAGCGTTGTTGAAATCAACGAAAATCATATGAAAGAGCTTGCGCCTGTTCAGTCAGGCAAGGTGTTTGTTGACGGACTCGGCGTAGGCGACGTAGGAAGTATAGTTCTTCGTGACCGTAAGCATCTCGGTCAGGACGGACTTATAATAATTGTTGCTTCGCTCGATGTTTATGACGGTCACGTAATCAGCGGACCCGACATTGTTTCAAGGGGATTTGTTTATGTCCGTGAAAGCGAAGGACTTCTGGAAGAGGTAAAAAAACTCTCTCTCAATATTCTTGAGGATTGTGCCGAGAACAACATTCACGAGTGGGGCATAATCAAAAACCGTATAAAGGATGACGTGGCAAAGCTGATAGGTCAGAAAACACGCCGCGCACCTATGATACTTCCTATTTTGCAGGAGGTATAACACTCTGCGGTTGACGAATTTTTATTCGTCGTTTTCAGAATTTATAACTTTATTTAACCGCTTTGAAACGGTCAGGCTGAACAGGCGTGCAAATTTCAACCGTTCTGTCGGATTTTCGTGTCAAAGCACTCGAATTTACAGAGGAATAATATGAGAAAAAAGCATTGGACGCTTACACCGTGGTTTATAATTTTTTCTGCGGTAATGTTGCTTATGGCATTCGCTTCCTTTGAATATAACATCGTTTTGTGTTATATCGAGCTGGGAATTTCCGTAGTAGCAATTGCGGTAGTTTTTGTCTTATCACTTCATTTCCGCAGTTATATTAACAACACAGTAAAAAATGCTGCTGAAAAAATAAAGGGACTTAATCCCGAACATCTTGAAAAATACAAATATCCTGTTGCCGTTTCAGGTTCTAAGGGTGACATCCTTTGGTGCAACGCACGTTTCCGAAAAGCAATGTGCGGCGGAAAAAGCCCTGAGGGTGAAAATATTAACTCATATCTTTCGGGCTTTGATATTGAAGAAATCAAAGACGGCGAGGGAGAGGATGTTGCCGTTGACGGCAGGGAGTACACTGTTTTTTGTCTTTCTGTCGGTGACGGAGTAATATGTCATTTTATTGAGAATACATATTACAAATCAATGGTGCGTGAATATCAGTCAAGCCTGTCCTGCGTAGCAATTATAACATTTGACAATGCGGAGGATTTTTCAAGCGATTCAGATGAAGCTTATTCAGAGGTAAGCCTGACTGTAGAAACCAATCTTCAGAAGTGGGCTGCTGAATATGGAGCGCTCTACAAAAAAATCGGTACTAACCGATATATGATAATTTTCAGAGAATCGGACGTCGAAAAAATGATTGCACAGAAATTCCCGGTTCTCAAGGAAATTCGCTCAATCAACATAAGCAATCATTTTGCAACAATTTCTGTCGGACTTTGCCGAGGCTCAAAATCGCTAAAAGACAGCGAAATAAACGCTCGAAAAGCACTTGATATGGCGCTCGGCAGGGGTGGTGACCAGGTTGCTGTAATAAAAGATAACAGCTATGAATTCTTTGGAGGTACTGCCGCTGCGGCAGAAAAAGTCAGCAAGGTAAGAATGCGTGTAATAGCCAACGCGATAAGTCGTGCGGCGCTTGATTGTGACAAGGTGTTCGTTATGGGACACCGATTTTCCGACCTCGACTGCGTAGGCTCGGCTGTCGGACTCCAATGCATAATGGAAAGAACCTTCCACAGATACTGCAAAATTGTTATTGATAAGGAAACATCAATGGCGAAACAGCTTGTTTCGTACGTTGAGGACAGAATTAATACGGGTGTTTTTATAACGCCTGACGAGGCAATCAGAGGCGTAACACCCAGATCATTGCTTATTATTGTTGACACACACCTTAAAAATTCTCTTGAAAGTGCACAGCTTTATGAAAAGTGCAAAAAGGTAGTTGTAATCGACCATCACAGAAAGGCTGTTAATTATATTGATAATGCGCTTGTATTCTGTCACGAACCGTCTGCGTCATCAGCGGCCGAAATGTGCAGTGAAATTATAAGCTGTCTTGATGATAAGCCTCTCGGATATGTGCAGGCTGACGCACTTCTTGCAGGAATTATGCTTGACACAAAGAATTTTATTCTTAAAACAGGCGTCAGAACCTTTGAAGCGGCGGCTTATCTTCGCAAAAAGGGAGCAAATACGCTCACTGTCAAGGGAATGTTCTCCGACAGTATAGATACATACCGTGAAAAGGTACAAATTGTATGTAATTCTAATATATACAGAGGTTGTGCTGTTTCTGTTTCAAAAGCACACGCAGATGACATCAGGCTTGCGGCGGCTCAGGCTGCCGATGAAATGCTCACAATTCAGGGCGTGGACGCATCATTTGTAATTTTTGAGGACAACAACAGAATGAACATATCGGCAAGAAGCTATGGCAAGCTGAATGTGCAGATTATTATGGAACAGCTCGGCGGCGGCGGTCATCAGACTATGGCGGCTGCACAGCTTGAAAACACATCTAAGGAGCTTGCATATCAAAAGCTGCTTGCCGTAATCGACAGCGTACTTGATGATATGGAAAGCTCATAGCTTAATAGTAGAAATTATATATCCATATCAATTAAAACAAATCTCATATATCGTTATTTGTAATAATCAATAACGCAGAAATGTTTAATTAAAGAAACAAGAAAGGATGATTATAATGAAAGTAATCTTACTTCAGGACGTAAAATCACTCGGCAAAAAGGGCGAGCTTGTTGAAGCGTCCGACGGCTACGCACGCAACTATCTTTTCCCAAGAAAGATTGCAAGAGAAGCCAACGCACAGGCTATGAATGAATATAAAAACGCAGAAAATTCCAAGAATTTTAAAATTGCTACTCAGAAAGCGCAGGCTGAACAGCAGAAAAAAACGCTTGAAGGCAAGAAGTTTGTAATGACTGCAAAAGCAGGTCAGGGCGGACGTCTTTTCGGAAGCATTACTGCAAAGCAGGTTGCTGAAGAAATCAAAAAGCAGTACAATATCGTTGTTGACAAGCGTAAGGTTGTACTTGAATGTGACATTAAAGAATTCGGCACATATAAAGCAGAGGTAAAGCTTTATACGGGCATTTCCGCAAACATTGACGTTCAGGTAACAGAAGCATAAAAATATTTGTAGGTGTCATTAATGGCTGATTCATTATTCAGCGGCAGTTATGATGGTCTGAATTTGCCGTACAGTCCCGAAGCGGAGCAGGCTGTTCTCGGAGCTATTATCCTTGACAGCACTGTTTTCGATAAGGTTGTAGATTACATAAAATCACCCGATTATTTTTACGTTGCACTGCATAAGCTGATATTTATGCAGATGCAGGAAATGATAAATTTCGGTGCGGCTATCGACTTTGTAACTCTGCTCGAAAAATTAAAACAGAATAAAGCTTTCGATGAGGCAACGGGCAAAACTTACCTGTATGATTTGGTAAACAACTGTCCGTCAATTTCCAATGCCGAGGCTTATGCAAAGGTTATTACCGATAAATATAATATCCGCAGGCTTATTACAGCTTCTCGTGAGATTATAGACGATGCGTCGGCAGGCGATGAAGAACCGGCGGTTTTGATTGATTCTGCCGAGCAGAAGATTTTTGACATTCGCAAGGGCAACGAGAAGTCGGGACTTGAGCGAATTAATTCTGTAATTTTGCAGACCTTTGACCGTCTTGATGCGCTTAACAGCGAAACCGATGACAGTATGAAACCGATTTCTACGGGAATCGGCGACCTCGACAGAGTAATTACCGGACTTAATCGAAGCGACCTTATTTTGCTTGCGGCTCGTCCCGGTATGGGTAAAACGAGCTTTGCGCTGAATATTGCCCGAAATGCGGCTTGTCAGTCAAAGAAAACTGTTGCTTTTTTCTCTCTCGAAATGTCGAAAGAACAGCTTGCCAGCCGTCTGCTTTCTACAGAAGCGCTTATCAGCGGTACAAAACTGCGTACAGGCAAATTGAGCGAGGAAGAATGGAGCAGGCTTATTCCTGCAAGCGACGTTCTGAGCAAGGCTGAGCTTTATCTCGACGATACACCGGGTATTACCATAACAGAGATGAAATCAAGGCTAAGGCGACTTCGCAATCTTGACCTTGTTGTAATCGACTACCTCCAGCTTATGGGAAGCGGCAGAAGAATTGATAACCGTGTTCAGGAAATTTCCGAAATCACGAGGAACCTCAAAATTCTTGCTAAAGAAATGAACGTTCCGGTTATTACTCTTTCACAGCTTTCTCGTGCGTCAGAACAGCGTACCGACCACCGCCCCCAGCTTTCGGATTTGCGTGACTCAGGTTCAATCGAGCAGGATGCCGACATTGTTCTTTTCCTTTACAGAGAGGGCTACTACAGCGAAAAAAGTGCTGAACAGGCTGCGCCTACTGCCGATATGAATTCGGGTGAATGCATAGTTGCAAAGAACCGTCACGGCGAAGCAAAGTCTGTGAAACTGCATTGGCAGGGCGAGTTTATGCGCTTTACAGGCACGGAGGCGAGGGATGAATAATCAGTTTATTCGTACCGTTGAAAAGTATAATATGATTGCAAATGGCGACAGTGTAATCGTCGCTTTGTCAGGCGGAGCCGATAGCGTGGCTCTGCTAAATAGCATTAATTCTATTAAAGAAAAATATAATATTACCTTGTATGCAGTGCACATCAACCACGAGCTTCGTGGAGCAGAATCACAGCGTGATGAAGATTTTTGCAAGTCGCTTTGTGAAAAATACGCAATAAAGCTTTTTGTAAAGCACGAAAACGTGCTAGAGCTTGCAAAGAAGAATAAAATAAGCGAGGAGCTTTGCGGACGAAATGTAAGGTACAGAGTGTTTGAAGAACTTTCAAATGAGCTTTCAGCAAAGGTTGCCACTGCCCACACTGCCTCCGATAACGCAGAAACTCTGCTTTTTGATATTACAAGAGGGGCTTTTTTAGGCGGAGTCGGCGCAATTCCTCCGGTCAGAGGATATATTATCCGCCCTATTATTGAGTGTACAAGGGCGCAGATTGAGCAGTATTGCAGAGAAAATAATCTCAGGTATGTTACAGACAGCACCAACTTAACCGATGATTACACACGCAATAAAATCCGCCGAAACGTAATTCCTGTTTTAAAAGGGATTAATTCTGCTTTTGAAAATTGTGCGCTGCGTTTGTCTGAAAACGCAAGGGAAATGGCTGACTTTCTTTCTCTTATGACGGACAAAGCGATTGATGACTCCAAATGCAGTTACGGTTACGACTGCAAAAACTTGCTTTCTAATCATAATGCGGTTATTAAAAATGCGGTTGCGGTTTTGTGCAAACGATGTGCAGGCTTCGGTGCAGAGCAAAAACACATTGAGCTGATTGTTGATATTATGAAAAACGGCGGTGCCGTCAATCTTACTGAAAAATACAGAGCAGTTTCAAAACAGGGAATACTTAGATTTGTTTTAAATAAAGACGAAAACTGTCTTGAAGAAATCAGATTTTGTGAAGAAACCGAGTTTGAATTTTGCGGAAAAATTTATAGTATCAGAAGAGATAATTCTGATAAAGAAAATAAAAATTCAGTCAATGCTGATTTAATCAATAGAAATGCAGTTTTCAGAACACGCAAAAGCAAGGATTTGTTTACTTATCCAAAGCGCAAGGTAACAAAACCTCTGCGCAAGGTTATGAACGAGATGAAAATTCCATCGGAACAAAGGGACAGTTTGGTGGTTTTGGCAGTTGATAATGTAATTTTGTGGTGCGAGGGAGTGGGAGCTTCCGCACAGGGAACTGCTTATAATTCTGAAAACGCATTAAAAATAGAAATTTCTTTTTCTTGTTAATATAATCAATGTATAGGAATTTATTGAATAACCATTTTTTAGAAAAAGAAGTTGAAAATATTGTGAACTCGCTTGCAAAACAGATGAAAAAAGATTATAATTGCAGAGTCTTTATAAATAATTAGAAAATGAAATAATAATGAAGTGTACAGAAATTTTCCGTATCGCAGATTAATTGCCTGCGGAATGTTGCTGATTTACATAAAAATTTGATTATATACAATAATATAAAGAGGAGTGACACGCATTGGATAATAAGAAAAAGGTACGCAATCTGCTTCTTTATTTGGGAATACCAATTCTGATAATTTTAGCTGTTGCAATGCTTTACGGCTCTCATCAGACAGAGGCGCCAAAAACTTCCGAGCTTGTGCAGTATTTTGAAAAGGATATGGTTGACAGCTACACCATAAACTATGGTTCGGGTGCAATCGAGATTACGCTCAAAGAGGGCGAAAAAGCAATTACCGGCAAGGAGAACTCAACTTCTCCCACAAAGATTGCCGAAACTACAACACCTTCTACAACCCAGTCGGGTTCAGCAAATTCGAGCAAAAAGGCAAAACAGGTTGTTGTGAAAGGACAGCTTGCTGACATTCAGCGCTTCCTTGATGACATAAAGCCGTATCAGGTTTCTGCCGATGAGGCGATAACGTACAATCTTGTTCGTGCAAGCGACAATTCGCTGTTAATGGATCTTATTCCTACAATTATTCTTACCGTGCTGTTTATCGGTGCGTGGGTATTCATTATGAAGAAGATGAGTGCCGGCGGATTTGGCGGTAAGGAAATGAACTTTGGCAAGGCTAAGATTAAGAACACAAACGACGAAAAGCGCAAAACAACATTTGATGATGTTGCAGGCGCGGATGAGGAAAAGGAAGAGCTTGCCGAAGTAGTAGAGTTTCTCAAAGCTCCCGACAAGTACAATAAGCTTGGCGCAAGAATTCCCAAGGGTGTATTGCTTGTCGGACCTCCCGGAACAGGTAAAACATTGCTTGCAAGAGCTGTTGCAGGTGAAGCAGGTGTTCCGTTCTTCTCAATTTCAGGTTCTGATTTTGTAGAAATGTTTGTCGGCGTTGGTGCTTCAAGAGTTCGTGACCTTTTTGATCAGGCAAAGAAAAATTCACCGTGTATTATTTTCATAGATGAAATTGACGCAGTAGGCCGCCAGAGAGGCGCAGGCTTAGGCGGAGGCAACGATGAGCGCGAGCAGACTCTTAACCAGTTGCTCGTGGAGATGGACGGCTTCGGTGCAAACGAGGGTGTAATCCTTATTGCCGCAACTAACCGCCCCGATGTTCTCGATCCGGCTCTTATGCGACCCGGCAGATTTGACCGTCAGGTAATCGTAAGCTATCCCGATGTAAACGGACGTGAGGCTATTCTTAAAGTTCACGCACGCAAAAAACCGCTTGCTCCCGACGTAAAGCTCAAGACTATTGCTAAGACAACAGCAGGATTTACAGGTGCAGACCTTGAAAATCTACTTAACGAAGCTGCACTTCTTGCCGCAAGAAAAGACAAAAAGGCAATTACTATGCAGGAAATCAAAGAGGCAACAGTCAAAGTTGTAGTCGGTGCAGAGAAAAAGTCAAAGGTAATGAGCGATAAAGAGAAAAAGCTGACTGCATACCATGAGGCAGGTCATGCGATTCTCTTTGATAAACTCGAAACACAGGATCCTGTTCATGAAATTTCAATTATTCCCAGAGGTATGGCAGGTGGTTATACAATGCCGCTTCCGAGTGAGGATAAGTCCTACAATTCTCGTAATGAAATGATTGAAGATATTGTTGTGTGTCTTGGCGGACGTGTTGCAGAGGCGCTCATTCTTGACGATATTTCAACAGGTGCTTCAAATGATATCGAAAAGGCTACTAAGACAGCACGTTCAATGGTTACAAAGTATGGTATGACTAAGGAACTTGGCTGTATCTGCTATGGTACTGACAACAGCGCAGTATTCCTAGGCAGGGATATGGGACGTACTCAGGATTATTCCGAAGCTACTGCCGCAAAGATTGACGAGCTTGTTTTACAGATTGTAAATGACGCTTATGATAAGGCTGAAAAGATTCTCAGTGAGAACATTGATAAGCTCCACGATATTGCCGCTTACCTCATTAAACATGAGAAGATGGGCAGTGAGGACTTTGAAGCTGTTATGAACGGCACATATGTTGAGCCGGTTGAGGTTGAAGAGCCTGAAGAATCGGAAGATGCTGTTTCTGACAGCACAAGCTCTGAAACCGAAAATGATAATTCCAATAAAGAATAATCTATCTGATAGCCTCCTTCGGGAGGCTATTGCAGAATGTATGGGCAAATAAATTACGCCAAATGGGGTTGAAAAATGGCACAGGATAAAATAATTGTCAGAGGAGCAAAGGAACATAACCTTAAAAATATCGATGTTGAAATTCCGAGAAATCAGCTTGTTGTAATAACGGGACTTTCAGGTTCTGGCAAAAGCTCGCTTGCGTTTGATACAATTTACGCAGAGGGTCAGCGCCGATATGTTGAAAGTCTTTCGTCATATGCCAGGATGTTTTTGGGACAAATGGACAAGCCGAATGTTGAAAGCATAGACGGTTTGTCGCCTGCAATTTCAATTGACCAGAAAACAACATCAAAAAATCCGCGCTCAACTGTCGGCACGGTAACTGAAATATACGATTACCTTCGTTTGCTTTACGCAAGAATAGGCATACCGCACTGCACTGTCTGCGGCAGGGAAATCCGTCAGCAGACTGTAGACCAGATTGTTGACAAAATTATGTCATATGACGAGGGCACGAAAATACAGATAATGGCTCCCGTTGTAAGGGGAAGAAAAGGCGAACATGCTAAGGTGCTTGACAGTGCAAGAAAGTCAGGATTTGTGCGTGTTCGTGTTGACGGAATAGTTTATGACTTGTTAGAAAAAATTCCTTTAGAGAAAAATAAAAAACATAACATAGAGGTTGTAGTAGACCGCCTTGTTATTAAACCAGAAATAAGTTCACGTCTTGCCGACAGCATTGAAACTGCTTCAAAGCTTGCAGGCGGACTTGTTGTTGTCAGCCTTTCAACAGGAGAGGACGTTACATTCTCACAGAAGTACGCCTGCCCTGAACACGGCGTCAGCATTGACGATTTGTCACCCCGAATGTTTTCGTTTAACAATCCTTTCGGTGCTTGTCCGAAATGTACTGGACTAGGTGTGTTTTTGAAGATTGACGAGAACAAAATAATTCCCGACAGGAATAAAAGCATAAAAGACGGCGGAATAAAGGGAAGCGGCTGGGCAATGGAAGGAAGTTCAATTGCAGCCATGTATTTTGAGGCGCTCGCTAAAAAATATAACTTTTCTCTTTCAGAACCGCTGAAAAACATCCCCGATGATATTATTGACAAGATTCTCTACGGGACAGGCGACGAAAAACTGACTATAAATAGAAAATCTGTTTACGGAAGCGGAAGCTATGAGCAAAGCTTTGAAGGTATAATCAACAACCTTGAACGCCGTTACCATGAAACAGGCAGTAATTGGATTAAGGACGAAATCCGTTCGTATATGACAGAAATTCCGTGCGATGAGTGCCACGGTGAACGTCTTTCAAAGGAGAGTCTTGCCGTAACGGTCGGCGGAATTAATATATCGAAATTCTGTAAAATGTCGGTAGTTGATGCAATTGAATTTGTAAAAAAGCTTGAGTTTACTGAAAAAGAACAGATTATTGCCGAGGAAATAATCAAGGAAATTATTGAAAGGCTCAATTTCTTAAAGAGCGTTGGTCTTGGGTACCTCACTCTTTCAAGAAGCTCGGGCACATTGTCCGGCGGCGAAAGTCAGCGTATAAGACTTGCAACTCAGATAGGCAGTTCGCTTATGGGCGTTCTCTATATTCTTGACGAGCCGAGCATCGGACTGCACCAGCGTGACAATGAAAAGTTGTTAAAAACCCTCAAACGTCTGCGTGACATTGGAAACACCGTGATTGTCGTTGAACACGATGAGGACACTATGTATGCCGCAGACTGCATTGTCGATGTCGGACCGGGCGCAGGAATACACGGAGGAGAAATCGTCTGCACAGGAAACGTTGATAAAATCAAAGCCTGTGAAAAGTCGGTTACGGGTCAGTATCTTAGCGGTAAACGCAGTGTTCCCGTTCCGAAAAAGCGCAGAAAGGGCAACGGAAAGTTTCTTGAAATTAAAGGTGCTTCGCAGAATAACCTTAAAAATATCAATGTAAAAATTCCCCTAGGCGAGTTTGTTTGCGTAACAGGTGTATCGGGTTCGGGAAAAAGCTCACTTATTAACGAAATTCTCTATAAAACGCTTGCCCGTGAACTTAACGGAGCAAAGACAATTTCAGGCGAACATAAAGAGATTAAAGGTCTTGAAAATCTTGACAAGGTAATTGCAATCGACCAAAGCCCAATTGGCAGAACTCCTCGTTCAAATCCTGCCACTTATACCGGTTTGTTTACTGATATAAGAGCGTTGTTTGCTACTACTCAAGACGCTAAAATGCGTGGATTTACCCAAAGCCGGTTTTCCTTTAATGTAAAGGGCGGAAGGTGCGAGGCTTGTCAGGGTGACGGAATAATAAAGATTGAAATGCACTTTCTGTCTGACGTTTATGTTCCCTGCGAGGTTTGCAAGGGAAAACGTTACAATCGAGAAACGCTTGAAGTTAAGTACAAAGGAAAGTCAATCAGCGATGTGCTTGATATGTCGGTTGAGGAGGCAATGGAGTTTTTTGCCAATATTCCGAAAATTTACAGAAAGCTTAAAACTCTGTTTGATGTAGGACTCGGCTACGTCAAGCTCGGACAGCCCGCAACAACGCTTTCGGGAGGCGAAGCTCAAAGAGTAAAGCTTGCTACAGAACTTTCAAAGCGCAGTACAGGAAAGACGATTTATATACTTGACGAGCCTACAACAGGACTTCACATAGCCGATGTTCACAGGCTTGTTGATGTGTTGCAGATGCTTGTTGAGGGCGGAAACACTGTGGTAGTAATTGAGCATAACCTTGATTTAATTAAAACTGCTGATTATATAATTGATCTCGGACCGGAGGGCGGCGATATGGGCGGAGAAATTGTAGCAACAGGAACGCCCGAAAAGGTTGCTCAAAACGAAAAATCTTTTACGGGACAGTACCTAAAGCCATTGCTTAATAAATAATTTTATATAAATTTTTGAAAAGTTGCATAAAAGTATGCAACTTTTCTTTTTTTTACGCTGTAAGTGGAGGTGATGAATTGAGCGAACAGATTATTCTGGCGTTGCTTTCATTTGCAGGCACTCTAATCGGTACACTTGCAGGTATATTTGCAACGTCAAGATTATCAAATTACAGGATTGAACAGCTCGAAAAAAAGGTTGACAAACACAACAGTATCATCGAGCGAGTTTATCTTATTGAACAGCACGAAGCGGTGATGGAAAACAAGCTGAAAACAGCAGATCATCGTATTTCTGACCTTGAAAATGAACAAAACTAAAACAGCGCCGTATGATAGTATTGTGCGGCAATGCACATTGAAAGGACATCAAACTATGAAAAAATTAAATCTATGTATTACAAAAAACTGCCTTATCCGTGCTTTACGTACGTTTTTGCAGACTGCAATAGGTTACGTTATTACAAATGTTGCGTTAAATTTAAGCGGCGTAGATTTTTCCGATAAAAATATGGTAAAAAACGTATTAATCGGTCTTGCAGTTTCTGCACTTTCAGCAGGAGCGGCGGCAGTTATGAATATTGAAAAAACAGAAAAAGGAGAAAATAAAGATGGCTAAACGAATATATTTAAGTCCGTCAAATCAGAATGGAAACACTTATGCGACGGGCAACACAAACGAGATGGCACAGTGCGACAAAATCGCAAAAGCAACGGAGAAGGCGCTCAAACGCTGCGGATTCGAAGTAAAGGTCGGCAAGTCAGGCGACAGTATGCAGAACCGATGTAATGAGTCCGACAGCTTTAAGGCTGACATTCACATGCCGATTCACACTAATGCGTACAATGGTAAGGTAACGGGCGGCACAAGAATATTTTGCCTTAACTCAAACGGCAGAAAGGCTTGTCAAGCAGTTTTAAATGAGCTTGGCAAAATCTCTCCGGGTACAGCTGACAGCATAACCTACCAGACAGGGCTATATGAAATCAACGTGCCCAAAGCGCTCACCGTCTATGTTGAGTGCGAATTCCACGACACAAAAACAGGTGCAAATTGGATAATTAATAACACAGCCAATATCGGTGAGGCAATATGTAAAGGGCTTTGCTCATATTTCGGCGTAAAGTATAAGGATGCGTCTTCAACTTCGGGTGGTTCATCTGCCTTTAAAAGCTATATAGTAAGAATTACACCCTCTGACGGTGTGAATATCAGAAAGGGAGCAGGAACCAACTATGCTGTTGTAGGTGCAATTGCACAGGGCGGAGCATACACAATTGTAGATGAGAAAACAGGCAAAGGTGCGGTAAAGTGGGGCAAGCTTAAAAGCGGAGCAGGCTGGATAGCACTCGACTATACCGAAAAAATCAAGTAAAAGAAAAGAGATTGTCCCGAATATTTTCTTCGGGGCAATCTCAATTGTATTTTAACACTCAAATAATCCGATAGCAACTGCAAATGCAACGCAAAGTAGCGAAAAATGTCAGATGTGTAAACCGGAATTGCTTGTGTGGCAAAGTTTATTTTTCTATAATCGTGTTATCCAAATGAAATGAGGTTTATATATGAAGCAAAAACATTTTTCAAAGGATTTCAGGCTTGTTATAATCGGTCAGATAATTTCACTTTTTGGTAATGCGGCAATAAGATTTGCCTTGCCGTTGTATCTGCTCAATATAACAGGCTCATCAGCTCTCTACGGTACTGTAACGGCATGTGCTTTTATCCCCACAATTATGCTTTCTCCTGTTGGAGGAATTATTGCAGACAGAGTCAATAAACGAAATATTATGGTTATACTCGATTTTTTTACGGCGGCGGTTATAATAGTATTTTCTTTACTTATGAGTATAGTAAACATTGTGATTTTGCTGACAATAGCCCTTATGCTTCTATACGGAATTGCAGGTGCATATCAGCCGTCTGTTCAGGCAAGCATACCAGCTTTGGTAAGTAAAGAAAGCTATGTGGCGGCAAACTCTGTTATAAGCGCAGTAAGCTCTTTGGCTAACCTTTTAGGACCTGTTCTCGGCGGAGTACTCTACAGTGTTTACGGCTTAATGCCTGTACTTCTTGTTTGCATTGTCTGTTTTATATTGTCGGCAGTTATGGAGATTTTTATTAAAATTCCATTTGAAAAGCAGGCGTCAAACGGCAGTGTTTTGAGCGTAGCAAAGAAAGATTTTAGCGAAAGCATATGCTTTATTTATAAGGAAAAACCGATAATCGGAAAAGGCTTGCTCATAGTTTGCACAATAAATCTTTTTATGTCGTCAATGATTATTGTCGGTCTGCCGTATCTTGTTACCGAGGTGCTAAGCTTTGACTCGCAGTTGGCAAATCAGCTTTGCGGCTATGCGCAGGGTGCACTTGCAGTAGGCGGCTTAGCAGGCGGAATATGTGCAGGAGTTTTCGGAAAAAAACTTAATATTCGAAAAGCAGGAAATTTGCTTGCTGTTTGTGCATTTTCAGTATTTCCTATGGGAATTTCGCTTGCACTATTTTCATATTCGGAAATAAATTATATTGTAATAACTGTTTGTTGTATGATTATTATGGCGTTTTCAACAATCTTTACAATTCAGATGATGTCGTTTGTTCAGACGGAAACACCGCAGTATTTAATCGGCAAGGTTTATTCGGTAATTATAACTGTTTGTATGTGCGCTCAGCCGGTCGGAAGTGCTCTTTACGGATTTCTATTTGAATTTTGCAGTGGATTTGAATATATGGTTGTATTGTTCTCAGGGGTTGTATCATTAATCGTAGCTTTGTGTACAAAAGGTCTTTTTAAAATGCTGCCGAATACAAATTAGCATAAAAAATGCTCCCGTTTAACGGGAGCATTTTTTGTTTGTATACTATTGATTATCAGAATTTAATCTTATCTGCGATGTATTCACTTAACTTGTCGATTGCAATTCTTTCCTGCTGCATTGTGTCACGGTCACGAACAGTTACGCAGTTGTCGTCAATTGAATCAAAGTCATAAGTAATGCACAGCGGTGTGCCGATTTCGTCCTGACGTCTGTAGCGTTTGCCGATTGAGCCTGCGTCATCGTAGTCAACCATAAAGTCTTTGGTAAGCATTTCGTATACTTCCTCAGCCTTTTCGTTGAGCTTTTTAGACAGAGGAAGAACAGCAGCCTTAAACGGTGCAAGTGCAGGGTGAAGGTGCATAACAACTCTTGTATCTTTTTCGTCGATAGTTTCTTCGTCATAAGCCTCAACAACGAGTGCAAGGAAAAGACGTTCAACACCGAGTGACGGCTCAATAACATACGGAATGTACTTTTCATTTGTTGTCTGGTCAAAGTATTCAAGCGTTTTGCCGCTTGTTTTGATGTGCTGTGTAAGATCGTAGTCTGTTCTGTCGGCAACGCCCCAAAGCTCGCCCCAACCGAACGGGAAGAGGTACTCAAAGTCTGTGGTAGCCTTTGAATAGAAGCAAAGCTCTTCTGCCGAGTGATCACGCAGACGGAGATTTTCTTCCTTGATGTTAAGAGAATAAAGGAAGTCACGGCAGAAAGCTCTCCAGTACTCAAACCATTCAAGGTCAGTGCCGGGCTTGCAGAAAAATTCAAGCTCCATCTGTTCAAATTCACGCACACGGAAAATGAAGTTACCGGGAGTGATTTCGTTACGGAAGCTTTTGCCGATTTGTGCAACGCCGAACGGAATCTTTTTGCGGCTTGTTCTTTGAATATTTGAGAAGTTTACGAAAATACCCTGTGCTGTTTCGGGACGAAGATAAATTTCATTCTTGCTGTCCTCGGTAACACCCTGAAATGTTTTGAACATAAGATTGAACTGACGAATGTCCGTAAAGTTATGCTTGCCGCAGTTGGGGCAGGGAATAGCCTTTTCCTTAATGTAGTCCATCATCTGCTCATTAGTCCAGCCTGCAACATTTGTACCGTCAAAATCTTCAATAAGGTTGTCGGCACGGTGACGTGTTTTACATTCCTTACAGTCCATAAGGGGGTCGGAAAATCCGCCGAGGTGACCCGATGCAACCCATGTCTGTGGATTCATAAGAATAGCAGAATCCAAACCTACGTTGTACTTGTTTTCCTGAACAAATTTTTTAAGCCAAGCCTGTTTAATGTTGTTTTTAAGCGCCATACCAAGCGGACCGTAATCCCATGTATTGGCAAGGCCGCCGTAGATTTCAGAACCGGGATATACAAAACCTCTGCCTTTACACAAAGCAACGATTTTATCCATAGTCTTTTTAGTATTTTCCATAAAAGTAACCTCATTTCCGATAGAATATATACAATAAAAATAATACAATTATTTTCCTCTTGTGTCAAGAGTTTAAGCCAAACAGAAATTTATTCACAGTTTATTATAATTATTGCTTATTTCCCTCATTTGTGATATAATAACTAAAATTGCGTTAGTTTACCCTTTTTTGTGCGGAGGTGGGATTTTGGTAGTATTCGGAATTGACCCCGGTTATGCGATAGTCGGCTGGGGAGCAATAAGCTTTAAGTCAAATACATACAAGGCTTTGGGCTACGGCGCAGTTGAAACACAGGCTCATACCGACTTTAATCAAAGGCTTGAATATATTTACGACGAGCTTTATGTAATTCTTAACCGCTGCCGTCCCGATGCCCTTGCAATTGAAAGACTGTATTTTCAGACAAATCAAAAAACCGCAATTAAAGTTGCACAGGCAAGAGGAGTAACTCTTCTTGCAGCGCAAAAACTAAAAATACCGATTTTCGAGTACACTCCGCTTCAGGTCAAAACAGCCGTAACAGGATACGGCAAGGCAAAAAAACCGCAGGTTATGGAAATGACGCGCAGACTTTTAAAGCTTGACGAAGTACCAAAGCCTGATGATACAGCCGACGCCCTCGCAATCGCAATTTGCCATGCACAGGCGGCAGGTTCGGATTTGCGGCAGGTAATGTTCAGGAAAGGAATATAAAAATGCTTTATTCCGTAAGAGGAAAATTAATTCACACAACGTCGTCGAGCGCAGTTGTTGAGTGCGGCGGCGTAGGATACAACTGTCAGACAACAATCAATACACTCAAAACTCTCAAACAGGGCGCAGAGGTAATGCTTTACACTTATCTTAATGTCAGGGAGGACGCAGTAGAGCTTTTCGGCTTTGCAACAAAGACCGAGCTTGATACCTTTAAAACACTTATCAGTGTAAGCGGAGTGGGACCGAAGGCAGGTTTGTCCGTGCTTTCGGAACTAAGTCCTGAACAGGTTGCAATGGCTATTGCGACTGACGACATTAAAACAATTACAAGAGCGCAGGGAATCGGTAAGAAAATCGCCCAGCGAATTGTGCTTGAATTAAAGGATAAGCTTGCAAAAGCGGCAGCGTCCGACAATTCAATGTCAGCCGTAACTTCGGGTGCTGTAAATGCCTCTGTCGGCAATATTCCAAAAGCGATTGAGGCTCTCGGAGTACTCGGTTATTCGCCTGCTGATGTTTCACCCGTGCTTGCTGCTTTTGACAGCTCACTGCCTGTCGAACAGCTTATTGCCCTGACATTAAAGCAGATGGGAAGAAATTAAAATGAGTAAAATGGAATTTTCAGAAGAATTTGACTTTGAAAACAGAATACTTGACACTTCCGAAATTCCCGAGGATTCGGCTGACGGCGAAAATCCGTTAAGACCTAAAAACCTCGATGAATATATTGGACAGGACAAGGCGAAAGAAAACCTCAGGGTTTTCATTGAGGCAGCGAAAATCAGAAACGAAACGCTTGATCACGTTTTGCTCTACGGACCACCCGGACTCGGTAAAACAACTCTTGCGGGAATAATCGCAAATGAACTCGGAGTGTCGGTCAGAATAACGTCTGGTCCTGCAATAGAAAAACCGGGTGATTTGGCAGCTTTACTTACAAATCTAAACGAGGGTGACGTTCTTTTTATTGACGAAATCCACCGCTTAAGCCGTGCGGTAGAGGAAATACTCTACCCGTCAATGGAGGACTTTGCAATTGATATAATAACAGGCAAAGGACAAATGGCTGCGTCTTATCACCTGCCGCTTCCTAAGTTTACGCTTGTAGGCGCAACAACAAGGGCAGGGCAGCTTACAGCGCCTTTGCGTGACCGATTCGGCGTGGTATTAAGGCTTGAACTCTATACTCCCGAGGAACTTGCCAAAATAGTAACGAGAAGCGCAGGAATTTTGGGAATAAAAATAGAGTACGACGGTGCGCTTGAAATAGCATCCCGTTCAAGAGGAACACCGAGAATTGCAAACAGACTTTTAAAGCGTGTGCGTGACTTTGCCCAGGTAATGTCAGACGGCATAATTACCGTAGAGTCAGCGCAGACGGCTCTTGACAGGCTTGAAATTGACGAACTCGGACTTGACCAGAATGACAGGCGAATGTTGGAAGCTATAATTAAGTTTTATAACGGAGGTCCTGTAGGACTTGAAACGTTAGCAGCGGCAATCGGCGAAGAAGCGGTTACAATTGAGGATGTTTATGAGCCTTATCTGCTTCAAATCGGCTTTTTAAGCAGAACGCCGAGGGGAAGATGTATAACCGCCGAAGCATGCAGACATCTCGGATATGATTTCCCAAAGGGTACTGTTAATGCAATGCCTACCCAGCCAAGTTTATTTGATAAAAATTAAATTATGAATTTATATAACGTACAGTATATCTGACGTTACTTATACGTAGTATTAAAAACCAGTATTTTTTGACGGAGGAAAACAATTATGGGAAGATTATTCGGAACAGACGGAGCAAGAGGCGTTGCCAACACTGAGCTTACTGCGGAGCTTGCAATGAATATCGGCAGAGCAGCCGCAATGGTGCTAATCAACGATGAGGTTGAGCACCCCACAATTTTAATTGGAAAAGACACCCGCCTTTCGGGAGATATGCTTGAGGGTGCGCTTATAGCAGGACTTTGTTCGGTAGGCGCAAATGTTAAGCTTTTGGGTGTAGTGCCAACTCCTGCGGTTGCATATCTTATCGGCAAATACAATGCTGACGCTGGCATTATGATTTCAGCTTCTCACAACCCCTTTGAATTTAACGGAATCAAGATTTTCAGCTCTGACGGCTGTAAACTGCCCGATGACCTCGAAAACAGAATTGAAGAAATTGTGTTGGATAATGTAGTTCCTTATGCTATTGCAAAGGATGAAAATATCGGCAAGGTTACAAGGCTGGAAACTGCCGCTGATGATTATGTTGACCACGTTGCAAAGTCAGTAGGCTGTGACCTTGAGGGCATGGAAATTGCTCTTGACTGCTCAAATGGCTCATCTTCACGTACAGCCGAAAAGTTATTTACAAAACTCGGCGCAAAAGTACACGTGCTTTTTGACAAGCCCGACGGAATCAATATTAATAAGGACTGCGGTTCAACTCATATTGGCAGACTTCAAAGCTATGTTCGCGAGCACAAGCTCTGCTGCGGCCTTGCATTTGACGGCGATGCAGACAGATGTCTTGCAGTTGATGAAAACGGAAACCTTGTTGACGGCGACTACCTGATTGCAATCTGTGCAAAGGATATGAAAGACAGAGGCATGCTCAAGAAGAATGCTGTTGTCGGCACTGTTATGACAAATATGGGATTCAATAAATTCTGTGAAGAAAACGATATGACCTTTGTTTCAACAAAGGTCGGTGACCGCTATGTTCTTGAAGCAATGCTCCGAGAGGGATATAACATCGGCGGCGAGCAGAGCGGACATATTATTTTTCTTGACTATGCTACAACGGGTGACGGCGAGCTTTCGGGTGCGATGATACTCAGCATAATGAAGCGCACAGGTGAAAAGCTCAGCACACTTGCAAAGATTATGGAGCGTATGCCTCAGGTGCTTATCAATGTAAAGGTCAGCGCTGAGGGCAAGCTTGCTTTCTATACAGACAAAGAAGTAAAAGCGGAAATTAACCGTGTTACCGAAATTCTCGGTGACAGAGGAAGAATTTTAGTCCGTGTTTCGGGAACAGAACCGCTTGTAAGAGTAATGCTTGAGGGCGAAAACCTCGAAGAAATTCAGAACCTTGCAGAAGAAGCTGCACAGGTTGTAAGGGAAAGATTGTCATAATGCGATTGTCGGAAAATTGGAAGGATTACGAGCTTATTGATACCTCCGACGGTGAACGCCTTGAACGTTGGGGAGATATAATTCTTATTCGTCCCGACCCTCAGATTATCTGGTCAACGAAAAAGGAAAATCCTCTCTGGCACTCGGCTCACGCAAGATATCACCGCAGTAATAAGGGTGGCGGATATTGGGAACAGTACAAAAAAGTTCCCGACCGATGGACAATAAACTACAATAAGCTTGTTTTCAATATAAAGCCCATGGGCTTTAAGCATACGGGAGTGTTCCCTGAGCAGGCGGTAAACTGGGATTTTGCCGCAGACAAAATAAAGAACGAAAACAGACCGCTTAAGGTGCTTAATCTTTTCGGATACACAGGATGTGCAACACTTGCGTGCTTAAATGCAGGTGCAAGCGTGTGTCATGTTGACGCGTCAAAGGGTATGGTGCAGTGGGCAAAGGAGAATGCACAGTCAAGCGCACTTGCCGATAAACCTGTAAGGTGGCTTGTTGATGACTGCGTAAAGTTTGTTCAGCGTGAAATCAGGCGCGGCAACAAGTATGACGGCATTATAATGGATCCTCCATCCTATGGCAGAGGCCCGGGCGGAGAGGTATGGAAACTTGAAGAACAGCTTTTTTCGCTTGTTTTATTGTGTAAACAGGTTTTGTCCGATAACCCTGTTTTCTTTATTCTGAATTCATACACAACGGGACTTTCACCCGCAGTAATGGAATATCTGCTTGGAATACTGCTCAAAAAGGACTTTGGCGGCAGTGTGTCAAGTAACGAAATTGGTCTAAAAGTCACTGACACGGGACTTATTCTGCCGTGCGGTTCGACTGCAATCTGGGAGAAGTAGTTAATGAATTTTATCTCGCTTGAGAATGTTGTTTTTTCTTATACCGATACTGACGATGAAAATACAAAGCCTGAAAAAAATGCTGTTGACGGTGTTTCACTTGACATAAAAAAGGGAGAATTTGTCGCTTTGCTAGGTCATAACGGTTGTGGTAAGTCAACAATCGCAAAGCATCTTAACGCTATGCTTTTGCCTGACAGCGGCAGAGTTCTTATTGACGGCGATGATACTTGTGACGAAGAAAAAACTTATGATATAAGAAAAAAGGTAGGTCTTGTGCTTCAGAATCCTGACAATCAGCTGGTAGCAAGTATTGTTGAGGAGGACGTTGCTTTTGGTCCTGAAAATCTCGGAATACCTCCGCAGGAAATCAGAGAGCGTGTTGACTACGCTCTTAAAGCTGTCGGAATGTATGAATACAGAGAACACGCTCCTTATAAGCTTTCGGGAGGACAAAAGCAAAGAGTTGCAATTGCTGGAATCCTTGCAATGCTGCCTGAATGTATTGTGCTTGACGAGCCTACTGCAATGCTCGACCCGAACGGACGTGACGAGGTTCTCTCAACACTTCTTAAGTTAAACAGAGAGAAAAACATTACCATTGTACTTATCACTCATTATATGGACGAGGCTGTGCTTGCAGACAGAGTGGTGGTAATGGACAGCGGAAAAATTCTGACACAGGGAACTGCTGATGAAGTTTTTTCCCAAGTTGAGCTTCTAAAAAAACACAGACTTGATGTTCCGCAGTCAACCGAGCTTGCAAACAAGCTTATAGGGTGCGGAGTAAAAATAAATAAAATGCCGCTTGACACCGAGGCGTGTGTAAAAATGCTTGAGGAGGTGCTTAAATGAGCAGTGTACTTGAGCTGAAAAATTTAAGTTTTGTATACGGACAAAAAACTTCGTTTGAAAAGCGTGCTGTCGACAATGTCAGTGTTTCAATTGAAAAAGGCGAGTTTATCGGAATAATCGGTCATACAGGTTCGGGAAAGTCAACGCTTGTCCAGATGCTTAACGGACTTATCCGCCCTACAGAGGGACAGGTCCTTTTTGACGGTGAGGATATTTGGCAAAACCCCAAGGAGATACGAAAAATACGTTTCAAGGTCGGAATGGTTTTTCAGTATCCCGAATATCAGCTTTTTGAGGAAACCGTTTATAAGGACATTGCTTTTGGCCCTTCAAATATGGGAAAGACAGCGCAGGAAATTGATATGGCTGTAAGAAAAGCTGCTGAATTTACCGATTTAAAGCCGCAGCTTCTTCAAAAATCTCCTTTTGACTTATCGGGCGGAGAAAAGCGGCGTGCCGCAATCGCAGGTGTAATAGCAATGGATCCCGAAGTGCTTGTGCTTGATGAACCGACCGCAGGACTCGACCCTATGGGGCGAGATGTGCTGCTCACGCAGATTGTGCAGTATCATAAAAAGCGTAAAAATACGGTTTTGCTTGTTTCTCACAGTATGGAGGACATTGCAAGGGTAGCCGACAGAATAATAGTTATGAATAATTCCCGTCTTGTAATGTTTGATAAAACCAAAGAGGTGTTTTCACACGGACGAGAGTTAGAAAAAATCGGACTTAAAGTTCCTCAAATCACAAAAATTATGCTTGAGCTAAAGGAAAAAGGCTACGATGTTCCAGATGGAATTTTAACTGTTGACGAGGCATTCTCTGCTGTTTCCTCGCTTTTGAAGAAGGAGGGGAAAATATGGTAAGAGATGTGGCTTTCGGGCAGTATTTTCCCGGTAAAAGTCTGATTCACAGACTTGACCCGCGTGCAAAAATCCTTTTGCTTATAGGGTTCCTTGTAATTATTTTCTGCACGTTCAATTACTTTTCACTTTTGTTTGTTACACTGTTCACGGTTTTGATGATTCTTTTAAGCGGCGTGCCTGCAAAATTTTACTTTAAAAGTTTAAAGGTAATTATTTTTATTATAGTTATTACGTCGGTTTTAAATCTGTTTTACGGTTCAGGCAACCCTATCTGGCAATGGGGAATTTTCAAGGTGACCGTAAACGGAATCAACAGGGCGGTTTTTGTTACGATAAGAATCATCTGTCTTATTCTTGCAAGCTCCTGCCTTACGTTTACTACCTCGCCTACAGAACTTACCGATGCAATTGAGCGGCTTATGAAACCGCTTAAAAAAATACATTTTCCCGTACATGAAATTGCAATGATGATGTCGCTTGCACTTCGTTTTGTTCCGACTCTGCTTGAAGAAACTGACAAAATTATGTCAGCACAAAAGGCAAGGGGAGCGGATATGGATTCGGGAAACATAATCAAAAGAGTTAAGGCGTTGATGCCTGTTTTGATTCCTCTGTTCGTTTCTGCATTCAGACGTGCATATGAAATAGCAACTGCTATGGAATGCCGTTGTTACCGCGGAGGCGACGGACGAACAAAAATGAAATCAATTCATATGTCAAAGCGTGATGTTTTTTCGTTTATTGCGCTTGCAGCACTGATATGCGGAGTGATATTATGCAACATATTTATTCCTGCGGTGATTTAAGAAATCTGCTGCTGACAATTTCATATGACGGCAAAAGCTTTCACGGTTGGCAAATTCAGCAAAATGCGCTGACGGTTCAGGAAGTTTTTCAGGCGTCGCTAGAAAAAATTATCGGCAGTGACTTTGATGTAAAAGGCTGCAGCCGCACCGACAGCGGAGTTCACGCAAATATGTACTGCATAAGTCTTAAAACCTCCCATCCGATAAAGCCCGAACGCTTAAAAGCGGCGCTTAACCGTTGGCTGCCAAAATCGGTTGCAGTGCTTGACTGCAAGGAAGTTTCTCTTGATTTTCATGCACGTTACAGCTGCGTAAGCAAGGAATATATTTACAAAATCTGGAACAGCGAGGTGCGCAATCCGTTTCTGGACGGATATGCCCTTCACTACAGATATAAAATAGATGAAGAAATGCTTAATAAAGCCTCTCAAGCGTATGTAGGCAGTCACGATTTTACATCGTTTTGTACGATTGATAACCGTGAAAAAGGCGATATGATAAGAAATGTAAAGAACTTTTCCGTAGCCCGTGACGGCAATCTTGTTACAATGAGGGTTGAGGCAGACGGATTTCTTTATAATATGGTAAGGATAATGGTCGGTACACTTTTGCGTGTTCAGCAAGGGAAGATTCCTGCTGACGGCATTGCCGAAATTATTGAAAAAAAAGACAGAAAATTTGCAGGCCCCACAGCACAGGCGTGCGGATTGTATCTGAATAAAGTAAACTATAATTTATCGATCGAGTACCTCGGCGGGTAAATTTTAAAATATAATTACAAAAGTGTGTATATCCTTTCAAGGGAGTGAAAATGGGTGTTTAAAAAATTTAAAGGACATTACGCTGAGCGAAAAAAGTCTGAACGTGATGTGATCAGCTATGAAGATATGCCGCTTGACGATTATGAGCAGGAAAAAACAGACATATCTCCCGAAGCAGTTAAAAAAATAATTATCGGCGTGTGTGTTGCGCTTGCGGCAGGGTTGATTGTTTTTGCCTTTGCAAATCGTGATAACCTTACATGGGACAATATTTCCAACTGGTGGACATACGATGTCCTCGGCAACGCAGGCAACGGTTACCCCGTAAACCTTATAGGCACCGAGGTTAAATCCGGCAACTTTGCTGTAAATCAGAATCACGTTGCATATGCCTCGGATACCTCTTTTGTCACGCTGAATTCAACAGGAAGCGAGATTGCAAATGTTCAGCTTCGTTATTCAAAACCTGTTATGAAGTCGTCGGGCAACAGATTTTTAACCTATGGAATTGGTACTACCGGCTACCAGATTCAGGACTTTGACGGAATGCTTTACTCAGGAGAAGCCGAGGGTGCAATCTATACCGCCGATATTTCGTCAAACGGAGTATACGGCATTGTTACCGAGGGCGGCGGATACCTTTCTATTCTTTATGTTTTCAACAGTAATAACAATAGAATATACAAGTATTCATTTTCGGAATATTACATAAATTCAATAGCACTCAACAGCGACGGAAGCGGTGGTATAGCCTGTGGAATTGCAAGCGACAACGGCGCTGTTAAAACAGGCGTCTACGTGCTTGATTTTGCAAAGGAAGAACCCGTTTCTCAATACAGCATTAGCGCAGACACAATAGTTGACTGCGATTATCTTAATGACAACAGAGCAGTGCTTGTCGGTCAGTCTTCCTCCTATGTTATCAAAAGGGGAGAAGAAAACTACGTTACTATAAAGTATGACAGTAAAACTCTTGCAAATTACTGTTTTAATCCCGACACCAATTCCTTTGCACTTGCACTTTCAAAAAGCGGTGATGGAAGAAATTGTGTAATCGACATTTACAATGATAACGGAGAAAGGACAAGCTCCATTGATACTGATTACGGCGCTGAGTCAATTTCTCTTTATAAAGGTACTGTAGCTATTCTTGACGGAAACACTGCCTATGGTTTTAACAGCACGGGTGATTTGCTTTACTCCTGCGACACGGGAACAGGTTCAAAAAGACTTATTCTTACATCTGATAATACAGCTTATGTTTTAAGTGTAAATCAGGTAAGGTATTTTGACTTGTCAAAAAACTCAACGGAAGATACGGCAAATTGATTTTTGGAGCGGTCTATGATAGTTGATATTATAATTATAGCGATAATAGTTTTGTTTGTAATAATCGGTGTAAAGCGCGGACTGGCAAAAACTATTTTGAATCTTGCAGGGCTTGTATTAACAGCGGTATCAGCTTATTACATTTCGTCATTTTTATCACAGCTTTTCTATGATATGTTTATAAAACAGACGGTAATAACTAACACCCAACAGATAATTGAGCAAAACGGAATTGACTATGCAGTAAGTAACTGCCTTGAAGCAGTACCGCAGTGGATAAACGGAATAATCTCGTTTATTGTTGGAGCTTTCGGAATCAGCTTAAATGAATTTCAGAATCAAATAACTGTACCTGCAAATATATCCTCGTCGACAAGTCAGGTTATCGAAAGCGTATTAGCTCCCGTTGTAACCTCGGTTCTTTCAATTATTCTTGTAATCATACTTTTTATAATAATTTTAATTATTGTCAAAAAGCTGGTAAAACTTGTCCTGAGGATATTCAACATTCCCGTAATTAAGCAGATAAATCAGTTTCTCGGCGGAATTTTCGGTTTAGCGGAGGGTTTGCTCATCGTCTTTATTGCTGTGAATATTATAAGTATGGCGGCAGGTTTTTCAAATCCTGATTTGCAAAACAACGGGTTGTTCAACGGCGAAATTTTTAAATTTTTTTCTATAAAAATATAGAATAGATGTTATACTTCTATGGGGTGATTTTATGGATAATAATGAAAAGTGGAGTTTTAAACCGAAAGACTTAGTTACAATTCCGAATATTCTGACTTACATCAGAATAATTCTGATTGTACCGTTTGTTTACTATTTTCTAAAAGAGAATTATATTCCATCCGTAATCTGCATTGGCGTTTCCGGACTTACCGATTGCTTTGACGGTATGATTGCACGCAGATTTAATCAGGTTACTTCTCTCGGAAAAATTCTTGACCCTATTGCCGACAAATTCACGCTTTTGGCAGTTGTAATTTGTATGGTAATATATGTTCCTATTGTACTTCCTGTTCTTGTGGTACTCCTTTTAAAGGACGTTTTGATGTTGCTAGGCGGAATGGATTTAATAAACAAAGGTATAACCCCTCCGGCGGCAAAATGGTACGGAAAGCTCGGCACCGTGGTGTTTTATATATCAGTATTTACAATAATTTTTCTTAAAGCCGCTTTTTGTATTGAAAACTTTGCACTTGATGTTTCATTGTTGTCGGTAACGGCAATAACAATGCTTTTTGCCCTTTATCAGTACGGAAAAATCTATTTTCAGCTTATAAAAGAGTATAACAGCAATTAAAACTCAAAAGAAAATTCAGAAAGTTCATATTTTGACAAATTACCATTGAAATTTGTTTTATAAACATATATAATGTATACTGATTGGATATACAAGTTTTACATATTAAGGAGAATACTATGCTTTGCAGCAGATGTGGAAAACGACAGGCAGTTGTTTTCGTTTCTAATAATAACTCAAAAGACGCTCCGACAGCAGGCTATTGCCTTACCTGTGCAAAGGAGCTTGGCATAAAACCCGTTGAAGATTTAATCAGCAAAATGGGAATTTCAGATGAAGATTTGGAAAATGTTCAGGATCAGATGAACAGCCTTATGCAGAATATGGGCGAGAACGGCGACATTTCACAGCTTATGGAACAACTCGGCGCTGATAATCTTGCAGAACAAATGGACCAGTTCGATGCTGAAAACGGCGGAAGTGACGATGATGACTTCTCGCACGGAGCACCTGCTTTTCCTGCGTTTTTTAATAATTTGTTCGGCGGCGGTCAGACCAATAATGCAAATGCCGGTAATAACGGCTCGAAGTCGAATAAAAAAGAAAAGAAAAGAAAGCATATAAGCCTTTACTGCGAGGATTTAACACGTAAGGCAAGAGAGGGCAAAATTGACAGAATTATAGGACGTGATACTGAAATTGAACGTGTAATTCAAATTTTGTCACGCCGTACAAAGAACAACCCCTGCCTTATCGGCGAGCCTGGTGTAGGTAAAACAGCAATCGCAGAAGGACTTGCACTTAGAATTGCTTCGGGCAATGTTCCGCAAAGGCTTAAAAATAAGGAGATTCAGCTTCTTGACCTCACCTCTCTTGTAGCGGGAACACAGTTCAGAGGTCAGTTTGAAAGCCGTATAAAGGGACTTGTTTCCGAGATTAAGGAAAGCGGCAATGTCATTTTATTTATCGACGAGGTGCACAGCCTTGTCGGAACAGGTGACAACGAAGGTACGATGAACGCCGCAAATATCTTAAAGCCTGCTCTTTCAAGGGGTGAGGTTCAGGTAATCGGCGCAACAACCTTTAATGAATACAGAAAATATATTGAGAAAGACTCTGCTCTTGAAAGAAGATTTCAGCCCGTTAAGGTCGGCGAGCCTACAATTGCGCAGACAATTGACGTTATTGCAGGCGTAAAGAGTTACTATGAACAGCACCACAGAGTGATTGTTGATGATGACGTAGTGCGCAAGACTGTCATTCTTTCAGAGCGTTATATCACCGACAGATTCCTGCCGGATAAGGCGATTGACCTTTTAGACGAAAGCTGTGCCTGCGCCGCACTCCGCAACAAAACAATGGAGCGTTATGACAAGCTTAATGATGAAAAGTCCAAGCTTTCTTTACAGAAAGAGGAAATCTCAACATCTGAAGAGGTTGACTATCAGGCGCTTGCAGAGGTAAATACAAGCCTTGCAAAAATCCAGTCTGAGCTTTCGCAGATTGACCCCGAAAGCCTTACTGCAAAGGTAACAGAAGAAGATATTGCCAAGGTTATCGAGCTGTGGACAGGAATTCCTGCGTCAAGAATCAGGGAAAACGAGCTTTCAAAGCTTGCTGACCTTGATAAAGAGCTAAAGAAGAAAATCATCGGACAGGATGAAGCCGTTGAGGTGCTGGCGTCTGCAATTAAGCGCAGCCGCTGTCAGATTTCACCAAGGCGAAGACCTGCGTCATTTATATTCGTAGGTCCTACAGGCGTTGGTAAAACGGAGCTCGTAAAGGTTTTAAGCCAACAGCTTTTTGACACTCCCGAAACATTGATAAGACTTGATATGTCTGAATTTATGGAAAAACATTCGGTGTCAAAAATTATCGGTTCGCCGCCCGGTTACGTTGGATATGACGAGGCAGGACAGGTTACCGAGAAGGTTCGCCGCCGTCCATATTCGGTACTTTTGTTTGATGAAATTGAGAAAGCTCATCCCGATGTACTCAATATTCTGCTCCAGATTCTTGACGAAGGTAAGGTAACGGATGCACACGGCAGAGTAGTAAATTTTGAAAATACAGTTATTGTAATGACCTCAAATGCAGGCTCAACGAGCAATGACAGTGCACTCGGTTTTGGCAAAACGCAGGAGGACGCTTCCAAGGAAAAAGTAATGAAAGCGCTTTCCGAGTTTCTGCGCCCTGAATTTATCGCACGTGTTGACGAGGTAATCGTGTTCAATATGCTCGTAAAGGATAATTTTGTAAAAATTGCAAACCTTATGCTCTCTGAGTATGTGCCCACGCTTGAAGAAAAGCATATAAAGTTTACGTTTGATGATAAGGCTTGCGAGTTTCTTGCCGAAAAATCCTGTTCAGGCAAGAGCGGTGCCAGAGATTTAAGAAATACTATCAGACGTGAGGTTGAGGAAAAGATTGCTTCCGCTATGATTGAATCAGGCAACGGTAATTTAACTGCAATGAATGTAACCTCGGACGGAGAAAAAATTATACTTCAATCAATTTAACACTTGACAATGCAACGGAATAGTGATATAATTATTACCGTTGCAGATAAGCGGATGTAGTTTAGTGGTAGAACTTCAGCCTTCCAAGCTGATCGTGTGGGTTCGATTCCCATCATCCGCTCCAAAACAGTAAAGTGATTTAAGCAGCCGAAAAGCTGTTTAAATCGCTCGGCTGTAACAAGTATAGATATTACGGATTTATTGTATCTGCTGTTGGTCAGGTGTTCACGACGCACCACTAACGCGGCTAACCAATTGGTTCAAGCTGGAGGATAGTCACAGCGTAACGGCAACAAGGTAAAATCCAGAGTTGACGACAGATGACATTCACGGGCTAAGCGGGAAATGCATCCTTTACGTTAATCCGTCTATATTATTCAATTTTCTTGTAAAAAGAAATAAGACCTGCACCACGGGCAATGTAATACAGGTCTTGACAAAAGTATAATAAGCGTTTATGATAAAACGCATATCAAGCTTCACAAGTTCTGAGTAGGTGTCTTACTCGGGGCGCATGCCTGTTTGTTGTTGGTAGCAACATACGGGCTGTGGGGCTTATTTATTTTCACAATAATATTATATAATAATTGTAAAAATTTGTCAATATCTTTTTTAAAAGTTTATTTTAGATATTTTTTTACCTAAGTAACTGAATAAAAACGCACAAGTGTCCCTCCAAGGGACACTTAAAAAATAATTTCATAGTGAAAATATATAACTGTTGGGCGCGAAATATGTAATTTTATAAGATTATTAGTACTTTGAATGGTAGTTCTTTAGGAGTTGATAAAATTTGATAAGATTTGTAATTAAAAAAAGCGGTGAAGTCAAAAAAGCTTTTTCAGCTAAAGAAAATGCTGGAAAGATTTATATTAAATTTACTGAAAATGGAAAGGAGTATGCATATAACAAAGACAAAATAGAGATAATTGTGGATAAAAATGATTCTCAAGAATTAATAAAAAATGAATTACCGTTTAGAGTTTATGCCTTTAAGAAGCAATGTTATAGATGCCATAAATTTACCGATATAATTACATACATAAAATTTGCTGATGGTAATCTAGAAGATTTAGTTTATCCGTGGAATAAAAACAGGTTGATGAAAGCTCAAAGTCATCAACATATACTAGCGCATATACAAGATCCCAGTATAGAATATTATGGCTTAATAATTGTTGGTGATTGTCAGGAATATGATGATGTTCTTATGAAAGAGTTTCCTAACAAAATATCTGTACAATATAGTTCAACTACACAAACTTCTTATCCTATGAACTTATGTAGTCATTGTGGTGCACAGCAAGGTCACTATTTTGTATATAAACAAGTTAACGAGATGATTCAAGCTATGCAGAAGATTGATATTCTTGAATAAGTTTCAATTTTGCTTTTTTACTTGAGACTTGAAAATCCATATTATAGTAAATATTACGTAACAAAAATAGATTATTGTAAAAGGAGAGGGCAATATGAATTCAATAAATAATTTTTTAAATAAAAGAAGTAATTTTTTTATATGGAAAAAATACTATGATTTTTTTTGGAATAGCAATAATATGCTGTTAAGATATTTGTATATTGTTATTCCTATTGCGTTGTTATTTGTACTTTATTTAGTAATATATTTCTGTGGTGGATACGATTTTAAGGGTTATTCATTCGTAAATGATTATGCAAATTCTCTTGTTATTCCGTATATTATGCTTTTTGGATATTATTTTACGGGTTGGTTATTTAATTATTCAAATAAAATTATTGAAGATCTAATTACACGATATAATTTATCTGTAAAAAATCAAAGAAAATATATTAGGGCCGAGAAGTTATATAAAATAATGCAACTGTTTTCATATTTTATACCTCTTGTCAGTTTGATTTTTATATTTGTTGCTAATGAGAATATGGATAAAAACTGGTATTCAGTATTACCGTATGGTTGCTTACTATTTTATAAACTGGTAATTATTTTTACTTGGTATTTAGCTGCTTCACTTATTATAATTGCAATATTTTCATTGATTAAAATTCATTATGTTTTAAAGGATATTAATATTAAAGATATAAATATTTACGATAGCGACAATAATTGTGGTTTTTTCTATTGTAATAAACTTATTATATTTTTTCTTGGAATTAGCCTGTACTATCTCTTTGCAGGAAATATTATAGTTTTTTCAGATTTTAATGCTGTAAGGTTTCATATTGAAAATACTTTCTATAAATATCCTTGGGCAGGTTGTATATTCTTAATTATGTTTTTTATGTATTTAGCAACTGTACTTGTAACTATGTTTGATAGTATTTCCTTGGTAAGCAAAGTTAAACAGACTACTTTACAAAAAAAGGATATTAATTCTGTTGATTATGATAAAGTTTCTAGAGTTCGGACGTTTCCAATTACATTGGAGACAATTACTGCTTTTTTTTCGGTTTGGGTAATTCCATTTCTTATGCTGCTAGTAACTGTATATAGTGCATTTTTTAGATAATTCAAGTTAATGTCAAGTGTGATGAAACTATAGATTCTATATAGAAAATGGATATTCTTGAATAGCGTTTATAATAAGTGTCCCTCCGAGGGACACTTATTTGAATTACTTGAACAGTGGAATGTTCGTCATTTTTAAAATTGTTTTAAAATGGAGAATTATTGTATGGATGTATTTCTTCTAGATATAGATATAATATCAGTTGGTGCATTAATTATCAGTGTTATCTCAATGATATTTTCTGTAATATTCAGCTATTTGCAAATGAAACATAATAAAAATAGTGTAAGACCGATTTCTGCAATAAAAATATGTGATTATGAAGATTGTATATCTGTAAGTATAGATAATGTCGGCACAGGACCACTTTTAATAAATAGACTTAGAATACAGAAAGAAAATCTTGAATCTTTTAATTTAATATCTTTGATGCCTAAAATCAATCAATTATGGACTACTTTTTCTGATACAATCGATGGTAAGACGATTCCAGTCGGTGGCAAGATTAGTTTAATCGAATTAAATCCCGATAATGAAGAGATAAAAAGATTGGTTAGAAGAGAGTTGTCTAAAATTACAATTTATTTAGAGTATACAGATATATATAATACTAAATTTAATGATAAACAGGAGTTGAATTTTTTTGGTAGGCATAGTTGACCTTTTGCTATATTAAAATGCATATATGTTTCCATTAGAGAAGTGTCCCTCGGAGGGACACTTAAAAAATCATTTAACAGTGAAAAAATAGAAATAACTATACATAAAGTGTAATTATCGTTTTAACGATAGTAGGATTATATATAAACTAAAAATTAATGAGGTGTTAAATATGAAAGTAGTAAAATTTGAAGAAATATTTGATCTGTTTGTAAGTAACTTAAGAAGTAAATCACTAATTCCAGTAATAGGTTCTGGTTTTACAGCAGGTTGTAATTGTTTTAAAGGAACTGTACCATCAACTCAAAAGTATAAGCAAGACATGGAAGATGAATTATATAAAAAATTATGTTTAACAGAAGAAGAGTTTAAACAGTTAAAAAGTGAAAGTTTTTCTTCTGTAGCTGCATTATATATAAAAGAGATAGATGATGATGTAAAAAGAAATTATTTTTTATCGTATTTTACAAAAGTTTGTATTAATGAGCATAAAAGAAATTTTCTTAAAATTGATTGGTCATATATATATACATTAAATATTGATGATTGTATAGAAACTAATTGTGATTATCAAAGAGTTATAAGAAGTAATGAAAAGGTTTATAATGATATTTTTAATCAATATAAATGTTTAATCAAACTTCACGGAGATGTAACCGAGGTTATAAATTACAATAATTATAATTCACTTGTTTTTTCAAATATTCAGTATGCTAACAGTTTAAAGAAAAACGAAAAATTGCTGAATAAATTTAAACATGATGCAATTTACCAAAATTTATTATTTGTAGGTTGCAGTTTAAATGATGAAATAGATATTTTACAGGCTTTATCAGTTGAAAATTCAAAAAACCTTACTAATAGATTCATATGTGTAATTAATGAGCCAAGTATTTTACAATTAAAAAAATATGAACAATTTGGTATTACCTGTGTAATTAAATTTAATTCCTATGAAGATATTTATAGAGATATTTATAATGCTTGGCTAGAATCAAAGAAAGTACAGAAAGATGATTTGGTTGAACATAAAAGATATTTATTATCTAATTTATCTGACTCGTATGAAGATAATAAAGCTTATTTTTTGTTTGGTAAAAGATTAATACATAAAAATGAAATAAATATTCCATATTTTTTCATTGAACGAGACATTACCTGTGATATAGTAAGGAAAATAAGCAAGTATTATTTACAATTTATATTTGGTAGTTCTTACAGTGGAAAAACATATATTTTATATGACATTATTACTAAAATCAGGGATAGAGATGTATTTGTATTTGAGAGCAGAGATAGATTAAATGATTCTGCGTTTAATGAATTATGTACATTTAAAGATTCTTTGTTTTTATTTGATAGTAATTCTTTAACAATTAATCAGATAGAAATGTTGATAGAAAAAAAAGAACTTTTTGAAACAAATAGAAATAATGCTATAATATTTGCTTCAAAAAGTGATAGTGATATACATGGTTTATTAAGATTATTTGAGGAAGATGGAAAAATAGAAAAGGGTAGTATTTTTAAATCAAGTGTTAACAATAAATTTTCTAAGAATGAAGTTTCATTATTTAATCCTAAATTATCGGCTACAACGCTTGGAGTGTTTTATAATGATAAAACCATATTAGATAACATTATAAATCTAAGCAAGAAATTACCTGAAAAAAGTAGATTTGATAAAATACGATTATCATTTGATGATAACTTAGATATTGTAACTTTAATTATTCTTGCTATTGAAAATAAGGTCTACACTACACAAGTAATAAAATTTGATATAATGGAATCAATATTTAAGCAAATGAAAGTAGCCTATCCAATAATTGATTTAGAAGAAACTTGGTCGTATGAGATTAGTCCTGGTGATAATTCTCCTAAAAAATACGTTGTTAATGCTGAATATTGGCTGTATAATGAATTAGGTACTTATGCAAAGAATAATCACGATAAAATAGTTAATGCATTTAAACACATAATATCAAAAATTTTAGCAGATGAAGGACAACCTGATATTTTAAAATATAGTAATTCTTCATATAAAAAGTATATTTTATTTGATAACATAAATAAAATATTTAGAACTAAAAAAAGAGACGGGATTATTTTAATTAGAAAAATTTATGAAGGATTAAATACTTATTTGTCAAGCGATCCGAATTATTTACATCAGCGTGCAAAATGTTATATTCGTTGTGCTTACTATGAGAATAGAAAAGAAAAGATATTAGATTTATTAGATAAAAGCTATAGAGATGCGAACAATGCATATCAAATTTTTGACCAAAGATTTGATGATTGTGGAAATGAAAAAATATTAATTTCTATGGCACATATTAAGTATACGATAGCAGTAATATTATGTCATAAGTGTGTTATTAACAATTATGATAACGAAATTGAGAATTCAGAAGCAATTGAACAGGTATACGAAGCACTTAATTCTCCATTTAACTCATATGACTATGCTAAAAGTGACACAATTATTAATTATAATAATGCTGTTTCAATTTTTGTAAATGAAGTAATAAGTAAAGGTGCTTCGATAAATGATGATTTGTACATTTACGCTGAGGAGTTATTTAAGATTATTCGGAATGCAAAATCATAATTTTATACCAAAATGTTTAAACGAATTGATTGCTTTGTCACCTTAAATAAATTTGTATATATTTTATCATGAGATAGAAAAATGCAGAGAATATAAAAAATATTTTTTGTTGTTTGTCTTTAAATGTATGAGTTTTTAATTGGTTTTTATGTTATATACACTTATTCTTTCAGTTTATATATAGCTACAAAATATTTTGACACATAATGACATAATATACTGTAAAAATATGTTATTATTACATTGTAGGTACTTACATAAAATATAAATTGAAGGAGTATAAAAATGAAAAATACAAGAGTTATTAAAAAATCATTATCTGTTGTTTTGGCATTATCAATGCTGATGAGCTTTTTCGTTTTATTTGCAAGTGTAAAAGCAAATGCTGCTACAGACCGTGTAAGTATGTATTCAACAGGAATTTATTTTTCTAAGTACGGTATGTCAACCCGTGAAATATATGTCCAGACTAAGGACAACGCTTCAGACCAGCACGTTTATATACACTACAATTTTATGGACGGACAGGACTGGGAAGATGAAGAGGCAACCTATGTTACAACGCTTTCAGACGGTTCTAAAATCTGGAAAGCAACCGTTATGAGCTATAATCTGAAGTATGCAATTAAATATGTGGTAGACGGTCAGACGATTTGGGACAATAATAACGGTCAAGATTATACACGTGAGGAAATCGGCACTGCACCTATTACAGTAAGAAGAGGTTCATACCCGTATTATAATAATACCTATAATATTGAAGTCCTCTTGAAAAACTATGCTTATGAAAAGAATGTACAGGTAAGATACACTCAGGATAACTGGGCTACTTATTCGGATGTTCCGCTGAGCTACATTTCAACAAATCCCGATGGTTCAGAACTTTGGTCAGTTAAGTTGAATTTGGATGACAGAGGAACAAACAATTTCCAGTATTGTGTATATTATCAGGTAAATGGTCAGACTTACTGGGCTAATAATTTCGGACAGAATTATGACTCCCTATATTATATGTACAAATAACTTTATCCATTTCAGATAAACATTAATTGTAAATGAATAAATTCCCTTTTCGGAAACTCTGAGAGCTTTTGAAAAGGGAATTTTTGATTTGTTATTTTCTTATGGTAAATTAAGTGTCTCTCCGAGTGACAGATGAAATTCCGTGATGTGTTTCAAAGCACAAGTGTCCCTCCGAGGGACACTTGTTGTTTATCTTCCTTGCGATAATCCGCCAATGCCTTGTGTAGGAGGTATCAGACTGGGTAAGATGGTTTGATTAAGATGTGGATGAAGTTCATTAATAAGATAATTTTTAAATCGGTTATATGTTGTTCAAGTTTGTTTGGAAAGCATCCCTTGTAAGACAAAATCCGCAGAAGCTTCTTTTGAATGTGTTTATTTTTTAAATAATGATGAGATATACGACAATATATATTATTTTATTAGTTAAATCTTATGGTGTTTAGTTTTCCTATTCTATCAATTGAATAACTATATTTTGTATGACCGTAATTAGCTCCAATAACATATATTATAAAAAATAAATGAAAAGAATAATGAGGTGAAATATTGTAAATTAAGCCAAATGAAATTATTATTACTCCGAAGAAAGCGTATAATCTTCCAGTATGATAAAAATGATTTCTTGCTTCATATACAGTTGTGAAACTTATAATATACTGTGTTATGCCCATTGAAAGCACTGTAATGCCCATAAATATTCCATAATAATTTGGAAAGATATAACATAACGGAAGAGTTACTGCACCAAGCAATAGCATAATAATATATTTTTTGATATTAAGAATTCTTGTAGATTGCATTATGAGATTATAATAATAGTATATTGCTAAAAAACAACCGATAGATAACAAAATGCTATAATTTAGATATGTTTTTTTAATATTAAAGCTAAATATGTTTAAGTTTATCAATAGACATGCAAAAGAAACAATTAGTAAAATAGAATTAATAAAGTATTTAACTTGTTTCTTATTAAATGTATTGTATCTGCGCTGTATCTCACTCTTTTCATTACTAAAAGCCGTAGGCCTTTTATTATCTAAAGATTTAGTCATTATTTTGCGATAATAATCAACATTTTGTCTTAGTTCATTAGACAAATTTCTAAAACAATATTCATTTAACTTTAAACCAATATAATCGTGGATTGATGAAAATCCACTACTAAATCCATTATAGTTAGATTTTACGCAAAGGAAGCTATTATTATCTATTGCATTGATAATATTATATTCTTCAGACTGTTTACTGTTAATAAAATAATTTTCCGGTTCAAAAGTAATAAACTTTAAGTCATCTGTAGTATATATCTTCCTATCTGATAACAAGTATAGAATCATCTTACCTGCTTGTGGATGCGGAAACTTGTTCACCCAATGATTTAGATACAAATCAATTACATTGTCTAAATTATCAACGTACTTCCCTAAATTGGCACTAATTTCTTGTTCAAATAGTTCATAGATATATGATAATGTGGAAAATTCAACAAGCGGCGATATACCAACATCTATTCTAGATAATATAGAACATAAGTAAATTAAAGATGGTGAATACATCTCTGCTTGCACTATAGATTTAAAACTACCATTATTTGTTGCTTTAGTCTTACATTCTTCTAAACATTTATCTATATTTTGAAAATCTTCTTGTGTAAATCTGTTAATCAATATTTTTAATTGGCTAATATCATAATTATCATTAGTAATAAAGTATGTTGAGAAATGCATAAAATTAGAATCTTTGTCAATTTCTTCACTAAATACATCAGATAAATTCTTATGTATCAAATAAAAAAAATCCTGTGGAAAAGAAAATACGAAAATCATCGCTTCATCACGATTAATTTGATTCATTTTACGAATACACGAATAAAAACTTGGATAACTTAAGGAGTCTTCAAATTGATCCATTATTACAATATTACTTTGGTCAGACTCTATTTTTTTATAAATAATATTTCCATTATTATAATTAGTGTTTATTAAGGTAACCTTGTTGTTTTCTTTTAATTTGTCTAGCAAAAAATTATTTAATAGAATTGATTTACCAGATCCACTCATACCAGTTAAAAACAAGCAATTAAATTTATGTTTATTGCTTTCTTTTTTTAAATTTTCAATTTGTAATAATATTTTCTCGCACTGTTTATTTCTATCTAAAATTAAAGGTTTATCATAATCACTATTTATATTTAGATCTTTTATAAAAATAACCTCATTATTGGTTATCATTTCATTTGTAATTATTCCTGGAAAAATTGATGTGTTCTTTTTTGAATTAAAAGAAGAATCTTTATGTGACTTTTTTTGTATCAATTTAGATAATTTATTAAATAAAAATTGTAATACAGTCAATATTATAGGAATAAAAGATAAAATAAAATTTATTAAAATGCTATTATTATTTATAAATTCGTAAAAATCAAATAAATTATTTCGTATCCATACTAAATTAATTTGATATAATTGAATTAAAATAATAGTAAAGAAAACAATTACTAGAATAATATTCATTGGTTGATTTAAAAAACAATTATTAATTATTTTTTTTATTTTATACACTAAATCACACCCCAAAAATATATAAATAATCATTATTTGTTACAGTTACATTATATCACATAATTTTTGACATTTCAATCTATTTTTGTACATATTATAATATAAAATTTATCGAATTATCATTACTTATGTTATATTTTGCGACGGACACTAAATCATTTAGTGCATTGTTATTCTAAAACTCCATATTCTATCCTTTTAAACGAAAATGGGAACGGCTTTATTCTAAACTTTTATAAGTTAGAATATTACTCATATGTGAGTTTTAGTGAAGACAACAAGTATCCCTCGGAGGGACACTTGCAGAAGTTTCAGAACGGTAAGTCTTCATCAAGCGGCATATCTTCAAAATCATTGTGTGCTGACATTGGCGGTTGTTCAGACTGAGCAGGAAGGGTAGGAGCAGGATAATTATTTATACTGTTATTTTTATCTCTGCGCTCGCCGGTGAATGATACAGTATCGGCAACTATTTCTGTTACATAACGGTTGGCACCGTCGTTTGTTTGATATATACGGCTCTGTAATTTACCTTCAAGAGCAATCAGACTGCCTTTAGTAAAATATCGGCAGACAAATTCTGCGGTATTGTTCCAGCAAACAATATTAAAAAAGTCTGCTTTGCGGTCTTCACCTGTTTTGACATAGTTGCGGTCAACTGCAATTCTGAAACTTGTAACGCTCTTGCCTGTGTTGGTTGTTTTGAGTTCGGGAACTGCTGTGAGTCTTCCCATTAATACGATTCTGTTTAACATTTTTCTTGACTCCTTTATAATTTTTATTTCTCAAGTGTCCCTCGGAGGGACACTTGTAAAATAAAATATTTTGTTGACATACCCTATATAATAGGGTATAATATAAGTGGTGATAATTAGATGACAAGAGAGTTTATAATGCTTCCTGAATTTGATAAACAATGGACTTCTTTAGGCTTTTCAGACAATGAACTAAAAGCCTTACAGGAAGAACTTACTGTGAACCCGTTACTTGGAAAAGTGATGCAGGGAACGGGCGGTTTAAGAAAACTCAGATTTGCTTTTGAAAATCGCGGTAAAAGCGGAAGCGCAAGAGTGTGTTATGTTGATTTTGCGGTTTATGAAAAAATATATTTAATTACTGCATATTCTAAAAATGAAAAGGATAATTTAAGTAAAGAAGAAAGAAATACAATCAAAAGTTTATTGAAAGCATTGGAAAAAACAATTTCTTCATCTGAAAGGAGTAATGACAAATGAGTGTTTATGAAAGCATTATGCAGGGATTAAATGAAGCGGTGGAATATGAAAAAGGTAATTTAAGTGCTAAAGCCGTAAAATGTACTGTTAATCCTGTTCCTGATTTCAATTCAAGCGAGATTAAGGAAGTCAGAACTTCATTGAATATGACGCAAAGCACATTTGCAGCCGTAATGGGAGTGTCAATAAAAACAGTTGAAGCGTGGGAAGCAGGAACTAATAAACCAATTGGAACAGCTCGCAGAATGTTAAGTATGCTCCAAAAGGATAATACCTTACCGATGAAGTTTGATATTATTTCCGAAAGCGTGTAAGTGTCCCTCCGTGGGACAGGAAATTTATTTTTTTCTCTGCTTTACGGGCTTTGCACCGCCGTCAGAGACGGAGCAGGAGGATTAACGTTAGACCATCGTCAATTGAATATTTCCGACAAGTGTCCCTCGGAGGGACACTTGTGGTATACTGAAAAGCCGTTGTAGTATCGCAACGGCTTTTTGTCTGCTGAATCCAAAGTTTGCTATTGAATTGAAAATTCATCAAGCACAAGGAGAGGGCTTGATATATATTCGCTCGCAGAAAAGACGGCTGAAAACAAAAATTCTGCCACGATTTTAAGTGCGTGCCATTTAGCAGGATAAAGAAGCAATATTGAAAACAATATTGCTTCGCTTACAATTGCCGACAGTGTCGGCAATTTCTACAATATTAAAATGCGTATTGTTTAAACAAGCATAAATATAGCTTTTAAGTTGTAATTCTCTTTTTTGCTGATAATTACTTGATTTTTAGCAATATTGAATTCAATATTGAATTTTTCAACTGCTTAAAATTTGACAAAAAAATATATTTGGTCTATAAATTGAAGTTGTAAATTTCGTCCCACAGCAGGGATTTCATATACTCCGTCGGACGTCGTATGTCGTACTTTTCACAGCAAAGGTCGTAGTGCCAGATAGTCTGACATATGAGGTCACGCAGTGAAAGTCCGTCTGTATCATCGGTTATGCAGTCGTTAAGATAATCGAACAAGTCAGTTGTTCTGACAAACCGCTTGCCGTATAGGCTGTGTTCCTTTACGCAAAGCATTTCAACAAGCGCTTTAACCGTTCTGCAATACTTTTTTGCAAAGTTATCTTTGCAGACTGAATAATCTTCAAACCTTGTGAGCTGATAAATCATTTGTCTTATCTCTTCTTCGTTTTGAGTGTAGGGAATATAGCTTACTTCAAGATTAGATGAAGATATATTATTACTACTGTTAATACTGGTAATGTTATTATTGTCGCAATTTTCAGGACACGGTAATGTCTCAAATTTACGGACACGGTCGTTATTTGTATTGTCCCAATTTTCAGGACACGGTGTATCTTCAGTATTCATCGGCTTTCCTTTATTGTCGCAGTTTTCAGGACACGGTGTATTAACAACAGGGTTACTGTTGAGAATATAATCGTTGACGGTAAATCTCCCGTTTTTAGTATGCCGTTGCTTTACGGTAATGTAGTTGTATTCAATGAGTTGGTTAAGCGCTTTGTAATAAGAGTCTTTGGAAAGTCCGAGATATACGCAGATTGTTTTGCGGTGGGGAAAGGCTCTGCATCCTGCTTGTACAAGGCTGTAGAAAAATGCAATAAGACCTTTTGATTTAACGTCGAGTCTGTTGTCGCACATAATGAGCTTTGGTACAAAACCGAAGCCCTTTGCGTTGATTCCGTCAAGTGATAACAGGCTTTCTGATTTGTCACTATCAATTGTGCACTTCACCTTTTTGGGATTATTGCATACAGTGTAAACGTTCTTATTTTTAAAGCCCTTTGCTTTTGAAACTTTTATGTAGCCGTTTTTTACTAATGGATTAAAATGCTTATAAAACGTGTTTTTAGACATTTTTAAATCAGCAAGGATAGTTTCCCTTTTTGGAAAAATCGTTCGTCCTGCGCCCGTGTAGGATACGAAATAAGCATAGATAGCCTTGCTCTGAACAGAAAGGTCACGGTCAAACATAACGGCTTGAGAGATTATGCCGTAACCTTTGGCGTTGACGCCCTCAACTTCAAGTATGTATTCAATTTTGTTTTTGATGTCTTTGTTTTTATCCATAATGAAATTTCCTCCTGAATTTCGTTTAAGCTCTGATACAAGCTTTTTTATTTTCTCTCTAAATAGCGAGAAAATAAAAAAGCTTGCATAAAAATATGCAAGCTTTGAAAAAGTGATTTTAAATTTTATCAGATATATTCATCTGAAACGGATTGCCTTGACTGTTCTGTACTTATGGTTGAGACTGCATTATGATATTCTCTGCGAATTGCGTTCATAAGTGAATTTCTGTCTGCATAATCTACAACTCTTGAGGCTTTGGATTCAATTCTGTACGGATGTTCCTTGTCAATTTTGATATTCCACATCTCCATTTTAGGCAGTTTTGTTTTTGTGGGATTCATACCGGTTTTCATTAAAATCCAGTTGCCTTTCTTCATATTTTTAATTTGTTCGGCTGACATAAGCGGTTTTTTTATCATCTGATATGTTGTTGAATTTTGTGTGTTTGTAGCGCCGTATCTTTTTGAAACAGAGCCGCTCATCACTGTCTGATAGCCGAGTGCCTCCGAAAATATTTTTGCATCATCTGATACAGGGGACAAATAACTAAACATAACATTTTGACAATTTGCTTTAATGTTTTTAGCTGTGTCTTTGCCGTACTTTTCATCAAGCTGTGACAATGACTGAAGAAACGGATTAGTCATAATATTTCGTGAACGTCCTGCGGAAAAGAACTGCTGCACTCCATCAATTGCAGTGTAAGTGCCGAATTCGTCAAGGTAGTATTCAATTCTATGAGGAAGACAGTTGTCCGTACATTTTTCGGAGGCTTTCAGAAGCTCGTTATATGATTGTCTGATAAGCAGATTTGCTATGATATTTTTAGTGTTGGAACTCTCATCGAAAATGAAGATGATAGCTGTTTTTCCCTCAACAAATTGCTCAATGTCGATTCCATCATCAAAGCAGAGAAGCTGCTCCATTTCTGAGTCAAGAAATGCAAGCATCTGCGAAACAGCCGTAGAAATAATGCTTGCTATAGTTTTAAGCTCACCTGCTGTTGCGGCCGCTGATAGTAAATCCTTTGCAATGTGGTTTTCAGGGAGCAAAGCATACAGTTGTGACAAATAAGTCTGAGGCATAACACCTTTTTTACCGACGGTTGTGGGGTCAATCTCAATTATCTGGCGGCAAATTTTAAATACTGAAACAATGTGTCTTTGCTTTGGCTCGCAAAATTCCGATACGAGATATGTAATTGCGGAAATAACACCTTCTGCGGCAATGTAGAAGAATTTGTTTGAACCTGCCTGTTTTGTGCTGTCATTAAGATTGATAACGGAAGTACCAACGGTTTTCGCATAGCTTTCAGCTCTGCCTTTGTCTGCAAGATTTCCACTGTTTTTATAGCGGTCAATATACTTATTTGTGAGCGCCAGAAGGTTATATCCGTCGCTGTTTGCAGGGTTTCTCATATCTATAACGTATGTGTGCATATGATAGCAGTCACGCAGAATAGGAACGTAATTCTGAGATACCGTTCCTTTAGTGTCGGTTAAGAAGAATGACATACCGCAGGCGGCAGAATATTCAATGTTAGGATATAGAAGAGAGGTTGTTTTACCGCCGCCGGGAGCTGAAACAAACATTGTATGATTGTCTGAAGTGTCAACAATTGCAGTAACATTTTTTCCGTGTAGTTCTGCTCCAAGAATAATTCCCTCCTGAGTCGGCAGATTTTCACCTCTGCGCCACATTTCAGGTTCAAATGGAACATATGTAAGATTGCTTTTAAGTTCTTCCTTTGCAGCCCATTTGGCTGTTCCGAATTGTCCGTCTCCAACAGGTTTTGATTTTATTTGGTCGAGCGAGCCTCCTTTTCCTGCAAAAAGATAAATAAGCAGGATTATTGCAAAGATAATTCCAACGGCTACAAATATTCCCGAATTCATACATTTCCCTCCTTTACTCTGTTGATTAAGACCTCGTTCCAGTCCTTGAGGGCAGGGGTGTGAATTATGACATTATAATCAGTTGACAGCATTACCTTGATTTTTTTGCAAATTCCTGACCGTGATTAACTTTGTCTTTGCTGTATAAATCATTATCAGTACATACGACTACGTTCTTTATGTGCGGATAGTCGGAAAGGAATTTTTTGATTACATCAATATACAGACCGCCGAGAGCTATGTAATTAAAGCCGTGCCATTCATAGCTCATATGAAAAAGAGTGATATAACTAAATAAATCTATGAACGCTTCAAAAACATAAAGTGTGTCTGTAACTCCGATATGTCTGAAACAATATTTTTTATTGCTCCCGGTTATCTCACGCCTGAAGGACTTGTCTGTAAGCGTTCCCTTTAGTCCTGCATACCTGATAATTCCCTTTTTGTCTTTGCCGACAAAAACAATATTGTGATTGTCCCTGTCCTCGTAAATAAGCCTTTTATTTACGAAGTATTTAACAACTTCGGGATTAATACAGCGAGAAGTGCAAAGGTAAGCGTAAAGACGTTTGTTGTCTGAATTTTTAGGCGGCAAGATTACCTTGTGATTTTTATGAGTTGTTTCATCAGGCTGTTTGCCGAGCAAATCTTCAGGACGTGTATTTCTTGTTGCAAAATACTTTCCGTCAAGCAAGGTGATTACTGCATCCTGAAAAGAATATCCGAAAAACTCCATAAGAAAATCGACAGCCGTTCCTTTAGCTCCTGTTGAGTGCTGATACCAGACGTGCCCGCGGAATTTTACGCTGTCGTGAGTGGCCCACATATATTCAGTTCCGCTGTGCAAAACTTTTTCGCCTACACTTTCAAGATATTGCTTAATATCCTTATGCGCTGCCTGATAGAGTTCTTCTTCCGTAAAGGGAATGAATTTTTGTGACATTAAATTTTCCTCCTTAATAGTCATAGCTTTGTCCGCTGTCGGAAATAGCCTGACCTGCTTCAATTCTTTGTATTTTTTCTTTTCTCAAAAGCTTGCTGTCAGACGTGTACCTGTTTTTAACTGCCGCCATTGTTTCTGTGTTCAATATTCGACCTAAATGACAGGCTGTAGTGGCAACCGACATAACAGACATCTGACGAGTTTGTTGTGCATCATCAATTTTTTGCTGTGCTTTTTGATTTCCAAGCTCAACGGATTTTTTGTACCAAGATATAGCACGGTTTATATCGTGTTCAACACCTAAGCCATAGTTATAAAATGTTCCTATGCGCATAGCCAAATCAGCGTCATACGGATTCTTTTTAAATTCATTTAGATAGTCGGATAGGGCAGAGGAGAAGTATTTATTAGACAGTACATCATTCCTAACGCCGTAAACATCGGATTTATATATGTATCCGAGCTGATAAGCAGCATCAGGATTGTCCAGTTGCACCGACTTTTCAAACCAGTTTATTGTTTGTGAAATATCTTGATTTGTACCTTTTGCTTCTAAATACATCTGACCTATACGATAAGCTGTGAAACTGTCGGGATTGTCATTGTAATCGGAAATGTACTGCTGCAAAGCTTTGCTGAAGCAGGCGTTTGACTTTTCAGCATCGAGCACACCGTATTGCTCATCGGAATAAATCTGACCGAGTCTGTACCAAGCGTGAGAAATGTTTTTGTCTGCCGCTTGTTCAAAGTATTTTATTGCCTGTGAAATATCGCTTTTTTTAAGAAAAATATTTCCTAATTTATAGCAAGCATAGGGGTTATCAAGTTCGGCTGAAATCTGATAATATAAAAAGGCTTTTTCATTATCTTGAGGTATTACCTCTCCGCTTTCATAGAGAGTTCCAAGTTTGTATGCAGCAGAAGCGTTGCCGTTAAGTGTTGATTTTTCGAGCCATAGTATAGCTTTGTTATTATCTGTTATCACATCTTTTCCTTTTAGATATGCCAAACCAATACCATATTTTGCTGATGAATGGTTAGCATATGTACATCCGTTCTCAGCTGCCAGCATAAAGGCCTTATAGGCATTAAAATGATTTTGTTGAACCCCTTCACCTTTAAGATATAAGCGACCTAACAGATATTCTTTATATGCTTCCGATTTCGGTACATTTGTTTTGTAGTATGGTTCATCATTTCCTTTATCAAGTTCATCAAAAAAACTTCTGTTTTTTATTTCGTCCATAAATGAAAAGAACGCATTTTGACAATACATATGGCCGAGTTCAAGATTTTTTTCAAGTCCATCAAAACCGTGTAAGTAAAATTGCCCCAGCCTGTATGATGACATACTGTCTTTAAATTCATCTGCGGCTATACCGTACCAAAGCACAGCTTGAGCAAAATCTTTTTCCGTACCTTGACCGTAATTGTAACAGTCGCCGAGCTTACGGCAGATCTCTCCGTTTCTGGTTGACAAATCATTTGCAAGAATTGATAAGGATTTGAAGTTTTTTACTGCGTTTTCATCAGATTCAAAAATCACGCTTGAGCCGAATATTTCTTTTAATTCTGCACTTTCGGGTTCAGGAGAATAAAATACTTGTTCCGGGTACTTATTCATATATTTTTGTATGGGGTCATAACGTGAAGAATTGTTATTAGTTGTTTTACTATCAGCTGATCTTCTTTCTGAAAAAGTAATTTTATTGTCATTGCTTTTGCTTGATAATGAACTGTCGAGGGAATTCTTACTCAAAGTTGAAGTATTGATTTCACTGTTGTTATTGTTTGAATTGTCAGACTCAAAGTTGTCAATAAGTTCGTCAATCGATGGCAGAGCAGGAACTGTGCCGTATTCTCTCAAGGCTTGAGCCTGCTTTAGAATTGTATTTTTGATAGTAGTAAATGTCGGATTGTTTTCAATCGGATAATCTATGTTGGGATTGTTTACATAAAGTCTTTCTATATTGAATTGCTGATTGCACCACTCACCGTAAAGCTTTGAAAGAAGGGGATTGTCGCTTACAAGGGAATGTTCAATATCATTGACAATTGCCTTAACCTCTTTCGGCTGAAAGCCGTAAACGGCCTTTCCGATATACCTTTGTGAGAGCGTCAGCATTTTATTTGCAATTTCATTCAGCTTTTCATCTTCAAATGATGATTCAGGATTTGCGAGCAGTTTGGTTAATGTGTTTTTAACTTCTGTATTGAGCTGTTTTTTGTAATGATCTTTTTGAGAATAGATTTCTTCAAGCTCATTTGCAAATACTTTTGTTGCAAATGCAGATTTTAAATTTTGAATACTTTTTTGATTTAAAAAGCCCTCTGTCGGGTCTGTAGAGTAAACAAAAAGGTGAATGTGAGGGTGATATGAGGTGTTGTGCATTGCAGCGTACCAACGCAAATTTTCGGGCTTTATACGATGAGCTTTTGCTATGGTATCAATGTTGAGCATAACAAGGTCACGCCAAGGCTTTTGTGAATCATATCCGAGCCTGTCTGCATCTTCACGGCGAAGAGAATAAATCTCCGTCCAGATATTGCCTTTGTGGGTGGAAAGCTCATTCTTTGCATTTTCGAGATCTACATTCTCAAATGAAGAAAATAATCCGTGTTCTCCGATCTTGACTGCACCGGGACGTTTTGCAGCGTATTCAACGAGATTTGAAACTTCATCAAATCCCATGCCGTTTATATATAATAATTCCGACAGACGAGAAATAAGCTCCGACGCATTTTGTCGTGTCGGAGCTTTAATGTAATCATCATATTCAAGCGTTTCTTTATAGTCCTCTAACAAATCAAAAAATTCATTAAGAGTTTCAATTTGTTTTTTTGTTGCAGGCAGGTCTTTTCTGTCTTCTGCAATATTCAGAGCAACTGATTCACGAGTGCCGCAATACTCCACAAGTCTGGCAACATGTGCTGCTGACAGAGCGTGTTTGCTTAATTTCTCACCCGGTTTTGCAATGTGAAAAAAACGTGCGTTCATAATAAATCTTGCGCCTGACATATTTTCTTCTCCTATCTTTGAGCGTCATAAATATTAATAATGCCCTTTGTAGACTTAACATCATCAACGGCGGTTTTACGCATTTTTTCATAAGTCATTTTATCAATATCGAATTGACTTGCGATAAGGCGAGTGAGCAGGTTCATTTCAACCGCTTCTTTAAATATCAGACGTGCGGTGCGGTCTGTTACATTATTTAGCATACCTTCAATTTTTTGCCCGATAACGGAACATAAATAGTCTTGATTAAGTTCCGACGTTTTATATCCGTAATAAAAATCAATTGCCTGTTCAATTATTTGATTTCGGCTTAAAGAAGCGTTTTCTAATGATTGTAAAGATTCCAACTTTTTGAGTGTGGAATCCGGTAATAGTACGGAAATCTGTGTTTTACTCATTGCTGTTTCCTTTCGCGAATATGTTGTTCTGTTGCTCATTTCGCAAAGAATTTACATAATGCTCGATAGCTTTTTCAAGAATACTGCTGCGCCTGCTGAGATTGGTTCTTAAAGATATTTCTTCAATTTCTTCAAATGCTTTTCGTGAAAGACTTACGCTTGTTATAAAGCGCTTGTCAAGAGGAAACGAATTGTTGTGTAGAATTTCTTTTTTGAACAGTGATGGATTTGATGACATATATTAACACCTCTTATTAAGTTTATTTTATTGCAACGTCACGTTGCAGAGATTCCGTTTATAACCCAATTGCCGGATTTGTACAGCATATCAAAGATATATGTAACATCAGATGTGGTTACTTTATCATCATAGATTATTGTTTGTTTGCATAAGGCAATAACCTCTGTGTTATCAGACGGAGAAGAATTATTATCGTAGTACAGCTTGTCAAGACCTGTTGACTGCTCATAGTCTTCATCGGATTTTTTATGACCTGTCTGTGACATAAGCTCTTCGTAATACTCATCTGAAACAACATCTTTTATTTTTTTGGCATTATCAGTAGCAGACCCCGTAAAGGATAAGTATTTTTCGCAATATGTATTGATTGAATCTTTAAGTGACTTATCATATATTTTGGTGATATTGCTGTACTTGTCTTTGAGTTCGGATAATTCGGATTGTACACTGTCAATATTTACACCCGTGTCAAGTGTAGCAACCAAAGGATGTGATATTTCATTAGATTTTTTAGTGCAGGCAGTCATTGTTAATGATGAAATGATTAATACTGCCGTAAGCAACAAGTAAATTGTTTTTTTCATATTATTTCCTTTCCGCAAGTGTCCCTCCGAGGGACACTTGCAATTAATTTGTCATGCTTATTTCGTTTGCTATGCCTAAAAAAGCACTGTCGGGAAGCCCTTTAAGGTAATTGTATGTCCAAGTTCGGCGGTTGTAGTAATTATAATCACTGTCACTCCAAGCGCGTCTTGAGTTGTAAATGTCATCAATGGACATACTTGCTGTAACTCCGTGTAGCACACCGTGATTTCCGTTGCCGTAGACATTTGTATTAAAGGATGCAGTGCCCCACTGATTGAGAATGTCACAGCAGTAGACGATAGCCTTATTGTCTGTCAGTCCGTTGTCAGTACATATATTTATGTATTGCTGTGCGTCTTCAAGCGAAGTGTCGTCCTGAGCCTGTTTTCCTGCATCAGTCAATAGCATAGCTCTTATACAACTGCAAACGCTCTGATTCGGAATATATTCCGACCAGTTTGCATTACCTCTGATTGCAGATAAAACAGATTGTCCGTTTGATGAATAAGAGGCGGCAATTGAAGCGAGTTCTGAACTGTTGTTCTGATATGCTTTTTGCAAAAGAGATAGAGCCTTGTTTCCGTGCCAACCGTAAACTCCGATTGAAATTGCTCCGTTGTCGTTTGCAATTACCGAGCCGTAATTATCACTGCTCATTTCGTCATATAGCACGCCGATTTCGTTATGACAAATTACATTTCGGGCAGCTGCATTAAGACCTGTTGAAACGGTCATCGAAGACCCGACAGCACCGTAACAGGCAATGGTATCATTATCTTTAGAAATCGTATATTTGTTGACATAACTAACACTTGCCCAGTTCGAGGTTTCACCTCGATATTCATTTCCTGCTATTACTGTTATCGTATCATCGTTTACTTCAACTACAACACCGACGTGAGCAACAAAATTTGTTGCGGCGTAGTTTGCACGTCCGTCATAGTTGAAAAATACAGGGTTGCCGACCTGCGGAGTATAGCCGGAAGAGGCGGTTTTGAGTTTTCCCATATTCTCAAGGTTGGCAGTCCACGTATTTGTTACGGGAGCATAACCGCTTTCATCATCATTTATACCGCTTTCTCTGTAGCAATAGCCTGCAAAGAAACAGCACCAATCCGTTACAGAATAGCCGAAATATGTACAGTATTTTTCACCCTGACAGGAAAGCCCGTCATCAGACGGAGAATGACTTTGCCAGTAGTTATATTCTCTGACGGCTATGTTTGCCGCTTGAGCGGCACTGTTATTGTATTGCTCATAAATATAAACGCCTCCGAAAAACATTACAAAAAGCAGCGCAATACCTACAACCAATCCGATTACGGTATTGCGCACTTTTTTGTTTGATAAAAACATTATGAAAAATTTTGCTGCCGTTGTCATTAACGACCACCTGCCGTACCGAACAGCTGCGCCTTATATGGAGGCGCAATAACGTGAAGTTTGTAGCGTTCCGAACCGCAGCAGTAAAGAAAATGACCCTGATGTGAACGGTCAATTAAGCTGTATTCTGTGTCTGTAATATTAGCTGTTTCCTTAAATGTTTTAATATCAACCTTGCCGGGATAAGCGAGAAATGAATGAGTAGGAATAGAAAACAAAGGACGTGTGTACTCAATAATTCCCGGTAACATAAGGTCGTCAAGATTCTGAGAAGCAATGACAACATCGCTGTTTTTCTTTCTGCCTCTTTTTACAAACGAACGAATATATGTAACAACAATTTTTGATTTTATAATTTCGTGCAGCTCATCTGCGATAACAACTGTATTGCCGGCAGTGAAGAATTTGTGCTGCATAAAACTAAAGATATTAAAGTACATAGCGTTTTTGAGGTTTTCGTTTGTTTCGAGCAATCCCGAAATGCAGAAGTTGACGTGTTCGGTATTAGGAATATTGGTAAAGCCGTTGAAGAATTTGGAATCAGTACCAACGCAGATACTTCTGATAGAAAGCATAAGTTTTCGTAAATCTGCTTTTTCGTATTCCATTTCAAGACCTTTGTGTGCCTTGTCATCATACAGATTGAGTTCTTTTTCAACTGTGTTATATAGGTCTGACAGAATAGGATATTTCTCAGGTGAGAGGCTGTCAAAATCCGTATTGTCTGTGATATGAAACAGCTTATAAGTTTCTTCAAGCATTATTTCGAGAATATCACGCAGTGAACCCGATATTTCGGGCTTATATACTCTGAAGAAATCCAGAAGATATGCAATGTGCTGTGATAGTACGGTTTCCTTATTAACAGCCGCAGGAGCTTCAGGATCGTCTTCATCATCGTCTGATTTCAGCACTTTTACCTGAAAAGGATTGATAAAATACTTTCCGAGCATCATATCAAGGTTAGTGCCTCCCAAAGCTGTAGTTTCATAAGAATATTCATTGTCAACGTCTATTGAGTATAGCGCTTTACCTTGCTGTATGAAAATACATATCAGAAGTTTTATAAGCCACGATTTACCCTCGCCGCTGTTTCCGAAAATTGAAATGTGTCCGTTCGTTTTGTCGGGATCTCTTTTGTCAAAGTCAACAATTATATTGCTGCCGTTTTCATCCTTGCCGATGTAAAAACCCTTGACATCGGTTTTGCCGGAGTAGGAGAGAGGAAAGAGGTTTCCTACGCTCGAGGAGGGAAGGACTCTTTCAAATTCTTTTTTGAATATGTTAAAGCCCATAGGAGAAGCGGCAATAAAGCCATCGCGCTGCTGTAAGCGAAGTTTGTCCGGGATAATATTGCCGTCGTGCAGAGTTGATTCTACAAAGATACTCAAGTCATCAAGCTTTTCAAGGGAATCTGCGGTCATTTCGATGTATACGGCACAATGAACAAAAGCTTCTTTATTTCTGAAGGATTCTGAAATAAGCTTTTGTATGTCGGATAAGTTTTCCTGCCCCTGTACCTGCTCATTAACGTCCTTTGAATTAAACAAAGTTGCTTTATTACGTCTGAAAGCAGTATTGAATATTTTATTTTGCTCCATCGGCGCTACAAGACGGTTGTAAATATGAAGAGTAATCCCGTCTTTTTCACCCAGAGTTTTAAGCAGAGCGAGTTTTTCAGTTACTGTTGCATACTCACGTATTGCCCAAGTTCTGCGGTATGTGTTGCCGATGCAGTAGTAGGTAGGGTGCTTGAAATCCATTATCGAAGGAGCAATTATATCTACAAAGTCTTTTAAATCATATACTTCGGGTTCAAGCTCTGCTGTATATTGCTGTCCGTCATAATCGGGTAAATTATCCTGATATACGTTTTGCTCAAGATAAATTGCAAGCATTCTTTTGATTGCAGGCTTCGGAGAAAGCTCTACCTGAAAATTATGTTCTTTACATTTCTGAACGGCTGCATAAACATATTGCAGGCGTTTTTGTTCGTCATCTAAAAGAGTGTTCTGCCTTATAATAAAGAAAAAGGTACGGCTTGTAGCCATTGACACTCTTATTTTATCGAGGAAATCTACGTCAGCTTCATCAAGCTGCTTAATCGCAGGATTTTTTTCGTTTTCAGCAAGTGCGCTTACGTACTTTTTATTTGATTCATAACTCTGTGTGCTGTTAAGACACATAATCTCACTTTTCGGAAAGTTGCTTATTATAGAAGAAAGGTCGGAAATAAGGCTGATGATGCCAGCATTTGACATAACGGAAATGTTTTTAGGTGTGATTTGCAAGTAATAAATTTCTTCATTCCTCATATTAAGCAAGCAGTTTTCTTTAATTTCCTTTATTTCTAAAAAGCTTTGAACTTTTGCGTTATTTGTTTTTATGTTTTTTTGTAGTTTCTTTTCTGCTTTTTTTGTTTTGTTCAATTTAATTACCTCCGTTCCATTTAAGAATTAACTCATCCGTAAATAAATATCTGACGTACAGCACGATAAATTTAATAATGGAATAGCCTTTTGTTACTTTCATTGACAGAAAGGCATAAACTATTGCAATCAGAAAAGTAAGCCAAACGTGCAGAGTAATCATAAGCAGCATACTTAACATTACAATGCAGAAAATAATTGCTGTATCGGTGATAGACCAGTATTTCATAAAGGGTGAGCTGGCGGTAAGGTTATCTGGGTAACAGTAAGTTTTTTTCATTATTATTTTTGTTTCCTTTCCGCAGGCGTCCAAAAAAGGACGCCTGCACTTTATCTCATAAATGCCGATGCAATGTTCATAATTCCGCTCGCACCGTAAATTGCCTGTGAAACGTGTGCTTTCATTGAAGTGTCTAAGCCGAATTGCTGAAGTATACGAGGAACTTCGGTTGCAGAAAGCATTACGCCTGCACCCAGAATGAGGTCGAATGTGTCCATATCTGAATTGACATATACAATCATTCCCATTATCAGCAAAACATTTTGCATAAATGACGTAATGCAAAGTCCTATTACTTGTTTGCACCAACTGAAAAAAGCGTCTGTATATCCTCTGGGAATTGAGAACATATGCAGTGAACCGATAGTGATGAGCGTTACCATAATTCCGCCGCGTTTTAAATTTGCAAGAAATACTCTCACAATACAGATAAGTATGATTATCGCAAATATAGGAGAACCCCAGCCTGAGAAAAAGTTCATATCATCAATATTAGTCCACAGATTATCCATTGCGTGTTCGAGATTTGTTTCTGCCAATGCAGAACAAAGGATGTTCGCGAGGTCATTTATCCACTTTAAAAGCAATATAGGGAGAGTTGCAAAACCCGTAAGTGCAGCAAAGCCTAATATAGAGTTTTTAAAGGTTGCCATTATATTAGGTGCACCGCCGTTTTCGTTGCAGTCAATTGCCCATTCTGAGAACGCAAAGCCAATGCCGAATACGAAAAATATACTGCCGACAATTGAAATAAACCCTAGAAAGCTTGTTACTACACTGTTATCAAACAGAGAAGTTGTAAAATCGTTGTTCATTGTTATTATGTCGGTTGTTAAATCTGCGGCAAATGATACAACGGGGTGCATTGCTTGTGCGTTTAAAAATGCACCAATTAATCCAAAAACGATTGTTTCAAACATAATAATAAAAAGCTCCTATTATAAACCAAACCAACTGAAGAAGGTTGCTGCGCTTGCCAAGCCTGCAACAATCGTGCCGATTCCTCCGGCAATTACAGGTCCTAAATGTACATCTTCGCCTCTGCGGTATGCAAATGCAGCTTTAATACCTTTTGCAACCGTAAAAACAAGTGCAAAAATTGCAATTGTACCAAAAACAGTTCCGGCTATTGCTTTTCCTTGGCGTTTAACTTCATTTGCAGTTTGTTGGACACCGCCGGAAAAATTAACGGCGGCATTGACTTCTATCATCGCAGAGATAATAAGCATTGTTACGGCTGTTGAAACAGCGGTTGCCTTCTTTGTGATTTTGTTTTTTACTTTTGTGACATTCTTTTTGATATGCATAAAAAAACACTCCTTAATTAACTGATACGGTGCAGTAGTAATTCTTGCCGTTGTAGCTTGCTTGTACAGTTGCAGAACCCTTTTTAAGAACCTTAAAGCTGCATTGATTACTTCCGCCGCCGTAGTTTTGTAAAACTGATGAATTGCTTACGCTCCAAGAAACACCGCTTTCGGCATTTATGAGCGATAAAAAAACAACATCACCTTTTGTTACAGTAATTGAACTGTAAGAAAGATAGATGTTGCTTTGCGGTTTTGTAGGTTTAGTTGTTGGTTTAGGTTCAGGCTTTGACGTTGGTTTTGCCGTCGGCTTTGTTGTTGGTTTTTGAGTAGTCTTTTGCGTGCCGTTCGGACTGCTTGATTTGCTTGAACTTGAATTTGAATTACTTTTGCTTGATGAACTTCCGTAGGAGCTGTTACCCGAACTGCCGTAATAATTGTAGCTGCTTTCTGAACTGCTGTTATTGCTGCTTTCGTTTTTTGAACTGTTCTCGGAATTTTTGCTGTTTTCCTTTTTCTCAGCAGGCTTTTTTGTCGGCTTTTGAGTAGCTTTTTCGGTAGGCTTTTCCGTCGGCTTAACTGTAGTTGTATTTTCAGCTTCTGTTGTATGCTCAGATTCTGTAACAGCTACAGTACTGCTTGAAGGTTGTGTTTCAGTACTTTCGGCATACGAGGGACTGTTCAAGGCAAGATTAACAAATATAAGCACAAGGCAGAAAGTAACGAAAATGCTTGAAAATATAACAACATATTTTGTTTTTACTCTTCTTCTGATAATTAATCATTCCTTTCAACTGTCCCTCCGAGGGACACATATTAAAAAAACGCACCCGATACGAGTGCATAAGTTTAGAATATTGACAATTTAAAAAACATAATATATAATAATGTTACAGGGAAAACCGTTAAAAGCGGTTAGCCTGAAAATTTTAGAAGATTATATAAAATAATCGTCCGAGTTTTCCAGACAGTCGGGCGATTATTTTTTTATGTATTTTACAAGCTGAGTCAGTGCTACTATTAATGCAATGAGTAATACTAATTCAGTCATACATATCACCCCCAATCTTTTGGGAGTGCTAACCGCCATAACTTCCCTGTAACAGTTAAATTTTATTACTGCTCTTTGATTTTGTCAATATTTTTTTTATTGCAAAGATTATCAGAAATATAATCAAAGCAATTCCTATGAAGATAACAACAGCAGGTAAAAAGCTGTTGCGTTGTTCTTTAGATTCATTCAATTCATCCCTTGTGCTATCCGTAGTATCATTTTCAACACGTTCACCCGTAACGAGCAAACGATGAGAATTAACAGCATACGGATAGCAGGTGACAAGAGTAACCAAATCTTTGTTGTAAACAATCTGAAGCTTGCTTGTATCATCAGGTTCCGCAATGCTAATGTCGCATACTTTGTAGGTGAGTTTTTCATCAAGCACATTTATGTAAAAAATATCGCCTTTATCAAGCTCAGTGAGGTCATCAAAAAATACTTTTCCGGGATAGGCAGTGTGTGCAGAAATGACAGAATGAGTGTTTTTGCCGCCTATCGGAAATGATGTGTTTGCGCTGTGTGCAGCTCCTTTTGTCAAGACATCTTCTGATGTACCGTGATATACGGGAAGATCCACATTGATTTTCGGAATTTCAACTGAACAAATTTGTCCGTCATTAAAATTTAAAACGCTCTCATAATCGGGCTTGATATTTTCATATGCACTTGCGACAAAAGCATCTAATACAGTTTCAGTTAAGCTTTCGTTATATTGTCTTGCAAGTGTCAGGTGTTTTTCTTTCTCTGATTCACTCATAGAACTGACATTTCTGTTATACTTTGTTATTGTATTTTGATTTTCAGCCTGATACAAAGCATTGCTGACAGTGGGAAAAGCCAAGAAAATTACGGATAAAATTAAAAGGATTGATGCAATGAATAATGGTATTTTATTTCTGACTTTTCCCATACTGTTCACCTTACTTTAAATATTGATTGTTTACTTTGTGTTTTTGCCTTTCTTTTTTCTTGCGATGAAGAAGAAAATTCCTGAGCCTGCAAGAAGTGCTAAGCCTGAAATATAGAAGATTGAAGTACCGATTCCGCCGGTTTTGGGTGTTGTAATCGGATAGTTTGGTACGTCAACACTTGCATATCCGTTTTCAGGAGAGTTTGTTACATATGTTCCGTTCACAAGAGTATCTCCGTAGGTTGCGTCAATGCTGATTTTAATTACCTTGCCGTAAGGAGAATATCCTGCCGGTGCTTTTGTTTCGACAATATAATAATCACCGCTTGCAAGTTTCAGTTCTTCATTATCTGAGTTGTAATACAGAACCTTGCCTTCGCTGTCGGAAACGCCGATACCAAGTTCGTTTGTCTGTACTTTTGCATTTGCTTCTGTTGCATAGAGTTTGAATTCTCCATCCGAAAGAGGTTTGCTGTCGGGATCGGTTTTGTTTGTCATTGCAGCGTATGTATATACATATACTGTATTGCCTTTAATTTCAGACTTTACACCGTTTTTATTTGAGTATTCAAGCTTTTCTTCGGTGTTGGGATTGCCTGCAGTGCCGACAACAGCGTGTTTGTTTAATACTGCACTGTATGTAACGGATGTGTATACAACGTATGATGTATAAAATTCTTCAGCCTGAAGATATGCATTTGTAAGTGCTACGTTGAATTTTGTATTTTCGCCGTCGCCCTCACTTGTAACGTTTACTGTATATTCGCTCTTGTCAAGGTCGGTAATTTTTGTTCCGCTTGCGTTTAAGAGAGCAACGTTGAAGCTGTTTTTATCAAGTGTAAGTCCTTTAGACATATTATCATATACAGCATAAGAACCGAGCTTCATTGATGAAGATCCTGCAACTGTTGACTTGATTTCAAAATCAACTGTATCGCCGAGTGAAACGTCTGTGTAATTTTCGTTACCTTTAGTGCTGTTTGTGATTGTCTTATGAGTAACGGGAGTGTCCTCGACTACCTTGTTTGCAAGATTAATTGCAGGAACGCTGTATACCCAATTGTTATTACTGAAATACGGAAGAGCCACAACGGAGTTTGTAACGGCTTTTACACCGGCAGGATAGTTTGTAGCCTTAATATAATAAATGCCCTGTCCGTAAAGATTTGCGGTAACTGCTGTTGAAGTTGCAGATGAAGTCCATATCTGCTGTACAGGCGCCGTATTTGGCATAGTTTCAATATTATCAAGCTTTGAAAGTATGCTTTTTGTATCTCCGCTCATAATTTCATCGCTGATTGCAGGTACAAATGATGTATACTTTGTTTCATAAGGGTTTGTGCTTGTACTTTCAAGCTTTGCGACCTTATAAACAGTAAACGTGTATCCCGGTTTGGAACAGTTAAGGGTCACTGATACTGCTTTGCTTTCATCAAGCAGAGTTGCCGCCGAAGCAAAGGGAATTGCAGTTAAGACAAACATCATAATTACAATAATTGATGTGATTACTTTTGTGAATTTACTTTTCATTTTTAATTCCTCCAAAATTAAATTATTTATTTAACAGTTACTCTGCATTTTGCAGTTTTGCCGTTGTAGGTTATTATGCCTATGTATGCAGTGCCCTTGCCTACAGCTTTAATTGTAGCTTTGTTTCCACTGCCTTTTGTCACGGTTGCAATCTTTGTATTTAAACTAACCCATTCAAGATTAGCTGCATTGGCATAAGAACCGCTGTTCGTGCTTTCGCTTATTGTGTAGCTTTTGCCTTTATTGAGAGTAAGGCTTGTTTTGCTTAACTTTACGCTTGAGGGGGCATTGTATACTGAACATCCGGCCGCATCCCACTGTCCGTTATAAGTGCTGACATTAATCTTGAAATTACCCTTATTCATACCTGATACTTTTGCACGATTACCGGATGTAGATAATATTTTGCCGTTGGAATTTGAAGTTGTCCATTTCAAATTAGCTGCATTGGCATAAGAACCGCTGTTTGTATGTTCGCTGACATACACAGATTCGCCTTTACCTAATTTTACGTTCTCACAATTCAGTGTAATAGAACTCGGAGCATTGTAAACCTTTACATTTACATAGGCATCATCGTTATCTCCGCCATCAATGAAACCATCGACACAAAAACGAACCTTTGTATTACCTGTATTTTTACCGGTTAATTTAAATGTGGCATAATTATACTTATTAAAATATGCTCTATCATTTATGCTCGCAATAGAAGTATTGTGAGAATGAGAATATACCCTTTCAGTACTTCTTCTGTTGATTGCAGTGTCGACAGATATGGGCACGGTTTCGCCTTTGCCAAGGGATAAATTATTCTGTACAGAAATTTTTTCTCTGTTACAGGTTGTAGCTTCTGCTGTTACGGTGGCACAAGTTACTGCTGACATACACATTACCACAGATAATGCAATTGATATAATTTTCTTTTTCATTTTTAATTCCTCCTTAATTAAAAAAGCACGGTGATTTTATAATCTGCCGTGCTTTTTTCTTGATTTGATTGTGTAAATAACTATAACGGCAATTGAAATTGCAAGCATTGTAAAACCGCAGAAGTAAATTCTGTAGTTTCCGTTGCCGCCGGTGTTATACATAACAATTGCGTTATCCTTTGCCGTGCGCGTCAGATTGAGCGTTTCAGCGCTGTCTGCGGAGATTGTAAACTCAATCTTTCTGCCGTAGGTCATTTTGCCGGCAGGAGCTTTTGTTTCAATAAAGTAGTATGAACCCGACTTGAGATTGCTGACTGTGAGTCTGCCATTACTGTTGGTTGCCAGAGTAACAATTTTTCCTGTATCGCTAAATTGATACTGACCGTTGCCTGTTTGTACAAGGCTGACTGATGAATCGTCACTTGCATTGTACAATCCCCACTGCGAGCCTGCCAGAGCTTTGCCATTTGAATCCTGCTTATACAGTGTTACTGAGCCGCGTTTCAGCTCGTTATAGATTGAAACAGTGGTAACAGCCGTTGTCGTGCTGTCGTATGACAATGTTTTTGTAACCGTTTTAGGAGTCTTATAACGATACGGTATCTTATACGTTCCGTCAGACTGCTTTTCTCCAAGTTCTTTCACTGTATACTTAATAAGACTATCGTTGCTGTCATAAACGGGTAAATTTTCATAAAGAACAGTACCGCTTGTGTTCGAAGTCTTATTACCATAATTAATACCGTTAGAACCTGTTACATTAAAGGTAATGTTATCAACCTTGCCGTCTTCTGAAGTCTTTTTGACCTCAAGATTAGCTGTTTTAATTTTATTTTTAACATCCCTCTGAACCGTAACTGTTTGATTAGGTGCTAATTCATCAGAATACTCGGCAAAGTTAACGCTCGAAATATCCTCGGTTTCATATCTTTCAGGGATAGAATAACTACCGTCTGAATTTTTAATGCCAAGCTCGGTAATTTCGTAATTAATCCAGTCACCGTCAGCAGTAATCACGTCAACATTTCCCGTTTCAGCAATACCGTCAGAATTGGTCTGAATATTTACATCATATCCGTTATCGGACTTAACATTAAACCACAAACCTTCAATATAATTATCGTCTGCTGTTTTAACGATTTTTATATTGCCGTACTTTCTGTTATTTGTGATAGTTGATGTTCTGGGAGATGTAGGTGTACCTTTATAGACGATAAGACCGGTATCGGATGAAGGTGTGAAATAGTATGACGGTAAGCGGTAACTGTCACTGCCTGCATCGTAGAAACCAAGCTCTGTAACCTCATACTGAACAAATTTAGCTGTATCATCGTACACGGGCAAATCATTGATTGTAACCTTACCGGAGGGGTCTGTGATTTGCACTTTTTTATCAATACCTGTATTTGATGTAAGTTCAAACCACATTCCCGTTACAATACCATCATTAGATTCTTTGATAATCTGTAACGAACCGGTTTTTAATTCATTATGAATATTAACCGTTTTTACTAAGCCGAGAGTCAGATTCTGATTATTCACAAGTGTTACTGTCTGTTTTTTGGGAGTAACGTATTTATAAGGTACAGTCAATACAGTATCGCCGTTTCTATTCGCAGTAGGTAAGCCAAGCTCTTTAACCTCATACGAAATAACATTATCATTTTCGTCATACACAGGCAAGTTTGAGAATGACACTTTACCGTTGGTATCAGTTGTATCTTTATACACCTTGCCGGTTGATGATGTTACGCTAAACCAGATATTGTCAACTTTTCCGTCATCAGAGGTTTTCACAATATTGATTTTTCCTGTAATAGCCGTATTTTTGAATGATACAAGCACATTATTTTCAGCTTTCAGCGTTACCGTTTTCGGCTTTTCGTATTTATATCTCTTAGGAATCGAATATGTACCGTTGGAGTTTTTGATACCGAGTTCGGTAATTTTATAATTGATTAACGAACCGTTGGACTTTGTAATATCAAGATTGTTAAGAGTTACTACGCCGGATGAATTTGTAATTTCAACGTCTTTTGAATAACCGTTGTCGCCGGTAACTCTGAACCAGATACCTTTAACAACGCCGTCAGAAGAAGTTTTCTTGATTGTAAGTCCGCTGGATTTTTCGACTTCAGGTACTATAATGGCATTTTTAACTATTACGTCATCTTCTGAGCCGGTAACAGTAGTTATGAAAGTGTCTTCATTGATAAGATACTTTCCGCTCGTCGGGGCTTTAATTTCTTTAAAAGTTACTGTGCCGACAGGAAGGCAGGGGTCGCCTGAAGAGTTGGTAAACAATTCAGGACCAGAAACTTTGTAACTATTGTAGAAAAATAATTTTCCATTTTCATCAGTCTTGAATACCCAAGTACGTAATGGAGTTAAATTTTCAACTTCACTTACATCAGTGTATAAGCCGTCGTAGAATTTAACTTCAAATTCTGCACCGGCCAAACTCGGATTTTCTACACCTGTTACAGCATCCTTCTTCTGAAGCATTAAGTTAACAGGGTCATTAGTAGGTCTGTCTTTAGGCTGTGAGCCGTCGGTAATACTAAAAGCACGCAGAATTCTAATGCCGTCACTGGATACCGAACCGCTGTCCTTAAACTCATAGATTGTATTGTCAATCTTATAGCCTTTAGGAGCTACTTCTTCTTTGGCATAGAATTTTACGTCATAGCCCATTTCAATGTTTCTGCCGGAAATTTTACCATCAGTGTTGGTATCTGTTCCTGTACCGAATCTGCCATAGCCGTCCTCATCTGTTTCAATATAACCGTAATAGCTGTCGCTGCCGCAGTTGCTGTCAGTATAGATACCATACTTAGCACCCTTTAGGCTGTAACAACTGTTGCCGTCAGTGAGGTCTGGGTTAGCAGATGATTTCAAAAGCTGTAACTTAACATATGGGTTATCTTTACAGTTAGCTCTGTAGATGGCAGAACCGTCTGCACTGTTACTTGTTTTACTGAACTTATAAATTGTCTTATCGACTGCAAAGCCTTTCGGAGCTTCTACCTCTTTAGCATAATATGTTTGCACCGGAACATCTGCGCCGTTTGTACCTGCACCGTATTTACCAAATCCTGTACTGTCAGTAGTAATATATCCGAAATAGTCTGTGCAAGATTCATTAAGATAGATATTGTATTTTGCACCCGATAAATCTGTATACTTTGCTCGGTTATTATTAGTTGATTTTTGCAGCTGTAATTTTATACCGTTTCTGATAATAATTACCTGCTGATACTTATCGCCGATGTCGAGCATATATATTTTTGCTGATACAGGCGGTTTCGGTGCTAATCTAACTGCATTGTACAATTCTTTTACCTGTTCGTAGTATCCGCTCATTGGGATATATATTGGCATTGTTGACTTGTATTTATTGTCGCCGCATTGAATATATGATACCAAGAGATGTGTAAACATATAGTGAAGATTATCACCGTTACAGCTTGTGTAATATACAGAACCTGAGCTGTTCCATTTAAGGTTACCTATAAAAGCAGACGGCGTATTTCCTGAATACACTTGCTTATGTTTACTTGTATCGGTTTTGAAGGCACTATTGGAAATATTAAAGCCGTCGCCGCCTGAGCAATAATAAAGAGCTTTATTATACATCTCATATTTGCTGTCAGTAGGTTTAAGTTCTTTCAGATTTCCTTTATCGGTACGATAAGTGCCGTTTGGAGGAGCAGGCTTGTCAGGTTCAACGCAAAATACCTGCTTCCCGTCAGCCGTCATTGGTACAACAGTTCTTGCCCAACCTGATGTATAGGCAAATTCATTACCTTGTTTTAAGGTGATTACAGTTTGACCTGCTGCATCAACCGACATAACAGGAATCATTGAAAGTAAAGTAATGGTCGCAAGAAATACGGCTGTAAACTTACCGAATAGTTTTCTTTTCTGTTTCAAAAGAGTTTCTCCTTTCATTTTTATAGCTGTGTCCCTCCGAGGGACAGGAGAGTTATTTTTTCGGTCTGTCGCGACTGTGATACATAAGATTTTCTCCTTTGTTTTTTGTAAAATAAAAAGGCAGTCAGGTGAACTTAACTGCCAAATGTGTTGTTTAATTGCATGATATGTGATATAATATTACAAAATGTTTAATTAGGTGAGAAAATGAAGTTATTTGCAGATTATAAAATAGATGGTGATAGCGGATATAGAAATATTAATATTTGGGATATATATAACGGATATAATAACTATGTCTCCAAAGAAGGAAAAATAGATTTTAAAGAGTATTATAATAGGTTTTATAAAAATAGACTATTTAGTACTCATAAATCAACAAAAATGGCAATGACATTAATCACAAGAAAACCTTACGGTAAGAGCTATTTCCGATATTTAGCAAATATTAATAGTAAGGGTAAATTTGAATCAATAAATCATAGTATATATAAGGAAATAATCAAAGAATTAGATGTTTTAAATTTAAAAGTTGATAAACAAAATATTAAATTGTATGTATCAAACAGTGATATTGAAGTTGGATTTACTGCAAATGGCAATAATTACTATGCTGATGTTTTTATTAATTTTTATAAATCTGAACCAGAGGTTTATTACCATAAATGGAATGGAAAACTTTGCTTTGAAATAAACTATTCTCATCCGGTTGATGATAAAAAAGTAAACGATTGCTTTTTAGAAGGAATTGCAATTTTTGAGCACACAATAAGCCCAAAGTTGACGATTAATGAGTACACGTCTTCAGAAGATGACCTTATTAGTCAGAAGAATTTTATTTTAGAAAAATTATCAGAAGTAATTTATGGTAAATTATTATCAGATCCAATTGCATATAGTTACAAAGGAGCCTATAATTTAACTGAGGAAAATAAAAATTTAAAAATAAAAAATGTCGAATTAAGCAACCTTAATAAACTTTTATTGAATATAAACGATAAGCAAAGTACAGAAATAGTAAAATTGCAAAATCAAAATCGCTCATTAAAAAACGATAATGTACTTTTAATGTCTGAAAATGATAAGCAAAGTTCTAAAATTGTGGATTTGCAGAGAGAAAATAAAATGTTTGCAGATTTTAATGAATCAATAAATCATAAGAAAATTTTAAAATTTGTGCTTAAAATATTCGGTATCAAGTTATGATAACACTACAAATGATATGATTTTCTTCATTGTTTGTTAGTTCGTAAACGGTGAATATACAACAAAAGGCAGAGTTTTACGCTCTGCCTTTGAAATATTTATTTAGTTGTATTTGATTAATAATACTCAGTCTTACCGCAAGATGAACATTTGCGACCTATGGTTTGTGTTTCGTAATGACTTTTTTCAGGAATATTTACGGTTTTTGTACCAACCTTAACATTTCTCCAATCAGAATACCAACCACTCGGTTCACCATTATCCATATGTGCACTGCCGTGTGCGATTTTTTCTGTTTCACTCATTCCAGTAAGAACACAACCACAACCTTTACAAATTGATAATTCCCTCTCTTCATACACATCTTCAGTTTTAGTTGTAGCTTCTTGGTCTATAACCTTGACCGGCTTTGTAATGTTAACCCACGAATGAGTGTGTTTTGTTTCTTCAGCCTTTGAGCTTTCCTGTTTGCTCGACGAAGTGGAAGAATTTGAATTCGGTTTGCCTGACGAAGAACTTGATGAAGATTTGCTTGAAGTTGAATTGCTTTTTGATGAACTGCTGCTCATTTTACTTGACGAGTTGTTTTTGCTTGAGCTTGAACCTGTTAAAGAACTTTTGCTTGAAGCTGAGTTGCTCTTACTCGAAGTTGAAGTGTTGATTTTACTGTTGTTTTTGTTTGCAGTTGATACTTCTGAAGCATTGACGGTTACGGTTTTGCCGTCCTCGGTCTTTATTTCAACCTTGCCGTCCTTAACTTCAACCTTTTTGCCGTTTTTATCAACTACATTGCCTTTATCATCAACCTTAAGTCCGGAATTAACGATTGCCTGTTCCTCTTTGCTCAGAGTTGCTTCTGTAGCTGACGGAGAAGAAATATCTGATACCTCGTGTGTTTCGGAAACAGTTGTTGGCGCTTCATCGGCCGTTGCAGTCTTATTTTCGCAACCGCAGCCTGCAAGCATTGATGTTGATATAATCATAGCTGATATAATAACAGCAAATAATCTTTTTTTCATACAATGACCTCCTTTAAAGTTAAATATTTTTATTTTTAAGTGGTAATATACTATAGTTATATATTATCACTATATTTTTTTGTTTTCAAGATATTTAAAAAATAAAATAGAGAATATTAATCAGACATTCTTTTACCGTGTGAATGGAAACTTGTGTCGCACATATCACAGGCAATTTCTGTTGAGCAACTAAACATTGTTTTAACGTTCCCTAAATTTATTTCGGATATATTTCATACCATAACGTTTAACGCAATTAGGACAAATGTCATATTTACCATATACAGTTTTCCAACCTTCTTTGCCGTACAACATCCTAAACCAAGCCTTACTCATACATTCGGACATTCGTTTACCGTGTGAATGTAAACTTGTGCCACACATATCACAGGCAAATTCTGTTGAGCAATTAAACATTGTCTTCACGCTCCTATCTATTTAATATAATAATTTTTAAGTATGTCAGCAACTTCAATAGCAAAAGACTTAAAATCACGGTTAATACGTTCCATGTTTATCCTTCAAATTTTGGTTGAGAGCATTAAGGAACTCAGTCATCTGATTTTTATCAAAGTGTTCTTGTATGTATAAGAGCATAAATTGATATACAACTTCTTTATCTAATATATCTAATTCTCCACAGTCTTCTGAATCAGTCATAAAATCATAAAAACCATCCTCTGATAACTCTTTGATTTCATCATCATAAAATATAAACATAAATATATTACCTCTTACTTAACAATATTCAGATTATAAATATAGCTCATATCGACATTGCCTGATATACCGTTTACTTTTGCACTATCCGTAAACTGCCATACGTCGCAGTTAACGGTATAATAACTGTTCCACTCTGCGTTCCAAATTGAATATTTACTTTCCACGGTATCATAATTAAGCGGATAACTGTATACGGATGCGCTTGCATACACACCTGCATCATATCCGGCTTTTTCAATTGCACTACAGAAATTAACTGCCATTTGCGTATAAGTTGATTTACTTAGGCTTGTAATTGCAGGTGCATACTCCATATCGTAATAAACAGGCAAATCAAGTTGCTTATTACCCAAGCAATATAGGCAAGCATTGGCTTCAGCCGTGGCTTCGCTTGCTGACATTGCATAACTGAACCAATAAACTCCGACCTTTAAGCCTGCTGCCTTTGCTTTAGCATAATTGGTTTCAAAAGTATCATCTTTTTGATATGTTTCTCTTCCGTAACCGGCACGAAGAATAACATAATTAATACCGTCAGATTTTACCTTGTTAAAATCAATATTACTGCCTTGCCAAGTTGAAACGTCTATGCATTTTACTTTTGAACCTGATACAGTAATCTTACACGTTGCAGTTTTGCCGTTGTAGGTCTTGATTGTAATTGTAGTTGTGCCCTGCATTTTCGGACTGATTTGAGCTTTATTTCCACTCGTCTTTTTTACTGTTGCAATCTTTGTATTTGAACTGCTCCACGTGAAATTATAAGAGTACGAACCACTGTTAGTACTTTCACTGATTATATAATTTTCACCGACCTTAAGAGTTTTGCTTGATACACTCAAGGTGACATTTGTCGGTGCAGCTTTTACGGTTACTGAACAAGTTGCAGTTGCTCCGTTATAGAGCTTACACGTAATCGTTGCAGTGCCTTGTTTTTTGGCAGTAACCAGACCGCCGCTTTTTTCTACAGAAGCAACGGTTGAATTATTTGAATTATACCATCGGAAATATGCAACAGTGTTGTCAGATATGTAACTATCAAGGTCAAATTCTTCTCCTACGCCCAAAGTCAGATTTGTCTTATTTAATGTTACGCTCTGTGCCATATTTCCAACGGTGACTTTGCAAATTGATTTCAGTCCGTTTTCTGTGAAGCAAGTAACTGTTGTCGTGCCGCGGGACACGGCTGTTATTGTTCCTTTGCTGTCAACTGTAGCAACAGAAACGTTGCTTGAATTGAAATTGAACGGATAATCTGCAACATCGGTATTTTTTACAAGAGTATATTTCTCTCCGATTCCGAGTGTAAGACTTGATTTATTCAGCTCAAGCCTTGACGGATAAACTATAGTTGTTGGCTCTGTAATCGGTTCAGTTGTTGCAGACTCGGTTGTAGGTTGTTCCGTTGTACCGACTGTTGCAGTTTGAGTTGTTTCCTGTGTAGTTAAGTCTGCCAATAATTTTTGCAGATATGTAGTATCTGCAATAGTAAGGATTCCATCACTGTTAAAATCGTATTCCTTTTGTTTTTCATCTGACAGCGTAATCAGACCTGCAATATGTTTCTGAATTTCTGTTACGTTATAAACGGTATAATCATATGCTGAAACAGAAACAGCAGCAACACAAATAAACGTTACTGCTGTAAAAAGTATTGTTATTAATTTTTTAAACTTCATTTTTCCTCCAAATTAATCATAGTATCCTGAAATAACATCGGCTCTATGTGCGACTACGAAGCAGCTATAGAGCATTAAGTCGTAGAATAAAACGACTGAAATTATTATTGCAATCATATATTTCCTCCTGTCCCTTCAAGGGACACTTATTTAAATTGAATTGACTGAAATTTCGGACAGTTGATAAAGGAGTTGCCCCAACGCAAATTTTTATTGTAAGCGTATATTGTTTTGAGCTGCGAACAATTATTAAATGCGTAATCGTTAATTGTTCTGAATGTTTCCGGCAACGTTACGGTAGTAAGAGTTTTGTTATTGTAAAAAGCATTTGAGGCTATAGCCGTTATGTCACAGTTATAACCGTTAAGGCGTCTTGGAACAGTTATTGTTGACGCTGTGCCAAAATATCTGTATATTGACCCGACACCTTTTTCTATTGATATTAGGTATCTGTCATATACTGCAACAGCTCCTGAGAGATATTTTTGAATCATTGTTGCGTCCGCTATATCAATTTTCCCAGAACGGTCAAAGTCGGCGCATTTAATGTAGAACTTTTCACTTGATTTTATACCTGACAGATACTTTTGAATGAGCGTTGCGTCTGTAATGGTTATTTGTCCGTCACCGTTTACATCACCTGTCTGTATCGTTGCCGCATTTGCAGGAAAGATTAAGGAGAGTAAAGCGGTAATAACAATTAGCGTAACTGCGATTATTTTACGAGGATTCATTGTTGTTCACTCCGTTTCATTTTAATTTTAAGGAGCTTGTACAGGAGGGTACAAGCTCCTTTTACAAATAAACAACACTGTTTCGGGGAAAAACAATGTTGAGGGGATAGCAATTAATTATGAGCTTCTTTTATTGCAAGAATTTTATCTTCGGCTGATACATACTTGCGAAGATATTTTCTTAACCCCGTGTCAAGCTCTGAGTATGATAATTTGTAGCTTTCCTTTTCGTTTGCCTCAGAAGTAAAAGTGACTGTCAGCTTTTTCTTGAAACTGACGGAGTATTTTTCATAATCAGGTGTGTAATACGGTGGCTTTTCGCCTTTGGAGAAATTACCCTTGAAAGAAACACCTTTAGTAACATATTTAGTATTTATTAGCTCAATCACTTCGTCAGTTGTTGGAAAGTTTGAGATGATGTGTAAAAGAATTGAATAAGCTTCCTTTTTAATGATGTATGATATTACCATTAACACACCAAAAGGAATTTCCTGTTTCTTTGGCAAGTGTCCCTCCGAGGGACAGTTGTTTGTTTCAGAAATATCAGAATTTATTTTTTTCTCTGCTTTCGGCTCTTCAGAGGTTATATTTTCTTCATCTTCCAGCAACAAAGGTTTATCAACAAGGGGATAGAAGATATTTTGCAGGTCATCGGGCGAAAGTCTGATTAATCGTGCCGTGTCCTTGTCAATTTTACTTTTGTCGGGGTGGTTAAGCATAAAATTAAATACGTTCGTCTGCTGTTCTGTTGATAAAAATGAGAGTTCGTAACCTGCGCCGACTGTAATTGAGTTGCTGTCAACCCTTGAGAGCAGGGGAGGGATAAGTTTTGTGAGCTGAATATATTTATGAACGGTTTTGCGGTTTGTATTGTTTCCCTGTGCAATCTGACTTGCTGTAGATTTGCTTCCGAGCTTTAGCAGCAGATCCATTTGCTCTTTATATGAAAAAGCAAGTTCAGACGGTGAATAATCCGTGTTGCGGTCATTGTTTGTGGCAAGTAGCATAAGACGCTGCTTGTCGGGATTAGTTTCCTTTCTGATGACAGCCTTTACTTTATCAAGTCCAAGCTTTATGCAGGCGCGTTTGCGGTGACGTCCTGCAATGAGTATGTACCTGTTATCCTTTTTAGGATTAGGAATAACGATTATCGGGTCGAGCTGACCGACTATTTTCATACTCTCGACAATGCGGTCTATTTTATCCTCGTGGATTTTTTGAGGCTGATTATCTATTTCATCAATGAGGTCAACAGCGATTTCGACAATATGATTTTCTGAGCTGTTGCCGAGAAGTTCCGCATAAGCCTGTTCGGGCGATTTCAGAACTTGCTTTTTTGGTTTGAAAAATTCAGGCATTCTCGCACACCTCCATAATTTTATGTGCTACTTCAATATACTGCGCTCCGACAACCGATTTGTGGTCTGATACGCTGCTGCGGCGGAAGCCTACAGAGTTTTTCGCTTCGGTTCTGTATGAAATATATGTATTGAAAACTAAGTCGCCGTAGCTTTCCTTAAGCTCATTGAAAATCGTTGCGGAATGTTTTGTGTTTGTCTGGTACATTGTCACCAACATTCCTATTAGGTATTTACAAATATTCGTATCATTCTTGACTCGGATAAATGTATCTGTCATTTGCTCTACTCCCTCATAACTCAGAATGTCTGCCTGCACCGGGATAAGAAGCTTATCGCAGGCTTTGAGTACATTTGTAACGAGCAGGTCAAGTGCTGTCTGACAGTCAAAAATGATGTAATCATAATTTTTGTTAAAATACTCGTTGTCAAAAATTCGTGAAATGACATTTGAGCTGTTATTGTCTGCGGCAATGATTCCGAGCATTCCGGCAAGCACGTTGATTGATGGAATAAAGTCAATGTTTTCTTCTTTGTTATGGCGTATGCAATTATCAAAATCAATCGGCTGATTTGTAACGGTGCTGAAAATAATATCGGACGTTGTAGGCTTACCGTCAGGTGAGAAGTCAAGCCAGTTTGAAAGATGATGCTGTGGGTCACAGTCAACGAGCAAGACTTTCCTTTTTTGGAGTGCAAGTGCAGCGCCTATATTTAACACTGTTGTTGTTTTTCCTACGCCGCCCTTTTGATTTGATACTGCGATTTTGATTGCTTTCTTGTTGGTGTTCTTTGTTTCTGTCATTTTTAATTCCCCCGAATTATGTTTTTTTATTTGTATTTTATTTTTGCAAGTGTCCCTCGGAGGGACACATAAATTAAGCTTAAATATTGTGCTTTACAATCACTTATATTATTGTGTATAATACTAAATAAAGGAGTGGTCTTATGAAGATAAAGATTATTTTTACAGATATTGAGGTTGACTTTTTGATACAGATTTTAAATCAATTTATGTCTGAAAATAACATTACTAACTTTCCTCTAAAAAACAAACTGCTGTTAAATGAGAATTTGTTTTATAAAGAAGAAGTTATATTTTTGTATCTGTATCTTAAAGCGTTTAAAAAAACGATTGAGAAGTATTTGGATAATCCTCAAACCAACGATGAAAATTTGCGTTTGAACTATAAGGGTGTAAATCATTGTTTGCGTAAATGCCGTAAATCTTTAGAAGAACAGAATTTTGATTTTTCTGAACCGGAGGTTTCGTATAATGAATTTTTTTAAATCATTTTCTAAATACTTAAAATAAAGAAACATAATTCTTGAAGCCATCCTCATTTCCGATGAATTTACAACTGTTTTACTTAAAGTTCCGTAACCTTTATTTTTCAAGTTTGTCACCTCTTTTCTGTGCAAGTGTCCCTCCGAGGGACACTTGCTTTTTGCTGATAATAAAAAAGACTGCTTAATTGCAGTCAGAAGTTTACATTCCAAAGTTCATACCGCCAATTCCTCCCATATCGGGTATCTGACTGGGCATAATAGGCTGCTGCGGTGCAGAAGCTTGAGTTTGTGCGGATTGAGCATTGTTTTGAATGTTTGTGTAATTTGTGTTTTGTGTGTTCGAATTATTGTTCTGCGAATTAAGACTTTTTAGCAGCTGTTGTTTATAGTTTGCAACTTCCGCAGGCGTTGCACCGCTCATAGTAACGGAAATTTTATTAATATTTTTAACAGGCTCTTTAATGGTTGCGTTGCGGAAGTAAACAGAATCAAACGAAGATTTGTTTACATTTATTTGAGAAAATTCACTTTCGTTGAAATTGCAATGTCTCATTCTGACGTTACTTAAATCGGAACAAGAAAAATTACTGTCAAAGCAGCGAGTGTGATAAATTTCGGAATTGCTAAGGTTTGAAGCGTGAAAATTTGAGTTGTGAATTTCACAGTCTGTAAAAACCGATTTGCTTAAGTCTGTTCCGATAAGGTCACAACCGCTGAATTTGCAATTGTAAAATCTGCATTCACTTGCTTGCAGAATTTTACCGGCAGTATTGTTAAACTCAATATCACTGAAACGACACCCTTCAAATTTTACATTTCCTACTTCAAGTAAATAATCAAGCTGTTTCTGTGAAATTGTAGAAGCAATAATTACATCGTTACTATACGTATAATTCAAAAGCTGTTTTTCAATATAGCCCCAATTTTTTGTTATATCGGGGTGACTGTCGGCTGATTCAATGCTGACAAGCTTATTTCCCTGACCGTTGCCGTCGGCTTCAATACGGTATATACCCTCAAGACTGTTTCCGCTTTCGGTTGTCACATTAAAACGCAAATAATTTTTATCGTTTGTGTCAAAGGTGACTTTACTGATTTTGTTTCTAATGTTGACAAGATTATTTGTATTATCTGTAACCTTTATGTTTTCAGGTGCTTTTTGAGCTGAAATCTGCGCTTGAGTTTGTGATAATTCAGGTTGTAGTTCCTGATTTACGTTGTCAACGACAGTTTTAAACGCCTTATGTGCTCTGTCAAGGGAAGCTATTACGTCTTTGCTTGTGATGTTTTTATCCGCCAGCATTTCATTATAGCAGTCTGATAAATGCCTTAATCGGCTTTCTGCAATTTCAACGCCGAAGTATGACTGAAGCATAACCGATGTTGCATCAGCTTCAAATTCAACCTGTGCCTCAGGACGTTTTGCCTGCATCATTTCTTTGTCGTTATGTAGAATAGCGTGCCCTGCTTCGTGCGTGAGGATAGATAATTTTGTTGTATCATCAAACATACCGCTTAATGATATTGAGTTGGTGGACGGACTGTAATAACCACGAAGAACGACAGAATCAAAGTTGCTTTCGTGAACAGGACAATGTAACTTTTCTTCGCAAAATCTTTTCATTGTGCTGCAAATCTGTGCGTGCTGTTCTGAAGAATAGCCGAGGTCAAGATATTTCGGATAATCTTCTTTCGGACAATTTGTCTGTGCAATATCAAAAACAGTTCCTACTTTGAAATAAAGCTTTTGTTCAGACGGTATCTGATGAAGCTTATAGGCTGCTTTCTGTTCGGCGGTTGCTTTGCTCAAAGGTACGAGGTCATCACCGATATGCAGATACGTTTTTACAGTAGGTACAAGAATTTTCATACCGTGTTCGCCGCGCTTCACTGAATATCCCATATCCTGAAACGCTTTGAAACTGTTGCAGTATCTCGCGCCTTCTTTCTGCGAAAAAATAAGCATTGAATTTCTGACGCTGTAATTATAGAACTGTGATGAAAATCTTAAATATTCTGCAAATTCCTGCGGATTCTCTTTGAAGCTTTCGGCAAGGTCAATGACCTTTTTTTGCATTTCTTTTTTCTGCTCTTCTGATTTAGAAGCGTCATAAGCATAAGCCATTTCTTACACCTCACAATCTGCATACTGCTTTCTGATTTCTTCCTGCTCATCAGGCGGTAACTTTGAAATGCTTGTTAAATCTCTGGGGGACATTGATTCGCCAAGCATTATAAGATTTTCAGGAATGTCACAGTAAAATAATGCTCCGTCATCCTGCTTGACGATTACTTTGTCTGTTCCATGGTAACCGACAACCGTATTATCCATATACGGTGTTTCATAATCAAATGCGCTCATATAAAAACCTCCTTAAAGTTTTATGTGTCCCTTCGAGGGACACTTGTTAAAATAAAAACCGACTGCAAATGCATGCAATCGGTATGTTCATAATTATTCTATATTTAGATTGTCACTGAATATCTTAATTACTTTATCATCAAATTCTTTCTGCTTGTCTCTCATTGAGTGTTGATAGATATTATGTAGCGTGTCTAATGTTTCCCAACCGCCGATTCGTGCGATTTCTTTGTCAGGTAGACCTTGTGCGTGCAATTCCGATGCAAAGTAGTGCCTTAATTTATGAAAACTAAATTTTGGAACATTAGAATTCTTTACAAGTTTGTTGAATGAATTATCAATCATAGCCGGAGTACAGCTAAAATATTTCCAATTCTTAATTTCTTCAAGCATTTGAGTTGACATAGGCACAAATCTACGTCCGGCTTTAGTTTTTGGTGATTTAATGACTACATTATGATTTTCATCATAAACAGCAGCTTTATTAACAATTATGCCTTCATCGGTAACGTCCTTATGTGTTAGCGCACATACTTCTGAACGTCTTAAAGACCCAAAAGCAGCTAACATAATTGGTATTTTAATAAAATCGTTAGCGTTTTTAAGAAGAATGTTAATATCAGCTGTTGTAGGAATTACATACTCTGGTGATATTTTCTGCGGTAATCTTATATTCGGTTTAAGTGATGGATAATACATCGACAAAACCGAAGATAATAAACCGTATGCATTTCTTACCGATTTAGGAGAGTGGTTAGCTGACATTTCATTAACTGCAATTTGTATTATTTCCTGATTTAAACATTTAAGTGGTAAAGGCATAATATCCTGAAAATAATTTTTTAAATATCTTTTGTAACCAACTATTGTTGACGGTGAAAGTATAGAGGATTTGCAATTAATATATCGTTGATATGCTTCTCTAAGTGTAAGCTCACTGTATGGATTATTATTAATTTTCTTTTCATTATTAATTTCAAATTCCTTGGCTTTATCTTCAGCTTCCTGCGGAGTTGAAGCGGTAAAGCTTTTAAAATGTCTTTTGTTATTGACATCTACATAATTTAAAACCCTTACACGATAGTTACCGGAAGGGAGTTTATGAGCAGAATACAATGTGAGCACTTCCTTTTTGTAATATCTTTTTAATTATATCACAAATTTGCAAATAAAAACAATTAATTGTTTAAAATCGACGTTATTTTTGACATAAAGTGTGACACAAAAGATTTTAATAAACTTTTTAATTAAATATGATGAGTATATTTGAAAGTGGTTCGATTCCCATCATCCGCTCCAAAATAAAAAGACGTCCAAAGGGCGTCTTTTTTGTTTTGGCAAAGCGGACTGGGAATCGAAGCCGAGCGTTAAGAAAACGTCACAGTGTGACGTTTTTAGCGAGGAGCGTTGATGAAATCTTTATCCCAAAACGTGAACCCAACAGGCGAGAAGATATTTTGCATAGATGAACACCCATCATCCGCTCCAAAATAAAAAGACGTCCAAAGGGGCGTCTTTTTTATTTAAGTAGAAATTGAATTCAGAAGGTGTATTTTTAATTTTTTATTTAATACAAATCGTAATCTTTTGTACCCCAGAGCCAGAAATATGAAAACCCTGTAATCAATGAAGCCTCTAAAAAAGCGTTAAAAGACATATTAAGCGGGGTTAATTCACCGAATCCTTCTGCTGAAAAATATATATTGCGTTCTGAGCCGTCGCATTTCATATAAATATCGTCCTCATTTGCTCTGGCAATCTTTAAGTACCCTTGTTTGAGCCATTCTTTGTCCGAAAGGTCAAATGCTTCTTCAAAATTTAAAAGTAAAGCGTCGCCGTATTCAAAAAAGCTTATTCCATTGCTAAATTTGAGCAAATCTGTATATTCCTGCGGAAGAACAAATCCTTTGTGTTTTTTTAGTACAGAAGACAATTCTTTTTCAGAAATACCTTTTTCAAATTCAATAATCAGCCTTTTAAATTCGCCCTTGCCGCAATATATTTCGGGCTGCTTTTCCTGAATGTTTTTTAAAACTTCGATAATTTGTTTTGAATTAAGCATTTCATCAGTATTATCAAAAAGAGAAGTGTAGTTTTTAATCATATTTATAAAATCAATCCTTTCGCAGTAATATTTTATCATCACTTGTTTTTAATTGTCAATTATTGAATTTCCTGCTTTTATATGGTATTATATCCTTACTATATAAAAAGGAATGAACGTTTTGGATAACAACAGACAGCTTACCCCAGCAGAACAAAGGCGAAAAGAAGTATTTGATGCAAAATGCGAAGAAATGTATGAAAAAGGCTACACTAAATCTGATTTGACTTTCAGCGTTACTAAAGCTAATATGTACGCTGTTATTATTATGTTGCCGTTTCTTATTGGTTTTATGGTTTGGTTTTTTGTAGTAAATTTAAATCGTTTATCATTTCACTACGGATTAATTGATTTTTTAATACTCATTGTGTGTATGGTTTTGTTGACGATAATTCATGAATTAATACACGGAATAACCTGGGCGGCTTTTGCGAATAGGCATTTTAAATCAATCGAATTCGGAGTAGTATGGAAAATGCTTACTCCTTATTGTACATGCAGTGATACGCTTACAAAGCTGCAATACATAATCGGTGCTGCTATGCCTACAATTATCGTAGGCATTATTCCTGCGATTATTGCAATTTATTGCAACCACTTCTTACTGTTTTTGGTTTTCTGGTCTTTGATTGCAGGTGGCGGTGGAGATGCTTTGATAATTCTGAAAATACTTCAGCATCGCTCAAAGGAAAAAGAGTGCGTATATCTTGACCATCCATATGAGTGCGGAGTAGTAGTTTTTGAGAAGGATAACTGGGAAACATATGGCTGAAATAAGAATTGAACATATTGCAATGTATGTAAATGATATTGAGGGCGCCAAAGAATTTTTTGAAAAATACTTTGGCGCCAAATCAAATGGAAAATATCAAAATACCAAGACGGAATTTAGCTCGTATTTCCTTTCTTTTGATAAAGGTGCAAGGCTTGAAATTATGTCAAAACCTAATGTTTCTGATGATGATAAGTCTTTAACAAAAACAGGATATGCGCACCTTGCTTTCAGCGTAGGGAGCAGAGAGCGCGTTGACAGGCTTACATCTCAGCTCAAAGCTGATGGCTACTGTGTAATAAGCGGACCGAGAGTAACAGGTGACGGATATTACGAAAGCTGTATATCGGGTTTTGAAAATAATCAGATTGAAATAACGGAATGATAAAATGGAAAAATATAATGAATTTTTAGATAGAATCAATTCTTTTGAAAAGAATAAGTTTGTTCTTTGTGATAATAATTTTTTACCAAATCTATCGGTTTTGAAAAAGGTAAATGCGAATAATTGCTTTAGTTGTTTTTATGGTGATACGGTTGTTTTTGAACTCTCGCATCAGGATAAAATAAAAATATCTAAAATAGTAGACAAGCTCTACCAATCAGTACCCGAGTGCTTTTGTGAAAAACTTGTTTCAGATACGTTTCATATGACGTTGCATGATTTAAGCAATTCTCCTGTTTTAGATAAAGTGGAGTCCAAAATGTCGGAAAACAAAGCTAAACTTGTCAGTAAAATTAATAAAGTTCCTGTTGCTAATCTCAAGATTAAAATGAAAACCAATAATATCTTCAATATGGTAAATACAAGTCTTGTTCTCGGATTGTATCCTGCCAACGCGGCGGAATATGAGAAACTTATGAGCTTGTATGAGTATGTAGATGATATAATGAATTTATCTTATCCTTTTACGCCCCATATAACGCTCGCCTATTACAACAGAAATGGTTTTTTGCACAGCAGTGTTCTATATTTGGAAAAACTTGTAAACAAATTAAATGAACAAAGTTTTGATATTGAAATATCTACAGAGAAACTTGTATATCAGAATTTTATGAGCATGAATGAATACAAGAATATATTTAATCTTGCGTAATACAATTAAGCGCAAAAATACCGCCCCACAAAAGTGAGGCGGTTTTCATTTAGTAATCTGGTAATTAGTTAGCTCTGGTAACCTTACCTGAACGTAAGCAACGGGTGCAAGCATATACACGCTTCGGAGAACCGTCAACAATAGCCTTAACACGCTGTACGTTGGGCTTCCATGTTCTGTTGGAACGTCTGTGAGAGTGAGATACCTTGATGCCGAACTTTACATCCTTACCGCAGAATTCACATTTTGCCATGCGTCTGCACCTCCTTAAATTTGCAAATAATTTTTCTAACTTTGTTATAATAACAGAAAATCAAAGAAATTGCAAGTGTTTTTTCAAAATTTCTTAACTTGTTTTTTATACTAATTTATTATATAATATAAATTAAGTATGTCATAAGCATGTTATAATTTGATGAATGCAACAAACGGTGTTTAACCTTATAATATTATAATAACAATTTCGGAGGAGTATTATGCTTTTTCAGATTTTACACGGTAATTTTGATTTTGCTTCAATTGTAGCGGAAATTCTTGCAGTTTTGCTTATTGTCTTTCTTATTCTGCCTTTTCATGAGTGGGCCCACGCTTTTACTGCTTCGCTGCTCGGCGATAAGTCTATAAAGTACAGAGGCAGACTTTCGCTTAATCCGTTGAGTCATATCGACCCTATGGGTGCGTTGTGCTTGCTGTTATTCGGCTTTGGTTGGGCAAAGCCTGTTCCTGTTGACCCGAGAAACTTCAAAAATCCAAAACTTGGTATGGCTGTAACTGCAATTATGGGACCTGTTGCAAACCTTATTGCGGCTTTAGTCGGGCTTCTTGTTTTTAATGCGTTGTTCTATTTTAATATAGGCTTTTTACTTACCGATATAGGCGGTTTTGTCAGAACATTTTTGAATTTTTATATTTCATGCAATATCGGACTTGCAGTATTTAACCTGATTCCAATTCCGCCTCTCGATGGTTCAAAGGTACTCTTTCTGTTTTTGCCTGACAAAGCTGTGGACTTTTTCTATAGATATCAGCAGATTTTCTTTGTAGTAATTTTTGTACTTCTTTATGTCGGTGTTCTTTCTCCAATTTTGAATTTTGCAACAAACGGAATTTTTGAAGGATTAAACTGGCTTGCAAACTTACCGTTCAGGCTCTTCGCTAACTGATGGAGGTTTGCATATGGAAACGCAGCTGCAATATAAGCTGTCCGTTTTTGAAGGACCGCTTGATTTGTTGTTAACTTTAATTTCAAAAAATAAAATAGATATTTACGATATTCAGATTTCCGAGCTTCTTGAACAATATATGGAACAGATTAACCGTATGCAGGAAAATCAGATGGATATTGAGTCTGAGTTTCTCACAATGGCGTCACGCCTTGTCTATATCAAGTCTGTTATGCTTTTGCCAAAGTATGAGGAAGAGGCGCAGGAACTCAAAAAAGAGCTTACCGGACAACTGCTCGAATACGCTGTGTGCCGTGAAATAGCTGCAAAGCTCGGTGCTATTTACGACTTTGATACTTATTTCAGAGAAGCCTCTCCCGTGGAGTTTGATTTGACCTACAACAGAATCCACCCGAGTGAAGATATTGCAAAGGCATATGTCAGCGCAGTCGGAAGGGGAAAGCGCAAGCTTCCTCCGTCAGAAAAGGCTTTTTCGGGAATAGTATCGCATAAAATCGTGTCGGTAAACAGCAAGATAATTCACCTGATGCGCAGACTATGGCACGGAAAACGCCTTGAATATCACGAAATTTTTGAGGTTTGCGAGGGCAAAAGCGACCTTGTTGCAACCTTCCTTGCAACTCTTGAGCTTGTAAAGGGCAAGCGAATCAGAATTGAAGGTACAGGCGATAAAGCCGTAGTCCATATGATTGAAAACAAAAAGGAGGTGCAGTAATGGCTGATTTGAATATAAAGGCGGCAATTGAGGCAATATTATTTGCAAATGGTTCGTCTGTTGAAACAAAGCGAATAGCACAGGCACTTGAAATTACCGAAAAGCAGGCGGAAGAGCACATTTCTGCACTGATTGATGATTACAACAGTTCAAACAGGGGAATAACCATAATAAAGCTTGACGATGCATACCAGATGGTATCCTGCAAGGAGTACGCTGAGCAGATACGAACTGTAATGGATTTGAGAAGAAACACTCCGCTTTCGCAGGCGGCTTTAGAGGTGCTTGCGGTTGTTGCATACAATCAGCCTGTAACAAAGGCTTTTGTCGAGCAGGTCAGGGGTGTAGATTGCAGCGGTGTAATCGGAAGTCTTACCGCCAAAGGACTTGTCGAGGAAAAGGGCAGGCTTGAACTTCCCGGACGTCCTTTGCTTTACGGTACAACCGAGAATTTTTTAAGGTGTTTTAATATTAATTCTCTTGAAGAATTACCACCTCTGCCCGAAACTGAAAATGAAGAAACAGACAAAGCCGAGGAAGAAAGTGCAGACCGAAATACGGTTTCTGATTCAAATTTAACTGATAATTGTAAATTGTAAATTGTTAAGGAGGATTGCCCTTGCTTTGGTTGTATATTTTGCTCGGAATCCTTCTTGTGATTTCCCTGTTTCTCTTAATGCCCGTTAAGATTAAAGCAAGCAATAATGGAAATTTCAGGTGCAGCTTAAAAATCGGTTTTGTGAAAATTCAATTGTTTCCGCCAAAGCCGAAGAAAAAGAAAAAATCTGAAAAAGTCGATGAAAAAACAAAACCCGAAGAAAAGAAAAAGGAAAGCCTTGTTAAAGAAAAGGGTATTTCCCGGCTTTTAGATATGATAAAAAAGATTGCAGACCTTGCAGTCGGTGCATTAAAAGACTTTTTCAGGCACATAATAGTAAAAAAGCTGATGCTCAGCATAAGCATTGCAGGAGATGACGCCGCAGATACTGCCGTAAAATACGGTTACTGTTGTTCGGCTGTTTATCCTGCTTTCGGAATAATTGTCGGTGCGGTAAGGTGCAAAAGCTACGGCGTCGATATATCACCGAATTTTGAAGAGAATGCAAAATCCGCAGTGAATATGGAGCTTGAAGCTAAAATTAAAATTTTTTGGCTTTTAGCGCTTGTACTTAAACACGGATATAAAGGATTAAAGCTGTTAATAGATTTAAAGAATTAAGGAGAATGATTATGGAACATCCCATTGGAAACCTTATGGACACAACAATGAACAAAATTAAGGAAATGATTGATGTTAACACCATCGTAGGCGAACCTATTGTTTCCCCTGACGGCACATTAATTATTCCCGTTTCAAAGGTAAGCTACGGTTTTGCCTCCGGCGGTTCTGACCTTCCTACTAAAAAGGAAAACAAAGATTGCTTTGGTGGCGGCAGCGGCGCAGGCGTAACAATTCAGCCTGTTGCGTTTCTCACTGTTTACAAAGGCGACGTTAAGCTGATTCCCGTTGACAAGTTTGAAGGTACACCCGACCGACTTGTTGGAATGATTCCGGAAGTTATTGATAAGGTGAAGGATATATTTAAAAAGGACAATAAGAAAAAGTCCGCAAAAACCGACGATGATTTTTCGGAAATCACAATGGACGATACCGACATATAACCTGTAATGTAATAACACACTTTCATTCGGCATAAAATATGCAGGAGGTGTGTTTATGAAAAGGATAGCTTCAGCAGTGCTGTCGGTACTTTTTATGTTTTCTTTTTCGATTACGGTAAATGCAAAAGAAAGCTCGGAAGTAAATATTTCGGCTGAAGCCTATGTGCTTTACTGTGCCGATAACGGACAAATTATCAGTTCAAAAAATGAAAATAAAAAGATGAAGCCTGCCAGCACAACAAAAATAATGACTTCTCTGCTTGCGCTTGAGGAGGCTTCGTCGCAGAACAAAAAAGTTAAGTTCACTGAAAAAATGATTGCTGAGGGCAGTTCAATGTATCTCAAGGTCGGCGATGTTGTAACGTTAAAAGACCTTGCGTCAGGAATGATGATGGCGTCGGGCAATGATGCGGCAAACGCAGCCGCAATTTCAATTTCGGGAAGCAGTGAAAAATTTGCCGATAAAATGAATAAGAGAGCCGCTCAGATCGGAATGAAAAACACGCACTTTGTTACTCCTAGCGGACTTGACGATGATAACCATTACTCAACAGCATATGATATGGCTTTGCTTATGACCTACGCACTTGAAAACGAAGATTTTGCAAAACTTACGTCGCAAAAGAGTGCAACAGTTGAATTTATCGAACCGAGTTCTAAAAAAACAACGTATTCAAACCACAATCGACTGCTTTCTCTGTATGAATACTGCATAGGAGGAAAAACAGGCTACACAATGTCGGCAGGCAGATGCCTTGTTTCTGCGGCAAAAAAAGACGGACTAACACTTGTTTGTGTAACTTTAAATGACAGAAACGACTGGAACGACCATATTTCGCTGTATAACTACGGCTTCGAAAAGTATTCGTGTTATACTTCTGACGATATATCATTTTTTGCCGAAGTTCCCTGTGTTGGGGGCGAAAGCAACAGCGTAACTGTAACGGGTGAAAAAGCTGTTTCACTTGTTGTATCGGCTGATGATAAGGGAAAAATTAAAAGAAAGGTTTATCTTGACAATTTTCTCTACTCACCGATTAAGCAGGGCGATTGTGTTGGCAGAATTGAATATACACTAAACGGCAAGTTTATAGATGAGAATAATTTGATTGCTGTTGACAGTGTTAATTCTAAAAAGGAAAATAAAAATATTTTTACAATAATAAAGGATTTGTTTACATATGGCTAAAAGTGAACCTATCAGACTTCAAAAGTTCATATCACAATGCGGCGTAGCCTCACGAAGAAAGGCAGAGGAGCTTATTTTGGGCGGTCATGTCAAGGTCAACGGCAAAACTGCAATTCTCGGCGATAAGGTAACAGCCGCTGACAAAGTGTTTGTAAAAGGAAAAAGGCTTGTTATGCCCAAAGCACACTACCGCTATATTATGCTCAACAAACCGAGGGGATTTATCACGACAATGAGTGATGACCGCGGCAGAAAATGTGTAGCAGAGCTTGTAAAAGATGTGGGCGAGAGGGTTTATCCCATCGGCAGGCTTGATAAAGACTCCGAGGGAATGCTTGTTATGACAAACGACGGCGAATTGGCAAACAAGGTTATGCACCCGAAAAACGGAGTTTACAAAGTCTATCGTGTAACGGTGCGCCCGTCAATTGACGAGGAACAGCTGATTAAGCTTGAAACAGGAGTTGAGCTTGACGGCAGAAAGACTGCGCCTGCAAGGGTACATGTTCTGCACAAGGAACAGGGAAGAGTAGTTCTTGAAATGATGCTTCACGAGGGCAAAAACCGTGAAATCCGCAGAATGTGTGAAGCAGTCGGGCTTGAAGTTGCAAGACTGAAACGCACCCAAATAGGCTGTGTAAAAATGGGTATGCTAAAGCAGGGCGATTGGCGTGATCTTACGGAAATTGAGGTTAAAAAGCTTCTTGCAAACCCGATTGTAAACGGAAAACCGATTTGATGTTTACAATTATTTTCTTTCTGCAAACAATCTTTATTTTCTGAAAGAAATTCAATCTAATATTTTTACAATATATTTTATTATTTTTTATAATAAATATATAAACTGTTAAAATTTGAAAAAATGCATAGCTTTTTTCTTGTACTTTCGATTAATATAGGATATAATGTAAAATGAAAAATTAGTATGCAGTATTGTATTACTGCGTATTCAATACATAGTATTGGAGGATGTTATGATGAGTATTGAAAAAATCAATCAGGCAAAGGCCGAAATTGCTTCTACTTCTGCTTATAAGACAATTACTGAGTTTTTTGACGCTGAAAGCTTTTGCGAAATTGATGCATTTGCAAAATCAGGCGAAGGCTTTGCAGAGGTTGTTGCAGGCTTCGGAACAGTTGAAGGTATGCCTGTTTATGCTTTTGCACAGAACAGCGATATCTGCGGCGGCGCAATGAGCAAGGCACAGGCTGCAAAGCTTAAAAAGCTTTATGACCTTGCACTCAAAACAGGTGCTCCCGTTGTTGGATTTTACGACAGCGTAGGCGGCAGACTTTCGCAGGGTACAGAGCTTTTGGCAGGCTGCGGCGAGGTTCTTAACAGTGCGGCTGTTCTTTCAGGCGTAGTTCCGCAGATTTCTGTAGTTTTAGGCACTTGTCTCGGAACTTCTGCACTCAACGCAGTTAGTGCAGACATAGTAATTATGAGTGAAAAAGCACAGCTTTCACTTTCTGTAACAGGCGAAAATTCAAGCGCTCAATACAACTGTGAAAACGGTATTGCCGCTATGGTTGCAAAGGATACTCAGGAAGCAATTGCAATGGCTAAAGAACTAATGCTCTATCTTCCTTCCAATAATTTAAATATGGCTCCTCAGTCATTTGAAGAAGCTCCTGTCGAAGACGGCTGCGGTTGTATCGTAGGCAAAACAGTTGACGGCAGCAACAAGGTTAAGCTTTACAATAATTATGGTAAAAACGCAAACATTCGCCTTGCTCGTCTTGGCGGACAGGTAGTAGGTATCGTTGCAACAAAGGGCGGTATGCTCGACTGCAAGTCCACTGCTAAGATTGCAAAATTTGTTCGTTTCTGCGACGCTTTCTCACTTCCCGTTATTTCATTTGTGAACTGTTCGGGATTTGAGTCAATCAAATCTGCTGCAAAGGCTGCTTCGGCTTATGCAGAGGCTACAACAGTTAAAATTTCTGTTATAACAGGCAAGGCTGTCGGCTCGGCATATATTGCACTTGCAGGTACAGGTGCAAATGCAGATGTTGTTTACGCACTTCCCGAAGCGGTAATTTCACCTGTTAATGTTGAGGCTGCTGCATTCATTATGGCACCCGAAGCAATGAAAGTTCCCGTTGAACAGCAAAGTGCAGTTGCCGAAAAGTTTGCAGAAGATAATCTGTCGGCTTTCAATGCTGCACAAAATGGCTATGTTGACGGAATTGTTGAGGAAGGTCAGCTTCGTCAGACTCTCATTTCTGCTCTCGATATGCTTTCAGGCAAGCGTGTTCCCACTCTCTCAAAGAAACATTCTACAATTTAAGATATATTTAATGTTGTTGCGAGCAATGCTCGCCGCTAAGATATTATTAATGACTTATAAACTTGTTAAAATAAAGGGGAAATTAAAATGAAGAATTTAAGAATCACAGTAAACGGCACAGCTTATGACGTTCAGGTTGAAGAACTCGGCGCTTCCTCCGCTTCGTCAGCACCGGCAGCTGCTCCCGCTGCAGCTCCTGCTCCCGCAGCAAAGCCCGAAGCTCCCGCCGGCGCAGCAGGCTCAATTGTTGTTAAGGCTCCTATGCCCGGTACTGTTGTAAACGTAGTAGTTTCCGCAGGTCAGGCTGTTAAAGCCGGCGATGACCTCGTATTTATTGAAGCTATGAAGATGGAAACTCCCGTAAAGGCTCCTCAGGACGGCACTGTTGCTACTGTTGACGTTGCAAAGGGCGAGTCTGTTGACTCAGGTAAGGTTTTAGTAACTCTTAACTAAATTTAGTAACTGACGAAAGGGATGTCCAAAATGGCAAAGAAAATTAAAATTACCGAAACTGCCCTGCGTGACGCTCATCAGTCACTTATTGCTACAAGAATGACAACAGAGGAAATGCTCCCTATTCTTGATAAGCTTGACAAAATCGGTTATTATTCACTTGAGTGTTGGGGCGGAGCAACATATGACTCGTGTCTTCGTTTCTTAAATGAAGACCCGTGGGAAAGACTCCGTACAATTAAGGACCATTGTCCTAACACAAAGCTCCAGATGCTTTTCAGAGGTCAGAATATGCTCGGTTACCGTCACTATGCCGACGATTGTGTTGAATATCTTGTTCAGCGTTCAATCGCAAACGGCATTGACATTATCCGTATTTTTGACGCTCTTAACGATATTAAGAACCTTAAGACAGCTATCAGGGCTGCCAAGAAGGAGGGCGGTCACGCTCAGGTTGCAATCAGCTACACAACAGGTCCTGTTTTCACAGACGAGTATTATGTTGAGTATGCAAAGAGAATTGCAGACGCAGGCGCTGACTCAATCTGCATTAAGGATATGGCGGCTCTTTTAACACCTTCAAAAACAGAAAGTCTTGTTAAGGCTATCAAGAAAGCGCTTCCGGAAATGCCCTTACAGCTTCATACCCACTACACATCAGGTCTTGCGTCAATGTGTCTTTTAAAAGGCGTTGAAGCAGGTGCAGACGGTATTGATACTGCAATAAGCCCCCTTGCACTTGGTACATCGCATGCTCCCACAGAATCTATGGTAGCCGCATTACAGGGTACTGAATTTGACACTGGTCTTGATATTAAAGAGCTTGCGGAAATTCGTGCTTACTTTATGACGCTTCGTGAAAAGTATATTGAATCAGGTCTTCTTGACCCCAAGATGCTTGCAACAGACGCAAAGGCGCTTATCTATCAGGTTCCCGGCGGTATGCTTTCAAACCTCCTTTCACAGCTTAAGCAGGCTGGAAGAGAGGATGACCTTGATAAGGTATTAGAGGAAGTACCGAGAGTAAGAGAGGATTCGGGTTATCCGCCTCTTGTAACTCCCACATCACAGATTGTCGGCACACAGGCAGTGTTCAATGTAATTACAGGCGAACGTTACAAAATGTGTACAAACGAGTTCAAAGGTCTTGTAGCTGGCGAATACGGAACAACTCCTATGCCAATTGACCCCGAATTTCAGAAGAAGATTATCGGTGACAAAAAGGTTATTAACTGCCGCCCTGCCGATTTGCTTGAGCCTGAGCTTGATAAACTCAGAAGTGAAATTTCTGAGTGGATGGAACATCCTGAGGACGTTCTTTCATACGCGCAGTTCCCGAAGGTGGCTCTCGACTTCTTTGAAAAAAGAAGAAATGCCAAGGCCGGCATTAACGGCGACAAGCTTGACAAAGAAAATATGGTTCACCCCGTTTAATATTTTAACAAATAAGCTCCTCCGATTTTTCGGAGGAGTGTTTTTGTGTGTTCTGCAAGTATAAAAAATCATCTTCGGGTATTGATACATCAAAGATTTTATGATAATATAATATTGTGTAAATTTGTTTAACGAAAGGCCTTGTTATGAAATATTGTAAAAAATGTAAGCATCTGCACAATGACAGCGATAAATTATGCACTGACTGCAAAAAACCTCTGTGTGAAATCACCGATAATAATACTCCGGTATATTTAATGTCCGCAGGCGGTTTTGAACTGCAAAGAATAAAAACTGCTCTTGATGACAACGGAATCCCTTGTGACGGTGTTCGTCAGAAGTATACAACTTCAGCTGAAGCTGTAACAGGCTATGATTCATCATATCAGGATATTATTGTTCCGTATTCAGCTTATGAAGAGGCTTACGATGTGTGCGTTGGAATCGGCGCAATAAAAGTTGGAGAAGAAGAAATTCTTGAAGTTGAAGCTGCTCCTGTAAAGGACGGCACTAAAACCGCGACTGATGAATTTGAAGAAATGAGCAGTGCTAAACGCAGAATAGTACGCATTGTTTCTGCAATAATTCTTATCCTTATTTTTGCATTAGTAATATACGGAACAGACTTTATTACGGGTTTTATAAAAGGTCTTTTCTCATAAAACTTTTATTCTGAAAACAATATTTTATTTAAAAATTTTTTATAAAAAATGGAGATAATACATTATGAAAGTTGAAACAAAATGCCTGCATTCAGGCTATGAACCCAAAAACGGTGAGCCAAGACAGATTCCTGTTTATCAAAGCACCACGTTCAAATATGATACATCCGATGAGATGGGTAAGCTTTTTGATCTTGAGGCTAGCGGCTATTTTTATACAAGACTGCAAAATCCTACAAATGATGCAGTAGCCGCAAAAATTGCCGATTTAGAGGGCGGCGTTGCAGGTATGCTCACATCAAGCGGTCAGGCCGCTAACTTTTTTGCATTGTTCAATATCTGCGAAACAGGCAGTCATATTGTAGCGTCATCATCAATTTACGGAGGTACGTTCAACCTTCTCGGTGTTACAATGAAGAAAATGGGTATTGAATGTACATTTGTCGATCAGAATCTTCCCGAAGAAGAGCTTGCAAAGGCTTTTAAGCCCAACACAAGAGCCGTTTTCGGTGAAACAATTACAAATCCTACTGTTTCGGTTTTTGATATTGAAAAATTTGCGCGCCTTGCACATTCTCACGGAGTTCCTCTTATTGTTGACAACACCTTTGCAACTCCTGTTAATTGCCGTCCGATTGAGTGGGGGGCAGATATCGTTACTCATTCTACTACAAAATATATGGACGGCCATGCAGTCGGTGTCGGCGGCGCAATTGTTGACAGCGGTAACTTTGACTGGCTTGCTCACGCAGACAAGTATCCCGGACTTACTACGCCCGATGATTCCTATCACGGCATTGTTTATGCTGAAAAATTCGGAAAACTCGCATATATAACAAAGGCAACATCTCAGTTAATGCGTGACCTCGGTTCAATCCAGTCACCGCAGAACGCTTTTTATCTTATGAACGGACTTGAGTCACTCCACGTAAGAATGCAGCGCCACTGTGAAAATGCGCTTGCTATTGCAAAATTTCTTAAATCAAACGATAAGGTTGCATGGGTTTCTTACCCGAATCTTGAAGGAGATAAGTATTACGACCTCGCTCAGAAGTATCTTCCCAACGGTTCGTGCGGTGTGCTTTCATTCGGAATAAAGGGCGGAAGAGAAAAGTCAATCAAGTTTATGGACAGCTTAAAGCTTGCTTCAATTGCAACTCACGTTGCCGATACAAAAACTTGTTTGCTGCATCCTGCAAGCCACACTCATCGTCAGATGACAGAGGAACAGCTTATTGAAGCAGGTGTTGCACCCGACCTTATTCGTTTGTCAGTCGGACTTGAAAACGTCGATGATTTAATTGACGATTTAAAGCAGGCTTTTGATAAAGTTTAAGTTGATTAATTATACGGAGGGTACGTTATGTCAGCTTACGTTTCTGCTATAATTGTAGCAGCAGGCGGTTCAGTAAGAATGGGTATTGCGGACAGTAAGCAGTTTATTCCGCTTTTGTCCAGACCTGCAATTGAATACACTCTGAAGGCTTTTCAGAATTGCTATCTTATAAAGGAAATTATTGTTGTATGCCGTGAACAGGATAAACAGCGTATTCAGTCTATAGTTGATGAAAACGGTTTTTCAAAGGTAAGCAGTCTTGTCCTCGGAGATGCGTCACGCGCTGAAAGCGTTCGCAACGGAGTTGTTGCGGCAAACGAAAAGGCAAAATTCTATGCTATTCACGACGGCGCGCGTCCCTTGATTACTGTTGAAGAGATTGAGCGTGTTGTTGAGGCTGCATTTGAAACAGGTGCGGCTACTCTCGGAACTTCTGTAACTGACACAATTAAGATAGTTGACGGCTTTAATAAGATTGAAAGTACTCCTTTGCGTTCACAGCTTCGTGCTGTTCAGACACCGCAGGTTTTTGAATGTGAGTTGTACAGATTCGCTCTTGAAAATGCAGGAGACAATGTAATAAACTTTACTGACGACTGTTCTCTTATTGAGACTATGGGCGGCGAAGTAGAGGTTGTAAAGGGCAATGTTGAGAACATAAAGTTGACTACTCCCATTGACATTGTAATTGCCGAAAGTATTTTAAAATCAAGAAAATAATCTGTTCAGGTGGTAACTATGCGAATCGGTCACGGATATGACGTGCATAAATTAACAGAAAACAGAAAACTTATCCTCGGCGGAGTTGAAATTCCGTTTGAACTCGGTTTGCTCGGACATTCCGATGCAGATGTGCTTGTTCACGCAATTATGGACGCTTTGTTGGGAGCAGCCGCTTTGGGCGACATAGGAAAGCTTTTTCCCGACACAGACGATGCTTATAAAGGCGCAGACAGTATGTTCCTTTTAAAAGAGGTGTGCAGAGTACTTTGTGAAAACGGCTACAAAATAGTAAATATTGATTCAACATTGATTGCACAAAAGCCAAAGCTTAAGGATTATATCTTCTCTATGAGAGAAAATATTTCGTCAGTCTGCAATATTGATATATCAGCCGTAAGCGTAAAGGCTACAACTGAAGAAAAGCTCGGCTTTACAGGAAGGCTTGAGGGCATTTCTGCCCACGCAGTTTGTCTGATTGATTGAATTTTCTTTCATTAATTATTATGTAAGGTAATATAATTATTACTGACATACAATTATTATATCGGAGGTTTATAGAAAATGAAAATTTGTCCAAAATGTAACACACAGCTTTCTGATGACGCAATGTTTTGCACAAACTGCGGTGCTTCGTTTCAGAATCCTAATCCCAACTCGCAGCAGAATGTTTATCAGAACAACGCTCAGCAGGGTTATGCTCAGCCTGTACAGCCTGTTATAGATATTTATGACCATACAGCTGAGTTTGCTCCTGAGGATGTACACAATAATAAGCTTTTAGCGCTTCTTTGCTACATAATGGGTGTTGTCGGAGTTGTAGTTGCACTTCTTTCAAAGGCTTCTGACAATTCGCCATACCTTTCATTCCACATCAAGCAGGCTCTTAAACTTGTAATTACTCAAATGCTTATAGGTATTATTACAGTTCTTCTTTGTTGGACTTGTATCGTTCCTTTTGCAGGAGCCGTTTGTTCTGTAATTATTTTAGTAGTTCAGATTATATGCTTCTTCCAGACCTGTTCAAACAAGTCTGTTGAGGCTCCCATCATTCGCAGCCTTTCTTTCCTTAAATAACAGGATAATTCATACAAATTACACCTTGTTCATATTATTGAACGAGGTGTTTTTTATGTTTAAGAAGGTTATTATTTCAACTACGCTTTGTTTTGCGCTGATGCTTACGGTCGTGTTTCCCGTAAAAGTGAATGCTGTTTCTGACGAAAGCATAACGGCGCCGTCAGCCGTACTTATGGAAACGTCCACAGGCAAAATTCTTTATGAGAAAAATTCACACGAGCAGCGGCCCTGTGCCTCTGTAACAAAGGTAATGACATTGTTGCTTGTGTTTGAGGCAATAGACAGCGGAAAACTATCTCTTGACGACACAATAACAACTTCGGAGCATGCCGCGTCGATGGGTGGCAGTGACATATGGCTTGAACCGGGCGAAACGATGAGTGCCGACGATATGATAAAAGCAACGGTTGTAGCTTCGGCAAATGATGCGGCGGTTGCTCTTGCAGAACATATAAGCGGCAGTGAAGATGCATTTGTCGAGCAGATGAACAAACGAGCTAAAGAACTAAAAATGAATGATACGGTGTTTAAAAACTGCAATGGACTCGACGAGGACGGTCATGTTACATCTGCGTACGACGTGGCAGTTATGTCACGAGAGCTTATGAAACACGAAAAAATTTTTGATTATACGTCAATTTGGCTTGATAATTTAAGAGACGGCAAAACACAAATTGTAAATACAAATAAGCTTTTGAAAACATATAACGGTATAACGGGACTTAAAACAGGCACAACAAATGATGCAGGGTGTTGTATGTCTGCGTCAGCAAAGAGGGGAGATGTTTCGCTTGTTGCAGTGGTTCTCGGCTGCAAAACAGGCAAGGAGAGATTTTCCGATTCAGCAGCTCTGCTTGACTATGGATTTGCAAATATTTCTGTAAAGGAATTAAAATTGCCGGATGATATGCCGCTTGAACTTAAAGTTGACGGAGGAATGGAAAACACTGTTAAGCTTAATTGCGAGAGTTCGTCTAAAGTTGTTGTAGATAAGGGAAAAAATGTTGAAATAAAAACATCAATAGATTTGCCCGAAAGTATAACTGCTCCGGTAAAAGAAAATCAGAAGTTAGGAACACTTAATTACAGCATTGATAATAAGACGGTAAAGACGTGCGATATTACAGCTGGAAGCTCGGTGGAGGCTGTTTCTTTTGGTTTAGTACTTGGAGAAATTTTTAATTCTCTAATTTCATTATAAAAATTGACAAATTAACCTTGCAAAAATACTTGTGTTATAGTATAATAAAACAACAAAGGTACTTATATCGGAGGATCAAATTCTATTATTCCGAATAAGAATTTTGGAGGAATTGTAAATGGCAACAAAACTAACAGACAAGTATTTAAGAGGATTTATCAATGAACACGAGTATGAAGGTGTTGCAGCAGAAGTAAAGGCTGCTCATAAAACCCTTCATGATGGTTCGGGTCTTGGCAATGATTTTCTCGGTTGGCTTAATCTCCCCACAGATTATGATAAGGAAGAGTTCGCTAGAATCAAGGCTGCCGCTGAAAAAATAAAAAAGGACACAGATGTTTTCATCGTAATTGGCATCGGCGGTTCTTACCTCGGCGCTCGTGCTGCAATTGAATTTTTAAATTCTCAGAATTATAACCTTACCTGCAAGGACACACCGCAGATTTTCTTCACAGGTAACTCCATCAGTTCTTCTGCGCTTGCAGAGATTATGGAGCTTTGCGAGGGCAAGGATGTTTCTGTTAATATGATTTCAAAGTCAGGCACAACAACAGAGCCTGCTATCGCATTCAGAGTGTTCCGCGAAATGCTTGAGAAAAAGTACGGCAAGGATGGCGCAAGAGAGCGTATTTATTGTACAACCGACAAGGCTAAGGGCACACTAAAGGCTCTTGCAGACGAGGAGGGCTACGAAACATTTGTAGTACCTGACGATGTCGGCGGACGTTTCTCGGTTTTAACAGCTGTAGGTCTTTTGCCGATTGCTGTTTCAGGCGCTGATATTGATGCTCTTATGCAGGGCGCAGCAGCAGCTCAAAAAGAGTTTGACAATGACGATTTAATGACAAACGATTGCTACAAGTATGCCGCAATCCGCAACATTCTTTACCGCAAGGGCAAGGTAATGGAGGTTATGGTTTCATACGAGCCTGCCTACACAATGATGTCTGAGTGGTTTAAACAGCTTTTTGCCGAGAGCGAGGGTAAGGATAACAAGGGTATTTTCCCTGCAAGCGTTATCTTCTCCACCGACCTTCACTCACTTGGTCAGTATATTCAGGACGGCAGACGTACAATGTTTGAAACTGTTGTTCTATTTGATAAATGCAAAAAAGAAGTTACTCTTGGTACAGATCCGACAAACGTTGACGGCCTTAACTTCCTTTCGGGCAAGACAATGGGCTTTGTCAATCAGAAGGCGTTCGAGGGCACAGTGCTCGCTCACAATGACGGCGGAGTTCCCAACGTTGTTCTCAACGTACCCGAGATGAATGAAACAGAGCTTGGCTATCTTATTTACTTCTTTGAAAAAGCTTGCGCTATTTCGGGATATATGCTCGGAGTAAATCCGTTCAATCAGCCCGGCGTTGAAAGCTACAAGAAGAATATGTTTGCTCTGCTCGGAAAGCCCGGATATGAAGACCAAAAGTCTGCTCTTGAAGCAAGACTCAAATAATTTCTTTTTTAAGTATAATACACCGGAGGATTTTATTATGGTTACTTTACTTATCGGAAAAAAAGGAACAGGAAAAACAAAGAAGCTTATTTCCCTTGCAAACGAGGCTGTTGCTGCTTCTTCGGGCAACGTAGTTGTAATTGAAAAGGGTTCAAAGCTTACTTACGATGTAACTCACAAGGCAAGACTTATTGACACAGAGCAGTATCTTGTTGAGGGTTACGATATGCTTTTCGGCTTTATCAGTGGTATCTGCGCAGGCAATTACGATGTTACTGACATTCTTGTTGATTCAACATTCAAAATTTGCCCTGATGCACTTGAAGGACTTGAGAATTTTACAAAGAAGCTTCAGGAACTTTCTGAAACTTCTAATACAAATATCGTTCTTCTCATCTCTGCGTCAGAAGAGGATATTCCCGCGTCAATTAACGCTGTTTGCCAGAAGGTATAATTGACCTTATTTTCAAAAATTAACGGACTGCATACAGGTAATCTGTGTGCAGTCCGTTTTGTGTGCTTCGCAAAGTGAATGTCTGAAATCTGTAGATATATATTTCGTAATATGATATAATTTTACTGAAAATCTAAATATTTACTATAATACGAGGAGGTTATTGTTTGATGTTAATTAATTATCGTAATAGAGAAGAAACAGACAAAATTTATTTACATGATTCTGAATTTGAAGGTTTCAAATACGATTATGAAAATCGTCAGATTACAATGACCTGTAAGAACTATTATTTAAAAAAAATATCTGATTTCAAATTTAATAATGTAATATTCAGCAGGCTGCAAAGCTGCGGTTTTTGGGGTTTTACTTTACGTATATATGCAATTTATGTTATTGAAACTCCTGTTGAATTTGTACAAGAAATTGCTAATGTACAGGAAGAACGTCCTGATTGGATAAAAAGTTCATATATCGGAGATGGAACAGAATTTTTTGCGGTTGAAATTAAAGTGATTTCAGGAGATGTTTTTCAAATAGTATGTGAAAGTATAGAGTATACTGAAAGCGAGTTTGATGAGTAGTGAATTGTTTTATATTGTAAATATAATTTCTTTTATTTTTTTGTTGAGCATAGCAACGGGCAGTCCGACAACATTGTAAAAATCACCGACTATACCCTTGACAAGAGCAGTGCCTTTGCCCTGAATGCCGTATGCACCTGCTTTGTCCATCGGTTCACCGGTTGCAATGTAGTCTGTAATCTCTTTATCGCTAAGTTCAAAAAACTCAACCTCTGTTGCTTGTGAAAAAGAAATACATTTTTCTTTGTAAAGCAGTGCACAGCCCGTTACAACCTTGTGTTTTCTGCCTGACAGTCTGCAAAGCATTTCTTTGGCCTTGCTTTTCGAGCTTGGTTTGCCTAACATTACTCCGTCAAGAAAAACTCCGGTGTCACACCCGATTACAATATCGTTATAATGGTTGTTTTTCTGAATATGTTTTGCTTTTTTCAATGCAAGATATTCAGGCATTTTTTCAAAATCAATTTCTTTATCGATTGTTTCGTCAATATCAGCAGGCTCTATTGAAAATTCATCGCAAATCAGTGATAAAAGCTGTTGTCTGCGAGGGGACGCCGAAGCTAAAATTATCATAAAACTTACCTCCGTTTTCTTTATTATTATATCACACTTTTACTTTTACACAACTGCAAAATGTTTCGGTTTTTCGCTATTATATTATAAATTTGAAAGGAAGTAAAATTATGCCGATTCCTACAGACCCCGCAATACTTTTATCGTATATAAACACACAACTCCGTGACAACTATTCTTCGCTTGAGGAGCTTTCAAAATCGCTTTCGGTTGATGAAAATGAAATTAAATCAAAACTTTCCGCTATAGGCTATGAATACAACAAAGAACTCAATAAGTTTTTGTAAAATTAGGAACAACTAATATATTTTTAACATAATTGATGTTACATTGATGTTCATTCTTGATTATAATAAAAAAATATGTTATAATTTGTATGTTAAAGTCGATTTATGGTGATAGAATGGCTAAAATTAAAATTTGTGGAATAACCTGTTATGAAGATGTTGAGATTCTTAATGAATTTTTGCCCGACTACGCAGGTTTTGTAATGTTTTTTCCCAAGAGCAGGCGCAATATTTCCGTGCAGACTGCTAACCGTTTATTGCCTTTGCTTGACAAAAGAATAAAAACTGTAGCTGTAACTGTTTCTCCGACAGCACAGCAGGTTATAGAAATAGAAAAATGCGGATTTAACTTTATTCAGATACACGGTGAGGTTAAAAACTCCGTGATTGATAATTCTCAAATTCCTGTTTTCAAAGCGTTCAATGTCAGCGACATTGACAAAGTTAGTATTTATGCAGAAAATGAAAAAGTCTGCGGATATGTTTTTGATGCGGCTTCACCGGGCAGCGGAAAAACATTTGAGTGGGACATTCTTAAAAATATTCCTCACCATAACAAGCTTTTTGTGCTTGCGGGCGGACTTGATTGTAAAAATGTATCTGACGCTATTAAAAATCTTAATCCCGACATAGTAGATGTAAGCTCCGGAGTTGAAAATGAAACAAAAACAGGTAAGTGCAGGGATAAGGTTAGCAAGTTTATCATTGCAGCCGGTGAGAGTATTTAATATTTTTGTGTTTAAAGGGTGTTTATATTGCGTGTTTTAATTTGTGATGATGAATTATTTGCGGTTGATTCAATTAACAAAATAGTTTCAGAGTATTTTAGCGAGCGTAATATTCCTTCTGAAATTATTGCCGAATCGGACAGCGCAAAAGTTATGGCTGAACAAAAAGTTTTTGATATGGCGTTTCTTGATATTGAAATGCCGAATTACAGCGGATTTGAAATCGCACGTCACCTTATGACCTTAAACCGCAATACTATAATTTTCATCATAACCTTTCACAATGATTATCTTGACAGTGCAATGGATCTGCGTGTGTTCAGATTTCTACCGAAACCGCTTGACAAAGAAAGAATTTTCGGTGGACTTGACTCTGCAATCAAGCTTTACAATGAAAACACAAGAATGTTGTTGACCGATGGCTCAACCTCACAGCGTATATATGTGCGTGACATACTCTTTATAACGATTAATAAAAGAAAAACTCTTGTAGTTACCGTAAATGATGAAATAATAAGTGACAGGTCGCTTGCACAGTGGAAAGACATTTTGCCGAGCGGCTGTTTTGCACAGCCTCACTACAGCTATTTAGTAAATCTTCGGAATATTGAAAGGCTTGATAAAAATCTTATTATTCTAAAAAGGAATAATGGCGAAAGTGTAAAGGTAAACGTTTCTCAAAGAAAATACAAAGACTTTAATAATCGGTTTTTAAGTTATATTTCGCAGGGAAATTTTTAATCAGTTAGAAAAAAATGTTGACAACCCTGCATTTTATGATATAATAAAACTGTTGCTTTGTGCAACAAATCCTTGCGGCACAGGCCGCCATAATGTCCAGAAGGAGGTGCAATAGAATGGCAATTACAGCAAATTACGAAACCGTAATGATTATTTCAATGAAAAAGGGCGAAGAAGGTATTCAGGCTATCGTTGAAAAGTTCAAGGCTCTCATTGAAAAGCATGCCACTTTAAAGAATGTTGACGAATGGGGCAAGAGAAAGCTTGCTTACCTCATCAACAAAGAAAGCGAAGGCTATTACGTATTGTTCGATTTTGAAAGCACAGCTGAGTTCCCCGCAGAGCTTGACCGTATCTACAAAATCACAGACGGTGTAATGCGTTCACTCATTATCAAAAAGGAAGACGAATAATCACATTGTAGGGCTTGTCCCGAATTACAAAAGGAACACAAAATGTTAAACAGAGTTATTCTGATGGGCAGACTAGTTTCTGACCCTGAATTAAAGACAACAGGAACAGGTATCAGCGTTACAAGCTTCAGAATTGCAGTAGACAGAAACTACGTAAAGCAGGGCGAAGAACGCAAGGCTGATTTTTTCGATATTGTATGTTGGAGAAATCAGGCTGAATTTGTTTGCCGTTATTTTGGCAAGGGTGCAATGATTGCAATTGATGGTCAATTGCAGAGCCGTACCTATCAGGCAAAGGACGGTACTAACCGTTATGTTGTCGAAGTTGTTGCTGATAATATATCATTTACCGGCGAACGCCGTGATAATTCAGGCGGATATAACCAGTCGTACGGTGGAAACCAGAGTTATGGTAACCAGTCTTACGGTGGAAATCAGTCATATCAGCAGGAAGCGTCTGCACCACAGGCTGCTTCGTATCAAAGCGGTGCAAACTCCGATTTTCAGGATATGCCTCTTGATGACGACTTACCATTTTAATTACAACTTTAGTTTAAATAATTCTCATTGAAAGGAGAACTTCACTATGGCTGACAGACCTATGAACCGTGGCAGAAAGGCTCGCAAGAAAGTTTGCGGTTTCTGCGTTGACAAGGTTGAACATATTGATTATAAAGATATCGCACATCTTCGCCGTTATATGTCAGAAAGAGGAAAAATTCTTCCCCGCCGTGTAACAGGCACATGCGCAAAGCATCAGCGTGAGCTTACAGTAGCAATCAAGCGTGCTCGTCACCTTGCATTACTTCCTTATACAGCTGACTAATTAAAAATTTACCGCTCCGTTAAGGGGCGGTTTTTTTAACTCTATTTACTGCCAATCATTTATAAAAAAACAACCGTATGCCGAAAGACATACGGTTGTTCTATGTAATATAAAATATTATTTAATTTCCTTAATCCAGCCTTCGGGAGCTTCAATTTTGCCCATCTGAATGCCGGTAAGTGTTTCATAAAGCTTTTTGGTTGTCGGACCCATTTCCTCCATTCCGCTGGGGAAGCAGATTTCATTGCCGTGGTCATATATCTTACCAACAGGTGAGATAACTGCGGCTGTACCGCAAAGTCCGCATTCAGCAAAGTCCTTAACTTCGTCAAAGCAAACCTCTCTCTGCTCAACCTCAAGACCGAGGTAGTGTTCTGCAACGTACATAAGCGAACGACGTGTGATTGAGGGGAGAATACTATCAGACTTAGGAGTAACAATTTTGTTGTCCTTAGTAACAAAAATGAAGTTTGCACCTCCTGTTTCTTCTACTTTTGTGCGTGTAGCAGCGTCAAGATACATATTTTCATCAAAACCCTCTTCGTGAGCAGTAACAATTGCGTGAAGGCTCATTGCATAGTTAAGACCTGCCTTAATATGACCTGTGCCGTGAGGGGCTGCTCTGTCAAAATCAGAAACCTTAATTGTAATAGGCTTTGCACCACCCTTAAAGTAAGGCCCAACGGGAGTTGCGAAAATTCTAAACTGATATTCGCTTGCCGGTTTAACGCCGATAACGGGATCTGAACCGAACATATAGGGACGAATATAAAGTGTAGCACCCGTTCCGTAAGGAGGTACATAATCGGAATTTGCCTTAACAACCTTGCAAACAGCCTCAACAAAATCCTCTTTTGGGAATACAGGCATTTCAAGACGCTTGCAGCTGTCTTCCATTCTTTGTGCGTTGAGGTCGGGACGGAACACAACAATTCTGCCGTCGCAGGTTGTGTAAGCTTTCATACCCTCAAAGCAAGTCTGGGCATACTGCAAAACACCTGCACACTCACTTATTGTGACGGTAGTATCTTCGGTCATAATACCGTTGTCCCACTTGCCGTCTTTGTAGTTTGACACAAATCTTTCGCCTGTAGGCATATAGCCAAAGCCAAGATTTGACCAATCAATGTTTTGCTTTTCCATTTACATTACTTCCTTTCAAAATATATACAAAACCTATAAATGGTACAGGTTTATTTTAGCACTTTAATGCGTGTGTTGTCAATGTTGAACGGATATATTTCAACCTAAAATTGAAAATTACAGCACATATTGCGCTGAATACTTCAAATAATTATAAAAAAGAATTAAAATTATATCTTGTAAAGTTATAATGATTTATGTAAAAAACGGTAATATTAAGTGGGTTATCACAGGAGAGGTAAGCTATGGCGGAAGTAATAAAAATTGTCCTTACCGGAGGACCTTGCTCGGGAAAAACTACTGCCCTTGCATATGTATCAGAAAAATTAAGGGAGCAGGGTATTGAAGTGATAACAATTGAAGAGCGAGCAACAAAGCTGATTTTAAACGGAAAGACTCCGCAAAACTTAGGACGTTACGAGTTTCACAAGCTTTTGTTTGAACTTCAATTAGCAGAAGAGAACGAAAAAACTGCTATTGCAAATAAAATGCCCTGCGACAGGGTAGTCATGCTTTCTGACAGAGGGTTGCTTGATAACAAAGCTTTTGTTACGCAGGAGGAATTTGACCGTTATTCTTCACTTAACGGAGCAAATGAAGATATAATCCGCAATTCATACGATGCAGTTTTTCACCTTGTAACGGCCGCGGACGGTGCAGAAAGTTCTTACAATCTCACTAATAATTCAGCTAGAAGTGAAACTATTGAGCAAGCAAAAATGATTGATAAAGAAATACTTTCTGTTTGGACAGGTACACCTCACCTGCGTGTTATAGATAATTCCACTTCATTTGACAAAAAGCTTGAACGCTTAATGACTGAAATTCTATCTTTTCTCGGCATACCGAAACACTTTGAAATTGAAAGAAAATTCCTTATTGAATACCCTGATTTGGATGTGCTTAATAAAATGAAAACCTGCCGTAGAATTCCGATTACACAAGCCTACCTTACAACACCTGATGAGGGATATTTCAGAATAAGAAAGCGTGGCGAGGGTAAAAACGCAGTATATATTAAAACTGTTAAAATCAAAATCAGTGACTTAAAGCGGATTGAAATCGAAAATTATATTTCTGAAAAAGAATATAAGGAATATATGAAAAAAAAAGAGTATATAACCGGCGTAATTTCAAAAGATAGATACTGCATTGTATGGAACAACTCATATTATGAGCTTGATGTTTATCCATTTTGGAATGATAAGGCTACAATTGAGATTGAATTGTTGTCAGAAAATCAACCATACAAACTTCCTGATTTTATAAAATTAATCAGAGAAGTTACTTTTGAGCAGGAATTTAGAAATCTTGCGTTAGCGCAGAAGTATGGTATGACGTGAAATTCTACACAAAATTTTTAAGTTGATATTATATTTAACGCAAAATCGACATTTTAAAAAAATGTAAAAAAAGGTATTGACAAAATATACTCAAATATGTATAATATAAAGGCTGACGAAAACAGCTATAGCTGTTCAAAACTGCGCCAATAGCTCAGCTGGATAGAGCAACTGCCTTCTAAGCAGTAGGTCAGGGGTTCGAGTCCCTTTTGGCGCGCCATATGGTGGGATTAGCGTAGTTGGTTAACGCGCCAGTTTGTGGCACTGGAGACCGACGGTTCGAATCCGTCATTCCACCCCATATGACTCATTAGCTCAGTTGGCAGAGCACTTGACTTTTAATCAAGGTGTCCGGAGTTCGAATCTCCGATGGGTCACCAAAAGCCGCTAAAGAGTTACTTTGGCGGCTTTAATTCTATAAAAATATTTTGGGCCGTCGCCAAGCGGTAAGGCAACGGACTTTGACTCCGTCACCCGTGGGTTCGAATCCCGCCGGCCCAGCCATAAGAGGGTAACAAAAAAGATGTCACCCGAAAAAGCTCGATTTTATCGGGCTTTTTTGCATTTTTTAAAAAGATTTTTTGAATAGGAAAAATAGATGTCAAAGCGGAATTTATGCAAACATACAGGATTTGAACCTCTGAAAAAGCGTTTTAAAGTATATTATATATATCTCAAAACTTCATATTGTACGACAGAGTCAATTTATAGAAATATAAAGTTATGCTGCCGAAGCTATAACCGCTTTTTTGACTGTAATTATAGAACAAATTGGCATTACAGATATGGCGGGTATCTGCCTTACGGATAAGGTGATTTTTGTTCAGGATTATTATTGCTATTGGGATTTGCTGAGTATGACCCTAAAAACACAGGGAAAAAGACATTGTTACGTAGAGTAATAGTGTTGTTACAGATGGTATATTGCTTTTGACGGTGCTACGGATTACATTGGATACATCAAAGCAATAAAGGAGGTCATTAACAATGACATTAGGCGAAAAATTAAAAGAAGCAAGAAAACAGGCTGCCCTTTCTCAGGAACAGCTATCAGAAAAGCTGGGTATCTCCCGTTCTGCTGTTGCAAAATGGGAAACCGACAAAGGAATCCCAGATGTTGATAATCTGAAAGCGTTATCTCAACTTTTAGGGGTAAGCATTGACTATCTGCTGGACAATGGCGAAAATTTGGACAAATCGGTAATTAAGGAGCAGATTGACTTATCTCAATATAAGGGAGGAAACCGCAGAGAGAAAAAGGACAGATGTGTCCGTGAGAAATATCCCGATGCTAAAATCAATCCGCTGCTGGCAAAAGAAAAGCTGACAAAGGGGCAGCGTATCTTTGACAACCTGCTCGGTATATTTACACCAGCTGGTTTCGGTATTCCGGACATTAGCAATAGCTTAAAAAATACAGATAAACAGTATTATTTGGTTGAACAATGCAACAAACAGTTTCTTGTACTCGTTACCGACGAATTTATTGAGAGCCGTGAACTGGTGCAGAAGCATTACGAAGGAAAGTTTGAAATCGGTGAAATGATATTTACAAAATGCACCTATGAAGTAAAATAACAGAAAGTCGATGAAATTATTAAGGAGACAAACGGGTCTGTTGCATGTAAATTTAAACTTCGGAAGATACAGTCCGTAAAAGTGCTGTCAAGCACCGCCGCTGTAATCGACATACCAAATGCACATAACACAAAATATTTGATTATTTTTATCCTTAGGCAAAAGCGTAATTGACCGTAATATGAGATATAGTGGATGTTTGAAATTTTACCATCAATATTAAGTAGTATAAGACTTGAAGAAATTGCAACTTTAAATTAACAACTTTAATTTGTAGGTTCAAGTCCAAATTAAATTTTTAAAGTGACATCTCTTTCGTAACCTATTGACAGTGTGACGCTGGACCCAATTCGTTCTTTGGGTTCAGCGTTATTTTTATACTTTGCGGCTAAGAGTAAGCTACAGCTTTTCGTTCACCACTAAGATAGTTAAATGTCCCGAACACGTAATGTGTATTCGGGACATTTTTAAAAGTATCAAATAGCACTGTAACTGTTTATGTTATTATTTCGTCAACAAAATTTTCGGAGTTTCAATAATTTTTGCCGCTATAGCTGTAAAAAGCATAATCGGAATTAATTTGACAGGGAAAACGATCATTAACAACAGTACAGTTGCAAGAGGCTTTTTCAATGTGTGACCGACAAGAGCGGTGGTAACAATGCTTGCACTGAAAACTATATCAATACCCAATATCAGGCTCATTGCACAGCCAATGCTGATTCCGCAGAAAATAATAGGGAAGAAGTGACCGCCTTTTAAGCCGGAGTCAATGCATATATTAGTCAAGAGCAACTTTACTACTGAAATGACAATCAGCATTACAGCGCCGATTGTTTCAGCTTCGCTTATTACCACACCCATCTGGTGCTCTCCCGAAAACATTGTCAAGGGCAAAATTGTTCCCGAAATTCCAAGCAATAAGCCACCTACAGCTCCTCTGATGATTGTGTATTTTTTAAATTTTTGTTCAAGTGAAAAAGTGAGCTTTTTAAAAAGAAAATATAGGTATCCTGCTAAAATTCCGATTGCAGCCAGAGGAATTGCGTAAAGATACTGCCACAAATCTACTTTTTCAGTTCCAAGGCTTTCCAATCCTGTTTTTCCTCCGAACAGATTTCCTAACAGGATAAACACACCAAACGAGCTTAGAATTGCCGTAAAGTATAGAACAATTTTAGAAGTTTTCGGCAGGACAACATCTTTGTCAGACTCAATAGGTTCAATAAAGCCAAACAGTGGAGAATGAAAAATCGAGCCAAGAGTTGCGCTCATTCCGATTTGCGTCAACTCTTTAACCTCTTTGAAATACAGCTTTAGTTTATCTCCGACCCAAGAACATAGCCCTGCTATAACGCCTGTAAGACCAGCCTCAGGACCGATGCTTGCTCCTGAAATAAGAGGAAGCAGTGCTGAAATAATCGTTGAAAAAATATTATTGTAGGGATATCGGCCTGTCTTTTTTACTTTGCCCAAAACTGTGCCTAACTCCTCGGGATAATCACCGAATTTCTTTTTCCATAGTCCAATCAAAAGTCCCCCTACTGCGCACACTAAAATGGTATAAAGAGGAAAATCAATTTTTGATGGGATAAAATCCCAAATAAATTCAATACCAAGATTCATTATTCTGAGGAATGCCCAGATAATCGCACCGACAATTGAACCTAAAACTACGGTATACAACAAAAGCAAAACGTTATTTTTAATTTTTTTCAAAACTCTGCCTCCGAATTTTCTATTACATTTACTATTATACATTATAATCTTTTGAAAGAAAAGACGGACGGAGAATAATATTTTTTAATTTACTATAAAAATTTTAGTATGTTATTTTAGTATGTTATTTTAGTATGTTATTTGTTAAATGTTCCTTGTAAATCTAAAAATAGTAATTTATATCACTTGATTTTGTTTTTGTTTATAAAAAGTATGGCAAAAATTTGTTTAGTATTATAGTTGTTTTACTTATTTTTAATTGGTATAATATTACTGTAAAAGAAAAATGGAAAATATGGAGGTAATATTATGAAAAAAAGAATAATATCGGTGATTTTGTCGATGGCTATAGTAATTTCCTGTCTTGTGTCAATCACTTCTTTCAGCGCATTTGCAGAAGAAACAAATGAGGAGTGCGTGTACACCATAGCAGGCAACAAAGAGGAAATTTTCGGTCTTATCTGGTATAAATACATTACAAAAGATAACACAATGCAAAAGTCGGGTGATGTATATGTATACGAACTGAAAGACGTTCAGGTTCAGACAAATATTAAATTTTCGATTGTTGAGCATTTGCCCAACGGTCAAACTCATGAATACGGTAATGGCCCGAAATATCACGGTAATTTTGATATTTATTCGGAATTCAGAGTTGCAAAATCTTGCGACGTAACAATCACATTTAATCCCGAAACAAAAGAAATCAAGGTTTTAGGTGACGGTGTAAGAGAAATCAAAAGCGATACCTACAGAGTTTATGCGTACAGTTATTGTTCTGATACATTTGGAACAACACGAGAAAATCCTTATCCTCTTGAAAACGAAATGACTCTCGGTGATGATGGAGTGTATTCTGTTACCTTTAAGGATGTACAGCCCGAGCAAGACTTAAAAATCAATGTGTTTGAAGAATCTTACGGTGACAATATAACCGGATTTTACGGCTATAATTACTGCGGAATTGACGTTGTAACCCCTTGTGACGTTACGGTTTATTTTAAGAAAAATCCGCGTGACCTTGAAGATTCAAAAATCTGGGCAGAGGGTGAAGGAGTTATTATCAGAACAAAGCCGTTAATATATGGTTTGTATATTTGCGGCTTTGATTTAGGCTTTGAAGCGTCCGATAAAAATAAAATGACTCAGGCAGACGACTATATTTATCAGTACAGAGCGGATAATCTTAATCCCGAAAGCGATTATAGATTCAATATTTATAATATTGATTCATGCAATAATTTAATTGACAGTTGGAACGGTAATTTTGAATATAATCCGGCTGAGTTTGGTGTAGACAAGAAAGCGATGTCTTATCCTAACCAGTATGAATTTTCAGATATGTATTTTAAAGTTCCTTACGATAACGCAAGCGTACTGATTACCCTTGACCTTACAAATTACGACTACGTTTCAAAGCAGAATGCAACCTACAGAATCGATTTGTTCGGTGACATCTGTACAGACGGAGTGCTTTCAGTTACCGATGCCACAGAGCTTCAAAAGGCTTTGGCGGGTATCGTCAAACTCACCGATAATCAAAACAGTCTTACTGACGTAAACGGTGACGGCGATGTAAATGTAAAGGACGTTACAGCAATTCAGCGAATTATTGTACAGTAAAATTTATTTGCTTAATTACAATAAATAACATAAATTTAGCGGTAAAAAATTTATGTTATTTAGCTCTATATTACAAACCTTTTATTTTGTTTTTAACTGTATTTATACTGTTACTGTTTTTTAAGTGTAAAGTTTTATTTTATAAAAAATATATAAGCAATAAAAATGTAATTCTTTTAATGTTTACATTTTTATTGCTTTTTTTGTTGTTGTGTAGTATGATATATTATGTATAATAGTATATTAGCATTTGATATATTTGACTATCTTTGGATAAAATAAGGAGCAAAGTGTGTTTGGATATTTGCAAATTCAAAAAAGCGAACTGCTTGTGCGTGAGTATGAGGCTTATAAATCTGTATACTGCGGTTTGTGCAAACAAATGGGAAAGGATTATTCGTTCTTAACCCGATTTAGTTTAAGTTATGACTGCACGTTTTACGCAATGCTTCTTATGTCGGTTTCAAAAAGCTGCAAAGGTTTCAAGGAAGGCAGATGTACATTTAATCCTATTAAAAAGTGTAAGTTTGCATTTTGTGAAAACGATTGCTACAGCAAAGCGTCAGCTTTTTCTGTCATTTCCGTATTTTATAAATTGAAAGACGATTTAAAAGACGAGAAATTTTTCAGAAAGCTTTTAACAAGATTTTTGCTTTTATTTTTTTCTCGCTGGAAAAAGAAAGCCGCAAAAAAATATCCGGATATAGATAAATATATATCCAAAATGACTTCATTACAGGAGCAAGCTGAAAATGATGAAAATTGCTCAGTAGATATGGCAGCTCATCCAACGGGGTATATGATTGCAAATATTTTCTCGCTTGAGGCTGATGATGACATAAACAAACGTGTGTTTTATGAATTCGGTTATCATCTTGGCAGATGGATTTATTTGGTAGATGCTGCTGACGATATAGAAAAAGACAGGAAGAATAATAATTTCAATCCGTTTATTTCTTTAAAAGAAGAATATAACCAACAACAGATTGTTTCAGCGCTTAACCAATCGCTTGCAAGGGCGTATGATGCTTTCAATCTTATTGACATAAAGGATTTCAGGGGGATTTTAGACAATATGCTTTTGCTCGGCTTGCCCTCTGTTCAAAACAAAGTAACCGGTAATTTAAGCGGAGGTAAAAATGAATAATCCATACGAAGTGCTCGGAGTTTCCGAAACAGCTACAGATGAGGAAATTAAAGCGGCTTACAGAAAGCTTGCAAAAAAATATCATCCCGATAACTATGCGGACAGTCCCCTTGCCGATGTGGCTGAACAGAAGATGAAAGAAGTTAATGAGGCTTACGATACAATAAACCAGATGCGCCAAAAGAGCAAGGGTACGGGTTCAACAAGCTCTTCGTCTTATTCAGGCTCTTCAAGCTCTCAGTTTTACAATGTAAGAATTTATATTCAGCGCAATATGATTGATCAGGCTGAAAATATACTCGAATCAACCCCTATGGGTAACCGTACCGCCGAATGGTACTACCTCAAGGGAATGTGCGCCTACAGACGCGGCTGGAGTGAGCAAGCGTTCAACAACTTTACTACTGCCTGCAATATGGACCCGAATAACAGCGAGTACCGTGCGGCGCTCAATAATATGCAGAACCAGCGTTCATATAATTACGGCGGTTACAATCAGCCGAATATGCAGGGAACAGGCTCGGGATGTTCCTGCTGCGATGTTTGTGCGGCAATGATGTGTGCAGACTGTATGTGCGATTGTTGCAGGGCAGGCTGCTGATATGAAAAATGCTGTAAATAAATCTACGTTCAAGGTAGCTTTTTGCGGTGTAATATCGGCTCTTGGACTTGCACTGATGCTTCTTACTTCACTTGTACCGATAGGAACATATGCGTTTCCTTGCTTTGCGGGGATATTTATCTCAGCTGTAGTTATCGAATACGGCTGGAAATGGGGACTCGGCGTTTATGCTGTAGTATCTGTTTTATCGCTGTTTCTTGCGGGCGATAAAGAGGCAGTCCTCTATTTTATAGCTCTTTTTGGATATTATCCCATTATAAAAGCTGTATTTGAAAAGTATATAAAGAGTAAGATTATTCTTTATATTGTAAAACTTGCATTATTCAACGCTGCGGCAATTGCTTCATTCTACATTGCGGCATTTTTGCTTTCGGTGTCTCCTGAAGAATATACGCTGTTCGGTGTTTATATTCCGCTTGCATTTTTGGCTTTCGGCAACGTATTTTTCATTGTATATGACTTCGCCATTACGGTATTTGTCGGTCAGTATGTTGTTAGATTAAGAAGTAAATTATTTGGGAAGAATAATTAATTTGCGAAAAAAGAATTTTTATGTTATAATTAGATATATATAAAATATGAATGGATTTTACATATTATTGAAGTTTTGAAAAGGAAAAAAGGTGGTATTAATGAAACAAAAGATGTTTGTCAGAGCCGTCTGCATTGCACTTGCAGTTGCAATTCTTGGTTCGGTTTTTCTGGTAGCAATAAGTTCGTTTTCTGCCGGTGCTGTTTCAACATCTGCCGAAAGTGTGGGAGAAATGCAGTCTGATGAAAGTTCAGATGCTGCTGAACAATCCCCTGAAACACTCAAAAGTGATTTTGTTGCAACGGTCGGAACAAATCTTTTGAAAGCAAGTTATGCTTCTCCCTCTAAGGGCGCAAACGGATATGTAAGCGGTGATTACGTAAATCTTCGCAGCGGAGCAGGAACTAACTATTCTGTAATCATATGTATGAGAAAAAATACAAAATTTACATATGTCGACGGAAAGCTCTATAATTCCAATTGGTACAAAATCAAGCTTACGTCAAATTCCAAAACAGGTTATATTCATAAGGACTACGCCGCACTTTCTTCAACATCGTCAAACAGCAGTACAACCGAAAAAGCCACCGGCTATGTAAACAGCGATTATGTAAATCTTCGCAGCGGAGCAGGTACTAACTATTCTGTAGTTACCTGTATGCGCAAGAATACTAAGTTTACTTTCATAAGCACAAAGCTTTATAATTCAAACTGGTATAACATACAGCTTTCAGACGGTAAAAAGGGATATATTCACAAAGATTATGCAACTAAAAATTCAACTCCGTCAAATACAAAACCTTCTGAGCAAGTAACCGCCGGATATGTAAACGATGATTATGTTAATCTTCGCAGCGGAGCAGGAACAAACTACTCTGTTGTAACCTGTATGCGTAAGAATACGCAGTTTACTTTCATAAGTACAAAGCTTTATAATTCAAGCTGGTATAATATTAAGCTTTCAAACGGCAAGAAGGGATATATCTATAAGCAGTATGCAACAAAGAAAGCTTCAAGCTCTACTCCTGAAAATCCTGTTACTCCCACAACACCGTCAGGCACAATCAAGCTTTCCGATACAAGCGAAACGATTTATGTCGGAAACAAATTTGCTATAACTGCAACAGGCGCAAGCTCTGTTAAGTGGAGCAGCTCAAACACATCGGTAGCCTCAGTTGACTCAAACGGTGTTGTTACGGCAAAAGCAAGCGGTTCAGCAAATATTAAAGCTGTATCGGGGTCGAATTCCGCAACTTGTAAAATTACGGTTAAATCGGGAACTTCTGTAAATATTTCCTCAACCTCAATCAACAATATGCGCAGAGGAAAGTCTGTACTTTTGAAGTCAAATACGGGTTCAGTAAAATGGAAATCATCAAACACCGCTATCGCTACAGTAAATAACGGAATTGTTGATACAAAATCAAACGGTTATGTAACAATCACCGCCTACACCTCAAGCGGTGCCGCGACTTGCCTTATAAATGTAATCAGCAGAGATAATGTCAGATTTGTTTACGCGTCACCCAACTCTGCACCAAAGAATTCAACAGTAACCTTTAAGGCAATAACCGATACCGACAGAGTTGCAGTTCGTTTTGTAGTATCAAACGGAAGTACTTCGTATACCGTAAACGCTGCAAGCAAGGTCAAAGACGGCAATAATTACATATGGTCAGGCTCCAAAAAGCTCGGCACTTCTGGTAAATGGACCGTTAAGGCTTATGCAAAATATAAAACCTCATCGGAGTATTTGACAACTCCCGGCAATGGTGAGGGAGAGGTGTTCGTAACTTCTTCAACCGACAAGATAACAACAGTTTGCGCCGAAAGACGTGCAAGCGACGAGGTAATCAACCTTATTGCAAATTACGAGGGATTTTTAAGCAGTGTAACTGCCGACTACATAACATCAGACCCAACTCTTGGTTACGGTAAGGTTGTGCTTACAAACGAGCAGTTCTACAATAATCTTACAAAAAATGAAGCGTACGCTTACCTTTGCCAGACGGTCAATAAGGGCGGATACACTACAAAGACAAATTCGTTCCTCATTGACAACGGCATAAAATTTAACCAGCAGCAGTTTGACTCGCTTGTATGCTTTACCTACAATGTCGGTGCAAGCGCAATCTACAACGATTCCGACTTGCAGTCCGTTCTCCTTAATACAGGCTCGGGCGGCTCTAACGTAAAAGCCGGTGCAAGCGGATATGTCAATGCAAGTGATGTAAATCTTCGCAGCGGTGCAGGAACAAACTATTCTGTTGTAACATGTATGTCAAAAAACACTAAGTTTACGTTTGTTGACGGCAAGGTGTACAATTCAAGCTGGTATAAAATTAAGCTTTCAAACGGCAAAGTCGGCTACATATATAAATCTTATGCGTCTGTATCGGGCGGTACAAGAGATTTAAATAACGTAAACAAGCAAAATTATCTCAACAGCTATTTGCAATATCATCATGCAGCAGGTTCCTGCTATTGGGGACTTTTATACAGGCGAGTTGATGAAGCCGAGGTATTCTTCTACGCAGACTACAAGCGTGACGGTGAATACAACAAAAAGGGTTTCAACTTCTCATGTCAGGTAAGACCGTCTTTCGGTATAGGCTGATGTTATAATGAAATAAAGTGTTTTAAATAAAGAAGGTAATCAGATGAAAAAAGTAGGATTTATCGGAGCAGGCAATATGGCAACTGCCATAATCAAAGGACTTATGGCGCAAAACAGCGGCAAAGCAGATTTTATCAATGTGTTTGACACCGACGAAAACAAATGCAGCTTAATGAATGAGTTAGGCGCTTCTGTATGTAAGTCGGGATGTGAAGTTGTAGAAAAAAGTGATATTATCGTGCTTGCCGTAAAGCCTCAGAATTACTCAGATGTGCTTCAGGCAATCAAGCCGGCTGTAAACGAAAACAAGACCTTTGTTTCAATTGCGGCAGGAATTTCAATCGGATATGTTCAGTCTGCGCTTGACTGCAAATGTCCCGTTGTGCGAGTAATGCCAAATACTCCCTTGCTTCTGAAAAAAGGTGCTTCCGCACTCTGCCCGTCCGATAATATAAGTGACGAGGACAAGCAGCTTGTATACAATATGTTTGCAGGCAGCGGAGTATGTGAATATATTGCAGAGGAGCATATGAATGAAATTATTGCTGTAAACGGCAGCAGTCCTGCATATATATATCTTTTCGCAAAAGCAATGGCTGATTATGCACAAAAGCAGGGGATAGACTATGACAAGGCTATGAACCTTGTGTGCGCAACCCTTGAGGGTTCCGCTGAAATGCTTCGTAAAAGCGGCGACAGCGCCGATGTTCTTATAGAAAAAGTAAGCTCTAAGGGCGGCACAACAATAGCCGCACTTGATAAGCTCAATGAGCACGGCTTTTATGAGGCTGTACAGGACGCAATGGACGCCTGTACAAAACGTGCCGAAGAGCTGGGCAAGTAATAATCATATTATAAATACATTCCGCATAAATTTTTAACAGGACAACCCGGCAAAATGCTCGGTAAGCTCTGATAAAATGAAAGGAATGTATTTATGAAAAGTTTGGTATTTTCGTTCAAAAAAGCAAAGTCAGGCAGAAGAGGAATACGCCGGATAACGCTTTCTGATTTGCAGTATTTTTTCAGGCGTTACGGCTTGAGGGTGATGTTCACATCTGTTTTGCTTGTCGGACTTGTTGCAGGTTCAATTTGCGCACAGAATTCAGGCGAGAACCTGCTCAAATCTCTTGATTTTTTATTCACAACCAACCTTGACGCAAGACTTGCACAGAATGCAGCAGGTACTTTCTGTGCTTGCTTTGCGTCAGATTTTATATTTTTGTTTTCCGTATTTTTACTTGGACTCACCCCTTGGGGAGTGTTCGTTATGCCTTTCGTCGTTCTGTTCAAGGGCTTCGGCACAGGCTTGACAGCCGGCTATCTTTTTGCAATACAGCAGCTCGGCGGAGTAGGATTTTATTTGCTCGTTCTGTTGCCGGGTACATTTTTATTTTGCATTGCGCTCGTAATGTTTTCAACAAATTCCTTTGTATTTTCAAAAGATATGTTTGTTTACACATTCGGAAAATATCCGCCGAAGCAGTCAATGCGTATGAGAGCAGCTTCATTTTGTTCTCACCTTATGGCTTCTCTTATAATGACGTTCTGCGCTTCTCTGTTAGATACGGCGCTTTGGACGTTGTTTGCAGGAGCATTTAATTTTTAGATTCTTTATGCAAAAGTCGGAGGTTTAAAATGTCAAATGAAAAAAGTCCTGTTGCCTTGACAACTTTTATTACAAGCTTGTTTCATAATCTTCCGAAACTTCTGTTGACTAATCTGCTTTTTGCAGTACCGTCAGCCGTGTTTTTCGGATTATTCTGGTTTATCAACACAGCTACAGGGTTAAATTCAAACTTTATATTGTTTTTAACAGTAATACCGCTTTTTCCGTTCTATGCAGGAGTTGTTCAGGTTACTTCACATATGGTAAGGGAAGATGAAAATGTAGATGTTGTGCATAACTTCATTTCGGGAATTAAAGAAAATTTTCTGCGTTTTCTTGTTCACGGTGCGATTTTGTATGCTGCAATGTTTTTTAGCTACTATTCAATTACAATGTATGCTTCATTCGGAAAATTCAATGGAATGTTTTACATTCTTCTTGCAATCAGCATAATAGTAAGCATATTTTTTCTTTTTTCATTTTACTACATTCCGCCGATGACTGTAACATTCGATATTTCAATGAAAAACATCTACAAAAATGGTGCGTTAATGACTTTTGGTGAATTTAAGCACAACATAATTGCTACTCTTGGCTTGTTTGTACTTTTTCTGATATGCGCAACAGTTCTTATGTGTTGTTATGTGCCGATAGCAGTAATCATAGCAACGATAATCCTTGCGCTTTTCTTAGTTCCCTCCGTAATGTCGTTTATAATCAATTCTTCTGTATACAAGCCGATGTATAAAACGATAGTTGGAGGCAATGAAAAGAGCAAAGAAATTGATAAAAAGATTGAAAACAGGAAGAACGGCATTTTTGATGATAACGAAGAAACATCTCAAAAAAATATTGCCGAGGGATTGTTAAATATTGAAGTTGATGAAAATGCCGACGGCGACGAATACATATACTATAACGGAAAAATGGTAAAACGAAGCGTTCTTTTAAAGATAAAAAATGATGAGAATTCGAAAGGAGTGCAGGACTAATGGCAGGACGACACAGCGCAAAAAGCTCAAAAAAACCAATGGTCATAATCTGCATTGTAGCGGTAGTAGTAATCATAGGGGTAATTTGTGCAGTAATATTTTTAAATTCAGGCAAAACCCCGTCAAACATAAATACAACATCTGCAACATTGCAAACTTCTTCAATTGTTCATTCAACATCTTCTGAATCTTCCGAAACGTTGGTTCAGCCCGCAACAACGCAACAGTCAACAACGCAAAATGAAACCTTTGCAGGCGAAACCTCGGAGGTATCAAAGGTAGTAGTGCCTACGCAGGGCGGACAACAGGTCAGCTACTTTAACGCAACTTATGTACCGTATAAGGCAGTTGACTCCTCAACAAATGAAGAGTGTTCACTGCGTGAGGTTTTCGGTTCGTCGTTTTCTCAGGGAGTAATCACCTTCAACAGTGACGGTACATTTGCAGACTCGTTAACCTCATCTTCTGTCGGCTCGGGAGCATATGCTGTTGAGGGCGACGCAATTAAAGCAACCTACTCAAATGACAAGAATATGTCTGTACAGGTTCTTTCGTGGGATGGTGACGCCCCCTCAGAACTCATGATAAATTACGGCGGCTACAACGTTTATTTTAATATGTAACTGAGAAAGTAATGTTTTACATAGGGGACGGCATCATTGACGTCCCAATATTCTAAAACAACTTTTAAATATTTACGGAGAAAATATGGCAAAAAAGAAAAATAAAAAGGCTTCTGCAAAGTTAAAACAATCGCAGAAAAAACAATCCAAAAAGCTTCCGATTATTATCAGCACCGTTCTCGGCACAATAATAATAGCGGCAATAGTAATACTATTAGTAAGTTTTTTTTCAAATCAAAACAGCAAAAACGAGCTTTGTTCTTATCAGTGGATTCCGTCCACAGCGAAGAATGCAAGCGGTGACGAGGTAGAAATGGCGGAAGTCTACAATACCAACTATACCTCATACCAAGGCTCGCTCACTTTTAATGATGACGGAAGTTTTTCGCTTTGGCTCTCACCCGGAACAGCTGATGACGGCACACATACGGGAAGCTACACAGTAAGTTCCAAAGATGTAATTGAAGCGTATTTTGATGACGGAACAAACACAAAATTCAAAATCCAGCGAAAAAACGGCGTCGCAGACGGAATAATAATCAATTATAATGATTATGAAATATACTTTTCACACGAATAAGGGGCAGTAAAATTGACACTTAAAGCTGAAAACAAAGCAAATCGAATATATCTTTTTGACAACATAAAATTTCTTGCAATTGTTCTTGTAGTAATCGGTCATGCAATCAATTTTCTGACCGAATCCGACGGAAATTTGCTTGAAAAAAGTCTGTTTCTTACAATCTATTCAATCCATATGCCGATTTTTATTTTCATAAGCGGATTATTCCTCAAGCCAATGGACAAGTCAACGAAATTTCCGAAACAAAAGGTAATTTCATACATTTTAATCGGAATTGTCCTGAGAATAATGATGTCGGTTCTTCGCCTTGCTCTCGGGCAAAAGATGAACTACTCATTACTTGATATGTACGATTCCTTTACGTGGTTTATGTGGGCAATCGCTGTGTTTATCACGCTTATGTGGATTTTCAGGGAATACAATACCAAAATCATTTTCTTGCTTTCGCTGCTAATCGGCTGTATGGCAGGCTACGACAAATTTCTCGGCGATAAATTAGCTTTAATGCGCATAGTAGTTTTCCTGCCGTTCTTCGTAGCAGGCTATATGATAAAGCCCGAACAGCTTGCTGATTTCATGTCAAAAAAGTGGATAAAAGTCGTGTCAATATTTGTAGTAATAGGATTTTTAGCGCTGTTCTTTATAAATACCGACATCTATCAATATCTAAGACCGATTTTTACAGGCAGAAATTCTTTTAAGGTGCTCGGTGATTTCAGCAAATTCGGTTTTATTGTAAGATTATCGTGCTATGCAATCTCAACATTGTTCGGTTTAGCACTAATGAGCCTTGTTCCAAACAAAAACCTCGGAATTATTTCAAAAACAGGCACGAAAACCCTGCAAATCTATTTTTGGCATCAGGCATTTTTGGTTTTACTGTCATATTTTGAAGTGTACAAACTCATCTCGTCAGTCACAGGCAATACAATTGCTACAGCGGTATATATACTGATTGCCGTTGCTGTAACATTCGTATGCTCGCTGTCTGTATTTTCATTTCCAACCAAACAGCTGTTGTTGTTCGGTAAAGAAAAATAGCAGATAAATTCAAGGAACGATCTTTGTGTCGTTCCTTTTTTGATTTTTCACGTATTCTATAATATAAAAAACTTTTCCGTAGGGGACGGGTTCCTACACGTCCCGTTCACAAAATTGCATTGCAATTTTGTGCGGACACGGCTGTGAAGGCAACGTTGTATTTATATCCGTATCCGTGTGGGATAATAACACAAACGTCTGTACTAAATTCGTAGGAGACGGCATCCTTGACGTCCCTATGTATAAATTGCGAAACAATTTATACATTATGGCGAACACAGTTCGCCGCTACACTAAAAAACGTTACCTTTATATTAAAATTTGTTCAGAAAATAAACTTATCCAAACAACACGCACTATTATAAATTCGGAAATTTGCCAGTCGAGGCACTCGACTGACCCATAATTGTAATTTGTTAATTGTTTTATTACTGCAAAATGCACATACTTATTTTATGTTAATTGTGTAAAATGTCAAATATCAAAAAAGTTGCACAAATATTATAATACTAAATAAAAAAATAAATAAAATATATCGATATAATTCTAAAAAGTAAAAATAAATACGCAAATAATTGACTAAAAAAGCCTTTAAAATCTAAAAAAATTAGCATAATGGCAACTATAATTCATTTGTAGCACAAAAATTCAATAAATGTAATAAATAGAATAAAATGCTAAACATACTATTGAAAAAAAATTATAAAAATGTTATAATATCCTAAATAATTGTGGAGAACTATACCCTTTTTCAGCCGAAATCGACTGATTTCACTGTGGGTCAGGCAGTAAAAGCTGATAATCAATATGATTTTAAAAGCGTATAATTCTCTGCTTACCAATATAAAAAGGTTATGGAGGTAATAAAAATGAAAACAAAAATTTCTCGTATCGGCAAAAAGTCATTGTCCGTTGTCATTGCTTTAATAATGATAGTTTCTACAATGCTTGTCGGTATGGTTTCAGTAAATGCAGCAAGTGAAACATTTGTTGCGAAGTCGAAAATTTATATTGATATTGGTTCAACATGGTATAGTTCTGTTACTGATACTAATGTTAATGCTACAATTTATGCTAAGTATTGCTATAGTGATGGAAATAGTGATATAAATAATCCTGTTTCTACGGAGAAGCTAACACAGGTTAGTGAATCAATATATACAGGTACTATACCCGATAATGCATTTATAAGATGTATAAAAGTTGAACGTAGAAATAGTGATGGTACTACTACATGGAACTCATTTAATGCTCTAGGATCAAAAAGATCTGATGACGGCAACAATTTAGCCACGTTTACCAATACCGGTGCAGATTGGAGTGTTGGAACAGTTACATGGTCTACATATTCCGGTGGTTCAACATCTTATAGCATATCAAAAGGTGCTGAAACAAACGGTAAATTTTCAGTATCTGCAACTTCAGCAACCGCAGGTTCAACAGTAACAGTAACTACTTCTCCTGCAACAGGATATGAAGTTGACAAGGTAACATATACTGCTAATGGTTCAACTCAGAATGCTTCCGGCAGCAATAATACATATACATTCACAATGCCTGCCGCTAATGTAACTGTTAACGTAGCTTTCAAGCAGTCTACTACTCCGTCTGCAACCTACTACCTCACTGGTAGATTTGGTATCAAAAATGACGACGGTAATATGACCTACCTTACAGGAAGCCTGAACGGTTGGGAGAATAGCAATACTTCTAATATTAAATTTACTCAAGTTCCCGGTTCTACTCTCTATAAATTGGAAACAGGTCTTACTATAAAAGACCTTGCGGCTAATACTGGAAATAGTACTTGGTATTTCCAGATTTCTGACGGAACAAATAAGTATCGACCTAAGACAGGTGATGATAAAGCAATTACTATCGATGATAAGAATTCCAATTTTGATACAGGAACGTCAGCAGGTAGTTTCTATTTCACCGGTAGTGATGAAACAGGTAACGTTACTCTTTATTTTGATACAAATGGTAACAAGTTCTATTTTGAAGTCGGAGGTAGCACACCCGTAGGTGCTTACAAGCTTGCTGATAAGTCAGGCAACTTTGGTAAAGTTGTATATACGGTTAACGGCAGTACTGTTACAACAGCAAACGAGGGAGATACAGTAACAGCTACAGTTACTCCTAACAGCGGATTTGAATATGTAGCAAACAGCTTTAGCGTTACAAACGATACAACATCTGAAACAGTCGGTGAGATTACAGGTACTTCTGTTACATTTACAATGCCTGCTTCAAATGTTACAGCCAAAGCAAGCTTTTCCGTGAAAAAGTCAGAGTATGTAAAGACTCTTGCTGACGGATTGTATGTTGACGTTGCTCCCGACAAAACTGATACAATTGCAACCTTTGTAATGTGGAACAACTACACCGGTGTTGGTCAGGGCGCACCCGCGTCACTCGCAGCCGGATATGCTGCTCATAACACAAAAGACTATTACACACTCTACATTCCCGCTAACGTTGACCTTAGTTCTGTCACTCTTTACAATGCATTCAGTACTGACGTAAAGATTAATGGTCAGACTATTCCGGCTGACGGCAGCGCAACCGTTTCACTTACAGAAACAACTTACAATCAAAACAGCGACAATACATATAAAGTTCAGGTATTGAAAGGTTCAACCTCTTCAATGTTCCTTTACACAAATGACGGCAAGGGCAAAGATTACGACCTTCCGACAAGCAAGAAGTATTATACAGGCCTTCTTGATAAGGAAACAGTCAAAGCTTCAGGCGGTTTGTGTACCACAATCAAGAACGGCGAAGTTTCAGAAGCTCTTGTTTTATCTCAGGTAAAGGGTAGAGGTAACTCATCATGGGAAGCAAGTGCAACACTTTTCGGTAAGTATGCATTTAATATGAAACTTGACAGCGCAACAGAGTTGCTTGGTCTTCCAAAATCAAAGAGCTATTGCTTGCTCGCAAACAATATGGATGATGCAATGATGAGAAACGCATACATCTATCAGCTTGCAAAGGATATCGGTCTTTACGATTCACCCGAATTTGAGTTTGTTGACATCTATGACAACGGCGAATATATGGGTGCTTATCTCATAACTGAAAAGGTAGACGTTGCTAAAAAGAATAAACTTGTCAAGGGTAACAGCATCGATGACCTTAATGAAGACGCAGGCGCAGAATTTGATGAAAAAAATCCTGTTCATACAGATACTCTTGGCTATACAAACATCTCTAACGGTGTTGACTTAGATGGAAACACAGAGTTTGTTAATAAATATCAGTCAGAAGGCACATACCTTCTTGAGTTTGAGATTCCTGACAGAGTAAAAAACGAAGCTTCTTATTTTAGGTCAACTAAAGGACAGAACATAGTTCTTAAAAGTCCCGAATTTGCAACAAAGGGTGAAGTTGAATTCATCAGAGATAAATTCAACGCAATGGAAGCTTTGGTCTATGCAAATACTATTGATTTAGAAGCACTCAGCAAGGTTATGGATCTTGATTCATTCGCAAGAATGTATCTTATTCAGGAATTTTCATCAAACCTTGACTCTGCCGCAACAAGCTATTACATTACATATGATTGTTCAAAGGGTCTCTTCGTAGCTTCTCCCGTTTGGGACTACGACTGGGCACTCGGACAGAACAGCGGCACTAAGAAAGCTAAAGATGGCGGAAATCTTAGCGCAAACAATCCTAAAGCTTGGTTTGCAAAAGATAAGGCTATGGGTGACGGTACACAGTCCGGTTCCTACAGCCTCCAGTCTAAGCTTGCAAATGATACTAATTTCAAGACTGTAATTAAGAAAGTTTGGTTTGGCAAAAACAACGACGGCTTCTACAATAAAGCTCAAGAGTATTACAACAACGGCGGTTGGCTTGATACTTGGAGAGATCAGATTGCCGGTTCAATTAATATGAACGAAGAACGTTGGGGATTTATAGCTAATAACCCTGCAAGAAGTGCTTGGGGTTCACCTAATACAACAAACGGCAGAGGATTTGATGGAGCTGTAGATTTCTTAAAGACTTCTTGGTCAAGTACAAGAGCAACATGGCTTAATACTCAGTTTAGTAATAACAATGATTACAAGAATTATGAGCAAATTGCAACACCTACATTAACTGCTTATGCTTCTGATGGCAAAACTCCTCTTGTCGGCGAAGTAGCTTTAGGCGGTTCATATGTTCTTAAAGCTTCAACCTCTGAAATCTATGTTGATTATGTTCTTTATGACGGCGATACACAAGTTGCTACTAACACTGACGGTGTGTTCGCAATTGAAAATGCAGTAGCAGGAACTCACAACTATAAAGTTGAAACTGTTTATAACACAACTAATAAGAAGTCATCTACAGATGTTACCGTAACAGTATCTTCTGCTCCTGCAGAGATAGAGAGCGTAACAATTTCGGCTTCAAAAACAGAAGTAAGTGTTAACGAAACGTTTACTCTTACTGCAACAGCATCGCCTGCCGGTGTAACCGATGTTACATATACCTTCTATATGAACGGCAAAGCAATTGTAGATGCTACAAATATTACTTCTAACACATTCAGAACAAAGCTTACTGCTGAAGGTCCTGCCAACTTCACTGTAATGGCAACAGCAAACGGAAAAACAGTAACATCTACTCAGGCTGTTACAGTAACTGCTTCCAAGGTAGATAATATACACAACTTTAAAGTTTACTTTAAGTGTCCTTCAGCTCCTGCTTATAAACCCTCAGTTTCACTCGATGGTGCAGCTCCTGTAAAAATGACTCAGGGCACTGAGCTTGGAACTAACTACGCAGGAACTCTTACCTTCTATTGGTACTATGCTGACCTTGGACAAATAAATTCTGCTGATGCACATACCCTAACCTTTACTACAGCAAGAACCAGACTTAACGCAACAATGGAAGATAATTTTGTTTATAACGAATATTATCTTGCAGTAGATAACCTTATGTTAGGTACAGAAGTTGTTGACCTCACAGAATTTTCAGGTGATGCTGAAAAAGAACACATTCTCAACTTCTACCATTCTGCTACAAACACCGTTTATTCAGGCGTTGGCACAGACAAAACTCTTGGATTTACCAATATTGGCGGTACAAGATACAAAATGGGTACGCTTGTCGACAATAACGGTGTAGCAACCTTTAGCATAAGGTCTGCAACAACAATGCAAATGCTCTCAGCTCAACTTACAACAGTTTCAAAAACACAGCAGGCACTTCTTGATGTAAACCTTGACGGTAGGGTAGATGTCAAAGACGCTACATTAATGCAGAGGGCTCTTGTAAGCTAAAAACATTGTGGTCAGACAATGTAAAAAATAAATTAAAATGCACTTTACAAAATAACAAAATCCCGTGCGGATAATATTTAAAATCCGCACGGGACAGCAAAACAATTTATGCTTTTAATAATTGTCAATTGTCAATCGTTAATTGTTAATGGTTAATCATAATTGTTAATTGTAATTTGTAAACTTTTATGGAGGTATATTAAATGAGACATTCAATTAAGCGTGTCGGAAAACGCACGCTGTCAATCGTCTTAACGTTGATGATGCTTGTTTCAACAATGGTTGTCGGTATGGTGACATTCAATGCTGCTGCTATACCGAAAAACACTACCATTTATCTTGATTTATCTAACGCTTCTGGTTTTAAAAAAGATAGTAATCCAATTTATCTTGCTGTAACTGCTAGTTCGAATAGCAATTATTCAGCTGATAACTTAGATACATCAGGTGCTGGAAGTTATAAACCCGCTAGTGATAAATGGTATACAATGAGCAATGTTTCTGGTAACATTTGGTCTGCTACTGTAACAGACGCATCATCAGTAGGTAAGGTTTCATTCTTTAGTGATGATGAAAGCTCATATGATGATGTTTGGTTAACAAATTGTACTTTAGGTAGAACTTATGATGGTACTAACAATATGTTTGTTATAGGTTCTTCAACGTATCATAGTGATAGAAAATCTAACATTTATGGTGGTTCATGGGCTACCTATAGTGGTGGTTCTGGCGGAGATACTGTAACCGGTGACTTACTTTCAGTCCTAAAAGGAGAGAAAGTAATGTTCTATTATGGTGACCTTTGGGGTTCAGGAGAAAAGTTTATTAGAACGTCTACTTCCACTTCAAATAATCTTGATAACGGTTCAAGTACCCAAAGAACTATTACTAAAGATTCTAATTCTTACAATTATCATTCTCGTAGTGTCGCAGCTGCTTCAGCAAAATACTATATTTCTAACAGTGGTTCTTGGTCAGGTGTACAGATGCAAGAAAATGCTGTTGCAGGTAAAGCTTATGTTTTAAATAACAATAGTGGTTTTAGTGGTAGCACCGCTAATAATGTTTATTCTTTATCTGCCGGTACAACTACTGTTTCGACAACAGCTGAGCCCACAATCCAGAACGGTTCTAAACTATCTGTTTCAACATCTAATGCCGGCAAATCCGTAGTTGGTATTACAAATTCTGTTAAGTATTGCATAACTTCTGATAATTCTAGTTATTCAGAATATACTCTTACTAACGGAACATTAGATACTTCTGAACTTGCTGATGGTACTTACACCTTAAAGACAGTACTATCTGACGGTAATATCTATGTTGTAGGTGACACCGACACATTTACAGTTGAATCTACTCAGACTCTTGCTAAACCCGGTTTAGCAATCACAGACAAAGGTATAATCACTAATTTCAAATCCGTAACACTTACAATTTCTAATGGAAGTGATTTCCCGGATGGTACAACATTTAGTCTTGTTGATGCTTCAGGTAACACTGTTAAGACTTTAACTTCAGGTAATAACACATTAAAATTTTCTGATACTGACATTCCGACAGAAGAAGGTAAGTACACAGTTGTTGCTTCCTGTGACGGTTACAAGTCTTCATCCTCTGATGAGATTACTCTCAAAAAGGTTCAGGTTTATGGTGTAACTCTTGCAGTTAACGATGACGCAGATGTTTCTGCTACTTTTATTAATGCATACGGTCAAAGTGACACAATTACGGAGGGTATGGTCACACCTATTCCTGTAGGAAACAAAGTAACTGTTACTGCAACAATTACCGACACAGCAAATAAGGCATTTAGCAAGTTTACTTATGGCGGTAAAAATTATGTAAATAATCCTGCTGAAATCACAATTACAGAAAATGACGGTATAATTCAAACTGTTATTAATGATGTTGAAAAAAGAAAAGTAAAAATTGCAGCAATCGAATATGTTGATAAGGTTAATCATACAGAACAAACAAGTGGTAAGTACTTAAGTTCTAACAACCTTACTTATACCTTTAACGGCAGTTCAAAAACTGTTACAATGACTGCTTGTGCAGCTGATCCTACCGCTTACTTTGCTTTTTCATCAACTGAACATAGTGGTTGGAACGGTAATGGTCATAAATTCTATGTTTATGAAGTTGAAGTTCCATCAACTGTAACTTCATTGAGATTAGATGACAAAGTAAATATTTCTCTTGATTCTACGTCAGAGTATTATGCTGTATATAACTATGACGGCTGGAAGAGCAAAGGATTTAAGACATCAGACAGATACTATAAAGTTGATGTTGTAGCTGATAAATCAGTTGACTCAGGTGCTACTGTAAGCGCTAATGGCACTGCTTCTGTTAATTATGCGTCTGATAACACAATAAAGCTTTATAAAAATCAGTCTAATATCACACTTACCGCAACTCCTTCTAATACTTCAGCTTTCTCACTTGAAAGATGGAACGACGGTACAACTGATATCACAAGCCCATATACAGTTGTTGGTGAAGCAACACTTACAGCTTATTTTAAGGCTAACCAGACATATACAATTAATTTAGTAAAAACAGATGCAAATCTTGACTCAATCACTTCATCACCTGCTTCACAAACATACGAAAGCAATACAGTTAAAGTTACTGTAAAAGCAAAAACAGGTTATGAATGTTCCGGTCTTACAGTTAAGACTGCAACTGATAAAAACGTTACTGTTACAAAGAATGCTGATGGCACTTACTCTTTCACAATGCCGGGTGAAGATGTTACTGTAACTCCGACAATTACTGCAAAGCAAGCTGTAAACGTTACTGTTTCGTCTAATGATGATACACGCGGTACAGCAACACTTACAACTACAGGCGCAATCTATGTTGGAGATTCATTTACGGTTAAAGCTGCTCCGAAGTCAGACAATACGTTTAAAGATTTCACAGTAACCGGTGCAACACAGGTTGGCACAGTTAAAAATGCTGACGGTTCAACAACCGGCACATTCAAAGCTACAGCACAGAATGTTACTGTTACTGCTAACTTTGAAGAAAACAGCGGTACTTTAGTTAATAATATATATCTGATTTATGGTACAGATCAGAATCCAAGTACATGGAAAAATTCACTTCCGATTTACAAGCTGAGTGACGGTTCATTTGTTGCAAAATTTACTGATGTTTCTTTGTCAACAAATCAGACTTATTATTTTGGTTTATCAGGCTCTACTTCATATAAAAATATGTATTGGACGAGTACTTCTTGGTCAGATGTACCTGTAAGTAGTTCTGATACAACAAACGTAGAAGCTAACAAATCTAATTATGGTTTAACAGAGAATAATGTTTATACTAATTACAGATTTGGTAATTTCAAAATTGTATCTGATACTGTAACAGGAATTACAATTTGCGTAGGTAAGGATGACGGTAACGGTAATGTTAAAGAACCGTATTATCAGGTAATACCTACAGTTGAGCAACTTCCCGAAGGTACTGTAACGGTTTACGCTAAAGACGGTACTTCTATTGAGGGCGGTACGCATGAAATGGCTGAAACCAGAGTACTTGAAGGATATGATAAGGTTATCTCTGAGAATGCGGGTGATAGAGATTGCAGATACAGAGCCCATAAAGATTCTTACCTAACTATCCAGACTACGATGGATGCAACGCGCTATAGCAATGGTTACTACGTTTATGCTTTCTGTATCAACGGTTTAAACTATCCTGCCCTTGAAATTAAATCAGGCGTATATCAAACCACCTATAAGGTAACCGGTGATGAAAAAAATTCAATCGTAGAAATTACTCCTGTTTATTACAACAAAAAAATTGAAGAAGCAGGCGACTACTTAACCATCTACGTTGACGCTTCACAGCTTGAAGGAAGATGGGGCAACACACTTTCCTGCTATTCATACTACTATAAAAAAGCTGGCTCAAAAGACGCTTTTTGCACAACTCCTTATCCCGGTCAGCCTATGCTCCTCGGAGCTAACGGTTTGTATTACACCCGTTTCCCTCGCTTTGCATATGATAGCACGGGTACTAAAATACTTAATCCTGATAATAATAATGAGCCTTATCTTATTTCAGGTTTAACTGTAAACAGCTATTCTGAAAATGAAACTCACGGTCAAATTTATCCTGATTTGAACGGTAAGAACTTACAGACCTTTGACTACGATGATTTTATTTACATCTCAAATCTTGGATTTGATACCCTTAAGTTTGAAATTCAGTGCAGAGACAGTGTAAGTAACCAGCACACACTTCTTGGCGGTGCAACTAATGCTCCTGACAAGTCTGGTACTACGATAGATCTTAACGTTTATGCAAATAACAGTGGTTGGGATGATTTCGATGATTTCGATGGAAATAAAATCGACATTATCGGAAACAAACTGACACCTGAACAGCAGACGAAAGACCCAATTTATATTGTTTCAACAGGTAACCAGAATACAGCTTTGGGTCAATGGTCTACTGTATGGTACGTTTATAATAGTAAAGGTGAATATATAACTCAGGGTCATCCTTCCGACTTTATTTCACGTAATGCTGACGAAACTACTTCTAATCCTGAAACAACTGCTTATAAGGCAATTAAAGCTAAAGGATATGAAGGTGTTCCAGTAAAGATTAGTTATGAATCGAATGTAGGCGCTAATGGAAATACCGGTACTCGTATCGATGGTCGTTGGTATTATACAAAATCTACTCAGAGTGCTACTGTAGATGTATCGGTTCAGTACAGAAACGATAGCTCTTCAGAATGGCTCGATGACACTAACGATGTTTCAACTGCTGTAAGTGGTACAGCTACAATTGACGGCGTTACAAGCAAGACCTTTGAAATGCGTAACGTAACGGCTAAGCTTAATGCTGTTCCTAAAAATGGTTACGTATTTGTTGAGTGGGGCACTGTGGACGATGAAGGTAACTATACAAAGCTGTCTAACATCAAAACAGCAGCTTCAGATTTTATGGTTGATACTAACTATCATCTTGTTGCTCGCTTTGAAAAGGTTGAAGAAGGTTCATTAATTCTTACTCACAGAAAATATGTTGGACCCAATGCTGTCGGTGGTAACGGTTACTATTTGCTTTCCGCAGTTATTAAGGATTCACAAGACAATGAATTAGCTTCTTTCCCGATTACTGAAGGTGAAATTGTAATTCCTAATATTCAGGAATATCGCGGCTGTAAGATTGAGATTACCATGACCACAAGAATGAGAGGTATCAATACATTCGTTGATTGGTATATGATGTCTCCGGAAGGTGATTATGATAATATTACTCAGAGCGAAGATGTATGGGGCAAAACAGGCGAAGTATCACAGACAATAGTTCAATGGGTTGATAACCTTTACAATAATGCTGAGTTAGTTTTAAACACACTGCATTATTATTCTGATATAGCTCAAGTTACAAGAAATGCGGTTCTTAACTATAAGTACTATAACCGCTTTAACGAAGAAAGAACCTACACAAAAGTTATTGTGCTTGATGATCAGTATATTCAGGATCATGGTTATGAAATTACTAATGAATTAATCTACGACAATGCTCCTGCAATCGAGGACCTTTATAAAGACTGTGTTTGGAGAATTACCGAACAAACTACTTCAAAGAATGGTACAACAGCAACTATCTGGGGTACACATTCAGAGATCCTTTATAATGTTAGTTTAGATGACGGTATTAATCCTGTTGTTAGTACAACAGTAAAATACAATAATTATCTTAAAAATTCTAATAATGAATTCTATAAGGCGCCCAATGCTAATGCAGACGGCATTCCGTTCGCTTACTGGTTGGTAACAAAAGACGGCAAAGAAGTGGCAAGATGTTATGCTAATGACTTTAATCTTAAAATAGTTGACCACTATACTATCACTGCTGTTTATGAGGAAACTAGAGAGTCATCTCTTACAATCAGCGAACCTAAGTATACTCGTGAGCAGTTTACTGATGAATCCGGTAACGTGAAATCTGATTATCTCTACGTTGACTTTATCGTAGCTTATATGAATTCAAACGGAATTCTTCTGAGTGGTGATTTGGCTTCTACTATGGATTATCATACAGGCTTAATCGTTGAATTTGATAGAGATATAAAGGTTTCGGATGCAGACGCAGATAACGCTAAGCTTAGCAGTCCGCTTACTGATTATACTTATGATGATTCTACGTATATTGAAACTCTTGCAACTGATAAATCAATTGTTTCAGGTTCATTAAAAATTGACCCTAATGATGATACAAGAGCATTATATAAGTTTGAAATTAATAATGCTGACTATAATAACAAGAATAGAATTGACTATTTTGTTAAGTTTGAAAATAAAAAGAGTTTCAGACATTATGTAATGAAAGCATATTATTATGTATACTATACTGATTCAAATGGCGACATTGTTTACCAACAAACTGCTCCACAGTACTTCTGCTTATTTGAAATCGGTAACTCAACGGCGGAAACAAACAATAATAATTCGTCAGAAACTGCATAAAGGAGGTTTATTAAGTGAGAAAATTATATGAAGAACCAATATTTGAAGTTAATAAATTCTCTTTTGAGAGTATTTTAGCTGACAATTATGCTAAAGATAGTAACCCAGAGGGTGATTTGAGCGAAGGCGGCGAGAGTAGCGCAATTTCTTCGGATCCTTGGGGTGACGATGAATAATCAGCTTTGTTTGTTCGATAACTAATTACGGAGGGGCAAATCTAATTTGCCCCTCTAACTTTAATAATGTGGTGATATTATGAAAAATATAAAATTCACATTTGTTTCAGTTATAATTATTGTAGCGTTACTGTTTGTTAATATAATTTCTGTTTCTGCGGCAACATACTTTAGCGATGGAAATTTTACCTTTAAGAAAAACGGTGACGATACAATTACAATTACTAAATATGAATTAAAAGACGGCAATATGGTTATCCCTGAATCAATTTTTGGCGATACTGTTATTGCAACTGATGCTTTTGCATTTTATAATAATGATTATATTGTAACAGCAACATTTCCAAATACGTTGACTTCAATCGGAGATTCCTCTTTTAATGAGGCATCTAACCTTACTTCGGTTGTTATTCCCGTAAGCTGTACATATCTGGGAAACGGTGCTCTGCAAAACTGTCCTTCATTAAAAAATGTTGAGATTAATGCAAAGTTAACCGAAATTAATAATCAGGTGTTTTACAATTGTAAAAGCTTAGAAACAATTGATTTGCCTGCAACTGTAGAATCTATTGGAAGATTTGCTTTTTCTGATTGTACTGCGTTAAAATCTCTTACTATTCCTAAAGCAACAACTTCTATTGCTTCAAATGCATTTAGAAATTGTCCGAATCTTACTCTTTTTGTTTATAAAGATTCTTATGCACATCAGTATGCCGAGGATAATAGCATAAATTATGAGCTTATTAATGAGTACGAAATCGGCGATGTTGATATGAGTGGGAAAATTGACATCAGAGACGCTACTCTCATACAGTCCTACTCTGCTGAACTCAAAACACTCTCCGACTATCAGATTTCCATTGCAGATGTAAACGATGACGGAGCAGTTAATGTATCTGACGCAACGCAAATTCAGAGAATTCTTGCTGAATTTGTATAATAAATTTTTGCATATTACCTTAGGGAACGATGTATTTGTCGTTCCCTAAAATATTATTTTGGAGTAAAAATGAAGTATCTTATTGCTGATTTAGTAACAGAGTTTGAACCAAAACACAGTCATTTAAAAAAACTTGCAAAGCCTTTTGAATATTTTGGTGACAGGAAAACCGATATTACCGTTTCACTTTCTGACGAATATATTAATTCTATGTTGAAGAAAATGGTTCCCGGTACAACAATCGGTGTTGCGGAGGAATTTTGCTATGCCGGAAGTTTTTGCCGAAGCGTAATAAAACATAGTGCAATGCTGATTCATTCTTCTGCGATTGAATACAACGGCAATGCTTATCTGTTTTCTGCACTTTCAGGAGTAGGAAAGTCCACCCATACTGCGCTGTGGCGAAAGGCTTTTGGCAACGCTGTGAAAATGATTAATGATGATAAGCCTGTTGTACGAATTTCGGGTGGAAAAGCGGTGGCATACGGAACACCTTTTGACGGCGGAAGCAAAATAGCAAATAATATTTCTGCACCGCTCGGTGCTGTTGTGTTCATTGAAAGAGGGGAGAAAAACTCAATCAGAAAGGCAGAAACATCTGAAATAATTAAAAATCTCTATTTTTCAACGGCGCATTTTATAGGTAGGAGCACGGCTGATAAAATGCTGACGAATTTTGAAAATCTGCTTTACTGTACCGATTTTTACATACTAACCTGTAATACGGATATTTCCGCGGCTTACACGGCACGAAATGCGATTGTAAAATAAGATAATATTAGAAAATGCAAAGGTAGATGATTGCTGCCTTTGCATTTTTTGTTTAATTGTATTTATTTTTGTATTGTTATCATGTATTTTTTGTTATTCTATTGAAAAATTGTCACAGCTATGTTAAAATACATATAAAATTACTAAAATATAAAAATTAATTATTGAAATAGCCAAGGGGATATAGACGTGAATTATATAGCTCACAGAAGAAGTGAAACTGATAATGAAGAACAGCCTTTAATCGAACATTTAAAGAATGTTTCTGAATTGGCTGTAAAATTTTCTAAATGTCTTAATTTGTCTAATTATGCTGAAACAATCGGGATGTTACACGACATTGGAAAATATAGCATTCGTTTTCAACAGAGGATTAACGGTGATGACCGAATAAAGGTTGACCATTCAACCTGCGGTGCACAGGAGGCTTACAAAATGAAACTTCCTATGGCTGCTTTTTGCATTGCAGGACATCATGGTGGAATACCTGATGTTGGATATAAAGGGGATTGCGGTGATAATTCAACGCTTATAGGCAGAATGAAAAAGAAAACAGAGGATTATTCGGCTTGGATTAATGAAATTGACCAAAGCTCCCTAAATCATATAATCGAACCTTTCACTAAAGACAGAATTACATACACTTTTATTTTACGTTTTTTATTTTCGTGTCTTGTTGATGCAGATTATCTTGACACCGAAAATTTTATGTCGAACGGTACAATTTTAAGGGAAAGCGGTGATGAACTTTCTTATCTGCTAGAACTGCTTAATAAGTACATTGACAAGTGGCAGAACCCAAGCGGAAAACTCAATGTTCTTAGAAATCAGATGCTCGGCGAATGTATTGAGTTTGGCAAAAGCAGTACCGATAATCTCTTCACCTTAACAGTTCCTACGGGCGGGGGCAAAACTGTTTCATCAATGGCATTTGCACTTAATTATGCTGTAAAACACGGAAAAAAGAGGATTATTTATGTAATTCCCTATACAAGCATTATTGAGCAGAACGCTGAGGTGTTCAGAAAAATTTTCGGCGTTAATAATGTGCTTGAAAATCATTCTAATTTCAATTTTGAGAGTTATGATGAAGAAACAAAAATTCAAATGATGCTTGCCGCAGAGAACTGGGATTCTCCAATCGTTGTAACTACAGCAGTTCAGTTTTTTGAGTCAATGTATTCTAACAAACCCTTTAAAAGCAGAAGAATTCATAATTTAGTTGACAGTGTTGTAATTTTTGACGAAGCGCAAATGATGCCGCTTGATTATCTTTTGCCTTGTGCAACGGTAATAAGACAGCTTGCAGAAAATTATAATTCTGCCGTTGTTTTGTGTACCGCAACTCAGCCAAATTTTCAATCAATTTTGAATCTTACCGATAAGGGCGGAAGCAATTTAAATTTAAGTGAAATTTGTAAATCAGCTGAAAATCTGACAGATGATTTCAAGCGGGTGAATTTCAAATATGATGGTTCTCTTGAGGATGACGAAGTGGCATTGGAATTAAAGCAATGCAATCAAGTCTTATGTATAGTTAATAAAAAGGCTCACGCACAAAAAATCTATTCATTACTCGGAGAGTCCAATGAGAATTTTCATTTATCTACGTATATGTATCCTGCTCACCGCCGGAAAGTTCTTGAAACAATAAGAAAAAGACTTGAAAAAAATGAGCCTTGCAGGGTAGTTTCAACCAGCCTTATTGAGGCAGGTGTTGATATAGATTTTCCTACAGTTTACAGAGCCATTTCAGGTATTGATTCAATTTTGCAGGCAGGGGGAAGGTGCAACAGAGAAAATAAAAGAAAGCCCGCTGAAAGTATAGTACACATTTTCAATACGAATGAGGTGTTGCCGTATCAGCAGACAAACACCGATGCGTCAGTTGAAGTTATTAAAAAATACGGTAATAAAATTTATCTCCCGGAAGCAATCAAAATGTATTTTGATAACCTATATTATTATCGAGATATTGATAAAACGCACAAGGTATTTGATAAGAAAGGTATAATAAAAGATCTTAGTGATTTGAAATTTGACTCTGTAGCTAAAAATTTCAAGATGATTGAAAACGATACCAAAACTCTGTATGTTTGTAATGAAGAAAATATAAAGGAAATTGAAGATTTAAGACACGGTAATTACTCAAAAGAGCTTTTTAGAAGCCTGCAAAAGTATGCAGTTAATCTTTATGAGAGAGATTTCAAAAAGCTTGACGAGGCTTGCTGTGTTGAATACATTGACAATAGCTTTTATGTTTTATATGACGATAGATACTACAGTGAAAAAACAGGTATTACGTTTCCTGATGAAGATGTTATTAAAGGTATATTTATATAAAAAGGAAAGCAGAGCATAAAAATGCCCTGCCTCCCTTTATAAATATGAAATTTATAGTATTTCAATCCACTGCTTTTGCAGACAAATGAATTATAACACACAGATTACTAAAAATCAAATATATAATTTCTGACACATAATATAAAATATATAGTGAATAAAAATATTGACAATAGTAATTATAGTGGTATAATATAACTAATAAAATATGAAAGGAGTGATATGATGAGCATTAAAGTTGAGGTATGGGGCGACTATGCCTGCTTTTCAAGACCGGAACTGAAGATCGAACGTTTCACTTATGAATGCATAACTCCATCGGCTGCAAGGGGAATACTTGACGCGATAATGTGGCATCCGGGATTGGAGTGGATTATCGATAAAATCTACATTTTAAGCCCAATTGAATTTACGAACATACGACGAAATGAAGTAAAGTCAAAGATAACTTCTTCAAAAGTTAAGACTGCCATGAGCGGAAAAAAAGTTGACCTTTATATTGATACAACTTCAGATATTCAACAAAGAGCGGCTACCGTACTAAAAAATGTTCATTACGTTATTGAAGCGCACTTTAAAATGACCGATAAGGCAAATGAGAGTGATAATCCGGCAAAATTTCAGGAGATGATGAAGCGTAGGTTGTGTAAAGGCCAATGCTACCATCAGCCGTATCTGGGATGCAGAGAATTCCCTGCAAAATTCCGTCAATGGGAATTTGACACTGTGCCAACCGTTGATGTTTCAAAAGATCTCGGGCTTATGCTTTATGACATGGACTATTCTGATAAGGAAAACATAACACCGACATTTTTTATGGCAAAAATTATAAACGGAGCAATTGACCTTAAAGATTGCGAGGTGTTTAGGTAATGGTGTTACAATCTCTTGTAAATTTTTACGAGGTTCTTGCAGAAAAAGACAAGGTCGACAAGCAAGGATGGGCAAAGTCAAAAGTATCATATGGTTTGGTTATTGATGAAAACGGCGTATTAAAAAATGTAATTTCTTTAAAAACTACTGATAAAAGCGGTAAAAAGGAAATAGCGTCACAAATCAGCTTGCCTATGCCGGTTAAAAGAGCGGTGAATATATCAGCAAATTTTCTGTATGATACAGCGTCATATTTATTTGGTAATGACCAAAAGGGCAAGCCTGAACGAAATAGGCAATGTTTTGAAGAGTCAAAGCAACTTCATCAAAGGCTTCTTATTGATGACAACTCTCCTGCTGCAAAAGCAATATTACTTTATTATGAAAATATAGATGTTGAAAATATTGAAAGCTATCTTGTCAATATTGGCTGTAACGAAAATGTCCTAACCGATATTTTTAAAAATGGTGCAAATCTTGTATTTATGCCGTTCGGAAAACTTGCTACTGATTATGTCGATATTTGTGAGTGTTGGAATAAACACTACAGCAAAAGTAAATCAGAAACTGAAATCTGCCTTGTCACAGGCAAAAAGTTACCTGTATCAAGACTTCATCCTGTAATCAAAGGGGTAAGAGGCGGACAGTCAATGGGAACCTCTCTTGTATCTTTTAATGCACCTGCATTTGAATCTTTTGAAAAATCGCAAGGATATAACTCGCCTGTCAGTGAATATGCAGCTTTTGCCTATACAACTGCACTTAATTACTTGCTTTCCGAAAGCGAATATGTAAACTATTTTGGCGATACTACTGTTGTTTGCTGGACAGAGGATGACAATGAGGGTTGTCAGGAAATTTTTTCTGATTTATTCGGTAGTGAAGATGAATTAAAGCAAAATGATTTATGGAATGTTATTAATAAGCTGTCAATGGGGCAGAGTGTTGAATGGGGTTCAATACCGATTAATCCTGATGTAAAATTCTATATTCTCGGTTTGTCGCCAAATGCTGCAAGACTTTCCGTAAGATTTTTCCTTGTAAACTCTTTTGGAAACTTTATGAAAAATGTTATTGATCATGAAGAAAATATGCGTATTGTCATTCCAAGCTTTTTGCAGAGCACACATTTTCCTACTTGGAAAGTTTTAAGAGAAACAGTAAACCAAAATTCAAAAAACAAAAGCGCAAAACCACAGCTTGCAGGAAACTATATCTATTCCATTTTAACAGGTTACAAATATCCTGCAACACTTTATGACAACATAATGATAAGGATAAAGGCTGAAAGAGATGTCAACGCAGAGCGAGAAGCTATAAGGGCCGCAATTATCAAAGCATTTCTAATCAGAAACTATCCCGAATATAAGGAGGTATTAACTGTGTCAATAAATTACGATACAAATAATCAGGCTTACAATCTTGGCAGACTTTTCTCAATCTTGGAGGAAATTCAGTCAGCGGCAAACCCAACTATTAATTCAACAATAAAGGATAGGTATTTTTCATCGGCAAGCTCAACTCCCGGTGCTATTTTTCCTTTCCTTTTTGACCTTGCACAAAAGCATCTTAAAAAGTTAAGGACAGATAATCCCGGCTTTTGTATAGCAAAGCAAAAGGAAGTAACTGATATTTTATCAAAATTTGAAGAAAGTTTCCCTGCAAGAATGACTATGCAGGAAAAAGGAGCTTTTCAAATAGGATACTATCATCAGATTCAGAAAAGATATACAAAAAAGGAGGACAAATAATATGTCAGAAGCAATTAAAAACAGATATGAATTCGCAATAATTTTCGATGTTGAAAATGGCAATCCAAACGGCGACCCCGATGCAGGAAATATGCCGAGAGTTGACCCTGAAACAGGTTACGGCATTGTTACAGATGTTTGTTTGAAACGTAAAATCAGGAATTATGTCGAAGTTGTAAAAGAAAATGAACCAGGCTACGGAATATACATAAAAAGCGGAGTACCACTTAATAAGAGTGACAAAAAAGCTTTTGAATATCTCGGTACCAATGAAACAGAAATAAAAAAATTGAAAAAAGATAAACCTGAAACCGACGGTAAAATAAGAGATTTTATGTGTGAAAACTTCTTTGATATAAGAACATTCGGTGCAGTTATGACAACGTTTGTAAAAGCGTCTTTAAACTGTGGTCAAGTCAGAGGTCCTGTTCAGCTTAGTTTTGCACGTTCAGTCGATCCGATTTTCCCTCAGGAAATCACCATAACAAGATGTGCAATTACAACAGAGGCTGATGCCGAAAAAAATACAAACACAATGGGTAACAAGTTTATTGTTCCTTACGGTTTGTACGTTGCAGAGGGTTACATTTCCGCAAACCTTGCAAGAAAGGTAACAGGATTTTCAGAAGATGATCTTGAACTGCTGTGGAGTGCAATTATAAATATGTTTGAATATGATCACGCGGCCGCAAGGGGAAAGATGGCTGTAAGAAAACTCGTTATATTTAAGCACGACAGCGAGCTTGGCAATACACCGTCATATAAACTTTTTGATGCAATTAAAATCAAACGCAGGGAAGACGTAAAGATTGCAAGAAGCTATAATGATTATGAAATTACAATTTCAGAATCTGAAATTCCTCAGGGAGTAACATGCACAGTAAGATGAATTACACCGACGACCGTCTTTTAAGTATTTCAGGAATACAGCATTTTGTGTTTTGCAGACGTCAATGGGCTCTTATTCACATTGAACAGCAGTGGGAGGAAAATCTTCTCACTGTCAGTGGAAATATAATGCACGAAAATGCCCACGACAATGCCTCATCTGAAAAACGAAATGATTTGATAATATCGCGTGGTATGCCGATAGTTTCACATGAACTTGGCATTAACGGGGCTTGTGACGTTGTTGAGTTTCATAAATCGAATGACGGTGCAATAATTAACGGGTATGACGGATTATATAAAATTGTTCCCGTAGAATATAAACACGGTGAGCCAAAAGAAACCGATGCCGATATTCTTCAGACAGCGGCGCAGGCATATTGCCTTGAAGAAATGTTTTGTACAAAAATTGATGAACTCAATATTTTCTACGGTAAAACAAGGCGCAGATTAAAAGTCCCGTTTGATGATGAAATCCGTGAACGCCTTATAAATGTAGTTAATGAAATGCACAGTCTGTATGACAGAAGATATAATCCAAAGGTTAAAAAAAGCAAGAAATGTAACGCCTGTTCACTTAAAGAAATTTGTCTGCCGAAATTATCAAAAACAGAGAATGTTCACAGTTACATTAAAAATAATTTAAAGGAGATATTAGATGAAGAAGTTACTTAACACGCTGTACATAACTTCAAATGAAAAATATCTTTCACTTGACGGCGAAACAGTTGTAATCAGTGAACATGGTACAGAATGTGCAAGAATACCTTTGCATAATATAGAGTCTATCGTAACTATGGGTTATGCAGGGGTGAGCCCCGCACTGCTTGGCAAATGTGCAGAATATGGAATTGTTATATCGTTTTTATCACGCAGCGGAAGGTTTCTTTCTCATACAGTCGGACCGTATAACGGAAATGTTATTTTAAGAAAAACGCAGTACATATATTCTACTAATGAGGAAATATGTACATCAGTTTCTAAAAACATAATGACGGGTAAATTGTATAATTCAAGAGGTGTGGTTGAACGAGCAATTCGTGACTATTCTGCCTCACTCGATGTTGATAAGCTGAAAAGTGTTTCAGATGATTTAAAAAAGTCTATAAACAACGTCGAAATTTGCAAAGATACCGAGCAGTTAAGGGGAGTCGAGGGGGAAGCTGCATCTCGTTATTTTTCAGTATTTGATGATTTAATTCTGCAACAGAAAAAAGACTTTTATTTCAACACGAGAGTTAGAAGACCACCCACTGACCCGGTAAATGCAATGCTTTCATTTTCTTACACTTTGCTAAACAGTATGACAACTTCTGCACTATATTGTGTAGGACTTGATCCTTATGTTGGATTTATGCACAAAGACCGACCTGGCAGAACTTCACTTTCTCTCGATCTTATGGAAGAACTGCGTTCGGTGTTTGCAGACAGATTTGTTATCACAATGATTAATAAACGTGTGATAAATAAAAACGACTTCTTTGTAAAGGAGAATGGCGCAGTTTATTTTACTGATGACGGAAAAAAGAAGTTTTTACAGTCGTGGCAGATGAAAAAGCAGAATACAATTGTACATCCGTTTCTTAAAGAAAAGGTTGAATGGGGAATGGTGCCGTATGTTCAGGCACTTTTGTTTGCAAGATTTTTAAGAGGCGATATTGACGGTTATCCGCCGTTTTTTTGGAAGTAGGGGTAATAATGCTTGTATTAATCACTTATGACGTGAGAACCGATACACCTAATGGCAAGAAGCGGCTTCGAAAGGTGGCAAAAGTATGTTGCAATTATGGGCAGCGGGTGCAGAATTCTGTTTTTGAGTGTGTTATGGATGCCTCCAAATGCCGTGAAGTAAAAGAAATGCTTCTAAGAATTATTGATGAAGATGAGGACAGCATACGTTTTTATTATCTTGGAAATAATTACAAAGCAAAGGTTGAACATTACGGAATAAAAGAGAGTTTGGATATGGAAGGAGTGTTGCTTTTTTAGTGCGAATGTGTAGCAAACGTTTTTTTACAGGAGTATTCGCACTATAAAAATTTGTTATTTTGAAGTATACAATAATAAATAACCATTTGGATTTTAAATGAAACACTATATTTTGTGTTCAGTGCTTAAAATTGAAGTGTAAAAATGCTTTTATTTGTATATAATTGCTGTCACCCTCCACACGGAGGGTGTGGATTGAAATAAGACTGAAATGTTTAATACACTTCAAGACTCACAGTCACCCTCCACACGGAGGGTGTGGATTGAAATAGCCTTTAAGACTTGAACACTTTCTGGCTCTGGCGGGTCACCCTCCACACGGAGGGTGTGGATTGAAATCATTTCGCAAATGGACGCCAAAAATGAGTAGATTGTCACCCTCCACACGGAGGGTGTGGATTGAAATAAGCCGGGCGGCTTTTATGGCCTATATCAGGAGAGTCACCCTCCACACGGAGGGTGTGGATTGAAATAC
>CATXZD010000004.1 GCA_958403905.1 uncultured Ruminococcus sp.
TAATGCCATTATAAAATTCCTCCAATAGTTAATTTATAAATATCACTTTATTATATCACAACATTTTGTTTTTGCCAATAGATAAAATAAATAAATTATTTACCTAACCAAAATCGGCATAAACGAAACTTTATCACAGGAAATCAACTTTAAATCTATTCCCTTATAATTGCCTTCAAAAGCGCTGTTTATTCCGCGCTGACCGTGGATATGGCCGTAATAGCATTTTTTAATGTTGTAATTCAAAAGGACACTGACTATTTCTTTGCATTCAATCCCGCCGAAAACAGGCGGATAATGAAGAAAAACAACAGGAGTTCTTCCCGTTTTTAACGCACTCTCAATTGATACAGTCAATCTTCCGATTTCACGATTGAGCACCTTAATGTCTTTTGGTGTATCATTTTCAAGAAACCATCCTCTTGTGCCGCATACTGCGTAATCACCGCACACATATGAGTTATTGAAAAGAACAGAGATTGAATTCAGCGAATTTTGAGTAAGAAACTTGTCAATTTTACTCTTTGTTCCCCACCAATAGTCATGATTTCCTTTTAATAATATCTTTTTTCCAGGCAAATTGTCGATAAACCTAAAATCAACGTAGGTTTCTTCAAGTTTCATTGCCCAGGAAATATCACCGGCTATAACAACAGTATCGTTATCTGTTACAATACTTTTCCAGTTTTTTTCAAGTCTTTGCGTGTAATCATTCCACCCAGCAAAGATATCCATAGGCTTATCCTCACCAAGTGAAAGATGTAAATCCGCAATAGCAAACAAAGACATTATTCTATATTGAGTGCCTTAAGCACATAATCCTGCATTTCATTAACTTCGGTGACGTCTGAAAAACGTGAAGTTTTATTTTTAAGACCTGCAAGAGGTGCAGGAACAGCCATTCCTGTAATTTCGTTGAGCCTGTCAACCATTTCAAATTCTGTTTCGGGAAGCTCTGTTTCGGGAGCTACTGCCTGTAATACAGACTTTGAGAACTTATATGGGCTTGCAGTTGAAACAATTACCGCAGGAGTACTATCCCCTGTTTCGTTAACATACTGCTCATAAACATTTACTGCAACAGCTGTGTGCGTATCACAGAGATAATTATCCTGCTCAAACAGCTTGCTTATTGTAGATTTTGTCTGAACATCATCACAAGAGCCGCCAAAGAACTTGTCCTTAATTACATTCTTTACTTCGTCTGTAACCTCATACTTACCCTCTGATTTAAGCTTATTCATCCAATCTCTTGTTGTTACATCGCTATCGCTCGAGAGATTGTATAAAAGGCGTTCAAGATTACTTGAAACAAGAATATCCATTGAGGGTGAAATTGTAGTATAAAAACGTCTGTTTTTATCATATACACCTGTTTTTATAAAGTCAGTAAGAACATTATTTGAGTTTGAAGCGCAGATGAACTTATTAATCGGAAGTCCCATAAGGCTTGCATAGTATGATGCAAGGATATTACCAAAGTTACCTGTAGGAACAACAACATTAATTTTATCACCAAGTGCAATTTTTCCTGAATTTACCATATCGCAGTATGCAGAAATATAATAAACAATCTGTGGAAGAAGTCTACCCCAGTTAATGGAGTTAGCAGATGAGAAAAGCATATTATTTTCCGCAAGCTTTTCAGAGACTTCAGGCGTAGTAAAAATTCTCTTTACACCTGTCTGAGCATCATCAAAGTTGCCTTTTATAGCGCAAACGTTAACATTTGTACCCTCCTGCGTGTTCATCTGATGCTTCTGCATTGGGCTTACACCGTCAACAGGATAGAATACGAGAATTTTTGTATGGTCAACATCCTTAAAACCTTCAAGAGCAGCCTTACCTGTATCGCCGGATGTTGCAACAAGAATTACTGCGTCTTTACCGTCATAAGTCTTTTTGAGTGACTTTGTGAGAAGATGCGGAAGAATCTGAAGTGCCATATCCTTAAATGCACACGTCGGGCCGTGCCAGAGCTCAAGAATATTTAGCGTCTTGTCATTTAGATTACAGGTTTTCAGAGGAGCAGGATTTTCTCCGTCAAACTTTTCAGAAGTGTATGCTTTTTCAACGCAATCATTAATTTCTTCCTCTGTAAAGTCAGTAAGAAAATCAGAGAAAACCTTTTTGGCTCTGCCCTTATAGTCAGTTTTTAAAAGAGCCTTGAACGTGTTCTCATCGTATTTTGGAAACTCCTGCGGAACAAACAAGCCGCCATCTTTTGAAATTCCCTGTGCGATTGCCTGAGCTGAGGAAACAACTTCCGCAGCATTTTGTGTGCTGTTGTATAACATTGAAATCTTCCTTTCAAATGACTTTCATACTAATAAAAAAGTAACTAAATATCTCTTTATCAGTATAAACTTAGAATATTTTACTACATAATTCGCTTGTTGTCAAAGTTTTCAAAGAAATTAAGAGCATTTTCGTAAAAAATCTTTCTTATTATGCTTTCTTTATAATTATATTTCAAAAGTATCTCGTAAATTTCGGCTAAACTCTCGCTTCCTGTTATGTCATAAGGCAGATTACAGCCGTCAAAATCAGTGCCGATGCAAATGGTATTTTCACCGCCGAGTGATAAAAATTTATCAATATGTTTTACCAAATCGTATTTACTTGCCTTATCTGAAAAATTGTTTAGAAAATCTCTATGAAAATTAATACCGACAATTCCTTTTTTATTTTTTATAATATTAAACTGTTCGTCAGTTAGATTGCGCCTGTGGTTTGTGACAGAACGTGAATTTGAATGTGTTGCAATAAAAGGTCGTGTTGCTGTTTCAGCAACATCATAAAAAAGCTTTTCGCTTGCATGTGAAACGTCAACTGCTATGCTGTACTTCTCCATTTCTGAAACTACTTTCTTACCGAAATTGGTAATTCCACTTGGACGCAGTACATCTGCGCCGTCGCCAACAATGTTTGAGGCATTCCACGTAAGCGTTATAATTCTTACGCCGAGTTTTGAAAATTTTTCAACATTTTCTATTTTACCATTTAAAGCAGATGAGTTTTCAATTGTAAAGAGCGCAGAATTCACGTTACTTTTAAAAGAATCGTAAATGCTTTCTCCTTGTTCAATAAATTTAATTCCAAGCCTTTTGCACTCAAAAGTAAGTTTTTTATATGCAGAATAAAAAATCTTTTCTGCTTTTTCGGGTGCATAATCATCGGGAATCCAGATTGCATAGCACTGTATTCTTTTGTCGTTTTCATTCAACACCTGACTGACTTGCATTGAACTATCGTCAAGCGGCAAATTTTGAGTAATGGCCTTATATAATGTATCACAATGAAGGTCAAAAAGATTCATCGCCGGTCTCCTATTCAAAAGCGCCTTTAATATAATTAATATTAACAAGTTTTAAATTATCAGGGTTAACATAAACCTCGCATACATCAAAGCGGCAGTATTTTTCTGTTTCGTTTTCAGATAAATACATTGACGCCGTTTTTATGATTTTAAGTTGTTTTTTTCGGTTGACTGCCTCTGCTGCCAATATCATAGAATTGGTATGACGTGTTTTAACTTCTATAAAAACAACGTAGTATTTATTCTCTGCTATAATATCGATTTCACCGTATCTCTTTCGGTAATTTCTTTCTAATATCTTGTAATGCTTCTTTTTTAGAAATTTAGCAACGTAATCCTCGCCAATTTGTCCTATACTTTGTGTAGAAAACTTTTTCATTTCAGTATCTTAGTAAGAAAGCTCATTCTATGATACGGACACGGACCGTATTTTAGAATTGCTTCTCTGTGCGCAGCCGTCCCGTATCCCTTGTGTTTATCAAACTGGTATTGCGGATATTCTTTTGCATATTCATAAAGGAGTCTGTCTCTTGAAACCTTGGCAAGTATTGACGCACAAGCAATTGACATAGATTTGGCGTCACCCTTTATAATAGTTTCACCGTCAATATCAAGCTGAGGCATTTTATTTCCGTCAATCATAGCATAATCAGCTTTAACATCAAGACCTTCAACAGCTCTTTTCATAGCAAGCATAGTTGCATTCAAGATATTAATACTTTCAATTTCTTCAACGCTTGCGTACGCTATACAATATGAAACAGCAGTTTCCTTTATTACATCGAAAAGTGCTTCACGCTTTTTCTCGCTGAGTTTTTTGGAATCATTCACTCCATCAATAAAAGTATTTGCAGGTAAAATTACCGCAGCGGCACAAACAGGACCTGCAAGAGGCCCCCTGCCTGCTTCGTCAACTCCGCAAATCGCTTTATATCCCTTTGATAAAGCATTTTGTTCGTATTCAATCCAATTCATTTTAACACCCCATTAGGCATTTCAACTGTAATTCTTCCGAGCTTTGCGCTTCTGAACTCATCAAGCAGCATAATGGCAGCCCTTTCGGTATTGACTTCTCCGCCTGAAATGAGCATACCTCTTTTTTTAGCAATTATTTTTAGCAATTCATAAGAATCAATACTGTCAAAGTTCTTTTCTTCGAGTTTAAAACGTGAAATAAAGTCGGCAGGCTTGAGTTCTTTTAAAAAGTCAAGCAGTCTTATCGCCAAAAGCTCAATATCAAGAATCTGGTCCTTAACCGCTCCGGTAAACGCAAGATGTTCACCGACAATTTTATCATTGAATTTTGGCCACAAAACACCCGGAGTATCAAGCATTTCTAAATTTTTTGCAATTGTAAACCATTGATTGCCTCGTGTAACACCCGGTCTGTCTTCAACCTTTGCTCGATTTTGCTTTGCAATTTTATTAATAAAAGATGATTTTCCAACATTTGGTATTCCCACTATCATAATCCTCATGGTAGGGTTAATCATTCCCTTTAATTTAAGACGATTGATTCTTTCACTCATAACCTTATTGACGGCAGGGGCAAATTTATTAAGTCCTTTTCCGCTTTTGCAGTCAACAGCAATTGCAGTTATTCCCTGCTTTTCAAAATGGTCAATCCACATTTTTGTTGCAGTTAGATTAGCCATATCGCATTTATTAAGTAAAATTATTCTCGGCTTGTTTTGAATTAGCTTTGCAAGGTCGGGGTTTCGGCTGCTAATAGGTATTCTTGCATCTATTATCTCAGCAACAGTGTCTACAAGTTTTAAGCTTGCCTGAATCTGTCGTTTTGTCTTGGTCATATGACCGGGAAACCACTGTATATTCTGCATTTCGCTCATTTTAATTGCCATAGCCTTTCTGCCCACAAATAGTAATTAATTTCCTACAACCTTACTATGGGCGGATAAGGTGTAAATGGCAATTTAGCCATCGCTCGCTGCCGCTTGCGGCAAACTGAGCGTGCAATATCGTGCAATATAATTTTTATAGTGTGAATTTTCACATTATATCATCCTTTAATATAGGTATTTTATTCTGTCAAACGGATAAAACACAAACTGTGCTTTTCCTATTATATCTTCGCAAGGGACTAAACCTATGCTTGAATCTCGGCTGTCAAGTGATATTCCCCTGTTGTCACCCATTACAAAAATATAGTTATCAGGAATTAAATAGGGAAACTTAAATTCATTTTCAGGCTTTTTCGTAAAAGACGAGATATAAGCTTCTTCAAGCATAACTCCGTCTACATACACATTGCCGGTTGAATAATCTATTTCCAAAGTCTGTCCCTCGGTTGCAATCACTCGCTTAATTATTCTTTTCTCAATCATATTTTCAGCGTTGACGGCAACAATGTCACCCGACTTTGGAGTATAGTTAAAGCTTGTAAGAAGAATCTTATCACCGTCATGCAACGTTCCATACATAGAATTTCCGACTACATTAGCATCTCTTATAAAAAAAGTAAAAATAATTGACACTACGGCAAAAACAAAAATAACTGATTTTATTATTTCAAAAGAATAGCAGGTTATCTTGCTATGATTGTAGCTGCATTTAATTTTTTCTCTCATGTATTCCTCCGATAAAAGTAAAAGCTTATTTCTATTATAAAACAGAAACAAGCTTAATACAATACAAAATTAAAATATAAAATTAATAAATCAGTAAAGATATCCGAAATCACTGAACGGGAAAGCAACAAACTGTGCCTTACCGATTACATTTTCAACGTCAATAAGACCTATTTCGGTTCTGCGGCTGTCGAGAGATACTTTTCTATTGTCACCCATAACAAAAACCTTGCCTTCCGGTACAACCTCGGGAATTTCATAGTCGCCGTAATTTCCTGCAAAAGTAGAATCATTTATGTAAGGCTCATTAAGAACAACGCCGTCTACGATTATTCTGTCATTTTCATAATCGAGTTTAATCGTTTGTCCTTCTGTTGCAATGACTCTCTTAATAATCGGATTAACATACTCAGCGCCGTGAGAAATAACAACAATATCTCCGTCTTTTGGAGTATAGAAAAGATTTGTTACAATAACCTTGTCTTTAGACTCAAGGGTGCTTTCCATTGAAGTTCCGTCAACGTCAACTAAACGAAAAACAAATGTAAGACATATCACAACAATAGAAATTGCAAAAAGTATGCAACGTATCCAATCGTAGAATCCTGAAATCGCTCCTTCGGATTTCATTGCGATAAACTGACCGTCACTAAAATTATCAGATTTATCTTTAAAATAAATATCCGGATTTAGTTCGGCAGAAAGCTCAATATCATCCTTGTTAAAAGTTTCGTTTAGATTTTCATCATATGTATTTTTTACGCTCAATTTATTCACCTGCTGAAAGTAAAGTAAAAAAGGGACTTTTCAGTCCCCTTTTTAAACATTAAAGAATTACTTGCGAATCTGCTCTTTAACCTTAGCAGCCTTACCAACTCTATCACGGAGATAGTAGAGCTTACTTCTGCGAACCTTACCGTAACGAACAACCTGTACGTCTTTAACGTTGGGTGAATGAAGCGGGAACACTCTTTCAACACCTACGCCGTAAGCTACACGTCTTACAGTAAATGTTTCAGCTACGCCACTGCCTCTTTTAGCAATAACAGTACCCTCAAACATCTGGATTCTTTCTCTTTCGCCTTCGCGAATGTTTACTGATACCTTTACAGTATCACCGATGCTGAACTGAGGAGTAGTATCCTTAACAGAACCGGCAGCAATTGTTTTTAATGCGTCCATTTTTTATCCTCCTAATTTTCCCGATATTCATACCTAAAGGCAGCGGACTATCAGCTTCAAAATGACGGCTAAGCCGTTATTTGAACCGCGTCGTGAGTAACGACGGTATCAAATGCCTATTAATAATATCATAAAAGAAATAATAATTCAAGCGTTTTTTCAAAAAAAAGAAAATTATTTGCTTATATTATTAAGTTTAGTTATAAAATCAGTAAAATAATCAGGCAACTGTGAAATAAACTCTATATACTCGTCTGTTTTTGGGTGAACAAAGCCTATCTTACGAGCATGCAGACATTGACCAATAAAAGACACCTTTTCATTTTTTACTCCGTATACGATATCTCCCGCAACAGGGTGGCCAAGATAAGCCATATGAACCCTAATTTGATGTGTTCTGCCCGTTTCAAGTATACACCTGATATGCGTATAGCCCTTATATCTTCTGATTACGGAATAATGGGTTACTGCATTTTTGCTGTTTTTAGCAGTAACGCACATTTTCTTTCTGTCATTGGGATTTCTTCCTATGGGTGCATCGACTACACCATCATCGTCTTTGAGGTTACCAAATACAACAGCCTCGTACTCTCTGGTAAAGGAATGGTCTTTAATCTGTTTTGCAAGATGAGTATGTGCAAAATCGTTTTTTGCAACTATAAGAAGACCGCTTGTATCCTTGTCAATACGATGAACAATTCCTGGTCTTAGAACACCGTTAATACCCGACAAACTGCTTCCGCAATGATATAAAAGAGCATTTACCAAAGTACCGTCATAATTGCCTGCAGCAGGATGAACTACCATTCCTTTGGGCTTGTTTACAACAAGCAGGTAATTATCCTCATATACGATATCAAGGGGTATATTTTCAGCCTTTGCTTCATAAGGAACAGGATCGGGAATCTGTAAAACTACGACATCGCCTTCTGAAAGCTTGTACTTTTTATCAACCAGCTTATCATTAACAGTAACGCCCGAATTTTCAATTAGATTCACAGCGGCACTTCGTGACAAACTAACATTAGCAACTGAAATAAACTTATCTAGTCTTATTCCGCTTTCATTACAAATCAATCTATGCTCAGTCATTTTTTATTTTCGCCTTTTTAGAACTGTCGAGTATATCGGATAAGAACAAAAGATAGATTACAAGCAGAATTGTGCCTGTTGTTATGCAATAGTCTGCAAAATTACATACCGGCGGAAAAAACGAAAGGCTTATATAATCAATTACATAACCGTAAAATATTCGGTCAATCAAGTTTCCTACGCCTCCGCCGATTATGAGAGCTGCACAAATATAGAAAAACCTACCTTTCGGTCTTTTTTTGAACATATAAAAAATTATAATTGCAAGCAAAACGGACGTCAAGGCAATAAACAACCAGTGCATACCGGAAAACATTCCGAATGCAACGCCTTTATTTTCTACATATGTCAGACTAAACAAATTGTCAATCACGTTTACAGAACCTATAGGTTGAAGATATGCAGAAACAAAATATTTAATTACCTGATCAATAACAACGAGCACTGCTCCGACTATAAGTGAAACAAACGGCATAAGCCCCTCCAAAATGCTATTAGAACAAATCGGTGTGATCAAACACACCGATTTGTTTTAAATATTAGTAATTATTTTAAATTTTCACAACAACGTGAGCAAAGTGTGGGATGCTCGTTGCTTTTTCCAACAGTTTTTGAAATAGCCCAGCAACGTTCGCACTTTTCACCCTCAGCTTTTTCAATCTTAATTTCAAGTTCAGATGAATTCTCTGCAATTTCAACTTCTGATACAATGAATGCAGTTGCAAGCTCATTTTCAGCCTTTTTAAGGAAAGCAAGCTTATCACCGCTTGCAACAAGCGTTACCTTAGCTTCAAGAGAGCTTTTTATTGTCTTATCCTTGATAAAGGCTTCAAGTGACTTTTTAACATCATCTCTTAACTCATGAATTTCGTCCCAGAAAGTCATAAAGTTGTCATCAATGGAAATATCGACCTTTTCAGGCATTTCGTTGAAAATAACGTGATTAGCATTTTCGTTCGATGAATGAGGCATATATTTCCAAATTTCATCTGATGTATATGCAAGGATAGGCGCAATCATTCTTGTCATTGCATTAAGAATAATGTAAATAGAAGTCTGAGCAGCCCTACGTGGCTTGCTGTCAGCCTTTTCAGTATAAAGTCTGTCTTTTAAAACATCAAGATAAAAATTAGACATATCAACAACGCAGAAGTTATGAATAGCGTGGTACACAATATGGAACTCGTATTTATCATAGGCTTCTTTGACTTTATCAATAAGATTATTAAGCTTTGCAAGCGCCCATTTGTCAATAGGCATAAGCTCGTCAAGCGATACCATATTCTCATCAGGATTAAAGCCGTTGAGATTACCGAGGATATATCTTGCAGTATTTCTGATTTTTCTGTATGACTCAGATACTTGTTTTAATATATCATTTGAAATATGGACGTCACTCTGATAATCAGTTGACGCTACCCATAGCCTCAAAACATCAGCACCGTATTGCTTTGTAACATCCTGCGGACTGATACCATTACCAAGTGATTTACTCATTTTTCTTGATTCATCATCAAGAATCATTCCGTGAGTAAGAACAGCTTTGTATGGTGCTTCACCTGTAGTTGCAACTGATGTCAAAAGTGATGATTGGAACCAACCTCTATACTGATCGTTTCCTTCAAGATAGAGGTCAGCAGGAAATGTTAATTCACTCCTCTTTTTAACAACAGCAGTATGAGAAGAACCGCTGTCAAACCAAACATCCATTATGTCTTTTTCTTTCTCAAACTCAGTAGCACCGCATTTTTTACATTTTGTTCCCTTTGGTAGAATTTCTTCTGCAGTATGATGGTACCATGCATTGGAACCCTCTTTTTCAAACAAATCAGCAACAGCTAACATTGCTTCTTTATCAATATGAGCTTCGCCGCATTCCTTACAGAAGAATATGGGAATAGGAACGCCCCATTTTCTTTGACGTGAAATACACCAGTCTTTTCTTTCTCTTACCATTGAAGTAATTCTGTCTTTACCCCATTCGGGAATCCACTCAACTTCATTGATTGCTTTTACAGCATCTTCTTTGAAATCGTCTACAGAGCAGAACCACTGGTCGGTGGCTCTGAAAAGAATAGGAGTTTTGCATCTCCAGCAATGTGGATACTGGTGTTTAATTTTCTTTAACGCAAACAGATAACCGTTTTCATCAAGATAAGCCGCAATTTTTTTGTTAGCTTCATTAGTTGTTAATCCTGCAAACTGACCTGCTTCATCGGTAAGCACACCGTTTGAATCAACAGGGCAAATAATAGGAATTTCAGGATAATTAAGACAAACATTATAGTCATCTACGCCATGTCCCGGAGCAGTGTGAACGCAGCCTGTACCACTCTCAAGTGTTACATGTTCTCCAACGATTACGAGTGATTCTCTGTCAAGGAACGGATGGAAAGTTGTAATATACTCGAGTTCACTGCCCTTTACAGTAGCAACAACTTCATAATCAGTTATTCCGGCAACTTCCATTGCAGATTTGTATAAATCAGTAGCCATAATAAGATATTCATCGCAGGTTTTAATAACTGAATATTCAAATCTCGGTCCAACGCAAATAGCAACATTTGCAGGAAGAGTCCAAGTGGTTGTTGTCCAAATAACAAATCTTACTTTTGACGGGTCAATTCCCATTGCAGAGAATACACCTTTGTCATCTTTAATTTTAAACTTTACATAAATTGAATGGCAGGGATCCTCAGCATATTCAATTTCAGCCTCTGCAAGAGCAGTTTTGCATTCAGGACACCAATAAACAGGTTTTAACCCCTTATATATATATCCCTTTTCAGCCATTTGTGCAAATACTCTTATTTGTTCGGCCTCAAATTCATGTTTTAGCGTTATATATGGATTATCCCAATCACCGATTATTCCCAAACGTTTGAATTGTGTACGTTGATCATTAATATAGCCTGTGACAAATTCTTCGCACATCTTTCTCAGCTCAATAATAGAAATATCAGCTGAATTGCCTATTCCTGCCTTTTGTCTGGCTTTAAGCTCTGTGGGCAAGCCGTGAGTATCCCAACCAGGCACATATGGTGATTTAAAACCCGCCATATTTTTGTATCTTACAATAAAATCCTTTAAAATTTTATTGAGAGCGTGGCCTAAATGAATATCTCCGTTAGCATAAGGCGGTCCGTCATGAAGAACGAAGAGGGGTTTGCCCTCATTAATTTTCATAAGGTTATCATAAATATTCTCATCCTCCCAGTTTTTGAGAGTCACAGGCTCACTTTTAGGAAGACCTGCACGCATCGGGAAGTCGGTTTTCGGAAGATTAAGTGTAGAATTATAATCCTGGGACATTTTATATATTCTCTCCAATATCTATAAATTTGAAATTAATCAGCTGAAACATCATAGTTTTCACCGAACTTGAGGTGAGAAAACTTGCCCGAACGCTTTTGCACTGGTTCAGACTTTACGCTGAATTTTTCTTCAACAACCTCTTCGGCAACAGATTTTACTTCACTTTGCTCCGCGGATTGTAATTCGATTTTTTCGGGAGCCGGCTCTTCTTTTATATCATTTGTGGGATATTTTTCATCAAGAGCTTTTTTTGAATCATCAAGGTCTGCGGAAGTTGGGAGGTCATCAATAGCCTTAATGTGATTTCTGTAAAGCTCAATTAATTCATTTCTGAGTGCAACTGCGTCAGACTGGAGCTGAAGGTAATTTTCTTTCTCAATAGCTGTCATCTTGTTAGCGTCAACAAGCAATGACTGCGCCTTATTCTCAGCGTCACGAACAATTTTTGCAGCTTTCTCTTTTGCTTCTCTGATGCAAGCGTCAGAAACCTTCTGTGAAGCTAAAAGCGCATTTCTAACAGTTTCCTCATCCGATTTATACTGTTCAACACGAGTTGCAAGTATGTCAATTTTATGAACAAGATTTGTTTTTTCTTTTTTAAGCTGCTCAAACGAAGAAATAACCTCGTCAATAAAAGCATCTACGTCTTCTGCTCTGTAGCCGCCGCTTAAGGTGGCTTTCCTGAAACTTATATTTTTAATCTCATCAATTGTAAGCATATGTATGCACTCCTTATCTAAAATGAATTAGAGAAATTCTGATACGCCCCTTTTTCGTTTCACCCATAACAGCGTTCAGAATATATTTTCCATTTCCTCGAATAATCAGTACATCTCCAACAGCGGTTGGCTGACTGATATTCATTGTTTGAATATAATTTTGACTTACGTTGCCTGTCATAATAAGCGACTTTGTCTTTTCGCGTGATAATCCCGTTACAGCAGCTACAATATTATCTAATCTAAGCGATGAAACAACAAGCAATAATTCTTCTGTTCCTCTTCCCTCAGGCAGTTTTGACAAATCAGCGTTGCAGATTTTTACACCGACATTGCCGATTTTAAAAATTTGAGAAACGATATAATCTTCAAGTTCGCTTTTTACAAAAACAATTGTTCTTCCGTCGCCAACAAGAATATCTCCGACTGTCTCACGTTCAATACCAAGTGACATCAAAGCTCCGAGAAAATCCCTGTGAGTAAGTCTGTCGCAATTGCGATAGCGAAATTCAAGCGCAGAAATCGGAAAAACGAGCTTTACGTCGCTATCGCTCAGTGCAAGTACTTTTCTTTCGCTGCTTTCATAACCGCCGAAAAAACAGTAGTTTTCAAAACAAATTGTCCTTAGATATTTTTCAGCCAAAGCTTGTTTTCTTTCACTTAGAAACGAAAAGAAATACGGTTTATGTCGCGTATAACACAAATTGGCAGCATCATCAAGCTTTGAGTAAAAAAGCTTGTCATCATCAGAAGTATACACCGCTGTTTTCTAATTCGTCGAGTAAATCATCACCGGTAAGGTCAACATTACTCGGAATAATAATGTAAGTATTTGTAGCTACTCTTTTAATTTTTCCCCTGTTTGCATAAGCAACGCCACTTAAAAAATCAAGAATTCTTCTTGCCATATCCTTGTTTGTGTCTTCAAGATTAAGAACAACAGTATGAGTTTTCATAAGCTCATCGGCAATTGAACGAGTTTCCTCGCCAAATCTCTCGGGTTTAAAAATACCAACCTGAAGTTTCGCAGTTGCGTTGATATTTACAACCTTGTTTCTTCCGCCAACCTCTCTATCTCTGTCACGTTCTCTTTCCCTTACGGGTTGTTCTTCCTCGTAGCCGTCGTCACCTTCATCAGCGTATCCGTACTCATCGTACTCATACTCGTCGTCCGGTGCGTCCCACATACGCTTAAACTTATCAACAATTCCTGCCATTTATATTTCCTCCTAAAATTATGTGTAATCTCTTGCGCCAAAAAGCGACGAACCTATTCTTACCATATTGGCGCCTTCCAATATTGCTTCATAATAATCGGCAGACATTCCCATTGAAAGAATAGTCATACTTATATTATCTAATTTTTTTTGCGATATGTCAATAAATATATTATGCATATTATTAAAATATTTAGAAAATTTATGTTTATTATCACAAATTGGAGGTATTGTCATCAATCCTTTGACTGAAATTCCTTCAATTTTGGATATTTCACAGAGCAATTCTTCAAGGTTTTCAGGATACACTCCTGATTTGTTTTCTTCTCTGCCTATGTTAACTTCAACAAGAATATCGGTAATCTTATTAAGTTTAATCGACTGCTTTGCAATTTCATTAGCAAGCTTTACAGAATCAACAGACTGAATTAAATCTACCTTGTCTACAATCTGTCTTACCTTATTAGTCTGTAGGTGTCCGATAAACTGCAATGAGCACTTCTCAAGATTGTAGCTGTCGTATTTTGACAAAAGCTCCTGAACCTTGTTTTCACCAATATGGTCAAGGCCGAGATTTATTGCGTGATTGATAATCTCTGGCTCAACTGTTTTGGTAGCAGCGAGAAATGTTATATCATCCCTGCTTTTACCAACCTTTTGCGCTGCTTCAGCAATTCTTTCATTTATTAACTTATAATTGTATTCGACGTCACTCAATGACCTTGCCGTCATACAAATCATCTCCTTTTAAAATTACCTTATCATAAAGTGAAACTGTTTCTCCGTTAAACAATTCATCTTCATCTGGAGAAGTATCACAGATAACATAGTCATCATCAGCATAAAGAATGGAAATCTGTTTAAACTGAACCTCACTTCCGTAGAGTACATAAACACCCTGAACCTTTTTCTGCTCAGTATGTTTATTGTCGTTTTCATCATAAATTGTCTTAGTAACATAATCATCGTGAATTGCACGCTTGCTTATACGAAGTCCCGTGTATGTGCCAAGTCCGATTTCAACAGGTTCTTGTCTTGCTTCAATTAAGCCCTCGTCCATATAGTCACACTTAAGAATTACAAGAGCGTCTGAATCGGTTGTTTCCTGATGAATTCTGTAAATTGAAGCCGGAACGCTGTCTGTTGCTGCATCAGAAAATAAAATTGTAACGTTTCCGTCCCAAAGAGAAAGCTCGGTTGCCTCATCAGCAGATACCTTGCAGGCAACATACCAGTTTAAGCTACTGATAATTTTTCCTGCCGTGTTATCGGATATGTTGGATTTTTGTACTTTTTCTAAATCATTTAGCTTTATTCTATCAATATCTGAATACTTTATAGAATTTTCATATCCGTCGCAATACTCGGAAAAATAACCTGCTTTGTCTGTTTTAATTGTACCGATACTTTCTCCCGATGAATTTTTTAAACTGTCAATCTGCGACTGCAGGCTTGAAATTTCTGAATTAAAATTAGTGTATTTACCTGTATAAAGCTGCCTTTGATTAATTGAAGAAAGTAAATTATATGAATCGGTAAACGCAGAATTTAATTCTCCGTTATTTATATCATCAAGGTAATTTATAAGGTTATTGTGTATTGAATTGTTAATGGTGTCGATTCCGACAGTATTAACAGAGTTATTCTTTTGCAAAGATTCAAGAGTGCTTTTCTGCTTTTCAAGAGCAGCAGCAGTTGTCTGAGCAAGAGCGTCATCTTCGTTTTCATAAATATTAGCTATTGCACCGCCCACCTTGACTTCTTCGCCCTCATAGCAAGAATAAGAAAGCACACCGTTAGTATTGTTGCTTATAACATTCTCATCACGGATTATAAAAGCGTTTGTAAAAATTTTATTTGTTACTGTAGTTTGTACTGCATTTTCAGTGGGGTACATATCAAAATTTGCACTGATTAGAAGATAAGCAACGTATATAAGCGCAAGAATTGTGAGCGCTGATACAAGTATTCGCTTAAAAAGTAATTTATCCATAAATATATCCTTTTTTTATTATTTCAACGGCTTTAGCAAGTAGTTCTTCAAAAGAATTATATTCATCTGCGTAAAGCCAGTTTATCTCCAAATCTCTTTTAAACCAGGTAATTTGGCGCTTTGAGTATCTGCGTGTTTCCATTTTTAGCTTGTCTATACATTCTTCAAGAGTTTTTTCACCGTTAAAATACGGAAAGAGTTCTTTGTAACCGATTGCCTTTACCGAAGTTAGACTAAGTTTATTTGAAATAATTTCCTTTGCTTCATTTAAAAGCCCGCTTTCAAGCATTATATCAACACGTTTATTTACTCTTTCATAAAGTTTTGACCTGTCTTTAAAATTAAGTCCGATTTTTATGGGATTGTAAGGACTTTTAACAAGTTTCGATTTTTTATTTTGTTCTGTAATGGTTGTGCCTGTAGTTTTATAAAACTCAATTGCACGAATTATTCTTTTAGGATTTTTTTCAGTTTTCAGCCTATTAGCAGAATCTATATCAAATTCTGAAAGCATTTTTAGAAGAGTTTCTATCCCCTCTTCCTCGTAAATTTTACGAAGTTCAAGCGAAAGCTTTTCGTCACGCTGTTCTTCACTGAAAGTTATATGGTTAAGGAGTGAATCAACATACAGTCCAGTGCCTCCGACAATAAACGGAAGCTTGCCTCTTGAAATAATATCAGATATACATTCAGATGCATCCTTCACAAACATTGCGACAGAATAAGTTTCATCAGGTGAAACAAAATCTATTAAGTGGTGCTTTATACCTTCCATTTCATCCACTGTAGGTTTTGCGGTAGCAATCTGCATTCCTTTGTAAATTTGCATTGAGTCGGCAGAAATAATTTCGCCGTTAAACATTTTTGCAAGTTTTATTGAGAGTTTTGTTTTGCCCGATGCAGTCGGGCCTACAATTGAAACAACTTTTATTAAATTTTCCAGAATATCACACCCTGCCGAACTGCTTTTCAATTTCATTTTTGGTCATAACTATACAAACAGGCCTGCCGTGAGGGCAGTACTTTATCTGAGGATTTTCTTCGAGTTTTTTTACAATGTCAATCAGTTCCTGCCGAGTGCTTTTATTTCTTGCCTTTATTGCGGAACGGCACGCAACATTGTGATAAAACCAATCCATTTTTTCTGTAAAAATATCATTTTTACCCATGGCAATGTAATCAGCCATTTCTGTAACACAATCGTTTATATCGGCAGCGTCAAGATACTGCGGTGCACTTCTTACTATTACTGTGCTGTTTCCGAAGTCCTCAACGTCAAAAGCACAAGCTTTGAACATATCAATATTATTAATAGCAGCATCGTACTCAGATTTTTCAAGCGTTACTGTAATCGGCTGAAGAAGCATCTGCGAAAAAGAAGCCGCCTTTTCCGCTTTTAGTTTTTCATAAATCATACGCTCGTGTGCAGCGTGTTTATCAATAAACAAAATTTCCTTTTTATTCTTTTCTGCAATTATATATGTGCCGAATGCTTCGCCTATATATTTGATTTCTGTTTCAGTTTGCTCCATAAAAATAGGTATAGAATTATCTTGCGAATCAGATAAACCATATTCTTTATCTTTTAAAATATCAGGAGAACCAATTTTCTTAGCCGTTTGTACTTCTTGCTTTGGCTCTGATACCACAGCAGGAATAATCTCCTGTTGTGAAAAAGATTTTTCTTTTTTAGCGTCGTTGATAGCCCGGTTAGTATATAGATTAAACGACTTGCCCGAATCAGACAGTTTTATATTGTCTATACTTTTTCTTTTTGAATATGTTGTTTTTTCAGTTTTAGAAGAGCTGAAGTTTACTCCATCAAAAGGATTAAAATCATCTTTTACATTTTTTGTTTCAGGTTTTGTCGAGGCTGTGGGAACAACCTTAGGAGTTTCGGTGCTTTTTGAAAGTATAGCCTGCGCATTATTAAAAGGATTAAAACCATTACGCTCGTTAAATGCTGCATTATTTTTAAATGATGCGTTTTTTCGGCTGTCAAACTTCATAAGTGAAGATTTTACAGCGTGATAAACTGCATCAAATACAGGTCGTTCATTTATAAAACGCACTTCGATTTTTGCGGGATGAACATTAACATCAATCATTTCAAACGGAAGTTCAATATTTAATACGCAAGATGGAAATTTTCCAACCATTATAGAACCCTTAAATGCTTCCTCAATAGCCGCCATGGCAGTTCTTGTTTTAACATAACGTCCGTTAATAAAGAAATTTTGCATATTTCTGTTTGGACGTGAATTTACGGGTTTGGAAACATAGCCTTTAATTTTAATTGCATCAAGCTCATATGCAACGGGTATTAAGCCATTTGCAAAATCCTTGCCGAACACAGAATATACAGCAGAAATAAGCTTTCCGTCTCCAAAGGTTTTAAGCACTTGTTTTCCGTCTTTTATGTATGTAAATGCAATTTCGGGATGCGAAAGAGCTGTTTTATCAATTATATTTGATACAGCGTTTCCCTCTGAAACATCTTTTTTCAGAAACTTAGCACGTGCGGGGATGTTGTAAAACAAATCCCTGATAATAAAAGTTGTACCAATTGGACATCCCGCATCATCAAAGGAAATTTCTTCTCCGCCGTCAATTTCATAGCTTGAACCAATTTCCTCATTAATATTTCTTGTAATCAGTTGAAGTCTTGAAACTGCGCAGATTGAAGCGAGTGCTTCACCTCTGAAACCGAGAGTTGAGATACAATCAAGGTCATTTTCAAATTTCACCTTGCTCGTAGCATGTCTTAAAAATGCAACTTTGATATCATCTTTTAAGATTCCGCATCCGTCATCGGTGACACGCATAAAGGTAGTTCCGCCGTTTTTAATTTCAACGGTGATGTTCTTAGCACCGGCATCTATTGAATTTTCAACGAGTTCCTTAATAACGGAAGCTGGACGTTCAACTACCTCGCCTGCTGCAATAAGTTCTGCAACGTGTTTATCAAGAACATTAATAACACCCATATTGTCACCGCCTTTCTGAAACGTTATATCATACTCTTTAATTCATAAAGCAAATTCATTGCTTCTATCGGGGTTAATGTGTTTAAATCTGACTCTTTCAGCTTATCAATTACAGGATTTTGCTCTATTCCTAAAAGCGAAAGCTGCATATCGTCGTTTTCTTCTTTAATTATTTCAATCTTTCCATCATCATTGCTTTCGATTTCCGCGAGAATTTCTTTTGCACGGTTGATTATTGACTGAGGAACACCGGCAAGCTTTGCAACCTCTATACCGTAGCTGTCATCTGCACCACCGGGAATAATCCTGCGCAAAAAGGTTATATCATCACCACGTTTTTTTACTGCGATGTTGTAATTCTTTACACCTTCAAGAAGATTTTCCATTACCGTAAGCTCGTGATAGTGAGTAGCAAACAAAGTTTTTGCACCAAGCTTCTTTTTATCAGCACAAAACTCAAGCACTGCTCTTGCAATACTCATACCGTCAAAAGTGGAAGTACCTCTGCCTATTTCGTCAAGAATAAGCAGGCTTTTTGATGTAGCATTTTTAACTATATTTGCGACCTCACTCATTTCAACCATAAATGTTGACTGTCCCGAAGCCAAATCATCGGACGCACCCACCCTTGTGAAAATACTGTCTACAATTCCAATCTCGGCAGATGATGCAGGAACAAAACTGCCCATCTGCGCCATAAGAACAATAAGAGCAATCTGGCGCATATATGTTGACTTACCTGCCATATTCGGGCCTGTAATTATTGCTACCCTGTCACTGTCGCTGTCAAGGCAAACATCATTAGGAACAAACGGAGCATCCTTTAAAAGGACTTCAACAACAGGATGACGTGAATCTTTGATTCTTATTGCAGACGAAAGATTAACATCGGGACGAATATATCTATTATCTGACGCTACATTTGCAAGTGAAACAATAACATCAAGCGTTGCAATTGCCTTTGCCGTCTTTTGAATACGTTCAAGGTTATCTGCAACATTTTTTCTGACAGCGTCAAATAAGGAAAATTCAAGTGCAACTGATCTGTCCTTTGCGCCGAGTATTCTGCCTTCAACCTCTTTTAAATCCTGTGTAATGTATCTTTCGCAATTTGTAAGAGTTTGTTTTCTTATGTAAGTATCGGGAACAAGGTCTTTATATGAATTTGTTACTTCAATATAGTAACCAAACACCCTGTTATAGCCAACCTTAAGCTTAGGAATACCTGTTAATTCCCGTTGTTCTGCCTCAATTTTAGCAAGGATATCCTTTGAATTATTCATATCACCTGTTACTAAATCAAGTTCGTCGTTATATCCTCGCTTAATAATTCCGCCCTCTCTTATAGTAAACGGAGGTTCTTCAACAATAGCGTTGTCAATAAGGCTAAATATATCGTCAAGAGTATCAATATCATGATGAATTTTTCTGAGATAAGAAGCTTTGCAGTCAGAGATAAGTTCTGAAATTCTCGGTAGATTCTGAATAGCCGAGCAAAGCGAACGCAAATCTCTGGCATTTGCCGAGCCGTAAACGATTTTTGTCATCAGTCTTTCAATATCAAAAATACCGGAAATGTTATCTGTAATTTCAAGGCGCAGCATTGTATCATTGACAAGCTCTTCAACAGCAGACTGACGATTATTAATTGAAGAAATATTCATCAGTGGGTGCTCAAGCCAGGAACGAATAAGTCTTTTGCCCATTGCAGTTTTAGTTTTGTCAATAACCCACAACAGTGAACCTCGCTTTTCTTTGGTAAGCATTGTCTGCGTAAGTTCAAGATTGCGCTGTGTGTTGTAGTCAAGCCTCATATACTGGCTTTCACTGAAAAGTTCAATATGATTTATGCGTTCAAGTCCGCTTTTCTGAGTATCCTTAAGATACGACAGTAAAGCTCCGATTGCAGATACAACAACTTCACTTTCAGTTGCATTCTCCGACTCTTCTTTAAAATGTTCAGTAACGGTGTTTTTGCAGAGTGCGTAATCAAACTTATCGTCCTCAATCATCTCGACACCTGCTGAAAGCTTTGTCTTGATAAATTTAGGCAATTCCTTGATTTTTACAATATCTCCGCCGATAAGAATTTCCCTCGGGTTGTAGCTTGCAAGCTGACTTGTAAGCACATTATATGAATCTTTTCCTGAAATCTCCGTAGCATATAATTCTCCTGTAGAAATATCGCAAAAACAAATTCCTATATGTTTGTTTTTGGCAAACATACAACAGATGTAATTGTTTTTACTTTCGTCGAGCATACTCGATTCCATAACAGTACCTGGTGTGATTACACGAATAATATCACGCTTTACAAGACCTTTAGCCTTTGCAGGGTCTTCGGTTTGCTCGCAAATTGCAACCTTATATCCTTTTGATACAAGGCGAGCTATATAACCCTCACAACTGTGAAAAGGAACTCCACACATCGGCGCACGTTCGTCCTGACCGCAGTCACGACCTGTGAGTGTGAGTTCTAATTCTTTAGAGGCAAGCTTTGCATCATCATAGAACATTTCGTAGAAATCCCCAAGACGAAAAAACAAAATACTGTCCTTATTTTCTTCTTTTATTTTAAAATACTGTTTCATCATCGGAGATAACTCCGCCATAATCTCACACCCTTTTTAAGTTAATGGTAAATGAATTTAGTGACAGCCGCCGCAGCTCTCACAGCTGCCTGAACAAGATGACTGCGAATAATCAGCAGTTTCAGGATCAGCGCCCTCACAGGACTGTTGAACAATTGATAGTACTCTGTTAGCAACAACGTCAAATTCTTCCTTTGCATCGTTGTAAGCAATCATATTTTCATTAGACATAATCTTTGAGTATACTTCTCTCATTTCAGTATTAAGCTGCGCAAGCTTGTCCTGATTTCTTTCCTTTTTGGAAGCCTCATTGTTGATTGACATTCTTTTAAGATTAAACTCACCGATTAAGCTCTGAAGCTCTGTATCCGCGTCTGCCTTCGTCTGAACTTTCTGTAATTTGATGTATGATTCTTCTTTCTGAATTGCTTTTCCAAGCTCTCTTGCCATTGTAATAATATCCATAATTTTTCCTCCAAATTTTTATACTAATTCTCCTTTGAGAATCCAGTTACGTGCTTTTGTTATTTTTACACTTCTGAATGTTCCGATTAAATCAGCAGGTGCTTTAAGCTCGACAATTATATTACCGCTTGTTCTGCCTGTTAATTCATCATTTTTGCCTGTTTCCCCTTCTATAAGAACCTTTTCTGTTTTTCCAACCATAGAAGCACAGCGTTTTGCTGCAATTTCTTCCTGAACGTCAAGCAGTTCTCGAAACCACTTTGACTTTTCTTCATAAGGTATAGGATCATCCATTTTTTCGGCGGGTGTGCCGATTCTGGGTGAAAAGATAAATGTAAAAAGCGATGTAAATTCAACTTCTTTTATCAATGAAAGGGTTTCCTTAAAATCTTCATAAGTTTCTCCGGGAAATCCGACGATTATGTCACTTGTAAGAGAAACATCTTCAATTTTTTCTTTTGCATAATTAACAATTTCAAGGTATCTTTTTCTGTCATAATGCCTGTTCATCGCTTTTAAAATTCGGTCTGAACCGCTTTGGAACGGTAAGTGAAGGTGCTTACTTATATGTGTTCCGTTTGCAATCGCATCTATAAGCTCCTTTGAACAATCTCTCGGATGAGAGGTCATAAACCTAAGCCAATAGTCACCGTCAATTGAATCAATCTCATTTATCAGCCTTGCAAAATTCACACCGTCAGGCAGGTTTTTGCCATAGGAGTTTACATTCTGCCCAAGCAGTGTAATGTCTTTATAACCACTTTGAATCATTTCTCTTGCCTCGGAAACGATTATATTCTTGTCACGGCTGCGTTCACGTCCTCTTACGTATGGAACAATACAGTAAGTACAGAAGTTATTGCATCCGTACATTATAGGCAGCCAACCTTTAAAACTGCCGTCACGTCTTACAGGAATACCCTCATACAGCTTGTTGTCATCGTTTCCGCGTTCAACAATACGTTTTCCATTCACAAGTGAATTATACACCAGTTCTGGGAAATGATGGAGTGAGTGAGTTCCGAATACAAGACCGACAAAAGGGAAGCTGTTGTATATTCTGTTAGCAATATGCTCCTGTTCCATCATACAACCACAGAGAGCAATCAAAATTTGCGGGTGTTTTCTTTTTAGATTCTTGAGAGCGCCTACGTTGCCAAAAACTCTGTCTTCTGCGTGTTCTCGGACTGCACAGGTGTTAAAAAGAATAAAGTCAGCTTCATCGGGTGCGTCAACAAAATCAAATCCGGACTGGGCAAGCATACCCTTTATTTTTTCACTGTCGGCAACATTTTGCTGACAGCCGTATGTTCTTACAAAAGCAAGCGGTTTCTCGCCCCTTTTTCTAATTTCCATAATCTCAGCAATCAGCTTCATATACTCTGATTGCTTTTCAGACAGTTTATCAGACGAATTTATAGTGTCAGCCAAATAATTGCCTCCTTACCCATTGTATTAACTGTTTTAGTATACCACAAAATATATTGTTTTTCAATATTTTTCACAGGGTTTTCAAATTAATATGTTTTATAAAGATTTCCGTAAGATGATGGAGTTGTTCCTACTATTACCGACTGAGCTATCTCAAAATCTGTTGTAAATGTAATATTTCCCGAGTAATCAAGAGAAGTAGTCATGATTTTTGAAGTCAACATAAGTCTGATATGGTGCACTGTCTGGTTTATTCCCGCTTGTTCAAATGTGCTTACAATTTCAGAAGAAAAACTGCCGGTTAAGTTAAAACTCAAGGTAATTGACGGACCCCAGTTTGAAAGCACAGTAACATTTGTAAAAGCGCCTATAGGAATATCAATTTCATTGTCATAAACCTTAGCAATTTCTTCCTGAACCGATTTTGTGATTTCAGACTTTATTTTGTTAATTTTGATTGAATCGGTTTCAATTGACTGGACCTTACCATCTTCTGAATATTTAATTTTAGCTATATCATCATAGTTATAGCCGAGTTTTTCAAGCGTTGAATTTGCTGCATCACACACGGAATTTACTGACAAAATTTCTGCCTGTATTCTTATATATTCAGGTCTGAAATCAGATAAATGAACTTCGCAGAATACAATAATGGATAAAAGAATCAAAAATGCTGAAAACAATATTCGTCTTACAATTTTAAATTTTCGCTTAGTCTTTCTGTTATATAGCAAAAAAACACCCCTCGTACATTTTATACGAGAGGCATCAATATGTGATATTTACTTATTCGGTTTCAACGTCACAGCAATCACAAGTACAACCGTCTTCAGAACAACAGCCATCCTCGTCAAATAAGTCTGAAAAATCAAACTCAAGCAGTTCGCCGCAATTAGGACACTCAATTTCACCCTCAAGAAGAACATCTTCTGAAACATTGAGTTTCTGACCGCAAGCACCGCAGGTTACTTCATAAAAAGGATTTTCTTCATCCTCATCATCGCAGCAATCACAGCAATCGTCATATTCATCGTCATATTCATCGTCATAAACATCGGATTCAACATCAGCGAGATCCTGGTCGATTTCATCAACCTGTGCACTTAAGTCATCATAAAGGTCCTCCATGTCACTTACAGAGTAAGCCATATCATCAAGGAGGTCAACAATAGCGTTTATTACCTTTACTTCGGGCTTTGACTCGTCAAGGCTAAGACCTTCGGCAAGTCCTTTGATATAAGAAATTTTCTCAGTTAAATTCATAATAAACTCCTGCAGAGATTATGCTCTACCCATATATTCGCCTGTTCTTGTGTCAATCTGAATAACTTCTCCCTCATCGATAAAGAGAGGAACTTTAATTTCAGCACCTGTTTCAAGAGTAGCAGGCTTTGTAGCGTTTGTAGCAGTGTCGCCTTTGAAGCCTGGATCAGTCTTTGTAACCTGAAGCTCAACAAAGTTAGGCGGTTCTACGCCGAAAACGCTTCCTTTGTAAGAAAGTACCTTGCAAACCATATTCTCTTTAACAAACTTGAAGTTGTCGCCGAGAACGCTCTTATTAATCGGAATCTGTTCCCATGTTTCGGTATCCATAAAGTAGTAAAGGTCGCCGTCGGAATAGCTGTATTCCATATCCTTTCTGTCAATAAACGCAGTCGGATATTTATCGTTTGGGTTGAAGGTTTTTTCTACAACCGCACCTGTAATAACATTTCTGATTTTTGTTCTAACGAACGCAGCACCTTTACCGGGCTTTACATGCTGAAACTCAATAATTGAAACAACCTGTCCGTCCATTTCAAATGTAACGCCGTTTCTGAAATCACCTGCTGATATCATTAGTAATACCTCCTAAAATTATGATTATACGTCAAAAAAGCATTGCCGTAATATAACAATTAACATTATACATAAAAAGCAGAGAAATTGCAAGTGTTTTATAGAATTATAAGCTCTTTTGGCAAAGAAACAAAATTTTTACAGCCATTTTCGGTTACACAAACCATATCTTCAATTCTTACTCCAAACTTTTCGGGCAAATAAATACCGGGTTCATCAGTAATAATCATCCCGCTTTTAAGCTTTGTATTGCCATTTGGAGAAACATTAGGGGCTTCGTGTATGTCAATTCCCACTCCGTGACCCGTTGAATGACCGAAGTATTTGCTATAACCTGCATTATCTATAATATCTCTTGCTGTTTTGTCAATTTCACTGCACAAAACACCGCTTCTGATTTTTTTAAGAGCACTTAGCTGAGCTTTCAGAACAATACCGTAAATTTCCTGCATTTCATCTGTTGCAAATTCAACAGCTACTGTTCTTGTTGTGTCACTGTGATAACCCTCATAAACTGCTCCTATGTCAAATGTAAAGAAATCGCCTGCTTTTACAACATCCTCAGACGGAACGCCATGTGGAAGTGAAGTTTTTTTGCCTGTTATTGTGATAAGGTCAAAGGAAATGTCCTCTGCTCCGTTCATCTTCATTAAAAACTCAAGTCGAGAGGCAATTTCTTTTTCAGTGACTCCAACTTTAAGATAATTTAAGACTTCGTTATAAGATTTTTCAGTAATTTCCTGAGCTTTTTGAATTTTTGCTATCTCGGTTTCATCTTTAATTATACGGAGATTTAAAATAGCATTATCAAGAGCAGATGAATTGTCACATTCAATTTTATTCTCACTAAATAATAATTTAAACGAATTAAATCGTGCAACTGTAATATCAGAAGTTTCAAAATAAAGCTTTTCAATGCGGTTTTCGTTAAGTACCTTTAGCAAATCAGTGCTAAGGCGGCTAAAACATATTACCTCACAACAGCTTGATTTTTTCTTTGCAGCCTCAATATATCTAAAATCCACAAAGAGAAATGTTTTTTCTGTTGTTACAACCATTATACCTTCGCTGTTAAAAAAACCGCAAAGATAACCGATATTCTTTTGATTAGTAACAAACAAAGCTTCTTCACCGCTTTGTAATACTGATTTTAACGCAATAATTCTTTTGTGGAATAATTCATCATTCATTACATCAAATCCTTTAATGCCTGTATTGCAAGAAAATAACTGTTTTTTCCGAATCCGGCAATTTGTCCTGCACACACAGGAGCAATTACAGACTTATGTCTGAATTCTTCTCTTGCATGAATATTAGACATATGCACCTCTACAAACGGAATTTTTATACTTGCTATTGCGTCACGCAGTGCATAGCTGTAGTGAGTAAGTGCACCTGCGTTGATCACCACACCGTTATAGCATTCCCTTGCTAAATGAATTTTATCAATCAAATCACCTTCATGGTTTGACTGAAAAACATCAGCGCAAAATTCATTCTTTTCGGCATATTCTTTAATCTGAATTTCAATACTTTCTGAGCTTTCGGTACCATAAATTCCCTTTTCACGAACTCCGACCATATTAAGATTGGGACCTAATAAAACAAGAATTTTTTTCATAGTTTCACCTTATTCAATAAAAAATGACAAAAAGCGGACAGAATGCTCTGTCCGCTTTGTTTGGTTACCTGTATTTGCGTTTGCGAGCTGCTTCGGATTTCTTCTTACGCTTTACAGAGGGCTTTTCATAAGCTTCTCTCTTGCGAACCTCAGCAATAACGCCAGCTCTGGCACACTGCTTTTTGAATCTTCTTAATGCACTTTCGAGTGATTCATTTTCCTTGAGTCTAATCTCTGCCATCTATCTTCCCTCCCATCTGCCATACAGCATGGGTACTTTGCATATAATTGCAAAACTAATTATACATTATGTAACTAATAATGTCAATAGAAATGTAGAATTTTAGGAAAAATTAAATTTATAAGAACTTTTATAGCTTAACAACAAGGTTTACAAGCTTTTTAGGAACTACAATCTCCTTGATTATATTCATTCCGTCAATAGCTTTTTTGACATTTTCATCAGACTTTGCAAGATTAAGAATCTCGTCTTTTTGTGCATCTACGGGAATATTGAGCTTTGCCTTAATTTTTCCATTGACCTGAACAACAATTTCAACACTTTCATCAACGCACTTGGATTCATCGTATTTAGGCCAACTTGCCTCTGCAATAATACCGTCACCAAGCTTGCATATTTCATAAACCTCCTCGGTTACGTGAGGAGCAAAAGGATTGAGGAGAATAGAAAAAATTCTAAGTTCTTCTCTGTTAATTGATTTTATGTTTGAAATATCGTTAATCAAAGCCATAAGTGTTGCAATAGCTGTATTAAATTTAATATTTTCTATATCATCACCGACTTTTTTGATTGCCTTGTGGAAAGCGCCCTCAAGTTCGGGACGAATTGTATCACCGTCAACAAGCATTGTCTGCAAGTTCCAGTAACGCTCAACAAATCTGCGACATCCACGAATGCTCGACGGACTCCAAGGAGCTGCTTTTTCAAAGTCACCTATGAACATTTCATAAAGGCGCATTGTGTCAGCGCCGTATTCTTCAACAATCTCATCAGGATTTACTACATTTCCTCTTGACTTACTCATTTTCTCGCCGTTCTCACCGAGAATCATACCGTGTGAAGTACGCTTTGCATATGGCTCTGGAGTAGGAACAATTCCGAGGTCATAGAGGAATTTATGCCAGAAACGGCTGTAGAGCAGATGAAGTGTTGTGTGTTCCATACCACCGTTATACCAGTCAACCGGTGCCCAATAATCGAGCGCTTCTTTTGAAGCGATAGCCTTGTCGTTGTGGGGATCCATATAACGCAGATAATACCATGAAGAACCTGCCCACTGAGGCATAGTATCTGTTTCACGGTAAGCCTTACCTCCGCAATGGGGACAGGTTGTTTCAATCCAATCTGTCATTTTTGCAAGAGGAGATTCGCCGTTATCTGTCGGTTCATATGATTCTACCATAGGAAGCTTAAGAGGAAGTTCGCTTTCATCAATCGGTACATAGCCACACTTGTCACAATGAACAATCGGAATAGGTTCGCCCCAGTAACGCTGACGTGAGAACACCCAGTCACGAAGCTTGTAGTTTACCTTTGAATGACCTTTGCCCTCTTTGGTAAGCCAATCAATTATCTTCTTCTTGGCTTCGTCAACGCTAAGTCCGTCAAGCACACCTGAGTTTGTTAAAACACCTGTAGCACAGTCGGTAAATGGTTCTTCCTGAACATTTCCACCCTTAACAACCTCAATAATCGGCAAATCAAACTTCTTTGCAAATTCCCAGTCACGTGTATCGTGAGCAGGAACAGCCATAATTGCGCCTGTTCCGTAAGAAACAAGAACATAGTCGGAAATAAAAATAGGAATTTCTTTGTTATTGACCGGGTTTATAGCCATAACACCGTCAAGTCTTACACCTGTTTTATCCTTTGCTACTTCTGTTCTTTCAAAATCAGATTTTCTTGCAGCAGCAGCCTGATATGCTCTGATTTCTTCCATATTTCCAAGTTTATCAGACCATTTTTCGATAAGCGGATGTTCCGGCGAAATTACCATATATGTTGCGCCGTAAAGTGTATCAGCTCTTGTTGTATAAATAGTAAGAGTGTCGCCTGTTGTTGTTGTAAAGTCAACCTCAGCGCCCGTACTTCTGCCAATCCAATTAACCTGCTGCGCTTTTACTCTGTCGGGATAGTTAACAAGGTCAAGGTCATTTATCAGTCTGTCGGCATATTCTGTGATTTTGAGCATCCACTGGGATTTTACTTTATGTACAACCTCGCTTCCACAGCGTTCGCAAACACCGTTTACAACTTCTTCGTTTGCCAGAACACATTTACAGGAAGTACACCAGTTTACATTCATTTCTTTTTTATATGCAAGACCTTTTTTAAAGAGCTGAATAAAAATCCACTGAGTCCACTTATAATAATCAGGATCAGTTGTGTTAATTTCTCTGCTCCAATCAAATGAAATACCAAGCGACTGTATCTGCTTTTTAAAGCGAGCAATATTGTTTTTGGTAACAATTTCAGGATGAATATGATTTTTTATTGCGTAGTTTTCGGTAGGAAGTCCAAAAGCATCCCAACCGATAGGATAAAGTACATTATAACCCTGTAGCCTGCGTTTTCTTGCAACAGTGTCAAGTGCAGTATAGGGTCGTGGATGACCTACATGCAAGCCCTGACCTGAAGGATAAGGGAACTCAATAAGCGCATAAAATTTTTCTTTATCAGAATTTTCTTCTGCGTGAAATACTCCCTTTTCTTCCCAGATTTTCTGCCATTTCTGTTCTGTGGTTTTATGATTATATTTCAATTTTAACCCTCCCGAATTAATCTGCTATATCTGTAAGCTCAACAGGCTTTCCGTCCTGCCAAAGTCTGTCAAGGTCATAAAATTCTCTTGCTTCATCTGAAAATACGTTTACTATTACATCAACATAGTCAAGCAAAATCCAGCTATTTGAACGATATCCTTCAATGTGACTTACGGAAATTCCTGCTTCGTCAAGCCTATATTCAACCTCGTCAGCAAGTGCTTTGACATGAGTTGAGCTTGTACCCGTAGCGATTACCATATAATCAGCAAGAACGGATATATCGCTTATTTCTATTACCTGTATATCCAAACCTTTTTTGCTGCTAATGGCTTTAGCAGCCATTACAGCCTGATCGTAAGAATTCATTTACTCTTTCCTTTCATGGGATTATTTAAAACAATTTCATTGTAACAAGCAAGCTCGTCCGGATGGATAGCAAGTTCACGGGAGGATAAATCAGAAAACGTAAATTTAAACCCGTAAAGCATTGCTTCTTCAAGACTTTTTTTAGATTTTTTGCGCATTGTTGCAACTCCGTTGTATGTACGTTCTTCAGATGTAAAATCTGCAATAAAAATTATCTTTTCAAGAGTAGACATACCTGCTCTGCCCGTTGTGTGATAGCAAACAGAATTGAGAATATCCTCATCATCAATTCCTAAGTGATTTTTTATATATACACTTCCGCTTATACCGTGCCACAGCTTGGGAGCATTTTTTTGAATATCGTCTAAGATTATACCACTGTCAATAATAATTTGCAACTGTTCTTCCTTTGGCATTTCTTTGGTTATGTCATGAAGGATACCGGCAATTGCAGCCTTTTCCTCGTCACCACCGTAGCGTCTGGCAAGCTTTACTGCTTCTTTTGAAACATTAACGCAGTGGTTATATCTGTTTTCGCTCATCATAGGTTTAATAATCTTTTTATATTCAGCGATACTCAATTTCGTTCACTCCCTGTAGAGATTATTTTTTGTTATATATTCATAAACATTCCTGTCAATTAAAGATTCAATAAAATTGTAATTTCCTATATTTTCTCTTATAAAAGTTGAAGAAACACTTAAAACAGGCTCGTCAAGTATACATACCTTTGCACCCAACGGTATCAGAATATTCCGATAATAATTGTCCAGAACTTCAAAATCCGACGAATTTCTCGGAACAGCTGCAATAATTGCTTTCTCAAAAATAATTTCAGGATTTTTCCAGTTTTCAAGCGTCAAAAACATATCTGCTCCCATTATGAAATACAGAGAATCATCGGGATAGATTTCTTTAAGGCTTGTCAGAGTTTCATAGGTATAGCTTTTGCCTTTTCGCTTGATTTCGATGTCTGAAACGAAAAAATCATCATAGCTTTGAACAGCTATATTGCACATATTAATCCTGTGGACTTCACTTACTAATTCCATGTTCGATTTATGCGGCGGAGTATATGTTGGAATGAAAATAATTTTATCAAGCTTAAGTTTTTCTTTGCAATATATTGCAAGTAAAATATGTCCATTGTGAATAGGATTAAAAGTTCCGCCGATTATACCTATTTTGCTCATTTCGTTTTCGCTTTCGGCAACTCAATAACAGGCTCATCAATATTTTCACGATAAAGCACGAACTTTGAACCGATTACCTGAACAACATCAGCACCGCATTTTTCAGCAAGAATTTCAGCAGCCTCTCTTGAAGAATACATACTGTTTTCAAGCACCTTGCCTTTTATTATTTCGCGTGCCGTCAAAGCTGTGTCACTCTGACGAATAATATTATCTGAAATTTCGCCCTTACCTAAAATCAAAATTGTATCCAGTCTGTTCGCAAGACTTCTCAAATAAGCCCTCTGTTTACTTGTAAGCATATATTAAATCCTTTCAGTTGTTATCAAGATATTTTTCGAGCTCGGCTTTTAGCTTTCTCAATGCCTTTCCTCTGTGACTGACTCCATCTTTTTCTTCTGGTGAAAGCTCGGCGTAGCTCTTATCACCGTATATAAAAATCGGGTCATAACCAAAGCCGCCGTTGCCGTGAGGTTCAAAGGCAATACTTCCCTCACAGATTCCCTCAACTTCAATTTTTTCTCCATTTGGCAGAATGCAGCAAATTGCACAGGTGAAATGAGCCGTTCTTTCCATTTCAGAAACATCTTTAAGCTCTGTAAGAAGTTTGGTGTTCTTATCACAGTCAGTTGCATTTTCACCTGCATAACGTGCAGAGTAAATTCCCGGGCGTCCGTTTAGAGCGTCAACACATAAGCCGGAATCATCAGCAACAGACGCTAAGCCTGTTTTTTGAAAAGCAGAATTAGCTTTAATAAAAGCATTTTCTGCAAAAGTAGTTCCTGTTTCCTCAACATCATCAAGTGAAATACCTTCATCTTTTGCAGAAACAGCATTAATTCCCAAAGGATTTAAAATGCGTTCAAGCTCTTTAAGTTTTTTAGGATTATTTGTTGCAACAATGAATTTCATATTTTTACTCCGTCTTTGCAAAAAGGGCTTTTGCAAAATCTTCTGAATTAAACGGCTGTAAATCGTCAATTTGTTCTCCTACGCCGATATATTTGACCGGGATTCCAAGACCGTCTTTGATTGCAAGGACCACTCCACCCTTTGCTGTTCCGTCAAGCTTTGTAAGTACAATACCTGTAATTCCTGTTGCCTGTCTGAACTGTTCAGCCTGATTTACAGCATTCTGTCCGGTTGTTGCATCAAGCACAAGGAGTTTTTCCTTTGCAGCATCGGGAAGCTCTCTGTCAATTACACGGTTGATTTTTGCAAGCTCGTCCATAAGATGCTTTTTATTGTGCAGGCGACCTGCCGTGTCGCAAATTATAACGTCAGCATTTCTCGCTTTTGCTGCTGAAATTGCATCATAAACAACCGCAGCAGGGTCACTGCCTTCGTTTTGCTTTACAATTTCACAGCCGCTTCGTTTAGCCCAGATGTCAAGCTGTTCAATTGCAGCGGCACGAAAAGTGTCGGCAGCAGCAAGAACAACCTTTTTGCCCTGCTTTGAAAGGCTATTAGCAAGTTTTCCTATAGTTGTAGTCTTTCCGACTCCGTTAACGCCTATTACAAGAATAATTGAAGGTGTTGTTGAAATATCAAGTTCTTCACTGCCGCGTAGCATTTCGGAAACTGTTTCTTCGAGAAGTCTGTTTATTTCATCAGGATCTTTAATTCCCTCTTTTTTAACTCTGCTTTTTAATTCGTCACAGATTTTTTCAGCTGTATGAACACCAACGTCACCCATAACGAGAAGCTCTTCAAGTTCTTCAAAAAGCTCGTCGTCAATCTTAGTAAAAGATTTAAGCATTGAATCAATCTGTCCGGCAACAGCATTTCTGGTTTTCTTTAAGCCTTCTTTTATTTTACTGAAAAGTCCCATAAAATCATTCCTTTATTTTGAATCAATTCCGAGTTTTTCGGCTACTTCGGCAGAACGCAGTTCAAGCAGCTTTGAAATTCCCTCATCTTGCATTGTTACACCGTAAAGAACATCCGCTTCTTCCATTGTGCCTCGTCTGTGAGTAATAAGGATAAACTGAGTATTGTCGGTAAGTCTGCGTAGATAACTTGCAAATCTGTATACATTTACATCATCAAGCGCCGCCTCAATCTCGTCCATAACACAAAACGGAGCAGGTCTTACTTTCATTATAGCGAAATACAGCGCAATTGCAACAAGCGCTTTTTCACCACCCGACAAAGCGTCAAGGTGAACAACAATTTTACCGGGTGGATGAACAAGAATATCAATTCCGCTTGTCAATATATTTTCAGGGTCTGAAAGCGAAAGTGAAGCTGTTCCTCCGCCGAAAAGTTCTTTAAAAGTATAGGTAAAGTTCTTGTTAATCTGGTCAAAGCTTTCTACAAATACCTCTTTCATTTGTTTTGTCAAATCATTAATAAGGCGTTCAATTTCTTTCTTAGATTTTTCAACGTCATTTACCTGCTTGCTCATAAACTCATAACGTTCAGAAACTTCTTTATATTCTTCTATTGCCGAAACATTGACGTTTCCGAGTCCTTTGATTTTCTTTTTGAGTTCATTGAGCCTTTTGTTGGCTTTTATCGAATCTTCAATTTCAATAGCATTTTCTTCTGCCTCACGCTTTGTAAGTTCATACTCTTCCCAAAGTTTTGAAATTATATCATCATACTGCTTTTGAAGATTAATTTTTCGTTCTTCAAGACGTGCCAGTTCTCTGCCTGAGATTTCACGTTCAGCGTTTTTATCCCGCTCAAAACCGCGTATTTCTGCATTTCGCCTTTCAAATGTATCCTTTTGATTATTAATTTGTTCAACTCTATTATACAGAGCCTTACGCTCATTTTCAATAGCTATTATTTCGCCGTTAAGACTATCAATCCTCTTTTGTGTTTCAACAATAGTTTTTTTAATTGTATCAATCTGATTTAAAAGTTCAGTTTTCTTTTCTTCATGGTCAGATCCTCTATTCTGAGCAAACACAATTTCTGAATTTAATGCGTCAATATCCTTTTGAGCCGTTACTATTTCAAGACGAATATTTTGCAAGAGCGTTGTGAGCTCCTCTCTTTTTTTAGTAAGCTCTGCTCTGTTACCTGTTACGGAATTAACCTTTTCTTCTGCTTTTGCAATCTTAAAATTCAGCTCGGCGAGCTGTTTTTTTGCCTGGGCTCCGCTTTCTTTTAGCTTTTCAATTCTTGCTTTGCAATCTTTTATTTCGTTTTGAGAATTATTAATTGCTGTCTGTGCATTATTAAGTTCATTTTCGCATGCACGTTTTTCGGCTTGTAATCGTACCGACTCCTGCTGTTTATTTGATAAATCTGCTCTTGTTCCAAGCAATTCTGCTTCAATTGAAGAATATTCTCTGCTTACTTGTTCATATAAATTCTGAACGGATTTTTCTTTATGCTGCAAGTCAGCAGTAAGATTTTTTAGCTGATCAATTTCTGATGCACGGCTAAGCAATCCTGTATTTCTATTAAGCGAACCGCCCGTTAGTGAACCGCCTGCGTTAACCACCTGACCGTCAAGCGTTACTACTTTAAAGCGATACGAATATTTCTTTGAGATTGCTGTTGCACTGTTCAAGTCTTCGGCAATTACAATTTTTCCAAGCAAGGAACCAAGAATGTTAATATATTTTTCTTCACAAGAACAAAGTTCGCTTGCAATTCCTACAAAACCATAACAATCTTCAAGTCCGTTTTCACGAAGTTCACGCCTTTTGATGGTATTAAGAGGTAAAAAGGTTGCTCTGCCTCCGTCAGTTGACTTTAAGTAGCGAATAGCCTGCTTAGCATCCTCATCTGTGTTTACAACGATGTTTTGCATAGCTGCACCGAGAGCTGTTTCAATAGCCACACCGTACTTCGGCGGAACAGAAATAACTCTTGAAACAGGTCCGCAAACACCATGAAGTTTACCGTTTTTAGATGCATTTACGACAACCTTTACGCTCTTTGAAAATCCTTCAAGATTGCGCTCAAGATTTTCAAGAAATGATATTTTCCTCAGATGCTCTTTTACATCAAGAAAAATTTTTTCGCTTTCTGACTTATATTCATTTCTCTTCTTTTCTTTTGAGGATAATTTAAGCTGTAAGCCGTCAATTGAATTTTTAAGCGAATTTATTTGATTGTCAGTTTCAGCCAAATCTTCATTATATGCTTTAAAAATCTCTTCAAGTTCTGTAATCTGTGCAATCTTTTCAGAATCTGCAGCTTCAAGAGCATTTATTCTTGCAGAAAGCTCAACAATTGTACTTTCGGATGTCATATCAATTACTCTTGCATCAGCCGATTGAGATGTGAGCATTGAAAGCTCCGCTGTTACCTCCTGCAAAAGGTCGCCGCTTTTACTTGAATCAAGATTAATAATATTAAGTTTTTCGGAAACTTCGCTGTATTTTTTCTGTTTTTCAATTATTTCAGAATCAAGAACAGCAATTCTGTTTTGCTTTTCCAAAATAGTATTTTCAAGGCTGTCAGCACTTTGTTCTGCCTGTACAATCTCATTATTTATTCTGTCAATATTTTCGTTGCTGTGCAGAATATCGTTCTCGGCAACGGAAATAAGTGACTTCCTTTGAGAAATTTCTGTTTCCTTTTGGGAAATTTCGTTTCTTATATTTTCAATTTCAGCAGAGAGAATACCATTTTTAGAGTATATTTCTTCGCTTTCTTGCTGAATATTTATTAGCGCCTGTTCTGCTTCGTTATATTGAGTTCTTGCAATTGAGATTTTTTCATCCTGCTCTTTAATGCTAATCTGTGATTTGTCCAATGTTAGCAACCAAAGTGCGATCTCAAGTCCTCTTTTTTCTTCCGAGTAGGTTAAAAACTGTTGCGCTTTTTCAGACTGCTTTCTAAGAGGCTCAACACGTTCTTCAAGCTCCGTTACAATATCACGAAGCCTTAAAAGGTTGTCCTCAGTATTTTTCAACTTTCGTTCAGCCTCAATTTTTCTGTATCTGTAACGAGAAATGCCTGCTGCTTCTTCAAAGATTTCACGTCGTTCTTCACTTTTGGAAGAAACAATGCTGTCAATTTTACCCTGACCAATCATTGAGTAACCGTCACGACCAAGTCCGGTATCCATAAACAGCTCGTTAATATCTTTTAATCTGACAGATGCTTTATTAATAAGGTATTCACTTTCGCCGCTTCTGTAGTAACGTCTTGTGACTGCAATGTCATCGCCGTTGAAATCAAGAAATCTGTCGGAATTGTCTATATTAAGAGTAACTTCGGCATAGCCCTGCCTTTTGCGTTTGTCGGTACCATTGAAAACAACATCTTCCATCTTTGAACAGCGCAGACTTTTGGGCGACTGCTCTCCGAGAACCCAGCGTATAGCGTCACTTATGTTACTTTTTCCCGACCCATTTGGGCCTACTACCGAAGTAATTCCCTGTTCAAAAGATAATTTAGTTTTGTCGGGAAACGTCTTGAATCCCTGTACTTCCAATGATTTTAAACGCATTAAAATACCCCTATTTTATGTATAAATCATATTTTCCAAGATTGTTGTCAAATTTTATATCAAAGTTAAATCCCATTTCAGAAAATCGAATAAGGTTGATTTTCTTTTGACCCAAAAACTTTGAAAGTGATTTTTGGTTTATATAAACCGTAAAATCTTTTGTTTTATCAAGTGCCATTGTTTTTTCTATGAATGAATTATAGAAAATTTTATTTTCACAAAGCTCTTTAAATGCAGGATGATAATTGTTTCCAAAGCTGTTTTTTATAAGACTGTCCGAATAATGTAATCCAAGACGAATAATATTTATATCAGCATTTTTAAACATAAGAATGAGCCTTGAGCATAACTCTACCGACTGTTCAAGAGTATATGGTATAAACTCACCCGAAAGATATAAATTTGCAAGCTCAGTATCTTTCATAGTAACGGTCGGATAAATTCGTACCGTATCAGGACTTATCTCAATAAATTTTTGCGCTGTATAAATATCCTTATCATATGTTGATAAGTAAAGACCTGTCATCATCTGAAGACCGAGTGAAAAATTATATTTCTTTATCAGCTCTGAAGCATTTATAACATCATCACTACTGTGTCCTCTGTTATTAGCTTTAAGAACCGTATCGTCCATTGACTGTGCTCCAAGCTCAATTGAAGTTACATTATACTTTTTAAGAATTTCAAGCACTTCTTCATCTATATAATCCGGACGTGTGGAAATCCTTATTCCTGAAAATATCATTGTATACGGTTTAGCAGCCTCAAGTAAAGTCAGCATATACTTTCTGTCAATTGCAGTAAAACTACCGCCGAAAAAAGCAATTTCAGCATTTTTGGTCTTATTGCCTAAATCGCTGACAGCTTTTTCAAGTATATTTTTTACATCATCCGCATTAGGTTGATAGGATTGTCCCGTAATATTTTTCTGATTACAAAAGCTGCACTGATGCGGACAACCATTGTGCGGAATGAAAATCGAAATATTACTGTGCTTAATACCCCATCAACTCCAAAGCCTCACGAGCCGCTTGCTGTTCAGCTTCTTTCTTACTTCTGCCGCCGCCCTTTCCGATAACATTGCTGTTAAGGTGAACTTCAACAACAAAATGCTTGTTATGGTCGGGACCGCTTTCTTTTACAAGAACATACTCAAGCTTTTCGCCCGGATTTTTCTGAATAATTTCCTGCAAAGTGGTTTTATAATCATTAATCTTTTTTTTCTTTGAATTCTTAATTGCAGGTATTACAAAATTTAAAATGTGCTTTGACGCAGGAGCAAAACCGCCGTCAATGTAAATAGCTGCAATTAAAGCTTCAAATGCATCAGAAAGAATGGAAGGGCGATCGGCACCTCCATTGTTCCTTTCTCCTTTGCTTAAAATAAGATACTTTCCAAGGTCAATTTTTTTTGCAAACTCATAAAGTGATTTTTCGCAGACTAAAGATGCACGTAATTTTGTAAGCTCGCCCTCAGGAAGCTCGGGACAATTTTTATAAATATAATCAGACACAACAATCGAAAGAACAGAATCACCAAGAAATTCAAGTCTTTCGTTGTATTTTATATGCTGTGACTTATGCTCATTAGCGTAAGATGAGTGAGTTAGAGCTTCGTTGAGCAAAGCAGGATTTTTAAATTGATATCCGATTAAATTCTGTAAATCAATCATTTTTATACTCCTGAAATTTAAAGTGCAGATGAAATTTCTTCAATAGCTTTTGCGTTGACATAATCAATCGAAAGCTTTATTGCATTCTTGATTGTAACAGCCTTAGAATCACCGTGAGCCTTAAAAACAGGCTTTGATGTTCCGAGAATAGGCGCTCCGCCGTAAGCATTATAATCAAAATGGTTTTTCATAACTTTTAAGTCTTTCATAACGAGTGCTGCTGCTACTTTGCCCTTTGTACTGTCAACAAACAGATTCTTAATCTGTTTCATAAGCGTTATTGCAACACCCTCATATGTTTTGAGTATCAGATTTCCCGTAAAGCCATCGCATACTACTACATCGCACACACCTTTTGGAATATCTCTGCCCTCAACATTGCCGATAAAGTTCAAGCCACTGGTCTGTAAGAGTTCATACGTATTTCTATAAAGTTCATTGCCCTTATGCTCCTCTGTTCCAACATTTGCAAGTCCGATTTTTGGCTTATTTACACCCATAACCTTTTCCATATAGACTGAACCCATAAGCGCAAACTGACGGAGCATTTCAGGGCGACAATCAATATTTGCGCCGCCGTCCATAAGCATAAAAAAGCCTTTTTCATCAGGCAACACAGGTGCAAACGCAGGTCGCTTAATTCCTTTGATTCTTCTTATCGAAAGCGTCGCACCCATACAAAGCGCACCGCTGTTTCCGGCACTTATAAAAGCTTGTCCCTTATCCTCATTCAAAAGTCTTAACCCGACTGCCATTGAGCTGTCCTTTTTTGTTTTCAAAACTGCATCAGCAGTATCTTCCATTGTAATAACTTCTTCACAGTTCACAATTTCTATTCCCTCTAAAGGAATATTATTTTTTGTTGCAGTACTTCGAATTGTTTCTTCCTTGCCTGTCAGGATAACATTTATGCCGAATTCAGCAACAGAATCAGCGCAGCCTTTTATTATTTCTAGCGGAGCGTTATCACCGCCGAAAGCGTCAACTATAATCTTCATATTATTCCTCAATATTTTCTTTTATATATTTATCGATTGCGTCAAGCGCACGCTTTGAGTATGCTGCTCCACGCTCTTTTTTATCTCGCGGTCTGTTATCAAGCTCAGGAAGTACACCAAAATTAGCACCCATCGGTTGGAATTTTGTAACTGTCGGATCAGAAATATACGCAGTCAGTGAGCCAATCATAGTTTCACGAGGCAATACAACAGCAGGCTTGTCAAACAGTCGTCTGCAAGCATTAATTCCTGCAATAATTCCCGAAGCAGCTGATTCCATATATCCCTCGACACCTGTTATCTGACCTGCAAAGAAAAGCTTGTTATTTTCTATTACAGAATAATCTGAATTAAGCACTTTAGGCGAGCAAATAAATGTATTGCGGTGCATTACGCCGTAGCGGACAAAATCCGCATTATGGAGTGCAGGTATCAAAGAAAATACTCTTTTCTGTTCAGAAAATTTCAGGTTCGTCTGAAAACCGACAAGGTTATACATTGTACCATCTGAGTTTTCTTTACGTAACTGTAACACCGCCCATGGTCTGTGACCTGTTCTCGGATTTATAAGTCCGACAGGCTTCATAGGACCAAAACGCAGAGTGCCTTCACCGCGCTGTGCCATAACCTCAACAGGCATACAGCCTTCATACACCTTTGGATTGTTTACGTCAAAATCGTGAAGCGGAGCACGCTCAGCACTTACAAGCTCATTGTAAAATGTTTCATACTCCTCTTTATTCATCGGACAATTTATATAATCGTCACCATCTCCGCGTTCATACCTAGATGCACAAAAAGCATAATTCATATCAACACTTTCTGCGGTAACAATTGGAGCGGCAGCGTCAAAAAATGAAAGAGAATCGCCGAGCATTTTACTGATTTCTGATGAAAGAGAATCTGATGTAAGCGGTCCTGTTGCAACAATCGTAATTGCATTGTCGGGTATTTCGTTAATTTCTTCATTAATAACTTCAATATTAGGATTACTCTTTATTCCGTCTGTAACAAGTCTTGAAAAAATATCCCTGTCAACAGCAAGCGCGCCGCCTGCGGGAACTTTACACTTATCAGCACATTTCATAAGAAACGAGTCTAGTCTGCGCATTTCTTCTTTTAAAAGTCCTGCGGCACTTTCAACTCTCATAGCCTTTAACGAGTTTGAACAGACGAGTTCTCCGAATAAATCTGTATGATGTGCAGGTGTTTTCTTTGCAGGTTTCATCTCATAAAGGCGCACCCTAACGCCTCGTTTAGCAATCTGCATTGCTGCTTCACAGCCTGCAAGTCCTGCTCCTATAACATTAATATACATTACTTATCTTCCGTTGTCATAGTTTTTGTAAATCCGCAACCCTCTTTTGCACAGAAAAGCACGGGCTTTTTACCCTTTTTCTTAAAGAGTATTTCACCGCACTGCGGACATTTTTCGTTAACAGGCTCGTTCCAACTTACAAAATCACACTCCGGATAATTGGAGCAACCATAGAAAATACGCTTTGTTTTTGTATGCTTTACGATTACGTCACCACCGCACTTGGGGCAGATTACACCTGTTTTTTCAACGTATTTCTTGATATTTTTACACTCAGGATAACCGGGGCAGGCAATAAACTTGCCGTATCTACCAACCTTTACGACCATTTTTTTACCGCATTTTTCACAGACAATATCGGTTTCATCCTCTTTGAGCTGTATTTTTACGCCCTCCATCTCCGTCTTTGCCTTTTTAAGCGTTTCATTAAAATCACCGTAGAAATCATCAAGCAATTGTACCCATTCCTCGTTGCCGTTTTCAACTTTATCAAGATCTTCTTCCATTCCTGCTGTAAACTTAACATTTACAATATTCGGAAATCTCTCTTTCATAAGCTTAGTAACTGCTTCACCAAGCTCGGTAGGAATAAGGCTTTTTGCTTCACGCTTAACGTATTCTCTGCCTGTTATTGTTGTTATTGTTGCGGCATATGTTGACGGTCTGCCGATTCCGTATTCCTCTAGCGCCTTAATAAGCGACGCTTCTGTGTAACGTGCAGGCGGCTGTGTAAAATGTTGATTCTTTTTAAGTTCTTTACACTTTGCAGGCATATTTTTTTCAAGAGGAGGAAGCTGCGAGGACTTCTCCTCATCTTCATCTTTGCCCTCCACATACAAAGTTGTAAATCCGGGGAAATCCACATAATACCCCGACGCCTTAAATGTATAGCCGTTTGCCTCAATGTCAGCCTGCGTAGTTTTTTGAATACAGTCAGCCATTTGCGAAGCAGTAAATCTGTTCCAGATAAGTTTGTAGAGTTTATACTGGTCAGAGGTTAAGCTATCTTTTATTTTATCAGGTGCAAGATTCGGCATTGACGGTCTGATTGCTTCGTGTCCGTCCTGAGCATTGTTTCTTGACTTAAAAAATCTCGGCTTGGGAGGTAAATATTCCTCACCATATTCAGAAGCAATATAATTTGTAACTTCTTCAATTGCAATATTTGAAATTCTCAAAGAGTCTGTTCTCATATAGGTTATAAGACCTGTAGCACCCATTCCCTGAATTTCAACGCCTTCATACAATTCCTGTGCAACCTTCATCGTACGTCTTGACTGAAATCCAAGCTTTCTTGAAGCTTCCTGCTGCAGTGTTGAAGTGATAAACGGCGGTGCTGGAGATTTTTTGCGCGTGCCGTGTCTTACTTTTGTAATCATATACTCGGCATCCTGCAAATCAGCCTCAATTTTATCAGCCTGCTCTTGATTCTGAATTTTAATTTTTCCGTTGACATCTGAATAAAGGCTTGCAGAAAACGACTTTCTGCTTCCCTTTGGAATGAATTTTGCATCAATAGTCCAGTATTCTTCAGGTTTGAATTTTCTGATTTCTTCTTCCCTGTCAACGATTATTCTGACTGCAACAGACTGCACTCGTCCTGCGGAAAGTCCTCTGCGGATTTTCTGCGATATAAACGGACTTAATTTGTATCCGACAAGCCTGTCAAGAATTCTGCGCGCCTGCTGTGCATTAACAAGATCAATATTTATTGAACGGGGATTATCCATTCCGCTCTTAACACCGGACTTTGTAATTTCATTAAATTCTACACGTTTGCAGTAATCGTCAGGCAATCCAAGAATGTATGCAAGATGCCACGAAATTGCTTCTCCCTCACGGTCAGGGTCGGTTGCAAGATAAATATTATCGCTTTTACTTGCCATACTTTTCAGCTCTTTTACAAGCTTTTCTTTGCCTTTTATTATTTCATATTTAGGTGCAAAGTGATTTTTAATATCTACGCTCAATCTTGCCTTAGGCAAATCACGCACGTGTCCCATTGAAGCAATTACTTCATAATTACTTCCAAGGTATTTTTTTATAGTTTTAGCTTTTGCGGGTGACTCCACAATTACCAAATCTGACATTTTGACCTCCGATTATTTAAGTATATATCTTCTTCCCTGCAATGCTGTTACAAGATTTTTCATTTCAAGCTCCGTCATTGACGACAGCACTTTAAAAACAGGGATTGCCAAATCGCTTGATATTTTATCTATATGAACAGGCTCATCAGATATGTATTCATATATCCTTTGAGCTGTAGGATTCAAATTTATATTTTCTTTGTGTCTTATTTTTTTATCTTGATTATCAGTAATATTTTCTATCTTATTCACAGGTTTATTACTATTTATGAATTTCTTAGGTTTATTTTTATAAGGACTTTTTCCTTTGACGGGAATTGCTTCAATATCGTTTAGTGAGATATTGTTAAAATCAACTTCCCCGTCTGTTGCATATAAATTATCAAATGCATTTAGAATATCCATAAAATCGGTAACAGGTATTGCAGACCCCTCTTTAATTCTTCCATTTGAACCTTCGTTTTGGGGACTGTTGTTACCGAGCAGTGCAAAAACTTCTTTTCCCTGCTCAAGAGCAAGATTTGCAGTAATAAGCGAACCGCTTTTTGCTCCTGCTTCAATTACAAGAACTCCGTTTGAAAGTGCAGATATTATTCTGTTGCGGGCAGGGAAATAGTAATTTCTCGGAGTTTCATCAGGCGGGTATTCAGAAATAACCGCTCCGCGATTTGTAATGGCATTTCGCATATTTTTATTTTCATTCAGATAATTACAATTAATTCCGCAGCCTCTTACACAAATTGTAACTCCATTGGCGGCAAGTGAACCTCTGTGCGAGGCACAATCAACACCTAACGCACCTCCGCTGATAACAGTAACTCCGTATTTTGAAAGAGCATATGCAATTTTATAGGAATTTTTAAGACCATACTCTGTTGCCCTTCTCGTGCCTACAATACCAATTGAAAGACGATTATCAATATCCGGCAAAGTTCCGCTGATGTATATTACAGACGGAGGAGCATCAATATTAAAAAGACACAAGGGATAATTCTCATCGTCTATTGCAAGTACGGAGTAATTCAGTTCATTACATCTGTCAATAATTTTCTGTGCATCATCAAGCGTAACTTTTGAAAGCTTTTCAATTTCACTGTTAGATAACAAGCCGCAAAAAAGCCACTCTTTCTTACCGCCAAGATAAAAAAGAGAAATATCAGAATACAGTTTTGAAATTTTCTTAACCTTTGGATTGTTATAACCAATGGCAAGAGTTAACCAAATCCAGAATTTTGCGTTTAAAGAAATCATTTTATCATTTCCCAGATAATTATTGAAGCAGCAACCGAAGCATTAAGCGACTCTGCCTTTCCATCCATCGGAATTATAATCTTATTTTTGCAAGCGTTAATTGTTTCTTTTTTTAAGCCGTTGCCCTCGTTGCCAATTACGGTAATGCACGGCGAGTTAAAGCTAACATCAGTTATAGGCTTTGCACTGCTGTCAACTACGGAAGCAAATGACTCAAGATGAGTATTATCATTTAAAAAAGAAGCAATACTGCTGCAAATTGCAAACGGAATTCTAAACACTGCACCCATACTGCCTCTGACAACCTTAGGGCTGTAAATGTCACAGCAGTCCTCCGACATAACTACACCGTCTATTCTAAACGCCTCGGCAGAACGCAAAATAGCACCCAAATTGTTTGGGTCCTGCACATTATCAAGTGCAAGTAATTTTCCGTTACTCTTTATTGTACCAAACTGACTAATTTTGTCAAGTGCTTTTATAACGCACAGAAAGCCCTGCGGAGATTGAGTATCACTTATTAATGAAAAAATCTGTTCCGTCACTATAAAGGTTTTTTTTGAATACTTATACAATTCGTCAAATTTTTCGAGATTTTTTTCGATTGCTTTTTCGGTTGCAAAAAGTATTTCAATCTCTGCATTACTTAGCATAGCGTCATAACATACTCTTAATCCCTCGGCAATGAAAAGTCCGGATTGTTTTCTGTAACGTGCGCTATTTTTTATTTTTACGGTATTTTTAATATTATTATTATCCTTGCTTGTAAGAGTAAGCATATCTTTCTCCTAAAACAGCAAATGCGTTTGGGAAAACCCAAACGCAATTACAAATCAATTTAATTAAGCGTTTTTAGCCTGTTCAACAAGTGATGTAAAAGCAGCAGGGTCTGAAATGGCAATTTCAGAAAGCATCTTACGGTTTAATGTAATGCCTGCTTTTTTAAGACCATTCATAAATGTTGAATAGTTCACACCGTTAGCCTTGCAAGCTGCAGAAATACGAGTAATCCAAAGACGGCGGAAATCTCTCTTTCTCTGTTTACGACCAATGTAAGCGTAGTTACCGGACTTCATAACAGCCTGTTTAGCCATTTTAAAGTGTCTTGATTTGGAACCCCAGTAGCCCTTGGCAAGTTTTAATGTCTTTTTCCTTCTTTTGCGAGTCATCATCGCACCTTTTACACGTGCCATTGTATGTTACCTCCGATTAGTTGATTTAGTTAGTTTAAGCGTCAATTATTTGTAAGGAATAAGGCGCTTGATCTGAGCAGTATTTGTCTTATCTGCTACTGCTGTCTGACGTAAACCTCTCTTACGCTTTGTTGTTTTCTTGTTCAAGATGTGGCTCTTGTTAGCGTGAGCACGGATAACTTTACCGTTTTTAGAAAGTTTAAAACGTTTTTTGGCACCGCTGTGAGTTTTAATTTTAGGCATATTAAGTATCCTCCCTGTTTAATTACTTGTTGGTCTTTGGCGCAAGAAACATAAGCATATTGCGGCCTTCAAGTTTTGCAGGCTTTTCAATAACAGCTGTTTCACTGCAAGCGTCGGCAAAACGTTTCATTGTTTCAAGACCTATTTCCGGATGTCCCATTTCACGTCCTCTAAAACGGATTGAAACCTTAACTTTATCGCCGTGCTTAATGAATTTAAGAGCATTGTTAAGCTTTGTGTTAAAATCGTGAGTATCAATATTGAGCGAAAGTCTTACTTCCTTTATGTCGACAACTCTCTGATTTTTTCTTGCTTCCTTTTCTCTTTTTGCCTGTTCAAAACGGTATTTTCCATAATCCATAATCTTGCATACGGGCGGATTGCTCTGCGGAGCAATTTTTACCAAATCAAGGTTTTTTTGCTCTGCAAGATTGAGCGCTTCCTTTGCGGACATAATACCAAGCTGCTGACCGTCAGAACCGATTATTCTGAGCTCTTTGTCACGGATTTCTTCATTAATCTGAATATTATCTTTCTTGCCGATGGTTAAGCACCTCCAAAGTACCAATAAAATAATAAATGCGGACAGAAATACATCCGTCCGCATAGCAATACATAACAAAATATTAGGTATTGACCCGTGCAGACGACACCCCACAGGTGAAAGCATTTCTGCTTTGCTTTATTTTACCTATTCAGTATAATACAACTTTTGTTTCTTGTCAAGCATTATTTTAAATTTTTATAAATTAAGTTTACAACACGTTCCGTTGACTTTCCGTCACGATAATCAAAGAACATATCGGCAAATGGTTTAATTTTTTCTGTGCAATAATCTTCATTGTTTATAACATCGATAAGCTGCTCCTGTGAATAAACAATTTTACCCGGAGCAAAAAGCTTAAAGTCAAAGTAAAAATCACGCTCATTGATATACTTTTCAAGGTCAAACACATAGAAAACCATCGGAATATCAAGCAACGACGCTTCAAAAACAAGCGATGAATAGTCGGTGATTATCACATCTGTTACAAATAGTAAATCGTTAAGCTCGTTATCCTCCGACAAATCAATAATTCTATCCTTATATTTTTTAGGGATAGGCTGCTTGTCCTTTACAAATGGATGATGTTTGATAATTATAACATAATCATTAGGTAGTTTTGCACAAACCGTATTTAAATCAAACATCTCGGTAGGATAAAAAGCAGTTTCCTTTACCATGCCTCTGAATGTCGGAGCAAAAAGAATAATATTTTTATTTTTAAAGTGAGGATGTGCAGAATAAAATTTATTTCTTGCCTGCTTTTTGTACTCTTCATCAAAGAAAACGTCAGTTCTCGGAATACCTGTTGCCACAACATTGTTGGTAGAAATACCAAAGCCCTCTGAATGACATTTTTTGCAATAGGTAGAACTTACGGTTACATAATCATAGCTTCTGTGATTTCTTGTAGGCTGAGGAGAACCTTGAGGCTTTGAAAGTCTTGTAAAACCAAATGTTTTAAATGCACCACAGGCGTGCCACAGCTGAATAAGCTTTGTCTGCGGTCTTAAATCAATATAGTGAATCTGCGGAGTAAACTCATCAAGAATAACTACCTTGCTTGTTGCACAAGCTTTAGTAAATTTTCTTATTTCTTTAAAAGACATTTCGGCAATAGTATGCTCATTTAAAATAAAATCAATTTTCAGATTATTATCATCTTTAATTTTATTATAAACAAAAGCAAAGTTACCCGAAATATCGTCACGTCTTAATGAGATAAACGTGATTTTGTTATTCTTAACTTTTTTTAGCTTATAAAAATTATAACATGTTTTAAAAATAAACCTTTTAACAGTCCACAAAGCAATTTTCAGCGTAGCAACCTGTGAGAATCGCCATAACACAAAAGCTACAAAACATTTAAATTTACTTTCGTCATTAAACCGAGCGGGAAAACGCTTAATGTCAGTAAGTCGCAGAATGCCGTCAATTATGAAAACAGGAAGCATTACAGTGGAAAAAATGAACTGTACAATCTTTATGAGAAAATTAACAAAGCCCACACAAAATCTGCTGACCGGAGTATGATGAATTTTCTTTTTATTCGGCAAAAAGCGGAAGTGATTGCCCTCAAAAGTATATCCATAACATTTATCATCTGTTTCAAATACCTCCGGGGTTAAATCCACATTAATTTTCTCTTCATAAAAATCAGCAAATCCAAAATTAAGATACATATCAAAAGGCTGATAAGCATTTCGTGTTTTCCAGAAAAGCATATCAAGACGATAAGTATATTTTCCTGAAAAGAAGCACTTTCCGTCAACGTATGTTACATTAGAAAGGACAAACGGAATACGTCTGTCCTCCTGTTCATTAAAAAAATGTAAAACTATTTTTGGTTTGGATAAAAAGTGAGAGTTAATAGTTTCGTCAGCTACCTCACCCATAATTGTAAGAACCATTTTTTGGTCCTGTATTAACAATTCCTTAACCTCTATTTTATATTCCAACAAGTACACCCCGAATTTATTTAATTAATTCCATCATTTTATTTACAGCTTCGTCAATTTTCATACCCTTAGAATATACAGACGAAGAACCTGCAACAAATAAATCAGCGCCGTATTCACGCATTTTGTGACACAAATCCCAGCTGACGTGTCCGTCAACCTCAAGAATTATATCTTCGCCGCTGTTATCAATAATCTTTCTTACCTTTGCAATTTTCTCAAAACTGCCCTCGACAATAGGCTGTCCTGCAAAACCGGGATATACGGTCATAACAAGCACTCCGTCGATAACGTCAAGGAAATCATTAATAACTTCTGACTTAGTGTCAGGACTGATTGCAAGAAACGGCATTGCTCCACGGTTGCGGATTATATTCAAAACATCACGAAGATTCTCGCATGCTTCAATATGAACAGAAACTATATCCCCTTCACCAATGTTCATTCTGTCAAAATACTGTTGCGGTTCATAAGCCATAATATGAATATCTCTTTTCATATTTTTAAGGACAGGCTTTACAGCTTTTATCAGAGAAGCATCAAGAGTGATATTCGGAACAAACTTACCGTCCATAAAATCAAGATGTATATAATCAACACCCAGATTATCAAGCGCTTCAATCTCAGACTGAAGATTTAAAATATCTGCGCACATCAGTGACGGAGAAAGCATTCCTCTCATGAAATCACCTCTTAATCTTTGTTAACTACCATAATCTTAGCGAAAAATTCAGAATTATTTTTCATAATATCAAGACCCTTATCCATTGTTTCAAGGTCAAATTTATGAGTAATGAGCTTTTCTGCATTAATTTTTCCTGATGCCAAAGCATCAACAACAAGGTTCCAGTCGCTCTTATGCGTATCACTGTAGCTTGAATTCCATGTTCCGTGAATAGTAAGCTGCTTTCTTAAAATCTGCCAGTAAGTGTTCTGCGGGAAAGTAAAGTCACCGTGAGGATTACCGACAAAAATAACCTTTCCACCAGAAGCAGCAGATTCAAGACAATTGCAAGCCGTAACCGGTACTCCGACAGCCTCAATGGCTATATCGGCGCCAACACCGTTGGTCATTTTCTTAACCCATTCAATTGGATCTTCGTGAGAAGAATTACAATATTCATTAAAACCAAGACTTTCAATAAAATCCCAATTATTCAGGTCAGTTCCTACTAAAAGAACTTTTGCACCCCACGCTCTTGCCCACTGAGCAATAAGCATACCGATTGTTCCAGGTCCGTAAATTACAACCACATCACCGATTTCAATCTGTGCTTGTCTTAAAGCGTGTAAACCGACTGAGCAAGGCTCGGTCATAGCAGCAACCTCATAAGAAAGGTTATCGGGAATCGGAACAAGATTCCAAACAGGAACACGTACATACTCTGCAAATGCGCCGTCACTTCTTGAACCGAGATAATCATAGCTTTTGCACATTTCAAATCTGACATTATTGCAATTCTCGCAGGTCTTGCAGGGAATCAAAGGAAACACAGTAGCTCTCATACCAATAAGATTTTTGTTTTCCTCGTCAGCTACATCAACAACAATGCCCGAAAATTCATGTCCGGGAATAGTTGGAAAATGGTATGTTCCGTTTACAAAAATTCTCGGAATATCAGAACCACAAATTCCGCAAGCCTTTACCTTGAACAAAACTTCACCCGAGTTAAGGTTTGGTATAGGATAATCGCAATATTCAAGATTTCCAACTTCTCTTAATACCCTTGCTTTCATTTTTTCCAAATTAATTCACACCTTTCAAAATAGACTCGAAAGTTTCCAAGTCCTCGACAGTGGTAATCTTAAGATTTCGCTCACTGCCTTTTACCATTCTGATTTCCATTCCGTGTCGATATGCAATCTCACTGCTGCCTGCGGTAAGACCTATCTCCTCGTCTGAAACCTCGTTATGTATATTAAGATATTTCCTGAATTTAAAGCTTTCGGGTGCTTGTCCTGCAAAAAGCTCAGAACGCTTTAACAGGCAGTCAATACCGCATCCGTCCTTGCTTTGATAAACAGTGTCTTTAACTGAGATGACAGGCATTGCACCATCATATTCCGTTGCACCCTTAATGCAATCGGAAATAATTTCATCTGAAACGAGAGGACGAGCTGCATCGTGAACAATAACAATATCAGTGTCTGGTGCATTCTCTTCAATACACTTCAATCCGTTATAAATAGAATGTTGTCTGGTTTTGCCCGCAGGAGCATAACCACAGATTTTGGTAATACCGTATTTTGCGACATATTCTTCAACAAAACCCTGCCACTGCTTGCTTACAACTACTACCACTTTGTCAATCTCATTGTGCTTCTGAAAAATATCAAAGCAATAAGAAATAATGGGTTTATCGTGCACCATAAGAAACTGCTTTGGCCTGTCGGCTCCCATTCTGCTTCCGACACCGCCTGCAAGAATAATAGCAGTATTCATCATACTCCTCCATTCACATAACAAAAGCTATATAATAACAAAACATAATTTATATAAATCAAACATTTATAATCATTTGTATAATACCACATATAGGGCTTTTTTGTCAATATGCACGATATACATTGTGGTTATTATTAATATTACAATTGATAAAATCGAATTATTTTGTTATAGTATTTATAAAGAGCTATATTTTAAATTAAAGTGAGGTCTATATTATGGATTTTTACAAACGCGCATTGGAACTAAATGATGAAACTATCGCTCACCGCCGTTTTTTTCATAAAAATGCAGAAACAGGACTGAATACACCTGTTGCTGTTGACTATGTTATGAAAAGTCTTACCGAATCCGGTCTGGAACCACAAAAATGCGGTTATGGCGTAACTGCACTTTTAGGCAAGGGAGAGAAAACTTTACTGTTGCGAGCAGATATGGATGCTCTGCCTATGTCCGAAGAAAGTGGAGAAGAATTTGCCTGTCCCACAGGTAAACAGGCTCATACATGCGGTCACGATTTTCATGCCGCTATGCTGCTTACAGCCGCAAAAATCCTTAAAGAAAATGAGGATAAGCTCTGTGGTAAAGTAAAGTTTATGTTTCAGCCTGCCGAAGAAACCTTTGAAGGCAGCAATAATATGATTGAAAACGGAATTCTTGAAAATCCCAAGCCAGACGCCGCTCTTGCTTTTCACGTTACACCCGGCAATTTGCCTATAGGACTTTTTATGTACAATTGCGGCGGCATTATGATGTCGTCTGTTGACGGATTCAGAATTACTATAACAGGCAAAGGCGGTCATGGAGCATATCCTAATCTCACTTTGGACCCGATTCACACTGCTGTACAGATTTACACTGCATTAGAGGGGCTGATAGCAAGAAACTCTAACCCCGAAAAGAACTGTGTTCTCACCATAGGTAAATTTCAAAGCGGCAATGCTGCTAATATTATCCCCGACACGGCTGAACTTGAAGGGACTCTGCGTACAAATGATACACACGAAAGAGAACTGCTCGTTGGCAAAATCAGAGAAGTTGCAAACGGAATTGCTGAAATAAACGGCACAAAAGCGAAAATCAAGTCTCTTTCTCAGGTTCCTCCTCTTATATGCGATAGAAAATTCACCGAACAAATTGCAGCTTTTATGCAGGAAATGGATATTCCCGAAATAACTCCATATCCGGATATGCAGGCAAATGCATCAGAAGATTTTGCAATTATTGCAGAAAAAATTCCGTCTGCTTTTATCTATCTTTCCGCAGGCTTTCACGATGAACGTGGTGCATATTCAGCTCACAATCCAAAGGTGCGTTTTAACGAGGAGGTCTGCCCTATCGGCGCTTCTGCTCTTGCATATTGTGCAGTTCGCTGGCTTGAAACAAACAAATAACACTATTTTAATTCTCATACAGAATATTTCTCGCCTGACCTGCTGTTAGTAACGAAAAAACAGATTAAGCATACTATAGAATAAACGACAAGTCAGCGGGTGATTAAATGGCATTTGATACAAGAGAGCTTTTTGCAAGGCTTTTGAAATGTGAAGCCGGAGGAGAAGGCGACGATGGAATGAGAGCTGTTGCATCAGTAATAATAAACAGAGCCAATGCTACCGAAGGTGAATTTGCCAGAGTAAGCAACGGCGGTGATGTCAGAGCAATTATTGAACAGCCTAATCAGTTCACCTGCCTTAAAACGTCTATCGGCGGAGCATACAATTCACAAAACATTTACAATATGGTTCCTGAAGATATTCACTACGAAATTGCTGACTGGGCACTTGCAGGAAATACGGCAAGCTCAGTCGGTAATTCGTTGTTTTATTTTAATCCGTTTTCTTCAACCTGCCCTAACTACTTTCCGTCAAATATTGGGGTCATATATAACCGTGTAGGTGATCACTGCTTCTACTCTCCTACTCAAGCATATTCAAAAACATAAGGGTGATAATAATGGCTAATCAGAATACAGGAAATACAAGCATCGGCACAATGCAACCAATGAGCATTATTCCCAATGAAGCTTTTAACACTACGCTTAGTCAGGGAATAAATCCCGGAGATTTCTATGGAATTTCACAGGACGGCTGTAATATGCAAGGGTGTGTTCCTAACGTTGTAAATCAGGAAAAATTTAATATTCCTTCTGTTGAACAAATTGCAGCTTATCATAATCAGCTAATCAGTGGTACAGGAACTTCTCAAACTATAGCCTCAAGCGGCACAACAACACAGCAGGGCTTGCAGGAAAATATAAGCGGAAATCAAAATGTTGCACCTTCAACACCTGCAACAACTTTCGACTACGGCGCAACAATTCAACAACCTCTTGAAAGCAGTCTTATGGATGGAATTACAGATATACAGCATCCATATCCGGTTACAGCTGAAAGTCTGCAATATTTAAACGGATTTTTAAGGACGCAGATCGGAAGACGAGTTTCTATAGATTTTCTTGTAGGCTCAAATACAATTGTTACAAAATCGGGCTTTTTACTTGGCGTTGCATCAAACTATATTCTTATTAACGAACTTGACACCAATGACTTGACAACATGTGACTTTTACAATATAAAATTCATAAGATTCTATTATTAAAAGTTTATTTACAAAACAATCCCGCCACCACAGTGACGGGATTTAATATCATATGAGATATATTAGAATATATACTATTATTCTATAACAGAATTATTTTACCATGCTTGCTACTTCAGCAGCAAAATCGTCCTGTCTCTTCTCAATGCCTTCGCCCTTTTCGAAACGAACGAATTTCTTGATTTCGATAGAACCGCCGAGAGCCTTTGCAGTATTCTGTGTGTACTGTTTGATTGACTGCTTGTTGTCCTTAACGAATTCCTGATCAACAAGACAGTTTTCCTTATAGAATTTGCCAATCTTACCCATTACAATCTTATCTGCAATTGCCTCGGGCTTACCTTCGTTGATTACCTGCTGACGCATAACTTCTTTTTCATGCGCAATAATTTCAGCGGGTACATCATTTTCTGTAAGATACTGAGTGTTGAGAGCTGCAATCTGCATTGCAACATCCTTACCGTAAGCAGTGAATTCAGGCTTAGAAGCAAGGTCTGTATCAAAGTTTACAAGAACGCCGATTTTACCGCCTGCGTGTACATAAGCAACGCAAGCGCCTTCCATACGTTCAAAACGACGAATCTGAATATTCTCGCCGATTGTAAGAACCTTTTCCTGTAAGAGCTCAGCAACTGTCTGATCAGTACCCTCAGCCTGAAGAGCAAGAAGAGCCTCAACATCAACAGGATTCTGCTTCATAACTGTTTCAGCACAAGCCTTTACAAAATCCATAAATGAATCGTTCTTAGCAACAAAATCTGTTTCAGCGTTTACTTCGATTACAACGCCAACAGAAAGATCCTCGCTTGTGCAAGCGTAAGCTACACCTTCAGCAGCTACTCTGCTTGCCTTTTTAGCCTGCTTAGCAAGACCCTGTTCTCTTAAAAAGTCAATTGCCTTATCCATATCGCCGTCAGCATTAGTGAGTGCCTTTTTGCAGTCCATCATGCCGCAGCCTGTTTTTTCTCTGAGTGCTTTTACATCTTGAGCTGTAAATGCTGCCATATGAATACATCCTTTCGTAAAGTAATTTAAAAATTATAATTATTCAGCTGTTTCTTCTGTTTCTTCAACAGCAGCTGCACCCATCTGACCTTCTCTGCCCTCAATTACAGCGTTAGCCATTGCGCCTGCAATAAGCTTTACTGCACGGATAGCGTCGTCATTACCGGGAATTACATAGTCAATTTCATCAGGATCACAGTTTGTATCAACGATTGCAACAATCGGGATGTTGAGCTTTTTAGCTTCTGAAACTGCAATTCTTTCTTTTCTTGGGTCAACAATAAAGAGTGCACCAGGCATCTCTGTCATATCCTTGATACCGCCCATAAACTTTTCAAGTTTTTCAATTTCAAGGTTAAGCTTAATAACTTCTTTTTTGGGAAGAAGGTCAAATGTACCGTCCTCCTGCATAGCACGAAGCTGCTTTAAACGAGCAATTCTTCTGCGGATTGTTGAGAAGTTAGTGAGCATACCGCCGAGCCATCTTGCATTTACATAGTAAGCGCCTGCACGTTCTGCCTCTTCTTTAACAGAATCCTGAGCCTGCTTTTTTGTACCTACAAAAAGAATACTTTTCCCTTCTGCGGAAATCTCACGAACAAAGTTGTAAGCTTCCTCAAGCTTTTTAACGCTCTTCTGAAGGTCAATGATGTAGATACCGTTACGTTCTGTGAAGATGTACTCTGCCATCTTAGGATTCCATCTTCTTGTCTGGTGACCGAAATGTACACCGGCCTCCAAGAGTTGTTTCATAGAAACTACTGCCATTTTTATTTCCTCCTTAGGTTAAAACCTCCGCTGTGCCTTGATTTTATCGACGCAATAAGCAATTATGCCACCCTGCCGACAAGCATCAGCGTGCGAAATGCTTATATATTATACCATAAAAAAGAAAAAAATCAAGTGTTTTTTTAGAAAATCACTTGATTTTTACAGATATTTAATACTGAATTATGCTTTTAAATCGAAAAATCTAACATTTCCGCATCCTACAATGAAATTCTGTGTTTCATGCCAGTTACTTGAGCCCGTATAGAAACAGAGTATTCTGTGCTGTACGGCTGAGCCGTTCTGGTCAAATATGTATGATACTGCATCTTTAACAGTCTGATTAGGCTCTTTGTTTGTAGGTGCATAATACTGATATTCAGAAATTATTCTGTCAATGGAAGTGGTATTTGAACGGTTCATAGCATCTCTTATGCATTGTGCAACAAGTGCGCAGCCGTTGTATCCCATACTTCCAGCCTCACCCATTACAAGTCTTTCAAGCTTTGCTCTGTCATAAGATGAAAGAGCAACGGGTGAAGGATTGTAGCTGTAATCGGGATTGCTTATACCAATAAGATAGCTTCCTGTGTTGTACGAGTAATCGTTACTGCTTTCTTCCTGATATTCAGTGTCGCTTTCGCTGTATTCAGAATTCTCGACTACCTCAACACTGCTTTCACTTTTTTCAACCTTAGAATTTTCATCATTTGTATTTTCAGTTACAGCTTCGGTTGCCGCCTGTGTAGGCTTTGTTTCTTTTGTGATTTTTTTTGTTGTGGGCGCTACGGTTGTTTCCTCTTGGGTTACCGGTACAGTTGTTTCGATTACACAGTTATCTGTAATAACTGCTGCAAACTCATTAGCATCACCTACTGTATACGAAGCCGCTTTGCTGTCTTCATAAGCGTCAACATCGGGTGCAAGTGTTGTAGTAGGTACGATAAGTGCAACTGCTGCCAAAGAAAGTGCAAATGCAAAGGAAAATACTTTAACCTTTTTTCCTGATTTAGGTTTTCGGGTTTTTGTTATCTTATTATCTGATTTGCATTCGCTTCCGTAATGCTTATATTTTGTCGCTCTCAAAAATTTATCCTCCCTGTGATTTCTGTACTCGGACAATTATAATTAATTGTTAATGAGCACAACGTCCTTTAGTCGTTAAAATTTTATCAAACACACAATTTCAACTGTATTAAACCATAAAAAAAGTCAAATTGCAAGTCAATGCTTGATTTTTACTTGTAACATTTGTAATAAATTTGTAATAACATTTCTATTTAATTTCATAAAGAAATTATAAGTTGTGCAATTTACATATAATTCACTTTATTTCTTAGTTTATTTTGCCATACAGAGAGAAAGTGAGTATTTTTAATTTTTTTGATGAAAACGGCGTTTTTTCTGCCTTTTTACAGGATTCGGAGTTCTGCAGGAAATTATAATTGTATCTTCTCCAATAAGCTGAATTTTCTCCCATGGAATAATATAATCTTCGCACTTTCCGAATAATCCGAAGAAACTCATTCTGCCAAATATTACAAAAGATACTACACAAGCTGTTTTTGTGTCAACAATAACATCATCAACAAATCCCAGTCGTGCACCGTCGCAGGCACTGATAACTTCTTTATGACGCAAATCAGCAAATCGACAATTCACTTTAGTCACTCCCCTTTATTTTCCATATATATGTATATAATAAAAATTGTATTCGTTGACTTTTAGAAGCTGATTTGATAGAATATATACGTATCAACTTGCTAATTTATCATATACTTATTTAGGAGATGTAAATATGGACTATGTTTTTATGACAGACGTATCGTGCGATTTAACAGAACAGCAAGTCAGCGAAATCGGTGTTGAAGTTCTACCTATGGAATTTCAAATGGAAGGAAAGTGCTACCTTCACTATACTGACGCACGAATGATGAGCCTTGAAGAATTTTACGACAAAAACAAAAAAGGTATTGACGCAAAAACTTCTCAAATTAACTACAACAATTTCACTAATTATTTTGAATCTTATCTAAAAGCAGGCAAGGATATTCTCTATACCGGTATTTGTACAGGATTAAGCGGAACATACAACACCTGTCTTATGGCTGTTAAGGATTTAAAGGAAAAATATCCTGAAAGAAAAATTATCACAATCGATTCACTTTGCGATTCTGCCGGACTTGGCTTACTCGTATACCTCGCAGGAAAAAAGTACGCTGAAGGTGTTTCAATTGAAGATCTTGCAAAATTTATTGAAGAAACAAGACTTAAACTAAGTCATTGGTTTGTGGTTGATGACCTTGACCAGCTTAAGAGGGGCGGAAGAATTTCTGCCGTAACAGCTACTTTCGGAAAAGCCTTACAGATTAAGCCTTTAATCAGTGTTGACAACGAGGGTCATCTTGTCAATGTAGGCAAAATCAGAGGAAAAAGTAACATTATCCCAACTCTTGTCAAACATTTTGAGCGTGACGGAGAAAATAACAAGAATAACATCGTTTTTGTTGCCCACGCTGACAACAAAGAAGGTGCTCTTGAACTTAAAAAAGCAATCAAAGGTATGTGCAAGGAAGTTCAGATTTGTAACATTGGTCCCGTTATAGGTTCTCACGTTGGTTCGGGTATGCTTGCCATTGTTTTCCTTGGTAAAAGAAATCTTAAATCATAAAAAATCATAATAATATATGTAAGCCGACTCGATTTGAGTCGGCTTTTTTAGTCCTTGGTGTAGTAAAACAGACACATTATACTTACACCAACAAAAGCTCCTATGAACATTCCTATTATAATTCCCATTAACATATATTTTTACCTCCTGTACATATTTTGACATTTATTCTTTTGCTATTGTGTAATAATTTATAAGGGGTGAAAATAATGAGAACAGTTTATATTGACGTACTGATTACGGTAAATATTTTTATTGATTTTTTCATCATACTCTGTACAAAAAAGTTTCTTCATCTTGGAACATCATACCGCAGAATGATTATAGGAAGTTTGCTCGGCGGAATTTTCAGTCTAGCCGCCCTGTTCCCCGAGCTTCCGTTCGGGATAAACATTATCTTTGACATTTTTTCTGCTGCCGCAATAGTATTTTCAGTATTTGGTATGTGCAATTTAAAAAACTATATTAAACGGGTGGCTGTATACTTTTTTATCTCATTTTCGTTTTGCGGAATAATGATTTTTATTTATACATCTTTTAGACCAAATGGAATGGAAATATACAACGATACCGTTTACTTTAATGTTTCCCCCGTTGTTCTTATTATTCTTACTCTTGCATGTTATTATATTCTAAAACTTATAAAAAGGTTGACGAAAGGTGTATGCGGAGGTGGTATTTGTAATGTTGAATTTTACTTGGCGAATAAATCTTTTATGTTCAGTGCAAAAATTGACAGTGGATGTAATGTAAAAGAACCTTTTTCCGGTGATTATGTAATAATTGCAGAAGAAGATTTAATGGACGGTTGCATTCCTGATATTAAAAGCACAAGAGTAATTCCGTTTAACAGTCTTGGAGGTGATGGTATAATAATGGGCTTTAAGCCGGATAAAATAATAATTAACGGAGTTGAAATTAAAGACGTCTATATAGGTATATGCAAAAATGTTATTAAAGGTGACATACGGGCACTGATTCCGTATGAAATTTTAAAAAATATCGAATGAGAGGTTAGCAATGTTTGTACATAATTTCTTTTGGCGAATTAAAATGTTATTTTTATCCGAAAACGAAGTTTTTTATATCAACGGCAGTGAAACACTTCCTCCCCCGCTAAGCAAAGAAGAAGAAATTGAGGTTATGAAGAGAATTATAAACGGAGATGAGAATGCAAGAGAGCCTTTGATTGTTCACAATTTAAGGCTTGTTGTATACATTGCAAAAAAATTTGAGTCGCCCAGTGCAGGAGCAGAGGATTTAATTTCGATAGGAACAATAGGACTTATTAAAGCTGTTAACACCTTTTCACCTGAAAAGAACATTAAACTTGCAACATATGCTTCAAGGTGCATTGAAAATGAAATTCTCATGTTTCTAAGAAAATCGTCACAGTTGAAAAATGAAATTTCAATTGACGAACCGCTCAATACAGACTGGGACGGAAACGAACTTTTACTCTGCGACATTCTCGGAAGCGAGCCTGACACCGTAAATATAAATATTGAAAATGAAATTGAAAAGAAACTTGTACTCAATGCTGTTTCAAAGCTCGGTGAGCGTGAATGCCTTATAATGGAACTGCGGTTCGGGCTGAACGGCAAGAAAGAACACACACAAAAGCAGGTTGCAGATAAGCTTGGAATATCTCAATCATATATTTCACGGTTGGAAAAGAAAATTATACGACATCTTAAATATGAACTTGAAAAAGTTGTATAATATGGCATATTATAGTTTTAAGCCTCGCATAAATTTTGCGAGGCTTAATTCGTAGGTTATTCAGTTTAATAAAACTAAACAAGCTCATCAGACGGTTTTGTTGCATTTTGGTTGTTGTTATCAGAATTATTGTTTGAATTGTTACCATTATCATCCTGTGTATTGTTTTGAGTTTCGTCCTCGTTACCAATAATTCCGTCATTGTCTGTAACTGAACCATTTCCGATATCACTCGCAGCAGAACCGGCTCCGCTTGCAATGTCAGAAGCTGCATCACCAACACCCGACGCGGCGTCTGACACAGCGTTTCCCATGCCGCAGCCTACAAGCGATAATATGAGAATTGTTGCAGCAGAGATTAAAAGTAATAATTTTTTCATAGCAATCATCCTTATATATTAAAAATGGTGCCGTTGATACGACACCATTATTATTTACTTATTAGAACACTTTATACAAAATTTACTTTTAATTTTTTACAACAACGTGAGGATAAGGTATTGTAATTCCGTTTTTATCAAAAACAAGCTTTACGTTTTCCTGCATAAAATAGTAAACATCGTAGTAATCATCGGGTGTAGTCCATACCATAACGATTATTTCAATGCCACTGTCAAGGTGCTCACCAACGTGAACAGCAGGCTTCGGATCACTTATTATTTTATCATTAGTAGAAATGAGTGTATAAATCAGTTCTTTAACTTTTGCGATATCATCGTCATAGCTGATTGAGTATTTTAAATCAACTCTGCGTTTGTCTACCATTGTACAATTGACAACGTTGTTTGATGTAAGACGTGAATTTGGTATAGTTACTGTCTTGTTATCAAGTGTATGAATGGTGGTAAAAAATATTTTAATATTCTCAACCTTTCCCTTTATTCCTTCAAACTCAAGTATATCACCTGCTACAAAGGGTTTATTAAATAAAATAATCATTCCGCTTGCAAGATTGCTCAAACTGTCCTGCAACGCAAGCCCGGCAGTTAATGCCGCAGCACCTACAGCGGTTATTAAAGACGCTACATTAACCCCAATAGTCGCAAGCGCTGTTATTGCTATGATTATGTAAAGTATAACCTTAACAAGTGATACAACAAACGTCACTGCTGTATGATCAATGTTTGTTTTCATAAGAATGTTTTTCAGCAATCTGATTAACAGCTTTGCTAAAACAGTGCCTATTACTATTACAGTCACAAACATTAAAACAGTAGGCATTATATTTATAAGCGTTTCATTAAATTTTTCCATAAATTATGCCTCATCGTCTACAACATTCTCTGAAACAAGCTCTCCGTCAACCCAGTATTTGATTAAAACTCTGCCGTTTTCATCAAAAGACACACTCTTTCCGTTTCGCTTTCCGTCGCTGTAAAAACACACGTCAACAAAATTACCGTCAGAATCAAATCTTGCACCGCAGCCGTCAGGTGAGTTATCCTTCCATTTCCCCGCGTGCATAGTGCCATCGCTCATACGATAGCCAACACCTCTGCCATTGCGTTTGCCGTTGATCCAATTTCCTATATAATTTATGTTGCCCTCCTTATAGTAGCAGACGCCAAAACCATTTCTTTGGTCATCAAGGTATTCGCCATCATAAGAGGTAAGTCCCTGCGGAGTAACAGTTCTGCCTCGACCGGTTCGTTTATTATTTTCGTCAACATCACCGAAATAAGAATATCTTCCCGATTTAGTATGAATTATTACATTACAATCGGGATTATCCTTGTTGTCATATTCCTCGTTTGAAGCCTCGTCAGTAAAGTGGCTTTCACAATTTTCGGAATCAATCTTAACATTCTCAAAAAATTCATTAGATTTTTCCGCTGATTCGGTTTTTTCCGCTAATACAGCTTCTTCAACTAAATCTTTAGATTCTTCAATCACATTCTCTTTCTCATAAACATCGCTTGAAGTCTGATTAATTATTTCGCCGAATAAGTCCTTATTTGTTTTCTGAGCCTCGGCAAGAATATTTGCAATTTTGTCATATGCTGAATAATTCTGAGTATTTTCGTTTTTAACAGGATTATCAGGCGTTTGCTCAGAAGCTTCCTCAAATTCAGGTGAGTCACAAGTTATTTCATCAAGATATTCTGCATCAGATAACGATAAAATATTTTCATAATCAGTCTGCATAAATATTTCATCGACATTATTGAATTTAAAACCTGAGTTTCCACTATTATTTACTGACAAATTATCAACAGGTAAATCTTCGGGTTTGAATATTTCATCATACCAGAGCATACCTACATTTGAATAAATAAGTCCTGCGCACTTTTTCATAGGAACAGACGTAGAAGGATATAAAATTACATAACTATGTTCACCGTAAACATTAATTTTTTCAAGTTTTAAGGCTACAACTCCGTAAATTGTTTTTGGTGAAAGAACTGCAACCTTTACATCCTCATAATTGCTGTCATAATACTCCGTGCGCAGCCATTTGTGAGCTTTATCAAAAAACTCTCTCTTATATATTATGCCGTTTTCTTTGTAAAAAAACACACTATACACTCCGCCTGTCGCCTTTTTTACAGACTGAAACGGTTGGTTATTACGTGTAACTTTCCACGACAGAGGTTCATTTTCACTCATTCGATAAGAAATATTATATGATTTTTCTTCTAAAGAAATTTCAGACTTATCATATTGCGGTAGCTTATTTGAATTAAAATAATTTGCACGAACACCTGCAAGTGCGTCGTTTTTAAAATCAAGCTTCTCAAAATCTGAAATTAAAGCCGAATATATAATCAGTCCGTCTGTCAGTTTTTGTGAATCAGAAAGCATAGTTATGATTCCTTTCGAGTAATCTGTAATATAAAAATCATATGTTCGGACAGACATATTTGTAACACAAAGCTAACTCAGCCTGACCATTTCGAGGATGCTTAATAAAAAGAAAAATCAAGGGCGAACTGCGTCCGCCCATAAAAGATACTAAGAAAACAGAATAAATATAAAAATCAGATTGAAATTGACATAGCAATATTATAAAGCTCGTTATCAAACACCCTAGGCATATCAAGAGCTTCGTTAATGTCAAGGTCAATAATTTTGCCGTTTTGCATAACAACAACACGGTTGCCGATATTCTGGTCAAGAAGCTGAACAGCTTTATAACCCATTTCACTTGCAACAACTCTGTCACGAAGAGTAGGCGAGCCGCCTCTCTGAACGTGACCGAGAACAGTAGCTCTTGCTTCAATACCAAGACGCTGTTCTACATACTTTGCAAGATCTACAACACCGCCGACACCCTCTGCAACAACAATAATAAAGTGCTTTTTCCCGGTTTTCTGAGTGTTGATAATTCTTGCTATTACATCACGCTCTATATTGTACTGAACTTCAGGCACAAGAATTGCAGTAGCACCTGTAGCGATACCTGTCTGCAATGCAATATCGCCGCAACGTCTGCCCATTACCTCTACTATTGAACAGCGGTCATGTGACTGTGCTGTATCTCTGATACGGTCAACCATCTGTATAGCCGTATTCATTGCTGTGTCAAATCCAACTGTATATTCTGAACAAGCAATATCATTATCTATAGTGCCGGGAACACCTATACAATTTACACCCGCATTTGTCAGTGCTCTTGCGCCTCTGAAAGAACCATCACCGCCGATTACTACAACGCCTGTAATATCAAGGCTTTTACAGAAATCAGCTGCTCTCTTAATTCCTGCGGGAGTAGCAAATTCCTCACTTCTTGCTGTATAAAGCATTGTTCCTCCGTTGCCGATTATATCGGAAACGCTTCTGAGATTCATTTCCTGAACGTCGCCGTTAAGCAGTCCGTTATAGCCACGGTAAACACCATATACCCTTAATCCTTTATTTATACCCGCACGAACTACAGCTCTGACAGCTGCATTCATTCCGGGAGCATCGCCGCCGCTTGTAAGTACTGCTATTGATTTCTGTGACATAATATTACCTCCATAAGGTTATTAACACTTGATATTATAATACAATTGGTTTTTCTTTACAAGAGGATTTTAAATTTTTCTGAATTTTTTGCGTATCAATATATTAAAATTGGTTATTCATTAGCACAATATCAGTAATTCAGTTGACAAAATAATAATATTATATTATTATAAAATAATACAAAATAATCAGAATTTAGTACTTTTTATCTTTAGATTTGGCGGTATAGTTATGAAAATGAAAATTAAGGATTTATCTTTTAAACATGCATATAAACCATCAAGACTTAATTTCGGTGGTGTTTTGCCGGAATTTATTTTATTTTTTATTGCTGCATTTATCGCCTATTTTATATTTATGTATATAGATATCACCAACACAATTGATAACTCAGTTTTGTTTACAAAAGCGATTTTCAGCGGTAATTTTTTTGATTTCTATGACTATTCTATTGAAAACGCAAGTACAAATTTTCCTGCAAACTATGAAATTTTAGCATATGTTCCGTTTGCTGTTTGGAATCTTCCTCTTGCTATAGGAAATATGGCGTTCGGTTTTGATTATATGCACTCATCAATTGCTCTCCTTTGGGCAAAAGGTATAATTGTTGTACTTGCAGTAATTACTCTTTACTATATCTATAAAATTCTTCGTCTTTGTAAAATAAACAAAGATTTTTCCTTGCTTGCTTGTTTCGTGTTTTTAACAAGTATAATGTTTTTCTGGCCAAGCTTCTTAATTGTACAGATTGACCTTCCTGCTCTTCTTCTTATGCTTATGGGAATATACTCTTACCTTAAGGGCAATAATAAATTGTTTACTTTATTCTTTGCAATCTCTATTCCCTTTAAAATGTTTGCAGTTTTCCTTTATATTCCCCTTTTGCTTTTAAAAGAAAAGAGAATAATTTATATTGCAATCAAAACTGTTTGGGTTATGATTCCCCAGCTTTTATGCAAGATTTTGTTTGTAGGAAGCGAAGCATACCATTTTGCTTTAAGCTCACAGTCAAAAGATGGATTAAACTCCCTGTTCAATTTTACGGATATTATAGGGCCACGTAAATTATCGCTGTTTATTGTTGCTTTTTTTGCAATTTGTGTTTTTTGCTATATATATAAATATGATAAAAAAAGCACAGAGCTTAAACTTTCTCTTCCGTTGTATTTGTCAGCTCTTGTTTACGGCTGTATGATGATTTTTGTTCAGACAAGAGGATATTGGGTTATTTATGTTGCACCGTTTCTTGTTATGACAATATTTATTGCGGGTAGATTTATGAAGCTGAATCTTCTGCTTGAGCTTCTTTCCGGATTTTGCTTTTTTATGTGGTACTCAATCGCAGGCGGAGGAGCTGCACGCGATAAAAGTATAGTATGGCGGCTTTTACTTTATAAGTTTATTAAGCATCCCGAAAGCAGCGAGCTTAAATACGGTAATCTTGACAAATTGTTCTCTTCTCTGGGCTTGGACAATTATGAATATCTGTTTTTTACTGTTTTTGTATGCTCGCTTACAACAATATTAATCACATGCTGTCCGTTAATTCTAAAAAAATACGAACGTGATTCTTATGTTGACCGAGGCGTCATTATCATAAGACCTTTAGTACTTCTTTTGATGATTTTCCTGTATGTCTACGCATATACTGCTACAACCAATCCTGTTATATACAATAATATTAATAAAACCAACATTTCTTCAGAATGTGATTTGCTAAGCAATAACACGGTAAGTCAAGAAATAAACTTTGACAAAAGCTATCGTCTGCACGAACTCCAAGTAGTTTTTGATAACAGCAATTCATCAAGAAATAACTTTTGCTCTGTAATAGTTGAGATTAAAAATAAGAATACCAACGAAAATATATTCACAACACGTGTGGGTTGTTCAATGATAAATGATGATAAAGTTACGCTGATTAAACTGAAAAATCTTGAAGTCAAGTCCGACGATACGTATGAAATTAAATTCACGGCAATTGACGGTGTAGACCAGAGTATTATCGGCTATAAAAACAGCATTTCGCTTTACAGAACAAAAGAACTGAATGATAAATTACATCCGGCTATTGAAAACGGCGTCGAAAAGGATTATAATTTATCTATAATGATAAGATAAAATACGGAGGTCAAATTATGACAAAATTATATCTTGCTATTCCCTGCTATAACGAGGAAGAAGTATTAAGAGATTCTGCCGAAAAGCTTTTGAACAAGTATGACAACATGATGGCTGATGGCAAAATAACCTCTGACAGTAAAATTGTTTTTATTGATGACGGTTCAAAGGATAAAACCTGGAGCATTATTAAAAAGCTTCATAATGAAAACTCTGTTTTTCAGGGCATTAAGCTCAGCCGTAACAGAGGTCATCAAAACGCACTTTTGTGCGGACTTATGACGCTTAAAGATAAGGCGGATGCAGTAATTTCAATTGATGCGGACTTACAAGACGATATTAACACCTTTGATGAAATGGTAAAGAAATATGAAGAAGGCTGTGACGTCGTGTATGGTGTTCGTTCAAAGCGTGAAACAGATACATTCTTTAAGCGTTTTACTGCTGAAGCATTCTATAAAATTCTAAACAAGATGGGCGCAAAAGTTATTTTTAACCACGCTGATTTCAGACTGATGAGCAAGCGTGCTCTTGAGGCCTTTTCTCTCTATAAGGAAACTAACATCTTCTTAAGAGGCATGGTACCTCTTGTTGGATACAAGTCAGACATTGTTACATATGAACGTTCCGAACGTCTTGCAGGAGAAAGTAAGTATCCGCTTAAGAAAATGCTTGCACTTGCATGGGAAGGCATCACTTCACTTAGTATTCAACCTATAAGAATGATTACCTGGCTCGGCGGTATTGTATTTGCGATCAGCATTATTATGATTATCTATTCACTTGTAAGCTTCTTTATCGGTTCTGCAACTACAGGTTGGGCAAGTACTCTTTGTTCTATCTGGGCAATCGGAGGTCTTCAGCTTTTGGCAATCGGAATCATTGGTGAGTACATCGGAAAAATTTACCTTGAAACTAAGCAAAGACCAAGATTTATTGTTGAAGAATTTCTTGAAGATTAATAAGCCTATATTTTATGCATCTGCAAAATGCAGATGCATTTTTTATTAAAAAACATGTAAAATCAATAGATAAAGTTTATATGATTCCTTGTAATCAGACAAATCTTATGTTATTATAAATACTGTAATTATACTTATTTTTGAAAGGAAAAACTATGGATATTAAAAAATTGCAAAACCGAAACTCAGCAATGGATATAATACGAATAGTTGCGGCATTTACCGTACTTTCTGTCCATTTCTTTTTACACAACGGTTTTTACAGTCAGATTGTAGAAGGTGCGCCTATGTACATAATGGTGCTTATGCGTACACTGTTTTCAGTTTGTGTTCCGTTGTTTATGATTCTTACGGGTTATCTGATGAGTCGCAAAACACTTAGCCGAAAGTATTATTCAGGAATTTCGAAAACTTTGATTGTTTTTGTGATTGCAACTCTTGCGTGTATGATTTTCAAAACCATACACGATCATGAGCCTTTCACCCTTAAATCATTTATTTTAGGTACGCTTGATTTTACGGGAGCAAACTATTCGTGGTACATTGAAATGTACATTGGTTTATTTCTTCTCATTCCGTTCCTTAATCTTGCATACAACAAACTAAAAAACAAAAGACAAAAGCAAGTGCTTGTGCTGACTCTTGTTTTTCTCACAATAATCCCGACCTTGCTAAATATTTTCAGCTTTGACAATCCTGCTTGGTGGTCAGACCCCAAAACCTCGGATACATTTTCAAAGCTAATTCCGAGCTGGTGGATGGGATTCTATCCTGTTACATATTACTTTACAGGCTGTTACATTCGTGAGTACGGTATAAAACTTAAAACAAGAAGTATGCTTGTGCTGTTTTTGCTGTCAATAGTGATTTTCGGAACATTTAACTTCTACAGAAGTTACGGTACTACTTTTAAATCGGGGATTTATGTTTATTGGTATGGATTTGAGCCTTATGTCCTTTCTGTTTTGCTGTTTGTACTGTTAAGCAGAATAAAGACAGACAATTTTAGTAAGAAATCTAAGTTTGTGTTATGGAAAATTTCTGACCTTGCACTTGGAATTTATCTGATTTCATACATATTTGATATGCTTGTTTATCCCGTGCTTAATGCAAAAATCAATCCGATGACAGACAGACTGCCGTTTTATTTTGTAACTGTTCCGATTGTTTTTGTATGCTCAATGCTGGCTTCTGCAGTAATGAATTTTGCAGCAAAATATGTACAAATAATATTTAAAAAAATTGTTGAGTTTATAAAAGCACAGCGTCAGCGAACTGACAAATACAAATTGCAGGATTATCTGTTTATTGCTCTTATGGCAGGCGGACTTATATTTGCTTTTTGGAAATGCGTTTACGGCTTTGGCGGAAACGATGAAGCTTTTTATCTTACTGTTCCGCAGCGATTTAATATGGGTGACGCGCTTATTAAAGACGAATGGCATCTGTCCCAGCTTTCAGGATTTTTGATGATGCCTTTTGTATGGCTTTTCACTACAATTACCGGCTCTACCGAGGGAATAATTCTGGCTGCAAGGGTATTTTATATTCTTTTCCATACAGCAGTTTCAATTGTAATCTACTCTCGAATCAGAAAATACGGTTATGTTTCTGTTTTTGCATCCGTTCTTTACTTCATCTATACACCATATAATATTATGGCTATGAGCTATAATACCATGGGACTTGACTTTGTAACCCTTTCCGGTGTAATTATGGGCACTGCAAGCTATAAGAAAAAGCTCCCGCTTGTTATCAGCGGAGTTGCATTTGCCGCTGCAGTGTTGTGCTGCCCGTATCTTGCAGTTGCATATATCCTTTATGGAGTATGTGTGCTGATCCATACATTTATTAAAAACAAAGATACTAAAATAATTTTTAAAAGCAAGTTATTTGACGGCAAAACTTTCCTGTTTTTCAGCATTGGTGTTTTTGCCCTTGCGGCACTGTTTTTGATTTTTGCACTTACAAGAGTAAGCGTAAAAGAAATTATTGATTATCTTCCCTACCTTATGACCGATCCTGAGCACCCGCAAATTGCGCTCGGCACAAGGTTTAGTATGTACTTTAATTCAATTTTAAATTGTCACAGCCACTTTAAAATTGCGTTGTTCAGCTATCTTGCTATGATTGTTGTTATGATAATTGACCGCAAACGCAAATATCATCGTTCACTTTATCTTATCACAACAACTGCTATTGTTATTCTCTGTTACATATTACTTCTGCCGCAGATTACATATGCAACCTACAATGCAATTATGTTCCCTCTTATATTTATTGGAATTACGTCATATATTCTGTGCACAAACAAGCCAAAAGCGCTTTTTGCAAGCTTGTTTGTCCTAGGCATAATTTATTCGTTTGCAATTTGTTTCTCATCAAATCAGTATTTCTACGTAATTTCAATGGTAATTACCTCTTCAAATATTGCAAGCTACGTTTTCCTTGCACAGCTTTTAAGAGAGATGAAAACTTCACAGGATAATATTGAGTATGCGGTATGGGTAAAAAGAGGAAGCTTTTTGTTTGTTGCATTTATGATTTTCCTGCAAGGAGCTTTCCAGATTAAATCAAAAGCCGAGCACTGTTTCTGGGAATCAGGCAATACAAGTAATTTGACTTCTCAGATTCAAAACGGACCTGCAAAGGGAATTTATACAAACGCAAATAACTGTAATACTTATGAACAGATTTACAGCGACTTACAGTATTACAAAAACAAACAAGAGGATAAAATACTTTTCCTAACCGCAAAAACATGGTGTTATCTCGCGGCAGAGTTTCCGTACGGCACATTGTCAGCGTGGATTTCCGGTGAAAAACCTTCAAGCGTTGAAAGATTGAAAACTTACTACAGTGTGAATTCCGAGAAAGTCCCGAAGTACATATATATCCCCAAAGATTCCGAATGGGACTTTACGAACATATATAACGACGCTTATACAAACGGATATTCTGTCGAAGAAAATGATATTAGCTATAAACTTGAGAAAAATAACTAAAATATACATTTGTCACACCTAATTATCGGCAATATAAAACTTGTATTTTTTTCTGTTTTATGGTATATTATTTAATGCTTAATCTGAAAATATGGGTTTTTGGATATTTGGGAGTATATGCCTAAAACTATTCTTGGGGGTAATTTTATGGAAATTATGAAAGTATATAATGAGTGGTGTAACAATGCTGTAGAAGATAAAGACTTAGCAGCAGAGCTTGAAAGTATAAAAAACAATGAACATGAAATCTACGAGCGTTTTTACACTTCACTTCAGTTTGGTACTGCAGGTTTGCGCGGTATTATCGGTGCAGGTACAAACAGAATGAATATTTATGTTGTACGACAAGCTACGCAAGGTCTTGCAAACTATGTCAACAATAAATATGGCAATGGTGCTGTTGCTATTTCTCACGACAGCAGAATTAAAGCTGACTTATTTATGATTGAAGCAGCAAGAGTACTTGCTGCAAACGGAATAAAGGTTTATATTACCAAAGAACTGCAGCCAACGCCTGTACTTTCATATCTTGTACGTTACTTTAAATGTCAGGCCGGCATTATGGTAACTGCAAGCCACAATCCTGCTGCATATAACGGCTATAAGGCTTACGGTGACGACGGATGTCAGATGACTGATGTAGCCGCAACAGCCGTTTATGATGAAATCTGCAAGCTTGATATTTTTAATGATGTAAAAATTGCTGATTTTGATGAAGCAATAAAATCAGGTATGATTGAATATGTTGACGAAAGCGTTTATGAAACATACCTTGATAAAGTTATGGAGCAGCAGGTTAATCCCGGAATTTGTAAAAACGCTGACTTGAAGGTTGTTTACACTCCGCTTAACGGTGCAGGCAACAAGCTTGTAAGAAAAATTCTCGGAAAAATCGGCGTAACAGATGTTACTGTTGTTAAGGAGCAGGAGCTTCCTGATGGAAACTTTACAACATGCCCCTACCCCAACCCCGAAATTAAAGAGGCGCTTGAAAAGGGTCTTGATCTTTGTGAAAAAGAACAACCCGACCTTTTGCTTGCAACTGACCCCGACGCTGACAGAGTCGGAATTGCAGTTAAAGATTACGACGGCAGCTATCGTTTGATTACAGGTAACGAGGATGGCGTAATGCTGACTAATTATATCCTCTCCTGCAAAAAAGCAAACAATGCTCTTCCTGAAGAGCCTGTTGTTGTTAAAACAATTGTAACTACAAAGCTTGTTAACAAGCTCTGTGAAAAATACGGCTGTGAACTTAAAAATGTTCTCACAGGATTTAAATATATAGGTGAGATTATTTTAAATCTTGAAAAAAATCACGAAGAAAACCGTTACCTTTTCGGATTCGAAGAAAGCTACGGCTATCTTTCGGGTACTTATGTAAGAGATAAGGACGCTGTTGTTGCTGCTATGCTTGTTTGCGAAATGGCTGCATATTACAAGAAGCAGGGCAAATCGCTTGCTGAAGTTATCGACGGTCTTTATGATGAATTCGGATATTACCTAAATAAAACTTATTCGTTCGAATTTGAAGGCGCTGCAGGAATGCAGAAAATGGCTGACATTATGAGCGGTTTAAGAGATAATACACCGGATGCTGTTGACAAGTATAAGGTAGTTAGAATTTGTGACTATCTGCTCAAAAAAGAAACTGATGTTAAAACAGGTGAAAGCACCGACATTACTCTTCCAAAGTCAAACGTTATTTCACTCAATCTTGAGGGTGACAATTCAGTTATTATCCGTCCGAGCGGTACTGAGCCAAAAATTAAACTTTATATTACTTCAGTTGGTTCTGACAAAGAAAATGCAGAGATAATCTGCGAATCTCTTGTAAAATCTTCAATGGAACTTCTCGGTATTGAATAAAAACAAAAAAAGTTAACGGCTGTTCAATTCTTTGAACAGCCGTTATTTTTATGCGTCATAAATTTTTATCATCAATCTCTATTTCATCCATAATTACGCTTCCCCATGATTTCTGCCAACGATTGCCGTTTTGCTCGGACATTCTTTTGCGAAAACGAAGTCCTTTCGCAATTTCAACGCTTTCATAAGGCAAGGCATCATTTTTTCTGTTGTAGAAAACATATCTGGTAAAGTATTCTCCCCTTGCGATTTGAGAGACATTCAGCTTAAAACGCATAGATGTTTTTTCGCCCTTTTTACCTGAATAAAAATTCTCAATGACATAAGCGGTAACAGGGAAGCGCCTAAAGTCGCTCACTTCAACACGCAAACAGAGATTGTCAATATCTTCGTTGTTTTGCCATAAAAGTTCTAGCGACATTGCTTCTTCATTATAAAATAAATTATCTGTCTTACCGTAGTAGCCTGCGCGCAAAAGTTCAATATCATTACGCTTGCAAGGTTCTTTATGCTTGCCCATATAGTCATAGTACGCAAAATCGTCCTGTTCACCGCCAAGGTAGATTTTTATTGCGTATTCAACGTCGCCGTCAAAAATCTTCTTTCCATGGTCAAGCACAATACATCTGTTGCAAAGCTCTCTGATTGTATTCATATTGTGGGAAACATAAAGAATAGTTCTGTTTTCATCCATTGCAAGCTTACGCATTTTTGTTATGCACTTTTTCTGAAACTGCATATCCCCCACAGCAAGCACTTCGTCCATTATTAAAATTTCAGCATCAAGATGGGCGGCTACTGCAAATGCGAGTTTTACAAACATACCTGACGAATAGCGCTTTACAGGAGTGTCAATAAACTTTTCACACTCGGAAAATTCAATTATTTGGTCAATCTTTTCTGTTATTTCTGCTTTACTCATTCCGAGTATTGCTCCGTTTAGATAAATATTTTCCCTGCCTGTGAGTTCACCGTGAAAACCTGTTCCGACTTCAAGCATACTTGCTATTCTGCCTCGAAACATAATTTCACCGTCTGTCGGCGAAGTAACTCGTGACAACAGCTTTAAGAAAGTGGACTTGCCTGCTCCGTTTGCGCCTATTATACCGACCCTTTCTCCTCTGTCGATCTCAATATTAAGAGAGTCAAGAGCCAAAAAACTTTCGCGCGCACTATACTGATTTGCACCGATTTTAAGATTAGGGTCATCTTTTCCTCTTTTGCGTGCATACCAGCTTTGCAAGTCATGCCTTAAAGTTCCTGAGCCTATTACTCCGAGTTTATATTCTTTTGTAAGATTTTCAGTTTTAATTACACAATTATCTCTCATTTTTCAGACCGTATCTATAAAATTCTTTTCAACCTGATTGAAAACTATCATACCGACTATTAAAACTACAACAGTTACAGCCGCGCTTATCAAAAGGAAAAACCACTCAAAGCTGCCATTTCCGAGAAATGCATAGCGAAATGTTTCTACAATAGGAGCAACGGGATTCAAAAGCATAATCCAACGAAAGTTATCGGAAATCTGTGAAACGGGGTATACAATAGGAGTAATATACATCCAAAGCGTTAATCCGAAAGACACTAAAACATTCAGGTCACGGTATTTTGTTGTTAAAGATGAAATAATAAGTCCTGTTCCTGTGCCCAGCAAAGCTGTTTGTATAATAAGAACAGGAAGTACCAACACCAAAATATTCGGGTGAACATTCGCACCGTTGAAAGCATACACAGCTACAAGAATTACAAACATTACAAACTGCACAATAAAAGTAATAGAGTTATAGATTATTCCCGATAAAGGCATTACAAGGCGAGGAAAATATACTTTACCAAAAATTCTTGCATTGTTTAAAAACGTTGAAGATGCACGATTAAAGCAACTTGAAAAATAAGACCAAAGTATATTGCCCGACATATAAAACAAAAACTGCGGAATGCCGTCTGTGGAAATGTTTGCTATTATTCCGAAAATAACCGTAAAAACAAAAGTTGAAAGAAAGGGATTTATAATTATCCAGAGGGGTCCGAGAACTGTCTGCTTGTAAACATTTTTTAAATCTCGTTTTACAAAAAGAAGCACAAGGTCACGGTACTTCCAAAGCGCTTTTAAATTAAGATTAAATAATCCACGCTTCGCACTCACAACAGTGACATCGCTGTTTTGCATATTATCCCTCCTGACATAAAAAATAGAACTTTCTTCATAAATTTTAGCACAATAATTATTTAGTGTCAATTTATAACGAAAAGCTGATGTATTATAAGTGACTTTATCGGTTTTCCTTGAATTATTAAAGTTTGTATGATAAAATATTTTAAATGGAAGTGATAACTAATGGTATTTTATACAACACAAGATTATAATAAATTCTGTCAGGAAAATACAATAAAAAAGACGTCAAGCGGTTTGGGATTTTTTGTATTTGCATACTTTGCCGCAATGATTGCTGCACAATCTGTCTTTAAATATATGATTAATTTTACAAGGACAACTTCAATAGATAATGTTTCATTGTTATTCATTGATATTTTCATTTCGGTCTTTTCGGCTTTGATTCCAGGTCTTTTTTATTTTCTGTTTTCAGGCAAAAGTATGTCTGACACAATTAAAACAAATTATGTGCGACAAAAAGAATTGTGGGCGTTAGTATTCATCGGAATGTCTGTTGCAATGATTTCAAATATCGCAACCAATATCATACAGACTAACTTTTCGTTTTTCGGAATAGAAAACTCGGTTAATATGAGTGAAAATGTTACAAATCCTTTAGAAATTATTCTTTGTATTGTTTCAACTGCCATAGTGCCTGCATTTGCCGAAGAATTTGCTTTCAGGGGCATATTTATGGGGACATTAAGAAAATTCGGTGACACTTTTGCAATCATAACCTCATCAATCGTTTTCGCCTCAATGCATGGTAATATTGGTCAGATTCCGTTTGCTTTTCTTCTTGGTCTTGTTTTAGCTTACGTGGACTGCAAAACAAACTCAATTATTCCGTCAATCATAATTCATTTCTTGAACAACTGCTATGCTGTTACGCTTAATATTCTGCAAAGTATGAAAATATTTAATGACAGAGTTTTTATTATTATTTACTTCGTACTAATTGCAGCTTTCAGTATTCTTGGATTGCTTTCATTTTTTTATCTGATAAAAAAAGATAAAAATTATTTCAGAATTACTGAAAAAAATATTCAACATAGCGGAAGTAACTCAAAAATTTTACTTTCTCTCAAGGAAAAAATTACTGCATTTTTCGTAAATCCGGGAGTTTTATTTGTAATGACTTTTTTCGTAATTGAAACCGTAATTCATTTAGAGATTATATGAGCATAACAAACGAATTTATGCTTGCAGCCTATGAAATGGCAAAGCAAGCTTATGATGATGGTGAAGTTCCTGTTGGCGCAGTAATTGTCCGAGAAAACAAGATAATAGCCAAAGGCAGAAACAGACGTGAAAAATCAAAAAATGCGCTTTTACACGCTGAGATTGACGCAATTAACAATGCCTGCAAGGCTTTAGGCGGTTGGAGGTTGTGGAACTGTGAAATGTATGTTACTCTTGAGCCATGCCCTATGTGTGCAGGTGCGATAATCAATGCTCATATTCCAAAGGTATTCTTTGGTGCGTATGATTTTAAAAATGGCTCCTGCGGTACTATTACAAATCTGTTTGAAATGCCGTACAATTTCAAGCCTGAATGTGTCGGAGGAATTATGGCTGATGAATGTTCGGCTTTGTTGAAAGACTTTTTTAAGAAATTAAGATAGACTAAAACGCTTGGCTGATTACCAAGCGTTTTTAATATATAATTTATTTCTGAATATTTTCTGAATATCAGTATAGAATAAACAATTCTAATTTGACAAATTGTCACGCTGCTCACTGTCTTTTAAAATTCTGTCTGCGGCAAGCATTACGCCTAATTTTCCTCCGTGAAAATTAAGTCCGCCCTGCATCCAGACTGCATAAGGCTCTCGCAAGGGTGCGTCAGCAGAAAGCTCAATTGATGAGCCGAGAGTAAATGCGCCTGCAGCCATAATAACCTGACTTTCATACCCCGGCATATCAGACGGCAAAGGCTGAACAAAGCTGTCAACAGCAGAACCGCTCTGTATGCCGCCGCAAAAGCTAATTAACTTTTCTTCACTGCCGAGCATAATAAGCTGGATTATATCTCCCCTGTTCTCATTATATTTCGGGGTTGTCTCATATCCTAAAATTTCAAACAGAGCAGAAGCAAACACTGCTGTTTTAAGCGCTTCTCCTGTAACGTGAGGTGCGTGATATGCGCCCATAAACATTTCTCTGCTTGTATTTAGCGTCGCGCCGATTTCCTTACCTGTACCCGGAGTTGTAAGCCTATAGGCACACATCTCAACAAGTTCGTGCTTACCGGCTATGTAACCGCCTGTAGGCGAAATTCCACCGCCCGGATTTTTAATTAGAGAACCTGCCAGTATGTCAACGCCGACTGCCAGCGGCTCAACCTTTTCAACAAATTCACCGTAGCAATTGTCAAGCATTATAATTGAGTTTGGCGATTCTTTTTTGCTTATATCGCATATTTTCTTGATTTCACGCCATGTAAGCGAAGGTCTTATGCTGTAACCCCTTGAACGCTGTATGTATACCATTTTGGGCTTTTCACGAGCAATTGACTCTTTTATTGCATCATAATCAAGAGTACCGTCTGCTTTTAAATCGGTCATCTTAAACTCAATGTTAAAGTCCTTTAGTGAACCGGGATAATCGCCCTCAATTCCGATAGCGGAACGAATTGTATCATACGGCAATCCCGTAACAGAAAGCATAACGTCTCCGGGGCGAAGCATTCCGAAAAGTGCAACCGTAAGCGCATGAGTACCGCTTACAAAATTATGTCTTACAAGCGCGTCCTCTGCGTCAAAAACATAGGCGTACACTTTATCAAGTGCATCTCTGCCAAAGTCATCATAACCGTAGCCTGTTGAACCGCTGAAATAACTTTCACGGACTGATGCGTTCTGGAAAGCCTTTATCATTTTTTGCTGGTTATATTCCTGAATATCGTCAATTTCTGCGAGCTTATCCTTGCAAAGCTCCATTGCCTTTTGTGAAGCAAGAATTATTCTTTCATCTATATCAAAAAAACTCAAAAAATCACCTTCCAAAATAGTATTCTCTCCATTTATCCGTTTCAACAAATCCAAGATTGTTATAAAACGAAACGTTTGCATTCTCTGCCCTATGCAGGAAAACTGCTTTATTCTCTTCAATTAACCGATTTGATATGTATTTTACAATGCTTGAACCGTAACTGCGTTTTCTGTATTCAGGATCGCACGAAACTGCACCGAGTACTGCACCATTTTCACTTTCTGCAACGGTCATTGCAACAGCTACGAGCGTGTTATCTTCACATATACCGTACATTCGCATTGCATTATGACGCAGTTTATGGTTAACATCGACATAAAAATCCTCAAAAACAGGAGGTCTAAAATTTTCATCAGCACATCTTACTATTAAATCATATACATCCTTAATCTCAGGCTGAACAATATTAATATTTTCATTTATTATTTCAAACGGTTTATTACGTACAAGTATTGCTCCTGTCACGCACTTGCTTCCGAACAAGTCAAGTTTATATCTGCCGCTGCAAAGCACACTTGAAGCGCCTGCAACACGCATAAACGATGACAACTCTTCCAAGTCGCAGTCATCAGTTATGAAGAGAATAAAATTTGTTCCGCTTCGTGCAACTGCACCTGTACATTTTCCGCTATTTTCATCTGACGTCATCCAATAATCAACAAAAGCAAGCTGCGGAGAATAACTGTTATAAAGTGAAATTATTCTGCACGCAAACGGATCATTGTTTGATATTTTCTGAATTGAAGTAATAAAATCATTTGTTTCATTGGCAGAAATTATCATTTTGGCTCTCCTTAGAACATAATTTTCCGCCGGCTATATTTTGAGCAAGCTCTAATACAATCTTTATCATATTTTCGCAATCCTGTTTATTTACAACACAATTAGGAGAATGGAGATACCTACACGGCAAAGAAACAACAAGCGTTCTTACTCCGTTTCTGCTTGAATGAATAACACCTGCATCGTTGCCGCCTGCAACGGCACGTTTATACTGAGCTTTAATTCCGGATTTTTCGGCACAGTCAAAAGCGAATGCAACCATTTCTTTATCATATATTGTGCGCCTGTCCATAAATGATATTACAGCGCCGTTTGATAAATTGCACACCTGTTTATTTTCATCAAGTTCCGGAACGTCGGCAGCAGTTGTGGTTTCTATAACAAGAGCAAATTCAGGATTAACCGTAAACGCGGCAACCTTTGCACCTCTTAAACCTACCTCCTCCTGCACTACAAAAACAAAGTCCATATCATACTCAAGCTCGCTTTTTATAAGCTCAATCAGCACAAGGCAGCCAAATCTGTCATCAAGCGCCTTTGAAGTTATACAGTCAAATGTAACAGTAAAACCGGAAACAAAATTTATGCTGTCACCGTATTTTATATATTTCAAAGCGTCTTCTTTGCTGTCTGCTCCAATGTCGATATACATTTCAGACAATTCGGGAATCCGACTGTTTTCATCACCCTTACAGAGATGAATTGGCTTTATTCCGATTACACCGTTAATTTTATTCATTCCGACTGTAACGCTTTTACCAAGCAGCACTCTTCTGTCAATACCGCCTACCATATCAAATTTTAAATAGCCGTCCAAGGTAATATCTGTAACCATCAAACCAACTTCGTCCATATGTGCAGAAAGCATAAGCTTTGATTTTGCTCTGTTCTTGCCTTTCTTATGCACAATCAGATTTCCGAGGTTATCAACAGAAATGCTGTCAGCAAAAGGCTTTATCTCGTCAATAATAAGCTCTCTGACTTCTCTCTCATCTCCCGAAATTCCATTGCATTTGCAGAGTCTTTCAAGCAATTTTATATCAAACATCAAAAGCACCTCCGCATTTTATAAATTCGCAAATCAGCTTTGCAGTATTTTCAACGTCATCAATTGAGATAACCTCGTTTGGTGTGTGCATATACCTCTGCGGAATTGAAATAACCGAGGTTCTTATTCCGCTTTTATTGACAGCGATATTATCGGCATTAGTACCGGTGGCACCCGAGATGGGTTCAAGCTGATAAGGAATTTTTGCATTTTCGGCAATTTCAATCAGCTTGTCCGACATTCTTCTGTTGAGAATAGGCGAAATACAAATCATTGGTCCTTTTGAAAGCTCAATTTTAGAATATTGTCCGACTACGTCAGGCTGAGATGCAAAACTTACGTCCACAACAATGGCTTCATCTGCATTTACTGAAAAAGCTCCTGTCTTTGCGCCTGTGCCGAACGTTTCTTCCTGAACACTGAGCATAATAATAACCTTATAGTTAAGATTATGTTCGTTGCTTAATAACTCTGCACATTTTATCAAAGATGCTACACTGCATCTGTTATCAAGCGCAGAAGCAGATATTTTATTATTCAAAAGCATTTTGGGCTCTGTATCAAAGGTAAGAACATCTCCAATTTTAATATAATTTTTAATTTCCGTTTCAGACATTCCGAAATCAATATAGGTTCTGTCAATAGAAACAGCTGTGTCTTCTTTGCCGTCAGAAAGATGCGGCGGAATGCAACATACAGTACCAATAATTTCAGGATTGTTCTGCAAAACAAATCGACTGTCCTGTAAGGTACGGATGTCAACTCCTCCGCATTTATCAACCATAACAAAGCCATTTTTGTCAATATCCGTTACAATCAAACCTATTCTGTCAATATGAGCGTCAAGCAAAATTGTTTTCTTGGCATCAGAATTTCCAAGCAGTGCCAGAAGATTGCCGTTATTATCAACACTAACTTTTGCAAAGCTTTCCAAATACTTCTTTGCCGCAATAACAGCGGGTTCTTCACTGCCCGAAACACCCGTAGTGCTGCAAAGATTAATAATAATTTCCTTTAAATCCATATCAAATATCACTTCAATTTGTTTACAATTGATTTGAAATGATTACCTCTTTCTTCAAAATTTCTGTAAAGTCCAAAACTTGCGCTTGCAGGTGAAAGCGAAACAATATCTCCGTTTTCTGCTCTTGCAGCGGCTTCGTTTACGGCTTCTTCCATATTGCTTACATTTACAATTTCAATTTTTCTTTCATCGTAATTATCAGCTGATTTTACTGCGTTCTCTATTTTAGGCGCAGTATCTCCGAGCAAAATTAAAACTTTTACTTTATCGTTGATAACAGGACCAAGCGGTTCATACGGGATATGCTTGTCGTATCCGCCTGCAATTATTATAATTTTTTTATCATACAAAGAAAGTGTGCCGAGAGCCGTTCTTGTCGGACTGGATGCTATTGAGTCGTTGTAATATTTAACGCCTTTAAATTCTCTTACAAATTCTGCCCTGTGTTCAACACCGCCAAAAGTTTTTGCAACTGCAACAATTGTATCTGTATCAACTATTCCCCACACTGCTGAAATTGCAGCAAGATAGTTTTCAACATTATGCATTCCCGGAATCTTAATATCCCTGTAATCCATTATTTTCGTAATCTTACCGTAATTGCTGTAGCAAATTGTTGTGCCGTCAAGAAACGCTCCGTTGTAAGGCTTTTCTTTAATACTGAACTTTGCAAGCTTACCTCTTATTGAATCAGAAAATCCGTTTGTAATTTCATTATCAAGGTTTAAAACAGCCTTAGAAAACGCATTCTGATGAAGAATAAGGTTCTTCTTAGAGTCAATATACTCCTGCATATCCTTATGTATGTCAAGGTGATTAGGAGCAAGATTTGTTACAACAGCGATATCAGGACTTTTTCTCATTGAAATAAGCTGGAAGCTCGAAAGCTCTACAACAGCATAGTCTTCACTGCTGAATGATTCAATCTCAGGGAGCAACGGCTTACCGATGTTTCCGCCGAGATGAACGTTTTTTCCGCTTGCTTTTAAAAATTCGGAAATAATTGTTGTGGTAGTAGTCTTACCGTCAGAACCTGTAACTGCAATTGTTTTACACGGGCATAAATCAAAAAACACCTCCATTTCAGAAGTGAGTACAACACCTTCGTTTCTTAAAGCAACGAGCTCATCTTTATAAAACGGAGTTCCTGGACTTCTGAATACAATATCTGCGTCTATATTTGACAGGTAGTTTTCGCCGAGCGTCAGTTCTGCACCGTATTCCTTTGCTTTTACACCGTTTTCACCGAGTGAATCAAAATCCTTTTTGTCGCAGGCAATTACATTGGCTCCCTTATCGGCAAAAAGTTTAATAAGCGGAAGATTGCTTGTTCCGATTCCGATAAAAGCAACCTTTTTACCGTATATAGCTTTAAAAAAATCATTTGCTATCGTGTTCATCGTATACCCCTTTCACGAACATCTATCTTATTAATTATACAGATTTATGTAAAAAATTTCAACTGTTCAAGGATATTATTGCAATAATAATTGCGAAATGTTAAAATATAATAAGGTGATTTTATGCTCTATGACTTTATTATTATTGATAAAAGTGAAAAAGCTCCGCTATACAGGCAAATTTATTTGTCGATAAGACGTTCAATTGAAAACGGAAGTCTTAAAAAAGGCACTAAAATGCCTTCAATAAGAAGATTGAGTGAGGATTTGTCGGTTTCCAAAACTACTGTTACGGGTGCATATGAACAGCTTTGCGTTGAGGGATATATAAGAAATATTCCGCAAAGCGGATATTACGTTGAAGCAGAATTTAACAGCAAGCCAAAATCTTTTGAATCAGAAGATTCGACTAAAGGCGAGCAGAAGAGATTTTATGAATACGATTTCAGCGGAAAGAGCATTGATGAAAAAATTATAAACATTTCAGAGTGGAAAAAGTGTGTTAAGGACGTATTAAATCAAAATTATCTGCTGACTTCATACGGTGACGCGCAAGGTGAAAGTACACTTAGACGAGCACTCCAAAAATACAGTTTAGGTACAAGAAGCGTTAATACATTGACAGAAAATATTATAGTCGGTGCCGGAACTCAACCTTTACTGTATTTATTATGTACAATTCTCGGAAGAAATAAAAAAATTTCTATGGCGGATTCTAGTTATATCCAGTCAGAGCTTGTTTTTAAAAGCTTTGGATATGATATAGAATATTTTAAAAATGACAAATATGGAGTTACGGTTGATTCACTTGAAAAAAACAAGCCCGATTTGATTTTGATTAATCCGAATTTTACAAGCGAAAGCGGAATGAATATGCCTGTCAACAGACGACTTGAAATAATCGAATGGGCAAAAAACAACAATGCACTAATTATTGAAGACGACTACAACGGTGAACTCAGATACATCACCCATCCAATGCCCTGCGTCCAAAACTATGATGCAGAAAACACTGTATATATCGGTTCATTTTCAAAAGTACTTCTCCCATCGGTAAGAATCAGCTATATGGTACTACCAGAAAAGTGTATGAGTGAATACAACAAAATAAAACACGATACTAATCAGACTGCATCAAAAGCAGAACAACTTGCGCTTGCAAAGTATATTGAAAGCAGAAAAATTGACGTGCACCTGCGAAAAGCAAGGCGAATTTACCTTGAAAAGAGCAAGGTTATTCTTGAGAACATAAATAAACATTTTGGAAATTCTGCAAGTGTTGTGTTTAACGAAACCTCGCTTTACACTTCAATCTTTGTTTCCGGCAAGGTAAACAGACAGTCGGTTGATAAAAAACTAAAAAAGCTCTCTGTCGGTATTATGCCCTATAAAAAGAAAAATAACGAATTTGGATTAAGTTTTTCGAGCATACCGAAAGAAAAAATTGCAGAGGGAATTGAAAGACTTGCTAAAACAGTTTTTGAATTTACCAATAAATAAACAAAGCTTTCGGACAAACAAATTCGAAAGCTTTGTTTATTTATTATTATTTATTATGCTTAAGGTGTATTCACTGTGACAATTTGATTATATCAATACCTATATTTTTTCCTTAAGGTCACAAGATAGATTATAGCTACAACTAATGCCAAAAACTCTGCAATCACAATGGACAGCCAAATGCCATCAAGACCTAAAACTAATGGCATAATAAAAACTGCCGTCACTTGAAATACAAGAGTTCTGAGAAACGATATAATTGCAGATACCGGTCCGTTGTTAAGGGCGGTAAAGAAAGACGAACTCCAAATACCAAATCCCGAAAACAAAAACGAGAACGAATAGATAAAGAATGCCCTTGCCGTCATATCAAGTAGTGCTTGATCATAACTTGAGAAAATCATAGCAAGAGGTCGAGCAAACACTTCAGCCAACATAAACATTACTGCTGAAAAAGTGCCGATAATTACAAGAGATTTCTTCCTTAAGCTTTGCAATTCCACACAGTTGTTTGCACCGTAATTGTAGCTTACAATAGGTGCAGTTCCAATAGAATATCCGATAAACACCGCAATAAAAATCATATTAACATACATCAAAACACCGTATGCTGCAACACCGTCTTCTCCTGCGTATTTGAGCAATTGCACATTATAGAGCATACTGACAATAGACATTGCAATATTGGAAAGCAGCTCAGATGATCCGTTAACACAAGCAGCAATCACAGTTTTGGCGTTGAACTTTGCTTTGGTTAATTTAAGCGAGCTTGAATTGTCTTTAGCAAAGTATATAAGCGGAATTATACCTCCAATACATTGGCTGCTTGCGGTAGCAAGTGCTGCACCGATTACTCCGAGGGGAAACACGGCAACCAAAAGTGAATCAAGCACTATATTGGAAACACCTGCAATAACAGTAACCTTTAAGCCTAAACCCGGCTTTTCTGCGGTGATGAAAAAGCTCTGAAAGGCATACTGCAAAACATATGCAGGTAATACACAAAGAATAATTCTACCGTATACTACACAAGTATCAAGCATATCACCTTTTGCGCCGAGTAATGACATAACCGGTCGAAGAAAGATAATGCCAAGTACGGCAATGACAATACCAATAATAGCTGAAGTATAAACCAACATAGAAAACTGCTTTTTTGCCTCCTCCGGTTTACCTTCACCCATAGTCTTTGCAATAATTGCACTGCCGCCCGTACCGAACATAAAGCCGACAGCACCCATAATCATAAGCATAGGCATAACAAAGTTGACTGCGGTAAATGCAGTCTTACCTACAAAGTTTGATATAAACAGACCGTCAACCACGCTGTAAATTGATGTAAATATAATCATAATGATAGACGGGAAAGTAAATTTTAGAAGCTTCTTATAATTAAAATGTTCTGAAAGTTGAATTTCCATCGTTATATCCTTTCAAACCGCTTTCCAACATAATAGCTGACAAGCAGTGTTAATTTTTTTAATTGTATTAACAATAAGTTAAAAGAGCTTTTCCAATTTTTCTTTTAGTGCATCTCTATATCGTTCTGTTAGCTTCAAATAAGTTTCAACTTCATCATCACTCCATTCAGCGAAAATCTCATTTTCAACTCGGTAAATCGACTCAATCTTTTCTCTGGCAAAGCAAATACCTTCATCCGTAAGGCATACAACTGTATTGCGTCCTTTGCCTTGTTCCAGATAGACCATACCATCCTGCTCCAAGCGTCGGATTGCTGAATTGATTGTTTGTCTGCTTATTCCGGACTGTTTGTATATTTCACTCTGCAAACAACGATAATTTTCGGCAAACAGAACATATAAAATGTTCTGTACGCTATCTGAAATGCCTGATTTGAAAGCAGCTTCGTGGTAAAGTCCGTTGATTTCACTCGTCATATAATTGTACTTTCTCAAGTCATCCTGTGTTTGATGCATATTACACCTCCATTGTCTGAAATCGGACAAAAAATAGTATAGCCGATTTCGGACATAATGTCAATAGGATACACTAACGTTACATGAAAAATTAAAAATGAGCTGTCGCAAATAAGTAAATTTACGGCAACCCATTTATAATACGGATTTTCAATCACAAAAACAATCTATTTCTTACTCGAACTCAACAAATACTAATCAATTTTGTTTAGAGATTATTCTCTGTCGTGTTTGTAGTTCTTTTGATTATTTGATATATCCATATTATCCTGACTATATGAGCTAATGTTATCATTTTGTTATCGGCATTGATAACACAAACAGGGCATTTTCATAGTCTTTAACATAGTATCTGATATTTTCCTGCCTTTTTGGACAATCGTATGTCCTTCCGTTTCCAACTTCTCTTTCTGTACCTCAATGCCGCCGGGATATTTTGCGTTTAATTCCCCATTCGCCTTTAATTTACGCCAATAAGGTGTTTCATCTTCAGAACGCTGATAACTCGCCCACGCAACAATCGAAACAAAAATTCCTGCTGTAATCGGCTCCGTAAAATCAGCTCCATTTGCATTTGCAAAATATTCCCTTATCGCACCAATAGTAAGTAGTTTTCCGTATGGTACAAGCCGCATAACCTTATCGTAATCAATCGGCGGTGCAAAATACATTTTGTCTCCGCCATACTTCTCTATGCTTTTTTCATCTGTGATCGTCTGAAATTTTGGCATATCCTTACTATCATGTAGCATTGCATTAAAATCTTTTTTATCTTCATTTGCCATTGTCAGCACCTCCTGTACACAAGTATAAGTCAAAGAAAAAACCTATGCAATGAGACAGTTTTAAAATTTTAAATTATTTAAACTTTATGATTTGCTATTTCAAAGCCAGATTGTTTCTTTCTTTTATGCACAAATCTATTCAGAGCAAAAAGGCTCAAACTCAACAGATACATAAAAGCGTAAGTGATAATAGCTACTACGATTACCCAAGCAAATGTAAATTCTTCATTTTCAATAAAGCCATAGACAAATTCGCCCGTAAACCGATAGCGCACATAGTCAAATAGTAGGTACACCATCGTTATTGTCGGTGCTATCAAAACACATCGCATTTTACGACCTTGCTCATTGACAAAAATCATATAGAAACACACAAAAATAATTGGATTGATAATATGTAAAAAGAAAAACGCACCGCTAAAATTAAAATTATATGAGCCAAAAAGACTTCCTACACAAATAAGAAATACTATAAATATGCTTGCTGTGACATTCAAATAAAGAGAGTTAGAACAAATCTTCTTTTTTGTCATGCTAAGTATTCCATCTGCAAACAAAAGCAATCCGCCAAGCGTATTTGATATACAAGTCAGCTCAATTAAATACTCTGGCTGAGGCATATAGCCAATTAAAACAGACACAATCATCAGTAATCCTGCCACAACCTTAATTATATTTTTAATCATCCATTTTCCTTTCTTCAAATCCAAATCTGTCGCTCTGTTCGTCAGCTCGGCGTTTTGGGTTCAAATTTTTAATAACTGTTACCTGTAAATTCTTTACTACCGCAAACCCTCTTAAACACTGGGTTTTTACGACCTCTCACCTTATTCCCACTCGACGGTTCCGGGGGGTTTGGAAGTGATGTCGTAAACTACACGGTTTACGTGTTCTACTTCGTTGATTATTCGGTTAGACACCTTGCCGAGAATTTCGTAGGGGATTTTTGCCCAATCGGCTGTCATAAAGTCATCGGTTGTAACAGCTCTGATTGCTACAAGCTCATCATATGTACGGGCATCGCCCATTACACCAACGGTTTTAACCCCGGGAAGTACTGCAAAAAACTGGCTCATATGCTCTGCATAGCCGCATTTGTCCATTTCGTCACGGAGAATTGCATCTGCTTCCTGCAAAATATGAACCTTTTCGGCTGTTACTTCACCTATTACACGAACACCCAGTCCGGGACCAGGGAACGGCTGACGCCATACAAGCCGGTGTGGAATTCCAAGCTTTTCGCCTACTTCTCTCACCTCGTCCTTGAAAAGGTCTTTGAGCGGTTCAATTACCGACTCAAACTTAATGTCTTCAGGAATTCCAACCTGATTGTGGTGAGTCTTGATTTTGGCTGCGTCTCCTTTTCCGCTTTCAATACGATCGGGGTAAATTGTGCCCTGTGCAAAGAAACCGCTGCCGTAGCTTTCGCGAATTTTGTTCCAGAATACTTTGTAGAATTCCGTACCGATAATTTCTCTTTTCTTTTCAGGGTCAATAACACCTTTAAGCTTTGATAAAAACTCGTCCTGACAGTTAATGCGTACAAAATTCATATCAAACATCTTTGTAAAAGTTTCTTCTACAAAATCGCCCTCATCCTTGCGCATAAGTCCCTGGTCAACAAATACGCAGGTAAGCTGTTTTCCTACAGCCTTACTTAAAAGTGCTGCTGCAACAGACGAGTCCACACCGCCTGAAAGTCCCAAAACAACACCCTTATCGCCTATCTGCTCTCTAAGCTGTGCAACGGTTGTGTCGATGAAACTTTCCATCTTCCAATCGCCCTTGCACTCGCAAACGTCATAAAGGAAGGATTTTAACATATTTTTGCCGTTCTCGGTATGATTTACCTCGGGATGGAACTGCACACCATAGAGCTTTTTGCTCGGATATGACATTGCCGCTGTAGGGCAAACAGAAGTTGTTGCAGTAACGCTGAATCCCTCAGGCACTTTGCTGATATAGTCGCGATGGCTCATCCATGAAATTCCGCTCTCGGGAAGTCCTTTGAATAAAACATCACCTGCATTGTATTTTGTTTCGGTTTTACCATACTCGCTTGACGAATTGTCAGATGCAGGAGTTACTATTCCGCCGAGCGAATAAGCCATAAGCTGACAACCGTAACAAATACCTAGAATCGGAATTCCGAGCTTAAAAATTTCGGGTGTATAGTGCGGTGAGGTTTCATCATATACACTGTTAGGGCCGCCTGTAAAGATAATTCCCTTGGGGGCAATGTCCTTAATTTTCTGAATATCAACAGTATAAGGCAGGATTTCACAGTAAACATTACATTCACGTACTCTGCGTGCAATAAGCTGATTATACTGTCCGCCAAAATCAAGTACAATTACAGTTTCCTTATTATTCATAACCTCTCATCTTCCTTTCTATTAACAAGCGGCTGTCTCAAAATTTAAAACTTTGAGGCAGCCTCTTAAATATTATCTGTAAATTATATCGCTTCTTGATGGGCCGTTCGATACCATTGTAATCGGTACACCGATTTCTTTTTCTGCAAATTCAATGTATTCACGACATTCCTTAGGAAGCTTGCTGTATTCGGTAATTCCCGAAATTGAGCATTTCCATCCCTTCAACTTTTTCAAAACAGGTTTACATCTCTTGAGCTTTGTTGTTGACGGGAAATAATCAATAATCTCACCGTCAAGCTCATAGCCAACGCATACTGGAATTTCTTCAAGATAGCCGAGAACATCAAGAACGGTGAACGCAACCTGCGTTGCACCCTGTACCATACAGCCGTAGCGTGTTGCAACGAGGTCAAGCCAGCCCATACGGCGAGGTCTGCCCGTTGTTGCACCAAATTCACCGCCGTCGCCGCCGCGTCTGCGAAGCTCGTCTGCTTCATCGCCGAAAATTTCGGAAACAAATTCGCCTGCGCCGACTGCGCTTGAATAAGCCTTTACTACAGTTATAACATCCTTGATTTCATAGGGCGGAATGCCTGCTCCTACAGCACCGTAACCTGCGATTGTATTTGAAGAAGTAACCATAGGATAGATGCCAAAGTCAGTGTCTTTAAGAGAGCCAAGCTGACCTTCCAGAAGAATGTTCTTGCCTTCTTTAAGCGCCTTATGAATAAATGTGAAAGCATCTCCTACATATGGTGCAAGAAGCTCCTTATACTCCATAAGCTTATCAAAAACTTCCTGCTCGGTTATCGGGTTTTTATGATATAGGTTTGTAAGTGTTGCGTTCTTTATTTCAATAGCATGACGAATTTTCTCCTTGAGAGAATCGGGATCATCATAAAGCTCGTTAATCTGGAAACCGATTTTTGAATATTTATCGGAATAGAACGGAGCAATACCGCTTTTTGTTGAACCAAAAGAATTTTTGCCAAGACGCTCTTCCTCGTAGCAGTCAAATGCAACGTGATAAGGCATTACTATCTGCGCTCTGTCGGAAATTATAACGTTAGGCTCGGGAACTCCTCTCTCTTTGAGATGAGCCATTTCATTTATAAAATTCTCAACGCTGAAGGCAACACCGTTGCCGATAATGTTTGTTATATTCTGATGAAAAACACCTGACGGCAGTTGATGAAGAGCAAATTTTCCGTAGTCATTTATAATTGTGTGACCTGCGTTTGCACCACCCTGAAAGCGGATTACGATGTCGCTGTTATCGGCGAGAACATCGGTAATTTTTCCTTTACCTTCATCACCCCAGTTAGCGCCTACAATTGCTTTTACCATAGTTCAAACTCCTTCTTGCAGTAGTAAGTTACAAAAACTGCATATATGATACAAATTATTATACGTTAATTTCAGGCTTATCGGACTCAATATCCTTGTACTTTTCAAGTATGGGATTTACATAGTCGTTTAAGAAATCCTCTGTCTGTTCCTTTGCCCTGCCTGTATATTTCTCGGGCTGAAGAATATTTTCGAGTTCCTCTAAAGTTACTCCGAATGCCTCGTCATTAGCAATTCGTTCAAGAAGATCGTTCTCGCCGCCCTCTTCTTTGATAACCTTTGAAGCAGCCATTGAGTGAACACGGATTTTCTCGTGAAGTTGTTGGCGGTCAGCGCCTCTCTTCTTTACTGCGTCCATCATAATATTTTCGGTAGCCATAAACGGAAGTTCTTTTCTTAAACGCTGTTCAATAACCTTTGGATAAACCACAAGTCCGTCAGCCACATTCGCATAGAGCGAAAGAATACCGTCAACAGCAAGGAATGCCTCGGGAACACTAAGGCGCTTGTTAGCAGAATCGTCGAGGGTTCTCTCAAACCACTGTGTTGCAGTGGTGAAATAGCCGTTTAATACGTCGCACATAACGTATCTTGAAAGCGAACCAATGCGCTCACTTCTCATTGGGTTGCGCTTATAAGCCATTGCAGAGGAACCAATCTGATTTTTCTCGAACGGCTCTTCAACTTCTTTGAGATGCTGCAAAAGTCTTATATCATTCGAAAATTTTGACGCAGACTGTGCAATTGATGCAAGAACGTTCAAAAACTGCGAATCAAGTTTTCTTGAGTAAGTCTGCCCTGAAACAGGGAAACAAGCCTTGAATCCCATTTTCTCGGCAATCTTTTTATCAAGTTCCTTACACTTTTCATGGTCGCCGTCAAAGAGTTCAAGAAAGCTTGCCTGCGTACCTGTTGTGCCCTTTGAACCGAGAAGCTTTGCCTTTGAAAGCTGATATTCAACATCCTCTAAATCCATTAAAAGCTCCTGAATCCAAAGTGTTGCCCTCTTACCTACTGTTGTGGGCTGTGCAGGCTGAAAATGTGTGAATGCAAGAGTAGGAAGAACCTTGTATTCATCAGCAAATTTTGAAAGGTTGCGTATAACGGTAACAAGCTTGTTTCTTATAAGCTGTAAGCCTTCGGTCATAATTATAATATCTGTATTGTCACCTACATAGCAGGATGTTGCGCCGAGGTGAATAATTCCCTTTGCCTTGGGGCACTGAACACCATAAGCATAAACATGTGACATAACGTCGTGACGAACGAGCTTTTCCCTCTCCTGAGCAACATCATAATTGATGTCGTCAGCGTGTGCTTTAAGCTCATCAATCTGTTCCTGCGTTATCGGCAAACCAAGCTCCATTTCTGATTCTGCAAGAGCAATCCAAAGCTTACGCCATGTTCTGAATTTTTTATCGGGAGAAAATATATATTTCATTTCCTTGCTTGCATAGCGTGCTGACAAGGGTGATTCATATGTATTTTTTTCCATTATATACATCCTTTCAAAATTTGGATTATTATTAAATTAAGATTTCTTTTTATCAAAGTTCATTCCGCCGCGTTCCTTACCCTTAAAGGTTTCTTTGGTAACAGGAGCAGGATATTTTCCGGTAAAACAACCGTCACAAAATCCTATAGGTGCGTAATTTATCATTTCATGAAGCGAATCAACAGGTAAATATCCGAGTGAATCGGCTCCGCTTAATTTTGTGATTTCTTCAATTGTATGATTGCAGGCTATAAGCTCGCTGCGAGAAGGTATATCGGTACCGTAATAGCAAGGCCACAAAAACGGCGGTGAGCTAATGCGCATATGAACTTCTTTTGCACCTGCCTCACGAAGCATTGTAACAATTCTGTCAACCGTTGTTCCGCGTACGATACTGTCATCAATCATAACCACTCTCTTGCCCTTTACCATATTTGCAATCGGGTTGAGCTTGATTCTAACACTTTTCATACGCTCTTTTTGGCTGGGTTTAATAAAGGTTCTGCCGATGTAGCTGTTCTTTACAATTGCTTTTTCGTACGGTATTCCAGATTCTTCGCTGTAGCCTATTGCGGCGTCAATTCCCGATTCGGGAACGCCGATTACCATATCAGCCTCTACCGGATAAGTTCTTGCAAGAATACGTCCTGCCTGTTTTCTTGCCTCATAAACGCTTACTCCGTCAATAAAGGAGTCGCTTCTGGCAAAATAAATATACTCAAAAATACAGAGAGAATTTTTCTTTTCGCCAAAGTCGGGCTTTATACTGTGTACGCCCTCATTATTTACAACAATAATTTCACCCGGATCAACTTCGCGAATATATTCAGCTCCGCAGGCATCAAGTGCCGCACTTTCGCTTGCAAAAACAATTGAATCATTGTATTTTCCCATACAAAGAGGACGAAATCCGTGAGGATCACGAGCTGCAATAAGCTTTCTCGGGCTCATCACGAGCAGAGAATACGCTCCCTCAATAACCTGCATTGTACGTGCAACAGCTTCCTCTACTGAGTGACATTTAAGTCTTTCTCTTGCTATTACATAACAGATTACCTCTGAATCAATTGTAGTCTGGAATATTGCGCCACGCTGTTCAAGCTGTCTGCGAATTTCAACGGCATTTGTAAGATTTCCGTTGTGAGCAACCGAAAGCGTACCCTTTACATAACGCATAACAAGCGGCTGTGCATTTTCGAGCACAGAGCCGCCTGCTGTTGAATATCGAACGTGGGAAATACCCATTTGACCGTTTAATGAGTCGAGTATACCGTTGTTGAAAACTTCCGTAACAAGACCCATATTTTTGTGATAATCAATTACACCGTCATCAGATACAGCAATTCCGCAGCTTTCCTGACCTCTGTGCTGTAGTGCAAGAAGACCGTTGTAGCAAGCGTAGGCAGGGTTAATTGTTCCGTCGCTGAATATTCCGAATACACCGCACTCCTCGTGCAAACCCTCTTTTGCAAAATTATCGAAAGAAAAATTCAAGGTTCCACCATCCGTTTTATAGAAATTGCGGTTAATTTATTATGCAAGACCTATGCGCTTCATCATCTCAGCATATGCCTCTTCTACTCCGCCCATATCACGGCGGAAACGGTCTTTATCGAGCTTTTCCTGAGTATCCATATCCCAGAAACGGCAAGTATCGGGAGAAATTTCGTCAGCAAGTAAAATCTGACCGTGGAATCTACCGAACTCAATCTTAAAGTCTATCAAATCAACATTGCACTCCTTGAAAAATTCAACCATAAGCTCATTAATGCGGAGCGCCATTTTTGAAATTGTGTCAATTTCTTCCTTAGTAGCAAAGCCCGCTGCTAATATATGGTATTCATTTACCATCGGATCGCCCAAATCATCGTTCTTGTAGCAGAACTCAAGAACGGGGGTTTTCATAGGGGTACCCTCAGGAAGACCGAGGCGCTTTGAAAGGCTGCCGGCAGCCTTGTTTCTTACAATTACCTCAAGAGGTACAATTTCAACCTTTTTCAATACTGTATCTCTGTCACTTAACTCTTCAACAAAGTCAGTTGCAATTCCGTCTTTTTCAAGGAGCTTAAACATAAAGTTGCTCATACGGTTGTTTACAACACCTTTGCCGATGATTGTACCCTTCTTTTCGCCGTTGAAAGCAGTTGCATCATCCTTGTAGGATACAATGCAGTAATCAGGGTTGTCTGTAGCAAATACCTTTTTAGCTTTTCCTTCGTAGAGAAGTTCTTTCTTTTCCATTATTAATTCCTCCATACTACAGCTTTGGCAAACGATTTACGAATACCAAAACCAAAACTAAATAATAATACAACATATATTATAATATAGATTTTGAAAATTAGCAACCATATTAGAATTAAAAATAAATTTTTACATATTTTTTTAAAATTTCGGTAAATAAGCATATTTTTTGGCATAATGAACTGTAAAATGATATTTATTATTTTTTATTAATTCTTCTTGGACAATCATTATCACAACATTCTATACAATCAGTTACAAACAGACAACATATCAAATAATCGCACTCATCACAACAACACATAATTTTTCCTCCAAATTTATCAATGTGCTCACCGTTTCCTAAACAATCTTTCCCAAAATTCCCCGGTGTTAAACATATACTGCTTACATCCTTAATCATTTTAACAACTCCACTTTATAGATTATTACATTATATAATGAATTAATCTATATGTAAAGACATAAAATAAGATATTATCTAATAAACAAATAAGATATGGAGAAATACCTTATGATAAAATTAAAAGCGGCTGAGCTGTTAAATAAAAAAGGTAAAACAAAATACTGGCTTTATAAACAAATGGGAATGAGTTATCAGAATTTCAACAAAATGATTAATAATGAAACGAAATCAATTCAATACAGTAATATAGAAGCTCTTTGCCAAATTCTTGAGTGTACTCCTAATGAGCTTTTTGAATTTACGGAAGATGTAGATTAAATTTATAAAAATTTTTCTTGATTTTTTTCTTTTCGTATTGTATAATAATTTACGCACTTGCCGGTGTGATGGAATTGGCAGACGTGACGGACTCAAAATCCGTTGATGGCGACATCGTGCGGGTTCGAGTCCCGCCACCGGCACCAAGACTGGACACTAATTTTGATACAATGCGTATCTTGATTGGTGTCCAGTTTCTTTTTGCAAAGACCTTGATTTGCCAGGGGAGTTCGATACTTTTTTAACGATAACTGGCTCTATTGCGCACCGAAAATGGTCGCTACGGGGACTTTTTCATTTTCTCCAATAATACCTTTTAACGAAAGGTCGAGGGGTGTGCAGATTTCAGCTGGGGTATGCATCTTTTAATTATTCCCCACAGGCAACAGTCACCGACAGTATTGGAAACTAAACATTGACGGCGATGCTTTGCCTTACTTCGTAAAATATCTTGGATTAAATTCTTCAACCTGAATGGTTTTCATCATAGACTTGAAGGTATCAATGTTAAAGTGATCGCCCATGCAGAAAACCTCATAATCAACGCCCAGATAGGAGAGAAATAATCCCGTTTCCTGATAGCCGTTTCGTAGATAGAAACTGCGGCGTTTTTCGCGCTGCTCCTTATTGGGTGCAGCATCGTTCAACATTTCAAAATCAACGACGTGGGTTTTGTCCGGGTATTCTGCCGTCAAGGTCTCGATGGCACGACTGCCGTAACCCTTACCACGGCTTTCAGCATCAATGGCAAGGAAGAACAGATATGCCATGTCCGCACAGGCCTGAACCACCATGAATCCCACAAACTTCTCTCCGTCCAACAAAGCGAGAAAGTCAAAGTTGTCGGAGTGTGCCATTTTGACCAGCTCTGAGGGGGCAAGATATTCTTCCGGTGGGAACGCTTCTTTGGCAAGAGTGTTTACCTGATCCCAAAATCGGCTTTCCTGTGTAATATGTTCGATATTTAATCTCATGATAACCTCCGTATTTTCAAATCATTGATACACCAATTTGCTTGTTTTATTGAGTACAATGGAGATGATCAGTGTAATGATCTCCGCAACAAAAGGGGCAATCCAGATGGCATCCGTTCCGGCAATCAGCGGAATGCAGAAGATAGCCAGAGCTTTCAATACAATGCCACGGCTGATGGCAATGACATTGGATGCGCCCGTTCTCTTGCTGGAGAACAGAAATGCGGTATAGATCAAATTGTACGCCATCGGAACAAAGGACAAAGCGAACAGCGGCAAGGTTGCTGTGGCTCTCTGTACCAGTTCCGGCTCTTTATTAAAAATACGGATTACCGGCACATCAAAGAAAAACAGGATGGCGCAAATGGCAATGGACAGGATCGTGTTGATACCCATGCCGCTGCGGAAATACCAGTTCATTTCCTCGGTGTCTTTCTTTCCGTAGCATTGTCCCCAAAGGGGCTGCAATCCCTGTGCCACACCCGACAAAATTGCATTGGCAAGGGAATAAATATAGCTCAGAACACTGAATGTGGATACGCCGATGTCTCCAATCAGGCTTGCCAGCATGAGGTTATAACAAAGTGCCGTAACGGGTGTGGTAAGCTGTGTGAAAGCTTCCGGCACGCCTCGCTTGCTGATTTTCTTAATAAGCGAAAGGTCGATTTTGAAAGTCTTAATTCGCAAATCTCCCTTTTTCCGTATAAAATGCGTGAGCAAAACAAGGACAGAGCAGATTTGTCCCAAGCCGGACGCAACGGCAGCTCCCACAACACCCATCTGCAAGGGGAAAATGAAAAGCCAGTCTAAAAAGATATTTGCTACTGCGCCGGCACACATACCGACAAAAGCCAATGTAGGAGAACCATCATTTCGTACAAATACAGAAAGGCTGGTACTCAGGAGTGCCGGAATGGAAAAGCGGAATAGAAAAATAAATACTGTTTGGACATTTCACGCATTTCGGTACTCAGCTTGCTTGCTCCGCTGAAATCAACGATCTGTCCGGCAAATACCATGCCGACAATCATGAGCAAGACTGACATAGCAAGCGTCATAGAAAACGCTGTCATAAAAGCGTGATTTGCTCCCTCTTTATCACCACGCCCCATGCGGATCGCAACAACGGTTGCGCCGCCCATTGGAAACATAGCGGCAATCGCAATAACAAAGGTGATAAACGGCACACCGATATTGACTGCACCCAAAGCAGCCGAGCCAACGCCCTGACCGACAAAAATGCCGTCAACGACATTGTATAGGTAGGTTACAAACAAACCGCCTAATGCCGGGAAGATGTAACCAAACAAAGATTTTGTTCTTGCGTTCATACAATTACCTCCATAATGGAAATAGGGTAAAGCCTCTCCTACTTTACCCCATACTTAACACAAAAGTGGGATAAAGCCCAAAGGGGCTTATCCCACTTCAACAATCTTCTTTGATTGCAAGTCCTCTGACAAGCTTAAATACTATAGCACATCATTATAAAAAAGTCAAGAATTCATTGTTCTATGAGATCACCTGCAAATGTGATACCTGATTAGGGGGTGCAAATAAGCCAAGGAGGTACATTTTCTCCGTAGGGGGCATCGGCATCGACTTTCTATCAAAATTAGGGGCATTTGCCAAATAAGGCAACCGATTTTGATACAAGGTCGGTTGTCTTGTTTTTTTACATTAAAATCCCTTATTTTAAGGGATTTTAATGATTTTAAGGATAAAATTCAATAACCGGTGCGAAGATTTTCACGGCGGCCATTTTGCTTTTTCGGCGGTTTCAGACATTTTTGAAATTACATTTTGATTAATTTAAGTTTTTTCGTGTGAAATGCAGGCGAACAGGAGCAGATTATTGATACCATTCACCGCTACACAAAAGGTAGATCGGTTGAAATGTTCATAAATACAATATATAATAGTAAAAAGCGGTCGAATAAATCGAAGTTTTGGATGGTGAATGATATATGGGTATAATTGGATTAAGCTGTATTTTTCCTGTTCCTAATATACAGAAAACTGCGAAATTTTATGTGTCAAAGTTAGAATTTAGTGCAGTTGAATATTTGGAATGTAAGGAACCTCATATTTGTCTTTATAAAGACAGTGTTGAAATTATTTTACTACAATCGAATACGGATAAAATATTGCCCAATCGTAAATTATACGGATATGGCTACGATGCGTATTTATATACAGAAAATCAGAAATCACTTGAAAAAGAGTTCATTGAAAAAGGCGTAAAAATTATTAAGTCTTTGAATATAACTGACTATCAAAACAGCGAGTTAGTTGTTGAAGATTTAGACGGTCGCTGGCTTGCTTTTGGATTGAAAGTAAAGAACTAATCTAACCTTTGGTTTATTGAACAAAACAACTTAAAAATGCGTTTTTCAGAATTACGTCTTTTTTACCCAGTACGTCTTTGTACCAAATTCAGTAATCTTTACCAAATAAGACAACTGATATTGATACAAAGCGTTTGAAATTCTTATAACTTCATGATACAATTAAAACGATAAATCGTAATTTGGAGTTTAGTTATGTTTGAGGATATATTTCAGAGAAAAAAGTGTAATTTAGAAAGAATGTCTGCTTATGGGTTCATTATAAAAGACGAAAAAAGAATATATGAAACAAACATAATTGATGGTGCTTTCAAGCTCTCTGTCCTTATAGCGGAAAACGGAAATGTGGATACTAATTTGATTGAGATTGAAAACAGTGAACCATATGTACTGTATAAGACAAATGCTACGGGCGCTTATGTTGGAAAAGTAAGATCAGCAGTTGAAGCCGTACTAATAGATATTGCCAATAGCTGTTATGATTCATCGATTTTCAAAACAAATCAGGCACAAATGGCAATAGAATACGTTCGTAAAAAATATGGTGATGAGCCGGAATTTTTATGGACGAAATCTCCGAATAACGCTGTGTTGAGAAGAAAAGATAGTCGAAAGTGGTACGCCGCAATTTTGACGGTAAACGGAAGAAAAATAGGTCTTAACACTGATAAAATCGTGGAAATTATAGATCTGCGTATGAAAGCAGACGATAGAGATAATATATTATCCAGAGAACATTACTACCCCGGCTGGCACATGAACAAGAAGAGTTGGTATACTATTGTCTTTGATGATTGTGTTGCGGACGAGGAAATAAAACTTCGAATAACAGAAAGTTATGAATTGGCAAGAAAATAAGAATTATATTTTATAGACTTTGGAAATTTCCAGTTTATAGGACTAAACCGTATAATGACATTTCAGCTCTTTTGATTTTGCATATCTTTATATCAATTTTGATTGTCCTTACCTGAAAACTCCCCAATTTGTTTTGAGAACAAATTGGGGAATTTAATTAAGTGCACTTCATACATGAAGTTGATTTGCAAGTTTAATGCACACAAAAATCCATTAGAATCAATGTTTTTTCTTAACTCATAGTTTATCTTATATTTTATTTAAAATATTTCTTTTAAATATATTAAAATTGTGCTTATTTTTGGTAAAATAAAAAAAATCAATGAAAGCTGTGGTTTTATGACTAACAAAAATTTGATTGACCTTGAAGCCATGTCACCCGAACAAATTGACAAAATAATCAGAAAAGCAAAGAAAATTATGCAAAGTCCTGCTGATTACAGACATGCGTGCGACGGAAAAATTCTTGCAACGCTTTTTTATGAGCCGAGCACAAGAACTCAAATGTCATTTCAGACCGCTATGTTAAAACTCGGCGGTCGTACTATAGGATTTGACAACCCGATGAATTCTTCGGTTGCAAAGGGTGAAAGTCTGAAAGATACCATTAAGATTATAAGCGGTTATGCTGATATAATTGCAATAAGACATCCTGTTGAGGGCACTGCTATGGCATCTTCCCTGTATGCTGACGTACCCGTCATCAACTGCGGCGACGGAGGTCACCTCCACCCAACGCAGACTTTGACTGATATTGTGACTTTGAGCTGTGAAAAAGGCAGGCTTGATAATCTTAAAATCGGCGTTTGCGGCGACCTGCTTAACGGAAGAACTGTTCATTCGCTGATTAAAACTCTTGCTAAATATGAAAACAACTCATTTGTTCTTATTTCTACAAAAGAATTAAGTGTGCCGCTTTACATTATTGACATTCTTGATAAAAACGGCTGTAAATATGAAATTTCTCACAATCTTGCCGACGCAATTACTGACCTTGACGTGCTTTATATGACAAGGATACAGCGTGAGCGTTTTAAAAATGATAAGGAATACGAAGAACAAAAGAATGTTTTTGTTCTTGACAAAGAAAAGCTTGACAAATCAAAAGAAGATATGATTATTCTTCATCCTTTGCCAAGGGTTAATGAAATTACAGTAGACATTGACGATGATCCGAGAGCGCTGTACTTTAAGCAGGCTCAATACGGAATGTTCGGCAGAATGGCGCTTATTCTTTTGCTTTTGCAGGACGAGGATTTTACTATCGCCTCAAGAGAAACAAAAGTAATTGAATGCAGATGTACCAATCCGAAATGCATAACACAGACAGAAGAATATCTGCCTAATCTTAGTTATGAAAAATTGGGAATGACAATGTGCGATTTTTGCGACAAACGAATTGATTGAGGGGAAACTTATGAATAAAAAAACATCACAAAAAAAGAACATCTTTAACAAAGAAAAAAGTGCCGCAAGCACAGCTATTATTGCCTCTCTCGCCTATCTCGTTTTAGGTTTTATTATGATGTTGTTCCCTTCATCAATCAGTAATGTGCTTTGCTATACACTGGGAATTGTTCTGACAGTTTACGGTTTATTCAATATAATTTCATTTTTCCTGAACAAGGAACATAATTTATATTTTGAACTTATTGTTGGTGTTGTTGCCACTGCTTTTGGAATTTTCACTCTGTTTTCTCCGCAATTGATTGTAAATATAATTTTCGTTACCATAGGAATAGTTATAATTATAGATAGTCTTATGGATATCAAACATTCATTTCAGCTTAAAGCGTTGGGTATGAGATACTGGTGGATTTGTTCTGCCGTTTCAGTTTCAGTAATAATTCTCGGATTATGCACAATATTCTTCCCTGGCTTTTTCGGTGACTTTTTAATTTTTCTTTTAGGAATTATAATGATTTATGAGGGTATTTCAGGACTTTCAATAATCGGGTTGTTCAGTCATTATTCAAGAAAGTGTAAAAACGATAAGATGATTGACGCCGATGCGACCGATATTAATTAAACTTACATTGAAAAATCACTCTGAAATTCAGGGTGATTTTTATTTTAAATTTTGAAATACCATTGACTAAATTTTATAAATTTTTTATACTATTACATATACATAGAAAGGAGTTTTTTACGTGAAAAAATTATTCAAAAGAACACTGTCTGTTGCTTTATCGGCTTTGATGGCATTTTCGGCACTTTCATTTTCTGTTTCTGCCGCTAAAATCGACTCTGCACAGACAAGTTCAACAACATCAACACAATCAAATCCGTATGGACTTACGGAAAAAATCAGCGATGGTGTAATTCTTCATGCTTGGTGCTGGAGTTTTAACACCATTAAGGAAAATCTTCCTAAAATTGCCGAGGCAGGATATACGTCTGTTCAAACCTCGCCGATAAATGAATGTAAGGTCGGCGACAACGGCGGTATGGATCTTATGGGCAACGGCAAATGGTATTATCATTATCAGCCAACACTTTACACTATCGGCAACTATCAGCTTGGTACACTTGAAGAATTCAAATCACTTTGCAGTGAAGCACAGGAATACGGAATACATATTATTGTTGACGTAGTTGCAAACCACTGTTCAAGCGACTACAATGCTATATCTCCGACAATCAAGAATATCAAGGGCGGAGCTTTCCATGATTCTTTCGGTATTGGCGACTACAACAACCGTTATCAGTGCACACAGGGTGAACTTCTCAATTTAAAAGACCTCAACACACAGAATATAAATGTTCAGAATATGATTCTTGACTATCTCAAAAGCTGTGTAAGTGCAGGCGCAAGCGGTTTTAGATATGACGCCGCAAAACACATAGAGCTGCCCGATGAAAAGCCCGAAAACGGAAAAGACTTTTCAAGTAATTTCTGGCCTACAATTCTTAACAATGGTTCAGAATTTCAGTACGGTGAAATTTTGCAGGATTCAGGCAGCAGAACTGCTGACTACGCAAAGTATATGAGCGTTACGGCATCATCATACGGCAGTGTAATCAGAAACGCGGCTAAAAACGATAGCTTTAACGCTGAGGATCTTGTTGACTACCGTTCTGACGGGGCTCCTAACGATAAGCTGGTAACTTGGGTTGAATCTCATGATAACTACACGGGCGACGGCACATGGTCACAGCTTGATAATCTTGACATTAGACAGGCATGGGCCGTAATTGCCGCAAGAGGCGAAACTACTCCACTGTTTTTCAGCCGTCCTGACGGAAGCAGCACTACAAATCAGTGGGGCAAAAATAAAATTGGCGAGGCAGGCGACGATAATTTCTGTCATCCCGAGGTTATTGCTGTAAACCAGTTCAGAAACGCAATGGTAGGTCTTCCCGATAATCTTTCAAATCCGACAAATGACAACAGTCTGCTTATGATTGAAAGAGGAAGTGCAGGCGCTGTTATTATCAATGCATCCAACAACGACGTTGTGCTTGACTGCGCTACTGATGTTACAGACGGAACATATACTGATGAAGCATACGGCGGTTTGTTCGATGTAACCGACGGTAAATTAAACGGTACTGTAAAATCTAACTCTATTGCAGTCATATACAACAGCACTCTGGTTAAACAACCGGTTGTTTCGCTTTCAAAGAACGGCGGAGAGTTCAGAGGAACTCTTACACTTACATTAACAGCAAGAAATACAACCGAGGCTACATATCAAATAGGCAACGGAAAGCCTGTACCCTTTGTTTCCGGCGATACAATCACAATTGGCGCTAATATGGCTGAAAACGAAACAGTTGACATCGTTCTGTACGGCAAAAACAATGAGGGCGACACAACTACAAAAACATACACCTTTAGAAAGCTTGCTGCTCCTTATATTGACGGTGAAACGACTGTTTACTTTGACGACAGCGAATATAACTGGGACAAGATAAATGTTTATGCTTACTATCGTGACAATAGCGGAAATGTTATAAATAACGGCGACTGGCCCGGCTCTGCAATGACTGACATAGGTGGAAATATGTACGGATATGTTGTAAATCCCGACTGGGATTATTCGACTGCCTACATTATTTTTAATAACGGAAATGGTACGCAATATCCGTCGGAAGTTGGATATGAAATCAAAAAAGGTGAAAGCAAAATATTCAACGGAAACGGACTTGACGATTATGTTGTTGATATTCCGACAAGACTAAAGGGCGATGTTAATAACGACGGCATAGTTAATGTAAATGACGCAACCTGTGTTCAAAAATTCACAGCTGAAATTATGGATTCAGACGGCAAGCCGTTTATTGACGTGAACAATTCTGAGGATATTTACGCAAGCGACCTTAACGGCGACAACGTAATCGACATTAAGGACGCAACCGAAATTCAAAAAATGATTGCCGGATAAAATTTATAGTGCATAGCAGCCTGCTTTATAAATAAAGTAGGCTGTTTTTACAGTTTAATATATTTACCGAGATGAACTGAGCAGATTATGCACTCCGAAACAGTCATTTCTGTTGACTGCTCCATAGCCAGTTTGTAAATTTCAAGCTGTTTTTTATAAAGCTCGGTAAGTTTTGAAATATCTTTTACCCTGTCCGTTTTATAGTCAACGATTACAAGATTTCCGTTTTCTTCAAACGCTACGTCAACTGCACCCTGAACTATAATTTCAGCATCCGTACTCGAATTTTCACATTCATCAAAAATCTGCGCAGATTTAAGCTTTGCGCTGAATTGTTCCTCACGATATACAGTCGGTGATTTGATTATACGATTCACAAGCTCTGAATCAAGCAGTTTTTTCATCTTTTCTCTGTCAATCAGATCGGTCTGTTTCTCTGAAAGCAAACCGATATTTTTTAATCTTTCAATTTCACTGTTAATACTTTCTTTTGCATTTAAGAAATTGCAATACTGTAAGAACTTATGATGAGCCGTACCCCTGTCAACGGCAGCAGCTGTTTCTTTATTTAGAAACGATGGTTTTGTCAAAACCTTCTCAAAATAATCACTGTCACTGTGTGAAATTTGAGATGCACTCACCTTTTGCGGAAGATTCATAATGTCAGCATTTTTATACTTAAAGGAAAGATTTGTTTTTAAAAGCTCAGCATAATCAAAAACATCATTTCTTGTAACGCTTTCATAGATTTCTTTGGACTGTTGAGGAGTATTATCGGTTTTGCCGAAAATGTATTCTTCTTTATCAATAACTTCAAAGTGCCATGGCGAAGTTTTAGTATGAGTTACAGGCTCTGCTGACGGATTAATTCTTTTTCTCAGGTTATTAAGAGAAGGGTGTACAAGTGCACAAAGCAACAGCCAATCGGAAATGCCCGAACTTCTTACAACAGTAAAAGGCTCAATAACATTACCGAACACTATTTTTGAATAGAGGTTTGAAAGATATTTCTCAGCATTCTTTTTTGAACCGACTGCAATTAGCTTTTCTTTTGCTCTTGTCATAGCCACATAAAGCACACGAAGCTCCTCGGCAATTTCATTTTGTGCAATTTCTATTTCAACAGCAAGCCTCGGTAAAGTATTATAACGGCAAATTCCATCTCTCTTTTTTATTCCAAGCCCTGCAACGCTGTCAATTAACACGTCACTTTTTAAATCGGTTTTATTAAACTGCTTAGCAGTATCTGCAAGAAAGCACACTGGAAATTCAAGACCCTTTGAAGCGTGAATACTGAGTACCCTGACGCTGTTTAATGAGTCTGAATCGGCTGACGCAGCAGGAAGCTGCGTTCCGTTTTCAACAAGCTTGTCAATATACGAAATAAAATCAGAAAGTGTTTTGTATCCGTTTGACTCAAAACTTCTAGCATAGATTCTTAAAAGGTCAAGATTTCGCATTGGAGACTCTCCGCCCTTAACGGCGGCTGTTATGGCTCCGATTGCAGTTGTATCATAAATTTTTCCGATAAGCTCATCAACCGAACAGGTGTATGAATAATTTTTCAGCTGTTCAAGCTGAGTGATAAATTTCTTTGTCTTATCATTTTTTGAAGAGTAATTTTTTACAGCCGAATAGAGGTTAGAATATCGATCATCAGCTCTGATTTGAGAAAGCTCATCGGGCGTAAAGCCGTAAATCGGACTACACATAACCGACAAAAGCGGAATATCAAGTGCGGGATTATCAATAACACGAAGAAGATTTAAAATAATCTTTACTTCCTTTGCTTCAAATGAGTTTTCTTTGTTCTCGCTGAAAGCCGGGATTCCATTATCTATCAGAGTTTTCACATAGGTTTGGGCAGTGTTTTTTGTACTGCGCAGAATTACTGCAAAATCTCCGTATGTTGCTTTTCTCTGAGTATCGCCGTCCTTAACAACAAATCCCGAATTCATCATTGCGCGAATTTTCTTTGCAATAAAACGAGCCTCAATTTCTGCAGAATCATAATCTTCAAAGACTGATTTTTCTATTAATGAAATTTCAAAATCACAGTCATCACTATCGGGATAGCTCGCACCGACGTTTAACATTTCGTCTTTTGTATAGTCCATTTGAGCAGACTGCTTTGTCATAAGGTTTGAAAAGATAAAGTTTACCGTATCGCAAACTTCTTTTCTGCTCCTAAAATTCTTATCAAGAATTATTGTTGCAGGATAGGAAGGATTTTTCTCGTCATATTTTTCATATGAATCTTTTCGGTCAATGAAAATCTGTGGTTTTGCCTGACGGAAACCGTAAATACTCTGCTTTACGTCACCAACAACAAAAATGTTATTCTCTTCCCTGCTTACACATTTGAAAATCAAATCCTGAACGTCATTAACATCCTGAAATTCGTCCACGATTACTGCATCATAACGGTTTGAAATTTCAAAAGCAACAGAAGTTTTTTGATAAGAATTACCAAGCGGCTCGGCAAGCAATTTGACTGTGAGAAGTTCAATATCAGAAAATGAAAGAATATTTTTTTTGCTCTTTAATTCATAAAATTCTCTAAAATATTCACGCACAAGGTCAAACATCGTTGAAACAAGACCTTGCAATTCTCTCATTTCGCTGACAATTTCTTCCTCACTGTTGTTAAAATAAAGCTGAACTGACTTAATTGCTGACTTAACTTCATCTCTGTTGGCGGCAACGGCGACCTTCAAAGGATTATCTTTATATCCCTTCGGCGGAGTAAGTCTGGCGGCGGTAAAAGACAGTGCAGTCGAACAAATATCGTTCCAAGAATCAGAATAGAGTTTTTTAAGAAGATTTTCAAGAAACACGAGGTCGTCTTCTATTTTCGGCGCAAAAGATTTATGTAATTTTTCATCGTTTTCAAGAATCTTGAGTGAATTCTGCGTAAGATTAATTGCGTGATGAACCGTGGTTTTTGAATACTCAATTATGATTTTGCCCCATATTGACTCGGCAACTGAGTTTTCAGCGTAATTTGAAAGCATATCATCAAGCCATTTTTCCGAAAATGGCTGTGTTGAGAGAAAAGTACAGATTTTTAGTACAGCTTCACGGAGATTAACATCACCTGTCTTGCTTGAAAATGCATCAAGTAAAGCTATAAATTCGTCACTGTCAGAAGAATAAAAGGTGTTGAAAGCATTATCGAGTGCGGTTTTTCTTAAAACATCGAGTTCACCCTCATCAGCAATTCTAAAGTCACGTGATACTCCGAGCGAGTGAAAATATTCACGCACTATATCTGAACAAAAGCTATCAATTGTGGAAATGCTTGCAGTATACAGAAGCTGCTTTTGTTTAAGAAGATTTGGGTTATAAGGGTCATTTTCCAATAACTTGTTAATTGCTTTTGAAATACGTTCCCTCATTTCAGCGGCGGCTGCCCTTGTAAAAGTAACAATTAACATTCTGTCAACGTCAATTGGGTTTTCACTTCTTGTTATAAGGTTTATCACTCTTTCAACAAGCACAGCTGTTTTTCCAGAACCTGCTGCAGCTGAAACAAGCACGGAGCCGTCGGTTGCAAAGATTGCATTTTTCTGTTGTGTTGTCCATTGTCTGTCCATTAACACTCACCTTGATTCTCGATTTCATTGTCAATTGAAGAATACACCTCGTCATTTGTGACATCAAATGTGTTTACAAAACTGCTTACTCTGTATGCACACACGCTGTCATACGGGCAATATTCGCAGGCATCATATGCACCCTTTGCAGGAGAAGCCTGTATGTTGCCATTGTAAAGTTCTTTCCCCATTGAAACAACTGTATTTTCAAGCTTACTGAAAATTTTGCCAAACTGCTCAAGGTTTGCAATACTTCGTTCTGAAACCGCATTATCAAGCTTAATTTTAACAGGAATATACTTGCCGGATTCAGATTTATCCATTCCTTTAATTACTCTTACATCGTCAAGAAGAAGCCCGTTCATTTTGAGTGCTTTGTCTATCTCAGAAGCAATTTTTTCATCTTCAATCTTTGCCGGAGCAGAAACAACGGGAACGGTTGCAGGCATATACAGTATTCCTGCCGGAGTGATTTTTCCGTATTTCTCAGTTCCGTTAAGTTTTATTGAATATAGATACAAAAGCATCTGTAAGTTAAGTCCGTAGAGAATATCAGAAAGTTTAAATTTTTTTGTACCTGTTTTATAGTCGATAATACGAAGATATTTTTCACCGTCTTTTTCCATAACATCAACTCGGTCAACGTATCCGCTGACGGCTATATTATGACCGTCAGGCAACTTTACAGTATATGAGGGAATATCAACGCCGATTTTTAGCTCGCAGTCAAAAACATCAAAGTCACTTTGTGACAATTCTGAAATAATATGCTTTAAAAGAATAAAGGCATTATCGGAAAGTGTTTTCAGATTATAAAGAAATGCTTTTGTTCTTTTTTCTGCACCGCCGAAATACTGTTCAATGTATTCTGAAAGTAAATTACCAATATAATTTTTCAAATCATCATCTGACATTGAAGAATATTCAATCTTATTAAAGTCGGTAAAAAACTTTTCAAGAATATAATGTACAAGAGTTCCGTACTCCATAGGATTGATTTCTGCTCTGCGGCGCTCCTTTATGTTAAGTCCGTAGTTGCAAAAATAAGCAAATCTGCAAAGACTGAACTTTTCAATTTGCGACGCTGAAATATTCAGATTATCACCAAAAAGTTTTTCTGCATTTTCAGGATTTTCAATCTTAAACGGTGAATTATCTATTGAACGGTGGACGGCATTATACTGTGAAGAATAGCAGTTATCAGCAGAAAAATAATCACCGAGGGTTTTCATCTCAGCACAGTTGCCTGCGATTGACCTAGCGTATTCCTCAAAGGCAGGTCTTAGTGCATACATAGCATCTATCTTTCTGTTAAAATCTGCCTTATCAAACATTATTATATTCGGAAAGGTCTTTCTGATTTCTTCAAAAATTACTGACGGAGTATACGGTGCACCAAGTAAATCAGCAGAAGGGTAAAACACATATAATCTTTCAGAGGGTGAAGTCATACAACTGTATGCCATAAAGGTTTCAAGGTCGGCAAGATCAGAAAAGTCCTCGGAAAGTTTTAAATCGTTGAGAGAAAGCATTTTCAGTTCAAATGATGAGAAAACTCCCGAACAATGCGGAACAGCAGGAAACTCTCCGTCAATACATCCTATAAGAAAAGTAATCTTTTGTTTTGAAATTCTCACACGCTGTGCGGTTGTTATTGTCACGCTGTCTATGGTCTGCGGTATCTGCATTAATTCAATTGAAGAAATCTGAATTGAAAGAAGCTCATAATATCGTTTCGGAGATACAGGAGTATCTCCGATAACTGCAACCGTCTTGTCGAATGCCTCCATTAAAAAGTTCCACACTCTGATTTGCTCTGCACCGAGTCCTTTTTTTACTCCGTTTTCAAGTGTATCATACATACTGTTAAGTGCGTCCTGAACTTTAAGCACTGTGAGAAGATGATAAAGAAGCTCGGTTATTTCTCTGCCGTTCTTATTTTTTATGTTTTCCCTAAAATTTAAAAGCGGCTCAACTATAGATTTTCTGACCGTTTCTACTATTTCAAGGTTTTTCTTGTCATTATCAGAAAAAGTTGACGTAAAACCCCTTGGATTCTGAGTAAACTCTGATTTAAAGGCAGAATTGTTAATGTTCCAGATATATGTATAATTTTCAAATGAGCTTATATTTTGTGATGAGTTTTCGGTTAATCCCGTTTTGAGCAGAGAAATTACATCGTCGCGCTCAAAATTGTCAAGAATAATTCTGAATATTAAATTAACTAAACGAACAACAGGCTTTACCTCAATATCGCTTTGAGAATCCATAAAATATGGAATTTCGTATTTCTCAAAAACAGTGTTTATTATACCCTTATACGGCACTGTATCGTGACAGATTACAGAAATATCATTGTAAAGATAATTTTCCTCTACAATCAAATGCTTAATCTGCCTTGCAACAAATTCACATTCCTCATATCTGTCGGAAGCTGAATAGAGAATAATATTTTCGGGATTTTTTAAGCAAGGCGTAATATTATTTCTGAACACAGATTTTTCAAGAAATTCAAGCTCGTTATTTGAAAATTTTTTATTTTCGGTGAGTTTTACAGGTGTTTTGATGTCAATACAATCACTTTTAGCAATATTTTTGAGCGTTTTATACGTAGACTGCGAAGTTGTAAAAACCTCTTCCCTTCCGTCACTTTCAGGGTCAAGAGTAAGCGTAATAAAAACAGAATCGCTCTGTGACATTATTAAACGCAGAACTTTTAACTGCTGAGCCGAAAATCCACTGAATGAATCAACAAAAACTGTATATCCGTCAAAAATATTATTCTCCAAAAGAATATTGTATAATCTTGTCAGATCATCAAGAGGGTCAACGTAACTTTGTGAAAGAATAGCGTCAAACGCATCAAGAATTAACGCTGTTTCGTATAGCTTTGTTTTAAGCGTTTCATTTTTCACACTTTTTGAAACCTCGTAAAGAGTATCGGTTGAAACGCTGTTCTTTTTGCAGTCAGACAAAGTTTGCAACATTGTTTCCGTAAGGGATTTTGTGTTCTTAGTCTTTAAAAGTTTTAGTTTTTCAGTAAGCTGTTCAAGCGCTATATTCATAATAACCGCACGTGTACCGCTGTCTATAACATTTTGCGAAAGATTTCCCGTTTGTTCAAAAACAAATCTGCAAAGTCGGGAAAATCCAAATACTTTGATGTTCTTTGAAAGACGTGCGCCAAGGAGATTTAAAAAAGCTTTTTCTGTTTCAAATGTGCTCATATCAGGAACAAGCATCAGAATTTTATTGTTTCCGCTTTTTGTAAGCTCTGAAATTTTATCATACACATATGTTGTTTTGCCTGTTCCGCTTTTTCCTAAAATAAACCTAAGCATACTGCACCTCACAATTCAAAATATAATTTGGGGAGTATGAATATAATATACCATATTTGATGTGTCATTAAAAGGACTTAACCGAACCAAGAACATATTTTTTCAAAAATTTCTACTATTTTAAACTTATATTCGTATTTTTCGCTTTTAACAATATCATATTGGCTATCATTAAAAGTTTCTTTTGCGGCTTTGTCCTGACTTTTTTCTGTTGAAATACAGATTGACGGATACATTACGCACCACCAGTTATGTCCTTCTCCGCTGCCAATTGTTATTCTAAGAGCATCATACATTCCCGACGGCAGAGTATAGTTTTCGTATTTTCTGGTTGTAAAGTACATTTTTGTAATCTGTGCAGTTACCTGATAACTGTATCCGTTATCGTTAACTGCTTTTTGCGCTGTGTTGCAGATGTCCTGAAGGTTTTCAGAAATAAGATTTTCAGCTTCTTCTTTTGACTGCACGTTTTCAAAAATCGACTCCGTGTACAAAAGAACTTTATCCCTTACTTTCAGCTTTAAATCCTGATCATAACCTTCGTCCGAATTTGCAAGAATATGAAGTCTGAAAACTTCGTCGGAGATTTCCTTACATTCAGTATGAAAAGGTATCATTGAGTATATTACGGCAAGTACAAAAGCAATGCAAGCAGATTTAATTAAAAGTTTCATAAAAATAACCTGTCCTCTCTTTTTTTAGAGTATGGACAGGTTATTGGTAAAATATTCCTTAAATGATTTTTTAAAAAAATGAATTATTAATCTATCCTGCAACCGTCTTTAATAGGTTTACAGAGAAATACTTCTTTGTATGATTCTTTGAGCCTTTCATAGCATTTTTTTGCTTTGCGTGGTGAAGTGAAAACCGAAAAAACAGCCGAACCCGAACCGCTCATTCCTGCTCCCCTTGCCTTACAGTCAAGCATAATTTTCTTGATTTTGTTGACCTCGGGTATTGAAAGTGCAAGCTCAAAATCATTAAAAATTGTAGTAGAAATAAAAAACATATCACGGCTGTAAAGCGCTTTTATCATTTCATCTGTATATGATGCATGGGGATTTAACGCATCAACCTTTTTATAAGCGTCAGCCGTAGAAACGCTTACAAAGTCAGGCTTGCAAATGACAATATCCGAACAATTAAAGCTTGGAAGTTTTTTTAGATTTGTGCCTATTCCCGTTGCAAGCTTTGTTCCTCCGACAAGGCAGAAAGGCACGTCTGCGCCGACCTTTTCGCAAATTTCATGCATTTCAGCAGGCTTTAAGCCTGCGCCGAAAAGTCTGTTTAGTCCGAGAACAACTGCTGCTCCGTCACTGCTGCCGCCTGCAAGTCCGGCTTGAGTGGGTATTTTTTTATCAATATCAATATGAACACCCTTTACATTCATACGGCAATAATCAAAAAATCGATAAGCTGCCTTTGCACAGATATTTCTGTCGTCACAGGGAACACCATCATAATTACAGGAAATTGTAACACTTTCGCTGTCATTGTCAGTAAGGGTTACTGTATCATACAGAGAAACGGTCTGCATAACAGTAGAAATTTCGTGATAACCGTCGGCACGCTTTCCCAATACTTCAAGAGAAAGATTTATTTTTGCAGGAGCAAGCACCTTAATTTCCATTATCTAACTCCTCTAAAAATTCTTTAATGCGCTCAAGAGCAATTTTGAGATGCTTGAGCGAATAAGAATACGAAACACGCACAAAACCCTCGCCGCATTCTCCGAAAGCTGTACCCGGAACTACTGCAACGTGCTTGTCCATAATTAAACGTGTACAAAATTCTTCAGAGGTAAGTCCTGTGCTTTTGATACAAGGGAACACATAAAATGCGCCCAAAGGCTCAAAGCACGAAAGTCCCATTTCATTGAACCCGTCAACAACAAGCCTTCTTCTCATATCGTACTCGTCACGCATTTTGCATACGTCACGGTCGCCGTTTTTAAGTGCCTCAACGGCTGCATACTGCGCTGTTGTCGGCGCCGACATTATTCCGAACTGGTGAAGCTTCGTCATCTGTGAAATTAACGGAACAGGTCCCAGTGCGTAACCGAGCCGCCAGCCTGTCATTGCGTAGGATTTTGAAAATCCGTTAATTACAATTGTTCGCTCGTACATTTTGTCAAGAGAAGCAATCGAAACATGGCTTTTGCCGCCGTATGTAAGTTCCGAATAAATTTCATCAGATAAAACAAGCAAGTCGTGTCTAATAACAACCTCAGCTATTTCTTCAAGGTCTTCCCTCTCCATAATAGCACCCGTAGGATTGTTCGGGAAAGGAAGCACAAGAAGTTTTGAATTTGGCGTAATTACTGATTCAAGGTCTTTTGCCTTTAATCTGAAATTATCTTCATTTTTAGTTTTTATTATAACAGGCGTTCCGCCTGCCATTACTGCAAGAGGTTCGTAGCAAACAAAGGACGGCTCTGGGATTATTACCTCGTCGCCCTTTTGAACAAGAGTTCTGAACGCAAGGTCAATTGCCTCGCTTCCACCGACAGTTACAAGAGTCTGCTTTTTTGCATCATAAGGAATGCCGAATCTGCGTTCGTAGTAGTTGGCTATTTCCTGTCTTAACTCCAAAAAACCTCTGTTTGGAGAATACCATGTTTTTCCCTTTTCAAGGCTTTTAATGCCCTCGTCACGAATATGCCAAGGCGTTTGAAAGTCAGGCTCGCCTATGCTGAGTGATATGACATCGTCCATTTCATTTGCAATATCAAAGAATTTGCGTATTCCCGACGGTTTTACAGTTTTAATGGAGTCGTTTAAATATTTATCGTAATCTATCACAGGATTAAGTTCCTCCCGTCAGTGCGATCGCTAAAATCAATAAGGTTCATTCCTCTGTCTTTATAACGACGCATAATAAAATGTGTGGCAGTTGAAAGCACACCATCGATTGTAGAAAGCTTTTTTGCAACAAACATAGCAATATCCTGCATTGTTTCGCCTCTTACTATGAGCGCAAAATCATAAGCTCCCGCCATTAGATAAACAGATTCAACTTCTTCAAAAGCCATACAACATTCAGCCATTTCGTCAAAACCTGTTTCCTTTTTAGGCGTAACCTTTAATTCAATCAGCGCTTCTACGTCACCGTCATCAAGCTCGTCATGGTTTACAACAGCCTGATAACCTTTAATGATACCCTTGTTTTCATATTCCTTAATCTGCGCCTTTATATAATCCTCGGGTTCACCTATCATTGTTGCAATTTCACCGGTTGTAAATCCGGAATTTGTGCTTAAAAGCTGTAAAAGTTTATCCATAATTTTCTTCCTTCCGCATATTTGTTTAATTATACCGCCTGTATTACAAGCTTGTCAACTGTATTGATTAGATTTGTACAGATTGAAGTTGCAACGCAGTAAAGCTCATCGGAGTCATCTGTAATATCAAGTTCAAGATAATCAGTGCGCTTTGACTGTAATGCAATTACCGAATTGTCAACATCAATTATACTGAAATTTCCTGTTGCTATTTCACCATTGATATGCCAGTTATTTCCGTAGTAATAACCGCGTATTCCCTTTGATGAAATAATCATTACAAATGTTATGTGGTGCTTTCCTGCCTTAAACGCAAAGGTGTGTGCACCGACAATCGGAATTTTACGGATTTTCAGAACAAAATTGTCTGAATTGTCCAAAACGATTAATTTTGAAACAGCCTTACTTCCGGTAAAAGATACGTTGTATTTTTCATTTCCGTATTCATCAAAAACTGTAAAGCATGATTTATCGGGAGAAGTGTTGCGTTTTATAAAAAGTTTCATAAAATCACCGCTGTTATTATTTGCAAAATAATTTTTAAGCGTTTTCAAGCTCATCAATCCACGCATTGACAGACGCATCGCTTGGCATTCTCCAGTCAGAACGAGGAGAAAGAGTAACAGAGCCGACTTTCGGACCGTCAGGCAGACAGGAACGCTTAAACTGCTGACTGAAAAATCTCTTAATAAAAACAGTAAGCCATTTTTTAATAGTATCTTCACTGTATTTTTCCTTAAAAGACAGCTTAGCCATATAATATATTTTACTCGGAGTATATCCGAAACGTACCAGATAGTACAGAAAAAAATCATGAAGTTCATAAGGTCCAACAACATCCTCTGTTTTCTGCGCAATCTCACCGTTCTTGTCCGGCGGCAACAGCTCAGGACTTACAGGCGTATCAAGTACATCAAGCAAAACTTTTTTTAAAGTACCGCTTGATTTCTGCGCTTCGTAAGAAGTCAGGTAACGCACAAGAGTTTTTGGCACTGAAGCATTTACTGCGTACATACTCATATGGTCACCGTTGTAGGTTGCCCAACCGAGAGCAAGCTCGGAAAGGTCACCTGTGCCGATTACAAGTCCGTTGTATTTATTGGACAAATCCATAAGAATCTGTGTGCGCTCACGAGCCTGCGAGTTTTCATAGGTTATATTTGTAATGCTTTCATCATGACCGATGTCGGCAAAATGCTGACGAACTGCAAGTGTAATGTTGATTTCTTCAAATGAAACACCATATGCCTCGGCAAGTTTTTCTGCATTTGACTTTGTTCGCTTAGTTGTTCCGAAACAAGGCATTGTTACGGTATGAATATTCTTTCTGTCAAACGAAAGCATATCAAAAGCGTGAACACAGACTATAAGCGCAAGCGTGCTGTCAAGTCCGCCCGACAAGCCTAAAACGACATTTTTGATTCCTGTATGGGCAAGGCGGGTTGCAAGACCTGTTGCCTGAATAGTGAGAATTTCCTCGCATCGGTTTTCAAGGTCGCTTTTGTCTGAGGGAACGAAAGGTGTACGCGGAAAAGTTCTCGTTAATTTTGTATTACGTTTTTTAATATCAAAGTCCTTGCTTACATAGTAACAATCATCATTAGCAGGGATATAACCTATATAAGTGTTTGTTTTTCTGCGCTCGCTCATAAGACGTTCAACGTCAATATCAGCATAGGTTATGCCGTTGTTAAAGCGACAGCTTTCTGAAACAACAGTACCGTTTTCAGCTATAATATTCTGTGCTGAAAAAACCATATCGGTAGTGCTTTCCCCGAAACCTGCGTCGCAATAGACATAGCCGCAACAGAGCTTTGCGCTCTGCATTTTTACAAGATCACGTCGGTACTGTGCCTTGCCGATTAAATCGTCTGAACACGAAAGGTTACAGATTATTGCAGCTCCGCTTTGGGCAAGTCTTATTGAAGGTGATTCAGCCACCCATAAGTCCTCACAGATTTCAACACCGAATGTAAAATCATCCATATCACAGCAGGTAAAATACTGCGCTGCGGAAATTTCAACCCATTCTTCACCTGCATAAGAAATTTCTGTATTAATGTTCTTGCCGCTTGTAAAGTGCCTTAGTTCGTAAAACTCACTGTAATTAGGAATATTTACCTTTGGCACAGCACCGAGGATTTCTCCCTTACAGATTACTACACCACAGTTATAAAGTGACTGATTAACTGCAATTGGAACTCCGACTGCAAAAACTATGTCAAGATGTTTAGTTTCATTTTTTATCTTCAAAACAGCTTTTTCAGCTGCTTTAAGCAGTGTGCTTTGTAAAAACAGGTCAGAACAGGTGTAGCCTGTTACGCAAAGTTCGGGAAAAACTAAAAGAGATACACCATTTTGATATGCCTCTTTTACACAGGATATTATTTGATTTGCATTGTATTCGCAGTCTGCCACCCTGATTTTTGGCGTTGCCGCCGCTGTTTTTACAAAACCGTATTTCAAATATATCATCCCTTATACACAAATATCCATAGAAATTTACATTCCTATGGATATTATACCTCATTTTCCAATATTATACAAGTATTACAACAGTGTTCTTGTAAGACGTTTTCTGTGAAAAAGATATTGCGTTTCAAGCATAGGCTCAAATTTTGCAATATAACAGCTCATATATCCCATCATTAGCCAAAACCACATAACCATAAATGATATGTCATACAACAGCGCTTTCTCAAACATTGCATAAATCAGGTATGCAAACAAAAAAGCGAACAAGCAGGGATAAACATCGTTGCGAAACGTTTTTTTCTGCAAAAACAAGTGCTGTGCCGAGTGTTTTGCAAATCGGAATCCAAAAATTCCGAACAACAAAAATCCTATTATTCCTGTTGAAACGAGTATTGTAAGATAGCCGTTGTGTAAATCGCTTTTATGATAAGAATAGTTCAAAATTCCGTTTGAATATTCTTCACTGTAAAATACTATATTGCCGTTTGAGATTCCGATAAACGGCGATATTTTAAATAGATTAATTGATTCCTTCCATAGTTTAAATCGTCCGCTGTCTATATTTTTATTTTCGTGACCGAATGTGACGTCCTTCTTCTCCTCAGAAGCAATATTTTCATTTGGGGATACTTCTGAGGTTATATCGTCATCTCCGATAATTACACTGATTATCGAATTAGTTTTTGAGAGAACAACAGAAAAACCTGTCTGACATATAGTTCTCAGCATAAGTGCAGAGGAAACCAAAAATGAGCCGACAACTACAAGCGCTATTATTTTAAATATAATTTTAGAAACCGACAAACCTGTTTTGTCTGCAAAAAAGATATATACCGTATATACTATTGCGTATGCAAGCGCAAGGACAAGCGAAGCGTTTGAATCGCAAAGAACGAGTGAAAACAGATTGGTAGCTACACAGGTAAAAATCCAGATTTTACTCACTCTTGGCTGATACACGCAGTTCAAAAGTTTTTCTTTGTAGAGCATATGACAACAGACTATTGACACAACAGAAACAAATCCAAGCAAATTCGGATTTACGTAAACGCCTGTAAAACGATTTTCATAAATTGTAAATTTAATCCAGTACCACTCAAACGTTATGCCGAACATAAGGCAGAAAATTCCGATTATGTTTGCAATAGTTGTGATATATACTACGAACCTTGCAATTGAATAAAGCTCGCTTCTAAAGTCAAAATCAGGCTCTGTATGCATTCCGTAAAATACAAAAAAGCAGACAAGAACGTGAAGAAACATTACAAGGCTGTAGACAATTGTTACAGAAAAGTTTATGACAATTGAAAACAAAGAGAAAATCAGAAAAGCGCCTACCCAAAGTCCGAAACGGAGCTTAAAGAAAGTATTGTGGGTACGCTGGTTGTAAATTACAAGCCCTACTCCCCATACAAATAGAAACACAAGCAAAATGTACGCAGGAATCTGAAGAAATGCGATATTGCAGAAAAATAAATCAGTTATGTATAATTTTCTAAAAAAAGAAGAATCCTTTAACTTTTCTTTAACAGCAATCATTTTTATACCTCATATCAGCCAAAAACCTCTTTGACGGTTTTTAACATAAGCTTTAAATCAGAACGAAATCCAAAATTTTCGGTATACTGCAAATTATATTTCATTTTTTCAGGAAGTATTTTTTCAACATACACCTTGTCAACATCCTGCTCAGTGCTTAAAAGCTTTTCTTCGTCTTTATACATAATAGACGCAAGCGACGTTATTCCCGCAGGAATAAGAAGTGTTGCAAGGTATTCTGGTTCATATTGTTCCACATATTTCGGCACTTCGGGACGTGTGCCTACAACCGACATACTACCTGAAAGTACATTAAATATCTGCGGAAGCTCATCAAGACGGTATTTTCTTAAAAATCTGCCAACCTTTGTTACTCTTGAATCACTGTCGGTTGTAACAAGTGAGCCGATTAGGTCAGCGTTTTCAACCATTGTGCGAAATTTAAGAATTTTAAAATACCTGCCATAAGTTGTTACACGCACCTGCCTGTAAAAAACGGGCCCACTTGAGGTTGCCTTTACTGCGACAGATATAATAATAATCGGCATAATAAGTATTACAAGCAGAAGTGCAGAGAAAATCAGATCCATAATCCGTTTTAATACAAGACTGCCGGTCTTTTTGCACAAAATGTCATAATAACGTTTTACTTCTTCGCACTGAAACTGCTTTGGTAACTTTTCAAATGATTTCATGCCATATCTCCTTATAATAAGCACAAATATTGCATTTTACTACGATATTATATATCTTTTTAAACTGTATTTCAATTATTATTTCAAAATCTTAATAATTTACGGCATAACGTAAAAACCGACGGTATGCAGCCGTCGGTTTTTAGGTAATTTTATGGAGTAATCAAGCACATAGAAAGGAAGTTGTCAGTTATTAAAAATAAGATATTAATTATCTTGTTTATAATATAGCACACTGTTTGTTAATTGTCAACACTTTTTTTAAACTTTTTTTAAAATTAGTATATTATTTATTTAATTATTTATAAATCATTAAACCCCTTGACTAAATGCTTAAAAAAATGTAAAATTAAATTAGCAAGGAGGTATAGCAAATGAATAATGAATACAATCCTGACCTTGTCACGTTAATCAGTGATGAAGGCGAAGAAATTGAATTTGAAATCCTTGACATTATCGAAAATGACGAAGGAAAGTTCTATGTTCTTTACCCTTATTATGCCGACCCTGCCGATGCAGTGAACGACCCGGGCGAGTATTATATTTTTGAAGTGCAGGAAATTGACGGTGAAGAAGAGCTTGCTGAAATTGAAGATGATGAAAAGCTTGACAGAATTGCCGCAATTTTTGAAGAAGAATATAATAAAGAGCTTTTTGATGAGGATGAGTAATTTTTTTATTCTTATAACATAATATAATATTAGGATTTTAATTGACTTTATGTCTTTTGTCCTGCCCGATTCGCGAATGATTTTAAAATAACCCTACAACTCTTAAATCGGGAGCTTGGCTCTTTAAGCGGTGTGCAGACCTCCCGTGTTCGGAAGAAGGGAGCCTGAAGCTTAAAGGCGGGCACCCACCTGCTTTTTCGTAGGCAGGTTATTATTTAAATCATACGGTCGGGCGGGATTTTTATTTTTATAAATTTCTTGATTATACTTAGAGTGTATTAAAATATTTAGGAGTAAAAAGCATATGAATGTTTCAGTTCTCGGCTGCGGCAGATGGGGCAGCTGCATTGCCTGGTATCTTGACAAAATCGGTCATAACGTTCTTTCGTGCGGTCTTGCCGACGCCCCTGAGTTTATCCAGCTTAAAGCAACACACAAAAGTGACTATCTTTCCTTTCCTGATTCCATTGAAGTGTCTTCGGATTTGAAAAAAGCTGTAGGAAGAGCAGAAGTTATTGTAATTTCAATTTCTTCGCAATACCTGCGTTCTTATTTTGAAGAAATTTCAAAATATAATCTTGACAACAAAATCATCGTGCTTTGTATGAAAGGCGTTGAAGCGTCAACGGGCAAGCGATTAAGCGAGGTTGTCGGCGATTTTGTCGACGAAAACAAAACACCGATTGCTGTATGGGTAGGTCCGGGGCATCCGCAAGACTACGTAAAGGGCATTCCAAACTGTATGGTAATTGACAGTAAAAATCAATCTGTTAAAGAAAAGCTTGTCAGCGAATTTACAAGCGAGCTTATTCGCTTTTATCTTGGCACTGATTTAATTGGCAGTGAAATCGGAGCCGCCGCAAAAAATGTAATTGGAATTGCCGCAGGTATGCTTGACGGTCTTAACTACACCTCTTTAAAAGGTGCGCTTATGGCAAGAGGCACAAGGGAAATTTCAAGACTTATTAAAGCACTCGGCGGAAATGAAATGAGCGCTTACGGACTTTGTCACCTCGGTGATTACGAAGCTACGCTGTTCTCTCAATGGAGCCATAACAGAAAATACGGCGAACAGCTTGTAAAAGGTATTAAGTTTGAAAAGCTCGCAGAGGGAGTTATGACATCAAAAGCTTTATACAAACTTGGCAAAGACTACGGCGTTGAACTTCCCATTGTTGAGGGTGTATATGACGTTTTATTTAACAACATTGACGCAAAAGAGGCTTTGGGAAAACTTTTTTTGCGCTCGGTAAAAAAGGAATTTTAACAGGCGGAAATTATAATGAAAAGCAAAAATACTAAAAATAAAAATATCAATAACAAAAGTAAAAACAGCAAAAATACTACCGTAAAAACAATAAACAAACAAAATACATTTGAATATTTAATTGTAAATATAATTTGTCTTTTTATGTTTATTGCATTTGGATACATAGCAATTATGAGTTTTTTGCAGACAAGCGTCTTTGACGCAGCCGCTTATTCAAGCGAAAAGGTTCTTTTCGAAATGGATAATATTGCGCTGAACATTTTTTGCACTGCTATTTTTACGGTTTTTGTATTTAAAATGAAAAAGCATTATGACTTCTTTGCAAGAGTCAACTTGCCTTTTATGGAAGTCGGGCTTGTGGCTTACACGATTATGCTTGGACTAATATGGATATTTTCTGTTACTTCAGTTCCTGCTGCTGACAGCCAGAGCGTATTTGAAACCGCAACAGGTGCGACGGTCGGTGATTATTCATCGATAACGGGTAATGGCAATTTTTATAACAGCGCTTACTACAACGGTCATTCTTACTATAACTTCTATCCTTTCCAGCTTGGATTTGTGTTGATCAGCGAAATAGTTTACAGAATTTTCGGCACTGCAAGCTCTATGCCTGTTCAAGTAATAAACGTGCTGTGTTTGGCTGCTGCATATCTTGGAATTGCAAAAATTACAAAGTACATATTTAAAAGACGTTCAATTGAATTTATAACAATTTTACTGCTTGCAGGTTGTTTTCAGCCTATGCTTTTCTGCACATTCGTTTACGGAAACATCATCGGAATGTGCTGTGCAATCTGGGCAAGCTACTTTTTGATAAGATATTTCCAGACAACAAAATACTTGCTTCTTATCCCCTGCGCTATTCTGCTTATCGTAGCTACTATTGCAAAATACAACAATATGATTTACCTTGTTGCGTTTGTCATTATGCTGATAGTCCACACTGTCAAAGAGAAAAAATGGCAAAGCATTGCTTTTGCGCTTGCTATTTGCATTGCAACTGTTGGTATAAATAATCTTATTATTGTAAGTTACGAAAGCAGAGCAAATACAAAACTTGCAGATGGTGTATCGCAGGTAATGTATCTTGATATGGGACTTAATGATTCTTATATGGCTCCGGGCTGGTATAACGGAATTGCAATTGATACATATAAAAGCTGTAATCTCAACAATGAAGTTGCCAATCAAAGAGCATGGAGTAACATAAAAAACAGATTAGATGTATTTGGCAGTAATCCCGGTTATACATTTGACTTCTTCGGCAAGAAAATTGTAAGTCAATGGAATGAGCCGAGCTTTGAAAGCATCTGGATAAGTGAGGTTAAATCGCATAGTCACGAAGTTAATTCAATAGGAAACGGAATGTACAACGGAAGCTTGGGTCAATTCTTTGAGCTGTATTTCAACATTTATATGCAGATTGTATATCTCCTCTTAGTAATAGGAATTTACTGTTTGTTCTTCAAACGTATGACTAACATTGAAACCACTTTGCTATTACTTGTAATTCTGGGCGGATTCGGATATCACCTTTTGTTTGAAGGAAAGTCGCAATATATCCTTACATATATTCCTATTATGATGCCGACTGCGGCATTCGGATTAAATACAGTTCTAAATGGAAAATACATTAAAATAAAAGAAATTGTAGGCAAGCTCAAAACTATTCCCGAAACAAAAAATGCATAACAAGCAAAGAAAAGACTGCAATGCGTAACTTAAAGTTACCATCATTGCAGTCTTTTTTATTTAAAATCAAAATCATCAAAGCCTGTTTCAATGAGCAAACCTTTATAATAATTTACATCATCATCCGTATAAGACAATCTGTTTTTTAAACCATTTTTTATACTGACATTTTTCATAATAAACAATCTTTTAAACCACATTTGAACCCAAAAAGCAGGAAGCAAAAACGGCAGTTTGTCAACAAGAGGATAGTTTACAGACATAGAGTTTTTACCCGGGAACAAACTTTTTAAAAGGTAAGAAAACTTCGATTTACTTTTCCCCTCTTTTTCAGCAGATTTAATCATCTTATATGAACTTATCATAACTCCTGCATCTACTCTGCCCAGTATTGCACTTAGAAGAATGAATATTTCCAAGTTGTCAAAGGTTATCTTTTGCTTATCCAAAGAAAACCAGTTGAATGCAATTTCTCTTATGCGTTTTTCAAAAGTTCCAAGTTTAAATAGAGTGAGCTTTTCGTTTAAATAATCAAAATCAAATTCATCTTTATGATTGCTGTAATAAAGGTATATATCAAGCAACATTCTTATGCTCAAACCGCCCATTCTGAAATGATTTGAATTGTGGATAAGCATATACAAATAGTGGTCTTCAAGACTTAATTCATATGAGTAATTATACCCGTCACGCTTTAAGCTCTTGTTGATTATATCAACAAGATAATAATAATAACTTTCCCACTCGTGAACAAGCGTTGCGTGCATTTCAATGTACATATACGGTTTTTTCTGAAAATGATACTGATTATCATCATTATGTAAAAATTCATAACCAAGCTTAGAAAATGCCTCTTTAACCAAATCAAGCTGATTTCTGTCAAAAAGAATGTCAAAATCACTTATTGAACGGTAATCGGAGCGTGGATATTCCGATTTAATAAAATATCCCTTTAACGGAACATTTTTTATTTTATGCTTATCAAAAGCTGATAGCACCTTTTCAATCTCATAATTGTGATTTATGTCAATTAAGATTTCAGCGTTAATATTCTCTTTAAGAATTTTAATCATTTCATTATTCGGAAGATATTCTTTTGGAAGCGTTAGGACTGTGTTTGAAAAAGCAGAGTCAAGTCCACAAGTTTTTGAAATAGAAAAAAGTCTATTCCAGTTTATTCCCTCATACGGAATCGGAGCAGAAGCTTGATTCACCGCAGAAGATAAAACCCTGATAAAATAAGAATATTCTTTTTTCTCAATATCACTCAACTGTTTTTTCATCAGTTTTTTTATTTCCTCTTCCCAATAATTTTGAAACTTTATTTACACCAAAACGATATGAATGTCTGAAAAATCTGGTATAAAACCAGAAATTGATATACACTCTATAGCTGAAAGAACTTACTTTGTATGCCTTTCCTTTGCGGTAAAAAGCTGTTACAACACCTATTATATCGCTGTCTTTAATTCCGTGTTCTAATTCAAACTGATTGTCACCGCAGAGCACGTAACTGCCGTCAGAATCAAAATTTACTATTCTGTGAAGAACGTAAGTTCCATTGCTCCTTTTGTAAAACGGAATATCAAAAAGGTGAAGTCTGCCTTCAGGTTTTGACAGTACAACAACATCTTCTCCGTCACGGAGCATTGGCAACATACTCTTTCCTTTTGGAGTAAAGGTTACTGTACCGCCATTGTTTAATTTTTCAACTATAATATTGATAACATCATTAATTGCGACATCTTTACTCAAGAATATCAGCACCCTTTACCTTTTCAATAAATAAATCAATATCTTTTTCAGCTTTTCGCTCAGTAACCTCGTATTCAACAAGAAGTTTGCTGATAAGCTCTTCCCTGTCAGCGCCGTTTTGCAGAAGTTCAAAAAGGAATGCTCCTGTTTCGTTCAGATTAATTATACCGTTAAAGTCGAGCGACATATTATTTACCGGTACTACAACGTAGGAATCTGCAACCTTTCGCAAAATAAAATCTTCTTTTATCTTCATAAAATCACCTTATAGACTCAATATTCTATAAAAACTATTATAATATACAACAAGAAAAAAAGCAAGGGCATTGCAAAACAGCAATGCCCTTATATATTGTAACAAACAGAAATTAATTAATACATTCCGCCCATATCAGGTGCAGCAGGAGCTGCGGGTGCTGCAGGCTCTTTGATGTCAGCAACGAGCGACTCTGTTGTGAGTACCATTGCTGCAACAGAAGAAGCGTTTTGGAGAGCAGAACGTGTAACCTTAGTCGGGTCAACGATACCTGCTGCCACCATATCTGTATATTCCTCTGTAAGTGCGTTAAATCCGTAACCAACCTTGTTAGCTTTCTTGACATTCTCTGCAATTACGCTGCCTTCAAGACCAGCGTTTGCTGCAATCTGGCGGAGAGGCTCCTCAAGTGCCTTAAGAACAATATTAGCACCTGTTTTTGCATCGCCCTCAAGTGTATCTACGTAAGCTTCTACAGCAGGGATAGCATTCATACAAGCTATACCGCCGCCTGCAACGATGCCCTCTTCAACAGCTGCCTTTGTAGCTGCAAGTGCGTCCTCGATGCGGAGCTTCTTCTCCTTCATTTCAACTTCTGTAGCTGCTCCAACCTTGATTACTGCTACGCCGCCTGCAAGCTTAGCAAGACGTTCCTGAAGCTTTTCACGGTCAAAGTCGGATGTTGTAGCGTCAATCTGCTGTCTGATCTGAGCAACTCTGCCCTTTATTGCGTCCTTATCGCCTGCACCGTCAACAATGATTGTGTTTTCCTTTTCAACCTTAACCTGACGAGCAGTACCCAACTGGTCAACTGTTGTATCCTTAAGCTCGAGTCCTAGATCAGAAGTGATTACCGTACCGCCTGTGAGGATTGCGATATCCTGAAGCATTTCCTTTCTTCTGTCACCAAAACCAGGAGCTTTGACAGCAACACAAGTAAATGTACCGCGAAGCTTATTGAGTACGAGAGTTGTAAGAGCCTCACCCTCGATATCTTCTGCAATAATGAGAAGCTTTCTTCCTGACTGAACTACCTGCTCAAGAAGAGGAAGAATTTCCTGTGTTGTTGAAATTTTCTTATCTGTGATAAGAATGAGCGGATTGTCAAGCTCAGCCACCATTTTATCTGTATCTGTTACCATATAAGGAGCGATATAGCCTCTGTCGAACATCATACCTTCAACAACCTCGCTATAAGTTTCGGCTGTCTTAGACTCCTCAACAGTAATTACACCGTCTGTTGTAACCTTATCCATTGCTTCGGCAATAAGCTTTCCGATAAATTCGTCCTGTGAAGAAACAGTTGCAACTCTTGCAATATCTTCTGTGCCTGTAACATTCTGGCTGTTGTCCTTAACTGCATTTACAGCTACTTCTACTGCATCAGCAATACCCTTTTTTAGTACCATAGGATTAGCGCCTGCAGTTACGTTCTTCATACCCTCTCTGATAAGAGCCTGTGCAAGAAGTGTAGCTGTTGTTGTGCCGTCGCCTGCAACGTCATTTGTTTTTATTGAAACTTCCTTTACAAGCTGTGCACCCATATTTTCAAAGGGATCGTCAAGCTCAATTTCTTTAGCGATTGTAACACCGTCGTTTGTAATTAACGGAGCACCGAATTTTTTATCAAGAACAACGTTTCTGCCCTTAGGACCTAGAGTTATTTTAACTGTATCAGCAAGCTGGTCAATACCCTTCATAAGAGCCTTTCTTGCGTCTTCACCATATGCGATTTGTTTAGCCATGATTAATTACCTCCGAAATAAAATACTTTATATTTATTCTACTGTTGCAAGAATATCTGACTGACGAACGATAGTGTATTCCTCTCCGTCAAGCTTAACTTCTGTTCCTGCATACTTACTTGCGATTACCTTGTCGCCAACCTTAACGTACATTTCAACTTCATTGCCATCAACGATTCCGCCCGGACCTACTGCAACAACTGTTGCAAACTGTGGCTTCTCCTGTGCAGCAGACGAAAGAATAATTCCGCTTTTGGTTTTTTCCTCCGCCTCTTCAACTTTTAATACTACTCTGTCAAGTAATGGTTTAATACTCATAATACAGCCTCCTGTAAATTAATAAAATATATGTTGGATTGTTTTAGCACTCTCACTTCTTGAGTGCTAATTATATTTTATACCATTTTTTAGAAATGTCAAGAGTAAAAATATTTTTCCCTTAAATAAGCCAAAACCGACAATTTTCTTGACATTATTCTAACCGAACTTCTAACACCCATATTTTTTAATCAATTAATATCTTTTGTATTGTATTGGCAATTTCTTGTTTGCTATCATCGTATAAATGACCGTATATATTAGCTGTTGTATAGATGTTAGAATGTCCAAGCCATTCAGATACCATTTTTAACTTCACACCTTCGTTAATCAACAGACTTGCACAACTATGTCTTAAATCATGGAAACGCATATGCGGTAGGTTGTATTTTTTTAATAGTTGCCCAAAGATAGCAGATACACTTTTAGGATTAGAGATACTTCCATTTTGATTAGTAAACACATAATCATTCTCTATATATGTATTACCCAATAAAAACTTATAACATTCTTGTCGATGTTTAACATCAAGGAGTATTTTTTCTACCGATGGTAATAAAGGATATGTTCTATGGCTTGTTTGGGTTTTGGTACTATCTTTTTGAATTAATGTAGCAGCCTGAACCACCACATGATTAACTTCGATAGTCTTATTTTCAAAATCAATAGCTTTCCATTTTAAACCACATACTTCTGAAATTCTAAGTCCATACATAAGCGTAGTATATATTAATGGATATAGATATTCATTTTGTATAGAATTAAAAAGTTCTTTTATTTGGTTAGGTGTATATGCTTTACCAGTCACTTTGTTTGAATTAGATTTTGGTAATTTTACTGTTTTAGCTGGGTTAATAACAATTAGTTTATCTCGTACAGCCTTATTAAACACATTGTTTATTATTATATGATACGATTTAATCGTACTAATAGCCAATCCACCTTTACCATCAAGTCTTCCATTGTTATATTGGTCGCTATAAAACCTTTCAAGCATTTCACTATTTATATTTTTCAGTTTTAATCTCATGGGTTTCCAATAAGGTATAATATGTGTTTCTATAATTTCTAAATAGTTCTCTAAAGTGTTTTGAGCCACTATTTTTTTATCTTTACAATAATTATACCATTGATTAATAAAATCTACAAAAAGAATATCGCTATCAAAACTATAGTCAAGGTAAGCGTAATCAGAAATAATTTGATTAAGTTTTTCTTTTGCTGCTCTTTTATTATTTCCTTTTGTTGATATGCCTGTAGACACCCACTTCTTCTTTGGTTTACCAAATTCATTCTTTACATTTAAAACAACATAATATTTATTGCCTTTAATTTGTAAACTACCTGTCATTATTTCTCTCCTTTCTTAAATAACAGGTAAGCCAAAGTACATCTTGATATTATTATATAACAACTAATTGATATTTTCAACGTACTTTTGGTTTTACCTGTTTATATTTTCTTTTCTTCTATATAGTCAATCAGCCAAGGTTTAGGTATTCGGTAGCTATTGCCTATTTTAATTGATTTTATTTTTTGTTGCTTTAATAATTTATATGTAGATGTTTTGCCTATTTGTAAAATTTTACATAATTCATCAACAGTTAGTATATCATCATATTGTTCAAATAATTCCATATCAATTTTACCTTTGCTAAAATAAGGGGTTGCTTGTATCGTCACAACCCCTCATATTATACATTTATTTCGTTAAATATTTTCTATGTAGTTTAATATATAGTCATAACCAGACTTATTTCCGTTTACTTTTGTATAATTAATATGGCTGTGGTTTAATAAGTCTAATATGTTATAAGCTATTTTATCACTTTCTTCAGCAGTTTGATTTCTACCGATTTTACTATATGGTTTAACTCTTTTAATATAAAAATTAATATTATTATAAGAATTAAAATCTTCCCATATAGTATCTTCAAGATGTCTTGGTGCAAGAGAATTTAAATATATTATTCCTATCGGTAAAGGAGAATCTGTAATAACAAAATCAACTTTGTTTTTTAATCTTGATAATCTATATGACTGACAGCCAGATACATAAAATTGATTATTGAGTGCGGCTTGATTTTCATCCCAAGTTAAATCTTTAGCAAATTCTGTTACAAGCTCAACATTATAACCTCTCATTTTTAGTTGACTAAAAATATATGAAGCTCCTGTAGATTTACCGCTTGATGGAGCACCCCATAAGTTAATAACTATCATTTTATTTGTCCTCCTTGTTTTTATACTTTAAATTATAAACTATAAATGTAAAATAAAGAAAAATTAGTAAAATAACGATTATAGCGAATGCACTGTTAATTAATACTTTATTAAACGATAAAATCCATTGTACAAACATTGAAATATAATTGCCTATTATGCCGAATATAGCGATAGATATTAAGCTAATTCCAACTGATTTTAATATATTTTTAAATTTTTTATTCATATTTTCTTCCTTTAATTCAATGCTATTTTTGGATTTAATTTTAGAAGATTATAAATATCCTCAATGCTTTTGCTGTATTTTTCATTATTCATTACTAAATCAACTTCTCTTTCAAATTCAGCGAATTGTCCTTCGTCTGATACACTTCTACGATATGCTTCCTCTATATCATCACCACGTTCTAAAAGTTTGATCAACCTTGAACGTCTGTCAACTTTAAGATACACAATAAATATATCAAGACCAAGTTCAGGGTGTTCTTGTGCATAGCGTTTAAAAGCTCTTACACCTGTAGGATTTAATACTACGACTTTATTGTCATCTTTGCCAAAATTGATTGCTGTACCATATTGCCAACCTCCGTAATTAGTGTATTCAACAAAACTACCTTGCTTTATCATATTGCAAAACACTTCATCGGTAACAAAATGATAATCAACACCATTTATTTCACCCTCTCTTTGAGGACGAGTTGTGTATGTAATTATACGTGAAAAATTATTAATATTATCATCTGCAATTCTTTTAGCAAGAGTTGTTTTACCCGAAGTTGATTCACCTGCTATAATCAATATCATATAACCACTTCCTTGTTTTAGTTTTTATTCCATATATTCTTCTAAATCTAAAGGATTAATACTTTTATGTTTTGTGTTGACAACTGTATTGGTTTCTTTGTCATATTTATAAAGTTTGTAATTTTTTATATTGTCGTAAGTAATAATGTATTCCAATTGTTCGTCTATTGAATAATGTCTTACAGATATTTGTTCTGATTTAGGAATACCTTTGATTTTATGATTGTACCAATTTATCATAATTGCATCACACTTTATTTTGTTTTTTAATTATTATTGTAATCGCCAGTTTGAATAAAGCAATTGTTACATTTGCCATTGTTCATACAAAACCAATGCCCTATGTAAGTGTCACACAGCAATCTTCTCTGCTCCATTGGCAAATTTAAATATTCTTTGCAAATGAGTTTGCCGATTTCTGATTCTTCTTTTTCAGGGTGTTTTTCACATTCTTGTAAACACCATTCAATGTCATCATTATCATAATTATCATCGTCTAACAAAATATGAAGAAGTCCACCCGATGCACAACCTTCAAGGTTATATAAACATCCAATATATTCTCGTATTGTTTCTAAATGATTGTTATAATATTTACATTTACTCAATTTATGTCTTCCTTTTGCTTTAATTTATTAATCACTAATTTCTGATAAACCGATATTAAGCATAATTGCTTGTTCAAAAATAGTTAATTCGTTAAAACTCTCTTTTATAAATTCTTTAGCACATTCTTTACAAACGTCCTTATCATCTAAACGATATTCTGCATTTTCTTCACCGCAAATATCACAAGTATAAACAGCAACACGATTATAAGGGCAAGTATTACCAAGACAAGGTAGAGTACAATCAACACAAACACTTGTATATTTTTTACTCATTGTTATTCTCCTTGTTGTTCAAAACTAACTCACCAAATTCAGGTATTTCTTCAAGTTGCTTACAAAATTCTCGCCATTCAGGAAGTCTGTGATTCTTACGCTGATAATAAATAGTTTTTAATTGTCTAAAATTAGTTGTCATAGCTGCAGTTAATTTGAAACCACAAGGATTAGAATATAGCAATCGAAGATAATCTTCTTTATCTTGTGTTTCATTGTACCTATCTTTGAGTTCATTCATTATTGCAACAATACGCTTGTCCGTATATTCTGAATATTGATTGTCTAATTCAAATTTACTAATTCGGTGCATTGTTGATTGACTGGAAATGAAATCAAAAAAATGATAACGCTCTGCTTCAGTCCATGCCTTAACAGTAAATGTCAAATCAAATTGTGCTATACAACCTGTTAGAAATTGATCATGTCCTGAACCAACTTTACTTTGAGCGAGAGAGTATGTTCTATCAACAATGTCTGAATTAGCCTTATTGACATCTGTAATCATAGGAAATTTACTCCCTCTAATTGCGTTATCAATGCCATATATATGTAAATTACTAACAACCATATTTATCACCTTTCTTTCGCATCTTATAAAAACAAGGTTTTTTGAGGTACTTTAATTAATCCAATCTATCGTTGGTTTACCTTCGTAACCTTTCTCCCAAACAAACCAAGCATAAGCAACGGCACTACCGCCACCTTTACGCATAGCTTCAAATTCAGCATTTTTAGCACACAATAATCTACCACTGGCAACATATATAATCTTTGGTGGAGAAATTTCAAATAATTTTCTTCTTTCTTTTCCTTCAAGGAATTGTAATTTGAGGAACATAGCGACCTTATGTCCTTTGGATATACATTGTAATGATTTTTCAACAAACTTTTTCGCATTTTTGTAGGGCGGGTTAGTAATAACATCTAAATCTAATTCTTTCGTAGGATTAAACTTTAAAAAATCTAATACCCTTGTATTAGGATAACCTCTATCAACAATATCAGAACACTTAACTTTATATCCATGTTGTTTAAGTACATCTGCTAAATGACCTTCGCCTACAGCATTTTCCCAAACAATAGAAGAAAACTTTTCTTTTTCTAAAAGTAATTCCATCGCTTTAGGCTCGGTTGCATAATAATCGTTTGTTTCTCTTTCTTTGTCGGTATGATTTGAAGCTCCTAATGTTTTATAAATTGAATTAGAGTCACCAGTCCAATCTTTACTCGACATAGCTTTCACTTCCCCTCATGACAAAATAAACTTTCCATTATTATCTGTTTAGGCAAGAAGTTCCAACAATAATAGCTACTACTAAATGTAATTTTATTATTGACTTTCCCATCATTTTTGAATTTCATTCGTTCTTCAAACATTAGTAATTGCAAATCTTTCTCTTTGAAAATTTGTTTTGGAGCAGAATCATTTAACCAAGTATTGCTCATTATTAAAGCAAATGGCTTATTAAACGATAAGGCTCTTTCAAATATTTTTCTTTTATTTGTAAACGGAGGATTACTGATAATACAATCCCACTTTTCTTTTGGTTCATATGTATAAAAGTCTTGTCCGTTTATAATGTGGGTGGAAATTACTTTATTTCCATTCGCTCTAATTTGTTTTACAAACTCGCTTGTTTCTAAATCAAAAGGACACCAAACTATAAAATCTTTCGGAATATATTTTAAAATAGGTTTTACTGCATAATTCAAAGTTAAACATTCATCGTTCTTGCCTTTGCTGTAAAGTATATTTTGGCTATCCATATCATCACTCCTTACCAAGCATCAAAAAATCTAACAACTCCGTACTGAACCACAAATCTTTGACTTTCGTGCCAAGAACTATATGTCAAACTTGTTGAGTACATATATAAAATTCTGTGTGGAACAGCAAGTCCACCTGAATAAAAAATAAAATCAACTGCATTGTAACTATCTTGATTAGGTGCTGAATTATAACCATAATACTGATATGTATTGATCAACTCTTGAATGGAACTACAATTGCTTCTTATCATTCCATCTCTCATAGATTGTGCAATTAAACAACAAGCCTCATAACCATAACTTCCAAATTCACCCATTATTACTCTTGCAGCTAATTCTCTGTCAGCAGACGATAAGTTTATAACTCGTGGTTTGTAAGAATAATCAGGATTATTAATATCAATCAAATGACTACCAGTAGATTTTGTATTAATATCAGGTGAAATATCTTCGTAATAATCGTTATCAGTAACTTCAACTTCTCCATTCTCTATTTCAACTTGTTCATTTTTAACAGGAATGATTGAATTGACTTCAGTAACTTCGGTTGGCTCAGTAATCTTTTCGGTAGATTTCTCGGTAGGAGATGTTGAAGGACTTATGGTTTCTTTATTTTTATTTGCAATGAAATGTGTACCTGTTGTCGTAGACTGAATTATGATTTCATCAGGCGTTGCAGTATTAGTAGGCGACATAAATGCAATAGCAAATACGCTAATGACAGTTGTGAAAATAATTAATGCAGAAAAAAATATCGCAAGAGTTTTTCTTAAATAATTTGTTCTTCTAAAATGTTTTCTATCATTCTTCATTTATTTCCTCCTTTAGATTATTAACATATAGGATTTTTAACTTAACCTATAAGTTAATTTCTCTTCCCTTTTTAATAGTAATACAATAAGGATTAAATCGTCTACCTGTCCGTTGGCTATAAATCCACCTGTATCTTTTAAAGTACAGCCATCTTTGTTATGAGATTGTTCTTTAATCATTTCAAGTGGCCAAAGAATATCGTCTAATCGATTCTTTAATTTAAACGGTTTGTTATTCATGTTTTACTCCTTCTATTCTTTCTTTTGCTATCTTGAAATAGTTTTCATCAAGTTCAATACCTATAAAATTACGATTTGTATTAATACACGCAACGCCTGTACTGCCACTGCCCATACAGTTATCAAGAACAGTCTGTCCCTCGTTTGTGTATGTTCGGATAAGCCATTCAAGCAAAGATACAGGCTTTTCGGTTCTATGATTAGATACACTTGGATGTGGCTTTTGAAATGATAATATGCTTGTAGGATATTTTTCTATACTACCTGCTCTACTATCATCCGCTATATGAAACTCACCATAGTTTTGATTTTTGTGTTTTCTATTTTGATAAGAGATACCTTTGCTATGTAATGGTTCACCTTTAGTAAACTGTGGATTATATGTAGGAAGTTTTTTATAAAATACAGCAATTTGTTCGTGTTGCCGCAACGGCATTCTTTTGGCATTTAGAAATCCCGTTTTTAACTGTTTATCCCAAACCAAATCATACCTGAATAATTTTCTGTTACTGTTTACCAAATCCACAAAAAAACGCCCCTGCCCGAACAATAGAATAGCTCCATTCTTTTTTATAATTCTTTCATACTCTTTCCATAATGGGGTAAATGGGATTTGAATATCAAAGTTATTTTTTGTAGCTCCATACGGCAAATCGCAAAGTATCATATCTATACTTTTATCAGGTATTTTATTCATTAGTTCAAGACAATCGCCTTGCATAAGTCTGCAAATTTCTCTCTCTCTCTTAGTCACTTTCATAGTATCCACTCCCTTATATGTTTAATATATAGGTTTACTTACTATAATTACAAATAAAAACCTCTTTTGCTTGTGAGTTGCCTTTACCACAAGCCATATATGTAAATTTATCAAATGTATATACATTCCAGTTATTCTTTTCACACCATTGAATTAATTGTTGATTAGACTGACCTTTATTTTCAAATACATTAGATAGACCCCATTTTATATTTGCTTCATTAAGAAGTTCACAAAATTTATATAAACTTAATTCATCATCTAAATTCCAACCATTGTTTTCATTATATGTAGCAGTTGTATTTAAATAAGGTGGATCAAGATAAACAAAATCATTTGAGCATAGTCTTGTTATTGGTAAATTACGAAAATCAAAGTTTGATATATACACATTTTTTCGCTTAAAAAATTGGCAACCATCTCGAATATATTGCTCGTTCTGCTCGGTGAAAGCTCCGTTTCCAAAAGACATATTGAACTCACCTTTATTGTTGAAACGCATTTGCTGTGAGAATGCATAAAACATACAAGAATAAATGTCATTACAATCCTTTGTTAAATTTGCAAATTTTCTCATTTCAAAATATCGTTCTTTGTATATTGAAGATTCGTTTGAATTTTGTTTAGTTCCAATTCTTTTCATACCAAACTTTTCAATATTATTAATAATATGTGCAATAATTGTATCTGCTGATTTTTGTTGAAACATTTGATATAACTTAAATATATTTTTTTTCTACATCATTAATAACACATCTTTTGGCATTAATATTCATTGAAACAATAGCAGAGCCAGCACACAAATCATAAAATGTATAAATATTTTTTGGAAATAAATCTATAAGTCCTTTGTTGATTAATTTCTTTTTATTTCCCATATAAAAAATAGGACTAATAATACACTGACTTATACTAATCACCTCATTTTTATTTTTCTTCTTTACAGCCGTTCAATGCCCACCGTAAATTCTCAATCATCTTTTCAACCTCTTCTTTTTCATATACGACTACCCAATCGTCTTCATCATAATCGTTAGAATCTGTATCTATTATAGTATTCCAGTAAAAATCATCTACGCCATTTTCATCATTATGGGTATCTATATATGTACCAGAACAAGGGACGTAATTTAACATATGCAGTACGCCATTAAATTGTCCAGATTCTACAGTACAATTAGTATCGTTATGACCACACATAATATTAATTCCTCTAATGGGCATATCTCCATTAGAACCATTTGGATCGAAGTTTTTATCGTCAATAGCGCTGAACACAGTACCGTTTGGCATATGTGCAAGTTCTTTTCCATTAATAATTTTCATATATAATACCTCTTGTTAAATTAAAATTCATATAATCTTTTATCTTGACTCAATAGGCGTTTTAGGTAATTCCATCCAATATAGAATGTCATTTCTTTCATAATAACTCCATTCAGAATCATATTCATACCAACCTGATTTATCTTTTTTATCAGCAAAATCAAATTCATTTACTTTATATAAATTAGTAGCGTAATTAATTACTTTAACTACACTTTTAATAATTTTTTTGTTACCTTTATAATATTGTAATTCACTACAAACAATATATGAGCCATTCTTTTTAGGCGGATCAGTTTTTGCATTGTGCCATTCAGCAATAGTTTTATTTTTGTTGTTCATATGTTACACCTCTTAAAATTGAGATTTTATAAAATTTTACCCACAATATATAGTATGTATTCAATTATATCAACGCTATATATCGTGGGTATTTTTTACTTTACACCGTATTTTTTTATTGATTTGAACTAATTTGTGCCTGTGCTACCAAATCCACCTGTACCACGAGATGTTTCGTCTAATTCTTCAACTTCTAAAAATTCAAATTGTAAATACGGCATAAAAATGAGTTGTGCAATTCTTTCGCCTTGGCTTATGTATTGAATTTCATCTGTGTCGTTATGTAAAGCAACTAAATATTCGCCACGATAATCTTCGTCACAAATACCAACACAATTTGCTGGTCTAAGACCTCTCTTTGTAGCAATACCGCTTCTCGCAACAATCATACCAAAATAGCCCTCTGGTGGTTGAATAGACAAACCTGTATGTATTAATTTTGTAGTATGCGGAAAAATTGTAACCGAAGTATCGTTCGCATTTAAACAAGCATATAAGTCATATCCAGCAGCTTTGTTACTACCTTGTGTTGATATAATTGCATTTGAGTTGAGTTTTTTGATTTTCACATTCATAATGTTCACTCTTTCTTTGCTTATGTTTTCTCTTCAATATATTTGTTAATCACATTTCTAATTTCAATTAAGTAGTCCTTACTTAATTTTTTAAAACTACAACTATCAGGAATAAAAATATATTTTGTGTCTTTTGGCATTATGTTTTGAATTAAATTATCAAATTTAAGAAGTTTATCGAAGGTTATTCTATCGGGATTATAAGTAAATACATAAATAGACTCTTTGTCAGATTGTATTGTAGAAATACTACACTCTTGTTCAAATTGTTTAAGTCGAGCAAGTATTGTTTTATAATCATTCATACTGTTTCACTCTTTCTTTATAATGACATATCATTTATCTTCTTCAAACATAAAACGTCACCTCTTAATCTGTTACATATGTATCAATATCACAATCAATTTCTGATTTAATCTTATTTTTGTTATTAAATTCTTCAATTGTTTTAATAATTCTGTTGTAATAATCCAAAGCTATTTCGCCTGATTTATATTTGCAACAAACAATTTTATTATCTTCATCTTTGTCACTTCCGTTGATATAAATATCTTTTAATTTTAATTCTGGCTCAACAACCGACCATATTTCCATACTGGTAGTGGGTGAAGTAAAAATCAGATCAGTACCTCTTAACTTTTCAGGCATTTCTAATACTTTCATTAATACAACATTTTCAATTCGCCACAGTTTTATTCTAATTTTATTTGTCATAGTAATACCTCTTTTTCCTTACCTTAAAATCCATCTTTTAATAGTGTATTTTTATTATTCTTCAATTGGTGTATTCCAACAATCCATACAAGTACAATCTCTTTTTGATATTGCATTGCCGTTTTCGTCTATCTTTGCGCAATCTTCACAAAGTCCTAAAGTAGCCAAACAAATGCCATCGGGAACACCGTCACTATCAAGTTGAGCATTTGGATAATGTTTTAAAAATTCTGATAGAAAAGTTTTCTGTGGGTGCTCGTCTGACCATTTTTGAACGATAGCAATAGCTTTTTGTGGACAAAATAATTCAAGTTTTGTACAACTAAAACCCGTGCTGTTGTTTTCACTACACAACGAGCAAGTTCTACGATCTATCCTGCAATAGGCTTTGGTGTCTGCTTCTACCATCCTAGCTTTTTCTTTAAAATAATTTTCTGTTTTACTACAATCCACGATTATCCCTCGCCTTCTTCAATCTCTCAGCCGCTTTCAATCTTTGTTCTTCTGTCATATTATTTTTTCGTGGTGGTGAAATTTTCAACCAGTTAATAGGCACTTCAAAAATTTTAGAACCATCATCATTTTCATATATAACCTTTACATCACTATTTGGTTCGTCAGCATATTTTGTTAGTTTATTTAGCCATTTTCTTTGAGATGTAAATACCGACATAGTTTTATCTTCTTGTAGGTAGTTTATAGTAGTTTCTATATCAGACATTTTACTCATCACCTTCATCGACCTTTATATATCTACCACAATGACATTCACCCAATTTCTTTTGTTCTCGGAACGCTTTACAAATACACTTTGTATCATTTGTTTTCATCAATTCACAAGGGCAATATCCGTCATTATCTTTAACAGCTTTTGTGATTTCTTCGTATATATCTTTGTTTGGATTTTTAATTATCTTCATTAACAAATTCTCCTTGCATATTGATTTTCACTTGCAAGATTAACTCCTAAAACTTCATCAAAATGAGGCTTTTGATTCGGGATATATCTACCAAATTTAACTATAATATTACAAAATTCGGTCTCTAATGTTTTTAAGATAGGTTTTATTTCTTCTTCTGTGTATCCAGTATAAATAACAATATCGTCAGCAGATTGCTTTCTGATTTTTTTTATAAATTCATAAACTTCTTCCCAAGTATCGAACGGTTCTAAACCACCAAATACTATTGCATTAGTAATTTGATTGTTGATATATCTCTGTAGTAAATCATCAACACAAATATTTATATTAGGAGTATTAGCAAGTGCGCTGTTTTGACACACTTGCTTACCACATTCCTTATCACATTTAAAAGTGCAAGAATAACACATAATTACCATACTTGGCTTTCTGTAGTTAATAAAGTCTTCATCAATTACACCTTTAATTAACATTATTGCATAACCCCATCATTCTGAAGAACGTTCATCCATCTTCGTTTATCAAATTCACATTTTCTAATGTTCTGATAACTACTTGTCGGAGTATAGAAACCAACTACTCTTGCGTATGTATCTGCAATAGGCTCTCCACACACAGGACATTTTGATTCACTGATAAATGCGTGTTTATGCTGGCATACACTAATCTTTGTAGTAAAAGCAAAATAAATAACACCCTGAGAAGCTACATAGTTAAGCATTCCCCACGCAGTTTCTTCATTCGGGAAACGATTTTCGATATTAATATGAGCAATACAACCACCGCCACACTTTTTATCGAACAAAGAACCAAGTCTACACTTTTCTTGGATTGTACATTTTTCCATAAGAGGTATCCATTGATTGCTGTAGATAAAGTATTTATTCTGTTCAAATAAAAGATTATCAGCTTGGCATATTACGCCAGCGCAATTCTCTGCAGGAATCATCTCAATATTAAATGAAAAATCACATTCAAAGTTATCCTTGACTTCATTCATAACATCGAGAATTTGTGTAGTAAACTCAACAGCTTCATCAGAATAACTCTTACATCCCATTTCATCGGTGTTAATAAGACCAAACAAATCCATTACCTCATACATTCCGATGCCACCAATAGTACAGAACTGCTTGTCAAATTCAACAGCACCGTCTCTATAATTAGGAAGTAACCCCTTCTCAATATTTCGCTTAATGATATGTCGCATAGATGTTAATGCCTTACAATTAAGTAAAACTCTACTCTTCAAAATCTTCAAATACTTAGATTTATTAAATTTACTTTCATAAGCAATACGGACTAAGTTTATTGTACTTACCCTACATGAACCTACTGACAATGCAGTGCCACCGATTGAATTAATAAAGGCATCCAGTTTTTGAGTATCAGAAAGTAAGCGGCAACAATTTGATAAAACACCTACATTATCACTAACAAAGAAGTTACTATCTGACCATTTAATATTGTGATTAGAGCACCAGTGAGCAAAATCTTCATCTACAAACTTGCCATTCTGATATAAAAGAGAATAAGTCAACACAGGATATGTAAACATATTTGACTCACGAATTTCACTTACCACTTCCATAAATACTTTTTGACAATTAATTAAGTCTTCAATATGGTCAATGGCAAGTGTACCATCTGGGAACTCTACGCTACCAAATAGTGCTTCTAAATAAGGTCTATCAAAAATAGAAACATTCGTAAATGCACTCTGATCTATACGTAAGAACGGCTGATTAAGTCTATAAATAAACTTTTGATATTGTTGCCTAAGATAGTAGTCTGGGTTTTTCATATAGTATCCTTGCTCACAGTCAATTTTCCAAAAGTACCAAGCCCAAATCAAGATATTAGGCATACCAACAGCACCCGATTGACGATTAGACAAAAAAGATACAAATTCAATTACATCATCAAAATATGTAGTAAGGTGTTTTGGTGCTTGATTATTATATCCATCAAGGAAGAATAATCCCTCAGTAGCAAGACGAGTAAAATCATTTGCCCAACAATAAGGGAAATAACTTGCTGTGGTACTATCATTAAGATAAAAACCTCTACTAAATTCTTGCCTTAACCATTGTTTTGCAGTACGTAATCCCCACATCTTCTTAATTTCAAGAAAGATTTTATTTAAGCCAAATAATTTATCTTCGCTCTTGCCTTTTTCACTCATAAAACTGCGAATATCCTTATGATTTGCGTTAGCGTTAGGATCGATAGAAGAATCAGCAAGAGTGTCTCTATCAACAAAATTCTCAATAAACTCTGAAAAATCAAGCTGACTCGGATGAATACCATTAATATATTCAAAATCTTCACCAAATTCCTTCTTCAATTCATCAAGACAACGCTCAAAATCTTTTGATAATTTTAATTGTATTTCCATATTTACCTCCTGTTACTGGTTATTTATCCATTGATTTGCTTTACCGAAGTTCATCATTTCGCCGTCAATTTTCAGTACAGGAACTTGATTAATTCCAAGAGCGACCATTTCTTCTACATTTTGATTTTCAGTATAGTCGATATTTTTCTCGGCTAACTTTTTTTTCAAAATTTTACATTTAGGGCAACCAGTAGAATATAAAATTACATTCATACAACCACTCCTTATAATAATATTGATATATAGGTTTACTATCTATCATACTTTATTATACAATTTATTTTTCAATTTAACAAATGAAAATCGAAAAATTTATGAAATTATTTTTAAAAAATCTTCTTCGGTGACAATTGGAACACCTAAAGATTTTGCTTTTTTATTTTTACTGGAAGAAGAATTTATATCATTATTGATAAGATAATCAGTCTTTTTAGATACCGAAGAAGCAACCTTACCGCCATTTTGCTCAATAACATCTACTAATGCCTGACGATTTTTGAAACAAGTAAGTGAGCCAGTAATGGCAATAGTCTTACCTTCAAGGGTGTTGGACTGTGATTGAGGTACAGAAGTTTCAAAGATTAACATACTAACTAATTCTCTATATTCAGCAACATTTTCTTCATCTAAGAAATAATGCTTAATATTATTAGTTGCAACTTCACCAAAATCATCAATTACAGTCCAATCATACGAACCACTACTAATTGCTTTATCAAATTCAGCAAAGCTACCATTAAAATGCTTGCTGATATTTTTACTTGCTACTCTGCCTATAGACGGAATAGACAAACCATTGATAAGCCTATCAAGAGTTGTTGTTCTACTCTTTTCAATATTTGCTAATAATTTGTCAACAGATTTTTTGCCAAAACCATAACCCTCAGTTTCATATAAATAATCTTTGTAATCGTGCAAATCATATATACTCCATAATCCTGAAGTTATACAATCTAAATCTAATAGTTTCTCTAATGTTGATTCTGAAAGACCGTCAATATTCATAGCCTCTTTACTTACAAAATGAGATAATCTACCAAGGATTTTACCTTTACAACGAGGATTAGAACAAATTAAGACATCTGAATTATTATCTTTATCTATTAATGTGTGTTTCTCACAAACAGGACAAAATTCAGGATAATCTATATACGTCACGTTTTTAGTTTGTTTGTCTTTTATAGATAAGTTATCTTTTATTTTTGGAATTATCTGATTGGCTTTATATACTGTAATTCTGTCTCCAATGCTTAATTTAAAATCATTAAAAATAGATAAATTATGAAGTGATGCTCTTTCAACTATTGTACCGTCAATATCAACAGGCTTAAATATTGCGACAGGAGTAATGTGTCCTGACTTCCCTACTTGCCACTCAACATCTGTTAATATTGTTTCTTCTACATCGTCATAGAATTTAAAAGCGATAGAATGTTTTGGGTGATGATCGGTACTGCCCAATGACTCTGCATATGAAGTATCATTATAAGTCATTACCAGTCCATCAATAGGATAACTAAATTCCTTGGCAACACCCTTCAGCATTTCAATCGTTTTTTCTAAAGCATGTTTAGTACGATCCGAGAATGTAGTGTGAGTTGTATAAGGTACAATATCAAATCCCAATTCTCTAATACATTTTAATTTATTGGAATAACTTGAAAGAGTTTTAGTAGTAACATTCTCATCTGTTTCTTCGTCATACCACTCAATCTCGTTTTCAATAAAAGGTACTTTCCAAGCGATAAACTGTAAATGTCTTTGTGCAGTTATCTTACTGTCAAGCTGTCTAACAGAACCATTTGCAAGGTTACGAGGATTTTTGTACTGCTTATCTTTTGGGAGTTCTTCGTTGATTTTATTAAAATCATCATAAGTAATAATTGCCTCACCCTCAACTTCTAATCTACCCTTATAACTAATAGTTAAGGGAATGTTCTCAAAAGTAGTCGCATTGTGGGTAATGTCTTCACCCTCTATACCGTTACCTCTTGTTTCTGCTTTAATTAATTTGCCGTTATCATAGGTAAGAAGAATTGTTAGTCCATCCATTTTCAAACTAAATACACAATTTCTGTTACCGATAAAAGAAATTAAATCATCTATTGATTTAGTTTTATTAAGTGAAAGCATAGGATGACTGTGCTTAACTTTATCTAATTTTGATATTACTTCATATCCTACAGAATGAGTAGGAGAATTTGAGAATACAATATCTGTTTCTTTTTCAAATTCAATCAACATATCAAACTTTTTGTCATATTCTTCGTCCGAAACTAAAGACTCTGAACGGTTATAATAAGCTTCGCAATAACGATTTAGTTCTTTTACCAGCTCTTTAGCTTCGTCAATATTAGTTATTTTATTCATATTATCACCTCAATACATTACAAGGCTTTCTCTTACGAGAAAAGTATCACATTGAGAAAAATCTGTATTGCATTTATCTTTATTCTTTTTACATTTATCTTTTTTAGTATTGAAGTATTGACACCTACGACATCTCGGAGGGAATTTACTTCCCTTTTTGTTCTGTTTGTCCATTATTAACACCTTCCTTTAATAAATCACACATAAATGTGGTTCTCATAAGATTTGCTTTCTTTTTTACTGCCTTATTAACGCTATCTAAACTACCTAAGTGATAGCACTTTTTCCTCATTCTTGTTAAACCAACATACAACAAATTAGAATTACAGAAAAATGAATGTGATTGCGGAGTACACAAAATAACATTATCAATACTACTACCTTGTGATTTATGGATTGTAATGCAATATCCCAATCCAATCATTTTTAAATCTGCCTTGCGATATTTAACATAAATGCCATCAAAATTTATAATCATATAAGAATCGAAAATTTCTTCAACTATACCTGTTTCACCATTAGCAACAAACGCAGTAGCTTGTCCTGATTTTGAATCAACAAAAATATCTTCCATATCGTGTTCTCGTTGATATTCTAATGCTATCTCTGCTTTATAATTATTAACCTTTTGAATAATTAAATCACCTTGAAAATATGTAGTATCACTCATTGTTAAAGATTGTGTACTTCCATAATTAGGATTAGCAACCTTTTGAATCATATTATTTAATACTACAGTTCCGCAATCACCTACATTCTTTGCCGTAAGTACTTGTATATTATTGATTGAATTACCCATTTCAAGTAATTTCTTATACAAAGCAACTGCGTTTTTAGCAACTAAATCAGAAGGAACATCAACAAAGATATAGTCTTTATTATTGCCAAAGGCTGTCATTTGATTTTTCATATTACTATTTAAATATGGTTTAGTAAGGCGTACATCAGTAGCAATTTTCATTAAACCGCCCTCACCATATCGGAATACCTGAGTTAGTGTTGTAGTAGGAATAAGTTTTGTTGTCATAAAATCGTGTAATAGATTACCACAACTTACAGAAGGTAACTGTGCATTGTCACCGATAATTAATAGTTTAGTGTGTTTAAAATCAATAGCATCAATTAAATGACTAAACAAACTAATATCCACCATTGAGAACTCATCTACAATAATAATGTCGTGATGTAACTTGTGTTCTTTATTTATACTCCAATTATTTACTGGTACATATCCTAACCCTCTATGAATAGTTCTTGCTGGTTGCTTAGTATAATCAGCCAATACTTTTGAAGCTTTACCTGTTGGAGCAAATAAGGCAAATGACTTGTTATTATCATTAAGCATATTAATAATTGCCTGAGTGCTAAAACTTTTACCTACTCCTGCCGCACCATTAAGGATACTAATATTATAATTACATACATTAGATACTGCTTGCATTTGTTCATTAGAAAGAGTAACACCATCTACAACACGATATTTTTCAACATCATAATTCCATTTATTCTGTTCAGATTTTAATGTTTTAATTATAGTATCCGCTATATATTTCTCTGTATTATATGTAGATTTCAATGAAACATCTAAGGTGCGTTTATCATAATAAATACTATCGTCTTTAATAGCAGTAACAAAATGTTCTGCACAGGCTGGTACAAGTTTTAAACAAGCGCTTCTCAAATTAGCAAGATTCATCTTTGTATGACCGTCATTTTCATTCTCTTGTAATAGATACAGTAAACAAGACAAGCATCTCTGCGGACTGGTTTTTAAATCACCGTCAAAATCAATGATAGGCTTTTTACCTTTTGCCACATTCTCATTTGAAGCCTTTTCAATTTCTAAAAGCAAAGCATCAGCAGTCTTAAAACCAACACCAGCCAACCCACATAAACATTTATATGGATCGTTTCTCAACTTCTTTTTCAGTAATTCAATGGATGAATATTTATTATATATCTTTTTAATCATTGTGAGGTTTAAATAACCTTGAAACTCAATTACCAAATCTGCTAAACAGAAATTTTCTATTATCTTTTGCTTGATACAATTAAAAGTATATTCTTTAATACCATATAGTTTAGATAAGTCAATATCGTCAAGCCTGTTCTCTTTAACACGCTGAACAATATCAGGGTAATTTTCCCATAATACTTTCGCTTGATTAGGTGTAAGGATTTCTTGAAGAAAGAGATACATATCGTTATAGTTTGTTGGTACATCTCGTTTGATATTAATTACCTTGTAATTATATCCATATTTAGACTCTTGCTCTATACCAACGATTTCATAAGTAACTCCTATGGTTAATGCAGGTAACTCACCTAATATAGATACATTTTGAAATTTATTGTGTTTGATTTCAGGATATTTCTCTTTACTTACATTTACAGCATATATCTTAAAGTCTTCAGTATCGTATGTACATCTAACAACCTCACCACTAAACTTAAACTCTTTTTCCATAACACTACTCCATTAAATCAAAATTTTACCCATTTTTAATAACCTCGTATGCCTCTAAAATCGGCTCTCGCTCATCTGTCGTTTGCCAAGTACCACCAATAAGTTTTTTTTTAAAGTCCATAGTAAACCCTTCTATACAAAGCACAGCAAACTCGCCAAAAGGATTATTACGGTATATCTTTGATTGCTTTATTCTTGTCTTTATCTCTTCACCAGTTTTAATATTTCTTAAAACCAAATGCGGTTTTGTTGTATCTTTAAAAACTTTAAAGTCAATTACTATATAATAAAAATCAGATACTTTCGGATTGACATAAGTGACATATTCCAAGTTTTCTTTTTCAAATTTAATGTAATCTTGTATTGACATAGCCTTTTGAGGAATACGAGAAGATAACTCATTCAACAGACCTATATTATCAATTTGACTGTATTGTTTTGGTGTTTCTTTGCCAGCATACTTTTTAACTAAATATTCAGTCAAACCATATTGAAAATAACTTTCTAATTTATCTTTTTTTATTTGGTTACAGTTTCTTATTGAAGGTAGTATTGTTTTTGGACTTTTAGCACCTTTCGGCTTGACTTTTATACCAAAATACAGATCAATCAGGTTAAGCAAGTATTTGTTTTCTCCAAAGTCTGAAAAGAAATTCAAACCAGTAAGTATTTTTAACTGTCTATTGTCTACAGAGGTTTTGCTATTTATATCGTCAAGCAATTCAATAAAAGAAGTGTATCTCTTATGTTTTGATAGCTCTAATAATTCTTCGGCTATAATTGAGTTACAATATTTAATTGACTCTATACCTTTGTATATAGCATTATTCTTTTTATCAATAGTATATTGAGAAGATGATTTACCGAATTTAATAGGATTAACCTTAACATTATATTTTTTTGCAAGTTCAATACCATTTACAGTATCTTCTTTATCTTCTGCTCTATTAAGGTAAGCTGCAATAAACTCAATAGGGTAATAAGTTCTTAACCATACACATTCATACCCATTCATTGAATAAGCTGTTGAATGGTTATATCCGAATTGATATTCACTTGAATCTTGAATTATCTGAACAAATTTTTTAGCTTCTTCCTCGGCTGTTTTTCTCGGTTTAGAGGAATGGCTACAATAACCTTCAAGAATCTTAGGGAGCTGTTGTTTTAAACCTTCTGCATCTTTTTTGCCAATACAATTATGAACTACCATATTATTAGCCACATAATTATGATTATCTTTTACCTCTATATCATAAACACGAGAAATTTTATCTTTTTTTATAGATTTGATTTTAAGAGGAAAATAGTCACCGAATAAAATGTTGTATGTATAGGGACAGTATAAATGTTGAATTATGTTTTTTGCCTTAGTGTCACTAAGATATAATGTTTCATTAGGTCTAACAGAAAAATTGTTGCTTTTATAGCCTAATTGTTTTCCTATACTACTTAAACTTATTTTACTTTTTTTGCTTGAATCTATTATCTCATTGATACATTCTTTTGGGAGTAGGTAATTATAATAAACATTATTATATTTATTACTTTCTATAATCGATTGGAAATCATTGTGCTTCCTACCTATTATATAAGGAAGAATATGTTTTTGGAAATTTAACAGAGAATCCTTTTGTTTTAAACACAAAGTATAACAATAGTAGTCATATCCACTAACATACTTAGGTTGTATATATGAATATATTTCATATTTTTCTAACAACGATTTAATTTGCATAACAAGCATTTTACTTGTAGAATAGTATTCAATTGTTTTTGCTTTAATATTATAACCGCCATCAGTATTAAACAGACCAGCCAAAAGATTTGTTAATTTCTCTCCAACAGGATACAACATAAATTCTTCTGGTATAGTTTTTTCAGCAGCATACTTTCGGAGATTAAACTTATTAAGTAATCTAATAAGTGATTTAGAATAATTATCGCTTTTTATATAAACGGAATATACCTTATCGACTTCAACACCATTTTGTTCTGAAACATAAAATACACAATTGCCTTGTAATTTTTTATCCCCGATATTTCTAACACAGCTTTGATACTTTTCTATTAATATTTGTTCACTATTAGTAAAATGAATATTATTATCAGGTTCAGCTAAACTACCATCGCCAATCAATAATCCCAACATATACATATCAGAAGCACTTAGTCGTTGATTAGGCTTTTTGTTATCGGTTATTGCGTTTATTTTTCGAGGTGTCATTATAAAATCATTAGTAGTTAAATCACTAACCTTTACATAACCTCTTTGAGTTAATAATGGATGGTTTGCAGTCGCATTTAAAACATATCCATTATTTGATTTTATTGTATATGTTTCTTCACAACCATTATCAAATACATTTATTACTTCTTTAGGATCAGAAGCATTATATCCATTAAAACTTTGAACAATATCACCGACTTTAATATCTTTAATTTTTTTATAACTACCATCACCCATTAATATAAAAGTATTCTCATCAACGCATCTTCTTGTGGTGTCTGCGGCAGAACCAGTAAAACCACAAATATTGGTAAGAAACTTAATAGTATCTTCTTGAAATATAAGATAACCGTTGTTGCTTTTAAGTAATTCATCTATTTCTTTTGATGGATTATTGTTGTGTTCCCCTGCAATTAGTTTATCTCTATATGATTTACCTGATGGTCGCAATGCAGCATTAACCATACTCATATGGTTTATAGTATATGGCTTAAAATCTTTTAATAAAGAAAAAGCAAAATCGCCTTCAAACTGAAAAACTCCTTGTTGCGAAGTTATCATATTATGCCAGACTTTTGAATCGTTCCAATTCAAATTATAAGATTTAGGGTATGGTATACCAGCATATTTACAAGTATCTTTAATAATGCCAACTGTTTTAAGACCAAGAATATCAAACTTTACATAGTTTAACGAGTCAACTGCTTTCATAGCACAAGAAGACACAGGCATTTGAGAATCACCGTCTTTATAATATAATCCCATATTATCAGCAAGCGTAATAGGAGAACCTATAATACCGCTTGGGTGAACACCTTTTGCTACAACAGTACCTTTTAAGCCGTTTAGATAATAAAACAAATCTTGATTATCCCCAATAAGTTTATCATATGATTTTTTAATGTTATCTAATTGGTTTTTTACTTTTTGGCTGTTAATATGAAGCATATATATACAATGATTGTCAAATGAAATACTTAATGTTTCGGTCTCACCATTTTCTACAAGTCCCTCAACATCTACTTCTTCTTGAACAATCTTGTTGTATCCTTTATATATTTCGTCAAATTGGTTTTTTATTTCCATTACCCTATCTAAGTCAGTATAACCAAGACCGCCAGCAAGAACATCAATACAACCTCTGTCTTTTAATGTTTGAAATGCCGCTATGTAAGCTGTCTTTTCAGGAGTAAACCTATCTATAATATATTGATAAACTTTTTCTCTGTCCTCACCTGCAAAATCCACATCTATGTCACCAAGAGAAATTCTATCCTCATTACAAAAACGTGAAAATACTGTATTCCACATTATCGGATCAACATCGGTAATATTGGTAATATATGCAATCATACTTCCACATACACTACCTCTGCCAGTACCGCAAGGGATATTATTATCATTCGCCCAAGTAATTAACTCAGACATAAACATCATAAAAGATTCCATACCCAACTTACACATTACTTTAAATTCCTCAATAATTTTAGTTTTATATAGTTGGATTATTGCACTGTCGGTATTTGATTTAGCCCATTCATATTCACTTTTATAAGTATCGTATATTTCTCTTTCAATTTCATCTTCGGGATTAGCAGTATGTTCAGCAAAGTAGGCTTCACATTTTTTTAAAACTATAGAAGGAAGTTTTAATTTGTTATTTTTCTGTTTTTCATTAAAACAAGAATAAATTAGTTGAGTCCACTGTTCTTGTACATTGTCACCATATAAGGTGGGATATTTAAATGCCTTATCTAATGTAAAGTCTTCAACCATTTCAGCTAATTTATTTGTATTTTCAATAGCCTGTAAATATATTTCTAAAGGCAATACATTTTGTTCTTTAAACTTTTCTACCAATTGGTCATAAGTTTTCCAAACCAAGTCAAAACTATCTTCTTCACTGTAATAACTACTTTTCTTTTTGTCCTTATCTTTATATTTTTGATATATTTTTCTGCATTTGGCTTTATATTCACTACTCGAATGTGTATCAGTACCAGCAATTAGAGGTACGCCTGTTTTTTGACTAATTAAATATAATTTTTTATTTAATCGCTTTTGAGTGTCATCATTGTGATACTGTATTTCAAAAAAACATCTATATTTGTTTTTTATCATCCATTTTATTAAAGTTCTATATTCATCTTGATATTCAGGATTGCCCCACTTATTTAGTGGCGAGGCTATACAAGCAGATGTAACAATAATATTATCACTTGTATTCATTAACTCTTGCAAAGAAATACGATGATTAAAGTATTTATGTCTATCTGTTTTATCTTCTTTTATACCTTGACTTGTAGCAATTGAAAGCAATTTGTTTAGTTCAAGCACGCCATCCCAATTTTTTGCGTATAAGCCAATATGACCGCCACGCTCATCTGAATCTAATTTTGTGCAGAGATATAATTCAGTACCGTGAATATATTTAATTCCAGCCTTATCGCAATCTTGTTTTTTCTTAATCCAATTATATGCATTTCCGTGTTCTGAAAAAGCAATTGCGGTCATACCTTGTTCTTTTGCCAATTGAATGTAATCATTTGGGCTTGTACAAGAATCAGCAAGACCGCAATCATTGGAATAGTAAGAATGTAAATGATATACAGTGTAATTCTTATTGTTCATTTTACATCCTCCTTGGTTAATTATTCTTTATAGTCCAACACAAACGGTATCCACATATTCGGATTATAGTTAATTTCATAATGATACTTGCTGACTTCACTACCAGAAATATCTTCAACGGTATATGTAACATTGTCAGACAATCCAATGAAATGCTTTTTGTATTCACTCTCGCCAGTTTCAACAATGAGTTCTAATTGATTATCAGCCCTGTCTGCATTAATGTTCATACGACCTTCAATTTCAAATAGTGTGTCACCCTTAATGCAGTTAATAACTGTTACTCTACGATACACATTAAAATTTTCGGCTCCCTCGGTTATATTGTAATTCACACGATTTGCTTCGGTTTCACAACCCACAAACATAGTGCAAATGCAAAGAATAGCAATTATTACGGTTATTATTTTAGTTTTCTTTGAAATATTATTCATTTTGTTCTCCTCTATAATTTAATATTGTATTTAACTATTTTCATTCTTCAACATTCATCTCGTAAACTTACTAAGAATAGTATGAAGAAAAGGATATGTGCTTTCAACATAGATAGTATTCCAGTCAACAATGTTTCTCATCTGTTCTTTCTGTTTATTACGTTCTTCGATAGCTGCGGTTAATGCAATAGTACCGAGAAAACTCTTGGCGTTCATCTGCCAAGGTCTACCGTCCTCATCAAAACCCTTGATATAAATATCGTGGTCTTCTACTGTCTTGCATAATTCAGAAAATTCCTTTACATCAGAAGAAGTTACCAATTCTACTTTTACTATATAAGTTGTTTCATTACTCATATAATCACTCCTTATTGTTACTCTTAAAATTGCAGTTTTAAGTTTGCATTAAATCTCATCTAACCAGCTAAGGTCAATATTTTCGGAAGTTTGACATATAGGTTTATCATCTTTGCTGTTAATACTATTAATTAAAGTACCTATACCGCTGAAAGTATCTGTTGCATTTGTAGCCGTTTCAAGTTTCTCCAAATATTTTTTATAAGGGAGATGTAAAGATGGACTATATGAACACAAGGTAGCAAAGTAATAACTCTCAGCCTTTACAGATTCTTCAGTATCCCAAAACAGTTTGTCATTCTTGCTTTCAGCGTAGTCCTGTTCTCTCAACTCAATGTCCTTAATACTTGTTGTAACTGTATCAATCCACCTGTTGATTAAACTCTCTGTCAAGTCAACATATGTATAACAATCACTAATCAAATACTTAGCCTGTACTTCATCAGGCAATACCTCAATATCATTCTTGTCAAGCAACTGTTTAAGGTAATCATCAACCTTATCAGCATAACCCAATTTCTTCAGCCACATCTTCGCATTAGCCTGAAGGCTCTCACCAATCTTGCAACGCTCAACATCTCTATACTTAACTGTACCATTTGCCTGTTCAAATTTGATTGTTACATATTTCAAGAAGTTCCAGCAAATTCTAATCTTATCCCAAGGAATACCCAACTGATGAAGTCCGATAGCATAAATAACAAGCTGACCAGCCTCGTCCTCTGCTTTCTTCCCCTTGTACTGAGTAGATGTCTTCCAGTCGATAATATTATATACACCGTCATAGTCCTTATATAAAACATCTATATAGCCTTGAAAAATATTGCCATTGATATTAACTGTGATAAACTGTTCAAGTTCTAATTGACCGTCTTTATATTCTAGTACTTCTTTCGGTCTGTCATTTTCATTCTCAAAACTGATATGATCAATAATAGAATGATGTTCAAAGAAGTGTAATAGATTATTTTTATATTTAGTACCGATACTTTGATTTCTCGTTTCGTCATTACGGTCAAACTTCAAGTCGACAATATCAATAGCAGTAAGCCAACCATCTTCAAAAACATCAAGCATTTCTTCATACTTAATTTTACCTGAATAGAAATCTTCAAGTACACTATGGCAGATAGAGCCGAGAGTAGCATAAGAACAATCCTGTCTATCTTCTTTTGCGTGAACTATGTATTTGAGGTAATATTCATAAGGAGAAGTAATAAAAGTATTAACTTTACTCCACGACCACAACTTGTCTACATTAAAGTCTTTCTTTACCTGTTCTAATTCTTCTTTTGTCAATCTCACTTTTTATCAACTCCTTTTCTTTAAACTATCTAAATACTTCTTATGCTCGGAAATATCATATTTTATTTTATATTTAAAAAGGAAGTCATAAATTTTATTAGGCTTGTCTGCTATGCTATCTTTTTCACCCAGCAAATTCCATTTATCCCAAGTGTAATAAACATTTCTGATACCATAGAATTTCTCACATATATGTCTAACTTCCTCGATTGGTATATCATTATCCATAGAGATTATTATATCTACATTAAGACCTATCAAAATTCGTACTTGTTCATCAGTAATTGTGTGACCACTAAGAGCAACACCAGTAGGATCATTGCGGCTATCTCTTTTTAAGACAGATTTCTCGGATTCAAATACTATTACATATCCAGCCTTTTGTATATTGTCGTAGTTCTCGTATAGTCCATAAATATTTAATCCTTTTTGATAAGAAGGCGTAATATAAAATTTCTTAATTCCAAGTTCTTTATAGTTATCAACGGTAGTTCTGCTGTTAATTCCTAAAAGTTGTCCAGTCAACCAGTAACGCATAGGGATAATAACTCTCTTACGCTTATAGGAATAAGCCAGTCCAAATTTTTTTGCTGTTTTTGCTATTATGCCCTCACGTAACCATCCTATATAAAGCATTGGAATGTAATCATCTAACAGGTCTTCGTCTATCACGTGAATATCAGCCACATTTGTTTTGTGACAACTCTCAACTTTTTTGAATATCTCTAACGGATCAAATTTTTTCTCTTTTTTTATAGGCTTTTGCCATTTATAATCTAAATCAAGTATCTTATGCAGATATTTAACTGCATTGATAAATGATAATTGTTTATTGTATTGTACTAAGGTTATAATGTCTGAATTATTACCAAACTCACTTTCTCTTGTATAATTCCTGACATTTAGGTATTTATTGTTAAAAACATTAACTGCACCATTGTTATTTCCATTCCAATTAGCACAAGAATAGTATTCTTTAAGAGGATGGTATTGGATATGGTGACAACCGATTTCGCCTAAAACAAATTCAACTTTTTCATTGTCAAAGATGTATTGTTTTAATGAAATTGTATCCAATAAATTCACCCTCTTTGTTTTATTACCAATCAGGCATTACATTAGTAATACCTATCTCTTCAATAATGTTTCTTGACTTATCGTGTAATGCTACTATCTGATAAGAGTTAGCCGCACCCTCTTGATTTTTGACTATAAAAAACAACTGATATTTTTTATCTTTTTCTAATTTCTGTCGTATCTTTGTTCTACCATTAGTACCTTCTAACCTATATACATTTAATGCTCTTTTTTCACCTTCGTGTTCGTCATCAAAAACATCTCTTATCATAATACAGGTAGAAGCGACATCAACTATATTCTTTGCTAATCCGATATTGTTTTGTGTGTAATATCTCATAACTGAAGAACCTTTTTCTAACTGGAATGTAATCAAAATATGAACATTAAGAGATTCAGCTTTTACAGTATCTTTTATATCAACCATAGACTGTTGCATTTCTAACCAAGACTGACCGCTTATTTTGCCAGCATCCATTTTAAAAGTATCCAGTACAAAATATTTAACTCCCATAGCGGCGTATTTCTTAATTTCTTTAATGGCTTTAGAGGTTTGATATTGTAAAAAAGGGATAATTGTAATCATATGATTTTCAGTTTTCTTTTCAAGCCAAGTAGCTGCTTCGTGAAGTTTCTCTTTAACTTCTTTACTGTATTTACCGTCACGAACAATATGTTTTTGCATATCAAACTTTAAAATATTGTTGCATACCCACACCAACATTTCTCTTTGCCATTTTTTTAGAGAATCCTCATTAACCATAATAACAACACGCTCGGACATTTTGATTATACTTGGTATCGTAGTAGAACGAGCAATTGTAGATTTGCCCGAATTGCTCACTCCACCAAGTAGGGTAATAGAACCAAGATATTGACCACCTGTTTCTTTTGTTAAAGTTGGCATATCATAGTACGGTAAACCCATAGCGACACCTGTATCCAGTTCTTCAATCAGTTCGTGTATACCATCGCAAATATCGTAACTTTTTACATCAGAATTAATGTTCGCAAATGTATCGTTTAAGAAAGCCTCAAACTCGTTGTATATTTCTTCGGCTGTCATATCTGCGTAATCGGATAATCGGTCTTTAACAGGAAAACCTCTCTTTGTCAGTTTAATTATTGCTCTCCATTTACGCAGTTCATCAACATACCCATCAAAATTACCAATCTTAACATATCCCATAGCAGATTGAATTGTCTTATAACCACCATATTCGTGATATTTGGCTTTTAATTTAGGGTGCTTTTCAAGATAAAGTCCAACAGTAATATCATCAAGCACATTCTTTTTCTCAACCATAATAATATCGTGAGCAATAGAGTAATATACTTTCCAAATATTGTTGCTAAAATCATTTAATGTAAGATTAGTGTTATAGATAATATCAGGAGATTTATATATACAAGAAACAACATTAGCTTCACAAGCAAGTTTGTACTCAACAACCTTCTTGGCTGTGTTAATCATTTCTTGCTCATAAAGTGTTAATTTTTCTTTGTTTTTCTCTGCCAATATAAATCACTCCCTACCAAAGTTCATCAAAAATTTTGTTAGAAGTAATTTTAGTTTTTCTCTGGTAGTCAGCACCAGTATGAGTTGCTACACTCATATCCATATTTTCTGTTTGTGATTTAGATTGTTCTGCTTTTTTCATTCTTAAATAAACTGTATTAAGATTATCTTCTACAATTTTTATAATGTAATTAAAACGATGATTTTCATTGTTAAAAGAATTGTTTTTTAATCCCTTTTGAATATCTAACGAGCAAAACTTAAATGTAGTTAATACAGTTTTATAAGAATAATTAGCAGTGCTTTCAATATTTTTATTTTCAATAAATTTGTTACTCAACAAACCTTTAAGCCTTAACACCATTGTCCGAGATAAAGACTGGTTTTTATCATAGCCTAAAACTTTATATCGTACATAATTATAAAGTTCATCCCATTCTGCTTTATCTTGTACAGACATAGTTTTTTTACTTTGCTTCCCCATAAAACTACTTCCTTTCACGCCCCTACGAAATTAATCGTAAGGGCATATTATTTTGAATTACATTAATGTCATAGAAAGGATCGTCTTGGCGTGTTCAATATTAGAAATTGATTTAGGATTATCGTATCCGAGTTCTTTGCATTTAGCCATAATAGGCTTAATAACATCTATTTTAGTTTTATTGGCAGTAAAGAAATCAATAATCTGTGCAATTATTTCATCAAGCTCTTTTTGAGATTTGTTGGCTTTTTCGGTTTCTGCTACTTTCTTCTGCATTTCCTTATCAGCTTTCTTATTCTCCTTATATCTATCTTCAATAGATTTACCTGACTTCTTAACTTCAGCTTCAAGTGCATCTTTCATAGCCTTAATAAACTCATGCGGATCAAAGTCAATTTCGTCAACAATCTGTGACATTCTACCACCACTATCAACGCAATAATTCGGATCACGAAACTTGATTTTTCTTGCTTCAGAAGCAACACGATTAACTACTTCTTCTTTACCATTAACAATATTCTTACGACCTGTGCGTTCCTTAACCACTTCTCTATCAATATAAGCAATACCAACAAGGTCAATATTCTTCTTTAACTGATTGAAATAACGCTGTGATACATCAGAACTAATCTGCTGATAAGTTTCAAGCGTAATCGGATCGGTTACGGTAGTCTGCTTAACATGACCTATCAAAGAGAACGCAACGCCTACTTGCCTAAGTCTAAAAATCTGCTCTTGGAACAAGTCCATAGCAAAATCTTGACCTTTCATAAAACCGCCATGAGTCTTATTGATAGACTGAGTACGTTTGGCAGGATTCTCTTTATTCCAAAGTCTAATAGATTCCTGTTCAGCAAGCTGCAAAGCATTATCAATAGTATCAATAAACACTACCTTTAGATCAGGATACTCAGAAGTCTTATTATCAACAATATCGTCAATAATTTCGACAAATGTATCCCAATCAGGCACATCTTCATAAACAATGTCTTCTATGTACTTTGCGCCGTTTTCTCGGTACATCTCTAAAAACAAGTAACCGTTTTCGCCAACCAATTCTTCAGCCACTTCTTTCATAATGGTAGTCTTACCGATTTTAGGGAGTCCTAATAAACAGATATTTGCATCAAGTGGATTAAGACTTACATGATTTTTCTTACCAAATCTTCCCATATTATCATTCCTTTCTCATTTCGTTTTGTTCGGCAATTTTCATACTATTCTCATAGCTGTATTCGCCAAAGTATTTTTGTTCTGCTTGTTTTCTAACTTCAACCGCTTCGTTAAAATCAGAATAATATCCCAAGAAAATTGTTTTATAGTTATCAGTTATCAATGCACACCATTTGCTCTTTTCTTTATCCCAACTAACACCAGTAGCACCAGATATATTTGTCTCTTTTTTAATCATATTCATCGCATTTTGACGATAATTAACAATTCTCAGGTTGATTTTTCTGTTATCCAATGTATCGTGATTAATATGATCAATTAACAGTCCATCATTCGGAACACACCCCATAACTAAACGATGAAGTCTTATACGCTGATTACTTTTAGAAATATGAGAAATTAAATAACCGTTATCATTGATGTGCCAACAATAGTCTTTGATCTTGTCATAGTCTTCTAAATCAAAATAAAGAGGTATATTATTTTGAGTAAATCCTATTCCAAATTCTCCCGACAAATCATACCGATTATATTTTTTGTTATACTTAATTCCTGTATCTTTGAAATATATCTTCGCTCTTTTAATGGACTTTTCTAATCTTAAACAGCCACAGGATTTTGATGCACCAGATGTTAAATCGGTACTTCGTGTTATAGTTTCATTTCCACAATCACACTTACAACGTCATCTTGTTTGTTTCCCTTTATTCTCTGCCCTTTCAATAACAGTCAACCTTCCAAATCGTTGCCCTGTTAAGTCTATCAATCTCATATTCATCACCACATTACATCATTTATTTACACCACATTCATACTTTATTCGTTATGCAGACACAGGGATTATTTTCTGTATCTGCTTATTGTATTTTTAATCTAAATTATCAAGCCAACTCATATCATCAACATCAGTAGACTCTGTATTGCCTGTATCTGTATCGGTTTCGGTCTCATCTTTATCATCAGTATCAGGAACATTAGCAAGATAATCAAGAATTAAGTCATCTTCAGTATATTTTTCTTTAAAAATCTGAAGTGTAGGTATCTTTTCCTCACCAACAAGTTTTGTAAAAGGTTTACGCAGTACCATTCTCTGTTCTCTATTACCATTAGAACTGCAACGAGCAAGAGCTTCTTCTTCAGAATAAACACCAATCTCAATGAGTTCCTTAATGTCATCGGGTACATCGTCAAGTGTTGCAGTTACTACTGCACCACCTTCAATCAAATCACCTTCAAAAGTAATCTGTGTAACACCCTTTTTAACTTTGAACAGTTTGTCCATAATCTTTTTGCACTGATCAGCATTAGACAAATCGGGAAATTCATATTCAAACTGTTTTGGATAAGGATACTGACCACTAACATCAATACCGTTTAATTCTTTCAGATAATCAAGAGCCTTTGCATCGACATACATAACACCCTTGTCTTTATCAATGTTCTTTAGGCTTGCAGAGTCTTTATCAATAAGAATAGACTGTGTAAATCGAGCAGCGAACTTACTTACATCATCAATCTTGCTCAATACAATACTTGTAATATTCTTACGAACCTGTACCTTGTCCTGATACATAGAGTATTTAAGCTGACCACGAACATTAACAATCATACCGTCTTCAAGATATTTCTGAATATATGCAATAGCATCATAAGCACTCAAAAACTTTTTATAATATGTATTACCCTTATCTGTTTTTTCAAGCCCAACAGTAATAAAACACAAATCACCGATAGTAGAAAGAATATCCTCATCAAATCTATCTTCCCAATCAACTTCAATCTTGGTCTTAAAATCGTCTGTGTCATCTGCGTTTCTTCCATGAGCGTAAATCACATTTTCTTTTTCGCTATTGTAGCCGCCAATCATTTCAGAATATACAGTACCGTATTTTTCACCACAATCAACGCCCAAATTAAGGCTGTTATAGATAAAAGAGGACTTTTCACTCTTTTCATCAGTCTTAAATGTGTATTCGTTAATCTTAGCTCTACCGATAATGGTAAAATTAGAAATCCAATTGTCTTTTACAATAACCTTTTTCTCTTTTGTCTTAGCCATAAACATTACTCCTTTATTTCTTTATTAGATTTTGATTTAGCTTTTTTATTTTTGGCTTCACTATCTACTCTTTTATCTTCTTTATTTTTTCTAAATCTTTCAGCAAGTTTTCCATATTTCATACGAGGGAAAAGTTGCTTACCATTAAGAAAGTGTTTCTTGTTCTTGATAGGCTTGCGTTTCTTAACGGTAGTAATATTGCCGCCCTTATCCTTATTCTTGACTTCAATAGATGGACAATGATATTCATTCCAAGCTTTTTTGAACAAAACTACATTTCTTTCAATAGGCAGTCCATCTGTAAGTTTCTTACGCTTTGCCCTAAGTTTTGCTCTTTTAGGAGCAGCTTCGGCTTCGGCACGATTACGGATAATCTGTCTTTGCAATGATCGTGTAAGACTACTCATATTTTTTACCTCCTGTTTTACCGTTAATATATAGACTTTCTAATTGACTATATATTTTATTATACAATTTTAATTTTGATTTAACAAATAAAAATTGAAAAAAATTTTATTAAATTAAAAAAAATTATGTTAAATAAAAATTACAGATATGAGCCACCAATTCTTCTCTTGATTCGCAAATCCTTATACAACACTCGCACAGCCAAGGGTGAAGTTTTTTCTTATCTTCGTTCAATCCGATAACAGGAATACGATGTTCATATGCAACTGCCAACTCTTGTGCTGTTCTTATACTGTTAGAAATATTAAAATTGACAATAACAACATCTGAATATCTTAACCTATACAAATCAAAATCTCTTACTTCACGTTACGAACGATGTGCTGTACCATCAGGTTGATAATAATAAGGCGGTTGAAAGAAGTATGTAGATTTCAGATAATTATTAGTCTTTCTTTTAATTTTATTTTCAATATCCTTACGCCACCCCATCTGTTCTCCAATATTTAAACCGCCCATTCCTCCTGCCATATAGAATTTAACTATATCCATATTAAACACCTCAAATTTTCTTACTTTAAATAGATGATTTTTACCTTACCTTATTTCTTACCTGCCATTTCACATAACATTTTTCTATTTGTCCATAAATAATCAAAGAATTTATCCCAATTCAACATAATTTGCGAATAGACATCAATTTTTCTTTCTCTGTTATCTCTACTGAATAGCGGACTTACAATAATTTCCCATTCGCATTTTGACCAGTAATAATACATAAGCGTATACTTTATATCCTCTTTGATTTTTCTATATTATTTTTATACTTATTAAATACTTCTGTACAAGACTTGACAAATCCGTAATTAGAGAACACATTATATGTTAATATTTCATTTTTGTTCACATCATATCTATACACATTCCATACTAAATCCAATCTATCACCCCTCAATCTTAATTAGTTCCAAATTTCTATATTACGCTCATTCATCATCTGTCGTATTTCTTTGAGAAACTCTATCCACAAAGGCTTGTCTATAATTTCATTTCCATAGCTATTAGCTTCTCGTAAATCACGCTCCGTACAGCCGAGTGTTCTTGGTGATAAATCTAAAAGTAATGGTCTAATGAAATTAATTACTAAACTTAGTATATAAGTTTCTCTACAACAAGCATATCTAACAGCACAATTCAGAATATTACCAAAATCTTCGTCTTTAACATCTAGCTTAACAAGTTCCGATTGACTTATGCCCTGCTCATTCATAGCCTGCTTAACCCTCTGAACAAACATTTTTTAACTAACCTCCTTTTTTAAACCTTTAAGGATATGAGCAATAACATCAACTGTCCAACCATTACCGATAGCCGCAAACCTCTGTGCCTTTCTCACTCCCTCAACTTCGGTATAATTGTCGGGCAAAGTCTGCAATCTTTCAGCTTCAACAGGAGAAATAATTTTGTATTTATTCCAATTAGTCGGGTCAATTAAAATATTTACTTTGTTCTCCATACGCACACTCGGTAATGTCGGGGCTTTGCCGTCAAGATAATATGACCTGTTTTGTTGCGAAAAATAGCCTTTTTCAGATATATCGTATTTGATATAATTTTTAGTTTCACAAGCTGTTTTTTGTATTCTCACATCTTCCCTTACAAGGCTATCATCAGGTATGTATATATCTTTTATCAACAACCCTTTATCTTTAGGTTGTGTTACATTCGGAATGTTAGTCCAATAATACCTTTTACGGCGTTGCGCTGAAACTAACTCACTGTTAATCATCACAGGCTTAACCCCTAATTGTTCAGATATTGAATTAACAATAGTTTTATCAATACCATAATTATTTTCATATAAAAAATATTTTGGTTGCACATTATGTAGTGCTTCTGCGAATTTAGAAAACAGTTTGTAACCCATTCCGCTTGTGTCTATTTCTCTGTTTTTACCTCTCGCCTTACTCCAAAATGTACAGGGGCTACCACCAATCAACAAATCAATATTTTGTATTGCAAATTGGCAAAAATCTGTATCAAAAACATCTCCACATTGAATAATATTAGGATAATTCTTTTTACTGATTTTAATTGCACTTGGTTCAATCTCATAAGCATAATACTGTTCTACGGGTATTCCCATTCGTTCAAGAGCAACCATACCGCAACTAATACCGTCAAATAAACTTAATACTTTAATTTTCCTCACTACCTTTACAAACTTGATTTTGATTAGTCCTGATTATTGGACTGTCGTTCTGCTATAATTTCATTAATAGCCCTCAATATACGTTTGGATTTTTCTGTAAATCTCATTGTGATACCTCCTTATAGTTTTATTCCAAAATATTCTTTGACTTTTTCAGGGTAAAACAAGTAAGTGTAACGCTTACCACCCACTTGCAAAGCAACCTCAAATGGAAATTCGCCCTGCTGTAAACCAATTTTACCGTTTGTGGAGTGGTATTCATTAAATCAGCTATGAATTGCACAGTAATTTTTTTTATTGTCGTTCTCTACTAACCATTCGGGCGATACATTCAGAGCGTTTGCAATAGCCATCAGGGCTTTTTTACGGGGGATATTTTTACCTGATAAATATTGACTAATCCCCGATCTTGATATACCCGTTATCTTATTTTTTCATGCCCACCTCATAAATACAATAAATCCTCGTTATCAATTATGTTCCCAATAATCCTTGACTGTTTACAAATATCAGAACTTAACGGATAATACTTGTTACTCTTATATTCAAGCAGAACATATGCTGCTAAATCAGTTGAATAAGAAACAACTCCTATGACATTTTTGTTTGTTTTTAATATATCGCCTTTATAAACTGTCTTGTCTGTTTTGTCTTGCAATAGAATACTACGCTGTAATATAAACCTTGAATTAATATCAAGATAAAAAGACACCTTATTATGAAATGAAATTAAATTAATTGCATTTGAAATTTGCTTATTTGTTTTGTAGAGTTCGCCATTAGGAGATAGTACACATTCATCTGTTATCCATTTCTTTTCTTCGGTGTCATACACTCTGTATGTTTCTGTGCCCATTACAAACCACCTCTTTTGATAGTCATAGATATTATTCAAATTCAGTAAAAGAAAATATTTCTTTATTAGTGCCATAATTTAAAATATGCATAATATCTATACTTATTTTGGCTTTATGTACAACAATCTGCACTTCTTTACCATTCCTAATTCCATTCACAACAATTTTAAAAGAATTTACATTATCATTATTTGGAATAAAAGTAACTTCAGTAATTTTAAAAACAGAGTCGTACATATTCATAAATATATCTATTGATGACATATTTTCAGAATCCTTATTATCCATTAAATACCTCCATTTTATATAGTTGTATATCTCTTAAAAGTGAAGTTTATAAGGCGATTCAAGCATATTTATCTTCACTTGTTCCTAATTTTTTAAACAAATTACTCATTCTATCAATCCTCCTAATGATACAGGTGTTTTATTATTCTTGAAATAAGAACAATTTACATCAGCACCAAAATAATCTTGATACCACTTTCTACCTTCGCAAATATCCTTATACATATAACAGACTTCTTTGTGTTCACACATCTCACAAACTTTCTTATTGACAAAACTCTTGTTTATTAAACTATCATCATATTCGCTCTCGTAATCAACGTAATAATTATGATTTTCCATGTTTCGCTCCACATACACTATCCTTGACATTGTCACAAATAGTTTGATAAATGATTTCATTAAAAGTTCTTGGAGTATAGTCCATATAAGGTATCATACAACCCACATTAAACATATTACAGGGCTTAGTATAAAGCGACTGCATTAAATATCTATGGTATCTCATCATATTCCACTCAAAAGAATTATGAACGTGTCCGTAAAAATGATAAGCACCATAAAAATGTTTATTAAAACAAGGAATAGGATAATGACTCAATACTAAATTCTGATTATCCACTATAATTTCTTGATAATCATTTATGCTTTCAAACATACTTCTAAATTCTCGGCTCTTAATCAATTTCTTATCGTGATTGCCAACAATCAAATGTTTATATCCATTAATCTGTTTTAAAATCTCAATAGTTTTACTTGTGCTGTACCAACTAATGTCACCAAGAATATAAACTACATCATCAGCAGACACTCTACTATTCCATTTCCTAATAATATCCTCGTCTTGTTCTTCGATAGTAAGATACGGTCTGTTATCAAAAGCAAGACAATTTTTATGACCAAGATGTAAATCAGATATAAAGAAAACCTGTGGATGCTTTAATTTTTCTTCTTTTTCTTTTTCGGATAATTCTAAAGCATTAATTAATCTTTCACATTCTTTGTCATTCGTAACTACAACATTATGAAAAATACTACTTGTTGCCATATCAATTCCCTTTCTCAATTGCAATTTCTTTATATTTAGCAAGTTCCTCAACACTACCAAGTTTCTTATATTCACTATATTCTTCAACCATACGATTAAGCATGAACATAAGACTCTTTGTAGTAGGGTTATTTTTACCCTGATTACTTTCGTCAACGATTTTTTCAAGTTTGTTAAGCCACTCCATTGAAAACATAAAACCACCTCATTAATTTTTTCTTGTCAATCTTTCTAAAGCAGATTCTAAATCATCAACTAAACAATTAAATTGGCAATCTCTTTCTTTTTCAGTTTTATATGCTTGATATATAGGCTCATTACGTTCAGTTATTTTAGTTGCTACTACATATTTTTCATCTATATTTTTAAGTTCAAATTTTTCTAAACTAATAATATGTAGCGGATTTATATAGATATTTTCATTTATTTGAATTAGCATTGTATCACTCCTTGTTACTATAATTACTAATTCTTTTACTTGTGTTATTTAATAATTTTCTCATACAAAAATAAGGAAAGACTTTACGAGTACAAGTAGTATCAAAACCACACCTACCGCCATTCGGATATACCAACCATACTTGTCCATGCCAGCAAAAGAGTTTCTTTGCAATAAACAATTTCCACGATGGTCTTTCATTCACCCAAAATGGAGAACGCTGATATTCAATCTCATATATTTCGTTACCTACAGTTTTTCTAATACGTTTGTTTCTCATTAAAAATTTATATAATCTAATAAATTTCATATTTACACCTCTCGAATCTACATAATTCCTAACTTTTCTTTTAACTGTTTTCCAGTCTTTTTAAGACAACAAATTTGCTTATTAAGTTCTTTAATTTTATTACAATTTTCAAATAACAATTTTAATTCGCTAAAAAATTGGTCAACATCAAAATTAGAATCAGAACAAATAATATCTAAACAACCGCTACCTATTAAATATTCATTTATTAGTCCATCGGTAGGTATTCTTCTACAATTAATAATCCACCACGTAACCACAGGAAATCTTGTATTCCTTAAATCACTAATACACTGCTCATATTCTTTGATTGTTGTTTGAGCATTACGCAATTCTTCAAGTTGACTGTTTTGTATTAATTCAGTTTGCTCAGTTTTTTCTTTATTAATATTTTTATTTTTCCTAAACCACGACTTCATATATATACCTCTAACTCACATATAATACTGTGCTATATTTTTAAGTTTCTTTGTTGCCGAAGCTATATGTCTTGAAACTGTTGAATTACATAAACCCAATTTTAATGCTATATCTTTCATCTTCATACCTTCATAATAATGTAACAAAAGACACATACGCTGTTTATCAGTTAATTCGCTTTGTATAGCTTTATGTAAAATCTCTTTCATTCTATTACGCTTATCAGTATTATTCATTATTTTTATACTGGTGAAACGCTGAAACAAATCATAAGATACCTGATTAATGTTTTTATCTGTTATATGTATTTTTTTCGTTCTCAACAATTTCAGCTCCTTTTTTACAACTTCAGTCCTATCTCATACTCTGCCTTATAAGGTTTAAAATGTTTTGCAGAAATCCATTTCCACTGATTTTCGTCATAAATTAAGAAAGTTGGATAACCACTTCTATTATTTTTTATCTCATAAACTTCAAATATCTTTCCAGTCTTTTTATATACTACAAACATTTATACACACTCCTATAATTTATTAATATTTATCTTATCGTATAGTAATTTCGTTTATCAAAATTAAATTGATATGCTGATAAATCACACTTTCTTATCGGTTTGACTTCCTGTTGTTTTGTAAGCAAATTTCTACTATAAAATTCCTTAGCAAATATCAAATCTATTGCCTCTTTTTTATTTTTAGCTTTGACAATAAAGTGTGTTCTGTAGCTATTTAAGTTTGAGTGGATATATTTAACCACATAAAAAATTTTCACTCACTCTTACTCATCTCAATTCTCTTATATGTGAAACTTTAAAAAGACAAGAAATAACTTTTTGTGATTGGCGTGCGGTACAAAAATATAAATTACGAGGTATATATAAATTTGCATCGTTTTTAAAGCTTTCTTCGCCTGTCTTATGTAAAAATCCCTCTATAACAGTTCCGTCAAATATGATTATTTTTACTCTGTTTCCAAGATGTTTTTCTAATTCCGTTTTTTTCATTTCTACTCACTCTTTATTCATTTTTGCACCACAGTGTTTGCACCAAGTATAATTTTTCGAAATTCTTCCACCACAACAAGAACATATAGTAATAGCTCTTTCGGAAATAGCATCATTTAGCATTTTTACTGGTTGTCCATATTTAACTTTCTGCACATCAACAGCGGACGGAAAACATTTAATTCGGTTTATCTCTAAACTTAATCTATATGCTTCTTCATATTTAAAATGTTTTTCCGCAGATTCTTTTAATTCAATAAGATATTCAATATATAAATCAGCATCAATATATCTACTCACTATTGCTCACACTCCTTATCCATTTTTGCGCCGCAGTGAGGGCAATAATTTTCAAATTCCCAACGGTTATTAACTATTTGATAAACTACCTCTCTGCCGCAATTTGAGCAAACAGCCTCTGGATGTTTATTTTCCTGTAATGCCCACTCTGCGTGTCTAACCTCTTGCACATCAGCGGTGAGGGGCGCTTCTCTGTTCTCCTCTTTGTCTTCGTAATCGGCTAATTTATTTAGTGCATCCGTCAATGCGTCTCTTTCTTTATATGTCAGTAGTGCTCCATATAAATCAGACATACTGTTATTCAATAAAATAATTTCAGCATTTCCAAATTCATTTCTTTGCGTTAATCTTTCTTTAACCATTGTTTTCACGCTCCTTAAAACAATAATCTATTGGTAATTTCCCAATAATATAGTCAACAGGGACATCAAAAGCGTTTGCAATTTTTATAGTCGTTACCAGTGATGGCAATATATTGCATTTTATAATTCGGTTTGAATCTGTGCCTATCTGTTTACTAAGCCAAACCTGTTTTTTATTTTCTTTAGCTAACAAAATTCTTATTCTTTGCGACATTATTTCTTTCAAATTTTCATCTGTTACTCTCATTAGATTCTTGCTCCTCCAACGCTTTTTCGGCTTCTTCTCTTGTAAGATAAAATACGTCAAAAGAATTTTCAAAATTTACCGTATCATTTGATACAAATAATTCACTTATTCCTTTGCTGTTAATAACAATCTCATTTACTATTGCTGATTTAACGTATTTACGAGAGAGGCCTGTTATATAATAAACCGTATCACCAACCTTGCACGGCAGATGAATAAGTTTGCCTTCGCTTTCTTCCTGTTCATATTCAAATAGTTTTTCTCGTACAATTTTCTCACCAACAAATTTGCCGTTAATTTTTTCATCGGTTGTATGGGTTTCACCAAATTCATCTTTATAAATTAATCTTTTGCTTTCCACTACTAAATCCACCTACTTATACCTAATAAAATTCTCACCATATTCAGCATTTAACATATCAAACACAGTTCCCATACCAAGACCTTCTCTACTTGGAGTCCAAATCTTTTTAGGATTCCAGTTTACCCAACCCATTTTGTCAGGTTCGGTACTTGCTTTAGAGTCGTAGTAAGGATTATCAGACCATTGACCGCCATAAATACAATAATTATACTGTTTAGGGTGAGTTTCTTTTAACATAAGAAAACGCTCTTCACCTTGTCTGTCTAAATGAGCTGAGAATCCACAAAATATACAGCCTGTCCTTTGACATCCTGTACAATGCAATTTACCGTTACTAAGAGTTTCAATTTCTCCATAAACAGAGCACATGTCTAAATTAAATCTCTTTATGTATTCAAGAATATCTTGATTAGTCCAAAACGATAATGGCTGAGAAGTAATCTTTTTACTATCAAACGCATTACAGCCATGTCGCAACCACGCTTGTTTTCGTACTCTGCTTTCTTCTGTAAGAGTTCCTATATATGAATAACTTTGAATTGACTTTCCATATTTAGAAAGTGGTTCTTTTTTCATTCGATTACAACAATAATGTGATACTAAAAACGGCATATCTCTTGCGATAGGCAACCACTTTTTCTTATTAAAAATAGAAGATTTACTACCCATATTCTCCTTTGTCTTGTCTAATCCCAATGAGTTCTTTACGCTTTCTGAAGGTAGTTTTCCCAGCAACATTAAGCGGCGAATAGGATAACTCTCTCTCGGAACTATCCTTCGTGCATAATAAATAGCTTCAGATACTTCTTTGCTTATAATAGGATAACCATATTTTAATATCACTTCATTAAACATCATTTTAGGTCTTACAAATTCTGCTCCTTGTGTTCTTGAAAATTTTGTATCTCAGGATATTCGAGTCCTGTATTGCTAAACACTACAGGTACATCAGGAATAATCTTACGAACTAAATCTAAAAGTACAGTGCTATCTTTACCGCCAGAAAAAGAAACGTAAACTTGATTATCAAAATGTTTTGCAAACTCTATAATACGTGTAAGAGATGTTGCAATTTTACGATCCAAATCCCAACTTTGCATTTCTTTAAGAGTTTCATTTGTAAATTTTTTCTCTTTATTTTGCGTTGTCATTTAATCACTCTTTGTCCGTTAAAAATAAAATATAATCTATTTACGATGAGAATATATACTCTGCTACATTCTCAATCTCTCTATTTTTATATTCGTCATATTCAAACTGTTCAGATTCTTTAACTGCCTTTTTAATAGAACTTTTAAGCATAGCAACTCTCTGCAATTCTTTCTTACATTCTGCTCTTTCTCGTTCTATGTTTTGCAGTTTAACCATTACTTTTCAACCTTGACAAGCATTTAATTTAGTGTCTTTGTTACGAAGATAATGACGAATATCAAGTATCATACCGTCATACTTTTTAAGTTGAGCAGTATATTTTAAAATTTGAGGGGTTAAATATGTATCTATTGTTTCTTTAAAGGCGGTAATACAACTATCAAAATCAATTAACTCATTATCACTATCAATATCATCTGTTGAATTTAGTTTATCGTTTTGATTAGATTGAGATAAAAGAATATTATTACAATTCATAGGCTTGTATAATCTTCTTTTCTTTTTTGGAAAAGCCTTACGAATAAAATCAGTTACTTCTCTTTCACTATTAAAAGTGTCAGCAAGTGTTGCATTTGTTGTAAAAACAATTTTATTATCTGTTGTAATTTTTAAATACCTTCCATTTTTATCTACAATCAGATACATATATTAAACTCCCTTCTTTAATTTTATCTATCAACTTCTTCGTACACATCCAAAATCAAAAATAAGAAACTTACGAGAAGCCAAGAAATCAAGCAAATGAACAAACCTCTCAATTGGTGTTCTTGGTGTAGGCAATACAATTCCTTTTGCATACGGAGCTGTATTAAACTGTCCCATATGAGAAGCAATAGCTGATTTAATTGTAGGAATTACTATTTTAAAATACTGCATATCTTTTGATGATACATTATTATTTTTTAAATACTCTTTTGCGGTTTTTACAAACAATTCAGATGCTTTAAGCGGATGATCAAATTGAGTTCTATGTTTAGAAGTATTATCTGGTTTACAACAATCGTGAAGAATTAATGCAGCATAAGCAACATCAGCATAAGCCATAATATCCTGTAGCGAATGTTCTGAATCAACATCAAAATCAAAAATAAAGTTTTTGAAAATATCTGTTGAAATCAGTGAATGAGCCATACCAACCGCAGCTTTTATATGTCGCATAAGACCGCCTTCACCAAGCGAATATACTGAATGGTATCGTCCCGATGAGGAAGCTGGTATATGTACAATACATTCAGGAGCACTGTCAAGTGTCTTAACAACAATATTCTTTAAATGTTCGTTGTCAATGTAATTAATTTCTTTTTTAAACAATTCTGATGTTCTCATTTAATCACCTTTCTTTTCATCATCTGTCATTACCTGTTTAGCAAGTATTAATCCTCGTCTAACCGCTAAATGAAAATCCATATTCTTAGGTATCTGTTCAATAGATTGACTCTCTTTTTTAATCAAGTCATCTATTTTAGCAAGCGTTTGTTCCTTAAATTTAATAGCCTCAATAGCAGTATCAGCAATTTCTTTAATCTTATCGTCAGGACAATTTTCTTTAAAAGCGTATAATAAAGTAATCATTCTTTCTTCTGTCATAGTATCACCTCACGAAAGCAGTAATCTAATTGCTTTGTTAAGTTCGTCAATAAATCTATCCATATCTTCAGAGGTTAAGTCATCACTGAAAGAAATTCTAATTGTTCTTACGGCATCTTCATCAGATAAACCTATAGCTTTTAACACATAAGAAGGTTCTTCACTATGAGAATTACACGCACTACCAGATGAAATACAAATACCTGATGAATTTAAAATATAAACGAGTGCTTCAGCAGTTACATTTTCTTTAATTGTCAAACTAATAATGGTGGGTAAACTATTACCATAATCGCTCGAACTGTTTAACTGCAAATTATAGTTTAATTTAAGAATTTTGTTAATAAATTTTTCTCTTATGGCATATTTGTCTTTTATGTAACTATAAGATACATCGCATAAGTCTAACGCTTTACTCATACTAATTATTCCTGCAACATTTTCAGTTCCACCACGCATACTGTTATTTTGACTACCATAGATAAGTGGAGCAATTTTTACACCAGATTTTATGTAGAGAAAGCCAATACCTTTTAAAGCATTAAACTTATGACCGCTTGCAGAAAGCATATCAATATCAAGTTCCTTAACATCAATAGGCAAATGACCTATTATTTGAACGGTATCTGTATGTACAAATGCTGAATATTTGTGAGCAATTTTTGTAATTGCCTTTATATTTTGAACAATACCAATTTCGTTGTTAGCAAACTGAACAGAAACTAATATCTTGCTTTTAGGATTATTTTTTGTAATATACTTCAATAATTCTTCAAGTTGAGTCATTTTAACGCAACCGTCTTTATAAACGCCAACAAAGTGTGTGTCTACACATAAACCCTCAACACAAGAAATAATTGACTTATGTTCAATAGTAGAAGTAATAATAACAGGCTCATACCCTTTCAATTTCCAGTAATTAACAAATCCTTGAATAGCCCAACAATTACTCTCGCTACCGCCCGAAGTAAAGTAGATTTCGTCACCCTTTGCACCTATGTAATTTCCTATATTTTCTCTTGCTGATTTAATATCATCTGACACATTACGAGATTCAGAATAAAGAGAAGAAGGGTTATACCATTTATCAGTCAAGTATGGCATTATAGAATCAACAGTATATTTATTGGGTTTAGTGGTAGCTGCCGTATCTAAATAAATATCTTTTCTTTTTAAAATATCATTACCAATAGCAATTGATAGGCTCATTCTCCTGCCTCCTTAATCTTTCTTTTCCTCTCTCTTTAAATTCTTCAGAAATTTCTTTAAAACTATTACAATAATCATCATTACCATCTCTGTGTTTGCCTGTTTCGCAATAAAACAAACACATTGGAACACCTAAAAATTTTCTCACACTTTTAGGGAAATAGCCATATTCACATTTTAAACAGCGTTTTTTATCTTTGTACATATTAATCTCCTAACTTATCTTTTTGAGAAAAAGTTATATTTTAAACTCTAATTCTCAACCTTTTCAAAATACTTATCAAAATCTTCTATCTTAATTGCACCAACGGCAATCTTTGTAATTCTGTCTCTCAACACAACCATATCAGTAGTTATGTTAGCAACCTCATATATTTCACCAACTTGTTTTAATACTTCGTACTCTTTCAAAAGTGCAACCTTATCGTTTCTAAAAATACTTTTCTTCATATTTTTACTCCTTGCTTTTAGTTTTTTACTTTTATTGTCTTTTACGACAATTTTATTCTTGCTGTGTTCTTCAAGTCCGACACACACAACCGCAATCAAGATGATTAAAATAAAGTAAATCCATACAGGTGACAACACCCACCACCAAGACCAATTAATAGCTTTTGTCAGCTTTAAAACGATAAATACTATAGTCAGCAGACTGCAAAACCAATACTACCACTTGATACCTTATTGTTGTTACTCATCTTCGTCCTCCATTTTCATTAACTCATTACATTCAGCACATTTAACATTAATATCTCGTTTGCCCTTAACTACTAAACCGCAAATAGGACAAGTATATTTAAAGATTTTCTTTTCTCTTGTAGTAGTAAAAAGTTTCGTTTTATTAGCAGAATAATATTTAAAGCACTCTTCATCAGGCTTACAAATATTTACAACCCAATCTTTTAACTCAGGAGAAAGCGAAGTATAACCATAACCGACATTTTGTCCACGCTCACATATAAGACCAACCTGTTCTGCAATAGTCTTAAATTTCTTGTTATGATTACCATCATCAATACCTTTGACCTTATTCCAATAATGACACATTTCATGAATTAAGGTTTCTACGATTTCAACAGCTTCTCGTTTAAAGAAGTGTGCAGGATTGATGTTAATCTCATACTGTGCTGTAATATCATTATCATCAACTTCTACATTATCGTCTATTATATTATTCTTGTTTCTCCAAATTCGATTAATCGTAAAGTGTCCTAAATTTTTACCTTTTGTCTTCTGAATGGTGATAACAGGGGTAGGAAGTACACCATCAAACTTCTCTTTATTTACGATTTCAAAAATACGATACAATTCATCTAACATCTTACCAATAATATTCATTATGTACCACCTTTCTTCTCTTTTAAAAGTCTGATTTTAAGTTACATTGTTATTTACTTCTGAATAAAGTATGTCATTATCTGCTTTGACAATCTTGCGATACAATAATAATTCTTTTATTTCTTTTTCATTACATTCTGTATAAATACAATCAGCGTTATAAATTGACATTAATTCCACCTCTTAAATTAGTTCTCCTTCTTGATACAAACGCTGTTGATTTTTAGAATAATAGTGAACCTTCTTACCGTAATTCTCTGCATATACAATTTCAGATAAGGTAGATTCACCGATATACCCATCAACATCTATAACAAAAATTTCTTCTGCCATATCAATCTTTCTTTTGTGCATATCGTCAAGCATTTGTTTAACTTTGTAATTACCAACCTCGGTATCTCCCGAATGACCAAATAATCCAACCGAAATAACAATATATCCTTTAAGAGTTAATCGCTTTTGCACTTCAAGAAATTCTTCTTTAGACTTCGTACTACCACAAAGAGTAATAACCTTGTATAAATTAGTTCTCTTATCATCCTTAGGCTTGTCAGAAAAGAGTCCACTATTTTTTTGAGTTTTCATATGCAAACAGTTATCCTTGCTCATTATTTCACCTCATAAAATAAGTCTTTTATTTTACTATACTAAGTTATATAACTGGTTTCACATACAAATCATAAATCGGAACACCGTTTCTTTCAGAAATTTGTGCTTTACCATCTTCAAACTCCTGTAAATACTTTTTGTTACTTTCTTCATTATCAAACTCATAAAGATTTTCGTAAGTAATAGTTAATGGAGATCCAAATATCCAGTTATCCCCACCACAATGAAACATACCACCAGTCATTTCATTATGCTTAACACCATCCCAAGGAAGTTTGGAACAAACTGAATAATACGTTTTACCAAACTGTTTCTTTGTCATTACAAAAAAATTTTCAGAAACAGCCTTGACTTTCATTGGTCTTTTCCAGTCATTAATTTTAACGAACTCGCCAACTCTAATTGTATCCAAAATTTCTCTTGTAATATCTGTATAATGTCTATATGATTTACTCATCTCTACACCTCTTTTAAATTTTTCAATATATGTTTAATGACTTCAATTGTCCAACCATCACCGCATAAGTTATATATGTGACTATCAGCAAAATTCATTTTGTACCACTCAGGAATTGTTTGTAGCTTACGGTACTCGTTGGGAGTTAGTTTTCTACATCTACCTTTATCAAACACTTTCTTCTGAGTGTTTCCACCTCTGCAAGCAGTTAGTGTAGGTGCTTTAAAGTTGGGGTTGTTTACTCTTTTCAAAATATCGTGACCGTTAATATGGAGAGTAGCGCATACTCTCTTGCCATCTCCATGATAATCGAAGTCCTGAGTGTAAAAGTATTTCTCGTCTACCTCGGTATCCATTATGTCACGCAATACTAATCTGTTCTCAGGTGGATATGTACCTATAGGAATATTAGTCCAGTAATTTCTTTTGCGTTCCTGTGCTGAGAATAATTTACTGTCTATTAAATACGGTTCAACACCTAAGATTTGATTCATCTCGTTTATGTCTTTAGATTTATTGCTATCTACATTCTCAACAAGAAAATACACATCAGGATTGTTATACTTTTTAATCCAGTCAAGGATAGTAGCACAAGGATAAAACAACCAAGACACTCCTTTAAGTCCATTATTGTAATCTTTTCTACCAGATGTAGCTTTTGATAAGGATCGACAAGGACTACCGAACATAACCAAATCAATTTTTGGTAATTTGTGCAACATTTCTTCGTCAATATGTGTTACATCTCCAAGTTGCACTGTATCAGGAAAGTTATCTTGCGTACATTTTATGGCGTTCTTATCAATCTCACTTGCATAGTAGTGATTAATTTTTAATCCTAACTCTATCAAAGCAATCTGGCCGCAACTCATACCATCACATAAACTTAAAACGGACAAACCGCCCCCTAATTTAGAGGATAAATTTTTCTTTTCTGACATTAAAATACCTCATAAAAACCTAATTTTAATATATAGATTTATTAACTTTGGAATAAAATTTATTCCATTTCCCTCTTATTTTTTGAATCCAAGCGTGAATGTTCTGCTGAGTACAACCCATTTTAATAGCAATCTGTTCTTCGGATAATCCGTTCACCCTGTCAATTACTATCTGCTTCTCTTTGTCACTTAACATTGAAAGGAGTATTTGACTAATTTCTTTTCCTTCTACTTTGTCATCAAGATTAAGATTGTTACTCATTATAACATCAAACAAATTCTCATTATCATCATTACTGTCTGTGTAATCAGCATCTAAATAGACTAAAGAAATTTTATATCTGTTTTTAATTTTGATATGATTTTTAACTGCATTAATCATAAAAGTATAAACTACAGTAGAGAAACTACCTTTTATCTTATCATAATGCTGTGCAGCTTTACACAAAGCTAAAGCAAGAATACCGTAATATTCTTCTAAATCCAATTTATATCTATTTATAAAGCCATAAATTAGATTGTGATTATCTGTTGCTAATTGTTGTTCAAATTTAGTCATCATTAAACTCACCTACGAAACTAAAGCGTAAACAGCAACATTTCTATTTGTAATGTTGTCTAATCTCTTACCAATAATTTGTACTACGCCTTTATCTTCCAACTCCGTTAATCTCGGAGCAGTAGCTTGTCTGCCACTATCGTAAATCTTACCCTGATTATAAAGAACAGTTGAACATTCTCTTGTAGTCAAGCCTTCATCTGAAGCAGTTTTCAAAACCGCAATAATCATACCGTACATTCTCGTTTTATCAATTTTCTTCATACTATCAAAACGTGTATCACTTGTAATTGACATAGCAGACTCCTATCCTAAATCATATTTCCAAATTTCAACATTAACCTTATTGTCACCAAACACATCAGTAATGATTTTATACACATCATTCCAATTTGCTCCACCTCGACAACTACCAATCTTATAAGGAACAGCGATTGTTGCACCAACACTTTCGGTTTTCTGCTTAATATCTTCAAATGCTTTTCTCATAGCAGTTAAATCTGTCTGTAATCCAGTGCCAACTGAACTCTGACCAAACAAATTAACAATGTATTGGTAGTCTTTGTCATAAGTATCTATATAATTGTTTTTAATGGTATCAACCAATCCTAAAGCCCAATATTGAGTTGGTACATACTGAACTGTACCTAACGGCTCTATGTTGTGCTTTTTGCAATAATGAAGATACTTCCTATATTCCTTCTCAACGTGAGGGAACAGAGAAGCTACTTGTGCAGCTACACCAGCACCCATCACACCAATACAATTACAGGAATGACAGATAAAATTAGCCTTGCTATCAAAAATGTTTCCGTCAATAAATTTAATCATTTACTTCTCCTTGCTTAACCCAAAATAATATTAACCATACCGTTAATAGTAAAACCAAGATTGCTGATATGATCACAAATCTTCTTACTGATACCAAGGTTAAATCCAAACTGGTTTGTAAGTTTCTTGTCAAAGGTAACTGAAATATGAGGATTAAGTTTTTTATAAGTTTTCTTATCCTGTTCTACAGTCATACCACCAAACATCTCAAAGAATACATCAAGTAATCCACGCTCTTCGACTGTTGCTTTATGATAATGGAAAGTATCTGTATCCTTATCACTCTCCCAAGTGACAATAAACTTTTCACCATCAAGAGAAACATAAAAAGGAGTAAGATTTCCGTTTTCGTCTTTTTCGTTACAGAACAATTCTCTCATCATTTCGCTTACAGTACAATAATTCTCAAATGCGGATCTGTTTTCGTATTCCTTCCACATAGGAGCAACACCACAAATAAACTGTTTAATGCGAGTGCCAGTAACATTAAAGACAATCTGACCGTTATGACCTAACACCTTATCTGTATTCTCTTTAAGATACTTTTCAATAAATTCCCAACAGCCTTTGTACTCACAAGTATCAAAGTCGAACACAAAAGGTTCGTTAGGACAAAGGCTTAAATTTTCTTCAAATAGTTCAATTAATTTTCTTTTCATAAAACCCTCCAATATAATTATTTGTGCATATAGATTTACCATCTATATGTTTGTTTATTAAGCAATTCTTTCTTTTTCTTCTTTGGGATATGATGTGTACTTAATCGCTTTACCTGTTTTATGAGTTGTTTCGCACTCGCTAATAATGCGTACTTTATCGCCTTTATAAAACTCATTCTGAAAATTAATAATTACAATTAATAGCTTCCTGTTTTGTCATAAAGAAATGGATACCAGTAGAACACTCATTCCATCTGTCTTCATCAAAATCACTTACCTTAACAGTTTTCCCTACACGATATACAAACGAACTATCCCACTTACTGTATGCAACACCATCTTTGACTTCCTCTCCATCAAAAGTCGTAATAGAAAGAACTTCCGCTTTAGAGCAACGACACTTTCTACTGGTAGCACTTGAACGCTTAGCATCTTCAGTAATGCGAAGTTTAACAATCAAATCATATCAACATACCTTAAATCCAATAGGACAAGCCAATGCAAAGAAAGCGGTATGCTCATCATACTTTGCACTTCTGAGGTCTGCACTTCTGAGGTCTGCACCACACAAATTCATCTCATTTATTATATTTAAATCGCCTTCGACGATTTTCTTCATAAACTCTTCACGCACAAACTCTCTAAGATGACCGATATAAACAAAATCCTTTGCCTTCACAGTATAACGACCACCAATTTCATGAGCCATAGTTAAGTGTTGTAAAACCTTTATCGTAATATGTTTGCCATCTTTAGCCACATTTTCAACTTTTGCTCTTGTCATAGCGTAATTGGTGACATAATAATTGTTTGAATTTCCTCTTACGACATCATTTATTGCAAATTTACTCATTTAAATACCTCTCTTTGTAATTATTTTATATTTAATATATAGATTTACTAACTAATCAATTAATTAATTGCTTGTACTCGTCAAGCATCTCCTGTAACTCAGGACTATCCTTAGCCATCAACTCATACAAGGCAACACCCTGAAGCTCTTTAACCTTCTTGTCCATTTGTCCTTTGAGGGTAGAAATTTTTTGAGCCTTTTCTTTTCTCTCGTTATACTTTGTCATATCAATATGACAAATAATCTCACGACTGGAATTATCACTATTAAAAACACTATTGACTTCGGAAGCATCAGGCTCGTAAATACCTTTAATTCTTGCGATACCTATTCCATGATGAGCTGACATTACAGCAACAATATCCCCCTCTTTATATTCTACGCCATCGTTGTAGAGTCTATAATTGTACCATCTACAACCATCACTGTCCAAAAATGTAATTGTTGCAATTTTATAACTACCTTTGTAGTTGTTGATTTTACTCATATCAAATTCTCCTTCATTATTGTTTTTGTTTGGTATTTGGATATGTTCTTTTTGTACATAAAAGTAACCATAAGATGAAGCGGAATTTTTAATTCCCTTAACTTTAAGTCCAAAATGATTCTTAAATATAAGCATTATAGTGCCCTCTCTACCAATTATGCTGTTATATTGAGGGTTGGTACGGTTGTTATGACCTATAATGGATACCGTCATTCCAATATAAAACTCTATCATTCTACATCACCTGACCTCCAATAAAATTAAATCTTACAGGATATAACTTCTTACTCCACATACTAATCTGACTATCTCCGCATATCGGACATTTGCCTTGACAGGGAGCGTGTGTTTTGTCATCGGTAGGATACTTAATTCGTTTTCGGTAATCGAAGTGGTGTCCGTTACTACATTCACATAAATATTTAAGCTTCTCACGCTCTTTATTTAAATATTCCTGATCTGTTACTTCTGTGTTATAATAAGAATTACCACTTAATTGTTTGTCTGTTTCTTTTAATAAACTTTTATAATCTATGTAATTCATATTTGTTTTGTAATGACTTCTTTGGTTATCATTACTTATCCTCCTTTATGGTAACGATAATTGAATAGTCAAGATTATAGTGTTTGCTATGTAATTGAATAAAGTAGTGAACCTTATTATCAAATTTCTCTGACTTATGAAGAACAACCTCAATATCTATTAAATTAAAGCTAGCAATACAATTATCGCCGTCTTTAATCATTAATATAGGTTCTTTCTTTTTATAATCAGTAACCACTACCGAAGGATTAAGAACAACGCTTTGTAGGATAGAATTAAACATTTGCTCATTTATAATCTTGCCGATGTTAATTGATATTTCCTTAATTGTTTTATCTGCAATTGCCTTGTGAAATCGTAAAAGTGTATCAATAAACCGTTGTGTCTTTGGATTAGTTTTACTATGAAAATCATCCAACAACATTATATCGCTTTGTATAGCTTTACTTTTACCTTCCACTACTTTTTTCAAATTCTCCAAATTTTTTGACATAATAATAGCCCTCCTGTAAATTAATTCCTTAAATTCCAAAATAGCATTAAAAATTTATGGAAATTTCTTGACAAAGAGAGCCTTCATATAGTATTATAATATATAGATAGGGAGTCTGATTCACAGACAGGCTTTCCTTGTCCTTGGGGCTGTATAGTGTGTTCGCTCGCCAAAGTTGTTCACATTATACAGCTCTTTTTGTTTTGATTCTTCGAACAATTGTTCTATGTTTTGTATTTTATCACAATTATTATAAAATAGCAATACCTTTTCTGCAACTTCATAAAATATTTTCATTTATTCCAAGAATACATCTAAATAGCTATTAATCATTTCTCTAAAATTAGATACCGTATTTGAATAATGACATCGTGACAGCTCGTCAACAAAAATACTTCTTATCTTAGGATCTTTGTTACGTACCCTAAACGCTTCTTTTAGAGTAATTCCATTAGCTTTTAATTCTTCGGAAATCCTATAAACAAGTCCACTAACAAACAACTCATAAGGTCTTAATGGATATTCTACATAATTAGTAGCAATTTTCCGTAATCGGCGATAATAGAAAGAAGATTCGTTCTTATCTGCTCTCTGTACAGTCTTAAAACAAGTATCTTTAAAATCTCCAATTAATTGAAATTGAATATAGCCATATCTTCCTGTCTGTTCCCAAGTGTCAACCTCAGACAACTCACAAAGTTTGTTAACTAACTCTTTTGAAATATTAAGTGTATAATTTTCTCCAACATCAGGGTTAAGAGTTACTTTATTGTTATCTATATCTTTTGCTCTTAAGTTTTTAAGCACACTCATATCTTTACTGTAGATACCTTCATAAATCGCCATAAACAGCGTTTCATAATAAAGAGCGTTATGTTCTTCCCACAAACTAATGTCGTGACAAATACCCTCTAACTGTTTATGAGAGATAAATTTTTGTAACTCATCAGGCTTTGCTTTAGTCCACAATTCTTTTCGATCTATACTATCTATAACTCTTAAAAGGTTTGTATTTCCAAGATACTCAGCGTATTTCTTTAGTACATTGCAAGCCGTTGTGATACCTTTTACACTTTTAGGGTTAGTATTGAGGATTGCCTTTTCTACCAAACCAACATCGCAGTCTGCGTAATCAAATTCTCCAAGAGAAGAATAAGATTTATATACTTCTTGTGATTTGACAGATGGAATTGATAAAATAAATTCCTCAAATCTGTTATTAGCTGTCATCGTTTTAACCACCTTATACTTTATTATACAATTCTCTTTCCATTTTAACAAACAGAAATTAAAAATATTTTCAATTTTTTTTATTTTTCTTTACACACAACCAAAATCCAACGACAAACTATCAAATGTTTCTGATATTTCATCTGTAGTAATGCCAATATATTTTGCTGTAGTGGCTGTATCTGAATGTCCGAATATCCTCATAAGGATAACAAGAGCCTTGTTTTTATCCTGTGCATTATGCCATATCCAGTAGCCAAAAGTCTTTCTCAAACTATGGCTACCGATATTTTGCTTAATCCCAGCTTCTTTAGCAACCTTATCTATGATATTCCAAATTGTAGCTTCTTTGATACTGTCTGTGCCTTCTCTTGACTTAAACAACAAATCATTTAAATCTTCATAAGGATATGCAGACAAATAATTCATAATCGCTTTCTTAGTTGTATCATTAAAGAAAAGAGTAACAAATTTATTATACTTCTTTTGTTTCTTCGGCTGAATGGTATAGCAATCTTTGAAATTTCCGTCATTATCAAAAAAGAATGACCAGCGTAATGTTCTTAAATCCGAAGCACGAATACCAAGATGGATACCGAGAACAAACAACAGTTTATTCCGATAAGCTATCTGCCGATCCTCATTGTTAGTAGCCGACTCAATTCTGTTATCAAGTACAGAATAAACAGCTTTCAATTCTTCTTCGGTACGAAAAGCATATACTTCAGAGGATTTTCCAGTTTGCTTGTTACAGCGTGTCTTTTTTACTGTACCGTTCTTATTATACTTAACAGGTTTTACTACTGCTCCATTCTCAATTAAAGTGAGTTTATGTGTATTCTCAACCTTTGGAGCAGTATTTGATTTTCCATAGTAATAATTATTAGCCATATTATACACCATCACTTTCTAATGTTTGTAATTAAATTGTATTATTACAAATTATTTTCTTCCATACAGTTTATCCAACCGTTCTTTGTTTTCTCTATTTAATCGTTCCATCCAAGAGTTAATATCTTCACCCTCATGACAACTATAATCAGGCTGTGCAGCTTTTTGTCTGCGCTCATATTCATCATCACTCAGATAGTATTTGCCGTTCTCCAAGTTCCTCTGTACTTGCTCAGGTGAAATGTTAGGATCGAGTTTATCAGAGTTCATCAACTCTTTATTTCTCCAATAACTTGCTGGAATTGTAGGTCTGCGATTTTCCTTGATTACGTCTTTTGCAAGAAAAGCTCCAGATATTAATGTTAATAAAAAACTCATTATGTCCTCCTATTCATTTAATTTTAACATATAGACTTTTTATTTGACAAGACAATAATACCACAGTAATTATTACCTTGTCAATAGTTTTTAAAAAGTTTTATGAAAAATTTTCCACTTATAAAAATCATATTTTATTACCAAAACCACAAAGGCTCTCCACCATAACAACACGAATACCCTTCTTTATTTAATTCGTTAGAATATTTCCTCATAAATTTTTCTGCACCTTTGCGTGTTAAGAAATAGTGATTTTCCATTGTCGTATTATCTTTAGGATTTGTTACCTGAAAATTCCAAATAATAATATGTGGTACAGGGAATGATCTTATTTTCATTCTGTTTCCCTCTTTTTTCTACCAATAACTAAACACTTACTATGACTAAATAATAATAGTAATCCAATAGGCAAAGTAATAATAGAAAATGTCATATCCGTACCCTTGAACATAATTCCAACTATAATAGTACCAACTACCATAATTAAGCCTATGAGCTTCTGAATAGTAAAGTATTTAGCTCTTGCAATCTTCTTGTTGTACTCCGCAGCTTTACGCTGTCTTTCTCTCCGTCTACAGTCTACAGCATCACTTGCCATCTCCCGCCTAATCTGATATTCAAAATCTTCTAAATCTATGTAGTGCCAATTTGTGTTGTCTTTATGATAAGTTAGAGTATTATCCATTAGTAAGCCTCCTTATCTCTTTTTATACCCTCAGAACAAAACCCGTCTTCAGGCATAACAAATTGATTAAAAATTCTTGTACATACAATCCTTGCAGTGTACAATTTCGTACACATTAGCTGTGGGTTGCCTCTGCACAAAATTAATAGCCTCACCAAACTCAATTTTACTTTCAGTAACACAATATTTCTTATCAAGAAAATCTCCGATAAGTTTATCTGCATCAATATATCTCATTACTCACACTCCCAAATGTATTCGTAACCTAATAATATTTTTCGCAAACGAGGTTCTTCATCGGTATCAACTCTTATAGAATATTGCCTTGCTGTATCTAAGTCCTGTTCTGCATTTTTTAATGCTTTCTCAGCCTCTTTATATGCTTGTTTATATATCGGTAAATAATATCCTTTTGAGTAACCCTCACCTTCTAATTGTGAAATATAACCATCGAGATTATAATCTGTAACTATAGTAGAGGTTTCAATTCTACCATCTACAATAGTAATTATGTGATAACTGCCTGTATATGCCGATTCAATAATATACTGTTTCTTTTTTGGCTTCATTTTTCCTCCTGTTCTAATTTCTCAATGATATTATTATAATCGTTGTTCATATCTTCAATATTACTCTTAATTGCCGATATGCTTCTGTATGTACCTTTTTCAATATAGTCCTTGTGCCTTTTAAGACTTCTGTATAATCTTGCATACTTGTACATAACTCTATCAACCTTTATACACTCATCATCCAAAATCAATTGTGCCAATCTTTGTTTTAAAATAACTATTTTATGTTCAATTTCAGCCGTTTCCTCCGTACAGTCATAGACTTTAGCTTCATTCAGTCTTTTCTCCGTCTTGTATGCCCTTAATTCGTTTTCTAATTCCGACTTGAATTTTGGTAACCAATAACCTGATTTATCAAGCGGATTTTCAATAATTTCGAATTGTTTATTAATATAGAATATTTTATTGCCCTGTTTAAAATTGCCAGACGAAAAACCGCCTTTTGTTCCGTCCTGAAATCTCCATTTAGTATATTCTCCAACGGCTTCTAATCTTTCAGAATAGTTAATTTTCTTTTCTGCATAAACCTTTGTGGAATATTCTTTTTTCTGAATAACAACATAATACTTATCTGTATTATGTTTTCTTGTTTCTTCAAAATTTCCAACACTATCAAAATAATCTAAATTAAATTTATATAAACATCTTTCGCACATACCAAAACGAACAAAGGATTTAATTTCAACTACATAGAATTGTTTATTATCAAAATAATCCAGCTCTTTAGTCATCAACAAAATAGCCGTTGTATCTGTTGTATCAATATTCTGTTCTTTGCACTGCTTTTTGATACTATTCATTGTGAATTTTCCGTCACCTGAAACAATATCAAAAGGCTTTTCAAAGTCAAAACCTTTTATGTAGTGTAATCCTGCTAACACCTTTTTGTTAATTGATAATATTTCTTTTAATGCTTTAGTCATAGCTATTTCTCCTCGTATATTTAGTAATTTTCAGCCATCTTTTTATTACAGAAAAAGTGAAAACCTGTCGAACATTCATTATCGCTCAAATCAAAATCATCAACAACAACCTCGTCACCAATAAAATATGTTGTAGTTCTATCCCATATAGAAATACCGACTTTTTCTCCTGCAAAATCACCAATAATATCAACAATTTTTGCCTTGTTAGTGCGGCACTTTCCACGCATAGCACCCCTAATTTCTGCATCTTTTGGAATAGTAGCAACGACAATTACTCCTCCAACACATTTTTTATAAACTAATTCTGGCGGCTCAATAGTTCTAATTGCAGGAATTTTAATACCTCTTTGTTTATAGTAGTTCATTGCAGCCTGACGAACATCGCAATCCTCGTCTTTAAGCCAACGCTCAATAATATCAAGTGGCACATCTTTTCCGTTACAAGCGTTCATTGCAGCCTGACGAACTCTCCAATCCTCGTCTTTAAGCCAACGCTCAATAATATCAAGTGGCACATCTTTTCCGT
>CATXZD010000005.1 GCA_958403905.1 uncultured Ruminococcus sp.
TGTTTTTGTTATTCATTTTGGCGAACACAGTTCGCCGCTACAGTATTTAAACATTGTTAATTGTAAATTGTTCTGTTGAGTACCTCGACGGGTAAATTTTAAAAAAGTGCAGTTAAAAAATAAATATAGATGAAGTAAAGTTTTATCTTGCGTTATAGTCTGATTAATATCTGACTTCCGCGATACCGCGCTATAATTCAAAACCGATCCTTAGGGCGTTTAAAAAAGACGTTTAAAAAACCGGCAACGTCAAAAAAGCGTTGCCGGTTGATTTTAAATATTCAAATATGTAAACCTAAAGTCGGTTTTTGTCATAATTATTTTGCGTAATCGGTTGCCCTGTTCTCACGGATAATATTAACCTTAATCTGTCCGGGATATTCAAGCTCTTCTTCAATCTTCTTGCAGATTTCTCTTGCAAGCGGAATCATACGCTCGTCGTTTACTATCTCGGGTTTAACCATTACACGAACCTCTCTGCCCGCCTGAATAGCAAATGTATGCTCAACTCCGTCAAACGAGGAAGCAACCTCTTCAAGCATCTGTAAGCGTTTGATATAGTTTTCTACATTTTCACGTCTTGCACCGGGACGTGCGGCAGAAAGTGCGTCAGCCGCCTGAACAAGACATGCGACTATCGTCTTAGCTTCAACATCGCCGTGGTGGGCATGTATAGCGTGGATTACAGCGTCACTTTCCTTGTATTTTCTCGCAAGATCAACGCCTATCTGAATGTGCGTACCCTCAACCTCATGGTCGATTGACTTGCCTATATCATGAAGCAAGCCGGCACGCTTTGCAATTGTCGGGTCAAGTCCAAGCTCGCTTGCCATCATTCCTGCAAGGTAGGAAACCTCAAGAGAATGATTAAGCACATTCTGACCATAGCTTGTACGATAGCGAAGTCTGCCGAGCAATTTTACAAGCTCAGGATGAACATTGTGAACACCTGCTTCAAGCACTACTCTTTCGCCCTCATGCTTGATTGTAGCGTCAACCTCACGCTTTGCCTTTTCAATTGTTTCTTCAATTCTTGCCGGATGAATACGTCCGTCAGCAATAAGCTTTTCAAGTGCAATTCTGGCAATCTCACGTCTTACAGGCTCAAAGCATGAAAGCGTGATAGCCTCGGGCGTATCGTCAATAATCAAATCAACGCCCGTAAGTGTTTCAATAGCTCTGATGTTTCTGCCCTCACGTCCGATGATACGACCTTTCATCTCATCGTTGGGAAGCGGAACAACAGAAATTGTAGCCTCGGCAACCTGCTCAGCGGCAAGTCGCTGAATAGCAAGCGAAATAATATTTTTCGCCTTGTCGTCGGCTTCCTCCTTAAGCTGTTCGGTATACTCCATAATCTTAACCGATTTCTCGTGAGCAAGCTCATTTTCAAGCTGTGAAAGCAAATAGTTTTTTGCCTGTTCAGCAGTGTATCCCGAAATTTTCTCAAGCATTTCAAACTGGCTTTTCTTGAGGGTTTCAACCTCATCAAGCTTAGCTTCTGCTTCCTTTAGCTTTTTACTTACTTTCTCTTCCTTCTGCTCCATATGGTCGAGCTTGCGGTCGAGAGTTTCTTCCTTCTGCTGAATGCGGCGTTCCTGACGCTGAACTTCCTTGCGCCTGTCGGAAATTTCTTTTTCGCTTTCGGTTCTGAAGCGATGAACCTCGTCCTTACCCTCAAGAACTACCTCTTTTTTCTTGGCTTCGGCAGTTTTTATAGCATCGGCAACAATCTTTTTTGCTTCTTCTTCAGCACTGCCGATTTCTTTTTCAGCCGTGTTTTTTCTGATTGCAATACCGAGAAAAACACCTGCCGCACCACCGATTAACACCGCAGCAACAATGCAGATAATGGCAATCCATAACTGCATTTCGGACACCTCCTTAGTTTAAATCTTCGTTTCATAAATTTAATTACCAATCACAAAACCTTTAAGGTGCCGTTTAAGATATTCAATTTTACATTTTACATCATATTTTTTAAATTCAGGGCGTATAAAGGTACATTAAATCAAAACTAAACATTACCTTAATACGCAGTAACAGCCAATATTTTCCTCTTTAAATCAATTACAGGTATTTTGAAAAGCAAAAATTGCATTTCAGACGTTTCCCATAACCTAAAGCATATAAAAAAACAAAAATGTTACAAGCAGAGTACTTCGAAACGCAATTTCAACAGGAAGAAAAATAAGACCTGTTTTAATTAGCTGCTTCGAAGCAGTTTACATAAAGTAAAAAATAATAAAAAATATCTATAAAAACGGCTCTGTAAAGAGTCTGATTAAAAGTAGCAAAAAACAAAATCAAGCGTTGTTTCTTGCCGAAAACCGCAATTACGGAATTCTATACTAATTTTATAATAATTATTTTAGATTGTCAAGAATAAGTATGGCATTTTTGCAGATAATTAATTGCGTATCTGTAAAAAATATCGTCATTTTGTCAAGTGATGAAAAATAATAAACCAAAAACAGCAGATAAAATCGTGATTTTTACATATTTTGTAAAAATCAAAAATTTTTTCGTTAATTCTTTATCAAACTATTGAAGAAATGAAAAAAATGTAATATAATAAAAATACCTTAAATTTTTAGGAGGAATTTATTATGTCAGTTAAAGTTGCAATTAACGGCTTCGGCCGTATCGGACGTCTTGCTTTCAGACAGATGTTCGGCGCTGAGGGTTACGAAGTAGTAGCAATCAACGATCTTACAGATCCTAAAATGCTCGCTAACCTTCTCAAGTATGACACAGCACAGGGCGGTTACTGCGGTAGAATCGGTGAAGGTCTTCACACTGTAGAAGCAGGCGAAGGTTCAATCATCGTTGACGGCAAGGAAATCACAATTTACGCTAAGCCCAACGCTGCTGAGCTTCCTTGGGGCGAAATCGGCGTAGACGTTGTTTTAGAGTGCACAGGCTTCTACTGCTCAAAGGCAAAGAGCCAGGCTCACCTTGACGCAGGCGCTAAGAAGGTTGTTATTTCTGCTCCCGCAGGCAGCGACCTTAAGACAATCGTTTACAGCGTAAACGAAAATACTCTTACAGCAGACGACACAATTATTTCTGCTGCTTCCTGCACAACAAACTGCCTCGCTCCTATGGCTGATACTCTTAACAAGTATGCTGAAATCCAGAGCGGTATTATGTCAACAATTCACGCTTACACAGGCGACCAGATGATTCTTGACGGTCCTCACAGAAAGGGCGACCTCAGAAGAGCAAGAGCAGGTGCTGCTAACATCGTTCCTAACTCAACAGGCGCTGCTAAGGCTATCGGTCTTGTAATTCCCGAGCTCAACGGCAAGCTCATCGGTTCAGCTCAGCGTGTACCCGTTCCCACAGGTTCAACAACAATTCTTACAGCTGTTGTTAAGGGCACAGACGTTACAGTTGAAGGCATCAACGCTGCTATGAAGGCAGCTGCTTCTGAGTCATTCGGCTACAACGAGGATCCGATTGTTTCTTCAGACGTTATCGGTATGAAGTACGGTTCACTCTTTGACGCTACACAGACAATGGTTTCAAAGATTGCTGACGACCTCTACGAGGTACAGGTTGTTTCATGGTATGACAACGAGAACTCATACACAAGCCAGATGGTTAGAACAATCAAATATTTCGCTGAATTAGGTTAATCGTAACTTTTAATTTGGATTAAAATTTATAATTAACGGGGCTGTTGCAAATGTCAAATTTGCGACAGCTCTTTTTTAACGTCCTTTTTAAACATCCTATAGGTCAGATATGAATTATAGCTTGATATCTCGGGAGTCGAAACATTTTTTAGGCACTGACGCAGGATACAACTCCACGGCATCTTAACTGACATATATTTAACGTTATTTGTATATCAATTTCAAATCCGGGATACTATGTCCTCCATTATATCTCACCTATCCTCCCGATTTGCCTATCGAGCCACATTATTGGAGTTGCTCTTAACTCCACTCTCTACACTCAAAAAACGGACTGTTACAACAGCCCGATTTTACATATTTTGAAATCTACAGAACAATTTATTTTACATTTGCCTTTTTCTCTTTTGAATAAAGAATTGATGCATAAATACATGGGATTATGCAGGCAACAACGATGAACAAGCCTATTCCGCCTAAAAGTACAGCCCAGCCGTTGAGCTTAAAAATCATTCCGACAATTGCGAGTATAAACATAACTGCACCCGAAATCACACCGAGGTAGCCGCCGAGCTTGTGGGTTTTCTTCCACACCGTTTCGCTTGACAGCGTTGCTTTGGTTTTTATTCCGAGCGTGCTGTTTTGCTTAACCTTCGGGAGCATATTACTTATGAAAATCATAAGCGCGCCTGACGCTGCCGCTAAAATGTATTCAAAAGCATTTCCCATTTGGGTTGCTCCGCTTATGCAGGTAACTGTCAGGTACCAGAAATCAATCAGGAAATACAGGAATATTGCAAGCACTATTCTGCCGACATACTTCTGATTTTTCAGCAGATTTTCGTAATGCTCGGCAACAAAGCCGTAAATAAGATAGATTATTCCCAGCACAACTAAAATGCAGGGCATAATCATTACAAGCCATTTTGACGAATAACCGTCTGCCACACCGTTTATATTGTAGTGCGACGGCACAATTTCAAGCGGTGAAAACGAAACATAAACCGCCGTCAACGCGGCGTTAATTAATGACAGAATAAGAAATGCAAATTTTTTCATATTAATCCTCTCCTCTTTTTGTCAGGTCTGAAAGCATACTCAGAATATCTTCAAGCACGCTTGTTTTGAGTGAATAAACTACGTTCTGCCCCTGCTTTTCAGCGTCAACAAGGTCAGCCTGTTTAAGAATGTTCAGGTGATTGCTGATTGACGGCTTTGTCATATTAAACTCTGCGGCAATTTCGCCTGCGTTCATATCGTGACTTTTCAGCAGAGAAAGAATTTTTCTTCTGGTGGGGTCAGCCAGTGCTTTCCATACATCACCCATTGGAATCTCTCCTTGCGTTTATTAGTTATTTAGACAATTATCTAATTAACTAAATACATAATATCACTGAAATTTACTCTTGTCAAGCGTTTTTACTTGTAATTTCATTGCATTTTACAATAATATAATGTATAATATTGTTTGTTAAAACATTTATACGGAGGAACATTATGAACGGTATGATAAAAAAATATTTACCTTACGCAGTCACTATTTTCGCTATTTACCTTATAACACCGCTTTTATTCAGAAACCCGGCAATGCAGAATTTTGTTTCTATAGCATTTTACTTTGTATTCCCCGGAACAGCTATTGCAAGCTCTGCAATTTACTGCTCAAAGCACGGTCTTGATTTTCTGTTTGCGCTGATTGCGCCGATTGCATACATTCCGAGTATGCTCATATATTACGGCGGATTTAATTTGCCCAACATTATTCTTCTTGCAGTTTACCTTGTTTCAGGAATTTTCGGTCTTTTTGTAGGCGATATTGCCCTCGGCGACAAGCGCCGTCAAAAAGAGGCTGAGGAAAAAGCAGAGGCAGAGGCACTTATGCTTGAGGCAAAAAGACGTGACGAGATTGAACGTGAAAAGAGAGAAAAAAATGAATCATCGCAGTCATATGACAACGATGATTTTGATTACGAAAAGTATATTTCTGACATTGACAAGCCTGTAACTGCTACCGACGCTGAGATTGACGATATTCTCAGCGAGTACGGCTCAAACAGGAATTAAGTTAAATGCAATAAAGGTTTGTGTCCCACGCAGGAATGTATGGGTGATGACGCAGATAAATTTTATATTCGGGGTTTATTCGATTTATAAGAATCGGAAGCCTGAAAATATCTTCAAATCTATGATACGCTGCGAAATTCAGCTTCGGCTTGAAATTTTGCAGCGTGTTTTTCATTCCCAACAAAGTTTCGAGGTCTGCACCCTCAACATCTGCTTTTACGTAGCTTGCCGAAATACCACAGAGAATTGAATCAACGCAGACAACCCTTGTTTCTGTTCCCGTGTCGGCAATTGCGCTGTTGCGCCCTGCCTTATTGTTAAAAGTCAAAACCGTGTTTTTGTTATATGCACCGAGCTGCCACAAATCAATGTTTTTGAGATTTTCACAATGCGCCTGCAATTTTGCAAAGTTCTTTGAATTTGGCTCAAAGGCGATGATTTTTCTGTAATCTCCGCCGCAATAGTGCAAAAACTCGTCAATCGTATCACCGTTGTATGCACCCAAGTCAACATAAACTTCGTTGTTGCCAAGCCTTAAAATATTATTAAAAGCCTCGTCCTTTTCGGTTGTGATTTCATCAAGCAATGAAATCTCACCCGTGTAATAAAACGCGAGTACATTTTTATATACTTTTTTTGAAAGCTCGTCTGCAAGCAGGCTGTATGCTGTATCTATATCCTTTCCTTTTTCAGCTATAAAATTGTCGTCAAATAAATTTTCGCCAAAAGCAGGAACACTCGGTACAAGCGTAGTGTGCTTTTTTGCAACCGACTTTATTGTATTCATCACACTTTCAAGCTGACTTGCAAAGCAGAGGGCAATGTTGAAATCACCGTACTCCTCTTCAATCTCAGACAGCTTTCTTACCTTAAAGCCGTGAAAGCTCTGACCGCGTACAAAATCATCACTTGCCATAACTGCGCTTGTTTTTATTCCGAATCGCTCAAATGCTCTCAGCACTTTATCGGCACCGTCACCCATTCCGTAGAGGACAACAGGCTTGTTATCGGCTTTAAGGCGTTCCCACACGCTTATGTTGTTTTTGAATATATTTTCCATAGTTACTCCGTTAAACGAGAATTTAGCGTTGTAATTATAGCAACGTTGACGTAGGGACACATCAGCCGTGTCCACACAAAAAATTGCATTGCCATTTTTTGTGAAAGGGACGTGTAGAAACCCGTCCCCTACGGAAATGTTTATTTTCCTCAATAATTACAATTTAATAGGTGAAGTTTGATTGCCACTAGGGACACGGCGCGCCGTGTCCCTACGGCTGAAACCAAACGTTTCCTGTATCGCCGTAGGGGGCGGCTTTTCTGCGAAAACGGCAACCCTTTTGTCGATTTTCGACATTTCCCCTAACAGGGGAATTTCCTTGACGTCCCTAAACGTTGCCTATATATCAATCTATAATTCGGGCAACCGTTTTTACCTAAACAACCGATTTTTTCGCTCGATTTGCGTGTCGAGGCACTCGACTAAATTATCGTTTATATTTAAGGTATTTAAGGCATAAAAAAACGCCCACCCTGTTGGGTGGACACTTTTATGTGTTGGCATCTCCCTATTTTCCCGGGCCGTCACCAGCCAAGTATTTTCGGCACCACTGAGCTTAACTTCTGTGTTCGGTATGGGAACAGGTGGACCCTCAGCGTCATCAACACCAACTATTTAAGAGCTTTTCTCTCAAGAACAATTGATATTATACTACATACTTTTACGTTTGTCAACACTTTTTTAAATTTTTTTATTTTTTTAAACGTCCTAAGGGGCGGATTTGAATTATAGCTAGGTATCTCGGTAACTAAACATTTTTCTAATTCTAACGCAAGATACAACTTTACTTCATCTTATCATAGGATAATTCTTGTCGTTTGCAGCGTAGCAACCCTTTTTATAACGGACTAAAAAATGAATTAAAAGGGATATTCATATTAGGGCGGCAGAAAGCCGCCCCATATCTATTAAATTAAAATCAGTGTTCGGGCTTTTCGTCAACCATACATTCAACAAGAACTGCCTTTTGTGCGTGCAGACGGTTTTCAGCCTCTTCAAAAATCTCATTTGCGTGTTCTTCAAACACATCAGCTGTAATTTCCTCTCCGCGGTGAGCAGGCAGGCAATGGAGCACCATACACTCGCTGTTGGTAACGTCCATAAGCTCCTTGTTAATCTGATAGCCAGCGAAAGCGGCTTCACGAATCTTCTTTTCTTCTTCCTGTCCCATTGAAGCCCAAACGTCTGTATAAACAACGTCGGCGTTCTTTGCAGCCTCAATCGGATCGGTGACAATTTCGAACTTATCCTTGCCGTACTTTTTGCCGAACTCAAGAATATGTTCGGGCGGCATATAACCCTCGGGACAAGCTGCCGAAAAGCTCATTCCCGTGCTTAAAGCGCCCACGATAAGCGAGTTCATCATATTGTTGCCGTCGCCGATAAAGCACATTTTAAGTCCCTCAAGCTTGCCCTTGAACTCACGGATTGTCATAAGGTCAGCAAGTACCTGGCAGGGGTGGCAATAGTCGGTAAGTCCGTTAATAATCGGGATTGAGCCGTACTGTGCAAGAGCCTCAACCTCGCTCTGTTCAAAGGTACGAATCATAATTCCGTCGAGGAAACGTGACAGAACCCTTGCAGTATCCTCAACCGGCTCGCCTCTGCCAATCTGCAAATCGTTTGATGAAAGGAAAAGCGGATAACCGCCAAGCTGTGTCATACCAACCTCGAACGAAACACGTGTACGTGTGCTCGACTTCTCAAAAATCATACCGAGCGTTTTGCCCTTTAAATATTTATGCTCAATGCCGTGCTTCTGCTCATATTTAAGCTGGTCGGCAAGGTTTAGTGTGTTTATGATTTCTTCTGTTGACCAATCCTCAAGTTTAAGTAAATGCTTCATCTCAATCATTCTCCTTTAATGTGGTTTCGAGTATTTTAATTGCCTCGTCAATTTCATCATATGTAATTACAAGCGGAGGCAACATTCTTAATAAATCCTTTGCGGTAATTATGAGCAGTCCGTTTTCAACGCACTTTACAGCAATGTCATGAGCATTTCCGCTTTCAAGCTCAATGCCTATCATAAGTCCCATTCTGCGAACGTTCTTAACGTTTTTAAACTTTGAAACCTTTTCTTCAATATATGCGCCTTTTTTGTTCACTTCATCAAGAAAGCCGTCGGCAGTAATCGTATCAAGCACGTAATTTGCGCCTGCGCACACAACAGGGTTTGCCCCAAAGGTTGTGCCGTGAGTTGAAGGCGACATAACGTCTTTGAGCTTTTCACCGCACATACAAAGTCCAATGGGAAGCCCTCCGCCGATACCCTTTGCGACAGTCACAAGGTCGGGCAAAATTTCGTAATTTTCAAAGGCAAACAGCTTGCCGGTTCTGCCGACTCCCGTCTGAACCTCGTCAACAATTACAAGAATATCGTTCTCATTGCAGAATTTTACAAGCGACTGAACGTAGCTTGTATCAAGAATATTCACTCCGCCCTCGCCCTGAATAAGCTCAAGCATAACTGCGCACGTGTTTTTATTTGCGGTGTTTTTAAGTGCATTCATATCGCCTGCTTCAACATACGAAAAGCCCTCGGTAAACGGGAAAAAGTAGTTGTGAAAAACATCCTGACCTGTTGCGGAAAGAGTAGTTACGGTTCTGCCGTGAAAGGAATTTTTCAGAGTTATAATTTCGTTTCTGCCCTCGCCGTACTTGTCAAAGCTGTATTTGCGTGCAATTTTAATTGCACACTCGTTAGCCTCTGCGCCGCTGTTACCGAAGCAAACCTTTGAAAGACCTGTAAGAGTGCAGAGCTTTTCAGCAAGGTTACTTGACTGCTCACTGTAAAAGTAGTTTGACATATGCTGAATTGTGCCTGCCTGCTTTGCAACAGCCTCAACCCATCCGTCGTTGCAGTAACCGAGGCTGTTTACGCCGATACCGGATGAAACGTCAATGTATTTTTTACCGTTTTCGTCATAAGCAATTGCACCTTTACCGCTTTTGAGAGCGACGTCATACCTGCCGTATGTATGCATTATGTATTTTAAATCTTTTTCCTTTGTATTCAAAATTATCATTCTTTCTATATATTTTTACGAAACATCAATACCGCAGTCTTTGCAATTATCAATAGTAATTTTTGCAAAGCATAAGCCTATGCACATTAAATTTCATCATTATCCAACGAGTACACAAACACGTCCTCTCGCTTTGCAAAGCCGAAATCACGCCAAAAGCTCTGACCGGTTTCGTTGTTCTTATAGCAGAAAATGTGCGTTTTATCAATCCCCTGCGACTTTATCATTTCAATAGCTTTCTCAGCAAGGGAATGTCCTATGCGCTTGCGCCTGTAATCGGGCAAAACCGCCATGTGATGGATAAATCCGCGTCTGCCGTCGTGACCTGCAAGCACTGTTCCTACAATTTTGCCATCTATTACAGCCACCTGACTCATACCCTTGTTGTGCTCAAGATAGCGCTCCATCTGAGATTTTTCATCAGCCTTTGACAGTGCACGCTTTGAAGTGGTTTGCCACATTGCGTAAACCTCATCATAATCGTCAATTGTCATTTCTCTTATAACCATTTTTACTCCATAAATTATAATTTAGTAAATTAACAATTAAATAAGTACAATTAACAATTGAGGTCGAGTGGATAGGTTTTAATAATTCAAAAGTTTAACTCTTGAATTTATTTATATTGTGTCTGAAAACCGCCACCCTAATTGTTAATTTTTAATTTTAAATTGTTAATTAATAAAACATTGTGCCGATACCCTCGTCGCTGAACAGCTCAAGCAAAATTGAATGTTCAAGTCTGCCGTCAATGATATGTGCACGGTTTACACCGTTTCTGACAGCTTCAACGCAACAGTCTATTTTCGGAATCATTCCGCCCTTGATTATTCCATCACGCTTCAGCATAGGCACCTCGCTTACATTTACAACGGAAATGAGCGAATCATCATCATTTACATCACGCAAAAGACCTCTTATGTCAGTCATTAAAATAAGCTTTTTTGCACTTAGCTTTGCGGCAATCTGAGCCGCTGCAAGGTCAGCGTTGATATTATAAACATTACCGTCATATCCGCCTGCAACGGTTGCTACAATAGGAATATAGCCGTTTTGCATTGCATTTTTAATAGGAGCAGGATTAACCTCTTTGATTTCACCGACGTAACCGAGGTCAACGCTTGAGATAAGCTTTTCAGCCATAAGCAGTCTGCCGTCAAGCCCGCAAAGTCCCAGAGCCTTGCCGCCGTGACTTTCAAGAAGCTGAACAAGGCTCTTGTTTACCTTGCCTGCAAGCACCATCTGAACAATGTCAATTGTTTCCTTGTCGGTAACACGCATACCGTTTTCAAATCGGCTTTCCTTTCCGACTGCGTCAAGCATTGCATTGATTTCGGGGCCTCCGCCGTGAACAAGGACAACGTTGATTCCCACAAGCTGCATAAGCACCAAATCACTCATTACCGCTGATTTTAAGTCCTCGTTAATCATAGCGTTGCCGCCGTATTTTACAACAATAGTTTCGCCTGCGTATTTCTTTATGTACGGCATAGCCTGTATCAAGACTTTTGCTCTTTTTGAGGTATCCATTATTTTACCAGTCCTTTTTATCTGCTATATAAATCGGCTATTTACAAAACTCAGCGCTATTGTCAGGTTCTGTAATCTCCATTAATTTTTACGTAATCGTATGTCAGGTCACATCCGTATGCTTCGGCTTTTCCATTGCCGTCACTCAAAGATACAAGAATATTGATTTCTTTTTCAAGCAAAATTTCCTTTGCCTTTTCTTCGGAAAATTCAACGCCTGCACCGTTTTTGCACACAAGAATTTTGCCCTTGGCTGACTCAAACGAAACCTCTACCTTTGTTACGTCAACGTCAGATCCGCTGTAACCAATTGCGCAGAGCACCCTGCCCCAGTTTGCATCAGCACCAAACATTGCCGCCTTTAAAAGACTTGAGCAAATTATGCTTTTGGAAACAGTAACTGCATCCTTTTTCGTTTTAGCACCGTCAACCTTGCAGACAAGCAGCTTTGTTGCGCCTTCTCCGTCACCTGCAAGCTGTTTTGCAAGCGACTTAAACGCTTCGGTCAATCCCTCAACAAAAATTTTGTAGTCTGCGTTTTTTTCGGTTATCGGCTCGTTGCCTGCAAGCCCCGAAGCCATAATAGCCAGCGTATCGTTTGTTGAGGTGTCGCCGTCAACGCTTACCATATTGTAGCTGTCCTCAACCGCCTCACGCAATGCCTCTTCAAGCATTTCTGCCGAAACTGCCGCGTCTGTTGTAACAAACGAAAGCATTGTTCCCATATTTATGTGAATCATTCCGCTGCCCTTTGCAATTCCGCCGACAGTTACCGTTTTCCCACCGAGAGTCATCTCCATAGCCATTTCTTTTTTAACGGTATCGGTTGTCATAATCGCCTCGGCAGCATTTGTTCCGCCATCCTTGGAAAGCTTCCCCTTCATCATTTTTGCACCCTTTATAACGGGTTCAATCGGCAAAGGCTGACCGATTACGCCTGTTGACGCAACTATTACGTCGTCGGAGTTTACCGACAGAGTTTCAGCCGCAACTTCGCACATTTTCTCGGCAACCTCGACGCCGTCTGCATTGCAGGTGTTCGCATTGCCCGAATTGACAATTACCGCCTGAGCAATGCCGTTTTCAAGATGTTTTTTCGTCACCTGAATTGTAGAACTTTTTACAAGATTTTTCGTATAAACAGCCGCCGCCGTGCAGGGCTTTTCGCAGTAAATAAGCGCAAGGTCACGCTTTGTTGTATTCGACGGTTTGATTGAGGCGCACACACCCTGAGCGGTAAAGCCGAGGGGTGAAGTTACAGTTCCGTCTATAAATTTAAAATTCTTGTTTTCCATATATATCAGTCCAAATTATTTAGAATATCGGTATGTAAAAGCACCGCTGTTATAAGCACTCAATTAAAATGCCGGAGGTACAATTACAAGCCCGGTTGTTTCATCCAGTCCGAATATGATATTCATATTCTGAATTGCCTGACCTGCCGCACCCTTGACCATATTGTCAATTGCCGCACAGGCTACAAGCTTGTTTGCTCGCTTGTCGTGGTGAATTGAAACGTCACAGAAGTTTGAATATTTTATGTTGTGAATGTCGGCACACTTGCCGTCGTCAAGAAGTCTTACAAAAAATTCGTCTTTGTAGTAATCCTCATACGCCTTTCTGATTTGCTCAAAGGTTACACCGTCTTTAATGTCGGCATAAACGGTTGCCAGTATTCCTCTGTTTACAGGAAGAAGATGCGGAACAAAGGTGATTATCACCTTTTCATCCGAAAGCTTTGAAAGAGTCTGCTCAATTTCGGGCGTGTGGCGGTGTGAAGCAACCTTATACGCGTGAAATCCCTCGTTAAGCTCCGGGTAATGATTGCCCTGCGAAGGCTTTCTGCCTGCACCTGTTACTCCGCTTTTGCAGTCGCAGATTATTCCCTTTGTTTCAACAAGTCCGTTTGCAATTGCGGGTGCGATTGCAAGAGGCGAACAGGTTGTGTAGCAACCCGGGTTTGCAACAAGCTTTTTACCCTTGATTTCATCTCTGAAAAACTCCGGCAATCCGTAAACTGACTGTTCGTGCAGATTTTTATCGAGGAATGTTCCGCCGTACCATTCGGTGTATTCGTCCTCGCTTTCAAGCCTGAAATCTGCTCCGAGGTCAATGAAAGCCTTGCCCGCGCTTATGCACTTTTCGGCAAGCTCCTGCGAAAGTCCGTGAGGAAGCGCCGCAAAAATAACGTCGCTTTTTTCAACAACTGCGTCCTGATTTTCGCAGACCATATCGTTTAAAAATTTATATGACGGATAAACGTCGCTTAACTTTTTGCCCTCAAATGAAACCGAGCTTATTGCCGAAATTTCAGCATTGGGATGCGACATTAACAGCCTGACAAGCTCTGCGCCGGCATAGCCTGTTGCGCCTACAATTCCTGCTTTTATCATTTAATTCATCTCTTTCTTTTCACATTTTATGGCAGCCAAAAAAGCAAATCCAAAAGACCTGCAAATGTTCCTGCCGGATCTGCGGTTAATCTGCAAAGCTTTATAACACTTCCGATTATGAGGTAGATGGCTGCCAGACAAATCAAAAAACCGATTACTCCGTCAAAAAGCAAAAACACAAATTCTAAAACCATAATAAGTAAACCAACTGCCAATAAAATCAAGTATAAAATTGCTTTTTTAACCTTGTCTTTATTTAAATTAAATTTATCTTTTATACGTTTCTTTATCATAATTTTACAGTTCCTCTGCAATTTTTGATACTCTTTGAGCCTGTGCCCTTACGTTTGATGCCGCAGGGCCGCCGAAAGCAGTACGCTCGTTTGTACAGCGTTCAAGTGAAATTGCACTGTAAACGTCATCGGTGAACACATCGCAAACCTTTTTGTACTCGTCAAGCGGAAGATTCTCAAGGTCAGTTCCGAGTTCAATGCACCTTGCAACAAGCTCGCCTGTTGCCTTGTACGCATCTCTGAAAGGAACGCCGTTCTTTGTAAGCCAGTCTGCGCAGTCGGTTGCGTTGATAAATCCGCCTGCCGCCGCTTTTCTCATATTTTCAGGGATAACGCGCATTGTATCGAGCATAGGAGTGAATGCTGTCAGGCACATTTTAACGGTGTCAACCGCATCAAAAATTGCCTCCTTGTCCTCCTGCATATCCTTGTTGTATGCAAGAGCAATACCCTTCATAATCGTGAGCAAGGTCATATTGTCGCCGAAAACTCTGCCGCTTTTACCGCGAACGAGTTCTGCGATGTCGGGGTTCTTCTTCTGCGGCATAATTGACGAACCTGTTGAAAACGCGTCGTCAAGCTCTACAAACTTGAACTCCCAACTGCACCACATAATAATTTCCTCGGAGAAACGTGAGAGGTGCACCATAATTATTGAAAGAACGGACGCAAACTCAATGCAGTAATCTCTGTCGGAAACACCGTCAAGCGAGTTGTTTGTTATTCTGTCAAAGCCCAAAAGCTCTGCTGTAATTGTTCTGTCTATCGGGTAGGTTGTGCCTGCAAGAGCGCACGAGCCAAGCGGCATTTCGTCCATCCTTTTTAAGCAGTCCTCAAGACGTGAAACGTCACGCAGCAGCATTTCGCCGTAAGCCAGAAGGTGATGGCCGAAGGTAATAGGCTGTGCCCTCTGAAGATGAGTATAACCCGGCATTACGGTGTCACTGTATTTTTCAGCCTTGTCTGCAATAACCTTAATGAGTTCAACAACAAGATTTTTAACATTGACAACTTCTTTTTTCAGGTACAGTTTGATATCAAGCGCAACCTGATCGTTACGGCTACGGGAAGTGTGAAGTCTTTTGCCGTTGTCGCCGATTCTCTTTGTCAGCTCGCCCTCGATAAAGGTATGAATATCCTCTGCCTCCATATCAAACTGCAAAGCGCCGCTTTCAATATCAGCGAGAATTCCGCTAAGTCCCTGAACAATGTCAGCCGACTGCTCCTCGGTAATGATTCCGCATTTGCCGAGCATTGTTGCGTGGGCGATACTGCCCTCTATGTCCTCTTTATACATTCTGCTGTCGAATGAAATAGAGCTGTTAAAGTCGTTTGTTGTTTTTGAAAGCTCCTTTTTGAAGCGTCCTTTCCATAACTGCATATTTTAAATTCCTTTTCTTTGTAAAATACTGTATCGTACTATAAATTTATTCGTTATTATTCATTTCCTGTTCATTTTCAATCATTTTCCTGATTTTTTCATCTTTGCTATACTGCACTCTGTCAATAATCACCGCACCTATGCAGCAAACAATCATTGTCGGGATTAGAATAATTGCTCCTATTTTACCAAAAACACTTGCCATTGTATCTTCAAAAAAGCTTGGGAGCAACAAGATACAGGCAAATACGGTTAATATTGCATCAACAACAGCAAAAACAGCACACATAGATACATTGTTTTCACCGTGTTTTATTAAAAGATATATCGGAGCTGTAATTATTGAAACAACCGACATTACAAGAGCAAAACCCATAATGTAAAATGATATCCACGCCAAAAAAATCATCACTGTATCCTTTAATTATTTCTAAAAAATCAGGTTTAATAAATCAACCCTATATAAACACTTATCGGGGCAGAGAATTTCCCTGCCCCCGATTTATTGCATCAAACAAATTTTTGCTTATTTGATAAGGCCTTTCTTTGCACGAACCTTGATGGGAAGTCCGAAGAGATTGATGAAGCCTGCGCTGTCGTTCTGGTCGTAAACTTCGTCCTCGTCAAAGGTTGCGATTTCCTCGTCATAGAGTGAATACGGACTTGTTACGCCTGCATCAATAATGTTGCCCTTGTAGAGCTTGAGCTTAACCTCACCTGTTACATACTCCTGAGTGCTGTCAACGAATGCAGACATAGCCTCACGCAGGGGTGTGTACCACTTGCCGTCGTAAACGAGATCAGCAAATGTATTTGCAAGGTTCTTCTTGTAGTGAAGTGTGTCCTTGTCAAGGCAGATTTCCTCAAGCTTATCGTGAGCTGCATAGAGGATTGTACCACCTGGAGTTTCATAAACGCCCCTTGCTTTCATACCTACAAGACGGTTTTCTACGATATCTGTAATACCAACGCCGTTTCTTCCGCCGATTTCGTTAAGCTTTTCAATAAGCTCTACCGAGCCTACTTCTTCGCCGTTTAATTTTGTTGCGATACCCTTTTCAAATGAAAGTGTAACGTACTCGGGCTTATCGGGAGCCATTTCGGGGGAAACGCCCATTTCAAGGAAGCCCTCTTTGTTGTACATAGGCTCATTTGCGGGATCTTCAAGATCAAGACCTTCGTGGCTTAAATGCCAGAGGTTCTTATCCTTTGAATAGTTTGTTTCACGGTTAATTTTGAGCGGAATATTCATCTTCTCAGCATATGCGATTTCTTCCTCACGCGATTTAAATTCCCAGGTTCTCCACGGAGCAATAATCTTCATATCGGGAGCATAAGCCTTGATTGCAAGCTCAAAACGAACCTGATCGTTGCCCTTACCTGTGCAGCCGTGGCAGATAGCGTCAGCGCCCTCTTTTTTTGCAATTTCAACAAGTCTTTTTGCGATTATAGGACGGGCAAACGATGTGCCAAGGAGGTATTTACCCTCGTAAACTGCGCCTGCTTTAACTGTCGGGAAAACATATTCTTCAACAAATTCCTTATTGAGGTCTTCAATATAGAGCTTTGAAGCGCCGGTTTTGATAGCTTTTTCCTCAAGACCGTCAAGCTCAGTACCCTGACCGACATTACCCGAAACAGCGATAACCTCGCAGTTGTCGTAATTTTCTTTAAGCCACGGAATAATTATTGAAGTATCAAGTCCGCCCGAATATGCAAGAACTACCTTTTTGATTTTATTATCAGCCATTTTTATTTCCTCCGATTACCAGAATTTAATTTACTATTACATTATACACTCTGTTTCAAAAAAATCAAGTCTTTTTTGAATAAATATTCAAAATTTTTTCAGATGTTCATATTATCGGAGATTTTATGCGAATTTATGTAAAAAACGGCTTATTATGCGAACAAACAGATAGAGCAGGATTTACAAACCGACGCTTTACGGTAAAAAATATATATATTCATTTAAAATGAATATTCAGAATATTCATTCATTTATGCAGTATAATGAATATTATTCAAGAAAAATGAATAATCCGGCGCTGTATGCTTCCAATCCTCCTCATCCTGCGTTTTATGCTATTGAACAGCAAGCACATTTCTGTTATAATTTAATCATAAAAATCTGCATATTATTATGCGAAAGGATGATTTATTGTGTCAGCATTTAAAGAGATTACACCAAAGAAAATAACCGACAACCCGTTTGAGCTTATCGGCGACGATTGGGCGCTTGTGACAAGCGGAAACAAAGATAAGTTCAACACAATGACCGTCAGCTGGGGCGGAGTAGGCATTATGTGGGGCAAACCCGTTGCGTTTACGTTTATACGTCCGCAAAGATACACTTTTGAATTCACCGAGAACAACGATTATTACACAATGAGCTTTTTTGACGAAAGTTTTCGTGACGAACTCAAGCTATGCGGCTCAAAAAGCGGCAGAGATATTGACAAGGTTAAGGAAACAGGACTTACTCCTGCATTTACCGAGGACGGCGTTCCATATTTTGAAGAGGCAAGACTTGTACTGGTATGCAAAAAAATGTATGCTCAGTTTTTAAACGAGGAGAGCATTACAGACAGTGACAGCGTTAAAAAGTGGTATAATGACGACTACCACAAAATGTATATCAGCGAAATTGTTAAGGTTCTTGTTAAGGAATAAAATGCACAAAATTAAAAGCGGCAAAGCGTTCGTTTAAACCGACGCTTTGCCGCTGATTTTATTTGACCGTAAAGGTTCAACAATATATTACTTATTCATACCTTCGTAAACTGCAACTGCACATGCAACTGTTGCACCGACCATGGGGTTGTTACCCATACCGATAAGACCCATCATCTCAACGTGAGCAGGAACAGAAGATGAACCTGCAAACTGAGCGTCGCCGTGCATTCTGCCCATTGAGTCTGTAAGGCCGTAGGAAGCAGGGCCTGCGCCCATATTATCAGGGTGAAGTGTACGGCCTGTGCCGCCGCCTGATGCAACAGAGAAGTACTTAACGCCGTTCTCAATTGCCCACTTCTTGTATGTGCCTGCAACGAGGTGCTGGAAACGTGTGGGGTTAGTTGAGTTACCTGTGATTGAAACGCCAACGTTTTCTTTCTGCATAATTGCAACGCCCTCACGAACATCATCTGCACCGTAGCAGCGAACAGCAGCTCTTTCACCGTCAGAGAAAGCTCTCTCTTCAACAATCTTAAGCTCTGATGTAAAGTAGTCAAACTCTGTCTTTACATATGTAAAGCCGTTGATTCTTGAAATGATGTAAGCAGCGTCCTTGCCAAGACCGTTAAGTATAACTCTTAACGGCTCTTTTCTCGCCTTGTTAGCGTTACGAGCAATACCGATAGCACCCTCTGCTGCTGCAAAACTCTCGTGACCTGCGAGGAATGCAAAGCACTTTGTTTCATCTCTTAAAAGCATTGCGCCGAGGTTACCGTGACCTCTGCCAACGTTTCTCTGCTCTGCAACAGAGCCGGGAATACAGAATGCTTCCAGACCGATACCGATAGCCTCTGCTGCCTCTGCTGCTGTTTTAACACCCTTCTTAACTGCTACTGCGCAGCCGAGAGTGTAAGCCCAGCCTGCGTTTTCAAAAGCAATAGGCTGAACGTCTTTAACAATCTGATAAGGGTCAAAGCCCAAATCGTTACAAATCTGTCTTGCCTCTTCAAGATTTGCAATACCGTACTCGGCAAGGCACTTCTCAATTTTAGGCATTCTTCTTTCCATACTTTCAAATGTTACTGCCATTGTTGTGTCCTCCTTACCGAATTATTCTTCTCTCGGGTCAATGTACTTAGCCGCATTATCAAAACGACCGTACTGACCGATGTTGTTCTTGAAAGCTTCGTTCGGCTCAACACCGTGACGAATGTCCTCAAGCATTTTGCCGAGCTTTACAAACTGGTAACCTGTAACTTCGTTATTTTCATCAAGAGCAGTCTTAAGAACATAGCCCTCAGCCATTTCCATATAACGAACGCCCTTAGCGTTTGTGCTGTACATTGTACCAACCTGACTGCGAAGGCCCTTACCAAGGTCCTCCATACCTGCGCCTATGGGAAGACCGCCCTCAGAGAAAGCTGTCTGGCTTCTGCCGTAAACGAGCTGCTCAAAGATGTTTCTCATAGCTGTGTTAATAGCGTCACAAACGAGGTCTGTGTTAAGGCACTCAAGAAGAGTTTTGTTAGGAAGAATCTCGGCAGCCATAGCTGCAGAGTGAGTCATACCGGAGCAACCGATTGTTTCAACAAGAGCCTCCTGTACGATACCATCTTTTACGTTAAGTGTGAGCTTGCATGCGCCCTGCTGGGGAGCACACCAGCCGATTCCGTGTGAAAGACCTGAAATGTCTTTAATCTCGTAAGATTTAACCCACTTGCCCTCTTCGGGGATAGGTGCGGGACCATGATGCGGTCCTTTTGCAACTGTGCACATATTTTCTACTTCTTTTGAATAAATCATATGTACTTCTCCTTTCAATATATTGTTGAGCCCAAATATACACTCATACATCCTTATTATACGGCTTCACGCTTCATTTTTCAAGCATTTTTTGCATATTATTAAACATTTAGTATTTATCAGACTTTTTTCCGTTACAATCCTTACACAGCATCTGACAATTTTCTCTGACAGTATGTCCGCCTTTGCTTCAAGGCTTTATTTTATTCCAATTATATTTAGCAGATAAAAGTCACTTTAAAGTCATTTTGAGGGTGTAATATGCACTTATAAGCTGAAAAAACGTACAAGCGATTTATCAATCCTGTCTGCTTTTTGCCAAAATACAAGTTGTTATGCTCCTATTATTTTCTTTTCGGGATAAAGTTTTCAACAAATTTTGTTCTTTTACCTCTGCCCTTCAGGTAGAAAAATCCCGCAAAGTTAAACACAACTGCCCCGCAAAAGTTTACAAGCAAATCCTTCATTGTATCGAGCAAACCGATGTCGAGATAGCCGTCAATTCCGAGGCTCTGACCGTTTACAGCCGTGTCGCCTATTTCCTGAATCGAAATCAGTTTGTTTTCACTGCCCGACAAAAGAAATGAATTTATGCCGTTTACAATTGTGTCTTTCTGCATATCCTTTCCGAAAAACATATCCATTCCGAATTCAAAAAACTCCCACACTGTTCCCACTGTCATAGAAAAGCAAAACGAAAACAGACACACAAAAAGCGGTGAAAGGTTCATCTTAACTCTATCGTTTCGGTTAAGAATATCAATCAATCCAAAACCCACGCCTGCACAAATAAACCCGTTGAGAGTGTGGAGCATTGTGTCCCATATCGGGATTTTCTCGTAAAATGCACCGAGCTCGCCCATTACGTTAGCCGCAAAAACAAAACTTATCATAATGACTTCCATAACATTCGGCAAATCGATTTTCAATCTGTTTTCTATAAACGACGGAATCATCAAAAGCAAAAATGACAGTGTGCAGGTCATTACGTTTTCCCAGTTTCCGTTGACTGCGCTGAAAACAATCAATGCGATAAGAATGGTTCTGATAACTATATAAACAGCCGCCTTGACTTTGTGCTCACGCATTTCACGAACATTAAGAATTTTAAAAATCTTAAGGTTGGACTTATCCTTTTTACTCTTTTTACTCATACCAATTCACCCATAAAAGTTACGGACACGGCGCACCGTGTCCTGTTTTTTTAATTTTTAGTTTGCTTTTCAAGCTGTTCCTTACCAACTGCAAGCATAAGTTTTATTCTGTTTTCTTGATTTACCTTTGGCGCACCGGGGTCGTAGTCAATTGTAACGATGTTTGCGTTGGGTTTAATTTCCTTAATCTTTCTGATTGCACCCTTGCCGTTGATGTGGTTAGGCAAACAGCCAAACGGCTGAGTGCAGACAATATTTTCATAGCCTGTTTCGGCAAGCTCAAGCATTTCTGCCGTTAAAAGCCAGCCCTCGCCCATCTTGCTTCCGTAGCCGATTACACCCTTTACAAGCTCCTTTGTGTGTGCATACTCGTGAGGAGGAACAAAGCCGTACTTTTTAGCCGCCTCAATCATAAGTCCCTCAAGCTTTGTGAGATAATTTAAAAGCATTTTGCAAAATTTTAATTTAAGTGAGTTTCCGCCAAACATTTTTATGTCCTCAATACGGTTATCCACCTTGAACGATGCAAAACCCATAAGTCCCGGAACACATACCTCGCAATCCTGCTCGGCTAAAAATTCCTCAAGACCGTTGTTCGCCATTTTTGAATATTTAACGTAAATCTCGCCGACAATGCCTACCTTAACCTTAGGAACCTTATTAAGCTCGATTTGTGCAAATGACTTTGTAATTTTATGCAAATTCTCGTCAAGTTCTTCAAGAGTATAGCCTCTGCCGTCTATAAGCATCTGCGAAATTTTTGCGCTCCAATCCTCAACAAGCGCCATACTCTCTCCCTTGTTTACTTCATACGGTTTTGTCTGGTTTAACAAAAGCATAAGCTGGTCGCCGTAAACAAGGCCGCCGACGAAACGACGTATAAGCGGAAGAGAAATTGAAAATCCGCTGTTGTGCTCCATACCGAACGAAAGAGAAATTACAGGCACAAATTCAAAACCCGCCTTTTTAAGCGCCTTTCTCAAAAGGAAAATGTAGTTTGACGCACGACAGCCGCCGCCCGTCTGAGTAATCATAAGCGCAACCTTGTGAACATCGTACTTGCCGCTTTGCAGAGCATGAATAAACTGACCGATAACAAGCAGTGCAGGATAGCACGTGTCGTTATGCACATACTTTAGTCCTGTCTGCGCAATTTCGGGACCCGTTGTATTTAAAAGGTCGGACTTGTAACCGTAATGCGTGAAAACATTTTGCAGAATACTAAAGTGAATAGGAGCCATATTCGGCATAAGAATTGTATATTCTTTTTTCATCTGCTTTGTAAAAAGCAATCGACCTGTTTTTTTGTCGTATTTTAATTCAGCCATAATTTAATTCCTTTCAGCAGCCTTACTCAAAATGTTTTATCACCGCAGGGATTGTTCCCTACATTATTGTTAGCTGTAACAATGATAAAATCATACTTCAGAATTACACATTCCAAAGTATATATTAATCGTTATCAATTGCCGCAAGCAAACTGCGGATACGGATTTTCACAGCACCGAGGTTTGTGATTTCATCTATCTTAATCTGTGTGTAAATCTTGTTATTGCTTTCAAGAATTTCTCTTACCTCGTCAGTTGTAATTGCGTCAACGCCGCATCCAAACGACACAAGCTGTACAAGCTCCATATCATTGCGTGTTGTAATGTATTTTGCCGCTGCGTAGAGCCTTGAATGATACGTCCACTGATTCAGCACATGAGTTGAGAACTTATTAACCCTCGGTGAAATTACATCCTCGCTGACAATTGCGACGTCAAAGCTTGAAATAAGTTTATCAATTCCGTGGTTGATTTCGGGATCAATGTGATAAGGTCTGCCTGCAAGAACAAAAATTTTTTTGCCCTCTTTTTCGGCAGTCGCAATAATTTCGTTGCCCTTTTCAATTACCTTTTTCCTGTAATTGTCCTGTTCCTCGTACGCTTTCTTTGCAGCAATTCGCACCTCGTTAAGCGTAAGGTCGGGGAAGTGCTGAGAAAGTCTTTCGTAAGCCTTCTGCGGAAAATCCTTTGGACGGTGAATACCGAAATATTCCTTTATAAAATGCACCTTTCGGATATCCTTCATATTATTCTTGATAACCTCAGGATAGTACGCAACAACGGGACAATTGTAGTGATTGTCACCGAGGTGCTCGTCAAAATTATATGAAAGACAAGGGTAAAAAATTGCTTCTGCGCCCTCGTCAATAAGCGTCTGAACGTGACCGTGCAAAAGCTTTGCAGGAAAGCAGACGGTGTCGCTCGGAATTGTTTGCTGACCTCTCTGGTAGAGCGTTCTGCTTGAATACGGCGACTTGAACACCTCAAATTTCAGTTCGGTAAAGAACCTGTACCAGAACGGATAAAGCTCAAACATATTAAGTCCCATTGGGATTCCGAGCTTTCCTCTTAACCCCTCCACAGGCTTGTAGGAATCAAGAAGCTGTAGTTTATATGAATACATATTAAGGTCGTTTGAGGGCGCACGCTTTGTAATCGGGCGCTCACACCTGTTGCCTGCAATAAACTTTCTTCCACCGCCAAATGAATTGATTGTAAGACGGCAGTTGTTGTTGCAAAGTCCGCAGTTTGCAACCTTAATTTCGTGAACAAAGTTCTTGAGAGCATTACTGTCGGCAAGCGTGCTGTCAGCCTTGCCCTTTGATTTTTTCTTTGCATACAGAGCCGCACCGTATGCACCCATAAGTCCGGCAATATTCGGGCGAACAACCTCTACACCCATCTCCATTTCAAACGCACGCAAAACTGCATCGTTTAAAAACGTACCTCCCTGAACAACAATTCTTTTGCCAAGTTCATCGGGACTTGAAGCACGGATAACCTTATAGAGGGCATTTTTGACAACACTCAGCGAAAGTCCTGCCGAAATATCCTCAATTGTTGCGCCGTCCTTCTGCGCCTGTTTAACGCTCGAATTCATAAATACAGTACAGCGTGAGCCAAGGTCAACGGGACGTTTTGCAAAAAGTCCGAGCTTTGCAAATTCCTCAATTTCATAGCCAAGCGCATTTGCAAAAGTCTGCAAAAAGCTTCCGCAGCCCGACGAGCAAGCCTCGTTAAGAAATATATTGTCAATTGCACCGTTATGAATCTTGAAACACTTAATATCCTGTCCGCCTATGTCGATAATAAACTCAACGTCGGGCATAAAATATTTCGCTGCTGTAAAATGAGCGATTGTTTCAACAATTCCGTAGTCTACGTCAAATGCGTTCTTTATAATATCCTCGCCGTAGCCCGTAACAGCTGACGAAGCAATGTTGATTTCAGGATTGATTTCATATACTTCCTCAAGAAATTCCTTGATAATTTCAACGGGATTTCCCTTTGACGGAAGATATTTTGAATAGAGCAGTTCTCCGTTCTCATTAAGCACAACGCCCTTTACTGTGGTCGAACCTGCATCCATTCCTATGTAAGCCTTGCCCTTGTATCCTTTAAGCTCTTTTTGCTTTACGTCTGCTTTTGCGTGTCTTTCACAAAATGCTTTGTAATCCTCCTCACTCTCAAAAAGCGGAGAATTAAACGCAAAGTTTCCCGAACCCTTATAGTTTTTTACTTTTTCGATAACCTCGTCAAAATTAATCTGCTTATCGGCGCAAAGAGCCGCACCGCAGGCAACATAATAAAGCGAATTTTCAGGGCAGATACCCTTTGTGCCGAGTGTGCGGTCAAAACAGTTGCGCAGCTCGCTCATAAAGGTGAGCGGTCCGCCGAGGTAAACAATTTGGCCTTCAATTTCACGTCCCTGAGCAAGTCCGGCAACAGTCTGGCTTACTACAGCATTAAAAATACTTTCGGCTATATCGCTTTTTCTTGCACCCTGATTAAGCAAGGGCTGAATGTCTGTTTTTGCAAACACGCCGCAGCGTGATGCAATCGTATAAGTCTTTTCATACTGCTTTGCAAGCTCGTCTAATTCTTCGAGAGGTACGTTAAGCAATGTTGCCATCTGGTCGATAAACGCACCCGTACCGCCTGCACAGGTGCCGTTCATTCTTACCTCAAGTCCGTTTGTGAGGAAAAGAATTTTTGCGTCCTCGCCGCCAAGCTCAATTACAACGTCTGTTCCCGGCAAAAATGTATTGGCGGCAACTCTGGTGGCATAAACCTCCTGAACAAAGTCAATTCCGCAGTCCTGAGCCACTCCCATGCCTGCCGAGCCTGACATTGCTACGCTTGCATTTTCAACACCGTTTACCTTTGAACGAACAGTATTGATTATTTCAGCTATTTTCTCTGTAATCTGAGAATAATGCCTCTCGTACGTGCTGTATATCAGTTTATTTTCGTCGTCGAGCACAACGCATTTTATTGTGGTCGAACCAATATCAAGTCCTAATTTCAAAATGCCGCCTCCGAAACAAGCGCATTTTTCAACTGAAAAGCAGAAAAATCGCCCGAAAGTATAGTGGTATTAATTATATATATCAATTAATTATAATCTCTTTTTTTGCTTTTTTAATTCCTTTATGTAAAAATAAATGTTTTGATTAATTTTATCATTATTCAATTTTAAAATCAATACACACTTGTCGAAATATGTTGATTTTTATAAGCAAACTCCCAAATCAAAACCCCTCGAAAACAATATCCGAGGGGTTTATACTATCAAATCTTATTTAAATTTATCTGTCCTCAAGCGAAACATACTTTTTCTCTTTGGAAATGCTCATATATGCAGGACGAATAATCTTTCCTGAATTAACAAGCTCTTCCAGTCTGTGTGCGCTCCAGCCTGCAATACGTGCAGTTGCAAAAAGCGGAGTGTAAAGCTCGCAGGGGATTTTAAGCATACTGTAAAGCAGTCCGCTGTAGAAGTCAACGTTTGCCGCAACGCCCTTGTAGATTTTCCTCTTCTTCGCAATAACTTCAGGCGCAAGACGCTCAACCTTTTCATAAAGACTGAATTCATCGTCATAGCCCTCTGCTTCGGCAAGCTTCTGAACCGAACCCTTAAGAATTACCTGACGGGGGTCGGAAATTGTGTAAACTGCGTGTCCCATACCATATATAAGACCCTTACAGTCAAAAGCTTGCTTGTCAAGGAGCTTTTCAAGATAATCCATAATAGCGTCATCGTCATTCCAATCTCTGACGTGCTTTTTCAAATCCTCGAACATATAGTAAACCTTTACGTTTGCTCCGCCATGCTTAGGTCCCTTAAGCGACGCAAGTGCAGCCGCAATTGCAGAGTAGGTATCAGTACCTGACGAAGTTACAACGTGTGTTGTAAAGGTAGAATTGTTACCGCCGCCGTGCTCCATATGAAGAATAAGCGCCATATCAAGCACCTTTGCCTCAAGCTGAGTGTATTTTCTGTCGGGACGAAGAAGCGACAGAATTACCTCTGCCGTTGACATTGACGGGTCTGCACGGTGAATGTACAGACTCTTGTCACGCAGATAGTGGTTGTATGCGTGGTAGCCGTAAACCGACAAAAGCGGAAATACGGAAATAAGCTGAACACACTGCCTGAGAACATTATTGATTGAAGTATCGTTCGGATTTTTATCATAGCAGAAAAGTGTAAGAACACTTCTTGCAATTGAGTTCATCATATCCTCACTCGGAGCTTTTAAAATTACGTCACGCACAAAGTTCTGCGGCAGAGTTCTGTACTGAACAAGCAATTCTTTAAAATTGTGAAGCTCCTGCGGATTCGGCATTTCGCCAAACAAAAGAAGATATACTACTTCTTCAAAACCAAAACGATTATCGTCAATTATTCCCTTAATAATATCGTTTACGTTATATCCACGGTAATAAAGCTCACCGTCGCAGGGAACACGCTTGCCGTCAATCACTTTATTCTGAATAATTGTTGAAATATCTGTAAGTCCCGTAAGAACACCCTTACCGTCAAGGTCGCGCAGTCCTCTTTTGACATCGTATTTACCGTAAAGAGAAGGGTCAATCACGGAATTGTCCATCATTTTCTTTGATAGAACGTCAATCTCAGGTGTAATCGCTGAATAGTCCCCATTATTATGCGTCATAATATCACTCCCTTTTTTATTTTAACTATTATAACATAAATATTGTGCGAAGCACAATCAGGAACGAAGTTCCCTAATGCCGCAGGCATTAATACTTTTGTTTCAATGTTCTCTCAGCCGTCAAAATCTTTGATTTTGGTAACGGCGTGAGGTTATTATAACATAAATATTGTGCGAAGCACAATCAGGAACGAAGTTCCCTAATGCCGCAGGCATTAATACTTTTGTTTCAATGTTCTCTCAGCCATCAAAATCTTTGATTTTGGTAATGGCGTGAGGTTATTATAACATATTTTGGCAGGAAATAAAAGATACAATACTTGCAGAAGTGTCACTTCTTTTTAAAAAAGATTTATACATTTTAGCAACAACTTTATTATAATTATTCATTTTGTGGGCTGTTTTCGCAAATCAATGTCGATTTTTAGATTTATTTTGCAATTGAATTTTCACATTAATTCATAAATTCAAATAAATCAATTATATTGTTGTAGTGCCGAACTGTGTTCGCCGCTACAGTATTTAAACATTGTTAATTGAAATTTGTTAATTGTTCTGTCGAGTACCTCGATGGGTAAATTTTAAAGAAAAGTGCTATAGTTAAAAAATAAATATAGATGAAGTAAAGTTGTATCTTGCGTTAGAGTCTGATTAATGTCTGACTCCCGCGATACCGCGCTATAATTTCAAACCGATCCTTAGGGCGTTTAAAAACCGTACTTTTTTAAATCCACTTTGCCGTCTATTACCTCAACGCCCTCATTTTCGAGCAACTGTTTCTGTATGTTTTCTCCGCCAAACGCAAAGTTTGGTGCCAATTTTCCTTGATAGTTTACCACTCGGTAACAGGGGATAACTTCGGGCGCAGGGTTGTTGTGGAGCGCATTGCCAACCGCTCTTGCGTAATACCGGTTCCCCGCCATTACTGCAATTTGTCCGTAGGTAGCAACCTTTCCATAGGGTATCTGCATTACAGCCTCATATATTCTATCATAAACGGTTTTTTCACTCGTCTTTTCCAACATTGTCCTCGCTATCCTGTTTTAACTCTTTTAGTTCTTTCGCTTTTTCTGCTTGCTCTTTAGTCTTTTCGTCTTGCAGGCGTGTGATAATTTCATTTATATCCTCACGTTTCTCAGGCTCATAATTACCTGTAAGTATTTTTACAATAACAATAATTTCATCAAAAAACACAAGTGCAATAAGACCGATTAGAATAATAAGCCCCCATGGTGACAAGAACACGCTGAAAACAGTGTTCAAAAACGTAACTTTGTAAACCATAACTCCTGTAACAGCTGTCATCAGAATAGGCTCGTCAGCAATTTCATTAGCAATTCCTCTGGTTTGAATCATAAGTTCGCCATTTTCGTAGTAAGGTGCCTTAATAACTTTATGTGTGACAAGCATACCCGAAAGATTTCCCGCCCCCTTAAAAGTGACAACATCACCCTTTTTAATGTCAGAATAATCCTCTATCTTCTTGTCAATGATAACATCTCCCACCATCAGCTCCGGTTCCATACTTCCGCTTGAAACACGCAGGATTGAATAGCCAAAAACAGAAGGAGTTTCTCCGCTTGTTCTCGCCATTAAAAAAATTATTAGCATAGACACAAGACATACAATCAAAGTCCAGCAAATAACATTTTTAATTATGTTCAGCACCCTAAATATGCCTGTCCGTTTCATCAAATACCTCTGTTAATTATATTTTTCAATGCTTATATGGCAATATACTATCTTATAATTTGTATAAGCAATTAAACTGTAAATTAAGTATAACAAAAAACTGCTATAAATACAATAGCAAGTCCCTGTACATTTTACAGAGATGTTTGCTATTTCTTGTTCATTTTAAATATTTGGGGATTCTCCTTATATTGACAAAGAACCTTAACTAAAAAACCTCTTTCTTTTCTCATCAATCCCTTTATCACAAAAAACAAGCGACAGCTTGACACTATCGCTTGTTCATACACTTATTTACTTTTCCTTTTTCGGGTTTTCCCCAACTACTGACATAGAGCCACAATAAAAAATGCCTCGATACGCGATTTGCGTACCGAGACACTCGGTTGGTTGCGGGAGCCGGATTTGAACCGACGACCTTCGGGTTATGAGGGGGAAGCGTGTGAAATATTGGTGTTAAGCAGCGTAAAATTGTGTTAATTGTAGTTAAGTGTAGTAGCTATTATTTTTAGTGCAGTTAAGTGGAGTGAAGTCCAGACGGAGGGAAATTTCGGGGAAATTAGTTATGGTGAATTAAAATGCGAATTCGCTTTAATACTATAAATAAATTCAATAACAAGCAATACAGTAGATAGTAAATTGCAAAATCTGCAATACTAGTTAAACCGTCTATGCAATAATCAGGAAGAAAATTAATAATCGCCTTAGGAAACAGATTGTAAATTAGAGAAATTAGTATAATAATTACGCAGATAAAATTTTCAAAGATTAACCCATCACAAGTTTCCTTTATCAATTTTTTATTTTCTGTCTGTTTATCTTTAAAAGAAATAATAATACTTAGCATAGCAAAAAACATTGAAATGAATATAGTAATAATTAATAATATCAAATTCAAAAAATTGTCATCCATTGGTTTTATGATAGCAGTTGCAATTGCTAAAGTACAAGGCAAACCAAAAAAGAAAAACAGTTGTCCTTTTAAATACTTATTATATTTATTTTTAAAAATAGAAATATAATTTTTAATAGTCCCTCTAATATCTATAAAATTATTATTTTTTCTTAAAAAATAACATAGCAAAACAACTCCAGAAAAACAAAATAAAATAATTGAAATAATGAACATTTAATCACCTAAACTCATTGTATCTATATATTCTTCGGCTAGAGTCTTAAAATATTCAAGTAAATCCAGTTTTTTAACTGTGCCATCAGCTAATAAATATTCATCAGGAATAGCTTCAATGACACTTAATCTTTCTATGTTGTGTAAATCAATAGTTCTGAATCTACCGCCAATATCAGCATAAAGTTTTGTTTGGTCATATTGAATTCCTTCAAATTCATATGTATAGCATGAACCACTTGCGAAATTTTTTAATTTAGTAATGAGAGATTCAGACCACTTTAGTTTTGATAATGTTCTAGTTTCTTTTCCGTAACCTTTTTTATCAGCTTCATCATCAGAAACTAAGTTTTTGATTAAGATTAGATCTCGTATTGCACTGTTTTTAAATAGTTTATCTAGAAAAATTTTGGGAGAAATATTTCCGCAAATTGTAGATAAATTATAGTATGTAGAGAAATATTTACTTAAATACTTAGTAGTAATTGTTTTTACCCCATATTGCCCTATATTTTGAAAAAATAAGAGTCCTTTTACTACTTTAACTTTATCGTCGTCTTTTGGTATTATTACTAAAACATAAAAGTCTTTAACTGGAGCTTGTTTATTTGTAGTTTGCATTAGTTCTTCTTTTGTGTCACTATCTATAATTTTAGAAGGAAATCCGTAGCTGCCTGAGTGAACAGTTGCTAAAATATAATTATAATGTTCAGTTTCACCTATGTCATTTTTATCTAAACTACAGGAAAATAATTTTTTATCTTCGCTATCGTTTTCATAATCGATGAATGTTTCAAAGAAATCTATAAATATTTCCTTTGCACTTGCAAAAACTTTTTCTTCGTTTGTTCCCTCTTTGTATATAAAACTGTTATATAAATGTTGTACTACATCTATTCTCTTCTTATTTTTCTTTCTAAATTTAAAACTACATGCAGTTACACTTAAATTATACATAAAAATACCTCCTTATGTGAAAATAATACTACACAATAAAACAAAATTCAACACAAAAAGTAAAATTTATATATTTTTCTACAATGCACTTTCCAATACATTATTTTACATTCCAATATTTATTAAATAACAAACAAGGATTTTATTCATTTACCTGTTTCATTTTTACATATAAAAACTTCACAAAATTGATGATTGGTTTTTGTGAGTCTCTACAAAGCTTCGTAATCGCCCTAAATCACACAAAACTTTTACTTTTGCTGATAACAGCGTCTGACTTAATACTAGTATTATAAATACCACTGTTGCATGGAAACGCAAATGTGATAAATATACTTTTTAGCAAGCTAATTAGCAGGATTGCTTATCCTCAAAAAACTATCTAAAGCCTGAACTTATTTATACGATAGATATCAAATTTATCATTCGCAAATCAATGGTATATATTCCCTGATTTATTGATTGGGAGTGCACTATAGTGCAAACAGAATGAGGAAGTTCTGAAGTTGTCAAAACAAATATAGAGCTTCTGTATTATTTTCGCAAACTAGTTTTGACATAGAAAAACTGAATATTTTTTCTATGAACAAGGGCTTTTACATTTCCTTGTTCTTTTTTATGCACGAAACTACATAAAACTATAGTCGACTTTTTGTGCATTCCTACAAAGTTTTTCAAAATGCCTTATTTAAGCCCATTTTTACTCAATAAAACAATCCGATTTAATACCTGAAATATCAATCCTGTTGTTATTGAGGCAGCAGGATTGGGGCAAACTGTGTCTATTTTATCTATAAAACAATGATTGGTTGTGAGTATGATGTTTCTCTTTTACTTGATTATTATTTTGTAACATTAGACGAAAAGCGTGTGATTATTATCTATTAGTAAGTTATTACTTTATTTTCTACCTATCTAAAATGTTTTCTACAAAAAATTTTAAAAATTAAGCAATTTTCGTAAGCTTTTGCAAATAATATTATTGTAAGGATTTTCCATTAAGTTTGTTACATATTCAAATGACTTTTTTAATTAAAATGATTGTTATTTGAGTAAAGTTAAAGTTATCTATGCATAAAAAATATTTCAGATTTAGATATTATTTTCTACATATGTGTATATTAGGTGCATTTCTCACTATTTATACTTGAATATTATTAGAAATATTGGACGAAAAGTATTAATTAATAAATAATAATACTTTGAAATTTTATTTTGGAAAATTTTGTAATAAAACCCTGTTGCTTAAATAAATATTAAGAAGCTTATTTCTTTTCTTTACATATTCAATATACAACTAAATGAATATGATATCCATTAAGAATGAAGGAGGAATAAAATTTATGGATAATAAAATTACTGTCAAAATTGAGAATAAAAAATTTGAAGTCTTGCATTTTCCAAGAATAAAACTTACCTGGTATGGTGAGTATCTTGAAATAATGGCATTAAAATCTAAACAGATAAAGGAAAAAAGAAAACGCAAAAAGAAAAAAGATATAATATCATTACCTACTGAAGTTTACGAAAAAAGCAATAATCCTTTTTATTCATCTTTCAAAAGTACATTTGAACAGATTGAGAAAGAACAAAAAGAATGGAATGAAAAGCTGAGAAAAGATAGACAAATAGGACATCTTATAAAATCAGCAAGTAATATGTATAAATATGTTCATGCAAACTTTTATAAATATCAAGGTTTACATGTGGTATTAACTTACAGTACTTTACAGTTTGATGATAAGGAAGTATATCATGACTTTAAGATATTTTGGCAAAAGTTAAGATATTACTATCCAAACATTGGGTATATTTCAGTGTTAGAGCCGCATCAAAATGGCTCTTGGCATATACACCTTTTGCTTAAAGATGTAACAACCAAAAAATTATACATTTCATATGATGATATTCGTTCCTTTTGGACTCATGGCTTTTGTTACATTACAAGAATGAACCCCTATGAAGACTACGGACTGTACTTTAAAAAGAAAATCAAAAAAGATAGTGAGCTATTAAAATATTATAAAGAAGGAGTTAGATATTTTAGATATTCAAGAAACATGAAAAAACCAGGTGAGTTAGTTCTTGACGAAGGCTCTGAAATTGATATTTTTGATGTTTTGGACAAATATAAAAAGATAAACCAATATTGCTTATCAATTCATTCAACCGATATTTACGGAGTAAGTTGTAAAATAAATCAAGTTTATTATGCTAAGTACAAACTCATGGAAGCATGTACAAAAAGAGATTTTCAATTTGCACTAAATAATTCTTATCAAAAGTTACTAGAAAATAGAAAGACAAAGTATATTGAAAATATTGACCCAGATTTATCAAATGATAATAAATAATTATATTATCCACCCTGAATTACAAAAGTAAAGGAGTTGGTTTATATGATTAAAATACAAGAAACAAAATCTTCATATTCGGAGAGTGATATATTGAGCATCATTGATTACATCAATGAAATACTTAACTATGCAGAATGTAATACAAACTTCGATTACATTATAACATATGACGATATGTCATCTCTAAATGAAGCCGTCAAAAAATTAAGGAGTGTTGTTAATGGCAAGAATGCGACTTGTAAAAGACGCATATGAACAGTTAAAAAGAGATGATCCCGATACCAGTATTACATTGTATGCGTTGCGTACCATTGTAAAGTCAGGTGCTATTCCGACTGTTCAACTCGGCAGAAAAACTTTATTAAACTATGATTCGTTACTTGAATATTTCAGCAACGGAAATGGTGAACAAGTTAATAATACCGATATAATACGTCGAGTGAGTTAAAATAAGTAAGGAAGGGTGTAAAAATCACTCTCCCGATTACTTACAAAAAAATTTTTATAAATTTTAAAAAAGTTTTTGCTTTTTTGAGAATTTTTTGCAATAATTAGTTTGGGGGTTATTTTCTTTTAAAGAATTATAATGTTGAAAAGGAGTGTTGATATGGCAACTGCAAGACAAAAAGGCAGAGGATATGAAATCAGGGTATCAATGGGTTGTGATATGAACGGAAAGAAAATTGTAAAATCCAAAACCTGGATACCGCCTAAAAATTTCACGCCGAAACAGCTTGAAAAAGAGATTGAACGACAAAAAGTTTTGTTTGAAGAAGAAGTAAAAACAGGAGCCTGTCCCAATAGCAATATAAAGTTTGAGCCTTATTCTAAAAGATGGTTACTTGAATACGGAAAGCAGAATTTAGCACCAAAGACATATAACCGTTATTGTGAATACTTAAAGAGAATAAATAAGGCTATCGGGCACATTAAATTGCAGGATTTACAACCTCTCCACTTAAATGCTTTTTATCGGAATTTAGCAGAGGACGGAGTAAACCTAAAGGCAAAGCGTGATGAAAACGGCAATATCATAGATAACGGAAAATTATCTCCAAAAACTATTGTAGAACATCACAGGGTTATTTCTAAATTACTTTCGACTGCTGTAAAATGGAACCTTGTAAAGGAGAATGTTGCAAGAAGAGCTGACCCTCCGAAAGTTCCTGCAAAAGAAATTGACTTTCTAAATGAGGAAGAAACAAGAAAAATGCTGACATCATTGCAGAAAGAGCCTATAACCTACAAAACAATGATTATGCTTTTAATTTATACCGGTATGCGCAGAGGTGAACTGTTTGGACTTGAATGGAAAGACATTGATTTTGAAAATGGATATTTAGAAATTGTCAGGACTTCTCAATATATCGGCAATAAAACTCTGATTACCAAAGAACCAAAGACTAAATCAAGCCGACGAATGATGAAGCTAAGTAATGATATTATAAAAATACTAAATTCTTACAGAGTGTGGCAAATTGAGCAAAGATTCAAAATCGGAAGTGAGTGGCAGGATACCGATAGACTTTTTACTCAGTGGAACGGACTTCCTATGTACCCTGATTCACTTACAAAATGGTTTAAAAATTTCCTTAAAAGACATAATTTACGGCAAGTTACCTTACATTCATTGCGACACACCAACGCAACTCTTATGATAGCTGAGGGTACAGACATCAGAACAGTATCAAGCAGACTTGGTCATTCCAATACTTCCACCACGCTGAATATTTATACTCATGCTCTCAAATCAAAAGATACACAAGCAGCAGAGGTATTGAACAATGTTTTGGCTATAAGTTGAGAATTTTGTATCCTGTTTCCTTTTGTGAACACTCAAAAATATCTTAAGCCACTCTAAAACGCTCTGTATGGCTCACATACGGTCGTTCAGACTTTTTGCGAAGCCTTTTTCGAAAAAATATTTAAGGACTTGTAAAGTGTTTAAGAGAAAAACAGAATTTTAATTCAATGTTTCTTCTTTTTCTTCAAATAAAGCTTCATTAATTTCGACTACGCTTTTGTGGGCATTCATATTTATAATGATAATACTATCTCTCTTATTTCTCGGATAAAGCGGCAGAAGTCCAGCAAGTTTCAGTACGCTGTTAGTTTCTTCAACCGATAAATCCATTCCGATTGACAGACAAATCAGTTTATTTCTTGTCGGATTATTTTTTGTTCCTGAAAACAACTGGTAAGAATAGCTTTCGCCTATTTCTGCTTTTCTTATAACCTCTGATTTTTTAAGTTTTCTTTCATTTAGTAAATCGCAAAGATACTCTGATACTGATTTGCTAATCATAGAATCTTTATTTGCATTTTTATATTCTTCAAAGCTTTTGAAATTTTCAAGTTCTTTCAAAAGCTCTGTTGTAGACTTTTTCTGCATTTGTATCATTCTCCTATTTTGGTATTTAAAAATCATTTTAACATGGTATAATGAAATTATCAATAATTATTGAGGTATTTCAAAATGAGTGATAACTGGATTGATAATGCATTAAAAGAACAATATCAGTTTGTTCAGGCATTGAAAAATTCCGATAAATCGCAAATTTGCGTTTACAGGCACAAAGAGCTTGGGAAAAAGATTGTTAAGAGGGCAGTAAAGGATTCAGACGAGGTCTTTATGATTTTGCGAAACCTTTCCCACCCGAATATTGCAAATGTCTATGACGTTGTCAGGACAAAAGACGGCGTTATCGTGCTTGAAGAATACATTGACGGACAGACGATTTCAGATTATTTGCAGGATAGTATGTATTCGCCCACAGGTGTAAAAAGGATAATTTCGGCATTATGTGACGCATTGGATTTTCTCCACAAAAATAAAATCATACATAAGGACATAAAACCCGAAAATGTTATAATTGATAACAACGGAAATGTAAAGCTGATTGACTTTGACGCCGCACGAGTTTACAAGCATTATCAAAGCAAGGATACAAAAATTATCGGTACAACAGGCTATGCCGCTCCCGAACAGTACGGAATCAATCAGACAGACGAACGGACTGATATTTATGCCCTCGGAGTACTTATGAATGTAATGCTCACAGGAGAGCCGCCCGAAAGGAAGCTGTATAGCGGCAAGCTTAAAAAGGTTATAGTAAAATGCACGCAGACTGTTCCCGATAACCGCTATCAGAATGCACTTGAATTAAAAAAGTCATTATAATTCTTAATTGTGTGCATATAATATTGTAAAGCATAGTATTGACATTTGCTTTACAAAGTAATATAATTTAGCTATCAAGAAATAAGGAGTGTTTTGTATGGCACAATCTATGGTAAATTTTCGTATGGATTCAGACCTAAAGAAAAGTATGGAGCAGGTTTGTAAGGATATGGGTATGAGTATGACCACCGCATTTACAATATTTGCAACGAAAGTAAGCCGTGAAAAAAGAATTCCTTTTGAAATTTCGGCTGACCCGTTTTATTCCGAAAGTAATATGAAACATTTGAACTCTGTAATTGCTGATATTGAGTCAGGCAGAGCAATTTTGACCGAACATGAATTGATAGAGGAATAATGTTATGAAATTACTTTGGGATGAATGTGCGTGGGAGGAATATTGTTATTGGCAAACGCAGGATAAAAAGACGTTAAAGCGCCTGAATACAATTATAAAGGATATTCAGCGCAACTGCTTTGAGGGTATTGGAAAACCCGAGCCGCTAAAAGGAAATTTAAGCGGTTGGTGGAGTAGGAGGATTGACGATACAAATAGGATTGTTTATCGTGAAAAGGATGGTGCAATTGTTATTGCTTCCTGCAAAGGTCATTATGATGAATAATTGATTTAATACTGTAAAAATTAAAAAACTGTGCTGACAGCACAGGACAAAATAACAGCCTTTGACTATAATTTAATCAAAGGCTGTTTTTATTTTATATAGTTTTATCAAATACAACTTTTAAAGTTCGTCAATATTTTGGGCAAGTACACGTACGGTATTAAGAAAATTGCTTACCTTATTCTTATCCGTATCTTTAAGTATAGGTGCAATACTGCTTAAAATATTGTTATTTTCAACAGAATCAAAAAGCAGATAATCAATACTGACATTAAGAACCTGTGCAATTTTGAAAAGTACATCAACTGATAAAATGCGTGTGCCACGTTCAATATGACCGATATGCGCCGCAGACAGCTCACACAATTCACCAAGTTTTTCTTGTGTAAGGTTATTTTCAACTCTTTTATTTTTAATCCGCTTGCCAAGTGCGGCGTAATCAATATTTTTATCCATAAGCCGAAACCTCAAAGTGATATATATAGTTTATTCTATACTGTTTGAATGAAAAAATAAATTCACTGCAAGCATTTTTTATTGACTAATAGAAGCATTTATGATAAACTTATGTTGAAATCGGTAAAATGTTTAAGGATTTTGTCAGGCAGCTAAGTTGTTGCCTGAATAATAAATTATTATTTAAGGAGAGATTTTTTATGGCAATTTGGGGAATGGGTTCTCATTTTCACGGAACGGATAATCAATTTGATAATTTTATCAAAGGAAAATTTGTTTGCATGTTGTGGAAGGAGAACGAAGTACCGGAATTTTATGAAATGATGAAGGAAATTCAGCTTGGAGATATCATATATTTAAAATCATTTAAGCGAGGTTCAAATGAAATGCATATAAATGCAGTTGGCATTGTGACTGAAACATTTGAAAATGAAAACACTCATATTGGCTATGAGCACTGTAATAATCAAATAAGCGTTGAGTGGGTGAATAAAAATACAAATGAAGTAATTGAGGTAAATGGTATATACAAACAAAGAAAAACAACTATCTGTAAAGAATATGATAAAAAAGTAGTTAAGAGAATTATTAAGTTAATTCAAAGTAAGGACAAAGAAAATAAAGCAAATTAATTTGTTAATACAAAAGGAATGATTAATATGGCAAATATGTTTAAAGAAACATCTAAGCATGTAAAACCTATATCGGTAGAGGATACCATCAAAACCGATAGAGTTATTGATAACCTGTGGAGTTGGTGCTCAAGGCTTGAAACTCTTGGTATGGTACTTTTCATAATATTGATAATCATTGGTATTATAACTTCCATTATATCCGGATTTGAGGTTGTTGACATATCATATAGCGGTAAACCTAAATATGAATTTAACTTTGGTGAATTTTTTATTAATCTTATGAGTTCTGCACTTTATGCTTTTATTGAATACTGCGCTTATCATGTTATTGCTTTGCTTATTGGTGCATTGGCAAGTATTACACAAAACACTAAGGCAACGGCAAGGCTTCTTGAATATCAAGTGTCTGTAAATGAACCTATTGCCGAAAATGAATGGAAATGTGCAAAATGTGGTAAGATTAATTCTGATTATGTTGGAACCTGTTCCTGCGGAAATACAAAAGCAGGAAATGAATAATTATGTTACATATGAAGTAGATACTAAAAACGGATATGTAAATTTTATTGAAAGTTCATTTAATTGGGAAGCTTGTGCATAATTTTACCCTACCGATTTATATAATGATTATGTTTATATGCAAAACCAATAAATACATACTTATATCAATTAAATACAAGATAATTCCTTGATTATTCAGGGGGACTATCTTTTTCTTGTACTTTTATTCCATTTTATGTATAATAAATGCATTGAGGATGTGAACTATTATGAATACAAAATTCTGCCCCAAGTGCGGAAAAGAGTTGCCGATTGAATCAGTATTCTGTCCGTACTGTATGACAAAGTTTAACAGTGATGACGGCATATCAAGTAAAAAGGGTACAAATACAAAAAAGCTTATGATAATTTGCATATCGGTGGCGCTTGCAGTGGCGATAATCGTTACGGGTATTCTTGCTGCAGTTCCTGCATTAAAAAGCAATACTGACAGCGAAAAATCTTTGAATTCTGAATCTGCACAGACTCAAGCTGTCAGCAGTGTACAGGATAATGAAATTGCCGATACAACAGCTGCCAATGAAGCTTCGAATGTTGATAACGGAATAGGTTTGAGAAATATCAAGGTTGACAGTTCAAGCGAGATGACCGAAGAACAGAAAATTGTTGCGCAATATTTTGATAATGACTATATAGACATTACAAAGTATGAATTTCTTGCACGTTATCCGTCAATATTTGAGGGTGTACAGATTTATTTTACAGGTACAGTTCAAAAGATTATCAAATCAACTGATACCGAATATGAAATGCTTGTATGGGTTGGAAAAAACGAGGCTCAGTTTTATTACAGGAATTCAAATAATGGTGTGATGTACGATGAGTACAAGGAGAATACCAAGGACAACCTGATAATTATTAAGGGCGAACAGACCGACACGAGACTTATCGTAGGAGATGAGATTGTCGTTTACGGAAGATATGATAAAATTGAAACTACAACTATAGACGGAACCTCATACACTATTCCTGCGGTAAATATATACAGAACATTTTTCAACACAGGTATAAGCTCTCCTGATAAATTTGATTCGGACTTTATTAAAAATGTTGCGAAAGCGTTATTTGGAAGTGATATAGAAGTAAGAAATGCGTCCGATGGCGAGGATTATGATTCTTCGGCGGGAATGATGAACTGTAACTTTACAGATTATCCGTTTATGATTTGCGAGCCTGAAAATCAGTCTAATTCAAAATTCACTAAGTACAGAATGTATATGAAACAAGGCGTAATTGAGGATGCAAAGTCAAAGTCAAGTATTTACGGAACAGGCACATCTGTTGATGATTCGGAAATAGTAAGACAGATTGAATTTGCTCCCGACTTTGAACATTATCTTATATATACATTCGATACAAGTTTGAATTCAATGTCTGTTGCATACTATAACAGTGATTTCCAAAAAATCTGGCAGAGAGATTTTGAGGAAACCATAAACGGAGTTTATGACTATACTGAAAAGAATTTTTATATTGTTGCCAATAATGACCTATACATAATTGATATAGCTACAGGTGAGGATGTAACATCGCCAAGCTATGTAGGTGAAAAGAATGATATAAGAAAAGTATCTGATGGGTTGATTATGTTTACAGCTTCAAAATCGGATTCTGTAATGAAAACTGACCTTGAAGGAAATATCGTTTGGAAAACGAATCTGATGACTGATTATTATACTGCAAGTGTAAATACAGTGCAGTTTGTGGATGATAAAATTATCATTGCGAATAACTATGTTTCATTTGAACTTGATTCAAGTACAGGTGAGCTTAAAACAACTGGTGAATTGATTAATTAAATAAAAATTGCAAACAAAAAGGCTGAGTTATCTTGATTGATTTACTCAGTCTTTGTTTTCTGTATAAATGTCAAATTTTTAAAAAATATACAGCGCCGGAGGGAAATTCGGGGGAAATCTGCAAAATTCAAGATTTTTACGCAAAAAGAAAAACGGCAAAAACTTAGTGTTTAAGCCGTTTTATGTGGTTGCGGGAGCCGGATTTGAACCGACGACCTTCGGGTTATGAGCCCGACGAGCTACCGAACTGCTCTATCCCGCGATATTTAAGCACTGTTTTATACAGCTTTATTATTCTATCACCATATGTGCCTTTTGTCAAGCATTATTTTTATTTTATCTCTATTTATCTAATTAATATGCTTTTACGTTCGATTTATGTGTATTTCACCGTATGATTTGACCCTCTTGCCCCAAAAACGGTGACAAAGTTTTTGTTTGATAGTATAATCGCATTGTACCCGAAAGGAGTGGTTAAATTGAGGGTAGAACTCAAAATTTCAAAAGACATTAAACAAACCTATGCAGTCATCTATTCCGACGCTCTCACCGACGAAATTACCTCGGCGGTTATGTACCTTGAGAACACCGACAAAATCATCACGGGCGAGGACAACGGCAGAATTGCTGTGCTTAAACCGTCGGAAATTTATATGGTCAGGGTTGAAAACGAGCACACTGTTATCTACGGTAAAGACAAGAAATTTTTTTCGCCTAAGCGATTGTATCAGATAGAAAATCAGCTTGGCAAGGGATTTATGAAAATTTCAAAATCAACCGTCATAAACCTAAACCATATAAAATGCGTTGAACCTTCATTCAAGGGTATGATGAGCCTTGTTATGAAAAACGGCTTAACCGACTGGATTTCTCGCAAATACCTGCCCGACTTCAAAAAATATCTTGGCATTTAGGAGGCTTTTTACTATGAAAAATGTTATAAAATCAATAGCACTCGGCATAAGCTGGGGATTTACCGTTTTAGTTGCTTATCTTACAATCAGCGTAATTATCAGCGGTGATTTTCTTGCAAACATTGCACCCGACGTTTTTATTAAATACGTAATCTGTTCAGCCGTAACAGGTCTTGGATTTTACGTTCCGTCGCTTATTTATTACAACGAGAGCATTTCAAAAGTCTTGCAGGTAATTTTCCACCTAGGCATAGGCTTTGCAATCTACCTGCCTGTTGCGTTTTTTGCAGGCTGGATTCCTACGGAATTCGGAATTTTACCCGTTGTAATTTCACTGGCTATTTCGGTCGTATTTTCTTTGCTCGTATGGCTCTGCTTTTCTCTGTATTACAAAAAACAGGCTGAAAATATTAATAAAAAAATAATTGAAAAGCAAAGTAACAGTTAAGATAATATTTACAAAACGTTATTTTGCTGATATTTGATAAAACACAATATCCGCCTGTATTGACTTTCACATCTGTATAAGATATAATAAAATTAGCCAAAAACGGCTAATAATTAGAAAAGGAGATTGATTGTTTGACTGATATGAATAATAATGTGATTGCAGCGAATCGGGAGGTTTGCCTGTACTAATCACTTCAAACCTCCCAAAGCATATTACTATAAATTATTATTGCTTTTAGGAGGAACCTCTGTGAACAGAGAAAACAAAAGATTGAAATATACAAAGGGATACTACAAAAATCACGCTTGCAACGACACCTTTACCTGTAAGGTGTGCGGCAGACTTATGACGCCCGAAGGCGCAGGCAGTGAGCATAGAAACCACTGCAATAATTGCCTTTCAAGCTTGCACGTTGACAACGAGCCCGGCGACCGCGAATCGAGTTGCGGCGGAATTATGGAACCTATCGGAGTATGGGTACGAAAAAACGGAGAGTGGGCTATCATCCACCGTTGCAAACGCTGCGGCAAGCTGAGTTCAAATCGAAGCGCAGCTGATGACAACCCTATGAAGCTTATGTCCATTGCATTAAAACCATTGTGTGAACCGCCGTTTCCGCTTGAACGTATAGAGGAAATGACCGCTTTAATGGGCGGTGACGGAAGTATTCTTAAATAAATTTCAGATTAATTTTGGCGTCTGTCTTGTGGCAGACGCCGTAATTTTTTTACAAATATAAGGTTATTATTGCATTTTTTTCCTTAAATTGGTATAATAAAATTTATACAAGGCATCATAAATGCTTTGATAAAGCTCATTTGCTTAGGAGGATACATTATGTGTAACAAAAAACCTTTTTACATCACAACACCAATTTACTATCCGTCGGGCAATCCGCATATCGGTCACTGCTACACAACAGTTGCCTGCGACTCTATCGCCCGATACAGACGAATGCAGGGTTACGATGTAATGTTTCTTACGGGAACCGATGAACACGGTCTGAAAATTGAGCAGAAGGCTGCCGAAAAAGGCATTACTCCCAAACAGTACGTTGACGAAATCGTAGAGATTTTCAAAAGTCTGTGGAACTTTATGAACATCAGCTACGACAGATATATCCGTACCACAGACGACTATCACGTTGAAACGGTACAGAAGATTTTTAAGGAGCTTTACGACAAGGGCTACATCTACAAGGGCGAGTACAAGGGCAAATACTGCACTCCCTGTGAGAGCTTCTGGACAGAAAGTCAGCTTGTTGACGGCAAGTGTCCCGAATGCGGACGTGAAGTTGTCGAGGCTAAGGAGGAAGCTTACTTCTTCAAAATGGCTCCGTTTGCCGACAGAATTGAAAAACTCCTCACCGAAACTGACTACCTACAGCCTAAAACCCGTGCCGTTGAGCTCGTAAACAACTTTATCAAGCCGGGTCTTGAGGATTTGTGCGTTTCAAGAACAAGCTTTACATGGGGCATTCCCGTAACATTTGACGAAAAACACGTTGTTTACGTATGGATTGACGCTCTTTCAAACTATATTTCCGCACTCGGCTACAAAAACGAGGCTTTTGACGAGTTTAACAAGTACTGGCCTGCCGACGTTCATATGGTTGCAAAGGACATTATGCGTTTTCACGCTATCATCTGGCCTGCAATGCTGATGGCTCTTGATTTGCCTTTGCCCAAGCACCTTGCAGTTCACGGCTGGATTACCTTTAACGGACAGAAAATGTCAAAGTCGCTCGGCAATGTAGTTGACCCGTTCATTCTGGGCAAACGCTACGGAGCAGACGCTATCCGCTACCACATTCTGCGTGAAATGGCTCTCGGCGCAGACAGCTCTTTCTCAAACGAAATTATGATTAACCGCATTAATTCCGACCTTGCAAACGGACTCGGCAACCTTGTTTCACGCACCGTTGCAATGGTTGAAAAGTACTTCGGAGGAACACTGCCCGCAGAGCGTGAAAGCGGAGAATTTGACGATGATTTAATTGAAACCGCAACATCTTTAAAGGCAAAAGTCGACTCCTTTATGGACGAAACTCAGCTTAACAATGCGCTCGCCGAGATTTTCAGGGTTGTGTCGCGTGCCAACAAGTACATTGACGAAACTGCGCCGTGGATTATTGCAAAGGACGAGGCAAAGAAAGCAAGACTTGCAACCGTTCTTTATAATCTGCTTGAAACAATCCGAATTGTTGCCACTCTTCTCTCTGCATTTATGCCCACGACAATGCCGAAGGCTTTAGAGCAAATCGGCGCGTGTGAGAAGTGCGCAACATATGAAAATTCTGACAAATTCAACGCTCTGCCCCTTGACGTAACCGTTAAAAAGGGCGAGGCTCTATTCCCGAGAATTGACGTTGATAAGGAAATTGAAGAACTTAATTCAATCATCAAAAACAACTCGGGCGAGGATGAAGAAACCAAAAAGCTCAGAGAAGAAATTGAGGGTATTGCGCAGATTGGAATTGACGACTTCTGCAAGGTTGATTTGCGTGTAGCCGAAATCAAAGCCTGCGAGCCGATTAAAAAAGCTAAAAAGCTCCTTAAGCTGACGGTTTTTGACGGTGTAAAGGACAGAACCGTTGCAAGCGGAATTGCAAAATATTACAAGCCCGAGGAGCTTGTTGGCAAAAAGATTATTCTTGTATCAAACCTTTCTCCCGCAAAGCTCTGCGGAGTTGAAAGCTGCGGAATGATTCTTGCCGCAACGTGTGGAGAAGACGTAAAGGTCATCTTTGTCGACGATATGCCCGCCGGAGCAAAGATTAGCTAAACGAAAGATATTATAGAAAACAGGTCGGAGCATCGCATTAAAGCGGTGTCCGACCTGTTTTAATAAAGAAGGTTCTATAATAAATATTGGGGTAATAACAAACGGAACCTTAATAAAGTTCTGCGTAGGGGACGTCAGGGATGCCTCCCCTACTACCTTGTAAAATCTAAAAATTCACACTTGAAAACGATAATACTAAATTATATATTGTAGGGAACAGTCTTGACTGTTCCGCAGGACTACAGATAACCCTTGTGTAATCGGAACGGTCAAGACCGTTCCCTACATTAAAATTGATTTAATTATCATTCCTGATTTGACAACTTTTAGCATTAACACTGTACTACGAATACCAAAAGATAACTTCAGTAATACTCTAAAATTCCAAATTTTAAAATAAGCTATTCTTCTTTATATTTTACCCCAACTATTGACATTGAACCCTTTTTTATTATAGAGCCTTTAAACAAAACCGCCCTGTATTCGCACTACAGAACGGTTAATTTTATGCTTTCTTTAAAATATATCTGACTGCAAAACGTTTTATCTGTCTTTCCTTGAGCCACATATATGCCGCCGAGGAAAGCGCAATCGGCACAAAGCAGAACCACACGCTTGCTGTTCCCAAGAATACGCTTGCAACACACGCAAGTGCAACACCCGAATGAAAGCCGAGGAGCGTCAGCCAGTAAAATCTTGCCTGCTCGCCCTGCTTTTTATCTTTGTCTACCATATATCTTGTAAGCGATATTACAGCTACACGAAGATTATTAGTAGAAAAAATTGTTGCGCTGGCGTAGCCTGCCGCAGTTCTGTAGGCGTTCCACTGAATCGGGGTAACAAAAAGTATGGGCAAAACCGCAATGTAGTGATTTGCAATATTCGGGAAAAGTCCAATAATAACTATTGCACAGCTTGTCATAATAAGACTGATAATCCTTAAATCGAACTTAATAAATCTTTCCGCAATTGCATAAAAAACATTGCCCGAAATATATGTAATCAGAGCAAGCACAAGAAAAAACAGCGCCGAAAAATTTGCACTGAAAATGTCGCATACAATGTGAATTAAATTTGCCGTCTGTGCGTTTCCGAAAAAGTCACAGTGATTGAAAATTGCATAGCCGCCTAAAAATCCGCCAACAGTACTTACGGCGTAATGAAGCAGCTTTTGCCTTGAAGCTTTTTCATTCATCAAAATACTTCCTTATTCTCGTTAAATTTAATTATATCACATTTATCTGCTTTATCAAGGGAAAATATGCAAGGAATATGCGTAAAAAAAGTCCGAAATTCAGTTAAACTGCAACTTCGGACTTTATAACCTTCAATTCTATTCGTCTGCAACTTCTTAAGCTTCTTCTGTTTCTTCCTCAACTTTTTCAGTTTCGGCAGACTCTGAATCAACTTCATTTCTCCACGATTCATCGTCAGCGGGTTCAGTAGATTCATCTGTTTCAGCTGTTTCAAGCAAATCGGCTTCAACGCCGCCCTCAAGGACTTCATTGCCTGCAACAGCGTCCGGATTCTCAATCTCATATCCGCTGAGGAATGTGTACGGAATACCGTAGCCGAGTGCAACGCAGGCAAGCGTTACAATAACGTTAAGTCCGCCGTTATCTGCCGCAAAAACATCGTGCAGAGGAAGTCCGGGTGCAATAGCGGCAATGATTATGTACAGTGACGGAATCACAAGAACAATAAGCGTTACAATAGAAAAACGCATAATAGCCTTGCCGTCGCCCACTCTTGTTGCGTAAAAAAGCAAAAGTCCGAAAACAACATAGAGTGCGATTGAAACGATTGAACCTACAGTAGCATCAAGAGTGCTTGTAAACTGCGTAAAGAAGTGTGCGCATACGATAAATGCAATAATAAGAAATGCCGAGAAAAACAGATTAATTGTTTCTCTTTTATCAGGTTTTTTCAATTTTATAACCTCCGAACATAATTTTTATATATTCTATCAAACCAATGTGACAGTTTTGTGAAAACCACAGAAGTATTTTGTTAATTCAGAACTATATTTATTATGAAGTGTGATGTACTTTTGCCTTTAATGCAAAGCACGCCCAACCGTTTTCTATATGTTCTTCAATAATATCAAAATGTCTGCTTACCGACTGCTTAACCTCTTCAGCTCTGGTGTCGATAATTCCGCTTGTGATGTAAACTGCGCCGTCCTTCATAAAGTTGCGCACACCTTCTGACAAAAACATAATAGCGTCTGCAACAATATTTGCAAGCACAATGTCATACTTGCCGTCAACCTTGTCGGTAAAACTGCCGCAGATTGCGGTATATCTGTCGCCCACTCCGTTGATTTCGGCATTCTCGGCGGCAGTTCTTACGGCGGTTTCGTCAATATCAACGCCGACTGCACTGTCTGCGCCGAGCAGAAGCGTTGCAATTGAGAGAATACCGCTTCCACATCCGATGTCAAGCACCTTGTCGCCCTTTTTCATATATTTTTCGCACATTTCAAGGCAAAGGCGCGTTGTTTCGTGACCGCCCGTACCGAACGCAAGGCCGGGGTCGATATTCAGAACAACTCTTCCGTTTGCGTCATAATCATCCCGCCAGCTTGGACGAATTAATAATTTTTTGCCTACCTCAATCGGATTGAAATATTTTTTCCAGTTGTTGCGCCAGTCCTCCTCGGCGCAGTCGAGAAGCTCAATTGTATGCTCAATGTTCTCTGCGTTGTAACGCTCGCTGAGGAACGCAACCGCCTCCGCCGGCGAAACGTCAGGCTCAAGATAGATATGAACAAAGGCTTTGTTTCTGTCCTTATTAAGCAAATCCTCGTCAATCAAATCAATATGAGCAATGTCCTCAACCTCCTGCTCAAGGTTGGTGTAGTCCTCAATGTATATGCCGTACGGCACAACAACGTTTGCAATGTCACTAGCTTTGCCAATATTCTTTGCATTTACGGCAATTTTTATTTCAGTCCAGTTTTCCATAGGTTTGTATCCTTATAATATAAATTTATTTGTATCGGGACGTCGGGAATGCCGTCCCATACGGATTTAATACAGACGTTTCCGTTATTGCTCATAAATATAAATAAAACGTTGCATTTACTGTCACGGTCGAATGCCCTCAGGAGCCACCCTGATTGATTAATCGTTGAACAAGTCTTTCAGTTTATCAAAAAAATTCTTTCTTTTGACGTAATTTTTCTCGGTAGTTGTGCCGTCAAGCTGTTTAATAAGCTCTTTTTGCTTTGCGTTCAGGTTTTTGGGGACTTCAATCGTCATTCTGACGTACTGGTCACCTCTGCCTCTGCCGCCTAAGTGAGGTATGCCCTTTCCCTTGAGCTTAAATATATCGCCCGGCTGAGTTCCCTCGTGAATTGTATATGTGACCTTGCCGTCGAGCGTCGGAACAACAATTTCTGCGCCGAGAGCCGCCTGAGCAAATGTAATCGGCGTGTCGCACCAAACGTCGTCACCCCTGCGCTCAAAAAGCTGATGGGGACGGACGTTTACATAAACGTGCAAATCACCTGACGGACCGTTGTTATAACCTGCATTTCCTCTGCCGCCCACGTTTAAAATCTGCTGATCCTTGATACCTGCCGGAATTGTAACGTCAACGGTTTTGCTCTTGCGCTGTCTGCCTGAGCCGCCGCACTTACGACAGGGATTGTCGATTATTTTACCCTTTCCGTGGCAAGCGTCGCAGGTGCGCTGTGTCTGAACAACACCGAACGGAGTTCTCTGATTTATTGTAACCTTGCCCGAACCTCCGCAGGCTGAACAGGTCTTGGGCGAAGAACCTGCCTGCGCTCCTGTGCCGTGACAGTCGCCGCAGGATGTAACACAGTTGTAGCTTACGTTTTTCTTACAACCCTTTGCCGCCTCTTCAAACGAAATGTAAACGGTGGCTTCAACATCACTGCCTCGCATAGGTGCGTTTGCATTGTTTGAACGTCTGCCGCCAAAGCCTCCGAAAAAGCTTGAGAATATGTCGTCAATATCAATTCCCTGACCGAACGGACTTCCGCCGCCTGCGCCTGCGCCAAAGTTAGGGTCAACTCCTGCGTGGCCAAACTGGTCGTAACGAGCACGTTTGTCTTTGTCGGAAAGAACCTCGTATGCCTCGTTAACCTCCTTAAACTTTTCCTCACATTCCTTGTCACCCGGATGCAGGTCAGGGTGATATTTTTTGGCACTTTGTCTGTATGCCTTTTTAATTTCATCGTCGCCTGCGCCCTTCTGAACGCCAAGCACCTCGTAGTAATCTCTTTTTTCAGCCATAAAATACACTCCCTGAAATCAATTAACAAGTTACAATTAACAATTTTTTAAACGCACTGATACAAATCCGATAAACGCACTGATACAAATCCGAACTGCTGAATGCGGAATTGTGGGTCGCTCCGTTCCGAATTTATAATAATTCGTAAAGTTTGTTTTTCCCTATAACTATATTTAATCGATAAAATTTCATAACCACCACGTACACGGCACACCGTGTCCCTACGGCTGTAATACATACGTTTCAGTTACGTTCCTATGTATAAATTGTGAAACACTTTATATATTTTTGCGAACACAGTTCGCCGCTACACTATAATAATCAACGTTGATATAATAAAATAGATGAAGTAAATTTATATCTTGCGTTAGATTTAGAAAAATATCCGACTCCCGAACTACCGATTTACAACTATGCTCCGACCTTTAGGTCGTTTAAAAAATTGTTAATTGAATGTTACACCGCAAAGGAGCTGCTATAATTAACAGCTCCTTTGATTGTTTTATATTATACAATAATTATTTGTTATCGTCAACGTCCTTGAAATCGGCGTCATAAACATTCGGATCACCGCTGTTGTTCGGCTGAGCACCGCCCATATCGGGAGCACCCGGCTGAGGATTGCCCTGAGGAGCTGCCTGCTGATAGAGCTTTGCGGATACGTCATAGAGAGCCTTCTGCAAGTCATCCTTTGCAGCCTTCATCATGTCTGCATCGTCCTTTGCAACTGCGTCTTTAAGAGCAGAAATCTTTGTGTTGATTGTGTTCTTGTCATCATCAGAAAGCTTGTCGCCGCTCTCGTTTACGAGCTTTTCAGCCTGATAAACCATATTCTCAGCTTCGTTCTTAGCGTCAACAGCTTCGCGGCGTTTCTTGTCGTCAGCGGCATACTGCTCCGCTTCCTTAACAGCCTTATCAATATCTTCCTTGCTCATATTTGTTGAAGAAGAAATTGTAATCTTCTGCTCCTTGCCTGTTCCGAGATCCTTTGCAGAAACGTTTACAATACCGTTTGCGTCAATGTCAAATGTAACCTCAATCTGCGGAACACCGCGCATTGCAGGAGCAATTCCTGTAAGAGCGAACAAACCGAGCTGTTTGTTGTCACGGGCAAATTCACGCTCACCCTGAAGAACGTTGATTTCAACCTGAGTCTGATTGTCAGCGGCAGTTGAGAAAATCTGGCTCTTCTTTGTAGGAATTGTTGTGTTTCTGTCGATAATTTTTGTCATTACACCGCCCATTGTTTCAACGCCGAGTGAAAGGGGAGTAACGTCAAGAAGAAGAAGTCCGTCAACCTCTCCGCCGAGTACGCCTGCCTGAATAGCCGCACCTATTGCAACACATTCATCGGGGTTAATGCCCTTGAACGGGTCCTTGCCGATAAGCTTTTTAACAGCTTCCTGAACAGCGGGGATTCTTGAAGAACCGCCTACCATAAGAACCTTGTCAATCTGACCGATCTGTAATCCGGAATCGGAAAGAGCTGAACGAACGGGTCCCATTGTAGACTCAACAAGGTCAGCAGTAAGCTCGTCAAACTTTGCTCTTGTAAGGGTCAAGTCAAGGTGCTTAGGACCGGTCTGGTCTGCTGTGATAAACGGAAGATTGATTGAAGAGGTTGTAACACCCGAAAGCTCAATTTTAGCCTTCTCTGCTGCTTCCTTTAATCTCTGCATAGCCATTTTATCTGATGAAAGGTCAATGCCTGTTTCTGTCTTGAATGAGGAAACCATCCAGTCAATGATTCTCTTGTCAAAGTCGTCGCCGCCAAGACGGTTGTTACCTGCTGTTGCAAGAACTTCCTGAACACCGTCGCCCATCTCGATGATTGATACATCGAATGTACCGCCGCCGAGGTCATACACCATAACCTTCTGGTCGTTTTCCTTGTCAACACCGTATGAAAGAGCTGCTGCTGTAGGCTCATTGATGATTCTCTTTACATCAAGACCTGCTATTTTACCTGCGTCCTTAGTAGCCTGACGCTGTGCGTCTGTAAAGTATGCAGGAACTGTGATAACAGCCTGTGAAACCGTTTCGCCGAGGTAAGCCTCTGCGTCAGCTTTAAGTTTCTGAAGAATCATAGCTGAAATTTCCTGTGGTGTGTAACTTTTGCCGTCGATTGTTACCTTATAGGAAGTACCCATTTCTCTTTTGATTGAAGAAACTGTCTTATCCGGATTTGTAATAGCCTGACGTTTTGCAACCTGACCTACCATTCTTTCACCGTCTTTTGAAAATGCAACTACGGACGGAGTTGTTCTTGCACCCTCTGCGTTTGCGATTACAACGGGTTCGCCGCCTTCGATTACTGCTACGCAGGAGTTAGTTGTACCTAAATCTATACCTATTGTCTTTGCCATAATGAATTCCTCCAATAAAAATTTTATTTGTATTTTTAGTTATTTTACTTAATATGCAATTTTATTTATATTATCAGCAATTTGCTACCTGCACCATTGCGTGGCGGATAATTTTATCGCCTATTTTGTAGCCTGTTTGGAAAACCTGAGCAATTGTGTTTTCGCCAAGCTCTTCGCTTTCAATCTTAGATATTGCGTTGTGCAGGTTAGGGTCAAACTCATCACCGATTTTTCCGAAGGACTCAATCTTGAGCTTTTCAAAGGACTTGTCAAGCTGATTTGAAATAAGCTCAATTCCTTTGATAATTTCGGGGTCGGCATTTGCAAGGTTTTCAAGCGCCATTCTCACGCTGTCTGCAACGGGAAGAAGCTCAGTTACCGCCTTTGCCGTTGCGTCATCGTAAAGTGAAAGCTTTTCGTTTGCAGTACGCTTGCGGTAATTATCGTATTCAGCAGCAAGCCGCATATATTTGTCCTTCTGAGTCGCAAGCTCTTCCTCAAGCTTTTTTACATTTTCGTCGTCTTTTTTGCTCTTTTTGCCTTTTGTTTCCTCAACCTTTTCTTCCTTAGCCTGCTTTTCAGCTTCGGCTGTGTTTTCATTATCGGTTTTGGTTTCCTTTACTTCTTCGGAATTTTCGCACTTTTTCTTTGGCATTTTTATTCTCCTTCAAGGACTTTTTTCAAATTAACAATGTACCATTAACCATTTTGGTCGGGCGGATAGATTGCAATAATTCAAAAGTTTAAAGCCCGAATTTATTTATATTGCGGCCGAAAACCGCCTTATTTGTTAATTGTAAATTTACATTATATCTGTAAGCTCGCCTATCAGTGTTCCGACAGTGTCGGCAACGCTTTCGAGAATTGAAATTACTCTGCCGTAATCCATTCTCACCGGTCCTACAACCGCAAGCACACCGGATGGTTTTGAGTCAACGATGTATCGGGTTGAAACAACCGAGCTTTGGGCAAGCTCTGTTCTGCTGTTTTCACGTCCGATTGAAACCAAGGTATCAATCGGGAGGTTTTCAAGCATAGCGGCAAGGTCGTGTTCGTTATTCAAAAACTCAATCACGCCTCTTGCAGTAAGAAAATCAATATCGGGTGTGAACATCAGCCTTGTGTATCCGCTGTGGCAAATGCTTATTTCACGAGCGGATTTTGCACAATCCATAATCGCCATAAGCACTCCCGGCATAAACAGCGAAAGCTCGCCGAAACGCGCCGCCGCAGTCTGAATAAACGGCTGATTGATTGACGAAAGCTTAACTCCCGAAAACGTTTTGTTAAGCGCCTTGTCAAAAACCTCAAGAATTTCGGGGGTAATCAGAAACTCACACCTGAAAAGTTTTGTTTTTATAATTCCGTTTGAGGCAATCACAACAGCCATTGCGGTGTGAGAACCGGTCTGGACAAAGCTGATTTTATGCACTCTGCTTTCCTCGCCGTCCGGCGTTGTGGCTACTGAGGCAAGGTCTGTAAGCTGTGAAATAAGGTCCGACGCACTCTGAAGAATGCTCTCGGGTGAGTCGGCACTGCGGTAAAGCGTTGATTCAATATACTCTTTGCCGCTTTGCGCAACAGGCGCTACCCTCATTATATTGTCAACGTAGTAACGATACGCCTGAGAGGTTGGCACTCGTCCTGCTGAAGTGTGAGGCTGAATAAGAAAACCTTTGTTTGTAAGGTCAGCCATTTCGTTTCGCACGGTAGCTGAGGAAACGTCAAGCCCTGCTTCGTTTATCAGTGCCTTTGATCCGACAGGTTCGCCTGTGCGGATAAAACTTTCGACAATCGCCGTAAGGATTTTCTGTTTTCTGGCAGCCAGCTCCATACCGTTCACCTCACAATCCGAAGTCGGTTTTTGCTGTTTTAGCACTCTCGACATTAGAGTGCTAACTGCTTTATTCTTACTATAATACCAAAGTCAGTAAAAGTCAAGCGTTTTTTAAAATTTTTTCCGCAAATGTAAAAGTTTCACAGTTACAACACATTAAGTTTGACAACCCTTCACTTTGCAGGATATAATATTAAATAGAAAGCGGTATTCTGCCCTATATTAATTCAAAATCAAGCTGAACAGCCGTTTGATTTTAAACACCCTTCGCAAGAATACGCTTACCTTTATATGGAGGAATATCTATGACCGGTTTTATGCAGAATGTATATGTTATATTATGGGGTATGCTTGCGCTGCTGACCTTTGCAATCGGAATCAAGCAGAAACGCGCTTACGCTTTTGTGATTTCCGCCTTTTTCGTATTTATGACAGTGTGGTACGCACTTGACGCTTACAGCGGAATTGATATGTTTGCAGGCACTCAGGGCATTATTTTTAAAGTTGTGCTTGTTATCGTCCTTGTTTTGTTAATCGGAGGTTATATTCTCTCAAGGCGCAAAGGAAACGAAAAATAAAATTTTTCTGATATTTTTCAGGTATCATTAAGCGTTATATTGAAATAAAAATAACGTAACATACTACATATTGTTATCAAAATGTTTTTTGCATAAATTATGCGAAAATTCGCAGTTTTTTTTGAAAAACACTTGCGTTTCAAACGCTTTTGTGGTATTATAATACCCATATGACCGATATTTTAAGGAGGTGGGACAATGCCAAACATTAAATCTGCAAAAAAGCGTGTTAAAGTTATCGCTACTAAAACAGCTCGCAACAAAGCTACAAGATCAGCTTTGAGAACAGCAATCAAAAAGGCTTACATCGCTGTTGACACTAATGCTGACAACAAAACAGAGGCAGTTCGTCTTGCTATCAAGAAAATTGACCAGGCAACAGCTAAGGGTATTCTTCACAAGAATACAGCAGCAAGAAGCAAGTCTTCTCTTGCTAAAAGACTCAACGCTTCAGCGTAAGTCGGACAGACTAATAACAGAACACACTTAAAGCAGAGATTTTCTCTGCTTTTTTTGTTTTTCTGTTGACTTTTCTATAAAAAGTGATTAGAATATAATTACATAATAAGCAAATAATACTATATTATGGCGTTTTAAATATATTCTTTGCGCCCTACGAATTGGAGGATTCAGTATGAAAAATAAAAAATTCGCTTTAATCATCGGCATAATCTCCGCTGTTGCGGCTCTTTCCGCTGCTCTCACCGCTTTCTTTATTGTAAAGGATAAACAGAAAAAGGATGACGAGGAGCTTATGGAATACCTCGACAGTTCAATCGAATAACTGAGTGATTCGGTACGCAAATTAAAAAGGCCGGTCGGAGCATCGTCGCATAGCGATGTCCCGACCGTTTTTATTAGAATTAAGGTGTTTTTAGTGGTTGAATTTGAACTTGAACGACTTTTAACGGACGCAAAAAACGATAAAAATTTAAAAGATGAGCTGATTAAAACAAAAAACAGTGAAAATCCTGTTGAGGATTTCTGCGTTTATTGCCAAAGCCAGGGCTACAACATAACAATCGGCGAGCTTTTAGCCTCGGGACAAAATTCAAACGACGCCAAACTGCGAAGCGTAAACGGCGGAGGAGTAAACGGAATTGACGGCTGGGACGACGCATACGAACAATTTTTCTTAACTCTTGAGTGGACGTGATTTTATGAAGAATATTTACCCGTCTTATTTTGAAAAATTCAAATGCATTGCCGACAAATGTCCAGATAGCTGCTGCAAAGGCTGGGACGTTGTTGTGGATGATGAAACAAACGAATATTATCAGTCCGTCGACGGCAAGTTCGGAGAAAAACTTAAAAAGCTTACGAAAATTGACTGCGACGGCGACAGAATTTTTGTTTCGCAAAGCGGAAGGTGTCCGTTCTGGAACGAAAATGAGCTTTGCGACATCTACATAAACCTCGGCAAAAGTCATCTTTGCAAAACGTGCAGGGAATTCCCGAGGCTTACACAGGACTACACAGTATTCACCGAGCACCTGTTATCATTTGCGTGTCCGGAAGCAACTCGGCTAATACTCGGCACAGACAACGCATATGATGATTTTAAAATTTACGATTTGGATTTTTCGCAGTGCGACTACAATGCTGAGCTTATGCGCTTTTTGCTCGGTGCAAGAGATAAGCTGAAAGATATTTTTACAGACAAAAGCCTGCCGTTTTCAGGCAGGCTGAATGTTGCAGTGCAGTTTTGCGAAAATGTGCAGAGTGCAATTGACGAGTTTGATTACAGTGCCGACGTTGCAATTGATAGAAACTGCAAAGAAGATATTATACACAAAAAGTCATTGTCATATGTATTCGAAATGCACAAGGAATTTGATATTATGACTGACGAGTGGCGGGAAATTTTGTGCAAGGCATCAGAGCACGCTGACGAAAAAATTCCCGAGCGGTATGACGATTTATTCGAGCATATGGCACTTTATTATATTTACAGATATTTTCTGACCGCAGTTGACAGTATGAATGTGCTGAGCACAGCCAATCGGATATTATGCGCATATGTCGTAATCGGCAGTGCGCTTCTGACGGGCGAATACGAAACTGAAAAGCTGTTCTGTCTGTACTCAAAAGAGGTGGAACACTCCACCGAAATTTTTTAATTCGTATCGTAATCAGACTGTGAATTACAAACTTGCGTATCGGAATTTTTCAAGCATAAAAGGTCAGGCTTAACCTGAAAACGGTTGCCCGACCTTTATTTAAAATTCAAAATTCTATTGTGCTGTTGCGCTTTGTTCGCCCACTGCGTTGGTAAACAGCTCTTCGTAAACGAATTCAGCAAACTTTCTGCGCTGAGCTTCCATATCCGAAATTCTGATTACCGAGCCTGACGGCGTGTTGTCATCATAATACCAAAGTCCCTCTTCGGGAATGTAGTACTGCTCAACGTCATAATCAAGGTAAGTCAAAGCACGTGTAACAAGTGCGGTGATTTCGTCCTTTTTGAGGTTCGTTGTTATAAGCGGACCAACGGAGCTTACGATAGAAACAATCTGACCGATGTCAGCATTTCTCATACTGTCAAAAATCGTTTCAAGCAACTTTCTCTGTCTTGAGGTTCTGTCCCAGTCGTCACCGTCAATTCCGATTTCGTTGCCATCCTCGCCCTTTGACAAACCTCTGTTGCGGGCATACCACAACGCCTCTTGTCCGTTAAGATGAACAACACCCGGCGGATCGGTGATTGTTTTTGGCGAATCGACCTGCTTGTTTTTATACATCTGGTAGTTGATATAGTCTATTTCGTCCTGAGAAAGCTCTATGTCAACACCTCCGAGGGTATCAATAATCTTCTTAAAGCTGTCAAAATCAACAACTGCATATCGGTCAACCTTAATTCCAAAATTAGCCTCAATAGTCTGAATAGAAAGCTTTGCACCGCCGAGGGTGTATGAGGAATTGATTTTGTCGTAATCGTGACCGGGAATATAAACATAAGTGTCACGTTGGAACGAAGTGAGCTTTAATTTTTTGTGGCGGTTGTCGATTGAGAGCATAATCATTGTATCGCTTCTGCCGTGCTCGTCAGAACCGTGATTATCCTCACCGAAAAGCATTACATTAAGCACCTTTGAATCCTGCAAAAGCTCGCCGTCCTCAACGGTAAAGCCCGAAACATCGCCCGAATTATCCGAGCTTGTCGGAGAAGTTGAAGCAGGGTCGTCCTTAATTTCCTTATAGTTAAGCGAATTGAGCAGGCTGTAAACATAAATCATACCGCTTCCGCCGATAAGGAAAATAACCGAAAAAATTATGCACAAAATGCGCTTTATTCTGCCTTTTTTATTATAAACCTTCCTGATTTGCGAGTTAGAACTTATGTCAACAAGATTATTTTTTGCATCGTTATTTGCCATACTGTTCCTCCGTTAAGGTGGTGTCATCATAACACACGGCGCTGAGCCGATGACTGTGAAAAAGGTTGATATGCGTAATAAACTATAATATCTATAGTATTATACCACTATAATTCCTATAAATAATTCTTTTTCAGAAGTATAATTTATTGTAAATCGTAATTTTATGTAGAATTTTATGAATTTATAAGCAAATTTAATCCTGTTCGTCAAGTGAAAGGTAGAATGACGGCAGAAATTCCTGCTCAAAAACCTCACATTCGGGCATATTCATTGCATGAATTGCGTTTTCGGTTGACTCCTTTGCCTTACGGAACTCGTCGTTTCCCATTCGCATTTCGTCAATACACTTTATCAGTGCAGAAAACTTGTCCGCCGCCTTGACAAACGGCTTAAGCTCGCTGTCATTTTCTCCGTTTTGCTTAATTATTTCCTCAAAATCCTCTTTAAAATCTTCGGGGAGCATTGAAACAAGCCTGTCAGCCGCATTATTTTCAATATTTTTGTACACCTGCTTAATTTCAGGATTAAAATATTTTACCGGAGTTGGCATATCGCCCGTAATAATCTCGGTTGAATCGTGAAAAACGGCAAGTAAAGCCGCCCTTTCGGGATTGTAACTGTTGCCGAAACGTTTGTTGCTTATCAAAACAAGACAATGCGCAATCATGGCAACCATAAGGCTGTGCTCGCATAAATTCTCATATTTCGTGTTATTCATCAGTCCCCAGCGGTTTATGTACTTCATTCTTGACAGCATTGCGTAAAAATGTGACTGTTTCATAAGATTAATCTCCTGTTTTTTTACAAAAATTAGTGCAAATTCCATTTTGATATGGTATAATATATTAATTAACATTTTACAATTTAGAAATTAATAATTAAGTTTTGCATTATTGCAGCCTATCCGCTCGACCTCAATTGTTAAAGGTAATTTGTTAATTGTTATTATACTATTTTTTAAATAAAAGTCAAAGATTACAAAAATTTATCGGAGAAATCAAATGACACATACGCTTAAACGTCCGACGTTTAAAAATCGGCACTACGCCTTGTATGCGTTCGGGCTTGCAATTTTAGCCGCTGCAATACTTTTTGTTCCCTTTATCATTGCAAACGGCGGAGTTTTCTACTACTACGGCGATTTCAACGTTCAGGAAATTCCTTTTTACCAGCTCTGCCATGACGCAGTAAGAAACGGCGAGCTTTCGTGGAGCCACACGACCGACCTTGGCTCGGACTTTTTGTCAAGCTACAGCTTTTATCTTCTCGGCAGTCCGTTTTTTTGGCTGACTTTTCCGTTTCCCAACGAATTTGTACCGTATCTTATCGGGCCTCTGCTCATTTTAAAATTCGGTTGTGCGTCCCTTGCGGCATATCTTTATCTTAAAAGGTACGTTTCAAACAAAATCTATGCCGTTTTAGGCGGACTATTGTATGCTCTTTCGGGCTTTTCAATCTACAACGTGTTCTTCTTTCATTTTCACGAGCCTATGATAATGTTTCCGCTTCTGCTTGCAGCACTGGACGCATTTGTATATGACAAAAGGCGTGTTGTATTTGCAGTTGCTGTGTTTGCCGCCTGCGTTGTAAACTACTACTTCTTTGTAGGACAGGTTTTGTTTGTGGTAATGTACTACCTTATGATTATGCTTACCAAAACCTGCACCTTTAAAATTAAAGAATTTTTTATCCTTGCCTTAGAGGTTATTATCGGCTTTTGCGCTACGGCTTTTATACTTTTGCCGTCGGTAATCGGACTTATGAACAACCCAAGGCTTGACAGCCTGCCAAACGGCTGGGACTCGCTTGTTTACGATTCGCCGCAGCGCTATTGGCTTATTATACTCGGCTTCCTTTTTCCCGCCGATATGCCGGCTTTCCCTGTGTTTACGCCCGAATCATACTGCAAATGGGCGTCGGTTGCAGGCTGGCTTCCGTTTTTCGGAATGACGGGAGTTATCGCATTTTTGCAGTTAAAAAAGCGTGACTGGCTCAAAAAGCTCATTACACTTTTAATGCTTTTTGCTTTCATCCCCGTGCTTAACAGTATGTTTCAGCTTATGAACAGCTCAATATACTACGCACGCTGGTTTTATATGGTTGTGCTAATGATGTCGCTTGCAACAATACGAGCAGTTGAGGACAATGAGACTAACTGGAACAGGGCTGTTGCGTGGTCAACAGGACTCACCGCAGGCGCGGCTTTGCTTATTGGCTTTATGCCGAAAATTACGGAAAATGACGACGGAACAAAAGATTTTTCAATCGGAGTTCAGGCTACGTTTGAGCGTTTCTGGATTTATGTTCTGCTTGCCCTAATGAGTATTCTCACATTTGTTCTGATTTTCAGGAAATTCAAGGACAGGGACCCGCATTTTGCCGTTGCGTCAATCTGCTCTGTGCTGATTGTTTCGCTTATTTCCTCGGCTTTTATAATTACAACAGGCGTGCTTTCAAGCTCCACAACAAAGCCAATTAAAGAAGATATTCTGAATTCAAGAGAAGATATTAAAATTGACGATTTGGAAGATGTTCGCAGTGATTTTTTTGAGTGCGTCGACAACACTGCAATGTACTGGAAAATTCCAAGCATAAACTGCTTTCAAAGCTCTGTTTCCACTTCAATAATGCAGTTTTACAACGCAATGGGCATAAACCGTGACGTTGCGTCCCGTCCAAACGAATCGGCTTACGGTCTGCGAGGACTTTTCAGCTGTAAGTATCTGTTTGACTACAGGGCAGACGGAAAAGCAGGCAGTGACAATTCCTTTATTAACGAAGACGGAGATACAAAAATGCCGTACTGGAATTACGTTAAAACCTGCAACGGATTTGACATTTACGAAAACGAATGTTATATTCCCATGGGCTTTGCCTACGACTCCTTTGTTACCGAAGAAGAATTTGACCGTGTAGGAGATATTCACAAAACCGAGGCAATTCTCAACTCAATGGTGCTTTCAAGGGAGCAGATGAAAAAATACTCCGACATAACAGGCTACAGTGATGAAAAATACAAGCTTCTTTACGGCAAAAATCCCGAATATTTTGACAGCGTTGTCGACAACTACAGGTACGGCAACAAAAAGTACAAGGATCAATGTCAAAAGCTTGCTTCGTCAAGCTGTTCCGCGTTTGAATACACCGACAACGGTTTTAAGGCTGAATACAACAATAAATCGGGCGATAATCTGCTGTTTTTCAGTGTGCCGTACAGCGAAGGCTTTTCGGCAAAGGTAAACGGAAAGAATACCGAAATTGAAAGAGTAAACTACGGATTTATGGCTGTGAGAGTTCCGGGATACACCGAATGCAAAATTGAGTTTACCTATGAAACTCCGGGATTATCAGCAGGAATTACAATCAGCCTAATAGCACTTTCGGCATTTGTAATTTACGTTGCCGTTATAATAATTTACAGAGTAAAGAAAAGAAAAACATCACATTAAGCTAAAAAACGCTTTTGCAGGTGCTTTGTACCCTGCAAAAAAGCACGGCTTAACCCTATAATAAACACAAGCGTTAGTTTGGAGGACAAATATGAATTTCGGACATAAAATTCTTGAATATAAGGACGAGCTTTTAATTGACCTTAACACACTTCTCGGTTTTGAATCCGTAAGCGGAGAAAAAGATGATGAATGCGACAAGGCGCTTGATTTCATTCTAAAAAGGGCAAACGACTTTGGACTTACAGGAGAAAAGGTTACGGACAGAAGCGCTCACGTTCAACTCGGGAACGGCGGTTCGCTTTGCGCTGTGCTTTCGCACCTTGACGTTGTTCCGGCAGGCAACAACTGGAGCGTTGCGCCCTATGCGCTTACTGACAAGGACGGCAGACTCTTTGGCAGAGGAATTGCCGACGACAAGGGAGCCGCTCTTGTAACTCTCTACTGTATGCGTGCACTCAGAGAAAACAACGTTGAGGGCAAAAACACCATTCGTGCCGTCTACGGTACTTCCGAAGAAACAGGAATGGAGGATATGGACGGCTACTTTGCAAAACAGCCGTATCCCGACCTTGCTTTTACGCCTGACAGCGACTACGGCATTTGCTATGCCGAAAAGGGAATACTCCATCTTGAAGTAAGCACTATTGTAAACAACGCAAAAATCCTTACCCAGTTTCATTCAGGCAAAGCGCTGAATGCTGTTCCCGATATGGCTTATGCAATGCTTGACTCATCAAGCTATGATGAACAAACGCTTATGCGACTTGCAGATGCAAGTGACGGTAATTTTGAATTTAACTACACAATTGACGGCCTTATGATTATCAGCCGAGGCAAAGCCGCTCACGCCTGTGAACCTGAAAAGGGCTACAATGCCGCTTCTGCGCTTGTTGATTTAATTGCGAACGCATATCAAACAGATGACATCGGCTCAATCTGCTCGTTTCTTGACTATGCTATTAACAAAGAAACCAACGGACGTTCGCTCGGACTTAAAATGAGCGACTCGGTTTCGGGTGCGCTTACGGTCAACCTTTCAGCTGTTCACATTGAGGGAGAAACAGCCAAAGCGCAGTTTGACATACGCTACCCCGTAACGGTAAGCAGTAAAAAAATTATAAAACAGTTTAAAAAGGTTGCCAACAACAGCGACCTCAAGGTTGATGTGCTCGAAAACGAAGAACCGCTTTATGTTGAAAAGGAATCGCCACTTATTGAACTTTTGTCGTCTGCCTACGAAAGCGTAACGGGCGAAAAGCCCGAGCTTTACACAACGGGAGGCGGAACATATGCAAGAAAGCTCAACGGAAAGGGCGTTGCGTTCGGTCCGAGCTTCAAAGATGACGAGGTAAATATGCACAACGCCGACGAGAGCGTTGACAAGGAAAAGTTTTTTACCCACGCACAAATCTGCCTTGAAGCAATGTACAGAATGTTCATAATGAACAATTGACAATTAACAAATTATAATTGTTAATTGTTATTTGTTAATTGATAATTATAAAGGGTGTTTATATGAGTACCGAAAAAATTATAAAAAATCAAGCAAAGGATTCGCTCAAAAACAACTGGTCTGTTATTTTGGCTTCAGTGCTTGCGGTATGCGCTGTTTTTCTTTTAATTTACGCACTGCTTTATGGGTTTGCGTTTCTTACAAAGTCTGTTGATACTGATACCGGTCTTGTAAAAGAGGGAAAAAACCAGATATTTACGCTGATTTCATGCAGTGCGCTGGCTGTTATGGTTTTGGTTTCTCCGCTGATTAACGGACTTTTTAAAATGTTCTGCAACACTTCACTTTACAAACACACCGAAAACTCTGACCTGTTCTACTTTTTCAAGGGCACACGCAGGTACTTTAAAACGCTGGTAATAAACATAACGCTGTTGTTTATATACTCAATTCTCTCATTTGGTCTTGACGCTTACAGCTATGCCTGCTATTTTCTCAGAGCGAGTCTGAAAAGCGGTTTCAGCTTTAATCCTGACACGCTTATATTAATGGTATTTTACATAATTACGGTTATAATAAAAGTAATTATTTATCTTCTTTTTGTTCACTACTCGCTTATTGCCTATTCATTTGACGACAGACTGCCTGCGTCAAAATATATATTCGGTTATATCGGATTTTCCTTCAGGCACTTTGCAAAAACATTAAAACTTGTTATAAGTTTTATCGGCTGGATAGTTCTTTCGTGCGCATTTATCGTTCCTGCGATATACGTACTGCCGTATCTTATGACTTCTATGACAACCTCGGCAAGGTGGCTGCTTTCACTTGAAATAAACAGAGGTGTGGTATGATAGTATCTTTGTGTATGATAGCTTACAACGAAGGGGAAGCCCTTGACGGAGTTTTGAGGGATTTTCAGCTTCAGGATTATCCCCACGAGCTGATTGAAATTGTGCTTGTTGACAGTATGTCAACCGACTCAACAAACGAGAAAATGGAGCGCTTTAAAAACACAGACTACGGATTCAGAAACGTGGCTGTTGTTCAATGCGCCAAGAAGAATCAGGCTTTTTCGTGGAACGCCGCACTTATGACGGCTACGGGAGATGTTATAATCAGGGTTGACGCCCATGCAAGAATTCCGAGAAACTTTGTTTCAAGAAACGTATACAACTTAAATCAAGGTGAATTCGTTGTCGGCGGAGGCAGACCTAACATAACCTCCGACGTATCCTCGTGGAAGCTGACCCTGCTCGCCGCCGAGGACTCGCTTTTCGGAAGCTCGGTTGCCTCCTACAGACGTCCTGCAACGCAGAAGGAATACCTTGACAGCCTTTTTCACGCAGCATACAGACGTGAGGTTATTCAAAAGGTCGGCGGTTTTAACGAAAATCTCGGAAGAACCGAGGACAACGAATTTCATTACAGAATACGCAAGGCAGGCTACAAGCTGTGCTGCTGCCCCGACATAATTTCTTATCAGCATTCAAGAAATAACCTTAAGGATATGATAAGACAGAAATACTCAAACGGCAGGTGGATTGGACTTACCCTTTCGGAATGTCCGGGATGTCTTTCGTACTTTCACTTTGCGCCGTTTGCATTTGTTATGATGATTATTATCAGCTCAATTATTGCATTACTTGGGTTTCCGATACTGCTTTATACACTGTTGCTTGTTTACGGAATGTTTGACATTGTAAACACAGTCGGCTGCTTTACTACAAAAAATTTACAGCCTCAGTTTGCTTTACTGCCTATTATATTCCCGATTCTGCACGTTTCCTATGGCATAGGCACGATTGTTGGACTGTTACAAATTCCGTCCTGGCAGAAAAAAATCAAAAACAGCCGTGCAAAAGAGCACATTGAAAAGGTAAAGCGTAAGATTGCGAAAAACACCATAAATAAAAGGCTTGGTGAATGAATTGTCTAAACTTATTAAACTAACTCCCGAAGTTTTGCGTGAATTACAGCTCAAACAGCTTGATACACTTGTATATTTTAAAAATTTCTGCGACAAAAACAACCTCCGCTTTTACCTTATCGGAGGCTGTCTTATCGGCTCACTGCGTAACGGAGGATTTGTTCCGTGGGATGATGACATTGACGTGATTATGCCCCGACCCGACTACGAAAAGCTCCACAAGCTTTGGAGAGAGCAGAAAGCCGACGGCAGATTCCGACTGCTTAAAACCGACGACGAAATGTTTACGGGAAATATTTTTATAACGATTACCGATACAAACTACACGATGGTTAAGGCAAATCAAACCGAGGTTGACATTCCGCACGGTCTGGTACTCGATGTTTTTCCGCTTGACGTATGCCCCGACAGCCGATTTGCACGCAAAATGCAGTACATATGGACGATGATTTACTCGCTGTTTTTAGCGCAGGTCGTACCCGAAAATCACGGCGGAATTATGGGGTTCGGCAGTAAGGTTCTGCTCTCAATTTTCAGGGGAGAAAAGCTCCGCCGCAAAATCTGGCGCTGTGCCGAACGGCATATGACGAAGTACAAGCTTGAAGAAAACAAGTGCGTTACCGAGCTTTGTGCAGGACCGTATTGGATGAAAAAGGAATACCCCAAGCACATTTACGAGGGTGTTGACTACGTAAACTTTGAAGGGCTTGAAATGCCGTGTATGTCAGGTTATGACGAGTATCTGACAATGGTTTTCGGCAACTATATGGAGCTTCCGCCCAAAGAAAAGCAGGTTCCGCACCACGATATTGCATATCTTGACTTAAACACTCCCTGCGAGGAATACGACAGAAAAAGAAAAATTAACAATTAACAAAGTACAATTAACAATTATCAGTCGCTTCGCTCCGTATTCCTATTTTAGTATAGGGAACAGTCTTGACTGTTATGAAATCGACAGAAGTCGGCTGTAACTTGGTGGAACGGTCAAGACCGTTCCCTACATTGTTAATTACGACTATGCCGATGGAGATTTTTTATGAATTTACAGCTTAACGAATGGACGGAAAATGATTACCTTGAATTTGTCGGATTTTTAAAATCACAGGCTGATGAAAAGTACCGCAATTTTCACTCCTCGCTCGTTCCGAACGCTGAAAAAAGCAATATTCTCGGAATAAGAATGCCCCGTCTGCGTGAAATTGGCAGAGAAATTTCCAAAGGCAACGCAAGAAGCTTTTTAGCTGTTTCAAAATCTGAGCTTTACGAGGAACGTATGGTTCGGGGAATTGTCACGGGACTTATAAAGACAAAAGATTTTGATGATTTTACCGCTTTGGTTGACAATTTTTCAAATGAGGTTGATAACTGGGCAATCTGCGACTGCTTTTGTGCAGGAATTAAAGAAATCAAAAAATATAAAAGCGAATTTTTCGGCTATATCCAAAAATATCTCGACAGCAACAACGACTGGAAAATCCGAGTTGCGCTTGTTGTTATGCTCGACTACTACCTCGAGGACGAATATATTGACGAGGTTTTAAAGCGATGCGACAACGTAAAGAGTACATATTACTACGTCAGTATGGCTAAAGCGTGGCTTGTTGCAACAGCTGCTACAAAATGCAAAGACAAAACAATGGAGTATCTGCACAACAACTCGCTTGATAACGAAACCTTTAACAAGGCAATTCAGAAGTGCATTGAAAGCCGAAGAATTGATGACGAAACAAAATCATATCTGCGTACGCTGAAACGCAAAAAAGTGTAAACTCAAAAGAGCAATGATTCGTTAGTTGAAGCATTGCTCTTTTTTCGTAAAATATCATATCATTTCGTTTTGCTCGGTCAGTGCCTCAGTTGTAATTTTTGTACCAAGGCAAAATCCGCTGCAAAAGGCTTGTTCACCGAATATATCAACGTATTCTTTTAAACAGTCATTATATTTTTCAAAAATCTCTTTTTCCTTTTCGTTAAGGCTTTGTTCAAGATGTTTACGGTTACGCTCCAATAAAATTTTAAGCTCTTTTATCTGTGGATTATCTTCTTTTATATCCGCTTCGGGAACAAGCGTCCCATTCCAAATTTGAGCAATAGTTTTAACCATAAAATTCCTCCTTTATAATAATGACATTTTGTAGATGTCATCATAGCTCAAATTATAACATATAATTTTCTTATTGACAATCACTAAATGTCAGAAATGAGGAAAAATATGTTTATAAATAAATCAGCAGACGGTTTAAATAATATCTGCGGAAAAAGAATAGCTCATTTCCGCAATGAAATGAAGATTTCACAAAGAGAGCTTGCAGATAAAATGCAGTTGGCAGGAATTGATATGGATAAAAACGCTATTCAGAGGATTGAATGCGGAAAACGATTTGTAACCGATATTGAAATCGTTGCATTTGCTAAAGTATTTGATGTTACCTTTGAAGAACTGCTTACAATGTGATAAACGGAAATCCTCACCCGAAAAGGCGAGGATTTTGTTGTTATATGAAATTTTTAATATCTCTTCTGTTGTAAATGAAACGTCTTACTTCCATTATATTATCAATTACAACATAAAAAACGGAATAGTTCTTCACAATTATCCTGTAATATTTGTGATTTCTGTCTTTGAATGAACTGTAAGGTTCAAACGCCACAGGATTTTCAAGTCTTTTTAGAATCGCTTTTTCTGTTTCATTGATAAGATTTATCGCTGCTTGCCTATTCATCAACGTGTTTGAGATATATTCAGCCACAGAATATAAATCAGACTCAAAGATAGGAAGATACCTTAAAGAATACTTATTATTCATCAAGTCTTCTCCTTACTCTGTTGAACAATTCATTGTGCTCAATACGGGTATCATCTAACTGTGCAAGTCTGTCTGCTTCATCAAGCTTGAGTTCTGTTAAATCTGTAAGACGTGAATACTGTTCAATGCTCATCACAACCATTGTACCGTATCCGTTTTTCGTCAGATATACCGGTTCTCCGCTTGTAACAGAGTTCTCAATCTCTGTAAACTTATTTCTTAAATCAGAAATTGGTCTTATATTTATCATTATCATCACCGCCTATTTTTATTATCATAATTTTATCATAATTCTATCATTTAGTCAACAGTGCTGTTACAGATTTTGTTGTTTGCCATTCATCTTATTGCCTAAAATCACGGCAAGCCTTGACCCCAGTCAAGCGGAATAAGAAAATAATACGGTGCGGTGATTTAGTTTTACAGCTTTGACAAATCATCAAAGATTGATAAATTGAGAGTTGAATCAACGGTGAATTCGGTGGTAATAATCTCAACATTAATACCGCCCTCGGCTTTGAATGAAAGCAACGAGCCTGTTTGTTTGTCAACCGACATTTCAAAGGTATAGCCTTTTTCACCGTCGGCACTTCCCGAAAGGACAAAACATTCACGTCCTGCAACCGTATCAATTCTGTCAATCTGCCAGCCGTCAAAATTTCTTAAAAAGTCAAACGCATAATTCTGCGGAAAATAATGGTCGTACGCAAGCGATGTTTCATAAGGCAAACCTCTTGATTCAAAAACATAACCGCCATCCTCCTCCGAATAATGGTAACGTTCCTTTGTTGCAAGAAGTGCGCTTATATCAAGCTCAAAATCGTCGGGAGAAAAGCGTTTTTTACTGATAACGCTGTTATCGCTGAGCTTTGAAAGCTCGTCGGCATACCTTTTACCGCGATTTTCTCTTATTTCTTCTGCTACACCAGAGCGAAATTCCTTGTTTTCACAGTCAATGAGCGATACATCGTTTCCAAAGCTGAAGTCCTTTGTATATGTACCGTCAAAGACATAGTACGACACGGGTACTCCGTCACCGTTATATGTTATAGTTTTTGATTTTCGATTGTCGCCCGTTTGGGTGCAATATGAAACATAATACGCTGACTTGCCGTCACTAAGAAAGTAGGTTGCCTGCAAAGTGTTGAAGTAATCAATTGAATTGTTCATTCTATCGTAGATGTAGTCCTTATTCTGCTCCGAATTCATGGGTGCTAAAGGATTGAATTTTAACTCTGATCTGCGCTGCTCATCCGTAAAACCATGTGCGTAATAAAGCTTTTCAGCTGTCATTTTATATACCGTTGTCGGCTGAGTGCTTTCGCTTATCTGCCTGATGGAATTTTCCTGCACAGGCGTGCTTTGCCTGACGCTGTGAACAACTATTCCACCCGTAACAAGCACGCTTGCCACCGCAATCCCCGATACTGCTTTAATGCCGAGCGCAGATTTTGCCGTTGCTGAAACTGCACCAGCAACTGCTCCGCTTTCGGATAAGGAAGAAAGGCTTATCGGGCAGTAATATTTTTTGCCGTCACTCATAAGCGAATACGCAACGAACGTAAGCGGCGAAAATCCGCCGAGTGTATTCTCGCTGAATCCAAGCTTTTCAAGGTCGATTTTAATTGCTTTTCGGGCATTGCACAGCCTGCTTTTGACCGTTCCCTCTTTAATTTCCAGAGTTTCCGCAATCTGCGAAATGCTCATATCATTGTAGTAGTACATCATCACGCACTCTCGCTGAAAAACAGGAAGATTTTTCACGGAACTAACTACGGCGTTTCTAAGCTCCTGAGCCTCAATCTGCTTTTGCGGAATAAGCTGAACATCAGTTTCTTCGGCATTTTCAAAAAACTCTTCATCGTCAAGGCTCGGATAAACCTTTTTTCGTGCAAGCCTGTTTTTGCAATGATTTGCCGTTACAATTTTGAGCCAGCCGAGAAATGCTTTAGGATTTTCAAGAGTGCCGAGCTTTTTAAGCACGGCAAGGTAAATTTCCTGCACGGCATCGTTTGCTTCGTCCTCATCAGACAAAAGCGTAAGGCAGTAATAGTATACATATCCGCTCGTTTCGTCAAAAATGCGCTCCATTGCATTTTTATCGCCGTTTTGCGCCCTTGATGCGTATTTTGCAAGCTTGTTTGCGTTTAGATTGTTGTGATTTCTGCGCATTAAATTTCACCCCTTTTCATTTTGTCAAATAATCTCATAAATTCTGTTTTTGTCACGTCCGACGGCTTGTAGTTTCTGCTGTCGGCAATTATACTGTATTTTATCAGTCTGTGCAAGCTCACTGCTTTTCACTCCTCTCAATTAAAAAGACACAAAAGAAGCAAAAAGGTTCACCATATGTAAAAAATCCCTGCCTGAATTAATCGGGCAGGGATAGAATTTGTCACTTATAATATCAGAAAAGTTCGCCGTCGGGTGATTCTCCGTCGCTGTCGGTTTCTTCTTCATCGGCTGAAGTAATTTCATCTTTAAGTGCTTCGGCTTTGTCTTCAACCTTTTCTGCGGTTTGTGCAACCTCGTCTTTAACTTCTTCTACGGCAGTTTTAACCTGAGCTTCAATGCTTTCAAACGGCGATGTTTTATAATCGCTCTCGTTTGAGCAGGCAACGGTGATGTCAACTACTTCACTTTGGCTGAAGTTCTTTTCCTCCTCTGGATTGCCATAAAAAATGTCGTTTTGGCTGTCAACGATGTTCCTGTAGCAATCTCTTGCTCTGGCAATCTTCGCCTTTGACCTTTCGATTACTTCAAAAAGCTTTTCCTGATTTTCGGCAGACACAGTCTCGCCCTTTTTCTTCGCCTCATAAATCTGTTTGCCAAGGGCAATGTATGCTCTGTTCATAAGCTCGCTCTCGCTTTTCATAACAAGTCTTAGTCTGTTGAGCTTTGCGTTTGTTCTGTTTTTTTCAACAATTGACTGAGCAACAGATGAAATGGTGTCAACAGCAGTGCTGACAGTTCCTTTTACTGTATCAAAAATCATCATATTAATTCTCCTCATAATAAAACGCACTGTGTGCAAATATAGTTTTGATAATTATATTATTATTATGACAGATATTTTTGATAAAATCAACATTTTTTTAAAATTTACTTGTGAAAATCACCGTCAATTGATATAATTAAACGTAAAGAGGTGTTAGATATGCCCGATAACATAGTAAACAAAGCTATCGTCTGTCCTATGTGCGGAGAACTGGGCAAGGCAGAAATATATACAAGCGTAAACACAACGGTAAACAAGGCTTTGAGGGACAAGGTTCTTGACGGCGAGCTTTTTTCGTGGAGATGTCCGTCGTGCAATTACAGAGCAAGGCTCAATTATCCGATTTTGTACAATGATATGAAAAACCGTTTTATGGTTTATCTTATTCCGAAAATTGACCGCTATCAGCTCTGCGACAAGGAGCTTGAGGATAAATACAGCAATCTGCGCAACATAAGCAAGAGGATTACTGCCGACTTCAACTCGTTTAAGGAAAAGATTTTTATTTTTGAATCGGGTCTTGACGATATGGCCGTGGAGCTTACAAAGCTTGCAATAAGCCAGACAGTTTCTAAAAAACTTGACGGTGCAGAAATTATCGACGGCTATTTGTCGATGTACGACCGTGAAACAAACACAATGGGATTTACATATTTTGCAGGCGAGGAAAGAAAGCCATATGTTCAGACCGCAAGACTTGAGATTTACGGCAAGTCAAAGGATATTATCGACAGATTTGCCGTTAAGGACAAAAAGCTCAAAGGTTTCATCAAGATTGACAAGGAATGGGCAGAAAATATTTTGTATCGCTACAAACGTGCAAAGCATATTGAAAAGCTCAATAAGCTGAAAGAGTGATTTTATTTTAGGGACGGATAGGATGTCCCCTACGGAAAAGTTTGTTTTTCTTCTATAACTACAATTTAATAGGTAACGTTTGTCCCTACGAAAACGTTGATATAAAATTCAAATGTTTTTGTTATTCATTTTGGCGAACACAGTTGGCTGCTACAGTATTTTAAACATTGTTAATTGTAATTTGTTAATTAATAATTGTTTTACTCCCACCCATAGGACGTTTAAAAAAGGCGATATAAAAATGGTTAATGAGATTATTAATGTTTTTGAACGAAAATTTAATAAATTTGCTGACGATACCGAGGCTTTTACAACACGTTTTATTCGTGACGAGGACTCGGCTATCGGCACGCTTTGCTTTAACCGTTTCAACGTAGAGTTTGAATACTGCCTTGAATGCGGCGCTACGGTTGAAAAAAGCGGTCTGAATATAATTGTTGACTTTACCAAGCGCTGTGAATTTCCGTTAAAATGTATGATGTACGACATTATCGGACTTTTTGACAGCGATAATTTTGCCTGCTGGTTCTACTGCTTTATCGAAAACGAGGAGCGAATGGAGCTTTGCTTTGACAAGCTTTCAAAGGACTTTTCCAAAGTTTATCCCAAGCTAAAGGCATTTACAAATGATGAAAACAGCGTGGATAAAATTCGTGCGGTGCTAAGAAAAAACGTACTCAGCACCACCGGAATTGACTTTGAAACCGATATAAACAGCGAGCTTGAAAACGGCGAAAGCATAAATGTTGACGAAGTTTATGATTATCTTTTCAGCCTTTATTTCGGATTTGAGCAGAGCGCCTTTGCATCCGATGAATACCGTGATTTTCTGTCGGGGGATTACAAAAAGGCTCTCAAAAAATACGAGAAAAAGAAAAAACGGCTTGTCTATGAGGACAAACTGCTTGAATATATTGAAAACTGCGACCAACCCAAACCTATTTTGAGCGAGGAATACGAATGCCTTAAAGACGGACTAAAGGAGTACCACGGCACAAACGGCTTTATTCCTTATATTGCGTCCTGCGGTATGCTTCTGATTCCGTTCCTTGCGGTGTGCGTGGGTATGTACTATGCAATTTCGGGAATACTTTATCACTCCGCACTATACTCAAGTGCACTCGAACCTTATAACGCATTATGCTGTTTGATTCCTGCTATGTGCTGTAGCTTTGCCGCAGGATACTTTATGCAGGAGCGCATATACCGCAAATTTTTCAAGAGCAAATATCAGAAAATGAAGGATTATGACGCGATTTTCAACTCGGAAAAATCCAAAAAGCGTGTAAGAATTATTCTTTATCTGTTCTACCTTCTCGCATTGATATTTGTATTTTTAAATGCAAACAACGGTATTGCCGTTTACGAGAGCGGAATAAACGTCAACAGTCACTACTTTGACGTGACCGGCAATTTCTACAGCTACAGTGACATTGTCTGTCTTGATGCCGAGTCTGACGAAAACAACAGCGAATATGAGCTTTACCTTGACGATACACAAATCATTAATATCGGAATGTATGCTGACTGCAACGATATTGAGAATAAAATTATCCCGATTCTTGAAAGCAATCAGGTTGAAATTATCCGCAGTAATACGGAGTGATAAAATGAATTATGAAAATATTTTTGACGCACACGCCCACTATGATGACAAATGGTTTGACGACGATCGTTTTGAACTGCTTGACAACATAAAAAACAAGGGCGTATGCGGAATTGTCAATAATTCTGTTGATTTAAAAACAGCTCAAAAGAGCATAGAATACGCTGAAAAATACGATTTTGTTTATGCCGCTGTAGGATTTCATCCCGAAAATCTTGACAATATGCCGCTTGACTATCTTGACGCAATTGCCGAGCTTACAAAGCACGAAAAGGTTGTTGCCATCGGTGAAACAGGGCTTGACTACCACTGGGATATTCCTAAGGATAAACAGAAAAGGGTATTTGAAGAACAGATTAAGCTTTCGCTTGATTTAAAAATGCCCCTTGTCGTTCATGACAGAGAGGCTCATAAGGATACGTTTGATTTGTTGAAAAAATACCGCCCGAATGCGCTTGTGCACTGCTTTTCAGGAAGTGCGGAGCTTATGAAAGAAGCTGTAAGACTTGGAATGTACATAAGCCTCGGCGGTGTGGTTACTTTTAAAAACGCTCGACATAGCGTTGAGGTAGCGTCCGAAATCCCGATTGACAGGCTTTTGCTGGAAACTGACGCACCTTATATGGCGCCCGTACCGTTTCGGGGCAAGCGCTGTGACAGCTCATTGATTTTGTATGCGGCTGAAAAAATCGCCTCAATCCGCAATATGGGCATTCAGGAAGTTTTAAATATAACCTGCGAAAACGCAAAAAGATTTTATAACATAAAATAACAAAAGGGACTGTCATTTGAATTTGACAGTCCCTTAGCTTTATGTTAGAGATTATTTATTCGTCATTTTAGCCACTGACTTTTTTGTACATTCGTCTGTAAAGGAAATACAGTCCAAGCGATACAAGCAGAAAGAACAGCGAAATAAACAAGACTGCAATGCAAACGCTGTTTGCAGATTGGACAAACATATTGTACAATGCACGTGAATCAAGATTTATGTGCGAAATCTTGCCGGAGAGCATCAGGTATGCTGGGATAATTCCCAAAGCAAGAAATGCTCCCGAGGTAGCATAGCAAATATACTTTACAGCTCTGTGTTTCCATTTGTTTGCAAAAAACAATACAAGACAGATAATACCCGCAAGCACCACAAGTATAACAAGAATGAACGGCATAGCATTTTTTGCAGTCAAAAAGTACGCCGAAAGCCTTGAAAAAAGCGGAATTTCAAGCGATGAGCGGTAAATCTGAGCCGCCTTGTTTACAAGCTTGTCGCGGCTGTTCCCGTTTACATTAGTTATATTGTTTTCCTCAATATAGCTGTCAAGCCTGGCGTTGAAGCTCTGCTTAAATTCGGTGGCGTCAATCTTTGTGCCCCTGCCAGCATAATAATTGTCAAGATACTCTCTTGTATTATCGCTTATCATAACCTCGTCAACAAAACCTTTAAAGAACTTTTCATCAAGTCCGCTGGCATATCCGAGGTCAATAAGGCTTGTTGTAATCTCGTCACTCTTATCAATGAAATAGTTTGAAGAGTTCATATTGTCAAAAATAAACTCGGGATTAAACAGCGTAGCCTCAAGCACTGTAAATATTGAAAGCAAAAACAGAATAAGCGTAAGCAAAAACGAAAGTAAGATAAATACTGCGTTTCTGATTCTTGAAGAAAAGGGTTTTTTTGCCATAATTATTCGCCCTCCCCTGTGCTTTTATCAATCTGAGCACCTGAAACATATTCCGCATAAACAAAAAATCTGTAGTCTGTAAGTCCAAGCTCGTCAAACGGATAGCAGGTATACATAATCAGATTTTCGTGGTCTGCGCTTAAATCATATGCAGAACGGTCGGATGCCTTTTTGACAGCCGTATCCGTAATTCGGTACTCATAATTTCCGTAGCTTGTGCGAATAACAACAGTCTGTCCTTTTTCGGCATATTTCAAGCCGTTGAAATATGTGTTGTTATGACCTGCAACAAGAATTGTACCGCCGTATCCGGGGACAAAGCTGCCGTTGTAAATTCCGACTCCGTTGCGCAGCGCAACCTCGCCGTCGCCAAAAAACAGCTTGTTGTCAATTCCGCATTCCTCAATAATCAGCTCGCCAAACTGGTTGCCGTAGTTTGGGTATTCAACAGCGTCAATTTTTACATATGTTTTATTATCCTCTTTTGTAACTGTAGGTAAGGTCGAGTTCTCCGAAACAGGCACAAAAATGTTCTCATACTCGGTGGAATAATCCTTTTCATTATCGGAAAAGATGAGTCCGACTGCCGAGAAAAGCGTTGAAAAGCTCGGTGCAAGTGCAAGATAAAGCACAAGATAAGTTCCAAACAAAAAGATAATGGGAAGAATTATAAAACTCTTCCCACCATTTTTTTTATGCCTGTGTCTGCGTTTTTTATCAGACATTTAAAATCAAGCTCTTTCTTTTTTAGTTTTTACAACAAACATTGTGCCGCCTGCTACAAGAACAACTGCAGCTGCACCGAGTGCAATAAAGCCGAAGTAGTTAATGTCAGAACCTGTTGTCTTGATGGGGTTCTCTGCAATAGCACCAGTCTTTGTAAGGTAAGGAGTTGCGCTGAAAGCGACTTCGCCTTTAGGATCAAAAATTGTAAGTTTCTTGGTTGTCTTGTCATATGACATTGTCATATCAAGAACACCTACAACCTTTTTGCCGTAATCAAGAAGCTCCTGCTTCTGAGCAAATGTAAGATCGCTGATGTTTGAAGCACCTGAATTAGCAAGGAACTTCTTACCGTCTTCAATAATAGCGATAATATCTTTTGACTGTGCTTCTGTCATTTCGATTGTGTTGAAATAGTTTTCAGCCTGATTAACATATTCAGTAGGAATAACCATTTCGCCGTCTTTCATTGCAACTGATGTCTTAAGCTCGTCAAGGACAGCCTGTTCACTGCTGTTAATACCTGCTGCAAAAGCAGTAACTGCAGTAGCGGCAACAAGAACAAGTGCAATTAAGATTGCCGATAATTTTTTCATAATCTTCTACCACCTTTGAAATTCTTTATGTACTTGAGTACATTACCGACATAATAAATCATTGCGATTTATAAAAGAATTATATCATCTATGTTTATATTTGTAAAGTGTTTTTTGCTAAAATAATTAAAAATATTTTTTCTTTGAATACAAAATCACAAATTGTGATACTTTGCATCAAATAAAACACCAATATAATTGGTATTTATCTGCTTTTATCATGCTCTGTATGCAAATCTGTCGTTTTAAACTCAAGTATCAAGGTTTCTATTATATCCCTTTGCCTTTGAGTCAACCCGTCAATTTCAATACTTTCCTTCTTTTCAAGTCCGAGCAAATAATCGGACGTTGTATCGTAAAGCACGGAAAAAGCTCTTATTGTGTCAATACTGGGTGTAATTATATTGTTTTCATAACCGCTGATGCTTGATTTTGTCAGGTTCAATTTTTTTGCAACCTGTTCCTGAGACAGTTTTTTCTTTTTTCTTAAATTTTTTAACGTCAATCCGAAGTCATACACCACTTTTATCACCTGTTAAAATTCTAATCCATAAAGGTACATTTATATTGAACTTATATTATGTTTTTTCCATTAAATATTGACTTGTTTTTTAAGCAATGGTATAATTTACTTGTTGAAATTCGTCGTCTTTTCATATATTTTATATAGTGTAAGCAATGCTTTTTAACTCGCCTTTCGGATAACAAAATGGTATTGTAAAACAAGACGATTATACCGATTGACTCACGGGTTGTTTTCATTTTATTTGCTTTGCAAATTTACTTTTTTTACAAATATTATGTCAAAACGTCTTTATTTTCGGTTTTTATTGAAATTATTCATTTATTCGCAAATTTGTGATTGAATTATTTTTTGTTTTGATATATAATGTTAATGTATATATTTATGTTTGCATTTGTATCTGTTATTCAGCTAATGCACCGTATCAAATTTGAGGAGTTTTATACATGGAAATTTCATTTAAGGACATACTGCGTATAATCAAAAAAAATCTGGTTTTTATTATTATAGTTTCTTTGATTTTTTCAGTATGTTCATTTTTTGTAACAAAATTTTTCATAAAAAAGACCTACACTTCAACCGTTAAGCTTTATGTAAGCGCAGACTATAACGGTACAAGCGGAAATGAGGATTTAAGCCTTTACAGCTACACCTCAAAACTTGTTGCAACTTACATACAAATGCTTGACACAAACAGCTTTTACACTGCTGTTTCAAAAGAGCTTGACGAAAAATACACGGCAAGTGAGCTTCAGTCTATGATTAAATTCACCAGCGTTGAGGACACCGAGGTGTTCAAAGCCAACGTTATTTCAAACAGTCCCACCGCCGCCAAAAGTATTGCCGACGCTGTAGCAAAAGTTGCTCCGGTAACTATCTCGTCAATTCTCAAAAACAACTCTCAGCTTAAAATTGTTGACGAGGCTACAATTCCGAAAGACCCCACTTCACCTAACGTCACAAGCAACGTGCTTCTTGCGTTCCTTGCAGGTCTTATTATTTCACTTGTAATTTCGTTTATCCGCGACTATTTTGACGTAAAAATCAAGTATGACGAAGAAATGACAACTGTCTGCAACATTCCTGTACTCGCTGCAATTCCCGACTTTGAGTATTTCGCTAATAATGTTAAAGAAAAGCAAAAAAACACTTCGTCTAATCAATCGTCGGAATCTGATACAAGGTACTGATAGGAGGCAATACATATGGCTAAAACAAAAATTGACCGTTCAATTAACACTGAAGCTCTCGGCTTTCAGATAAGAGAATCATATAAAACAGCAAGAACTAATATTGCATACTCAATAATTAAAAAAGGATGTAAAAAAATAGCCTTTACAAGTTCTACAAAGGGCGAAGGAAAAACAGTTACCGCTATGAACGTAGCTTCTGCGCTTGCTCAGCAGGTTAACACAAAGGTACTTGTAATTGAATGCGACCTTCGCCGTCCTCACGTTCATTCTGCACTCAGGCTTTCGCCTACTCCGGGAATTACAAACTATCTCAACAACGAGTGTACTGTTGACGAAATTGTTCAGTCAACAAAGCTTCCTAATATGAGTGCTGTTTGCTATGGCGCTGTTCCGCCAAACCCGTCGGAGCTTCTTGCAAGCGAATCTATGGCTGATTTTGTAAAAATGGTCGAAAAAGATTATGACTATATTATTTTTGACACTCCGCCTATCGGCGTTGTAATTGACGCCGTTCCGATTATTAAAGCGTCTGACGGAGTTGTTGTTGTAGTTAAAAACAACTCTACAACTTATCCGCAGCTTAATAAAACGCTTGAAACCCTTGAACGTTCCGGCGGTAAAACTCTCGGCGTTATTATTAATAAGGTTAAACCTTCGGAAACCAAAAAATACAAAAAGGGATACGGCAGTTATTCTTACGGATATTACGGATATTAATGCTGATGCAACTTATTGTGAAGCCGTGAATAAATAATTATCAACTGCTTTTCATTCTCGGTTTTTTGAGGAGGCAATAAATGAATACAGGAGCGAAAATAAATAAAAATGAGTTTTCCTGTTCTGTATATAAGCCAAAACCTGTTTATGATTTTTTAAAACGTATTTTTGATTTTCTTTTTTCCCTCATTGCAATCATACTTTTCTCACCGATTTTTCTGATCATTTTAATTATGATAAAAATTGACGACCCAAAGGGGTCTGTAATATACGTTTCGGACAGAGTCGGCAAAAACGGAAAAATATTTAAGTTTTATAAATTCAGAAGTATGTGTACAGACGCAGATACAAAATATTCCGATCTGCTTTGCACAAACGAAACAGGCGGCCCAACCTTTAAAATGAAGGACGATCCACGTGTTACAAGGGTTGGAAAATTCATCAGGAAAACAAGCCTTGACGAGCTTCCGCAGCTTTTCAATATTATAAAGGGTGATATGAGCTTTATCGGGCCTCGCCCGCCTATGCTTCGTGAAGTTGAAAGCTATCCCGACTATCCCATGGAAAGGCTCTCCGTTTTAGGAGGATTAAGCTGTTATTGGCAGATAATGGGTAGAAGCTCTATTGACTTTAAGGGTATGATAGAGCTTGACCTTAAGTACATAAAAGAACGCAGTATTATTACCGATGTTAAAATTCTGTTTCTTACAATTCCCGCCGTTTTCAAAGGCGACGGTGCATACTGATACAACATAATTTGACGGGAGATTAGATATGAAAGCTGTAATTCTTGCGGGCGGATTCGGAACACGAATTTCCGAAGAATCAAAACAAAAGCCCAAGCCGATGATAGAAATAGGCGGTATGCCTATTCTTTGGCATATTATGAAGCTTTACTCGCACTATGGAGTTAATGAATTTGTAATCTGTGCAGGTTACAAACAGCATGTAATTAAGGAATGGTTTGCCGATTATTTTTTGCACACCTCCGACATTACCTTTGACTTTACTCAGGATGACAAAATAATAGTTCACAACAAGCGTGCCGAACAGTGGAAGGTTACCGTTGTCGATACGGGGCTTAACACTATGACGGGCGGCAGACTTAAAAGAGTTAAAAACTACATAGGCAGCGAGCCGTTCTTTATGACCTACGGCGACGGTGTAGCTGATGTTGATATAAGCGCCTTGCTTGAGTATCATAAAAGTCACGGCAGACTTTCCACAATGACTGCAATTAAACCCGACAGCCGTTTCGGAGTGCTTGACCTCTCAGAAAATGACGAGGTAAAGGCGTTCCGTGAAAAAAGTGCTGTTGATTCAGGCTACATTAACGCAGGATTTATGGTGCTTTCACCTGAGGTTCTCGACTACGTAAAGGACGACACAATAATGTTTGAGCGCGAGCCGATGGAAAGGCTTGCCGCTGAAAACCAGCTTATGTGCTACAAGCACAACGGCTTCTGGCAGTGTATGGATACTCTGCGTGACAAAGAAAAACTCGAAAAACTGTGGACTGAAAACAAAGCTCCGTGGAAGGTGTGGAATGACTGATGCAAAGCTTTTATAAAGGAAAACGAGTTTTTATAACCGGACATACCGGCTTCAAGGGAAGCTGGCTTTGTAAGATTTTATCAAATTGGGGAGCCGAGGTAACGGGCTATTCGCTTACGCCTCCGACAGCCCCTAATCTTTTTGATACGGCAAATATTGCTGATGACATAAACTCCGTTATCGGTGATATACGTGATATTGACTCGCTGAAAAAGGCATTTGAAAAGGCAAAGCCCGAAATTGTTTTGCACCTTGCGGCTCAGCCGATTGTGCGTGACAGCTACAAAATGCCTGCTTATACATACGAAACCAACGTGATGGGAACGGTAAACATTTTAGAATGTGTACGCCAAAGCGACTGCGTAAAATCGTTTCTCAACGTCACCACCGACAAGGTGTATGAAAACAAAGAGTGGCAGTGGGGCTACCGTGAAAACGAACCTCTCGACGGCTTTGACCCTTACTCAAACAGCAAAAGCTGCAGCGAGCTTGTAACTCACAGCTACAAAAATTCATTTTTTTCCGACGGACATGTTGCAATTTCTACCGCAAGAGCAGGCAACGTAATCGGCGGAGGCGATTTTGCAAACGACAGAATAATTCCCGACTGCGTTCGTGCGCTTGAAAAGGGCGAGGACATTGTAGTGAGAAATCCCTACTCTACTCGTCCGTATCAGCACGTTTTGGAACCGCTTTATGCATATCTTATGATTGCGAAGGCGCAGTATGAGGACATTAAATATGCAGACTATTACAACGTAGGACCCGACGAGTGCGACTGCGTAACTACAGGCGAGCTTGTCGATTTGTTTGTAAAATACACAAACGGAAAAGTAGGACGTGTTGACAAAAGCGAAGAAAACGCCGTTCACGAAGCAAACTTTTTAAAGCTCGACTGTTCAAAGCTCAAGTCCGTGTTCGGCTGGCAACCGCATTGGCACGTTACCGACGCCGTTGAAAAAACCGTTGAGTGGTCACGGGTGTGGCTTGAAAACGGCAACGTGCGTAAATGTATGGACAAACAGATTGAAAACTTTTTAAAAAGCAAAATATAAAGTGAGGTTATTATGAATAAATCAATTGTTACTGGTGCAAACGGATTTGTTGGCTCTCATGTTTGCAAGGAATTATGCAAAGAGGGCATTAAGGTTTACGCAATCATAAAAGATGAAAACGAAAACATCGATAACATCAAGGATTTGGACAATATTGAAATAGTTTATTGTGACCTTAACAATATTTCCACTCTTCCCGACAAAATATCGGACAGAGATATTGACGTATTCTATCACTTTGCGTGGATAGGCGTTTCGTCAAATTTAAGATGTGATGAAAACATTCAGGCACAGAATGCACTTTGGACTGCCGAAGCTCTGCGTACAGCAGACAAAATGAAGTGCAAAAAATTTGTGAACGCAGGCTCAATTATGGAGAAAGAAACATATCTTGCAGTCTGCACACAGGAAAGCGAGCCGGGTGCAGGATATATCTATGGTGCAGGCAAGCTTTTTGCACGTGCAATCTGCAAGCCTATTGCAAGCACGCTCGACATTGATTTGTGCTGGGCTGTAATTACAAACACATTCGGAGTCGGCGAGTTCTCTTCACGCTTTATTAACTCGACAATCAGAAGAATAATTGCAGGCGAACCCTTACAGTTTACTGCGGCTACACAGAATTATGACTTCATTTATATTGACGACGTAGCAAAGGCATTTGTTGCAATCGGAAAATACGGCAAACCAAACAAGGAATACACAATCGGAAGCGGCAATGCAAGACCTCTTAAAGAATTTATTGTTGAGCTTCTTAGTACGCTTGCGCCTGACGCTGTTCCGCTTTTCGGCGATGTTCCGTTTACCGGTGTAAACATTCCGCTTGAGGCGTTTGACACAACTGATACTGAAACCGACTGTCACTTCAAACCGTCAATGTCATTTGTTGACGGAATCAAAATTACTATGGATTGGCTTAAATCACTCAACTGATATGCATAGCTTTTTGATTTGTAGATTATTTTTATAAAAACAAGGTGTAATAATGGTACAAAAATTTGAATTTTGCAAAACAGATTTCGAAGGTGCTTTTCTTATAAAGCCCTTCTGTGCAACAGATATACGAGGAGCGTTCATTAAGGATTACTCCAAGGAAGTTTTCGAGGCTAACGGTCTTGAACACAACCTTGCTGAAGTTTTTTACACCGTTTCTCACAAAGGCGTAATCCGCGCGCTTCACTTTCAGCGTGTTCACGAGCAGGCTAAACTTGTAAGATGCGTAAAGGGCAAGGTGTTTGACGTAATTGTAGATTTGCGTCCCGACTCACCAACCTTTAAAAAATGGCAGGGCTTTTATCTTTCCGAAGAAAATATGAACGAAATTTACGTTCCCGAGCATTTTGCTCACGGATATTTAGTTTTGGAACCGTCAATTGTTTCTTACAAATGCGGTGAAAAATTCTACGGTGAATATGATGACGGCATTATGTACAATGACCCCGACTTAGGCGTTGAGTGGCCGTTTGAGAAAATCGGCGGAATAGAGAACCTGATTCTTGCCGACAAGGACAAAAATCTCCAGTCCTTTAAGGAATTTCAGGAGAAGTACCTTTAAATTTTAACTCACTAAGTCCACACTAACAATAAATTCGGAGGGTTTATGAACGTAGTATATTCAAGTTCTGACAGCTATACGCCTGTTGCAGGTGTATCGTTGTTTTCGCTTCTTGAAAACAACCAAAGTTCAGACGAACTGAATGTTTTTATAATTGATAATAACATCAGCGATAAAAATAAAGAAAAATTCATAAAAACCTGCAATAAATTCGGAAGAAAACTTACGTTTATCCCGATTGCAAATATTGAAAAAATGGCGGGCACTTCAATTGACACCGGCAGGTGGAACATCAGCACATTTGCCCGTCTGTTTTATGCAACTTTGCTTCCGGATGACGTTGAAAAGGTAATACACATTGACTGTGACACAATGGTAATGACCTCTCTTGAGGAATTCTGGAATACGGATATGGAAGGAAAAATTGTTGCCGGCTCTCTGGAATGTATCGGCGACAACTACAAAACTGAAATCGGACTTTCAAAAGACGACACATACATCAACGCAGGCAATATTATGCTCAACCTTAAAAAAATCCGTGAAGATAATACAGAGGAGCTTTTCAAAAAATTTCTGAGGGAACACCACCAACTTTCCTTTGTTGACCAGCCTGTTTTAAACGGATGTGTAAAAAACAGCGAAAAAATTGTTGTTCCGCTGAATTTTAATGCTTACTCAATAATTTATTATTTAAATTACAACAATATGAAAAGGGCAAAACGTGTTTCTCAATATTACAGCGAAGCCGAGGTTAAGGACGCTATTGAAAATCCGTGGATTGTGCACTTTACAACCTGCTTTATGGACGGTTCACGTCCGTGGATTGAAAACAATTTACATCCGCTGCTCGACACGTATCTTGACTACAGAAATCGCAGCGAATGGGGCAATGAACCAATATGGAAAGACACGAGGGGAACACTTAAAAAAGCCGCATACAAAATGTTCAGAATCCTTCCTCAACGCTTTGTAGCCTTTTCAATAGGATTTGTACACAATGAGGTTATCCCCCGTTCAAAAAAATTAAAAAAATAATTGAGGTGTTATAAATGCAGCCCGTCAGAGTTTTACATAACATAGTTTTGATGGATACAGGCGGAATCGAAACGCTTGTTATTAATTTGTATAAGCATATTGACCGTGAACGTTTACAGTTTGACTTCCTTGTACACCGTCCCCAGGAGGGCTATTACGAAAAACAAATCCGTGATTACGGCGGAAAGGTTTTCAGAACCTGTCCGTACAACCCGCTTCATACAAATCAGTTCAAAAAAGAATGTATGGAGGTGCTTGAAAATCATCCGGAATACAAGGTTTTTCACGCTCATCAGGAGCTTAACCTCTGGACACTCAGATATGCTCAACAAGCAGGAATTCCGACACGAATTGCACATTCGCACAACGCAAAAACAGTTATTAACCTTAAATACTTTTTCCTGCTTTACGAAAAGGCATTTATAAAAAAGCACTGCACTGATATGTTTATGTGCTCTCCTGCCGCCGGCGAATGGAGCTTCGGCAAAAAAGCCGTAGCTGACGGAAGGGTTAAATTTGTTAAAGGCATAATTGAAACCGACCGTTTCAAATATGATGAACAGGTTCGCCGTGAAGTAAGAGAAGAACTGGGCGTAGGCAACAAAACTGTAATTGGTCATATCGGACGTTTTATGCAGCAAAAAAACCATATGTTCCTGCTTGAAATATTCAGTCAGATACACAAGAAAAACCCCAACACAGTGCTTATACTCTGCGGCAACGGCCGTCTTGAAAACGATATTAAGAAAAGAGCACACGAGCTGGGACTGGAAAACGATATAATCTATACAGGAGTAGTCGGCGGTGTAAACGTCCAGACGTGCAGACTTTATCAGGCATTTGACCTGTATCTGTTCCCCTCTTTGTGGGAGGGACTTCCGCTTACGGGAATTGAGGCGCAGACATCGGGACTTCCCATACTTATGAGCGATGTTATTGCTCCCGAAACAATTGTTACCGATAACGTAACACAGCTTTCTCTTAAACAGAATGCCGAAGCGTGGGCTGACAAGGCTCTTGATATACTAAGCAATTTCAAAAGAACAGACTGTCAGCCACAGGTAAAAAAAGCAGGCTTTGATGTTCGAGATACCGCAGAATGGTTACAGAGTTTCTATATTGAGCGCACCGAAAAAGCTAATTTCTTTGAGAAAAACAACTAATCAGCGAAACATAATCAGCTAATAAAGGGTGTTCTGTATAAAACACATCTTCTGCAAATTTTTGAAAAGTTTATAAGGAGGTTCTGTTAATGAATAAACCTTTAATTTCAGTAATTATGCCTGTTTACAATACCGCTAAATATTTGGAGAAAACACTTAATGCGCTGAAGTGCCAAACCTATGAAAACATTGAGTTTATCATTATTGATGACGGAAGCACCGACAACAGCGCTGAAATCTGCAACAAATTCGCTGATTCCGACAATAGATTCAAAGTAATTCATCAGGAAAACAAGGGCGTTTGTGCGGCAAGAAACAGAGCAATCTCAGAAGCAAAAGGTGAATATATCGGTTTTTGTGATTCCGATGATCTGCCCGACAACGACCTTTACGAAACGCTTTACAACCTGATTGAGGAAAATCAGTGTGACGTTTCAATGGTAAAGGCGGCATTTCACTTTTGCGACGGTACAGTTTCTGCCGAACAGACAGGAAAGCTTACTGTATTCAACAACAACACAGAGGCTTTGAAGCTGTTGCTTACGCTTAAAACCGACTACGGAGTATACACAAAGCTTATATCATCAGAACTTTGCCGCAAAGTTAAGTTTGAAGAACCCCGAAAAATCAATGAGGATAAGTATTTTCTTTTTGAGGTGTTTATTAAGGCAAAAAAAATCTGCTTCAAAGATATTTGCAAGTACAATTATATTAGACATCCGGATTCATCGTCAAATTCTCAGTTTTCCGAAAAATATCTTGATATGGTGTATTTTGCCGATAAAATTGAAAAAACCGTTAACACCTGCTGTCCGAGTCTTAACGACTATGCAACGGCAAACAAGGTAATGACATATCTTCGGTTTTTCCAGCTTGCAATATCGTTGGACGGAGAAAAAATGTTTCCCGAAGAAAAAAAGGAAATGCGAAATTACCTTAAATCCGTTGATTCAAAAATATGTAAAAAACTGTTGACAAAGAAAATGTACTTAAAATGGAAAATATTTAAAATGGGAAAAACACCTTACAAATTGTCCATTAAATTTTTCACCCATGCGTAAAATATAAAGGATAAGTATGGAAAGTAAAAATAAATTCAAAATTACATTACCAAATGTTTTTTATACTGCCTTGCTTACCGCAGTTGTAATAATATGCGTCGGCGGAGTTTCGCTGTTTCCTTACGTTCTTCGTTTTCCGCTTATTATCGCAACTGCCGTGCTCAGCGCAGGCTATATAATATTTAAACAACAAAAAATTTATCTTAATATGCCGGCTGTTCTTATTCTGATTACAGTGGCGTATCTTTTGATTTCAGTTACATACTCAATTGACTCCGGCAAAACGCTTGAGCTTGCGACGGTATACCTTTGTTGCTCGGTCATTATGCTTGCCGATTTTAAGATGGATTTCTACAAAAAGGCAATAACTGCAATCAAGGTTGTGTGCATTGTTTTTGCGTTTTCAATTATTATTTCCTCGTTTATTGACGATTGTATGCTGAAATACTTCTCCTTTATCGTTAATCCTACAAATAACCCCAACGTAGCACGTCTTTTGCGTGAGGAAGTCCGCTGGAGCCATTCCTATTCGGGCTTTGCAAGAGAAAAAGGAGAGGCTGCGTTCATTATGAACGTCGGAATTGCAGTTTATTATGCAAAATATTTTACCGAGAAAAAGTTTACAATAAAGGACTTAGCATTTCTCTTAATACTTTTCTGGGCGCTTATCCTCACAAGTAAAAGAATGTTGTTTCTGTGCCCGATTATGACGGCTGCGGCTTTACTTTTGCTATCGAACAAAAAGGGACGATTTACTAAAATTATCCCAATAGCCTTTATAATCATATGCTGTACAATTACCCTTGCTTCAATATTACCTCAGTTTTCACATTTGTTTGAAAGATTTATTGATAAAGAAAGTATGACGTCTTTAACGGGCAGAGTTGACTTATGGCCGTACAGCTTTGAAATGTTTGCAAAAAGTCCTATGATTGGATTAGGCATAGGCTCGTTTAACAAATACCTTGATTTGCACGGCGTTCTGATAGGAGGAACAAAGTGGACATATTACGGTCATAACATTTACTATGAATTTCTCGGTGAACTCGGCATTATCGGTTGCACACTGCTTTTTGGTGCGCTTTTGATGATTATTGTAAAAACTGTTTCGCTTATGAGGGACAATCGTGTTCCATCACTTGAAAAGTATCTGCTTACTTTTTCGTTTGCTATTCAGATTACCTGCTTTATTTACTGTGCGTCAGGTAACGTTTTGCTTTATATGCAACAGATTTTCATTTGGTTCTTTGCAGGCGCAATAACGCTTACGCTTTCCCGAAAATATCGCAAAATAAAGTCAAAGGAGCTTTCTCATGCCTAAAAAAATCGGTATTGTCACCTTTCACCACGCCTCAAGCTACGGTGCTGTTTTGCAGACTTATGCGCTTCAAAATTTTATGTTTAACCTCAATATTGATAATAAGGTTGTAAACTATAGGTGCAAATTTATTGAGGACAGAGCAAGAGTTTTTAAGTATATTAAGGGCAAATCTCTTAGGAATTACGCATATTCCCTTAAAAATGCCAAAAGCATAACTTTGTCACGCAAAAATTCCGAGACTTTCGGCAAAAAGTTTCTTAAAATGACCAAACCGTACTATAAAGATAGCATCTCGCAATGTGCTGATGATTTTGACGCTTTTGTTGCAGGCAGCGATCAGGTATGGAGTCCTGTATGCGTCGGATTTGACCCGACATATTTTCTGAACTTTGCAAAGGAAGGTCAGCGGTTTTCATATGCCGCAAGCTTTGGAACAACGACTCTTCCCGAAAACAAGCTTGATGAATACAAGAAAAGACTGTCGGTATTTGACAAAATTTCGGTTCGTGAAGAAAGCGGTAAAGAGATTGTCAGCAACCTTATCGGCAAAGAGGCGTTTATTCACGTTGACCCTACTCTCCTGCTTAAAAAAGAGCAGTGGGACAAGCTTGCCGCTGCAAACGAACAAACCGAACCTTACATATTTTTGTTTACCGTGCTGAAGCCCAAGAATCTTGTAAATTACGCTGTTGAGCTTGCGGAGAAAACAGGTATGAAAATTATTTACCCATGTAAAGGCAAAAAAACTCGCAATTCCCACATTGAATACATAAAGCCGGTTACTGCCGACAAGTTTATTTCTCTTATAAAAAATGCCGCTTATGTGTGCACAAACTCTTTTCACGGCAACGCTTTTTCTCTTATTTATCACAAGAATTTCATTGTTGAAACCGATACGGCAACAGTCGAAAACAACCGTTCAAAAGAACTTATGAAAAAGCTCGGACTTAAAAACCGTATTCTTGCCAAAGGACTTTCTCCCGATATTGATTTTAAAACAGACTGGGAAAGTGTTGATAAATATTTTGAGCAAGAACGCAAAAATTCGGCTGAGTATCTTTTATCCATCGCAAAGTAAGGAAGTAACAGTGTAAAAATTCACACTATAAAAATTATATTGCCCGCTCAGTTTGCCGCAATCGGCAACGAGCGATGGCTGAATTGCCATTTACGCCTTATCCGCCCATAGCAAGGTTGTAGGAAATATTAATTACTATTTGTGGGCAGAAAGGCTATGGCAATTATAATGTCAGAAAAAAACACCGGCAAACAAATGACAATTAATTTGGTTGCATCAATAATTTCATTCGGCGTAAATATGGCTATTAATTTTTTCCTTACGCCTTATCTTGTCAAGTCGCTCGGTACGGAAAGCTACGGCTTTATAGGCCTTGCAAACAACTTCGTTCAGTATGCAACCATAATCACCTCTGCCCTCAACTCAATGTCAGGGCGCTTTATTTCAATTGCGTATCACAAGGGCGATAAGGACAAGGCTTCACGCCTGTTCAGCTCTGTGCTTGTTGCCGACTTGTTCCTTGCAGGAGCTATGCTTGCGCTCACCTCGTTTTTTACTGCGTATCTCGACGTTTTTCTTGATATCCCCGAAAAGCTTGTCGGAAGCGTAAAAATAACGTTTGCAATTACTTTCCTTACTTTTGTAATCAGCGTTGTAACGGCAATTTTTACCACCGCAACATTTGTAAAAAACCGAATCGATATTAACTCTGTGCGTGACATTATTTCAAACCTGCTTAAAATTGTTATAATAATCGCACTGTTTACATTCCTGCCTCCTCAGCTTTACTACATTGCCTTGGCAACGCTCGCAAGCGGTGTGTTCCTTTTGCTTGCCAACATTTCGGTAAAGAAGAAAATTCTGCCTGATGTAAAAATTGACATTAAGAATTTTCAATTTAAGTTTGTAAAAATAATTATTGCGGCAGGACTTTGGATGTCGCTTGCACAATTGAGTAATGCGCTTATTTCGGGAATTGACCTTTTGATATGCAATCTCACCCTCGGCGCAACGCTTATGGGTATTCTCTCAATTGCAAAAACAATTCCACACTGCATAAGCAGTCTTATTGCAACGCTTGGAAGCGTGTTTACTCCGCACTATACGATTTTATATGCAAAAAATGATATTAAAGGACTTGTCAAGGAAGTAAGCTTTACTTCAAGAATAGTTAGCTTTTTGCTTACCGTTCCGATTGCCGGTTTTATTGCATTCGGCAACGAGTTTTATACTCTTTGGCAGCCGACAAAAACTCCCGTAGAAATCCAAATGATTCAGATTTTGTCGGTTCTTACCTGCATAATGTTCCTGTTCACGGCGCATACGCAGTGTATGACAATGCTCAACTCCGTCTGCAACAAGCTCAAAATTCCGGTTCTTGTTTCGCTTGGTGTCGGCGTGTTAAGCACCGTCATAGTTTTAACAGTTCTGTTTTTCGGAAACATCGGTGATTTGGGCGTTTATGTAGTTGCCGGCACAAGCTCTCTTCTTATGAGCTTGCGTGCTTTTATTTTCATTCCTCTGTATTCGGCTCACCTTCTCGGTCAAAAATGGTGGACGTTTTATCCGCCGATAATCCGAGGCTGGATTGCATTTTTTGCAAACCTGATTGTATTTATTATTGCAAACTCGTTTATAGCCATAAACAGCTGGATGATTTTCGTTTGCGTTTGCCTTGCGGTCGGCATTGCAGGCTATGTTTTCAGCCTTCCGATTATGTTTAACAAAAGCGAAATTGTCTTGATGAAAAACAATATTATGAAAAAAATTAAAAAATAAAGGGTGCTTTAAATGGAAAATCCTTTAATTACTGTTTTTACTCCTGCATATAACCGCGCAAATACTTTGCCGAGGGTTTTTGAGGGACTGAAAAAACAGACATATAAAAATTTTGAATGGATAATAATTGACGACGGTTCGTCCGACAACACTAAATGTGTTGCAGAAAATATGCTGAGTGAAAAGGTGTTTTTTAATATCACCTATAAATATCAGCAAAACAGCGGCAAGCACATTGCAATTAACCGTGCGGTAGAAATTGCAAAAGGCGAGTTTTTTATCATTCTTGATTCTGACGACACGTGCACCGACAACGCACTTGAGTGTTTTGTCGAGGAATGGTACAAAATTCCCGAAGCTGACAGAAAAGACTTCTATGGAATTTCCTGCCGCTGCTGTGATTTAGACGGCAATATTATCGGCACGCCAATGAGTGAAGAATATATCGACAGCAATGATTTGGACTTTAAACTTAAATTAAAAATCAAGGGCGAGCTTTGGGGAATGACAAAAACTGAAATTCTCAGAAATACCCCTTTCCCTGAGGTAGAGGGACTTCATTTCTATCCCGAAAATATTTATTGGAACAACATCGGCAGAAAATATAAATCAAGGTATATTAACAAAGCTTTGCGTTACTATATAAACGATACCGACAATGCTCTTACAGCTTCTAAAAAAACATCTGCGCTGAAAGAAACTTTCTTTCAGCGTGAATATTTCATAAATGAATGCTGGGATTATGCAAAATATGACCGAAAAAAGTTTCTTTTCCAAATTATCGGTCTTTCAAGGGACGGCCTGGTTTTCGACTTGAAATTTTCCGAAATCCGCAAAATTCCAAACACTGTATTTAAAAGATTTTTAACCGTACTGTTTTATCCCGTAGGCTACATTCTTTTTAAACGCTCATAACAGGAGGACGCTATGAAAAAAATCGGTATTCTTACCTTTCACAGAGCCGTAAACTACGGCGCACAGCTTCAGGCTTATGCCCTTCAGCGCACGGTTTCAGAGCTTGGCACTGACTGCGAACTTATCGACTACATTTGCCCTGCAATCACAAAGCCCTACAAGCCTTTTAACATAAAAAAGAGCAAACCCTTGCAGTCATTTGCAAAAAGCTGTATTATGTTTAACAGACGCAGAAAAAAGAATAAGAGTTTTGAGAGCTTTCAAAATAAAATCGTAAAAAGCAAAGAGCAGTATACACCCGAAACAATCTCGCGGGTAAAGGATAAATACGATTTGTTTATTACCGGCAGCGACCAGGTGTTTTCTCCGTGGTGCGTTGACTTTGACCCAGCTTATTTTCTCACCTTTGCTGAGGACAGCAAAAAGTTTTCATATGCGGCAAGCTTTGCCACCAAGGAAATCCCCGAAGATAAAAAGGAAGAATTTTCCCGCCGCTTAAGCGGATTTCAAAAGATTTCCGTCCGTGAAAAGGAAGGTGTGCGGCTTGTAAAAGAGCTTTGCGGAAAAAACGCATTTGTAAGCCTTGACCCCACAATTCTGCTTAATGCCGACAAGTGGAGTGAAATTGCCGCTGCCCCGGCAAATAATGAGCCTTATATTCTGATTTACACTGTTATGCCGCAAATCAGTCTTGTTAATTTTGCCTGCAAGCTTGCAAAACAGAAAAATATGAAAATTATTTTTCTAAGCGACGCTCCTCATATGCCGAACAAAAACATTGAATATGTACGAGCTTCCTCAGTTGAAAGCTTTATCGGATACATAAAAAATGCGTCCTACGTTGTCAGCAACTCTTTCCACGCAACAGCATTTTCCGTGATTTTTCACAGAAGTATGTTCATAGAATTTCAGAACAAAATCAACCGAAATGTACGTTCTGAAAGCTTTCTCGGTGAACTCGGAATTTCAAGGGGAATTGTAAACGGAAATGCTGAGGAAACAAAAATAAACTGGATTGACGTTGACAAACGACTTGATGTGCAAAAACAAAAATCTCTTGACTATTTAAAATCCATCATTACGGAGAGCAAATAATGGAACTTATAACAAATAAAAACCAATGCTGCGGCTGTACAGCCTGCTACAGCATTTGCCCTAAAAATGCAATTAAGATGGAATATGACGAGGAGGGCTTTTTGTATCCGTCAATCAACAGCGAATTATGTATTGACTGCGGAATGTGCAAAAGCGTTTGCGCATTTCAAAACGGCTACGAGAAGCACCCTGTAATTAAAGGTTACGCTCTCAAGCATAAGAATATGGATATACGAATGACAAGCCGCAGCGGCGGCGCTTTTGCCGGACTTGCATACCACATTCTCTCACTTGGCGGCGTTGTTTACGGCGCTGTTTACGGCGATAACTATTCTGTAAAGCATTTCAGATGTACCGACGAAAAAGATTTATCGAAAATTCAGGGCGTAAAATATATTCAGAGTGAAATGAACGATATTTTTTCCGACGTAAAGTCCGACCTGAAAAGCGGAAAATACGTTCTGTTTTCGGGTACAACGTGTCAGGTTGCCGGACTTCTTGCCTTTCTCAAAAACACAGATACCGCAAAGCTGTACACTGCCGATTTAATTTGTCACGGCGTACCAAACAATATGATTTGGCAGGAATTTTTGCATTGGAACGAACGCAAATACAACGGCAAACTGACCGACGCAAAATTCAGGGATAAATGCTACGGCTGGAAGCCTCATTTTGAGTCTGTTACAATTGACGGCAAAAAGCATAGAACAAAGCGTTTTTGCCTTATGTTTTACGAAAATGATATTTTAAGACCGTCCTGCTACGAGTGTAAATACGCAAGCCTTGACAGAGCAGGCGATTTTACACTCGGTGATTTTTGGGGAATTAAAAAGCAGTATAAAGATATGTTTGACAAAACAGGCTGTTCGCTGTTTTTGATTAACACCAAAAGGGGAGAAGAGCTTTTTGACAAAATAAACGATAACTTTATTCTGAAAGATGCTGATGTTGTAAAAGCGTCTTTCCCGAATCCTAACCTTCGTTTTGCTACTCCCCTCCCTAAGCGCAGGGATTATTTCTGGGAGCTTTACAGGACTTATGATTTTGACAAAGTAATGAAAATATACAACAGGAAAATTTTTAAATCACGGGTAAAGAAAAATTTGAAAAAAATCAAGAGAATTATTATAAAGTAAATTTTTATCTTTGGTGTAATAATATATGCAGGAGATGATTCAGTGCATTCAAACAGAAAAAATTTTATTTTAACTGCTGTTATTGCAGTTCTTCTGGTTGCTGTTTTCGGCATTATCTATTTTTCTTCCACAAGCAAAATAACCAATGATGTAAGTAAAATGATTGACAATGCAAAAAAGCTTTACTCAGAGGGCGATATTGATAATGCGAGCTATCAGATGCAGCTATACTGTCAGGAAAGACCTGATGACAGCGAGGGCTGGATGATTTTAGGCGACTATTGTATTGAAAATAAAAACTCCGAAAAGGCTTATGAATACTACAAAAAAGCGGCACAGCATATTGATTGCGGTGAAAACAGCTTAAGTGAGTCGGATAAGGTTAAAACATTTGAAAATTTTTCATCAATTGAAAGCATAAAGATTTATCCTTCCGCTAAGTACACAAAAGATATGACGCTTGTGTTCTCGGGTGAGAACCTAACCCCTGCAAAATCCGAAAAAGGTAAAATTAACGGAAACAGTTCTGAACTTAAAAAGGACGACAACTACCTTACTACCGATTGGTTTACGGTGGACGACGGCAAAAAATATGTTTATATTACGGGCAATATCAATTGCGCCGAATGGCAGTTTGTAGACAGCAACGATTATTACACAAGATATATTGACGAATCAAACTTTCGCATTTCAGACAACACACAATTTTCCGCAAAGTCTTATTCCCGCGCCGAAATTCCAAAGGGTGCTCAAAAGGCAAGAGTAACTTATTATGACAAGTCAATTACAGATACAGTTAAGTCAAACTCAGGTGTTTTTATCGGTTACGGCAAAAGCATATCCGGTTTTACCTCAATAAAAAAACAATCATTTGATATTCCCGATTTATCGGAAAACCAATATATTGAATACAAAGACGGCAAATGGACATTATTTGACGGCGAAAAAATATCTGACCTCGACTGGGATAAGCTTACGTGCTTTAGCTATGCGACTGTTTCAATTGACGGCACGCTTTGCGGAGCAACTGAAATTACTTACAAGGATAACAACTATAAAAAAGCAGACAAAAGCCTGCAATATGGAATTAAATTTAACAAAAAAAGCGAAATTGCCTCCGGTGAACGGCTCGGCGCCGCAAAGGGTATGAACTTTGATTACAAGGTCGGCAATGAGTGGTACAACGGCACCGGCAATGACTTTGACAATGCATATCCCTGGTGCGAAATGAAGCTGTGTAATGTAAAGGTGGATTCCAACGGAAACGAAGTAATTACAATGGAAAACGAAAAGGGATTTAAGAAAGACGGCTCAAACGGCAATGTTATGGTCAGGATTCCTAAATTCTATTCGATGAGAATTGTAAGAAACGACTGCGAATACCTTTGGATTTCAGGCACAGAACACAATGGCTACAGCGTTGACCCGATTTTTGAGAAGAGTGACGGCAGCTACGCAGACTACGTCTATATGAGCGCATATCTCGGCGCTGAAAAAGACAACAAAATTGTCAGCACATCCGAAAGCTATCCCACACTGCTCCTCACATACGGCACTACACTGGAATATGCTCAAAACAACGGCGACGGATTTTCCGAGATGAATTTCTTAATGGTTCAGGCGCTTCAAAAACTGTTTGTAATAGAAACCGGAACAATTGACTCTTCCTCAGTTTTTGCAGGTGATACTTCAATGTATTACTACTACGGTACTAATAAATATGAAACATCCGGTTATGCCGCCGAAGACACAAAAAATACTAACACCATACGACTGTATAACAACTACAATACCACAAAAATCAGCAAAGGCTCAAGTATTGCAATATTTAAAGGCTGGGAAACATATAAAAATAATGACGGCACTCAAAGAGAAGTAACCGACATTAAGTCAACCGATGATTATATTGACGTTACATTTGACGGAAAACCTGTTAATATTCAAAAGCATAAAACAGTAATTTCAAATATTCCTGCAAAAACAGGCAAAACCGACTCAATTGATTACTGCACAGGAACGCTCGAAGATGTCAATCTTGGAAAAACGTCGTTTAAGTATCGCAATATTGAAAACCTCTACGGAAGCGCACTCATAATGCTGGATAATGACGCATATGTTCAAGACGGTAATTTATGTTATTACAGCGGCTCAGGCATGTTGAATACACTAAGCTCACCCGTTGCCGAACAACCGATTGATTTGAGCAGCTACGATGCGGTAAATACAAAAATGTGTATCAAAGAAATGACTTTCGACGAGAGCAATCCGCTGATTATGGTTCCGTCTGTTACGGGCAAGGGCTCAACTATATACGGATATTACGGTGATATCTGGATATACAAAAATCCCAATGACGGTTCAAGAAGATATATTCTTTACGGCGGAGCTGATGACAACTCGATGTCTGCCGGACTTTTCCAAATGAGAGCTATGATTTCAAGCGAAAACAGCTATCTATCGTTTTTCTCCTCACGTATAATCTATAAATAATCTAATCTTAATCGGCTCTATGTCAACAGTTGGGGTAAAGCCATAAAAACGGGGCTATAGTCATAGTTAGGGTAAAACCGAAAAAACATAGCTATAGACAACAGTTGAGGCAAAACAGAAAGGCTCTAAAATACAAAAATAACCCATATATTCTATTGTCTTATCGACACATTATGCTATCATTTTACACGCAGTAACACATTCCACACGTCCCCTTCACAAAATTGCAATGCAATTTTGTGTGGACACGGCGCGCCGTGTCCCTGCGTAAACGTTGATATATAAATTTCAGACAAGATGACGTAAAGTTGTATCTTGCATCAGAGCCAGAAGAATGTAAAGGTAGCGAGATACCGCGCTATAATTCAAAACCGACCCTTAGGACGTTTAAAATTATTTTGATTCTGCAAATTTGAGTTTGTTTTCCTTTGCATAACTTTCAGCTGTTGAGCCTTTTTTGCCGTAAAGGGTAAAACCTTCAATTGCAATTTCATCAATTTCGTCATCGTCATATTCTATACCGATTCCGCAGTACTCCATATGTTTTACGGATTCAGGTACTGTAACCGACTTCAATGTTTTACAATCAAAGAATGCGTCAGATTCAATTGTTTTAACGCCGTTTTCAATGACAACCTCGTCTATATCCTCGTTAAACGCAAAGGCATATTCGTCAATTACCCTTACCGAGCCGGGTACTGTAACCTTAATATATACCTCATCATTATCGTAATCGGTGAGGTTATAAACTTTCAAAGATTCAATTTCAACAACATCCTTGCCGTCAATCTTAGACGGAACTTCAACGGTAACAGTTTTTGAATCATAGTCATAATCATTGTCGTATTCCGTAATCTTTACTCCGCCGTCAGTGTCAATGTAGTGGAAACCTGAATCCGAATCAAGCCAACCATAGTAATCATCATAATCAGACGAGCTTGATTCGGGGTCAGCGGTTTCATCGTCATCAGAAATATCCTCTAACCAATCAGGCAATGTATAATCTTCGACATCGGAAACAAAACTGCTTGCCTTACTTGCTAAATCGGTTACAATGTCCTTGCTTGCATTGATAACATTGCAGGCAACAACACCGACAATAATGCATAAAATAAGGAACAATCCTGCTACAACAGAAATAATAATAGCCGCAATCTTACCGTTGCTCATAGGCTTTTTTCCCGCAGGCGCATTATTCTGCGGCTGATATGTAAATTGCTGAGCATCAAATTGTCCGTTTGAACTGTTTGCAGTCTGCTGTTCAAATCCTGTCTGATAAGGATTTGCAGGATTTTGCTCACCGTCTGTATTTTCATTGTAGTGAACAGGCTGCGGAATTTGACCCTGTTCTGGAGCAGTTTCCGAAACAGACTCTGTCTGCTGTGCCGGTTCATTTTGAACCGGCTGTGTTTCATTTTTAGGTGCAGGAGCTCCGCATTTCATACAGAAATTGCCGGTTATCTCTGCTCCGCAATTGGCACAAACAGGATTTGTCTGCGCAGGTGCACCGCAGTTTGTGCAGAATTTACCCGTAAATTCTGTTCCACAATTCTTACATTTCATAATTATATTCCTCCATAATGTAAATTGTGTATATCTTGCGTCATAGCGAAAAAAACCTCACCGTTTTAGTGAACTATTAAAGCTTTTCGGCAGCTTCGTCAAGGTAATTACCCTCAAAAAACTCAACCTTGCCGTTGTCAACGCTCTTTGCAAGCTCGCTGTCAATCGGGAGCTTAGCAAGCACCTTTGTGCCGTACTTTTCGGCAATTTCATCAACGTGACTTTCACCGAAAACAGAGAATTTCTTACCGCAATCGGGACAGGCAAAATAGCTCATATTTTCAACAATTCCAAGCACCGGCACATCCATCATATTTGCCATTTTAACAGCCTTTTCAACAATCATTCCGACAAGCTCCTGCGGCGAAGCCACAACAACTATTCCGTCAAGCGGAATGCTCTGGAATACGGTAAGCGGAACGTCACCTGTTCCCGGCGGCATATCAACAAACATATAGTCAACATCACCCCACACAACGTCTGTCCAGAACTGCTTAACTGTTCCCGTAATCATGGGCGAACGCCACACAACAGGGTCGGTTTCGTTTTCAAGCAAAAGATTGATTGACATTATTTTTATTCCTGTTTCGGTTTCAACGGGAATAATACCCTCGTCACTGCCCATACACCTCTGCGTTCTGCCGAAAGCCTTGGGAATTGACGGACCTGTAATGTCAGCGTCAAGCACTGCAACGCTTTTGCCCATTCTGTTCATTGTTACGGCAAGCATTGAGGTTACAAGGCTTTTGCCTACACCGCCCTTGCCCGACACAACGCCGATTACTTTCTTTACACTGCTGTACTGATTCAGCACCTCGTGCAAATCTTCATTATTATTTTCCTTACAGCTTGATGAGCATGAGGAACAATCGTGATTACATCCCATTTTATTTAACCTCTCTTTATTTAAAAATTAAAATTTATTTAGTCTTATTCAACAACTTCAGGCTCCGGTTCTTCTTCGGGAGCCGGCGCTTCTGTTTCAACCTGCGTAGGAGTTTCCGTAACGACAGGATGTGTTTCAACGGGAGCCTCTGTCAGAGCTTCGGTAGGCGCTTCGGTGTAAACCTCGGTCGGCGCCTCTGTTACAACAGGGTCTGTGTAAACAGCCTGTGTTTCTTCCGAAAACCACTCCTGAGTAGTTACTTCGGCAGTTGACGTCTTTGTTGACGGCGCCGTAGTTTCTTTTTTGCCGTTGTTTCGGTTTGAGCACTGCGTAACGGCAAATACAATCGCCGCAATAACACACATAATTGCCGCAACGGCAAAAACTATCGCAATAGTCTTGTTGGAGCTTTTTTTGTTTTTCTTTTTTTCGCCCGATTTTCTTTTGCCGCTCGGTGCGGTATTTATGTAATATTCCTCAGAATTGTTTTCATAGTCATCATCAAAGGAACTACCGCTATTTTCCTCGCCGGTCTGCGAATCAAAATTATCGCCGTAATCGTCGTCAGCATTTGAATAGCTCGTTTCTTCCTCCTCGCTGTGAACCGAATGAGAAAAATTATCTGCCGCGTCTAAATCAAAATTATCACGGCCATAACCGCCAAACGAACCGGCGCCTTTAACATCAAAGTTGTCGCCGTAATCTTTATTATCCACAACCATATCTCCTTTCACTAAAATATGATTTAACATTCACTTGTTAAAATGATAAATCAACACAAATATTTTGTCAATATACAAGAGCATACAACGCTGTCGCTTATCAGCGTGTAAGCCTGTCAATATCCGCCTGATTGGCAAGCACCATAAGCGTTTCGTTCTTTTCAAATATATGGTCGGAGCTTGGGTTAGCATAAATCACTCCGCCCTTTTTTGTTGCAAGTATGCTTACGTTATATTTATTGCGGACAGATTTTTGAACAATCGACTTGCCCACCCAATTGTCGGGCACTGCTATTTCAAAAATTGCCGAGTCCTCCGAAAGCTCAATATAGTCAAAAATATTTTTTGCGCCGTACTTTATTGCAAGGCGTTCAGCCATTTCTTTTTCGGCATAAACAACATGGTCTGCACCGTTTCGAAGCAACAGCTTGCGGTGAACGTCCCTGCTTGCCCTTGCAAGAATGTACTTGGCGCCGAGATCCTTGAGCAAAACTGTTATCTCAAGCGCACTCTGGAAATTATCGCCGATTGCCACAACACACAAGTCAAAGTTGTTTACGCCCAACGACTTAATAAACTCCTCGTCGGTTGCGTCGGCAATTTGAATATCGTCAATTATGCTGACCGCATTGTCGGCACGCTCCTCGCTTTTTTCAATTGCGAGCACCTCGTTGCCCTCGTCAATCAGTTTTTTTGCCATATGTCTGCCGAATCTGCCAAGCCCTATAATTAAAATTGACTTCATTTATATTCTTCCTTATCCTATCTGAATTTTTTCAAGCGGTTTCTGCGACTGCGGTTTGCTCTTGTAGTTTGAAAAAGCAAACAGCATTGTAAGCGAACCTACTCTTCCGAAAAGCATTAGAAACGTCAAAAGCACAGACGAAATTGTTCCAAGCTCCGTTGTAATTCCCGTTGTAAGTCCGACTGTTGCAACAGCAGACGCAGATTCAAACAAAGCGTTTATAAACGGAATATCGTCAAGCGTTGAAATAACAACTGCCGCACCGCCCGCAAGGCACAAATACAGCATAACAACACAGGTTGCAAGTCGTGTTACGTTATCTTCAAGGCGTCTGCCGAACATTTCGGCTGTTTTTTTGTGCTTAAACGTGCTGATGACTGATGAAATCAAAACGGCAAATGTGGTTGTTTTCATACCGCCTGCCGTTGAGCCGGGCGAGCCGCCGACAAGCATAAGCACAATCATTATAAACATACTCGAATGAGTGATTGTTGAAAGATCAACAGTATTAAAGCCTGCCGTTCTTGTTGATATTGACTGAAACAACGCCGAGCCTATCTGCTGTGCTGTGCTTTCCTTGTTTGAAGCAGGGTTTTTGAGCTCGGTAAGAAAAAGCAATACCGCCCCGAAAACTATAAGCGCAAAGCTGACAATCAGTACAACCTTTGTCTGCATTCTGTACTTTGAAACCTTGAATTTATAGTCAAGCATATCACGCCACACAAAAAATCCCAGACCGCCGATTACGATAAGCAGGCTTATCACAATGCAGACGTATACGTTTGAAACATAGCCCGTCAGCGAAGAGAAATCGCCTGCACCGCCCATAAGGTCAAAGCCTGCGTTGCAGAAAGCCGAAATACTGTGAAACAGTGAAAACCATATTCCCTTTAAAAATCCGTACTGCGGCACAAACGCAAATGAAAGCAAAAACGCACCCGCAAGCTCCACCGTAAGCGTTCCGAGCAGGATAAAGCGAGTCATTTTTACTATGCCGCCGAGCTGAGGCGCTGAAACCGAGCTTTGCATTATTTCACGGGAAGCCAGACCGATTTTCTTTTTTGTCATCGAAATTGCTGAAATACAGATTGTCATAAATCCCATTCCGCCGACCTGAATAAGTCCCAATATTACAATCTGGCCGAAAAGCGACCAGTAGTTGTAGGTATCAACCTTTATCAGTCCCGTAACGCACACAGAAGACGTTGCGGTAAAGTAAGAGGTCAAAAACGGAGTCGGCTTACCGCTTCGCGAGGAAATCGGCAAACACAAAAGTATTGTTCCCAAAAAAATAAGCAGAAGAAATCCCATAAGGATTATTTTCATAGGCGACAGGCGCTTAAAAGAAATTTTTGCAGATTTGAAAAAACTTTTTATATCAGCCGCCCCCATAACAAAACGAATTAAGTAAAATATCTTTACATAATTTAATATGTATTATTACAATGTTTATTATAATATAGTATCAAAATTATCGCAGAAAATCAATAATTTTCAAAATATAACAACTACATTATAAAATATGACGTTGATAAGCCCGACAGCAATATGATATAATATATTTATACCGTTACCAAAATCAAATAATTTATATGTTAAAATATTTATAATTAAATTGTTCGGGGGTTATTATATGACAAACTACAGTGACGACCGCTATTTTAACTCACTTATTTCAGCTTTTAATCAACTAAAAGAAATCGACGCTGTCGTACTCGGAGGTTCACGTTCAACCGGCACAAGCGACAAATCGTCCGACTATGATGTTTATGTTTATCTTAACTCGGAGCTTTCGCTTGATGAAAAGCGCAAAACAGTAATGCCGTTTTGCTCACAGGGCGAAATCGGCAACCACTATTGGGAGTCTGAGGACAACTGCGTTCTCAAAAGCGGCACGCCGATTGACATAATCTACCGCAAAACAGAAATGTTCTCACAATATCTCAAGCACGTTGTTGACGGGGGGAATCCGTTTAACAGCTACACAACCTGTTTCTGGCACAACATATTAAACAGCAAAGTACTGTTTGACAAGACGGGCGAATTTACCGCACTTCAGAAAAAGTACAACATTCCCTATCCCGAAGAGCTTAGAAAAAATATAATTCAAAACAACCGCAATCTTTTAAGCGGCAAGCTGCCATCTTATGATATGCAAATTAAAAAGGCTGAATCACGAGGCGACCTTGTAAGCGTTCACCACAGAATAACGGAATTTCTCGCAAGCTATTTTGATATTATCTTTGCTCTCAACAAGCTTACACACCCCGGTGAAAAGCGCCTTGTGTCGCTTTGCAAAAGAAGCTGCAAAATCCTGCCCGAAAAATTTGAAGAAAACATAAACGCTCTGCTTGCAAGCGTAACAACGGGCGGAAGCTATGAAATTGTATGCGATATGGTACAATGTCTTGACAAGGTGCTTGAGCAGGATTAAAAAAGCCGATGAACTGTGATTACTCACAAGTTCATCGGCTTTGCAATTTATGTGTTTTGCATCTTTCCTATTCTTATTGTGCGTTTTCTTCCGCATATATAGAAAAAAACTCCCTTTTGTTTTAATTTTCGTAATCACATTTCTTTATATTATAGCTTCTAATACAGCGGAAATATCCTTATTGATACAAATTGACTGCTCTTCAATCCCTTTGGGAGTAATTGCTTCGCCATAGTTAATGCACACATAAACAGCTTCGGGATTTTGCGCTGTCATTTTCCAAAAAGGATATTTAATAATGACAGGAGTATTCGCGCCGACACCGAGTTCCAAAAACAGAATGTGCATTCTCTCATGCCGACTGATAAAATCCTCATATCGGCTTGCAGCCGCATACCACCCCTCATCCTGCACAAATGAATCGTCGCATCGAAGATTCATTGTCATGGGCGCACCGCAAATCGGACATTTTGGTATCAGGTCTGACGGAATTTTCAAATCCTTTTGTTCTGATACCATTCGACGTACCGTTTCCTTGTTATCATAGGTTTTATCGTGACAGGCTTTGGAGCACTGCCATAGTCCGTAATCACCCTGAGTATAAAACATACGCTTTTTATCAAAGCCCGCAAGCTGAAACTGATGGTCAACATTTGTGGTCAGCACAAAGTAGTCCTTATCTTTAACAATATTCAACAAATCTGTATAAGGCTTGCCTGCCTCTATATCGTAGCGGTTGACATAGATATGCCTTGACCACCACGCCCAATATTCTTCGAGTGTTTCATACGGATAAAAGCCGCCTGAATACATATCGGTAATGCCATACTTTTTATGAAAATCTGAAAAATGTTTTTCAAATCGGTCGCCGCTGTAATCAAATCCTGATGAAACGGAAAGCCCTGCGCCTGCGCCTATAACAATCGCATCGGCGGTTTTAATCTCATTTTTCAGTTTATCTATCTGTTGCCAGTAATTTTCGGTAGATTTCGTAATCGACATCCTTGAAAACATTAAATATCACCTTGATTCTGCTTTGTGCTTCCTCTTTGTATTTCTTTACTGTCTGAACGGCTATCTCAGCCGCCCTATCATTTGGAAAATGAAATTCGCCTGTTGAGATACAGCAAAATGCAATACTGCTTATTTTATTTTCATCTGCAAGCCTCAGGCAAGACAAATAGCAAGAGGCAAGTAATTGCTCGTCGTGTTCTGACGGTTTGTCGGAAATTATCGGTCCGACCGTATGCAAAACATACTTACAAGGAAGATTATATGCTTTTGTAATTTTTGCTTTGCCTGTCGGTTCGGTGTAACCCTGATTTTTCATAATCTCGGCACATTCCAAACGAAGCTCAATACCTGCATATGTGTGAATAGCATTATCAATACACCCGTGATTTGGGCAGAAACACCCGAGCAGCTGACTGTTGGCGGCATTTACGATACCGTCACATTGCAAAGCGGTTATATCTCCGCGCCAAAGATATAACCCTTTTTGAGCAGGTTCTAAATCAGAAAGAGCCGTAATTCCTTTTTGCCTTATTTCTTCCTGCAAGTAGGCGTCCTGTACCGCCAAAAATTCATCAGTCACAGGCAAGGGCATACGAATATTAAAAAGCGAACGAAGCAGAGTTTTTTGTTTCTGCTCACTCGACGGGATTTCTATTTCAGAATACTGCGGCTGTTCTTTTAAGAGAGCCGATATTAAGTATTTTCTTCTTTCGGATTGCGTCATTTTTATCCTCTCCGTGCAACTGCTTTTTGCGGACACATTTCAGTTAAGCTCACTTTTATGCATATCCCTATGAATACAGCGGAGCTGCCGTATTAAGCGTAGAAAAATCCTGCCGTCATATCAAGATAATTCTGACCGCTGTACTGCGGATACTGTTTTTGCACCTCTGCTTTAAAGCTGTCAGCGTCCGCAGAATTTTCGGCAATCTTTTTCAGATTTTCAAGATAGTCAATTTTCGTCTGTGCGTCTTTTAAATCCTCCGGCGTGTAGTGTGAGGTTAAAATCAGATCATAACCCTTATCAATATAGCTGCAAAGTTCAGCGATAATTCCGTCAGCGTGAGTTGTGCCTGCAACAATGGAGTGGCAGTCGTGTCCGAGCATATGGGTGTAAACAGCGTTGATTTCAGGAATTTCAATATCAAACGCTTCTGGGGTCTGCTTGATTACAAAATCAATGCCGCCGATTGTTATCTTTCCTTCTTCAATGACGTTGGTAATACGGTGAATAGAGTTATCGAAAATTTCTCCGAAAGCGGTTGTGAAATTATCTACTAAAGCCTTACCGCCTCCGTTTTCGGAATAGTCTGCTGCATTTTGCGTTGCATATTTCGGAACTTCCGGCAAAAATTCAGCGCCGGCACCGTGGTAGGCTATGAGTATGCCTTTAACCTCAATATTTTTTAAATATTCGGTCAACTCCTTGATATTATCAAAAAAGCAAGGGGATTCAATGATAACAGCCTTGCCGTTTTTCTCGACTATGAAAGCCTCGTCATCAATGAAGTCGTTGGTTTTATATGCGTGCAGCTTAATTTTGCCGAAGTCGTAAATGTTCATTTCGCCTTTTGCGAGTTTTACGGTTGTAAATGTATTCTTGTTCATTATAGTTTCCTCCTTGATATTAAGTTGGCTGTTGCCAAAAGTTTCTTAAATTTTTCATAGTGAATTTCTCATTTATGATTTACCTTAAGCTTCGCAGCGGCCGTCCTCCTAAGCTCTTGTCTATATTATACGAACGACGGTTTCAAGTGTAAAGTACGCACTTTATTGTGGCGTAGTTACCCACAGGATACTATTGAGCAGTTACCCAAAGGTAACAAATGCGTAATTTCTGACTTTTTCAGTTGTCAAAGCAAGGCAAAAAAATTTCAAAATTTTATTTTTCACTTAATTTCAAACAGAAACATTGACTAAATCAACTCTGTACAGTATAATTGTAAACAAAGTTTCAAAAAGTAACCATTGTATGGAGGTAATCATAATGAGTGAACCAAAAAACATAAAGGAATTACCCGCTTGTCCTGTCGAAACAACCTTAACTCTTATCGGTGATAAATGGAAAGTATTGATTTTGCGTGACCTGCTTACGGGAACAAAGAGATTTGGGGAACTGAAAAAATCAATCGGCAATGTATCGCAAAAGGTGCTGACTACACAGCTTCGTGCAATGGAAGAAAGCGGTTTATTAACCAGAACGGTATATGCCGAGGTGCCGCCGAGAGTAGAATACACTTTGACAGAGTTAGGACAAAGCCTGCGACCCATTCTTGATGCAATGTGGCATTGGGGCGAGGGATATAAGGCTTCATTTAATTAAAAAACAGCAAGTATACGTCAATGAATACATGCCGCATTTTAACTGTAAGTAAAATTAGTATAAGCGGTTTCTTTACTTTTTTCTGCAAATAACGTCTGAATAATCTATAAAATTACACTTTTTTATAAAAAAATATTGGCTATTTTGAAATTTTGCTGTATAATAAAATTTATATACTGTATATAAGGGTATGATTGCTTGAAACTTCTGCGTAAATCCTGCATTTTAATTATAACCGCCGCTGTTGTTTTTTCTTCGGGGTGCAGTCTTGAATCAAAATACAACTGCGAATTTTTCGCAATGGATACGGTTATGACGATTAACGCCTACGGCAGTAAAAGCGAAAATGCCGTAAAGGCGGCGCAGAACGAAATCAATGAGCTTGATAAGCTTTTGTCCGTTCAGAATAAAGACAGCGAAATTTACAAGCTCAATTACAAAAAATCTATGACAGTTTCAAAAGACACTCTTTCCCTTATCACACGCTCAAAAGAACTTTACATACTGACAGACGGTGCATTTGATATAAGCTGCGAACCTGTTTCCCGTGAATGGGGATTTTATTCCGGTCTTGAAAACAAGATTCCGTCAAAAGAGGCAATTGAAAATGCACTTGAAGGCGTAGGAGCAGAGCATATAAAAACTAAAAACAACACAGTAACGCTTGACGAGAACACTGCTCTTGACCTCGGCGCAGTCGCAAAAGGCTATGCGTCGCAAAAAGCAGCTGAAACTTTGAAAGAAAACGGCGTTACCTCGGCGCTTATGTCGCTCGGGGGAAACGTAAGAGCTGTCGGCTCAAAGCCTGACGGTGAATCCTGGAGTGTTGCCGTAGCCGACCCGAATGACACGTCAAAAAGCATAGGCACGCTTAAAATTTCCGACAAGGCAGTTGTAACTTCGGGAAGCTATCAGCGCTATTTTGAAGAAAACGGACAAATCTACCATCATATAATAGATACTAAAACGGGCTATCCTGCAAACAGCGGTTTAAAATCCGTCACCGTTGTGTCAGACGATGACACGCTTGCAGACGCTCTTTCTACCGCACTGTTTGTTAAAGGGCTTGAAAAATCTGTTGAGTTTTACGGCAAAAACAGCCTGCTTTTCGGAGCAGTCTTTATTACCGACGACAATAAAATTTATGTTACCGACAATCTGAATGACAGCTTTATTTCAACACAAAGCTATGAGGTGATTGATAAATGAAAAAGTCGAGTACCTCGACACGCAATTCTGACAAACAGATTGATATTATCCAATCTGATTCATACGACTGTTCACAAACAGTTTCCTATAAAGTTAAGAATCGTATATGGATAATTGTTTTTTCGGTTTTGGCTGTGCTTTGTCTGGGAACCTGGCTGTTTATTTCAAACATTTCGTCAACGTCAAGGATTGTCGAAATCTATCAAAACGGAAGTCTTGTTGAAAAAATTGACTTAAACAGTGTTACAAACGAACGCGAAATCACGCTTTCGGGAGAACACGGCACAAACATAATTCTTATCTCAAACGGTCACATAAAGATGAAGTCTGCCGATTGTCCCGACAAGCTGTGCGTTAAGCACGGCGAGCTAAAAAACAGCTATTCGCCCATTGTTTGCCTGCCAAACAAAGTAGTTGTTAAATTTGAAAACAGTACAGACGGTGTTGACGCAAAATCAGGAGCAGTGCGATGAAAACAAACAAGTCGGCTAACTCTACTCGCAAACAGAATTTCACTGCACCCAAACCGAACGGACAGATTGACATTCCCCGCACGAAAAAATTGATTTTAACTGCAATGCTCACAGCTTTTGCACTCGTTGCATTTGTGATTGAAGCGTCAATCCCTCCGCTTACCCCGATTTACGGAATAAAACTAGGCTTGGCAAACGTTTTTACTTTGTTTGCACTCTACTCACTCGGCACACGCTGCGCGGCGGCTGTAATGTCATTACGCATCGTACTCGGAAGCATATTTACAGGACAGCTCGTGTCGTTTATCTACAGCGTTTCTGGCGGTCTGCTTTCGTTTTTGATTATGATTTTGCTAAAACGATTCTTTCAGCTTAAACAGCTTTGGGTGCTAAGCATTCTGAGCGCCGTGACTCACAACATCGGTCAGCTTGCGGCGGCGATTTTTATGACTCAAACGCCGGCGATTGTCTGCTACCTGCCCGTGCTGGTTTTGTCGGGAATAATTGCAGGAGCTTTTACAGGCTTGTGCGCCCAGCTTGTGCTTATGCGCCTTTCAAAAATAAACAATAATTTAGATTAGTTTGGAGTGTGGAGAGTGGAGTGTGGAGTTTTGGTCGAGTGGATAGGTTGCAATAATTCAAAAGTTTAATGCCCGAATTAATTTATATGGGGCGTTGCCGGTCGAGTGTCTCGACACGCAAATCGAGTGGAAAAATCGGTTGTTTATGTAAAAACGGTTGCCCGAATTATAGATTAATATATAGGCAACGTTTAGGGACGTCAGGGATGCCGTCCCCTACGGCAATACAGGAAACGTTTGGTTTCAGCCGTAGGGACACGGCGCGCCGTGTCCCTACGTCAACGTTGCTATAATTACAACGCTGAATTATCGTTTAGCGGATAAAAAAAGATAACCATATTAATCAACATTATGAATTATAAAACTTTAATTGACCGTAAGGTCATACATAATATTTTATATGGAGGATAGGGATATGAAATTAAGCGGTATTAAGGTTCCGCACCGAAAAAATACTGCGGACAGCGTACCACAAAAACTTCCGCTGCCTGAAACGGTGGTAATTCCGATGTCAATGCACATCGGCAAGCCTGCCGTACCTGCGGTTAAGGTCGGCGAGCTTGTAAAAGTCGGCCAGCTTATCGGCTCGTCCGACGGCTTTATCAGCGCACCCGTACATTCAAGCATATCGGGCAAGGTAAAAAAGCTTGACGAAATAACAATGTCGGGCGGAATGAAAACGACCGCCGTTGTTATTGAAACAGACGGCGAACAGGAAATAAGCGAAAGCGTAAAGCCGCCCGTTGTTACGGATTTTCAAAGCTTTGTAAACGCTGTTAAGGAAAGCGGAATTGTCGGCTTGGGCGGTGCAGGATTTCCAACCTTTGTAAAACTCGGCGTAAAGGATTTGTCGGCGGTTGAAACAATCGTTATCAACTCGGCGGAGTGTGAGCCGTACATAACATCGGACACAAGAACTATGCTTGACAAAGCCGATTACATCTCAAAGGGCATTGATTTACTTCACAGGTATCTCGGCAAAAAACGCATTATAATAGGTATTGAAAACAACAAAAAGTCCTGCATTGAAAAGATGACCGAGCTTGCAAATTCAAAAGAAAATGTTGAAGTAAAGGTGCTTCCCTCGGTTTATCCACAGGGCGGTGAAAAAGTGCTTGTCTATAACACCACAGGCAGGCTTATTCCAAAGGGCGGTCTGCCGCTTGACGTTGGCGCAATTGTAATCAACTGCACCACTCTTGCAAAAATCGCCGAATATATTGAAACCGGTATGCCGCTTGTTGAAAAGTGCATTACCGTAGACGGCTCGGCTGTTAAAGAGCCGAAAAACGTAATTGCACCAATCGGTACTCCGCTTGAAAAGCTGTTTGAATTCTGCGGCGGATTTAATAGCGAACCTAAAAAGGTACTCTACGGCGGACCTATGATGGGAATAGCCGTTTCATCGCTCGACGTTCCCGTACTAAAAATGACTAACGCCGCAATTGCGCTTGACGAAAAAGAGGCTCGTCCTCCCAAAACAACCGCCTGCATAAACTGCGGCGAGTGCGTAAACCACTGTCCGCTCAGGCTTGACCCGAGAGCAATTGCGAAAGCTTACAGGCTTGACCAATGCGACGAGCTTAAAAAGCTGTGTGCCGACTTGTGTATGGAATGCGGCTGCTGTGCCTATGTCTGCCCTGCAAAAAGGCACATTGTTCAGACAAACAAGCTTGCAAAGGCAAAGCTTAACAAATATTTGAGAGAACAAAAGGAGGACAAAAAATGAATAAGCTGATTTCCTCCGTTTCGCCCCACATAAATTCACCAAGGACTACGCAAAAAATTATGCTTGACGTCCTTATAGCCCTGCTTCCAGCAGGCGTTGCCTCGGCTGTAATCTTTGGCTGGCGCGCTTTGCTTGTCATAGGCGTTTGCGTAGGCGTATGTATTTTGTCGGAATGGATTTTTGAAAAAATCTGCAAAAAAGAAAACACAATCTTCGACCTTTCGGCTGTTGTAACGGGTGTTCTGCTCGCCTATAACCTGCCCGTTTCTATTCCGCTGTGGCAGGCGGCTTTCGGAAGCTTGTTTGCAATTGTTGTTGTAAAACAGCTTTTCGGCGGAATCGGTCAGAATTTTGCAAACCCTGCAATCACGGCAAGAATTGTAATGATGACTGCGTTTTCAGGCGCTATGACCACCTGGACCTTCCCCGACGCTTCTTCAAGTGCAACACCGCTTGCACTTATGTCAAAAGGCGAGCTTGACTCTCTGCCCTCATTGGTTGATATGCTTTTCGGAGTGCGCGGCGGCTGTCTGGGCGAAACCTGCACGATTGCTTTGCTTGCAGGAGGAGTTTACCTGATTGCAAGAAAGGTCATCACATGGCACACACCCGTTGCATTTATCAGCACCGTGCTTGTAATGTCGCTGATTTTCGACAAAGCTCCTCTGTATCAGCTTATGTCGGGCGGACTTATCATCGGCGCATTCTTTATGGCTACCGACTACGCAACAACCCCCTGCACAAAGTGGGGCAAGATAATTTTCGGTGTCGGCTGCGGCCTTATAACGATACTAATCCGTTTCTGGGGTGCATCCCCCGAGGGCGTTTCATACTCAATTCTGCTTATGAACATATTTACGCCCTACATCTCAAGGCTTACACGCTCAAAGCCTCTTGTCGGAGGTGACAGGCAATGAAAAAGAATTTTAACGAAATCGTAAAACCCGTACTCGTTCTCGTCTGCATATGTCTTGTCGTAACAGCTCTGCTTGCCTATATAAACTCGGTAACTTCGCCGATTATTGCAAAAGCCGAGCAGGAAAAAACCGAGCAGGCTATGTCTGAGGTGCTTACTGAAGCCGAAGGCTTTAGGCCTGTTGAAGTTGACAACCTCCCCGACAGAGTAACCGAGATTTACAGCGCCGAAAACGGCTCGGGATATGTCTTTATGCTGACAACAAAGGGTTACGGCGGCGATATGAAGCTGATTTGCGGAATAAAGTCAGACGGCACTATTGAGCAGTGCAAAACGCTTTCTCACTCCGAAACAAGCGGTCTTGGCTCAAAAACAGCCGAGGACCCCTACAGAAATCAGTACTGCGGCAAAAATTTTGACACCTTAAGCGAGGTTGACGCAATATCAGGCGCAACAATTTCTTCCACTGCATATAAAAACGCAATTGAGGACGCTTTCAAAGCGTTTGATATGGTAAAGGAGGCGGAAAAATGAACAAAAGACAGAACCTATTAAAGGGCATTATCAAGGAAAACCCTGTTCTTGTTCTTGTGCTTGGAACCTGCCCCACTCTTGCGGTAACAACAAACGTAATGAGTGCGCTCGGAATGGGCGCGGCGGCTACAATTGTTCTGCTCTGCTCAAACATGGTAATTTCCGCTCTGCGAAATATTATCCCCGACAAGGTGCGCATTCCATGCTACATCGTGCTTATCGCAGGCTTTGTAACAATGGTACAGATGCTTGTAAAGGCATTTGCACCTGCGCTTGACGAGGCGCTTGGAATTTACCTTCCGCTTATTGTGGTAAACTGCATAATTTTAGGCAGAGCCGAAATGTTCGCAAACAAAAACAATGTTATCGACTCTGCGATTGACGCCGTAGGAATGGGCGCAGGCTTTACGCTTGCACTGCTGTTGATGGCTACAATCCGTGAGGTGCTCGGCAACGGAACGTGGATGGGAATTGAAATTCCGATTCTTTCTGACAACAACATTTCCATTATGACAATGGCGCCGGGCGGATTCCTTGTTTTTGGTATTTTAATTGCAATTATCAACAAAATTTCAGGTGGCAAAAACGCCAAAAAAAGCTTTGGCTGTGCCGGATGTCCGTCGGCAGAGGCTTGCAACAAAGCCTCCTGCGGTGAAAAGGAGGAAGCAAAATGACAAAATTTATTATAATTATGCTTTCTGCTGTTTTCATCAACAACTACGTTTTGTCACGATTTTTGGGAATTTGCCCGTTTCTCGGCGTTTCCAAAAAATTGAATCAGGCAACAGGAATGAGCCTTGCGGTAATTTTCGTAATGCTTATTGCAACGGCTGTTACCTGGCCGATACAAACGTATCTGCTTGACCCGAACAACCTTGGTTATCTTCAGACAATCGTCTTTATTCTCGTAATTGCTTCGCTCGTTCAGCTTGTTGAAATTATACTCAAAAAGTATATTCCCTCTCTTCACAAATCACTCGGGGTATACCTTCCCCTTATTACAACAAACTGCGCCGTGCTCGGCGTTACAATTCTCAACATTGACGAGGGCTACACATTTGCAGAGTCAATGGTAAACTCACTCGGAAGCGGACTTGGATTTTTCCTTGCAATGGTAATGTTCTCGGGCGTTCGCTCAAAGCTTGACAACGCAGACATTCCTAAAGCATTTCAGGGACTTCCCATAACGCTTGTTGCGGCTTCGATAACTTCGCTGTCATTTCTCGGATTTTCCGGCGTTGTCGAAAACCTGTTTGCATAACGGAGGTGCGCTATGAATGAAATTTTAACTGCGGTTATCTCCGTTGTGATTATCGGCGCAATATGCGCTGTGGTGCTTGCAGTCGCATCAAAAATTATGGCTGTAAAAGAAAATGAAAAAATCCCCGAAATCCGTGAATGTCTGCCCGGCGCAAACTGCGGAGCCTGCGGTTTTGCGGGCTGTGACGGCTATGCAAAGGCGCTTGCAGAAACTGAGGGCACGGCTACAAATCTCTGTGTTCCGGGAGGCGATTCGGTTTCAAGGAAGCTGAGCGAAATTCTGGGTGTTGAATTTGAGGACGTTGTTGAACAGGTTGCCGTTGTACACTGTGCAGGCGACTGCAAATACACTCAGGACAAGGTGGAGTACAGCGGAATTGAAAGCTGTGCCGCCGCTAAGCTGATTTTCGGCTCAAAGGGCGAATGTCCCTACGGCTGTATGGGGCTTGGTGACTGCGCAAAGGTTTGTCCGAACGACGCAATCTGCATAAACAACGGCATTGCTCACATTGACTCAAGAAGCTGTGTAGGCTGCGGCTTATGCGTTAAAGCCTGCCCGAACCATCTTATCTCGCTTATGGCTGACGTTGAAAGGGTTGTCGTTACGTGCAGTAACAAGGACAAGGGCGCAATCACACGCAAGGCTTGCAAAAACGGCTGTATCGGTTGTAAAAAGTGCGAAAAGGTCTGCACTGCGGGTGCAATTAAGGTTACGGAAAACTTAGCAGTTATCGACTATTCAAAATGCCCCGAATGCGATGACTTCGGAATTTGTGCAAGAGAATGTACAACAGGAAGCATAAAAATTTCAAACTTTACAAACGCAACAAGATAACAACTGCAAAATAAGGTTTGTAATATAAAGCTTTAGGCAATTAAATAATTTTCCAAGCCAAAAAGGTCGGACACCGCTGTAAAGCGATGCTCCGACCATTGTTTTTGTTTTAACTTTTCAAGCCGAGGTACTCTGCTAACCCAAAAAGAAATTGTAAATTCCTGCAACAAAGACAATAAATATTATTATCGGCAAAACGTAGGTCATATACCCGCGCATAAACTTCTTTATTTTCATTCCCTTGCCTGCGTTTGCCTCAGCCACAAAATTATCCCAGCCCCAGCCTTTTTTGCTTACGCAGAACAGCACAAACACAATTGAACCCAAGGGGAGAATGATGTTGCTGACAAGGAAGTCTTCAAGATCCATTATGTTTGTTCCTGCTCCAAACGGCTGAATGTTGCTGAGCACGCTGAATCCCAGCGCGCACGGCAATGACAGCGTAAACAACAACACTGCATTAATCAGGCAGGCTTTTTTCCTTTTCCAGCCAAACAAATCCATTGTGCAGGAAATTATAACTTCAAACTCTGCAAAAATGGTAGAAAGAGCCGCAAATGACATAAATACAAAAAACAGGCTTCCCCATAATCTTCCCATCGGCATATTGTTAAAAATATTCGGCAGAGTTATAAAAATAAGTCCGGGTCCGCTGCCTGCTTCAACATTATAGGCAAAACACGCAGGAAAAATAATCAGTCCCGATACCAACGCTACAAATGTGTCAAGCAATGCAACGTTGACAGCCTCGCCCATAAGGCTTCTCTTTTTGTCAACATAGCTTCCGAACATTGCCATTGCACCAATACCAAGGCTAAGCGTAAAGAAAGCCTGACTCATTGCCGCCACAATCACATTGACAATACCTGCCTCAGCCATTCTGTTAAAATCGGGCAAAAGATAAAAAGCAATTCCTTTTCCGCCGTTCTCAATAAAAACGCTGTTTACGGCGAGTATAACCATAATTGCAAGCAGAGCAAGCATCATATATTTTGTAATACGTTCAAGTCCGTTTTTTAAGCCGAACGAACAAACAACAATGCCTATTACTACTACAATCAGCATATATCCGATAACCGAAATGCTGTCAACAGTCATATCATTAAAATAAGCTGCAACTCCGTTTGAATCAAGTCCTTCTAATTTTCCCGACGCCATAGAAACAAAGTAACAGAGCATCCAACCCGACACAACCGTGTAAAACATCATAAGTAAATAGTTGCCGATTACGCAAACATAACCGTGCAAATGCCACTTCGATTTTTTAGGTTCAAGCTCCTGATAAAGCCTTGCAGGACTTTTCTGACTTGCACGTCCTAAAGAAAACTCCATTGTCAGAACGGGGATTCCCAAAATAAGCAAAAAGAACAAATAAATCAGCACAAATGCTCCTCCGCCGTACTGACCGACCATATAGGGAAATTTCCACACGTTTCCAATTCCTATTGCACTGCCTGCACTTATAAGAATAAATCCAAGGCGACTGCTCAGGTGTTCTCTGGGCATATTTATTATCATTCCTTTCGGCTTTGCACCAAGAACAATTTTACGCTCAAACATCTTTTTCGCACAAATACAGCAAAGCCACAAAATTCATAATATTTTTATACAAAACGGTCGGGCACTGCCGTAAAGCGGTACTCCGACCATTTTTTAAATTCACAGTATTAATGCACCGTCAAAATACAGGCACTTAAAATTTAGTCAAAGCTTACTTCGTCCTCAACATAGCCCTTTTTCTTCATTCGTTTAATTACTATTTTTGCAATAAATCCGCTGATGAATACCAATGCCGAAACTGCCCAGCCTGCAACAACCTGTGCCCAGATAGGATAATCGGGATTGTATGTTCCGCCGTTGAATACGAACAACGTAACCATATTCCAGATAAAGAGTCCTGCAAGAAGCACCGGCGCAACAACCTTAATAGACGCTGCAAACCACCAGTAAGGCACCTTAAACTTTTTTGTATTGCGGTTGACCTCGGTAAGAACCTTGCGAAGGTTAAAGCACCAGCCGATTGCAACACATTCAAGAATACCGATAATAATAAGGTTAATCTGATTTGTCCATGCGTCAACAATATCAAGCCATGCAAGACCTGCCTGAGTTACAAATACTATGGAAATAACTCCGCAAATTGCGCAAATTGCAAGCGTAACCTTTTTGGGAGCAAGGTGGAACTTATCAGCAATGGCAGCTGAAATTCCCTCAACAATTGAGAATGCCGAATCAATAGCAAGAGTAATAAGCATAAGATAAAATACTGCACCGAAAATTGCATTTACCCAACCAATATTAGTAAGATTTACTATAGCCTGAGGATAAACAATAAACGCCGTTGCAATACCGCTGTCGGTAATCTTATCAAGCATGCCTGTACCGCCCATTGTGGTAAACATTACAATACCCGAAAGAATACTTACAGCCATATCCGAGAATGCGATAATTGTACAGTCTACTGCAACGTTTGCATCGTCAGGCAGATATGAGCCGTAGGCAAACATAATAGCCATCATAATTGACAGGCTGTAGAACACCTGACCGATAGCGTCAACCCATAATGACGCATCGGAAAACGCTGAAACATCGGGAATAAAGAACATTTTAAGTCCTTCCATTGCTCCATCCATTGTCATTCCCTTAACAGCCATAACCAAAAGCAAAATTACGGGCATAAATACGGTAAATTTTACCACCTTACCGACAGAACTTGCCCCATTTCTTATACAATAAAAAATAAGACCCCATGCAACAATTAAGCATAAAAGCGCGCCGCCCGGAATTGAACTGCCTTCAATAAGTCCTGTTGATTCCGAAAGATTAAAGAATAGGTTTGAAGCAGCCTCGGAATCACCCGTCATACCTGAAAACTGCCATGAGTTTACAAACATAAGGATAACCCATGCGAACACTACCGAGTAGTAGCAAACTATTACAAATGCATTTGAGGTTGCCGCCCAGCCTACAGGTTCAAATCTCTTTTTAATACCTCGCATTGACTCAATTGCGCCCTTGCGGAATTTTCTTGAAATCGAAACCTCCATCATCAGCAGCGGAATTCCCATAACAAGCATTGCAAGCAAATAAACAAGCAAAAATGTTCCGCCGCCGTGCTTAGCGGCGAGTCCGGGAAATCTCCACGCATTGCCAAGACCTACCGCAGAACCGATTGCGGCAAGAATAAATGTGAAGCGTGAGTTCCACATTCCTCTTTTTTCCATAAATTTCTCCTCATTTCCTTAAAATTTTATGTAAAAACAAAAGTAATTTAATTATAATATAATACAGAGGTAAATGCAAGACATCAATTATACAATAAATAAAGTTTTTAAAGCTTTACACGCAAAACAGCTCAATGTTAAATGTATTTTCCGTTATTTTTTCTGCGAAATTCTGTAGGTGTCTGTCCTTTCAGTTTTTTAAAAACCTTTGAAAAATACATCTGGTCGGTAAAACCTACCGAATATGCAACGTCTTTTATTGAAATGCTGTCGTCAATCAGCAAAACTTCAGCTTTAGAAATGCGGCAGTGATTTATGTAATCAATCACCGACATTCCCGTTTCTGATTTAAACAGGCGGTAAAGGTATGTTCTGTCAATTTGTATGTGATTTGCCACGGACTGAACACTACACTCGTAGTTGCGGTAATTCTTTTCAATATATTTTCTGGCTAAAATAGCGTAGTTTACATTTTCACTGTCTTTGCAGGGAAAATATTCAACGTAATATGATAACAGTACAATCAGCTTTCCTCCCGCCCTGCATTGTGCAAAGGTCGAGTCGGATCCGCTGTCCTCAATGTTGAACAGGGATTCAAAACTGCGAACAGGAATTTTTTCAACAACCGGATGTTTTTTGCTTAAAGAAGTCTGACTGACAAGCCACGCTGCCTCAAGTCCTCGAAATTCCACCCAGCTGTACTCCCACGATAAATCATTATCAGCTTCAAGGCACACGCTTGAAAACGGAAATGTCAGAACCGACTGACCAGCGCTTACAAAATATCCGATTCCGTCAATTGTGACCATCCCCTTACCGCTTGTTATATAGTATAAAGTGTAGGTATCGCGAATAATCTGGCGCTGTTCATTCTCAAGATTTTGACTTCGTTTTCCGCTTGCAAGACATATACAATTTATGGCATTATAGTCTAAATTTGTTCTCATAATTTCTCCATACAACAAATATACATAAAATTCAAACAATTTTACATAGCTTAAAAGTAATAATATGTTTATACTTATATTAATATACAACATATTTACAATTTTTTCAATATTCATTCAGGGGGAATTTTGTATGAATTACAAATACGAAATAATAAATTATGACAAAAACCTTCCCGCAAAAATAATGTACCTCAATTTATCGTCGGAAACTCACAAAACCGAGCTTCACTGGCACCGTGAACCCGAGATAATCTACGTTGTATCGGGACAGGCTGAATGTCCGCAAAACGGCGATACTAAGATTGTTAACGAAGGTGATTTCATTTTCTTCAACAGCGAAGACGTTCATCTTGTTCGTCCCATATCAGGTACAAGCGTCAAGCTTGTTTGCATACAGCTATCGTTTGAGTATATGCGTATGTTCTGCAAGCCGATTGACAGCGTTATTTTTGATGTAATCGGCAAACCTGAAGCAAAACCTGCAATTATTGAAATTTTACAAAAAATTGCCGCTATTGATGTGGAAAATGACGATTATGCTTCGTTGCTTCACATATCATATGTAAATAAAATTTACTATATGCTGATGAAATATTGCATCAGCTTCAGACGCGCTTCAAACTCAGTAGTAATTCCAAAACGTGACTTCTCTTATGCGAAAACGGCAATCGCTTATATTAACGAAAACTTTAAGCGTGAAATTCCGCTTGATGAAATTTCGTCTGTGGTAAACCTTTCGCCGTCTTATTTTTCAAAGTACTTCAAAAATGTTACTCAGGTCAGCTTTTCCGAGTATCTTGCCAATCTCCGCCTTGAAAACGCAATTCAGGATATGCTTTCCAAGAATTACACAGTTTCGGCAGCGGCTATTGAAAATGGCTTTGCAAACGTAAAATCATTTATTACGCAGTGCAAAAAGGTTTACGACTGCACTCCTGCACAATACAAGAAAAAACTTTTGAACAGATAACATTTTAAAACATTTTTCTTATTTATCCCCTCGATGAAAACGAACGTATCCCCTTGGTACGTTCGTTTTCTGTTTTTTCGGCAATCGCGGCAACATTGTTTTTTACTCCTGCGTATGATATAATAATTAAGAAAACATTGATATATAAAGGATTTGAATATATGATAAAAGGCGCAGTTTTTGATATGGACGGTCTGATGTTTGACAGCGAACGTCTTGTTTACGAAACGTGGCAGATGATGATGGACGAACTAGGTTTTGATTATAATCTTGAAATTTTTAAAAACACTATCGGTTTGCGCACTGATATGGCTGAAAACTACTACAACAGCCTTTACGGCGATTCATTTTGCTACAAGCCGCTCAAACAAAAAAGCCGTGAGATTTTCTTAAGCCGTATTTCTCAGGAGGGTGTTCCCGTAAAAAAAGGACTTACTGAACTGCTTGAATTTCTTAAATCAAACGGCTTGAAAATCGCTGTTGCAACGTCTACATCTGCTCAGACCGCTCACAAAATTATCAAAATGGCAGGCGTGTATGATTATTTTAACGCATTCGTATGCGGTGACGACGTAAAAAACGGCAAGCCTCACCCCGAGGTTTTTCTTACGGCGGCTGAAAAGCTTTTGCTTTTGCCGACAGAATGTGTTGCCTTTGAGGACAGCATAAACGGCATAAAATCGGCACATTCGGCAAAAATGACAACCGTGATGGTGCCTGATTATTTACAGCCTACTCAGGAAATAATACCTATGATTGACCTGCTTTGCGGCGATTTGTCGCAGGCAATTGAATTTATAAGCAATAATATAAAATAAATCGGAGATGATTTTATGGATAAAAATTTAGATGAAATCAAAAGTCAGGCTCGTCAGGCTGCGCTTGAATTATGCGAAATTGCAAATCTGAAAAAAGGCGGCATTTTTGTTGTCGGCTGTTCATCAAGCGAGGTATCGGGCGGTATAATCGGCAAAAATTCAAGCCTTGAAACTGCACAGGCGGTATTTGACGGAATTTATCCCGTATTGCAGGAAAAGGGAATTTTTCTTGCCGCGCAATGCTGTGAACACCTCAACCGAGCAATTATTGTTGAAAAAGACGCAGTTCCGTTCTGTGAGCCTGTGAACGTTGTTCCTCAGCCAAAGGCAGGCGGTTCGTTCAGCACAACTGCTTACCGTACATTTAAAAATCCCGTTGCGCTTGAGGAAATAAAGGCTGACGCAGGCATTGACATTGGCGGTACGCTTATCGGTATGCACCTGAAAAGGGTTGCTGTTCCTGTAAGACTTTCGCTTGACCATATAGGCAGCGCAATCTTGCTTGCCGCAAGAACCCGACCGAAATTCATCGGCGGCTCCCGTGCAATATACAACGAATTTTAAACGCTTTTTTAAACGCCCTAAGGGGCGGTTTGAAATTATATCTCGGTATCGCGGGAGTCAGAGATTTTTCTAAATCTTACGCAAGATACAACTTCACGTCATATTGTATTAAATGAATCAAACTTTTGTAATTTAATTAATTTGCCTGCGGAGGCACTCGACTGAACAATTAACAAAATACAATTAACAATTAAAAAATAAACATTTCCGTAGTACAGTGTTAATGCTAAAAGTTGTCAACTCAGGAAAGATAATTAAATCAATTTTAATGTAGGGAACGGTCTTGACCGTTCCGATTCCACAAGTGTTATCTGTAGTCCTGCGGAACAGTCAAGACTGTTCCCTACAATATATGATTCAGCATTATCGTTTTCAAGTGTGAATTTTTAGATTTTACAAGGTAGTAGGGAACGTTCCCGGACGTCCCCTACTACCTTACAATTTACAATTATTTAATAACAAATAACAATGTTTAAATACTGTAGCGGCGAACTGTGTTCACCAAAATGAATAACAAAAACATTTGAATTTTACATTAACGTTGACGTACCGAAACATTACCCATATATCAATTTAAAAGTCGGGCTTACAGATTTCTAATAATTCTGTAAGCTCGGATTTTATTATCTTTATTTATTCTTTATTTTTCAAAATACGCTCTCTTTTTACAATTTTAACAAATTTTTTGTTATTTCGTCAAAGTGTATTGACATTATTGGCGCGGTAATATATCATTGTATTGTAGAATTAGCACAATTTTCATACAACTACACTATATATCACCAATGAAAAGGAGAATTAAAATGAAACGAATTAAAATTTTATCGGTACTTCTGGCTGTACTTATCGCTCTCACCTGCATTTCCGTATTTCCTGCGTCAGCCGCTTTGATAAAAACAATTTCATCAATTGAGTTTACCGAAGTACCAAATGATATTTACACTAAAAATCCCGATGAAATGCTCTATGGTATTAAACTTAAAGTCACCTACACGGACAAAACTTCTAAAGTCCTTACGGTATCTGCAAGCAATGCAGACTATACAGACTCCGGAGATTATCTTGACTCGTATGCCTGCTCTTACTCATCTGCTGAAATTTCAGCCGGTTTGACTTCGCATATCTCATTAGAGGCATACAACTACACAGGCGATTTTATTCAGATTAATGCAACAGTCTGCAAAAACTCCTCAGGTGAGAAAACCTGCGAAGCAGAAACAAAGTTTGACTACCCCGAAGATTATCAGCTTCCCGAAATTTTCTGCAACGATTACCTTGTTTACAAGGATAACGGCGACAATACTCTGACAATGATAAATCGTGCAATTGTTGCTGACTATCACGATTACGATGAGGATTACACTGCTCCTACAATTGTTATCCCCGAAGAGATTCACGGCAAGACCGTAACCTCAGTTGCAAACTACGCACTGCTCGGCAGTGCATATCCGTCATCAGTAACTATCCCCGACACGGTTACTTCTATCGGCGAATACGCATTCGGCTACAGCTTTGTTCTCGGAGATTACGGCTACAACAACAATATTCCCGAAAATGTAGCTAATTCATTTCTTGCGTACAAGCTTCCAGATGCTGATGACAATTACCCGTTCCTTGTTGAAATAAGATTTTATAGTGATAACGCTCAGGCGGCAAGTGACTCTCTGCACTCAAAATACCTGTCTGACTGCGATGACTACGAATATGACGAGGATTTGGAAATAGCTTACGCTACAATCACGAAAGCTCAGATTTACTCAATGCAGGATGTTGAGGACATTTTCATAGAACTGCTCTATGAAAGAGATTCGTCTGTTCCGGAAGAAATATATGACTTTGCCGAGTATATCGGCTACGACAAGGAAATGTGTGTTGAAGTGTATGTCTATACCGAAACCGACGACGAGCTTGATGCTCTCTGCAAAGAATTAAGCAAAAAATACTTTGGCGGAAGAACCGACTATACAGTTGATTATGAATACAGCAATATGCGTATTGACGCAACATTTGATGAAATCAAAGCTGCATCTATGGACGATTCGGCAAGTTATATTAACCTGTACTGTGATGAACTTTCCTATCAGCTTTATAAAAAGCTCTACTTTGAGGATTCCGAATACAAAACAGATGTTTTTGTAGCCGGTTACAGCGAAGAATCTTCTTCAGAAACCTACGCCGAATGTGCCGAAACATATTTCCCAAATTGCGACTATGAAATCAAATATTTTGATAACGAGGAACTCCTGATTATCAAGGACGCATCAAAACAGCAGATTTTAAATGCAAATCAAAATACAAATTTCTACTTAGGTCTGTTTGACTATCCGCTGATAACCCCCTATTATGACATTGTAATCCACGGTAAAAACGGCAGCACGGCTCAAAGCTATGCCGAAGAAAATTCGATTGAATTCGTCGGCACGGGCAGTCAATATCAGCTCGGCGACGTCAACCTTGACGGAGTTGTATCCGTAATTGACGCAACCGATATTTTAAAATACAACGTTGAACTTATCACATTTACAGACGAACAAAAAGCACTTGCAGACTTTGACCAAAACGGCACTATTAACGTTTCGGACGCATCCGAAATACAGCGTGCAATTGTAAACTCATAAACAAAATCTCACACATAAAGCTAAAACACTCTAAATAAACTTCACCCCGTTTGTCGTACACAGCATTTTGGCGATATGACAAACGGGGTTATTTTAATTTATCAACAAAGCGGTACGTTAGGATTTGATTTTTGTTTTTTGTTTTTATTTTTTCGAAGTATAGCTAATTGTTGTAATTTTAATAAAATTTTCTTTATTTATTCAAAAAATATATTGACATTATCAATATATTACTGTATTATTGTATTGTAAATATAATACAATTTACATATAGCTACAATACGTATTTCAATAAAAAGGAGAATTAAAATGAAACGGACTAAAATTTTATCGGCATTTTTAGCTATACTTATCGCTCTCACCTGCATTTCCGCAATTCCTGCGTCAGCCGAAGAAACAAAAACAGCTTCGTCGGTTGAGATTACCGAAATTCCCGACAATATTTTTACTCGAAATCCTGAGGAATTATTATACGGCTTAAAAGTAAAAATCAGCTTCTCCGACAACACATCAGGTACATATGAAATTACACCTAATACCCCTTTATACGCTGATACACAAGACGAAAGCAAGACAACAGGCTTAACTCAAACTGCTGCAATAATTCCCATAGATGACAGCACGTATTTGCTTGTCGGCGCCGCAAATTATATTGCCGATTATGTTGAGTTTCAAGTCACCGCATCTTCGGGCAGCGAAAATTTTATAGAATGTAACAAGAAAGTCAGCTACCCTGATGATTACGACTGCCCCGAAATTTTTTGCAAGGACTACCTTGTTTACAAAACAAACCCTGATGACACCCTAACTCTTATCAATCACAATGTATTTCCTCTTGATTTTGAATCATACAAAGTCATACCGCCCGAAATTGTCATTCCCGAAAAGGTTCGCGGCAAAACCGTTACATCTGTAGCAAACTATGCACTGCTCGGCAGTGAGCACCCGTCCTCAGTAACTATTCCCGACACAGTTACTTCTATCGGCGAATATGCATTCGGCTATTGCATTGATTTCCACAGATGCGGTGACAACCATATGATTCCCGACAATGTTCTTGATACAAGACCTTCAAAAAAACTCGCGGCAGCTGATGACGATGAAAAATTCATTGTAAGAATCTCGCTGTTCGACTCAAACCCAAAATGGCAAGGCAACAGATTAAGAATCAAGTACTTTAAGGACTGCACCGATTATGAATATGATCCCGAAGAGAAGAAAGCAACAGCTACCATTACTAAGGCTCAGATTTATTCTATGAAGGACGAAAAGAAAATTTCTATTGATATTCTCAACTCAAAAACAGTAAGAAAAGTTGACGACGAGGTCTACGATTTTTCAGAATATATAAACGGAGGAAAAGTTCCTGCAAGAATTGATTTGTACCCCTCACCTGAGGACGAACTGACTCAAACGTGCCAGACATTAAGCAAAAAATATTTCGGAGGCAGAACAAGCTACACAACCGACGACTTTTTCTATATGTATATTGACGCAACGCTTTCCGAGCTTGAAAAAGCTTCGGCTGACGACTTGATAATGAATATCGACATCAAAACACCTGAAGGTATTGAATATGATCTTTTCAAAAAGCTGTACTTTGAAAATGATTCTTATAAAACCGATATTTTTTTACAAGCAGATTTCTTTAATAATGTCACTGAACAGGATTACAAAAAGTTTGCAAGAAAATATTTCAGAGGCTGTGACTGCAAGATTTTAATGTGTGAAAACACAAGAATAATGATTGTAAAGGGCGCAACAAAGCGTGATATTGCTAACGCAGGAAATGAAGGCAGTTTTCAGATTAACACCTTTTCTCCGCCAATTATGAACAACTATCCAAGTATTGTAATCCGCGGCAAAAACGGCAGTGCGGCTCAGCGTTATGCCGAAGAAAATTCAATTGAATTTGTCGGCACGGGAACTCAGTATCAGCTCGGTGACGTCAACCTTGACGGTGTTATATCCGTAACTGACGCAACTGATATTTTAAAATACAACGTTGACCTTATCACATTTACGGACGAACAAAAAGCACTTGCAGACTTTGACCAAAACGGCACTATTAACGTTTCGGACGCATCCGAAATACAGCGTGCAATTGTAAACTCATAAAATCCTTTATATATTAAAGCAACGACCCCACCGAAATCGGTGAGGTCGTTTGTTTTTATCAATGCGGACACGGCACACCGTATCTCCACGAATATTTAATCAAATTCGGTTACTTCTTACTTTTACCAGGCACTTTATTTTTGCGCTTTTTAATAATATATGTATAAACGCAAAGTCCGGCAAACGTTGCTAAACAAATCATTGTAACCGCAAATCCGGGCCAGAATCCCTTTGGATAATAATACAGCTTGATTTCGTGGCTTCCCTTTAACAGAGGAAATGCAACAAGCGAACCGCCTACGGGCGTAATTTCAACCTTTTTGCCGTCAACAACTGCCGTCCAGCCCTCTTCATAGGGAACCGAAGTATAGAACAAGCCGTCCTCACTTACGTTTATCTCACCTTCCATAGAGCTTCCCGTAAGTTTTGTTGTTGTCATAACATCCTTGCTGACCTTTTCGTATCCCTGCTCAAAAACTTCTTTGTTGAGAAGATTTACATAAACCTGAGCCGAACCTGACTGACCCTGCTTAAGCTGTGAATAAACCGAAATCTTATCGCCCTTGTTAAAGTAGCCTATGCATGCAATATATGGACGTGACATTCCGTAGGTTGCACTCTGCGCAGTATCGTTTTGCATAATCGTAATATCATCACCGCCCGAAATCTTTGCATACATACAATAGATTCCGTCCTCGGGGGCTTCGTAATTCCACTTTACATACGGTGTGATTGACGCGTCGGTGCAGTTGAACGAATAGTTGCCGTAAGAAGATTTTGTTACAGGGAATTTATTGTAATCATAATGTCCCTGCGAAACAACTTCAAGCGGCACATATACATTCTCGCTTATACCCGTTGCACGCTTGAAAAAATCGTTTTGCTGGTCAAACGGATTGAACTGATCTTCGTTGTCATTTTCAACCCACTGTGCCAGATTTTCGTTTACCATAAATCCCATAGGAATATAATGGTCGTTTTTGAGAAGCTTTTCATTTCCAACCGTATAAGCCTCGGTCAAATCATAGGCATTGCGGTAAACTCCGTCACGTGAAATTATATATTTAAGATTCATAAACATATTTGTAACAGGCGAACTTTCGGCATAGGTGTATCTGTTTCCGCTCTTCCAGCCCATCATACCGAAGTTTTCAAAGAAACGAGTCATATCAACATTAGCCATTGAGTTGAACATCGAAAGTCCGTTGTAGCCATTGAGCGAACCATCGTTAAGAGTTTGGGTAGAGGTTGTTTCGGCACGCCACATTTCGTTTGTGTTTTCCTCAAGACTGTCCATATAGTCAATAAGCTGTTCGGTAGCTTCTCCGCCCCTGGGATAGTCATATGTACCTGTAACTGTTGTGGTTTTAACGCCAATGTACGCCGTTGCGCCGCTTTCGCAGATTATGACAACAGCAAGCACAATCATAAGCACCTGTTTGGGAACTATTCTTCTTGTATACAGGAAGAGCATTACGCATACCACAAGGGCAACAATTGAAGTGCCGATGATTGTATAAGCCTCCTGTTTACCGATTGCAAACAGAATAACAAGCGCCGAACCAAGCGCCGCCAGAATAACGTCCCAACACGAGCTGAAATCAATCAGCATAAACGCCCTGAATGCCATTACAACAAGCACAAAGCTTATTAGGTAGCTGAAACGGTAGGGAATCATATTTGTAAAGTGGAATCCGTGCCATATGTAGTCAAGCTGTCTGATGATACAGCTTATAATCATAAAGAAAATAAGACACATATCCACAATCTTTTCTTTTAGCTTGATTTTCTTTGAAGTCAGGAAAAGGATGCCGAGCACAATTGAAACAGTGCCGCAGGCGATGTTCGGCAAAGCGTCTGCCTCTTTTGTTGCTGGAGAAATAAACGTAATAAAGTTAGAAAGAATTTCTTTGACAGCAGTCAGCACGCCGAGCAAGTCGTCGGTCTGACCTATGTTAATATCAAATGTTGACGGAAACGAACTGCCCGAGGCGTTTGTATTCTGCAAGCCGAAGAATGCAGGAAGCAGGAAAAACGCTGTAATTCCGATTGAGATAAACGAGAAAACGCCCATTCTCATAAGCTTTGTAAAGAAAACCTTTACGTTTTCCCACTTTACAATATTGTATGCTATAAACACAAGCAGTACAAAGATGCAGGTAAAAAGTCCTATGTAGTAGTTTGCAAGAAGTGAAATTGCAAGCGTAACAACATAAAGCCTGAACTTGTTTTCAGTCAGAAGCTTTACTGCGCCAAGCACAACAAGCGGAGTAATGCAGACCGTGTCAAGCCATATTGTATTCCAGTAATAGCCCATAAAGAATGCACAAAATGAGAAACAACAGCCGAACAAAACGAGTGAAAAATCGTTTTTCTTGAACACACTGCGAAGAAAAACAGCCATAAACATACCTGCGCAGGCTACTTTGATAACAACCGAGAACATAAGAAATTCTCTTAGCCATTCGCTCGGAATAAACACGGAAACAAAATTTAATGGACTCGCAAGATAGTACGACATCAGCGCAAAGTAATTTACGCCGCCACCCTGAGTCCACGACCAGAACAGCGATTCGCCGTGTTTTAGCTTGTCCTGAAAATCAACCAGAAACGGATAGTACTGGTGCCACAAGTCCGTTACAAGAATCTGCTGGTCACCGAACGGTGAAACTTTCATCAGCGCAAACGCTGTTGTCATCAGCACAAACGGCACTAAAAACGCAAGTATAATAAAAAGGTTGTTTGAGAAAAAGGTTTTAAACCTGCCTTGCCCGTTAAGCGTGGGCGCATCTGCCTTTTTCACTGCTTGTATATTTGGCATATAAAATAAACCTCCTGTTTAAATAAAAACAATTCGTTTTTGTACTGCATTTAATGCAATACATATTTATAATATTGTACCACATATTTTAAATAAGGTAAATGGAATTTATGCGAAAATTCAAATTTATTTTTTAAACGTCTTTTTTAAACGTCCTAAGGGGCGGACAATTTACAATTAACAAATAACAATTAACAATTTTCAGTAGCGGCGAACTGTGTTCGGTCGAGTGTCTCGACACGCAAATCAAGATGGATAGGTTAGCTATATTGGATAACTAATGTGCCCGAATTTTAAATTGATATAACGGATGAATATAAATAAAACGTTGCATTTACCGACGTAGGGACACGGCGCGCCGTGTCCGCAGCGGCAATCAAACTTTACCTATTAAATTGTAGTTATAAAGAAAAACAAACCTTTCCGTAGTACCTTGTAAAATCTAAAAATTCACACTTGAAAACGATAGTGCCGAATTATATATTGTAGGGAACAGTCTTGACTGTTCCATAGGATTACAGATAACACTTGTGGAATCGGAACGGTCAAGACCGTTCCCTACATTAAAATTGATTTAATTATCATTTCTGATTTGATAATTTTTAGCATTAACACTGTAGTAGAGGACGGCATCCCTGACGTCCCGAAACGTTACCTATTTATCAACTTTAAATTCGGGCAACCGTTTTTACCTAAATATCCGACTGTTCCACTTAATTTACCCACAGGGGCACTCTGCAGATTTGCGTGTCGAGGCAGTCGACCAAATAAACTTACCCACACAACACGCATTATTACAAATCCAGAGCACAGCGACCCTCAATTGTTAATTATAAATTGTAAATTGTCCGATTCTTAGGATATTTAATATATCAAAAAACAAAATACCTTGACAGATGAGGTACTCTATGCTATTATATACCTACAAAATATGAAAGAGGTGTTAAAATGTCGATTACAGCCGACCTTATACGAGGACATACCGACACAATAATTCTTGCAAGGCTGATGGAGTGCGACAGCTACGGCTATGAAATTAACAAAGCCGTCTATAAAGCTTCAAACCAGCTTTACGAGTTAAAAGAGGCTACGCTCTACACTGCGTTCAAAAGGCTTGAGGACACAGGCTGTATTTCGTCGTACTGGGGCGACCAAAGCACCGGCGCAAGGCGAAAATACTACACAATCACCGAGTTTGGAAGAAAAACATACCATCAAAAAATTAATGAGTGGCTTGAAGCAAAACGTATGCTTGACACTCTGCTTCAAACAGACAGATAATTACGGAGGGATATTATGGAACCAAAATTAAGAGATTATATTGAAAATCTGTTTGCGACTGCTCCAAACACAAAGCAATCTTATGAGCTTAAAGAGGAAATAATTCGCAACACAATTGAGCGCTACCACGATTTGCTCGCCGATGGAAAAAGCGAGGGCGAGGCTTATAACCTTGCAATTGCGGGAATCGGCGACATTAACGAGCTTTTGGAGGCTCTCGGCGGAAATCCGATTGAAGAAAACGCAATGACAGAAGAGCAAAATACCGCAATCAGAAGCAGAAACTCAATTTTTACGGGAATTGCCGTTGCACTGTACATTCTCTGCGTAACACCCTGTATTCTGCTTTCAGGCACTGTGTTTGTTGAAATCAGCCCCGTATTTATGTTTTTGATGATAAGCGCTGCAACAGGACTTTTAATTTACCGAAACAAAACGAAGTATATTATTCTTGAAGAAAACCCTAAAAAAGTTTCAAAAATAAGAACAAACGCAATTTTGAAAGCAGTTGCAGTAGGTATGTACATTTCCTGCGTAACGCCGTGTATTTTGCTCGCTCAAACACCGCTTGTTGCAATAAGCCCCGTATTTATGTTTCTGATGATTGCAGTTGCAACCGTCATTATTGTGTTTACAAGGGACAAAAACGGCTATACAAAGGCTGACGAAACCATGGTTGAAAACTTCAAAGAGTTCAACGGCAGAAAACACAAAACTTCGGCTCTTTACAAGGCTCTTGTTGCAATCTTGTGGGTAACAACATCATTTTTATACATTTTTATAACAGGTGTATCTGGATTTGCTGCTGCTTCGGTAACATGGATAATATTTCTTGTTGCAGTTGCGCTTCAGAATCTTATGAAAGCAATATTTGACTATGTGGAGGCGAGAAAATGAGGAAATCAGCAAGAAACAGAATAATTATTTGGTCAATCGTCAGCGTACTGCTTATCGGAGTGCTTACAATGGGCATAATCGGAGCACGAAACTTTAACGGCTTAAATTTCAGACTGTTCAGTTTTTCAGATATTGACGTCGAAAAAATGTCAACAGGCAATGCAGAATTTGATAAAGACGAGGTAAAATCGATTGATATCAACTGGACAAGCGGAGCTGTTAAAATTAAAAACAGCGATACCGATAAGGTAGAAATTTCAGAAAATACGTCTGACAAAAACGAAGACACCGCAATGCGCTGGAGTCTTGATGGCGGCAAACTCAAAATTTACGAAAACAAAAACATCTTTGGCTTTAATTTATTTAACTTTGGTTTGTTTGACGGTAATCATGCCAAAACGCTGACAGTAACTCTTCCAAAGGATATTTTGTTTGATGACTTTGACATAAGTGCGGCAAGTGCAGATGTATCTGCCGAAAACATCAATTCCGATTCTCTTGACATTGAAACAGCATCGGGAAAAATCGCCGTAGACAACTTTGAGGGCAACAGTGCCGACATAAACTCGGTAAGCGGAGCAATTGAGTTTTCTGCCTCTTCTGCAAGTAGTGTTGAAGCCGAAGCAGTATCCGGGGAATGTACAGTCAGCGGTAAGATTGACGAAATTGACGCTTCAAGCGTTTCGGGTTCGCTTAACCTGAATGTAGGTAAAAACAACCGCAAAATCAACGCTGAAACAGTAAGCGGAAGTGTTAATATCAAAACAAACTGCGATAAAAGCGGATTCACGGCAAACCACAGCAGTGTAAGCGGAGGTTTCAATAGTGATTTTGCAGGCGTAACCAAGGACGGCAGGTTTATTTACGGAAGTGGAAAGGCTGAGTACAACATTTCAACCGTAAGCGGAAACATTGAAATTCAACCGCTTGCAGAAAACGAGCTGACAAAGTGGCTTTTTGAGCTTTCGTAAATGTTTTTGTTATTCATCGGGACGTGTAGGACCCCGTCCCCTACGGAAAGGTTTGTTTGTCACATAAATGTTGATATAATCAGTTGCGTTTAGTAGTCAACACAGCCACGGCACGCAGTGTTCCTACGACAGTAAAGAAAATGTTGTATTTATTCTCTGACAAGATGAAGTAAAGTTGTATCTTGCGTTAGATTTAGAAAAATGTACAGTTACCGAGATACCGACTTATAGCTATGCTCCGCCCCTTAGGACGTTTAAAAGGAAAAACTTTACTTTTTCTTTTAGTTGTTGTATAATGGAATGTACGAATTTGTACATTCCATTAATTTTGTTTATAAAAACTAAACGCCCTTATAAAACAAAGGAGATTTTTGAATGAGAAATATTCCTTTTTCACCGCCCGACATTTCTCAGGCGGAAATAGACGAGGTAGTTAAGGTTGTAAAATCTGGCTGGATTACCACGGGTCCTGAAACAAAGCTGTTTGAAAGCAGAATTGCCGACTTCTGTCACGTAAGCAAGGCTGTCTGCCTTTCTTCACAAACCTCCTGCGCCGAGCTTACCCTGCGCATTCTGGGAATCGGACCGGGAGATGAGGTTATTCTTCCTGCCTACACCTATACCGCAACCGCCTCTATTGTCTATCACGTCGGCGCAAAGCCTGTAATGATTGACTGCAAAAGCGGAAGCTTTGAGATGGATTACGACAAGATGGAAGAAGCAATCAACCACAACACCAAGGCGATTATTCCCGTTGAACTTGCAGGCGTAGTATGCGACTATGACAGGATTTTTGAGGCTGTAGAGCGCAAAAAAAGCGTGTTCCGTCCCAAAAACGAGCTTCAGGAAAAGTTCGGCAGAGTTTTTGTTGTGGCTGACGGCGCACACGCATTCGGCGCACAGTGGCACGGCAAAATGTGCGGTGAAATTGCCGATTTTACAAATTTCAGCTTCCATGCCGTTAAGAATATGACTACCGCTGAAGGCGGTGCGGCAGTGCACAAGCCTCACGACGGAATTGACGAGGAGGATATGTACAGGCAGTATATGCTTCTCTCGCTCCACGGTCAGACAAAGGACGCTTATCAAAAAAACAAGGTTGCGGCATGGGAATACGACGTTGTTGACACGCAGTATAAATGCAATATGCCCGACGTGTTGGCGGCTCTCGGTATTGCCCAGCTTTCAAGATATGACAAAATTCTTGACCGCAGACACGAGCTTATCAGGCTTTACAACGAAGAATTTAAGGATTTGCCGATTCAGGTTCTGAACCATTGCGATGAAACCCACCGAAGCAGCGGTCACCTCTACTTTGTACGCTTTATCGGCAAGGATGCTGAATACAGAAACAAATTTTACAATATGATGGCGGAACACGGAATTATGTGCAACGTTCACTACAAGCCGCTGCCTATGCTTTCGGCGTACAGCAAGCGTGGATTTAATATTTCCGACTATCCTAACGCATACAATATGCATAAAAACCAGCTTACTCTTCCGATGAACACAACGCTTACGGACGATGACGCATGGTATATTATCGAAACCTTTAAGCAATGCATAAATACATTAAAATAAGAAAAAGCCGTTGGAGTAATTCCAGCGGCTGTTTTTATAATTGTTACAATCTTAATATATTCCCTGAACGGTCACCTCACCCGAATTGACAAGGCTTATTGTGCCGTCAGACATCATTACCTTCAGTTCGCCGTACTCGGACACACCTACAGCCATTCCGCTGATTCTGCGTGTTCCTCTCACAAACGTAACGTTTCTGCCCACAGTTGCGCACAAATCGGTGTATTCCGCCAACGCCGTCGGAGTAAGCTCAAGGTTATTTTTGACAAATTCATCTTCAAGGCGAGCAAGCACACAGGCTAAAAACTCGTTTTTGTCAATATGCCTGCCTGTTTCAAGCAACAGCGAGGTTGCCTTGAACGCAATATCTTCGGGAAACGATGTATGGTCTGCGTTAATTCCGATTCCCGTAATTACGTACTCAACAGCGTCAAACTCTGCGCTCATCTCGGTTAAAATTCCGACGAGCTTTTTTCTGCCGACTATAATGTCGTTCGGCCACTTGATAACGCAGTCAAGCTTTGTGTACTCTCTTATTGCCTTGCAAACCGCAAGACCTGCAAGCGGAGTGATTGCAGAAACCTCGTTCGGCGCAACGTTCGGGCGCAAAAGCACCGAAAACGCAATGCAGTCGTCTTTTTTTGACTGCCAGGTTCTGCCAAGCCTGCCCTTGCCGTTTGTCTGCTCTCTTGAGACAACAACTGTACCGTTTTCAGCTCCGCTGTTGCCAAGCTTTTTAAGATAATCGTTTGTTGACTCAACGCAGTCAAGTACAATAAGATTTTTTCCGATAATTTTACTGTGCAAAAAGCTTTTCAGACTGCTTTCGTTAAGGTAATTCGGCGACGCAACAAGTCGGTATCCCCTGTTTGTGACAGACTGAATTTCATAACCCTTTTCCTTTAATGCATTTATGGCTTTCCACACAGCCTGGCGTGACACCCCTAATTTTTCGGAAATTTCCTGTCCTGATATAAAATCATTTGCATTAAGTAAAATATCAAGAATTTTATTTTGCATATATTATCATCCCTAAGTATAAAACGACAGTCTTTTTTTACCGAGTCAGTCCCTGACGTTCTTTTTATAAATATAATTAAGGCCGTCTAAAATTACGTTTTCATCAAAAATTATCTCGTGAAAACAAAGTTTTGTTAAAAGCGGAGCAAATCCGCCCGTTGCAATAACCTTGCATTTCCTGCCCGTTTGTTCGTAAAATCTATCAATCATTCCGTCAAGCATACACGCCGTACCAAACATAATTCCCGAACGAATACAGTCGCTTGTATTTGTTGAAATAACCTTCGGCGGTTCTTTAAGGTCAACCGAGGAAAGCAACGCGCCCTTGCTTGTGAGTGCGTCAAGCGAAATTCCCACACCCGGAGCAATTGCTCCGCCGTAATATGCTTTGTTTTCGTCAACGTAACCGATTACCGTTGCCGTACCCATAAAAATAATAATAAACGGTCCGCCGTACTTTTCATATGCACCCACACAGCCGGCAACAATATCTGCTCCCGTCTTTTCGGGATTGTCTATTCTGATGTTCAGTCCCGACTTTATCCCCGGGCCGACAACAAGGCTTTTGACTCCTGAAACCGTTTCAATCGCGTCCGACAGAGGAGAAGTTATTTTCGGCACAACCGAGCTGATTATCGAAGAATCTATGCTTTCTGCGCTTATATCGTAAATCTGAAAAAACGTGTACAACTCAACCGCAAACCCATCGCTTGTTTTGGCGGTGTCGGTTGAAACCCTAAGCTTAAATTTAATCTCGTCGCCGTCATAAATTCCGAATTTTATATTAGTGTTTCCCACGTCAGCCGTTAGAAGCATAAAATTTCCTCCCGATTATTTAAACAGTCAGTCCGTCAGACGTCATAAACGACGTCCTCTGCAACATATTCAAAATGCCTGCAATATATTCAAACTGTAAATAAAATTATATCACAAATCTGTTCTGTTTCAAGCGTGTTATTCATTAATTTTGCCTTTATTTCGGGATTTAAGAAAAAATTGTTGAAATTTGTTTGAGATTGTGTATAATTAAATTAGTTGTGTGCACCTGCACTCAGCTTTACGAAATTATTCTGAAAGGAATGTATTTAATGGATAGTTCAGAAATCAAGCAGCTTCAGATTCTTGCCGCTAAGTCAAGAATGGGCGCCATTCTCGGTACTTACCACGCAAAATCGGGACACCCCGGCGGTTCTCTTTCGGCAGCTGACATCTTCACCTACCTTTACTTCAAGGAAATGAATGTTAAGCCCGAACAGCCCGACTGGGAGGACAGAGATCGCTTTGTGCTTTCAAAGGGTCATTGCTGTCCCAGCCTTTACGCAACTCTTGCGCTTAAGGGATACTTTGACTGGAATGAGCTTACCGTTCTCCGTCACGTTGGCGCAATGCTTCAGGGGCACCCCGATATGAAGGGTACTCCCGGCGTTGATATGAGCACAGGCTCGCTTGGTCAGGGAATTTCTGCTGCGTGCGGTATGGCGCTTGCGGCTAAGCTTGACAACAAGGACTATCGCACATATACAGTTTTGGGCGACGGCGAGGTTGAAGAGGGTCAGGTCTGGGAGGCTGCAATGTTTGCTTCTCACAACAAGCTTGACAATCTCGTTGTTATCGTTGACCAGAACGGTTTGCAGATTGACGGCACTGTTGAAGAGGTTGCAGGAATTGAACCTCTTGACAAAAAGTTTGAGTCATTCGGATTTGAGGTAATCAAAATCGACGGTCACAACTTTGAGCAGATTGCCTCAGCTCTTGACAAGGCAAAAACCGTTAAGGGCAAGCCCACTGCAATTCTTGCCAAAACAATCAAAGGCAAGGGCGTTTCATTTATGGAAAATCAGGTTGGCTGGCACGGCACCGCTCCCAACAAGGAGCAGTACGAGCAGGCTACAGCCGAGCTTCAGGCTGAGATTGACAGATTGGAGGGCAATTGCTGATGGCAGAGGTAATTAAAAAGGCGACAAGAGAAAGCTTTGGTATGGCTCTTTGCGAGCTTGCCAAAACCAATAAGGATATAGTTGTTTTTGACGCAGACCTTGCTGCTGCAACAAAAACAGGCATCTTCAAAAAGGAATTTCCCGACAGATTTTTCGACTGCGGTATCGCCGAGGGCAATATGGTAGGCGTTGCAGCCGGTATGGCTGCGGCAGGCAAAATCCCCGTTGCGGCTTCCTTTGCAATGTTCGCAACAGGAAGAGCTTTTGAGCAAATCAGAAACTCTGTTGCTTATCCTCACCTTAACGTAAAAATCGCAGGAAGCCACGCAGGCATTTCAACCGGCGAGGACGGCGCAACTCATCAGTGCCTTGAGGATATCGGCATTATGAGAACAATTCCCGGTATGGTTGTTTTAAACCCTGCTGACCACTACGAGATGATGGCGGCTACAAAGGCTGCAATTGAATATGACGGTCCGGTTTACATCAGACTCGGCAGACTTGCAATTGACAGCTTTAACGACCCCGAAACATATAAATTTGAGCTTGGCAAGGGCATTACGCTCCACGAGGGCAACGACGTTGCAGTAATTGCAACAGGTCTTGTTGTAAACGAAGCGTTAAAAGCCGTAAAAGAGCTTGAAGCAGAGGGAATCAACGCTCGTCTTATTAACATCCACACAATCAAGCCGATTGACAGAGAAATTGTCATCAAAGCGGCTAAGGAAACAGGCAGAATCATCACAGTTGAAGAGCATAATGTAATCGGCGGTCTCGGCGATGCAGTTTGTGAGGTTACAAGCGCAGAATGCCCCGTAAAGGTTACAAAAATCGGTGTAGACGACAGATTCGGTTACAGCGGTCCGGCTCTTGAGCTTCTTGATAAATTTGGACTCACACAGCCTCATATTGCAAATGCAATCAGAACCGTTGTTAAAGAAGGCTGAGTTTATTAAATCAGACAGTATCGGGGCTGGCTCATAAAAAGAGTCAGCCCTTTTTAAACGCCCTAAGGGGCGGAGCATAGTCATAAGTCGATATCTTGATACTTGTACATTTTTCTGACTATAACGCAAGAAACTACTCGCCTTCATCTTGTCAGAGAATAAATAAAATGTTGTCTTTACTGTCGTAGGGACACATCAGCCGTGTCCGTGTTGACTACCAAACGCAACCGATTATATCAACATTTATGTGACAAACAAACCTTTCCGTAGGGGACGGGTTCCTACACGTCCCGACAAATAAATTGTGAAACAATTTATTCATTTTGGCGAATACAGTTCGCCGCTACACAAAGAAATTTACAATTAACAATTAATAAATTGCAATGCAATTTTTGCGGACACGGCACGCCGTGTCCCTACGGTTGTAAATACAACGTTGTATTTATATTTATATGAGTAATAACGAAACGTTTTATTTATATCCGTATGTGGTAATAACGGAAACGTTTTTATTAAATCCGTAGGGAACAACCCCTGTGTTGTTCCTAACCGACATTCAGCTAACCCATAATAGGAACGACACGGGTATCGTTCCCTACACATTTCAAAACACTTCAGGTATATCAAAATTTATTCAGCAAATAAACTTATCCAAACAATACGCACTATTATAAATTCGGAAATTTGCCAGTCGAGGCACTCGACCGACCCTTAACTCCACTCTCCACACTTAAAATAAATTATAGTTTATTTTGGTTATACTATTTACAGATAAAAAAACAGAGGTGCTGTTATGACAAAAATTCTTGATCTCATCATTTGCGGCGGAGGAGCCGCAGGACTTACGTCAGCCGTTTATGCCGCACGAAGCGGTCTTGACTTTGTGCTGATTGATATTTCTTCGTCAATGGGCAGTCAGATTACGCAGACGTCTGACGTTGACAATTACACCGGCTTTGAAAAGGTCAACGGTATGGAGCTTGTTATGAAGTTCTACGACCACGCAAAGGCTCTCAACGCTCCTATGGTGAATGATGAAGTACTGGAAATCACAAAGGAGAGCGGCATTTTCACCGTAAAATGCGCACAAAGCGAGTACCAATCAAGAGCCGTAATTTACTGCTCGGGCGCTTCTCACCGTGAGCTTGGTGTAAAAGGTGAAAAGGAGCTTTTAGGCAGAGGTGTAGGATACTGCGCCGTATGCGACGGATTTTTCTACCGCAACAAAACCGTTGTTGTAGTCGGCGGAGGCAACACCGCCGTAACCGATGCGTTGTATCTTTCGAAAATCTGCAAAAAGGTAATTCTGGTTCACAGACGTGACAGCCTTCGTGCCGAAAAAATTCTTGTTGAAAGACTTAACAATGCCGAAAACATTGAAATTATATTTAACAGCGAAGTATCAGAAATTCTCGGCGAAAATAGCGCAAACGGCGTCCTGCTCAAAAGCGGCGAAAAAATCGACTGTGACGGCGTGTTTATCGCCGTGGGAATTGTACCGAGAAGCAACACGGTAAAAGACATTGTAAAGCTGGACAATGGCGGCTATATTGTTGCCGATGAAAACGGCAAAACTTCGCTTGACGGATTTTTTGCAGCAGGCGACGTTCGCACAAAGGCGCTTCGCCAGATTATTACAGCCTGCTCCGACGGCGCAAACTGCGTTGACAGCGTTAATAAATTTTTGGATACTTTATAATATATGAAAAACAACTCTATTCTTAAAAATCCCGTTTTTGCCTGTGCGGCGGCTGTGTTCTGCACGCTTTTGTGGGGAACTGCGTTTCCGTTTATCAAGCTGGGCTACTCTGCTTTTGCAATTTCAGACGGCGACATCGGCACTAAAATCCTCTTTGCAGGCATACGCTTTCTGCTTGCAGGAATTATGGTTTACATTTTCCTGTGCATTTCACAAAAACGGCTCGCCGTTTTGCCCAAAAGCGATTTTTCAAGGGTGCTTGCCCTCGGTTTTGTTCAAACGTCAATGCAGTATATTTTCACCTACATTGGCATAGGCTTAACAAGCGGTACAAACACCTCGATTATAACCTCCTGCGCATCGTTCATCACGGTACTTTGCGCCCCTCTATTCTTTAAAAACGACAGGCTTTCTGTGCTGAAAATTCTCGGTTGTTTGCTCGGCTTTTCGGGAGTAATTGCAATCAACGGCTTTGGCGGACTTTCGCTTGACACGCTTTTCGGCGACATTTTAATTTTTATGTCTACCCTCTGCGCCGCAGGCGGCAATATTATCTCAAAAAAACTCGCAAAAGGCAGAAATCCCGTTGAGCTGACTGCGTTTCAGCTTGTGTTCGGCGGACTTTTGCTGACAATAGTCGGACTTATCTTAGGCGGAGGTCTTGATTTCGGCAATACAAACGGAATTTTAATTCTGCTCTGGCTGTCGGTCGTGTCGGCGGTCGCCTTTACAATCTGGACTGCGCTTTTGAAATACCACCCTGCAAGCAAAATCACGATTTTCAATTTGCTCGTTCCGATTTTCGGCACTGTTCTGTCGGGATTTATGCTCGGCGAAAATATTTTCAGGACTGAAACGCTTATTTCACTGATACTGATTTCACTCGGAATTGCCGCTGTGAATATAAATTTGAAAGCGAAAAATAAAAATGGAAAATTTTAAAATAAAAGGTGTAATCTCCGATATGGACGGCGTAATCCTCGACACCGAAAAACTTTACGTGCGTTTTTGGTGCGAGGCGGCAAACTTTTACGGACATCCTATGGAAAAACGTCACGCCCTCGGGATTCGCTCAATGAACAAAAAATTTGCTTCCGTTAAGCTCAAGGGCTGGTTCGGCGAAAAATTCGACTACGACAAGGTGCGAATCAAGCGAATTGAGCTTATGGAAAAATACATAGAAAAAAACGGTATTGAAGCTAAAGACGGCGCAGAATTTCTGCTGTTGTATCTTAAAGAAAACGGCTTCAAGGTTGCTCTTGCAACCGCAACACCGTTTGACAGAGCAAAAACATATCTTGAAAAGCTTGATTTGTTTAAGTATTTCGATGAAATCGTCTGCTCGTCAATGGTGAAAAACGGCAAGCCCGAACCCGATATTTACTTGCTTGCCGCCGAAAGGCTCGGCTTAAAACCGCAGGAGTGCATTGCGCTTGAGGACTCACAAAACGGAATAAAGTCAGCAAGTCTTGCAGGCTGTAAAACAGTTATGGTACCCGACCTTGACGGACCGAGTGATGAAATTAAGCCACTGTTATATGACGTCGCAGACGGATTAAGAGGCGTTGTAAAAATCATTCAGAATACGCAATAATTTATCAGGGAGAGAGATGAAAATGGAATTACTCAATCAGATTGCCGAAAACATCAACGAGTTTCTCTGGGGTATGCCGATGATTCTGATTTTGCTCGGAACTCATATTTTTATGACTATACGGACAAAATTCATTCAGCGCAAAACCTTTAAAGCTATCAAACTTTCGGTTACAAAGGACCCCGATGTTGACGGCGATATAAGCCCGTTTCAGGCGCTTACTACCTCGCTTGCCTCGACAATCGGAACGGGCAACATCATCGGCGTAGGTACTGCTATTGCCTTCGGCGGTGCAGGTGCGGTACTCTGGTGCTGGCTTGCAGGCATTTTCGGCATAGCAACAAAGTATGCCGAGTCGCTTATCGCCGTAAAATACCGTGTAAAAACTACGGACGGCAAAATGCAGGGCGGTGCAATGTACGCAATTGAACGCGGACTTCACCCGAAAATCGGCGGCAAAAAGCGCAGTATGAAGTGGCTTGCAGTTCTTTTTGCAATTTTTGCGGCTTTGGCTTCGTTCGGTATCGGCTGCGGTGTTCAGACAAACGCAATTTCAAACATTATGGACAGCACGTTTAACCCTGACAAAACCCTTGTAATCAATCTGTTCGGCGGAGAAGTTTCAACCGTTTCTCTCGTTTCGGGAATTATTGTTGCAGTCTGCGTTGCCTTGGTAATCTTCGGCGGTATCAAGTCAATCTCAAAGGTATGTGAAAAGCTTGTGCCGTTTATGGCTGTTATGTATGTTCTCGGGTGTGCAATAATCCTTGTTATGAACAGCGACGTTTTGTGGCAGACCGTCTGCACAATCGTAAGCTCTGCCTTTTCGCCTGCCGCATTCGGCGGAGGGCTTGTCGGCTCAGGCATTATGCTTGCGGCACGCTTCGGCGTTGCCAGAGGTCTTTCCAGCAATGAATCGGGTATGGGCTCTGCTCCCATTGTAGCCTCTGCCGCTCAGTCGAGAAATCCTGTAAGGCAGGCTATGATTTCTTCAACGGGTACTTTCTGGGACACGGTTGTTGTATGTCTTATGACAGGTCTTGTAATCGTAAGCTCCTGCATTAAAAATCCGCAGATTGATACCGCTAGTATTGAGGGTGGCAAGCTTACCTCAGTGTCTTTTGCTCAGATTCCCGTTATCGGCACTCCTATTCTCGTTGTGGGAATTGTTCTGTTTGCGTTTTCAACAATCCTCGGCTGGTCATATTACGGCGAAAGGTGCATTGAATATCTCTTCGGCAGAAAGGGTGTTCTTCCCTACAAGCTGATTTTCATTGCAGTTTTAATTATCACTCCGATAACTGCTCTCGACTTTGTGTGGACGATGACCGATATTTTCAACGCACTTATGGCGCTTCCGAACATCGTTGCAATTATCGCCCTCTCCCCTGTTATTGTTAAAGAAACAAACTACTACCTCTACGGCAACCGAATTGATGAATTTGACAAAACCCCGATTCCCGTTGTAGATAAATAACAAACGCTCTTGTAACACAAAAATCAAGTCGTACATATTCCGCCCGAGCAGCTTAAGTTGTTCGGGCGGATTTTATTTTTTAGTTGCATTTGCAAAATTTGATGATATAATATATTTGGCTTGTTCTTTAGCGACAGCGTTATGTCAACACGCTTAATAAATCGGGAGCAAAACAACAGATTATGAAAAAATTCATTGAGTATTTTACAGACGAACATATTGCGCTTTTGCGTAATCAGCTTCTTTTTTCGGGACTTAACGACCACGAAATTTTTATGTTCATTCAGTATTCCCAGCCGTATTACTCAAATATAAAGTACGGAAAATCAATAAGCATAGCAGGCAAGTACAGCCATATGACAGGCGCTGTAATTTCGGGAAGAGCTCACCTTTACACGGTTGACTACGAGGGCAACAAAACACTGCTCAAATCAATCGGAAGTGAGGACAGCGGAACGATTTACTCAATGTTTGACTACTACAATTCCGTTTTAGAGCTTACAGCTACAGAGGACAGCGAGCTGATTTTGATTCCTCCCGAAAAGATTTTCATTGCCGAGGAAAAGCTTGCAATGATTCAGCAAAAAATTGTTGTAAATATGATAGCGTCACAGCGTCAGGTTTACCTTGAGCTTTCCGAGCATCTTTCCTGTCTGACACAGAGAAATATAAGGGATAAGATTTTAAAATTTTTGAAAAACCGCTGCGAGCAGGAACATTCACTGAGCTTTTCCGTTCCGTTCTCACGTGAGGAGCTTGCAAATTACCTTGCAGTCGACAGAGCCTCGCTTTCACGCTCACTAAGCGAGCTAAAAAGCAACGGAATACTTGACTTCAGAAAAAACAAGTTTACCATTTTAAATACAAACATATTTAAGTATGAATAAAGGCGGCAAAACCATGGAGTTTCAAAATAAAAAAACAGCGTTAATTCTTGAGGGGGGCGCACTAAGGAGCTTTTTTACCTGCGGAGTGCTTGACTGCTTTATGGAAAAAGACATTTATTTTCCGTGCGTGTGCGGAGTTTCGGCAGGATCGCTTTGTGCAATCAGCTATCTTTCAAGGCAAATCGGACGAACGGCAGAGGTAAACCTGAAATTTGTAAACGACAAGCGTTATCTGAGCCTGCACAGTCTGATTAAGGACAAGATGATTTTTAATTTTGATTTTCTTTTCGGCGAAGTCAGCCATAACCTAGTACCTCTCGACTACGAAACATTTTTTAGCAGCAGTGAAGAATTTTTTGCCTTTGTCACAGACTGCGAATCGGGCAGAAGCGTTGCCTGCGAAAAGAGTAAGTGCAGTGATATTCTCACAGCTTGCAGAGCCTCAAGCAGTATGCCTGTTCTGTCAAAAATCGTTGAGCTTGACGGTCACAAGTACCTTGACGGCGGAACAGCTAATCCGATTCCGTTTGAATGGGCAATTGAAAACGGCTATGAAAAAATCGTACTTGTGCTGACAAGGGATATAAATTACCGCAAAAAACCGCTTTCGGGAATGATAAAAAAGATTTATGAGAAAAAGTATGCAAAATATCCCGAGCTTTTAAAGACAATTTACAACATTCCCGATCACTACAACAGCCTTGCAGAGCAGATTATAAGGCTTGAAAACGAGGGAAGATTATTTGTCATACGTCCCGATGAACCTGTAAGAGTTAAACGAACGGAAAAGGACACCAAAAAACTCGAAGAACTTTATGCGGTCGGCAAAAGAGTTGCAGAAAGCAGAATTGATGAGATGATGACATACCTTATGAAATAGGCGTAGTGTGTTCGGTCGAGCGCCTGAGCAATTAATAATTTACCATTAAAAATTAACAATTATTGATTTATAGGTAACGTTTCGGGACGGGTTTTCTGCGAAAACGGCAACCCTTTTGTCGCTTTGCGACAATTCCCCTAACAGGGGAATTTCCCACACGTACCCTTCACAAAAACGCTTTTACAAACGTCATAGCGTTTTATAGTGCCTTAAGACGGATTTCATACGGCGCTTGACTTTATATTTGTGCTGTGATAGAATATAGAAAATTTAAAATTTACTGCCACCGGGTAGGAAGCGTTACGCATTCGTGTATATATCGTTAGGTCTTAGAAGATATGTATGTCGGGTGCTTATTTTTTTGGAGGTATAAATGAGATATATTAAAAAACTTTTTAAAAGCCTTTCGAGATTTGAGCTTTGCCTTTGGCTGTTTTCGGTTATCACTGTAATTGTTTCGTTTCTGCTTGCAGGAAATTTTAATCCGCTCACTCTTATTTCATCTCTTATTGGCGTCACATCGCTGATTTTTATTGCAAAGGGTTATGTAATCGGACAGTCGCTAATGGTAATATTCGGTTTGATTTACTCGATTATCTCACTTCAATTCTGCTACTACGGCGAGATGATAACATATCTCGGAATGACTGCGCCAATTGCGCTTATGTCGGCAATAAACTGGCACAAACATCCGTACAAAAGCAGTTCGGAGGTAACAGTAAACGGACTTAATATTCTGCATAAAATTTTGCTTGTTGTGCTTACCTTACTTGTAACGTGCGTTTTTTATTATATTCTTAAGGCTTTCAACACACCGAATTTGTTTTTCAGCACCGTTTCAATTGCAACAAGCTTTGCGGCATCATACTTAGCTCTTATGCGCAGTCCTGTGTACGCCATAGCCTACGCCGCAAACGACATTGTTCTGATTGTTCTCTGGATTCTTGCATCTATGGAAAACACGTCGTACATTCCCGTTATTATCTGCTTTGCGATATTTTTTATAAATGACCTCTACGGTTTTGCAAGCTGGCAGAAAATGAAAATTCGCCAGAGCAAAAATATTTAATAGTTTTTATTCTGCTTACTGAAAATCACATTTATTTTATGCTTTATGCAAACTGATTTTTATTTAAAATATTTTACCGCCTGCGAAAATATTGAATTATTCCGATATTTGTGATATATTAAAATACGAACGGTATTCACAACGTGAAGCTGTATCAGATGAAATGTTATCGCTGTATTATTGAATCGAGGTGATAGCATGAATATTGGAATTATCGGCGCAGGCAAGGTCGGCGTTTCCGTCGGCAGATACCTCAAAGACAACAATATTCAAATTGCAGGTTTTTTTGACACAACCTGCGAAAATGCCGCTTTTGCGGCGCAATTTACTAAAACGGACTGCTTTTCCGACTTGGAAGAGCTTGTATGTTTAAGCGATACCCTTTTTATCACAACGCCCGACTCATCAATAGGGAGCGTGTGGGATTGCATTAGGAAGTCCGCAAAAAATAAAATAGTATGCCATTTTAGTGGTGCATTATCATCTGATGTATTTACCGATTCACAAAGCACGGGTGCAAGCGTTTGCTCAATCCACCCTATGCTTGCGTTCAGCGACAAATTGACGTCCTACAGAATTCCGGCAAATACGTTTTTTGCTATTGAGGGAGATAAAACGGCTGTTTCGTCTTTAAAAAAACTTTTTGAAAGTTTGGGCAACACCGTATGCATAATTGACAAAAGCAAAAAGTCGCTTTATCATACCGCCGCAAGCATGCTGAGCAACGAGATTGTCGCTGTGCTTGACTTGGGCTATTCACTTCTTGAAGAGTGCGGATTTTCACGGAAAGAAGCTGTTAAGTCAACGCAAAATCTTGTTGACGGAAATGTCAAAAGTGTTCTTGAAAACGGCTGTGTAAACGCCCTTACAGGGCCTGTTGAACGCAACGATTTGCAAACTGTAAAAAAACACATTGACAGTCTTCAAGGCGAGGACAAGCAAACCTACATTCTGCTTGCAAAACGGCTTGTCAAACTTGCCAAGGCAAAGAACGAGGACAGGGATTACAGTGAAATATCAAAATTTTTAGATTCAGCTCTGTCAACAGCCGAATAGAATATACTTAATATTGAAAGGGACTTTTATGAAAAATACATCGGTTACTTTTAAGGATTCAAAGAAAAACGGCGAAAAGCTTACAATGCTTACCGCCTATGATTATACAACCGCAAAACTGCTTGACGAATCGGGCATTGACTCAATTCTTGTCGGCGACTCGCTCGGAATGGTTGTGCTCGGATACGACGACACGCTGTCGGTCACAATGGAAGATATGATTCACCACAGCGCGGCAGTAGCAAGAGGTGCAAAAAATGCGCTTATTGTCACCGATATGCCGTTTATGTCGTATCAGACCTCGGTTTATGACGCTGTTGTAAACGCAGGCAGACTTGTAAAAGAGGGAAAGGCACAGGCTGTAAAGCTGGAGGGCGGAATTGAGTTTTGCGAGCACATCAAAGCAATTGTAAACGCTTCAATCCCCGTTTGCGCACACCTCGGACTTACTCCGCAGTCAATCAACGCTTTCGGCGGATTCAAGGTTCAGGGCAAGGGAAAGGAAGCGGCTCAAAAGCTGCTTGACGAAGCCAGAGCCGTTGAGCAGGCAGGCGCTTTTGCCGTGGTGCTTGAGTGCGTTCCGGCTAAGCTTGCCAAAAAAATCAGCGAAAGCATTTCAATCCCCACAATCGGAATCGGCGCAGGCGCAGGGTGTGACGGTCAGGTGCTTGTTTATCAGGATATGCTTGCAATGTACCCCGACTTCAAGCCAAAATTTGTAAAACAGTACACTCAACTCGGAAGCGTTATGAAAGACGCATTTAAGCAGTATATTGCCGAAGTAAAATCAGGTGTGTTCCCGAGTGAAGAACACACATTCAAAATTGATGACGAAATTATTGAGAGCCTGTATTGATTTTGGTTGCTCGACAATAATGCAACGAACGGTGTGTCCGTACGAAATCATTTATAAATAAAAATAATCGAGGTAAAATTATGGATATTTGCTATACAATAAAAGACGTAAGAGAGCGTGTAAACGCTTGGAAAAGGGAGGGACTTTCAGTCGGCTTTGTTCCAACAATGGGTTATCTTCACGAGGGACACAAAAGCCTTATGCAGGCGGCAAGGGCAAATAACGATAAGGTTGTTGTCAGTGTTTTCGTAAACCCTATGCAGTTCGGACCAAACGAGGATTTGGAAAGCTATCCCAGAGATTTTGAAAAGGATTCCGCTCTTTGCGAGAGCGTGGGAGTGGACTTGATTTTCCACCCCGAACCTAAGGAAATGTATGCAGACGGCTTTTGCTCCTACGTTGATATGAACGGTCTGACAACCGAGCTTTGCGGAAAGTCACGTCCGATTCATTTCAGAGGCGTACAAACCGTTGTGCTTAAGCTTTTTAACATAGTTAAACCCGACAAGGCGTACTTCGGTCAGAAGGACGCACAACAGCTTGCCGTTATCAGGCGAATGGTAAAGGATTTGAACGTTGACACAGAGATTGTCGGCTGTCCGATTGTGCGTGAATCAGACGGACTTGCAAAAAGCTCACGCAACACATACTTAAATTCCGACGAGAGAAAGGCGGCGCTTATTTTAAATCGCAGTCTTATGCTCGGAAAGGATATGATTGAAAGCGGCGAAACCGACACTAAAGCCGTTATCAAGACAATCACTGACAATATTAATACAGAGCCGCTTGCAAAAATTGACTACGTTGACGTTGTTGACTTTGACACGATAACACCGGTTGACAAAATCGGCAAATCTGTGCTTGTTGCAATTGCGGTTTACATCGGCAAAACAAGACTTATTGACAACTTTATTATAGAGTAAGGGAGAGGTTTTATGACTCTTACAATGCTGAAAGGAAAAATCCACCGTGCCGTAGTTAAGCAAGCGGATTTGAATTACGTGGGCAGTATCACAATTGACAGTGAGCTGTTGGAAGCATCGGGAATTCTGGAATACGAAATGGTGCAGATTGTGGACGTTGAAAACGGAAACAGATTTGAGACCTACACAATAGCAGGCGAAAAAGGTTCGGGAATGATTTGCCTGAACGGTGCGGCAGCAAGACAGGTGGCTGTCGGCGACCATATAATAATTATGGCATATGCGCAGTTAAGCGAGCAGGAGGCAAAAGAGCACAAGCCGTATGTTGTTTTCACAGATGAGGACAACCGTATTACAAGCATTTCCCGCTATGAAAAGCACGGGCTATTAACAATTAACAAATAACAATTACAGGCTTGAAGAAAGCCGTTAATAAATTAAAGACTTTATTGAGGGAGATGAGATAATGCTGAAAGGAAAAACCGTTCTGCTCGGCATTACGGGCGGAATTGCGGCTTACAAAATTGCTAATCTTGCAAGCGCTCTCGTCAAGCTTCACGCTAACGTAAACGTGATTATGACCCAAAATGCGACTAACTTTATAAATCCCATTACATTTGAAAGTCTGACAGGAAACAAGTGCATTGTCGACACCTTTGACCGCAATTTTAAATTCAAGGTTGAGCATATTGCGCTTGCCGAGCTTGCCGACGTTTTTATGGTTGCACCTGCAAGCGCAAACGTAATCGGCAAAATTGCAAACGGCATTGCAGACGATATGCTGACAACCACTTTTATGGCTTGCAAAAAGAAAAAAATTCTTGCGCCGGCAATGAACACAAATATGTATGAAAATCCGATTGTGCAGGACAACATCAAAAAGCTGAAATCCTACGGAATGGAAATTATTGAGCCTGCAACAGGTTATCTCGCCTGCGGTGCAATCGGCTCGGGCAAGCTTCCCGATGAAAAAATCCTGCTTGAATATATTCTGCGTGAAGCCGCATATAAAAAAGATTTGTCGGGCAAAACCGTACTCGTTACCGCAGGGCCTACTCGTGAGGCAATTGACCCCGTACGCTTTATCAGCAACCGCTCTACGGGCAAAATGGGTTATGCAATCGCCAGAGCCGCCGCACTCAGAGGTGCAAGGGTAATTCTCGTTTCAGGACCTGTCAGCATTGAGCCTCCGTTATTTGCTAAGCTTGTGCCTGTTGTCAGCGCAGAGGATATGTACAATGCTGTAATGAAGTACAAAGACGAAGCCGACATAATCATAAAATCTGCGGCGGTTGCAGACTATACACCTGTTGCAGTAAGCAGTGAAAAAATCAAAAAACAGGACAACGGTATGTGCATAGAACTAAAACGCACAAAGGATATTTTAAAGGAGCTCGGGCAAAACAAGCGTAAAGACCAGTTTATCTGCGGATTTGCAATGGAAACAGAAAATCTGATTGAAAATGCCGCTAAAAAGCTTGAATCAAAAAATGTCGATATGATTGTTGCAAACAGCCTTAAAACCGAGGGCGCAGGGTTTGGCACTGACACAAACGTTGTTACGCTGATTACATCTGACGGCAAAACCGAATTGCCGATTATGAGCAAGGATGATGTTGCAATGCAAATACTCAGCAGGATACAATTATAAATTGTCCGGCTCCTGAGATACCGAGGTTTAATTCATATCCGACTTATAGGGCGGGTTAAAAAAGAAGGAATGAGAATGAGAAAACAAACGCTTAAGAAAGCGTTTAAAGACAGTTTGCCTATACTTGCAGGCTATCTTGCCTTAGGCATAGGCTTTGGCGTACTGCTCCACAGCAAGGGCTACAGCTTTTGGTGGGCTTTGCTTATGAGCTGTACAATCTACGCAGGCGCAGGCCAGTACGCCGCAGTTGATTTGCTAAGCAGCGGAGCGTCGCTTATTACAACTGCCGTAATGACGCTTATTATTAACGCACGTCACTTTTTTTACGGATTTTCACTACTTGATAAATACAAAGGTACGGGCAAAGCAAAGCCTTATATGATTTTTGCACTTACGGACGAAACCTATTCGCTCGTTTGCACGGCAAAAATTCCCGAGGGAATTGACGAGAAAAAATACTACCTTTTTCTTTCAATTCTCGACCAGCTCTACTGGATTTCGGGATGTACAATCGGCGCGCTTCTCGGAACGTTTATTCCGTTTAACAGCACCGGAATTGACTTTGCAATGACTGCACTGTTTGTTGTAATCTTCGTTGAGCAATGGTTAAGTACAAAGGAGCGCCTTCCTGCAATTTTAGGCGCGGCAACAACACTTTTGTGCCTGTTTGTTTTCGGCTCACAGTATTTTATAATTCCGTCAATGGCTTTAATTGCTGTCGAACTCGTAATTTTCAGAAAAAGATTTGAAAAAAGTAATCTCGACAGCGAAAAAACAAAATCGGAGGTGAGCGAAAATGGACAATAACACCGTCCACTCACTGCTGATTGTCGCAGTTATGGCTGTATTTACAGCTTTGACGCGCTTTTTGCCGTTTTTAGCATTTCCCGAGGGTCGAAAACGCCCGAAGGTTATTACATACCTCGGAACTGTGCTTCCGTACGCTTTAATAGGTATGCTCGTTGTGTACTGCTTCAAAAGCGTTTCTGTTTTCAGCTATCCTTATTGCTTACCCGAGCTTTTAGCCGCTGCGCTCGTTGCCGCACTTCACATCTGGAAACGCAACACACTGATAAGCGTTTTCGGCGGAGTTATATTCTATATGGTGCTTGTTCAGTGCATTTTCTGTTGACATAATTCTAATAGTATGATATAATTTCGGAAGATTAAGGGAGTAGTCAGCGCTAAATGCGTGATTAAGCCAACATACTTGGGCGTGCCCATGGTTTAATTTTAAATGACAAGACTTATCTGTTAGGGCAACAGATAGGTCTTTTTTTATCCTCTGTTGCTTATTAATGCAATGGAGGAATTTTTTATGGGAATTATTGAGCTTTTTATTCTTGCAGTCGGACTTTCAATGGACGCTTTTGCAGTTTCAATCTGCAAAGGACTTTCGGTAAAAAGTCTTAAAGTACGTCACGGCGTAATCTGCGGACTGTACTTTGGCGGATTTCAGGCAGGTATGCCGCTTATCGGATATTTTCTCGGCAAACAGTTTGAATCGTTAATTACAAGCGTTGACCACTGGATAGCATTTGCTTTGCTCGGAATTATCGGCGCAAATATGATTAAGGAGTCATTTGGCAGTCCCGAAGAACTGAACGATTCGTTTACCCCAAAGTCGATGATTCCGCTTGCCGTAGCCACAAGCATTGACGCGCTTGCTGTAGGCGTTACACTCGCCTGCCTTAATGTTGAGATTTTCTCTGCTGTAAGCCTAATCGGCATTATAACGTTTATTTTTTCGGCTGTAGGCGTCAAAATCGGCAACGTGTTCGGAGTAAGATTTAAGTCAAAAGCTGAACTTATCGGCGGAATCGTGCTTATTGTTATGGGTGTTAAGATTTTGCTTGAACATCTTGGTGTTATTAATTTTTAGTACAGGTTTTAATATAATGCGGGAAGCAGTTACGGCTGTTCCTGCATTATTTTGGTTCAATGTCAATAGTTGGGGTAAAATATAAAGAAGAATAGCTTATTTTAAAATTTGGAATTTTATAGTATTACTGAAGTTATCTTTTGGTATTCGTAGGGGACGGCATCCCTGACGTCCCATCTGATTGCCAACGGCAATCAGGGAAAACAACATCTTAAGACAAGGTTTTGGGACGTCTAGAAGCCGTCCCCTACGCAGAACTTTATTAAGGTTCCGTTTGTTATTACCCCAACATTTATTATAGAACCATTATTTTTTTGTTACAAAAGCACCTGAACAATTAACAATTAATTGTAATTTGTTAATTGTAAATTGTAAATCGTCTGACTCCGTGATACCGACTTATAATTCATATTCGGCTTATAGAACGGCTTAAAAAAAGAAAATTCGAGTTTAGGGTTGATTTTTTAAAACAATGGTGTTATAATAGTTACAAATTTGTTATTAAATGTTACCGAGATTGTAATTTTCTCGGGTAAAAAGTTACTAATTGATACCTATTATAAAACAATCGGAGGTTTTTAAAATGCAGAGAATTAAAAAACTTACTGCAATTATTCTGAGTATTCTTACGCTGTCAAGCGTATGCGTATTCGGAAGCGCTTTTTCGGCAGGTGCAAGCGGCACCGGCGCAGGACTTGCCGAATGGGCACTTAACGCATACTATGACGGTTGGTCTTATGTTTACGGAGGCTCCAGTCCCGGTGCTGTTGACTGTTCAGGTCTTATTTATTCATACTGCGGCGGCGAGCGCTGCGGTGACCCACAGCTTAACACTGCAACTCAAAGAGGTTCGGTAAGCAGCGGTATTCCAAATGTTCACGGTCTTGGACTTTGGCGACCGGGTCATGTCGGCGTTTATGTAGGCGACGGTATGGAGGTTGACGCAAGAGGCGACGCATACGATATGTGTTACGAAAGCGTTTACGGCTCATACAGCGGCTGGACATACTGGTTTAAGCTTGCGGCTGTAAGCTATCCCACAAACGGCTGGGAAAAGTTCAGCGGCGACTACTACTACTATGAAAACGGCGAATACATCACCGATACGTCAAGAACAATTGACGGCGATACATACTACTTTGACTCAAAGGGCCGTTCAAGCAAAACTCCCTCAAATACATCAGGCTCATCATCAAGCGGTTCATCTAATAATTCATCCTCATCTTCAAGTTCTTCATCACAGAGCAAGCCCACTTCGTGGAGAAACGGCTCAACGGGTGAAGAGGTAGAGAAGATTCAAAGCCGCCTTGCAGAGCTTGGCTACTATACAGGTGCTATTGACGGAAACTTCGGCGACGCTACAGAAAAGGCTTACAGAGCATTTCAGGAGGCAGCCGGGCTTACCGTTGACGGTATAGCAGGCTCCGACCGTGAGGTTCTCTACTCTGACGACGCACCGCACGCTCCTAAGGTAGAAGAAACAACTGCTCCCGCTGAGGAAAAGCAGGACGATGAAAAAGAAAGCAAAGAAGAAAAGTCAGCAATCGAATTTAAGAGTGGTGACGAAAATGACGACGTAAAGGCAATTCAGGGCAAGCTTGCAGAGTTAAAATACTTTGACGTTGACCCCACAGGTTATTTCGGAGATTACACCGTGCAGACAGTAATGAACTTCCAGCTTGCAAACGGACTTGAGGCAACAGGTGTTATTGACGAAGAAACATATAAATTGCTTTTCAGTGCTGATGCTGTTGTAAATCCCAATCCTACACAGGAAAGCACAGACGAACAGACTGCAACAAATGCGGCTGAATCGGGTCCCGTACAAATGCCCCTTACAACAAGCCCCTCTGAGCTGATTGTTGTAAATGAGCAGAATCAGAACTACACCGACACAGCTACCGACGTTGTTAAAAAGACAAACAAGGTAACAAAAAAGGCGCTTTCAAATTCATCATCGGTAATCCCCTCCGCCGCAACCGCAGAGGTTAAACGAACAGCAAGCGTTTGGCTTTGGTTTGTTCTTGTCGCCGTAATTCTCGGCGCACTTGCAGCCGTATTTATGCTTCGTGACAGAAAGTCAAACAGATACGCAAAATACTGTGCAAAGAAGAAAAAGCAAACAAGCTTTAAGGCAGATGTAAAAACTCGTTGGTAAATCGGCAGTGTGATATTAAATTCAAAATTAAAAGGTCGGAACATCGATATTAACGGTGTCCGACCTTTTTCAACTTAATTGAGTTATCCACATACGCCTGTATAAAGGGTTAAAAAATATACTGCACTGTAATTACAGCAACTCCGTTTTCATTGCCGATGTCTATCATTCCGTTGTTTTTCTCAGTAAGCTTTCGCAAAATATTAATTTTCAGCATACTGTTCTTATCGTTCGGTTCAGCAAAATTTTCATCGTTTTTACACGGAAAACTGATTGTATACAGCAAAACACCCTGCTGGCAGTCCGCCGAAATTTCAATTTGCTTTTCCTCTTTCGGCTCAATGCCGTTTAAGCCAAAAACAGCAATATCAATCGTATTGTTCAAAAGCACGCATATATCAAAATTATCCTCGGGAAGCCTTGCAAAGCTTCCCGAAAATTTTATTTTAATGCTGTCTGCAAGCTGTTTCTGCCTTTCGGTAAGCACAGCGTCTGCGGTGTCACTGCCCGTATTATAGAGAATGTTGTACGAGCCGATAATCACTTTGTCATATTTCTTGACAAGCTCTAACGATTCTTGCGACCGCCCCTGCTCAAGCAAGGGCTTTATCCACATAGACATATTATTGTAATCGTGCCTTAACCGTCTTAGCTGTGCACCCGACTGAGCAATAGTTTTTCCATATTCACGCTGAATATTAAGCTGTTGTTCAAAAACGCTTGTTTCATATCTGTACAGATTCTTCTTTACCTGATTGTAAATCAGAACAGGAAACGCAATTGTCAAAATCAGTGATATAAGCATTGCAAGCAGTTTTACCGCCACGGCATATCTTACCTCGGAATCAAGCAGAGAAGCCACATAGTTAAAATTACCGCCAATAATCAGAAAGAGGTTAAGCAGTAACAAAACGGGCTTTGAAGTATTTTCAATAAAAAATTTCGTCTGCTTTTTCAGAACCGTACAAAAAGCAATGAAAACAACGCTTACAAACAGCGAGGTTATCATTCCTGAAAATTTAAGGAATATGCTTTTCAGAATATTGTTCCCGAAAAGCGAAAAAATCAGAACAAGATAAAATGTAACAAACGTTATAACCGAGCTTATTGTAATTGCCGTGCTGAATATGTAAAACTTCTTCGGGCCTTTTAGCAGAAGCGGTGTAAACACAAGCCCCCAAAACTCCATATTCACAACCACTCCGTGTTGCAGTCCGCCTTTAAGCAAAAAAAACGATAACACTGTCAAAAGCAAAATCGTTCCCGAAACAGCAAAATAAAGCTTTGCGCTCTTTAAATCAAATATTTTTTTTGTAAAAAAATACACAATAAGTATTACGACAGCATAATTAACAACGCTGTCAACAAACACAATTGCTCCCATTTTCAACCCGTCCTTTTTAAACGTCCTATGGGACGGTTTTTTTAACGCCCTAAGGGTCGGTTTTTTTAACGCCCTAAGGGTCGGCTTTGAATTATAACGCGGTATCGCGGTAACTATACATTTTTCTGATTCTAACGCAAGATACAACTTTACGGCATATATTGAAGTGTGGAGTGTGAAGAGTGGAGTGTGGAGTTGCGGTCGAGTACCTCGACGGGTAAATCGTGACGGATAGGTTAGCTATATCGGATAACTAATGCGTACGAATTTTAAATTGATATTTCGGTAACGTTTTGGGACGTCTGGGAAATTCCCCTGTTAGGGGAAATGTCGCAAAGCGACAAAAGGGTTGCCGTTTTCGCAGAAAAGCCGTCCCCTACGGAGATGTTTTTTTAAACGTCCTATGAGTCGGACTTAAATTATAGAACGGTATCTCGGGAGTCAGACATTCTTCTAAGTCTTGCGCAAGATACAACTTTACATCATATTAACTAAAATAAATTAATCTTTGTGATTTTTTAAATTTGCCTGCCGAGGCACTTGACTGACCATTAATTGTCATTTGTCCTTTGGCTTTTTCTTGATTGAAACAGCGTCAAGCTCAAACCAGAACGTACTTCCCTTGCCGAGCGCACTGCGCACTCCGTAATGTGCACCATGCGAGTCAAGAATAGACTTTACAATCGAAAGTCCCAGTCCTGTTCCGATTACACCCCGCTTGTGCTGTTTATCAACCTTGTAATATCTGTCCCAGATATACTCAAGTCTGTCGGCAGGAATACCCTCGCCGTTGTCGGTAACTTCAATCTTTACCTTTTTGTCCTTAACGCTCTGCGTAACTACAACGGTTTTATCGTCGCCTGAATGATTAATTGCATTGTTGACAAGGTTATAAATAACCTGCGAAATTTTCAGCTCGTCGGCAAATACCCACACGTTTTCACTGCTTTCAAACGTTATGTTGTAGCCGTCCTGCTCCTTTAGCTTTGAATACCTTTCAAAAATATCCTTAACACTGTCGGTAAGACAAAAACGCGTTTTCTCGGGCTGAATTGTACCCGACTGGAGCTTTGAAAGGTCAAGCAAATCATTTACAAGACTTGAAAGACGAGTAGCCTCGTCAATGATAATCTGGATATTCTCGGGAGTATTCTCACCCGGCAGGTCACGCATTACTTCACCGTAGCCGGTAATCATAGTCAGCGGAGTTCTGAGGTCATGAGAAATGTTCGCAATAAGCTCCTTTTGAAGCTTTTCGGTTGCGGCAAGCTCTGTTTTTGCGTAGTTAAGCGTATCATTAAGCTCTTCAACCTCAAGATAACCCGTTGCGTCAAATTCAACGTCATAGTTCTTCTTCGCAAGCTTTTTAGCCGCACTGTTGGTCTTTGAAATAGGACGAGCTATCTTTCGTGTAACGTAAATTGAAAGTATAACGGCAAGTATAATAAACACAATCGACACGATAAACATCTGTTCTTTGATGATTTCAACCGTGTTGCTGAGCGGAGTGATTGACGAAGTTACAATAAGAAAGCACTCGCTTGAATCCCTAAGCTCGATTATGTCGGCATACACCATATTCTGCACGTCGCTTGAGCCGTCGCCCGAGTAATGGCGCTCAACCCCAATGGTATCGGGAGAAGAAAATCCGTTGATAATTATGTCAAATTTCTGCTGTGTTCGGCTTTTTTCACGCTTGTTTGTCACGCACATATACTGACCGCCGTTTTCGGCAGCGCTTTTGTAGTACGAATACACCTCGTGATATTCAAAATCAAGCGCAGTTGCAGGGTTGTCATACTCGCAGTCGTACATCAGCTCAAACAGCGCTGACGACGAGTCGTACACATAAACCGAAAGCGAATTGTAGCTTGCTACATTTTCAATTGTACCCTGAACGTTTTTGTTTTGCTGAATCGACTTTGAAATTATTGAGGCGTTTTTTTCAACCTGCACAGATTTGCTCGTTGTGTAAAATGATTCAAGAAAGAACGACTGAAACGCCCATAAAATAACTAAGATTATCAAGCCGTACAACAAAAAGTAGCACAAAAGCTTAAAATTAAGCGGTATGTTTTTTCTGCTAATTCGTTTCAAATCTGTAGCCCACTCCTCTCAGAGTTACAATGCATTTGCTGTATTCTCCAAGGCTTTTGCGCAAAAGCTTGATGTGGGTGTCAAGGGTTCGTTCATCGCCGAAGAAGTCATAACCCCACACCTCGCTGATAAGCTTTTCACGGGTAAGAGCAAGTCCTTTGTTCTTGACCATATAGAAGAACAGCTCATACTCCTTGGGCGTCATATCAATTCTGTTGCCGTCTATGGTGACAATTCTTGCGGAAAAGTCAACCGACAAGCCCTTGTAGGTAAACACATCCTTTTTAACCTGTCCGCCGTTTTCACCGCCGTTTGAACGCTTGATAACAGCGTTAACGCGCATCATAAGCTCTTTGGGCGAAAACGGCTTTACAACATAATCGTCGCTTCCAAGCTCAAAGCCATGAATTTTATCGTATTCCTCGCCCCTTGCGGAAAGCATAATTATCGGAGTTGAACGAAACTTTCTGATTTCCCTGCACGCAGAAAACCCGTCAAGCTCGGGCATCATAACATCCATAATGATGAGGTCAAACTTCTCTTTTCGGCAAATTTCAATTGCCTGCATGCCGTCAACTGCTTCTTCAACAGTGTATCCCTCAAACTCCGCATATTTGCGGATAATCTGCCTTATTCTGAATTCATCATCAACTACAAGTAATCTGCTCATTTTATCCTCTCCTTTGGAATCGACTATTTTTCATTATAAATTTTATCGTGCGAATGTGATAAAAAAATGTATTTTTTGAAAAAATTATTAAAACTATTTTGATTACAACATAAATATTGCGCGAAGCACAATAAAGGAACGTAGTTCCAAATTGCCGCAGGCAATAATTATTTATGTTTCAATGTTCTCTCAGCCGTCAAAATCTCTGATTTTGGTAACGGCGTGAGGTTATTATACCACAAAAATCTCGATATTGAAATAGCGTTAAAAAAGTTATATAATTATATTGTTAAATTTTAAACAATAAAGCTTGCAGAGAGGAATTGGCATATGAAGATAAGACGTATAAAAGCCGAAGAGGTTACAGCCGCAGTTAAAAAGCTGTTTATGGACTGCAACTATTTTATCGGCGGAGATATTATGACCGCACTTGAAACAGCCTGCGAAAACGAACAGTCGCCTGTCGGAAAGAGCGTTCTGTCGCAGATTATTGAAAACGATAAAATCGCAGCAAAAGAGGAAATTCCGCTTTGTCAGGACACGGGAATGGCGGTGCTGTTTGTCGAGTACGGCGACAAGGTTGTTATTGAGGACGGCAGCTTTGACGAAGCCGTAAACGAGGGTGTTCGCAAGGCTTACTCTGACGGCTGTCTGCGCAAAAGCGTTGTAAGCGACCCTGTTTTTGACAGAGTAAACACCCGTGACAATACACCTGCAATTATTCATACAAAGATTGTAAGCGGCAACACAATAAAAATTACCGCAGGCGGAAAAGGCTTCGGCAGTGAAAATATGTCGGCCATTAAAATGCTTACTCCGTCCTACGGCGTTGAGGGAGTAAAGCAGTTTATTCTTGATACTGTTTTCAAGGCAGGCCCTAACCCCTGTCCCCCGATTGTTGTCGGAGTGGGAATCGGCGGCACGTTTGAGCGCGCGGCTCAGCTTGCAAAAAAGGCTACATTCCGCCCGATTGACACACAAAACGATGACGAACGTTACGCCGAGCTTGAAAACGAGCTTCTGACTGAGATTAACAAAATGGGCTTTGGTCCTGCCGGTCTGGGCGGCAATACAACCGCAATCGGCGTAAACATCGAAACCTCGCCCACTCACATTGCAGGGATGCCCGTTGCGGTAAACATATGCTGTCACGCTGCAAGGCACGCAAGCACAACAATCTGACGGAGGACTAAAATGACTAAAAAAATTACACTTCCGATTACGGATGAAGATATTAAAAACTTAAAAGCAGGCGACAGCGTCCTGCTTACAGGCACAATCCTTACAGGCAGAGATGCCGCACACAAAAGGCTTTTTGAGCTGATTGAACAGGGCAAGGATTTGCCGATTGACGTTAAAGGAGAGCTGATTTACTATGTAGGCCCTGCACCCGCAAAGGCGGGCTACGCAGTAGGTCCGGCAGGCCCGACATCAAGCTACAGAATGGATAAATACACACCGGCGTTGCTCGACCTCGGCTTAAGGGGAATGATAGGCAAGGGCGCACGTAGCAAAGAAGTTATCGACTCAATTGTAAAAAACAACTGCGTTTACTTTGCCGCAATCGGCGGAGCGGCGGCGCTTATCGCAAAAAGCATAAAGTCGGAGGAAATTCTCTGCTATGAGGATTTGGGAACTGAAGCCGTGCGAAGATACACCGTTGAGGATTTTCCGTGCATTGTCGCAATTGACAGCGAGGGTAACAACGTGTACGAAACAGAGCCGCCCAAATACAGGAAAAGTTAATTAAAGTTAAACGGGGCGGAAAATCCGCCCCGTTTTTATGTAAAACATTCATAAATTTTATAGATTACAGTTCTTCTCTTACATTTACTCCGTTTTTCTTTACAATGTATGCTTTACTGCCGACAACAACACAATTGTCCGGCACATCCTTAACTACCACAGCGCCTGCGCCTATTACAACATTGTCGCCAATTGTAACATCACCGATAATTTTTGCTCCCGAAAGGATTTTACATTGTTTCCGATTTTCGGTTTGCCCTTTTCGTTGTGACCGACAGTTACCTGTTGATTAACCAAGCAGTTGCTTCCCATTGACTCAAGACCGAGTATTGTCGAAAAGCCGTGCTGAATAAAAAGTCCGGGACCGATATTTTTGCTGATAAGATACAACAAATCGAGTGGTTTACAAAGCACTCGCAATAGATACCTTACGTTTCCGAGCCTGCGGTAAAACAGGCTTCTGAACTCTTTATAAAAACACATTGTAAACAAAAACAGATATGAATAACTTTTCTTATCGCCGTTCGGGCATGTATACCTTCACCTGTCAAGGTCAGCGCAAACAACCTTGTGATTTTTACAACAATTAAAGACTATCGGGTGCGGCAAAAGAAAAATTGACCTGAAAATAAAAAATACCTTTTTTATTCTTTCTCCTCTAAAGCTTACCGTTAAAACAGCTTATAAATTTTTAGCAGACGGCTTTCGATATCAACAATGCCAAGTCCGAGAAAATTATTTTCCCTGTCCTTAACCCTGAAAATATCGCCGTCTTTTACATCAAGCTTTTTAAGATGCGTTCTGTCAATATCGAGCGCACCGCCGTTTGAAAACCGCCTTGCCTGAGCCAACGTTACGGTTAAAGTGCCGAAACATTCAAAAAGGCTTTCAACGCTTAAAAGCTTTTCTTCAAGCGCACAGCTTTCGGCAAGCTCCCTTGCATTGTCAAGCGTTATGCAGTCGGCAATGTCAAAACCGCAGGCTGACGTTCTTCTTAACCCCGTCATAACTGCGCCGACGCCGAGCTTTTTACCGATGTCGTCAATCAGCGTGCGTATGTACGTTCCCTTTGAGCAGGCAACTCTTAGCTTTCCGCTCTGTGTATTTTCGTCAAATTCCAGCATTTCAAGGCTGTAGACTGTAACACGTCTGCTGTCACGCTCAACCTCTATTCCCTGTCTTGCAAGGTCATACAACCGTCTGCCGTTCTTCTGAACAGCAGAGAACATAGGCGGAAGCTGGCTTATTTCGCCCGTAAACTCGGGAATTATATTTTGAATGTCCTCACTCGTCATTGAGGACTTTTTTTCGCCTGTCACCTTGCCCCAGATGTCGAGCGTATCGGTTGTAACTCCGAGCTTAAACTGAGCAATATAGGTTTTATCGTGATTTACAATCAAATCCTGCGCCTTTGTCGCATTGCCCATAAGCACGACAAGAACGCCTGTTGCGTTGGGATCGAGCGTTCCCGTATGACCGATTTTTTTCTGCCCCGCAAGCCTTCTTATCACAGCAATAACATCAAATGATGTAAAGTCCTGCGGTTTGTCTATTAATAATACGCCGTTCATATAAATTCTTCCGCCGCTTTTATAAGCTTCTTGCGCACTGTTTTGAGATCACCCTCAATTGTACAGCCTGCCGCCGCAGGATGACCGCCGCCGCCGAACTGCGAACAAAAATCGGAAGCATTGATATTGCCGTTTGTGCGGACGGAAATTTTGAAAAATCCACCGTCTTTTTCACGCATTGTAATGCCGATTAAAACGCCTTCAATCTGGCGAGGAATAGAGGCAAGCCCCTCCATTTCGTCATCACCGACGTTTAAATTTTCCATCATTTCAAGCGTTGTATAAATTATAGCGCACTTGCCGTCTGCGCAATACCCTATTGTGTTGTAAACAGCGTGTTCAAGCTGAATTTTTTCTTTCGACTTGGTTTCAAACATAGCCTTGTTTATGTAAGCGGTGTCACATCCAAAATCCATAAGGCTTGCCGCAACACGCATTGTTTCCGCCGTAGTATTGGTATATCTGAAACAGCCCGTATCGGTGGAAATGCCCGTATAAAGGCAGTTTGCAATTTCCTTTGTAATTCTCACGTTCATTCTTTGCAAAAGCTTGTAGATTATTTCGCAGTTTGCCGCTGCAAATTTATCAACAAATTTATCCTTTGCAGTAAACGTGTTAGAGCCGTGGTGGTCAATACAGATGTCTACATTGCCGATGTACTTGCCCATATTAGAGCCTAAAAGGCTATCGGCGGCAACGTCTGTGCTGATTATTGTTTCAGCCTCAAAAATCTGCTGTTTAACGCCGTTAAGAAGATACAAAAATTTTGACGGAACGTTTGTTGTGATTACCCTTGCATTCTTGCCGATTTGCTGAAGCGCCATACAGAGCGCAAAACCGCTACCGAGCGTGTCGCCGTCGGGATATGCATGGGTAAGAATTTCGTAGTTGTCGTGAGCCTCAAGGAAGCGGGCTATCTCATACAGATTCATCATTTTATTCCTCACTCTGTTCAACGTCAAGGTCGTTTAAAATACGGCTTATGTGAGCGCTGTACTCAATACTGTCCGTGGCGTTGAAAATCAATTCCGGAACGTGGCGGAGTTTGAGCCTGTGACCAAGCTCTCTGCGAATAAAGCCTGACGCCGATTTTAGCCCCTTTACTGCTTCTTTTGCTCTGTCAAGTCCCTCTATTGCGCTTATCTGTACCGTGCAGTAGGAAAGGTCGTTTGTTACCTCAACCCTTACAATTGACAAGAAAGCCTGCGTAACACGAGGATCCTTAAGCTCTCGGAAAATTGCCGTAAGCTCACGCTTAATATCTTCTGTTGTTCTTTCAATTCTGTGACTTGCCATTTTATCACCTGCTAACATTTCAATTGGTTTACTCCGCACAGGAAACTATGTTGAACGTTTCCTGCACGAACCAATTTGTCTTAAAGACTGTTAATCTCTGTACTCCTCGATTGTATAAACCTCGAACATATCGCCCTCTTTGAGGTCGTTAAACTTTTCAAGTCCGATACCGCACTCGTAGCCCTCGTTAACCTCTTTTACGGCGTCCTTAAATCTCTGGAGCGAGCCGATAGTATCCTCGGCAATTACAATGCCGTCACGGATAACTCTTACTCCGCCGCCGCGCTGGATTTTACCGCTCTTGACATACGATCCTGCAATTGTGCCTACCGACTTAATCTTGATAACGTTACGGCACTCAGCCATACCGAGTACAACTTCTCTTGTTTTGGGAGCAAGCATACCCTTCATAGCTGTTTCAATTTCGTTAATGCAGTCGTAAATAATGCTGTAGAGTCGCATATCAATTCCCGAACGCTCTGCATTTTCTGCGGCTACGGAATCGGGACGAACGTTAAAACCTACGATAATTGCGTTTGACGCTTCTGCAAGCATTACGTCTGACTCATTAATTGCGCCTACTGCGCCGTGGATTATGTTTACTCTTACTTCATCGTTCGAGAGCTTTTCAAGCGACTGCTTAACAGCCTCAACCGAGCCCTGAACATCTGCTTTTACAATAATCTGAAGCTCCTTGACTTCACCGAGCTTCATCTGGTCAAAGAGGTTATCAAGAGTAACCTTGGTCTGCGCATTAAAGATTTCCTCTTTCTTTGCAGCCTTTCTCTGGTCAACAAGAGTTCTTGCAAGACGTTCGTCGCTTACTGCGTCGAAAACATCACCGCCAACAGGCACTTCGTCAAGTCCCGTAATCTCAACAGGAACAGACGGTCCTGCCGACTGAACTCTCTCACCCTTATCATTTGTCATAACTCTCACTCTGCCCACACAGGTACCTGCTATGATTGTGTCGCCCTTGTGGAGCGTACCGTTCTGAACAAGCACTGTCGCAACAGGACCTCTGCCCTTGTCAAGACGAGCCTCGATTACAGTACCCTTTGCCGCTCTGTCGGGATTAGCCTTAAGCTCCTTCATCTCGGCAACAAGAAGCACCATTTCAAGCAAATCGTTAAGACCTTCCTTAGTCTTTGCAGAAACAGGAATACACGGTGTGTCACCGCCCCATTCCTCGGGAATAAGTTCGTGCTCTGTAAGCTGCTGTTTAACAGCCTCGGGATTTGCACCCGGCTTATCCATCTTGTTGATTGCAACAATTACAGAAACGCCGGCCGCCTTTGCGTGGTGAATAGCCTCAACAGTCTGCGGCATAATTCCGTCATCAGCCGCAACAACAAGAATTGCAATATCAGTTACCTGCGCACCTCTTGCGCGCATTGTTGTAAACGCTTCGTGTCCGGGTGTATCAAGGAAGGTAATCGGCTTGCCGTCAATCATAACTCTGTACGCACCGATGTGCTGTGTAATTCCGCCTGCTTCGCCTGCGGTTACGTTTGCGTGTCTGACAGCATCGAGAATTGATGTTTTGCCGTGGTCAACGTGACCCATAACTACAACTACAGGTGCTCTGCCAACGAGATTTGCATCATCATCCTCGCTGTCGTCAATAATTCTCTCTTCAATAGTAACAACAACCTCTTTTTCAACCTTTGCGTGGAACTCCATTGCGATAAGGGATGCTGTATCAAAGTCAATTGTATCTGTAGCAGTTACCATTGTGCCCATAAGAAACGCCTTTTTAACTACCTCGGCTACAGTAGCCTTGAGCCTTGAGGCAAGCTCGGAAACAACGATTTCATCTGGGATTTCAACGGTAATCGGCTTTTGCTTACGCTCAAGTGCAATACGCTTTAAACGTTCAGCCTCGGTTTCTCTTTTGCCCTGACGTCTGCCCTTTTGCTTTTGTGAACGGTTTGAAAACTTCTGCTTTTTAACCGTATTGTCAGTGCTTCTCATTTTTGAGCTGTCGCTTGCCATATCGTCATACTTTGAGTTGTAACGCTCAACGTCTACGTTTGTGGCACGTGTATCAATAACTCTGCGCTTGCGGGCAGTTGTTTCCTCCTCGGTTTTGATCACATTCTCCTTAGGAGCAGTTTCCTTTTTATCGGGCTTATTTTTATTATCTGCCTTATCCTGCTTTTTATTTGCTTTCGGCTTTACTTTATTTTCGCTTTTCTTGTCAGCTTTTTTCTCCTCCTTGGGAGATTCAGTCTGCTTTTCGGGTGTTTCTTCGAGTTTCTCGTTACGTTTTGCAAAGTAAGCATCAAAATTCGGCACACTGTTTTCCTTTGTGATAACGTCAAAAATTACGTCAAGCTCGCTTTCCTCAAGAGAAGTCATGGTCTTTTTAGTTACGCCGCAGTGTTTTTCAAGAATCTCGGTAATCTTTTTGTTGGGAACCCCCAAATCATTCGCTACATCTTTAACCTTATATTTTATCATATAATTCTCCTCCCTGTTCGTTTTCGTTTTCAATAAGCTGTAAAAGCTTTTCGGCGAAGCCTTTGTCCTCCACCGAAACAACGCCGCACAGCTTGCCGAGTGCAAGGCTTATTTCGTCCTTGCTCCTGTTTATGCAAAGTGCCTTGATATTGCTTGAATGTGCCGCTGAAAGCACGGGTTTAATGCTGTTTTTTGAAAAGTCGTCTGCAAATATCACTATTTTTGATTTGCCTTTGTTAATCGAATCGATTGTCGGGTCTGCGCCTATTACAAGCTTTCCCGCTCGCCTGCAAAGACCGAGAAGCGATAAAATTCTGTCGTTCATTTTACTCACCTCTTAAATCTTCGGCGGCTTTTTGAAGCTCTGCGCTCATCTGCTCGTAAACCTCTTCGGGAATTTTACAGCTTAGCGAGCGTTCAAATCTTCGTGCCTTTCGTGCTTTTTCAAAACAGTCGGTATTTTTGCAGACATATGCGCCCCTACCGGGTTTTCTGCCCGTAAGATCAAGCGAGATTTCTCCGCCCGAAATTACTCTGCCGTCTTCATCTTTCTTTTCGGGCGCTTTTACAACTCGGATAAGCTCGCGCTTTTCTTTCATCTCTGAGCACCCTGTGCATTTTCTTAAAGGAACTTTCTTCATTTTTTACCTCGAGCAAATAACTTTTCAAACAACGCTTTATTACAAATTCGGAGTGACCTGACCGTTATCCGGCACTCTGCACTCCAAACCAAGTCAAATTATTCCTCAGTTGTTTCTTCGATTGCCTCTTCTGTTTCATCGGTTACAGTTTCTTCCTCTTCATCCTCGCCGTAGAATCCGCTTTCGGGACGAATGTCAATTCTCCAGCCTGTAAGTCTTGCGGCAAGTCTTGCATTCTGACCCTTGTTACCGATTGCAAGTGAAAGCTGACCGTCGGGTACTGTTGCCTTACAACTCTTTGTTTCCTCATCAACGATTTCAACCTTGCATACAGACGCAGGTGAAAGCGCCGCAGAAATGTACTTTTCTGGCTCGTCGCTGTATTCGATAATATCAATTTTCTCGCCGCCGAGCTCTTCAACAATGCTGTTTACTCGTGCGCCTTTTGCGCCGATACAAGCACCGATTGCGTCAACATCGGGATTGTTGCTCAGAACAGCCATTTTAGTACGTGAGCCTGCCTCACGGGAGATAGACTTGATTTCAACAATTCCGTCAAAAATTTCAGGAACCTGCTGTTCAAACATACGCTTAACAAAACCGGGGTGAGTTCTTGAAATAATGGCGTGAGGGCCTCTTTCGTTGTCCTTAACGTCTGCGATGTAAACCTTGATAAGGTCACCCTCTTTAAGTTCTTCACAGCCAATCTGCTCGCCGGTCGGGAGCATAGCCTCTGCCTTGCCGATTTTGATTGTTGCAATACCGCTTTTGGGGTCGATTCTCTCAACCTTTGCGGTAACAATTTCGCCGAGCTTGCTCTGGAACTCAATAAGGGTCTGACCCTTTTCGCCTGCACGGATTCCCTGGCGGATTACGTTTCTTGCCGCCGAAACTGCAATTCTGCCGAGTTTTTTGGGGTCAAGCGGAATCTGCGCCTCGTCGCCAATGCTGTAAATCTTTCTTTTGTTGATTTTTTCAGCGTCATCTCTTGTGATTTCAAAATCGGGATCCATAACCTCGTCAACAACCGTTTTAACAAGCTTTACGTCAAAGGTGTTCTTTTCGGGAACAATATTGAACACTACGTTGTCGTTGCCGCCGTAGTAGTTTTTGCAGGCGATAACAATAGCCTTTTGAATCTGCTGAAGCATATAATCCATAGGAATATCTTTTTCTTTTTCAAACATTCTCAATGCTTCAAATAAATCCTTGTTAGTCATTTTTCCAATCATCCTTTTCTAAAATTATTATCAACTTATATGTCAAAATCATCAAGCTTAATCCACGCAGCGTCTTTTTTGCTTATTGTAACCTCGTTTTCGTTGCCGTGGTCGGAAATAGTAACCATTCCGTTGTCATAGCCCTTTAAAACGCCGCCAAACTCCTTGCCGATTCCATCAAGCGGACGGCGCATTTTTACCATAATATCGGCGCCGATAAACTGCATAAAATGCTCGTCACGAACAAGCTCACGCTCAATTCCGGGCGAACAAACCTCAAGGCAGTATGCATTTTCAATGGGATCAAGCTCGTCAAGCGGAGTGTTGACTGCACGCGAAACATTTTCGCAGTCCGTAATATCAACACCGCCTTCTTTGTCAATGAAGATACGCAGATACCAGTCTGCGCCCTCTTTTACATAGCGGACATCCCAAAGCGAAAGCCCGAAATCCTTTACGATAGGCTCGCAAAGCTCCCAGACCTTTGAAACGGTAACTCCGCCCTTGCTTTTAGCCATATAACTCCTCCTCAGCGATATAATATGGTATAAGTTACTAAACACAAAGGAGCGAGCCGCTGCTCACTCCTTTACTTTAAGATATTTAACATTAGTATTATAGCACCAAACTTCTCATTCTGCAAGCTTTTTCAGAAAATTTATGTAATTATTTCCTGTGAAGCCGCAAAAATAAAGAAATTTGAGAATTTTATGCTAAAATTTTATAAAATAACCTTTGATTATTGCTGAAGCAATTGTTTTTGTATAAAAGCCGCATCGAGAATTGAAACTACTCCGTCGCCGTTAACATCGGCCATTTTGTTTACGCCCTCAGAAAAATAAGTAAGCTCTGCAATACTCTTTTGAATGTCTGTTGCATCATGAATTGAAAGTCTGCCGTCCATATTTACATCGCCCATATTCTTGTCAATAACAACAAAGTTAATATTTTCGTTTGCTGCATACTGCTCTGCGGCTGTATTGAAGTAACCCCAAATGCTTAATTCGGGATTATTCGGGAATATTCCCATTGTACCGTATTCAACTACAGAAGCAGGGATGTAAACATATTTAAGCATTTCGCAGCTCATAAATGCATTGTTCTTGATAACTTTAGCGCTGTCGGGAATTACAACCTCTTCCAACTTTTCCGTTCCTGACAATGCATACTCGGGGATTACTTCTATGCCGTCCTCAAAAACAACCTTTTTAATTCCAGTTAACATAAAAGCGTCTATATCCGTTTCTTTAAAAGTCTTTGGAATTACAAGCTGCGGTCCGATTTCTGCACAGCCGGCAAATGAGTTTCTTGAGAGCTTCTCAAGATAAGGGGGAAGTGCCTCAAGCTTGAGGTTTTTGCAGTTTGCAAAAGACCAATAACCAATTTGCTTAACGGTTTCAGGCATCTGAACACTTTTAAGACTTCCGCATCCTGAGAACATATAGTCAGGAATAACAGTTGTTCCGTCCTCAAAAGTTGCTGTTTCAATACAAGAATTAGCAAATGCGTTATTCTGAACAGTAACTACTGATTTCGGAATATTAATTGATTTAAGATTGATACATACTGCAAAAGCCTCACTGTCAATTTCTTTTACAGTATCCGGAATAGTTACAGATGAAACATAAAATTTGTTTGCAAATGCACGCTTTCCGATTCGAGTAACCATGTGTCCCTCAAAATATCTAGGGATTGCAACATAATATTCATCACTTTTAACATGATCTATTACAGTGGCTGTGCCGTCAGCTTCGATTTGATATTTCAAGCCTTCTCCCGAAGCATTTACGTCATTTTCGTCAGCCGAAACACTTGCAAACGAAAACGCACATAAAGTAATAGTGATTGTAATTGTAAGTAACACCGAAATAATTCTTTTCATATTCTACCTCTCTTTTTTGTGAATCATAATGACCCGGTTTTGTATTTTGGATGTACAAAACTATACAGACTGTTTGCAATAGCAATATTCAATCAAAAATACGCAAAACATTAATTTAAACGAACATATTAATGATAAACGTTTATGCATAGCCTGTCAACAGGATGAGTTACCATAATTAATGGTAATAATAATGAATTTTATGTATAATACGTAATTATGTAAAGAGCAGAAAATTACAAATTTTCAAAAAAATTAAACGAAATATAAAAAAACATTTGAAATTACAAAACAAATATGTTATAATGTCTGTCGGACATTATAACAAGTTATCTGAACACTGCAAATTGCATTACAGAAATAACAGTTTACAGGCAATTAAACAGAATATGCTGATATAGCTCAGTAGGCAGAGTGCGTCCTTGGTAAGGACGAGGTCACGGGTTCGAATCCCGTTATCAGCTCCATAAAGGACTTTCCATGGAAAGTCCTTTTTTGATTACGGGATTCGAAAGGGCGTTAAAAAAACAGTCCTGCGGACTGTTTTTAGCCCGTCGCGTTGATGAACGTTAGAATTGCACACGCCGCAACAAACGAGCTCTGCACCTTGTCATTGCAAAACGTAGTTATCAGCTCCATAAAGGACTTTCCATGGAAAGTCCTTTTTTGATTACGGGATTCGAAAGGGCGTTAAAAAAACAGTCCTGCGGACTGTTTTTAGCCCGTCGCGTTGATGAACGTTAGAATTGCACACGTCGCAACAAACGAGTTCTGCACCTTGTCATTCCCAGACATCCCGAAACGTTACCTTTATATCAATTTCAAATTTGGAGCGCAGCGACCCTTAACTCTACACTCCACACTTAATTATACTCGACTTGCCTGCGGGGGCACTCGACACAATTTTAAAAAAACTATTGACAAATAAATGCTTTTGTTTTATTCTATACATAGAATATCTATGTATAGAATTCCTATGTATATTTGAAAGCTTGGGTGCAATATGGAAAACAAATTTTTAGACAAAGTGTCAAGTCTGATACAGAGCAAAACAGCCCGACAAAGCATAACTGCCGAGCTTGAAAGTCATATTCTTGACAAAGCGGATTATTACGAAGAAATCGGCTACTCAAAAGAGGTTGCTATGCATAAGGCAATTGAAGAAATGGGCAACCCTGACGATACCGCCGTACCGCTGAACGCATTGCACAAAAGCTCCGTTGTTAAAAATGTCGGTACGATTTTGTCAATGCTTTTAATCATATTTCTGCTTTTCCTCGGCAATACTCACTGCGACAGCTTTGGTTATGCAAACAACAACATTGACAACCCTCATTTTGTAAAATTTGATTTCATATCATTTGCAATTTTTGCAGGATATGTTCTTCTTTTGTACTTTGCCCGAAGGCGAAAAAACAAGCTGATTGCATTAATAATTATTGTTTCGTTTGCAACTCAGCTGTTATCCACGCTGACAACGAACGTTCTGTTTCAGGAAAGTATTTTTGTTTCAGATGTCACAACGCTTTTTCAACCGCTTGCCTATGCACTTGTTATGCTTGTCACAAGCGGATTTTCGGGATATGTCGACAGCATTTTTTCATACAGCTTTATTGCACTTCCGCCACAGGGAACGGAAATTTACAAAGGTCTTGCAACAGCGTTGTTTGTACTTCTCGCCTTTTGGGCAGTTGCCGTGTATGTTGAAATCAACCGTCAGGAAAAAATAAAACCAACAAAGAATTTCAGAAAGCCGCTTAAGCTTGCACATTACATAGTGACGGTTCTGCTTTCGCTGAATTTTATTGCAATGTCAGTAGGAACAACAATTGCCTACAGCGATATAGACTACAAAATTAACGAAACCTTTACGGTCCGTGAACATATGATTGATTGCCTGCTTAATGCAGATAAAAGCGCCGGTTATGAAGAACAACTGGATTATCTTGCAAGTTATGGATATAACGCAACGCAGGACATCCGCTTTGATTTGCACGATACGTTCGATTCTCCTTATGTTTATCTCTATAACGGTAATATGCTCAGGCTGTTCAGCCACGAAAATGACGGTGATTTTTACACCGTTACGGTCAGTGCAACGTCGACAAGAGATTCTATTGTAGAAAATGATCTTTTATGCGACAGTACAGACCGTGAACAGCTTTCAGTGTGCGGATACGGAATGAGTATTGACGAATTTATATTGTCAGGGATTTATTCAAAAGCCTATGATGTTGAACGTGATTTTTATTCAACAGCTGATGGTGGCGACAGAATCTGCTTCGGTTTTCGCTTTGATGAAAGTGCTGATTATGAGTATTATTTTGTTACTTTTGAGGACGGTGTGCTTACCGAAAATACTGCGATTGACGATGTAGCTCAAGTAAAGCAAACACGTCAGGAAATTATCAGCTACATTGTTACCGATATGTATTCCTCTGTATATCACTCAAACAGCGAGAATCCGCTTAGTCACCGTGCAGATGAACTGAATCAACAGGGCTTTGGTATGACTTGTGATTATTCAAACAATCCTACGCATTATGAAAATAAAGATGATTACAACAGGTTGATTTTAGACGGCAACCTTGAAACAGGCGACTACTATTTTAAATACTATTCTACAAAAGTCACCGAAACCAATAATTCGGCGAATGATCGCCTGTATTTTACTGAAGATGAATTTGACAGGTTTGAAAAAGGTATGGACTTGTCCGATTTTCACAGACCGTCAGCCAACTACTATTGGGCTAACGCCGCCTGTGTTATCAGCAAGGCAACAAAGCTTGATGAGGAAAAAAGAGAATACACAGATAGAATAATAAGCTTTATTTATGCGATTAAAGATGACAGCTCAGCAGTTGTGAATAAATATATTCTTGAATTTAAAAACGGCGAGCTCACTGACAAAAGGGTTGACGGACTGTTTTCAGAGGTTTATAACGAGTTGTATTATTGAGTTGAGGCGCAATATGAAAAACAAATTTTTAGACAGAGTGTCAAATTTAATACAAAATAAAACCGCCCGACAAAGCATAACCGCCGAGCTTGAAAGTCATATTCTTGACAAAGCGGATTATTACGAAGAAATCGGCTACAGCAAAGAAGTTGCTATGCAAAAGGCAATTGAAGAAATGGGCAACCCTGACGATACCGCCGTACCGCTGAACGCTTTGCACAAAAACGGCAAAAGCAAAAACATATGGAGCGTAATAACAGCCGTTTTTGCCGTTGCATTTTGTTTGCTTTGCTTTAACGTAATTCCAATTGAACACCTGTTTCGTTACGGTGACGCAAGCTATATGATTGTTCATTCGGTAACATTTGATTTTCTATCAATGTTAATCTGCGGTGTGTTTTTGCTATTGCTATGCAAAGCGCACAGGCAGAAGAATATGGCTTCTGCGTTAATGCTTGCTCTGTCGCTGATTACATCGGCTGTAGCATATTTTCCCGATTTTACACACCCTGCGTTTCAGTTTTCGCCGTTTCAGCCGTTGTTGTACCCTGCGGTTATGATAATCAAAAACGGATTTACGGATTTTGCAGACAGCCTTTTCGGCTATGACTATATTCCGGAATCGGAACAGATTTTTTACCAAATAGGCGCAATTGTTATTTATCTGATTCTGCTTGCAGCCACAGTTACTCTGCTGATTGCAATTTACCGCCAAAGCAGAATGAAAAATGTCCGCAGATTTTGGCTGACGATAAAAATTGCAAAGCCTGTTTTGGGCATTATGCTTGCCGTAAGCCTGCTTGTTACAAGCGTAACAACAGCTTTTGCGCTTATAAATATTGAGGATAAAAAGCTTGAAATGCAGTCGGCAAGGGAAAACGCAATTAATTTTGTTATCAATGCTGATTTGTCGGATACTGACGAGAAGATTAACAGCGAGTTGCTGAATTCCGGTTACGAAAGCTATTTCAACGACGGCAACATCTGGCAGGGAGTACAGGAAACCTATCACAACGGCTACAATGATTCGGCAATAATAACTGTTGGTATGGACGGCAGTAAAAGTATTTTCTACGGGCCAACTGACTTTGACCGACCGTTTGCAATAACAAAAGGTTACGGTCCTTTGACAAGCGAGGAACAGTCGCAAATCAGTCAGGGTATAACGCTTGATGAATTTATGCAGAAAGACTTTTACGGCAAAGCGATGACTGTAATGAAGTCTTATAATCCAGATGCAGAACAAAGGTCAATCTCTTTCACATTTGATTTGCCTGACGAGCAGTTCGGAAGCTATGTGTGTCAATTTGATTATAGAGCCGAGAGGCAAAAATATATACTTTCTTCGGCAGACGAAATGATAAACGGAGAGTATTACTAAATCTTATACTGATTATGAACAGGAAAAATTTTGATTTAAATATATATTAAATTACTAATTAAGAAACGGAGTGTTTATAATGAAAATCAGCAAAGAACTTATTAAGGGAAGCACATCAATGCTCGTAATGAGCGTTTTAAAGGGCAAGGATTTGTACGGTTATAAGATAATCAAGGAGCTTGAATTGCAGAGCGAAAGCGTTTTTGAGCTGAAAGAAGGAACTTTGTATCCCATTCTTCACGCGCTTGAAGAAGAAAACTTCCTCGAAAGCTATTGGGAGGAATGTGACGGCAGAAAGCGCAAGTACTACCACCTTACCCGCAAGGGCGAAAAACAGCTTTCCGAAAAGCAGCAGGAGTGGAAGGTGTTCACAAAGTCGGTTGACAAGGTGCTCAGCTATGCAAATTAGCGGAGCAAAGAATAATTAAGTGTGGAGTTTGGAGTGTGGCGAGTGGAGTTAAGGGTCGCTACGCTCCAAATTTGTAATAGTGCGTGTTGTTTTGAAAGGTATGTTTGCTGAGATGATATTGATATGACGGTAACGTATGAATATAAATGAAACGTTATCGTTACCGTCGTAGGTACACGGCGTGCCGTGTCCTTTTTAACTATGATACATTCCCGTTTACATCATCATTATATTAACAAACAAACGTTTTTTTGTAGGGGGCGGGTTCCCACACGTCCCATTCACAAAATTGCATTGCAATTTTGTGCGGACACGGCGTGCCGTGTCCCTACGCAGACGTTGATATAAAAATATATGAAGGCAAGTTGTATCCTACGGCGGAATGCCACCGCTGGCAAATCGAGACGGATAGGTTAGCTATATTGGACAACGAATATGCCCGAATTTTAAATTGATATGTAGGTTATGTATCGGGACGTCTGGGAAGCCGTCCCCTACGGATTTAATACAGATATTTAATATAAATTAAAAATAAAAAATTAAAGTGAGTTGTATCTTGCGTTAGATTTAGAAAAATGTCTGACTCCCGCGATACCGCGCTATAATTCAAAACCGCCCCTTAGGGCGTTTAAAAAATTTTTTTCGTAAATTGCATAAAAGTATGCAATTTTTTTCGTTTTTTCACCGTAAGTGGAGGTGAAAAAATGATTATATATCAAATGAAAAAACCGATTGAATGTTATGACACCGACTGCGTGGGAGTTACAGGCGACAATATTGCCTATACTCAGGAATTCTACATAAAGGGTGTCTCTGACAACTCAATCAGTTTCACGCTTCACCTGCGGTTTGCAGACGGAAGCGTAAACTCAATTACCCCCGACGTTGTCATTCCCGACGGCGAGGGTACAAAACTAAGGTGGATTGTCAAGAAAAACGACATCTTTACACACGGCTACTTTGAGCTTCAGATTGAGGCGAGAAACAAAATCGGTCTTGTGTTTCAGACTGAAATCGTAAGACTTTATGCCGACGAAAGTTTGCCTGTTGAGGACAAGGAGTACTGCAACCCGAATTCCGAAACCGTCAGACTGCGTGAAGAAGCATATTCTGCGCTTGAGGAAATGAAACAGCAACAGGTTCAGATTGAGAATAACCTGCAAAAGATTGAGCTGACCGATATTGACACAAAGGCGGACAAAGCCACCACCCTTGCAGGCTACGGCATAACTAACGGTGAAAACATCGGCAATAAAGTTGCTGAAAAAGGCAGTGTTACTGATGAAAGCATTAATTACCCCTCAATCAAATATTTGAATAATTATTATTATGATTTTGATGAGGTTAACGATGAATTAGCGAACAAGCTCGACAACACCGCAGGAGCAGTCTTATCCGACAATATCGCAGGCGGTGCGGTAAAAACCGACAAAATCGCAAACAAGGCGGTTACAAATGACAAAATCGCCAATGGTGCAATTACGTCTATTAAAATTGCCAATAACGCAGTATCAGGCAGTAATATTGCTCAAAACCAGATAGGGACAAATCATCTGCAAAACGGAACAGTCACGATTGACAAGCTTGCAGGCGGAGTAAAAACATCAATAAACGGCAAAGCCGACAAAGCAACTACCCTTGCAGGTTACGGCATAACTGACGGCGAAAACATAGGAAGTAAGGTTTTCGATAAGAGCGAAATTACCGACGAGGAACGAAATTATCCGTCAATTGGATATTTAAAGAATTTCTACTACGAATATTCCGAAGTTGACGATTTGTTATCTGAAAAATACAATGCCTCGAATGTTGAAACAGGAAACGGAGCGCTTACGCCGTATAACGAAAGTATGTCAAACAAAATTAACAGCGCAAGCTTCAGCTATCAGCGTAGCGGCTCATATGTTACCGTGTCGGTCTATATCGATTTTAAGGCATTCACGGTTGATAATGCGGGTATTAACATAATGCTGTTGGGATTGCCATACGTTTGTAAAAATGCAGTAAATCCTCGCGAACTATGCGTAACTACATCAAAACAACAGATGATATATGCGGTTACAGCCAATACAAGCAATTTAACCCTATTATTTATTAATACAGGCACATTTGCTGAAAACGAAAAATTATCATTTACGGTAACATACAAAATATCATAAGGAGTGAAAATGTATGGGAATCAAAGAAAAAATAATTCTTGATATGCTTACAAGCGACAGTGTATCGGTCTTAAAACAGCAGTTCATATCAGTTGACGGAACTGACATAAAGGTCGGCGAGAACGTGCGCAATGCCTATATGAATACGCAGAGCGGGCGTGATAAGCTCAGAGTGAAACTGCCCGAGGAATTTTATAATGCAGTTATTGCAGTCTGGGGAAATGCTCCTACAATCGCAGAGTCTGTTTAAAAAGCTAAGACAGACTAATAACACCACTCTGTTTTGACATATTGTTAAAAACAAGTTATAGAAAATAAAAAATCTGCCCGAAAGCTTTTGCTTTCAGGCAGATTTTTGTTTAGCAGGGCTTTTCTCCCGTTAAAAATTCTATGCTTCTTTCAATTGAATCCTTTGAAGTTCCCCATTCCTGCCCTTTGCTTCTGTAGTCAAACATCGAACAGAAATGAGTAATGTCAGTTTTGAGGGATTCAAGATAGTTTTTGGTGAGTGCGGCGGTTTCTGCGTGGAAATCAGCAAGATGCTTTGACGGCATACCGCCCCTTGCCGTTGCCGTTTCCATTATAAATGAGTAGTGCTTAAGGCAGATAAACGGCTGTTCGTTGTATAACTTGCGAAATTCCTCCCCCTTTGCCCACTCAACAAAAATTGTAGCCATAAAGTGGCGCATATCCCACTGTATTCTGTCGCAGACATAGCAGGAGTCAAGTTCGGTTTTCAACCCCTCAAGTTGTTTTTTATCGGGTTTTCCTTTAAGCTTTTTCGGCATAAAGTTATCAATGATTTCCTGAAGATGACTTTCAAGAATAAGAGCATTGGGCAGTTTTTGCCCGCTTTCAAACATCTGCGTAAAATGGCGGTGGCAAAAACCCTTTTTGTTGGTTTCAATCCTTATGTTCGGCTCCATCATAGCATCGCCCGTAATAAATTTCACATACTGTTCTTCAAGCATTTTTTCCATTCGGCAAATCGGGCAGCCGTCCTTAGGCATAAAAATATCGTTAATCGGAATTGTACAAATTGTTTCTTTCATATTAATGCCATAGCCTTTCTGCCCACAAACAGTAATTGAAATTTCCTACAACCTTACTATGGGCGGATAAGGCGTAAATGACAACAAGCGTGCAATATAATTTGTATAGTGCGAAATTTTACGCTATTCTTCAGCGTTTTTATTTTATTGTATCATAAAAAGTCACTTTGTGGTATAATTATTTTCCGTGAGGTGAATATTTATGAAATGCGTTGAATTTGAGAACGGAGTAAAGGTAGAAGGTGTGTCTGACCTTAGCCTTGCCCAGACGCTCGACTGCGGTCAATGCTTTCGATGGAAAGAGCGTGAGGATGGTGCGTTTGAAGGTGTTGCTTTCGGAAAATTCGTTACTGTAAAGCTTGACGAAAACACCTTATATATAGAAAACGCTTCTAAGGCTGATTTTGAAAAAATCTGGTATGATTACTTTGATTTATCGCTTGATTACGGAAAAATCAGAGAAGAAATAAGCCAAATTCACTCTGTCTTGCGTGAAGCGGCAAAGTATGCCCCCGGAATAAGAATTTTGCGGCAGGATCCGTATGAGGCGCTCTGTACTTTTATTATTTCGCAAAATAACAATATTAAGAGAATAAAAGGAATTGTTCAGCGATTGTGCGAAAACTTCGGCGAAAAAATTGACGGCGGATATGCCTTTCCCACAGCCGAAAAGATGGCACGGCTTTCACCCGACGACCTTGTGCCATTGCGTGCGGGATTTCGCAATCGCTACCTAGTTGATGCGGCACAAAAAGTTGCCTGCGGCGAGGTTGACCTTGAAAAATGCCGCAGCTGCGATTATGATGAGGCAAGAGCCGAGCTTATGAAAATTACGGGCGTAGGCGTTAAGGTCGCTGACTGTACGCTGTTGTTCGGACTTCACAGGATTGAGGCGTTTCCTGTTGATGTATGGATGAAACGTGCAATGGAAAAGCTTTTTCCCGATATGAAGCCTGACGATTTCGGAAAGTATGCGGGAATTGCACAGCAGTATATTTTTCACTACAGCAGAATGCATCCCGAACTGTTTGATAACTGAATTTCGAGTGTGTACATCATTGTTTTCTATAATTTACTTTAATTTGCTTTTATGAGCAATATATATAATTTTTAACACCGCTATTTGTTGAGAACAGATAACGGTGTTAGTTATTATACCCTAAAAGCAGACGCAAAATTTTACACAAAAAACATATTTTTTGTTTGTACCATTTGTGTGATTATGGTATAATTATATTGCTTAATAATGTAATTACACAAAATACGTTTTATTGTTTACTTTTAAGGGTGAAACATTTTGAATTAAGGAATCAACTGTCAATTACAAATTGACAGAAAATTTATAAATTTAAAAGGAGTAATTAACGATGAAAACAATCAAAAAGCAAATTTCCGTTTTGCTTGCGGTAATGATGATTTTATGCTCAATTACAGCAATCTCATTCAGCGTAAGTGCGGCGGAGACCACCGGAGGTAAAGTTACCGTAAAGTCAAACCTTTGCGATTCAAAAACCTACAACTACACTGCAAATGACAAGCAGATTGAAGTTAAATATTTTCTTCAGAGCGACAATATGATTCTCAATATGCAGGGCGGATTGCATTATGACAGCAGTGTTTTAAAACTTGCTAGCAGCAACACAGCTAAAACAAGTGTTCCGGGTTTTACATCAGGCAGTTATTATGTAAACTTTAACCTTACAAACAAGGCTTTGTTTAATGCAACCAGCCTTAACCTTTTTGATTTCACATCAAAGGGTGTATTCTTCACTGCTGTGTTTGATATCGTAGGCAGCGGCAATACAGAAGTAAATCTTGACGTTGACGTTATCACAGCTACAACAGCTAATTCATATGACGACCTCAATGACGCAAGCGATATTGATCTTGTTTACTACGGTGATATTGCAACGAGTAAATTTGCTTTTTCAGCTGAAGGCAATGTAATACCCGACGATACTGAGAACGTAAGCGTATTCGGCGACATCAATCTTACTCTTGTAAAGAATGCAGGCAGCAATGTTTATACAGGCACAACAGACCTTCAGGCTGGCACATATACATTCCGTATAAACG
>CATXZD010000006.1 GCA_958403905.1 uncultured Ruminococcus sp.
CTGTTGTATCAGGCTCTACAGGAGCTGTTGTATCAGGCTCTACAGGAGCTGTTGTTACAGGCTCTGTTGTAGCAGGCTCTGTTGTTACAGGCTCTGTTGTAGCAGGCTCTGTTGTTGCAGGCTCTGTTGTAGCAGGCTCTGTTGTAGCAGGCTCTGTTGTTGCAGGCTCTGTTGTAGCAGGCTCTGTTGTTGCAGGCTCTGTTGTTGAAGGCTCTGTTGTTGCAGGCTCTGTTGTTGAAGGAACTACAGGAGAGCCAAGAGTGATTTCTGTGCGGAGGTCAACTTCAACCTCTGCAGCAGTAGGCTCACCAGCAACTACAAGTGACTCTTCCTTTGCTTCGTCAGAAGTACCTTCAGCATTAAGCTCTGAAACAACGAGGTCTTCAACGAAGAGATCAACTACAGTTTCACCTTCAAATGCCTTAGCCTTAAATGTAATCTGAACGAATGGCTGACCATTTTCGATATCATAGAGGCAGAGATCTGAAGCACTACCAGTAATTATACCCGGATAAGTTGTGTCGTAGTAAGCACCATTTGTTGCAAAAGGCATATAGTTACCGTCTGAAACAACTTCAAGTACATCAGTGTCATAAGAAAGTGCCCACTGTGTATTAAGGAGCTGCTTAGCACAGTCAAAATAGTATCTTACTGTTACGAGATCTGAACCAGCATCAGCTGTTAATACATAGTTTGATTCGGGGAAATAGTTAGATGTAGCTGTGATGTCAAGACCATTTACAGGAGTTGACTTGTCAGTAACTGTTACTGTGAATGTAGCACCCTGCTTTGTAGCATAGTCAAAGTTTGTAAGGTCAAGTCTAAGTGTTACATCAGCGAGTTCGTAAGGTACATCTACAGTGATGTTATCGTTTGTATTGAATACAGCTTCAGATACAACATCTGAGCCTGCATAAATGCCGCCCCAGTTTGCAGCCCAACTGCCGTTTGCAGCGAACTTAACCTGATAGTTATCAAACTCATCAAGATCTGTGTATGTGATTTCATAAACCTTAGGAGCAACTTCTGTCATAAGGTTGTCATTAGCTGCGGGATCCCAAGCTACGCCGTTAAGCCAGTTACCGTCACCGTTACCAACAGCACGCATTGACTCTACAACGAGATCTGTGGGAATCTCAACGCCGTCACCTGTTACAGTGATTTTCTTTGCAACGAGGTCAAATGTAATTGTTACATCACACTCTGACTTTACATTAAATGTAACATTGTCGTTGCCACCGTCAATACCATACCAATTCTGTGTTTCGCCAATATTCTCAACAACCTTGAACTGATAGCTGTCCATAGGAGCTACATCGTTGTATACGATTGAGAAAGTACCGTCACCATTAGCAGTCATAATATTTTCTGCTGAAGTTACAGGACTTGGATCCCAAGTGGTGCCGCAGAGTTCAGCAACACCGGCTACAACATATACAGCGTCACCAACAGGAGCTGTTGTCTCGGGAGCTGTTGTCTCGGGAGCTGTTGTCTCGGGAACTGTTGTCTCGGGAGCTGTTGTCTCGGGAGCTGTTGTCTCGGGAGCTGTTGTCTCAGGAACTGTTGTCTCGGGAGCTGTTGTCTCAGGAACAGTTGTCTCGGGAGCTGTTGTCTCGGGAACTGTTGTTTCGGGAGCTGTTGTTGCATCGGGATTGTAAAGACCTGCGTAAACTACTGTATCACGTACAGGCTTTGTAGGTGTGTCTTTTTCAACACCGAAGTTTACAACTTCTTCTTCGTTTTCAGTAACTGTCTGGAATGTTTCAGGATCAACAGTTGAAAGTGTTAATACGTCAACAAAAAGATCTACTGTTGTTTCACCGGAACCGATAACTTCAAATGTTACCGTAACGAAAGGAGTTCTGCCTTTACCTGCAAACTCATAGAGATAGAGGCTTGTTGCATTACCTTTGATTGAGCCCGTTGAATTTCCGCTCTCATCCTTAATATCATTAACAACAAGATCGTCTACCTGAGGCATAACGTTGCTGCGTCTGCCGTTTCTGTTTAATGCAGCGTCATACTTAAGAACGCTGGGATCATACTTTAAGATCCACTGGCAGTTAAGCATATCCTTAGCACTGTCAATAAAGTATGTAACTGTTACATACTGTGTGCCGTCAGCCATAGATGCTGAAGCAGCAGGGAAATAGTTTGAAGTAGCATTTACTTTAAGACCGGCAGGAGCTGCTGTTGTTGCCTCTACAGGAACTGTTGTTTCAGGAGCTGTTGTCTCAGGAACTGTTGTCTCGGGAGCTGTTGTGTCGGGAACCTCTGACTTGTCAGTAACTGTTACTGTGAACTTAGCACCCTGCTTTGTAGCATAGTCAAAGTTAGAAAGATCAAGTCTGAGAGTTACATCAGCGAGTTCGTAAGGAACTTCTACAGTGATGTTATCGTTGGTGTTGAATACAGCTTCAGATACAACGTCTGAACCTTCATAAACACCGCCCCAGTTTGCAGCCCAGCTGCCGTTTGCAGCGAACTTAACCTGATAGTTATCAAATGCATCAAGGTCATAATATGTAACTTCATAAATCTTAGAACCCGGTGATGTCTCTTTCATAAGGTTGTCATTAGCTGCGGGATCCCAAGCTGCACCGTTAAGCCAGTTACCATCACCGTTACCAACGGCACGCATTGACTCAACAACGAGATCTGTGGGAATCTCTACACCGTCACCTGTTACAGTGATCTTGAGTGCTTCGGGGTCAAATGTGATTGTTACATCACACTCTGACTTTACATTGAATGTAAAATTGTCGTTGCCGCCATCAATACCATACCATTGTGTGCCGTCACCGACAACCTTAAACTGATAGTCATTCATGACTGCTACATCGGAATATACGATTTCGTATGTTCCGTCTTCTTTTGCTGTCATAATGTTGTCTGCTGATGTTTCAGGACTTGGATCCCAAAGGGTACCGCAGAGTTCAGAAACACCGGCTACAACATATACAGAATCAGCAGCAGAAACGCTGATGACAGTTACTGATAATGTTGTAACAACAAGCATTAATGAAAGCAAAAGACTAATTGCTTTTTTGAACATTTTCTTTTCCTCCTTAATTAGTAATGCTTCTATAAGCATTATCATTATATAACATCATACCGTCAAAAGTCAATAAAAAAATCCTGTTAACATTAGTTTTTTTACAAAATATTGTTTTTTCGTTGAGTTGCACAAAAGAAAAATGCTTCTTTTGTTATTTATAACCATTCACATTTTTCGACTGCCAATTCCAGGAATCTCTACACATATCTTCAAGAGTCTTTTCAGCAGTCCAGCCAAGTATTTTTGCAGCTTTTGAAGCGTCGGCATAACACTCTGCAATATCACCCGAACGACGTGGCTTGATTACATAAGGTATTTCGATATTGTTTATCTTTGAAAAGGCTTTTACAATATCAAGCACGCTATAGCCCGTGCCTGTTCCGAGATTAAAAATTTCAGTGCCCTTATGCTCAGCAGAATAATCAATTGCCTTTACGTGTCCTTTTGCAAGGTCAACAACGTGAATATAGTCACGAACACCTGTTCCGTCATGAGTAGGATAATCGTTGCCGAAAACGCCAAGAGATTCAAGTCTGCCGGCTGCTACCTGAGTAATATAAGGCATAAGGTTGTTTGGAATACCGTTGGGATCCTCACCTATTCTGCCGCTTTCATGTGCACCGATAGGATTGAAGTATCTTAAAATTACAATTGACATATCGGAATTTGCGTTTGCAGTATCGGTAAGAATCTGCTCCATCATAAGTTTTGTCCAGCCGTAGGGGTTTGTCGGCGAGCCTGTGGGCATTGTTTCAACAAGCGGCACTGTTTCGGGAGTGCCGTAAACGGTAGCCGAGGAGCTGAAAATAAAATTATTAACACCGTGCTTTTTCATTGATTCAAGGAGCGTTAGCGTTGAGTCAATATTGTTTCTGTAATACTCAACCGGCTTTTCACAGCTCTCGCCCACTGCTTTAAGCCCGGCAAAATGAATGACAGCGTCAATTTTGTTTTCCGAAAAAATCTTTTCCACTGCTGTTTTGTCACACACGTCTGCTTCGTAAAGAGGGATTTTTCTGTTAGTAAGTTCCTCAACTCTGGCTACTGCCTCAGGACAACTGTTCGAAAAATTGTCGGCAATTATTACATCGTGACCCGCGTTTATAAGCTCTACACAGGTATGAGAACCGATATATCCTGCGCCGCCTGCAAGTAAAACGTTCATAGTAACATTCCTTTCAAAATTTATTTTTATGCTATATCAGTAACACACGCACCGTGTCACTGCGGTAATAAGCAATTGAATTAATATTTCCTTATTTAATCAAATCTTTTCGGGTTCAGGATAGGTTTCCCCGAAAGTTTCTACAGTAACCTTTTTCATAACCTGAGCGTCAAGAGGCTTGTCGGAAAAGTCGGTGTCACACTCTGCAATTTCATTTACAACATCCATTCCCTCAATAACCTTGCCGAAAGCCGCATACTGACCGTCAAGGTGAGGAGCATTTTTATGCATTATAAAGAACTGTGAGCCTGCGGAATCGGGCATCATTGAACGAGCCATTGAAAGCACGCCCTCGGTGTGCTTGAGGTTATTTTCAAAACCGTTCTGAGCAAACTCACCCTTTATTGAATATCCCGGGCCGCCGCAGCCTGTGCCGTCAGGACAGCCGCCCTGAATCATAAAACCGTATATTACACGGTGAAATGTGAGGCCGTCGTAGTAGCCCTTGTTTACAAGGCTGACAAAGTTATTGACGGTATTCGGAGCAATTTCGGGGTACAGCTCTGCCTTAATAATCTTTGAATTTTCCATTTCAATTGTAACAACAGGATTGTTTCCCATTTTTAACACCCTTTTCATTATTATATAGTATATTCATTCTAATATATTTATAAGCAAATAGCAAGACGAAATTTTAAATCGGAGCAATTGCAGGAACAAAATTCCGAATCACTGAATATGCTGCAAACAATGTCAGAAATACCCAAAGAAATTTTAAATTCAGAACAGGTGATTTGAAGCGTTTTTCAAAAACCACCTTGAGCAAAAGCTCAATGTATAATGCCGCCAAAATAAGCAAAAGCACCACGATCAAAGCGTTCTGGCGTAATGAAAGCAGTATATCGCCGTCCATAAGTGCAATTACCGCTCTTGTATCTCCGCATCCCGGACAATAAAGACCTGTCAATTGATAAAATTTACATTCAGGCAAAACAGCATGCTTTAATGTAAAATTAGCCAACAGCCACAACGCTGCAATTGAAACAAAGGGAAGTAATATTACAAGAACCTTCTGATAGTTTTTATATTTCTTCAAACTTTCCTCCATTGACAAAGGGCGAACAAAAGTCCGCCCCGAATTATTTATTAATGTCTTTACTATAACCAATTATTAATATAGTATAAAGAACTATTTACCGCTATTATAATTGCTATAATCATTATAATAATGAAAAATACTATGCTTAAAGCCGAGGTAACAATGCCTGTGATAGCCATTCCCTTGCCTTGCTCATGTTTTTTAAGTGAAACTATTCCCAAAATCAAGCCGACAATAGAGGCAGGAAATGAAATAAGCCAAATGCAAGCGCCTGTAAATGAAATCAGACAAAAAAGAATAGATATAAGTCCGAGAACAAAAGACGCAATTGCAAAACCATTTTTATTGTTATTTATATCCCCGTTGTATTCAGGGTATTGTGCATTGTAATACGGGGGATTGTACTGCTGCGGCTGACCGTACTGACGGGGATAGTTCTGATTATATGCGTTTTGCTGAGTATAAGGTTGATCATTCGGCTGTCCGTATTGCTGATTATACTGCTGTTGGTAATTCTGGGGGTTCTGCTGAACGTACTGTTGATTGTATTGCTGATTATCTTGTTGAGTAAATTGGGGATTATTATTTTCCTGCGAATTATTGTATACGTTGTTGAATTTTTCGTCCATTTTTTCCTCCGAAAATATAAAAATATTGTTTTAATTATATGATGAAAGCAGTAATTTGTCAACTTTTATAGTTCTATGCTCATTGTAGCAAATGCGTTTAAATCCGTTCCTGCAATATTGCCGCTTAAATACTCATAATACCCCTGCGATCCGACCATAGCCGCATTGTCACCGCAAAGCGATTTGTCGGGCATATAAAATTCATATCCAAGTTTTGCACATTTGTCCTGCAAGGTCTTGCGCAAAAGCGAATTTGCCGAAACACCTCCTGCAATTACAAGCTTTCTGACATTTAAGTCCTGAGCCGCTTTTAAAAAGTTGGTTGTAAGACAATCAACTACAGCGTAGCGGAAAGATGCGCAAACGTCTGGCTTGCTGACTTCAACACCCTTTTGTGCAGAGTTGTGTATTAAATTTATCACTGCTGTTTTAAGTCCCGAAAAGCTGAAATCGTAAGGCGCATCGTGAACGACCGGACGAGGGAGCTTAAAAGCAAACGGATTGCCGCTTTCGGCTACTTTGTCAAGCTCAATTCCGCCTGGATACGACATTCCCATCGTTCGAGCCGCCTTGTCAAATGCTTCGCCTGCGGCGTCATCACGGGTTTTTCCGATGATTTTCATTTTTGTGTAGTCCTCAACCATAACAATATGGCTGTGTCCTCCAGAAACCACAAGACAGAGAAACGGCGGCTTTAAGTTTTGATTAGAAATATAATTTGACGCAATGTGCGAACGCAAATGATGCGTAGGCACAAGCGGGATTCCCGTTGAAAGAGAAAGCCCCTTTGCAAAATTTACGCCGACCAGCAGTGCTCCGATTAAACCGGGAGCATATGTAACCGCGATTGCATCTATGTTTTCAAGAGCAATATCCGCCTGTTCAAGCGACTGCTTAACTACTGGTACTATTGCCTCAGCGTGGCGGCGAGAGGCAATTTCGGGAACGACTCCGCCGTAAAGCTTGTGCTCTTCAACCTGTGAGGCTACCACCGAGGAAAGAACTTTCCGTCCGTCCTCAACTACTGCGGCGGCTGTTTCGTCGCAGGAGGACTCTATTGCAAGTATTTTCATTTTATTTTTCCTTTCAAGAATTATAAATTGCATTTGAACCATTCTAAATTTGAAAAAATGTTTTGTTTCTTCATAATTTCTTCGCTAAAAGTATTTTGTCATTAATATTGCGTTTTCTTTGGGGTTAGAATAGTAATCCTTTCTCTCCCCTGCTTTTAGAAAGCCGAATTTTGAATAAAGAGAAACAGCGGTAAAGTTGCTTGCTCTTACTTCAAGCGTTATAAAACTGAAATTATTTTTCTTTCCGTAGGTGATAAGTTCGTTTATCAGCGCAGTTGCAACGCCTTTGTTTCGATGCTTTTCACGCACGGCAACATTAAAAATATACCCTTCGTCAATTACTATGCTCATTCCTATGTAGCCGATAACCTCATTTTCTTCTTTTGCAACAAGAAAAAGCGAGGTTTCGTTATTCAGTTCATCTTCAAGACTCTGCTTTGACCAAGGGTGCGAAAAACATTCGGTTTCTATTATATATACGTCGTCAAGATGGCTTGATGTCATTTTTTCAATTCTCATAGTTTTTTATTATTTCCTTTACAGAATTATAAATCTCATCACGACATTCTCTGTAAATAAACTCGTTACCGCCGTAGGGGTCGCAGATATTGAGCACTTCAATATCTTTAATCGGCACAAAACAGCACTCTGACAAAATTCTTGAATGGCTCTGCGACATACAATAGAATTTTTCATATTTTTCAAGTGGTATGTCATTGACTGATGTTGACTTTAAGTTTGAAATGTCAACTTCTATTTCATTGCAGACCTTTATCGAATTTTCTGACACGGGAGCGCCCGTAATTGCGGAAAGTCCGAAGCTTTCGGCAACTACGTTTATTCCGTTTTCCGCTGCAAGCCTGTTGAAAATTCCCTCTGCCATAGGACTGCGGCAAGTGTTGCCTGTACAGACAAACGCTACATATCTTTTATCCTTTTGCATCATACCACGTCTTTCCTATAGTTGCATCGGCAGTAAGCGGAACGTCAAGCTTAACTGCATTTTCCATTTCTTCCTGCAAGAGTTTAGCCACAATTTTGCTTTCGTCCTGCGGAGCTTCTACAATCAGTTCATCGTGAACCTGCAAAATAAGCCTTGCTCTAAGGCCTTCTTTTTTGATTCTGTCATTTACCTTTATCATTGCGATTTTGATTATATCGGCGGCTGTTCCCTGAATCGGCATATTTCTTGCAACACGCTCACCGAACGCTCTCAGCATATGCTTTCCCGAGGTAAGTTCGGGAAGATAACGGCGTCTGCCGAACATAGTTTCAACATAGCCGTCCTGCTTTGCCTTTTCAACAACGTTTTTCATATACTCATCAACGCCGCTGTAGTGGGCAAGATAGTTTTTGATATACGTTGAAGCCTCCTTGTTGCTTACACCGATGTCCTTTGCAAGCGAAAATGCACCGATACCGTAAACAATTCCGAAATTTACCGCCTTTGCACGGCTTCGCATTATCGGAGTAACCATATCAAGAGGTATTCCGAAAACCTGTGAGGCTGTTATTGCGTGAATGTCCTCGTTGTTTTTAAATGCCTCTATCATATTTTTATCATTCGCAATGTGAGCAAGCACACGCAGTTCAATCTGGGAATAGTCAGCGTCAACAAGCACCATACCCTCTCTTGCACAGAAGAACTTTCTCATCTCTCTGCCAAGCTCAGTTCTCACGGGAATATTTTGCAGATTCGGCTCTGTGGAGCTGATTCTGCCCGTACGTGTTTCGGTCTGATTAAAAATTGAGTGGATTCTTCCGTCATCGCCGATAACCTTTAAAAGCCCCTCGCAATAGGTAGAGTTGAGCTTTGCAAGCGTGCGGTACTGCAAAACCATTTCTACAACGGGATGTTCATATCTAAGACCTTCAAGCACCTCTGCGTTGGTGCTGTAACCGCTCTTTGTTTTTTTCTTGCAAGGAAGACCTAAGTCCTCAAAAAGCACCTTTCCAAGCTGTTTCGGGGAATTTATGTTAAACTTTGTTCCCGAACTTTCGTAAATTGACTCTTCAAGGTTGTTTATCTGCTCCGACAACATTTTGCCGTAGTCCTCTATTCCCTGTCTGTCAACTTCAAAACCGATATTTTCCATTTTCCCGAGCACATTTGCCAGCGGAATTTCAATATCAACCAAAAGTTTTTCCTGTTCGTTTGCTTTAATTTCGCTGTTTAATTTTTCGCACAGCAAATCATAGACGGCAAGCGCTCTGTATTTTTTGTATTCTTCATTTTCGGCAGTCGGCAACTGAATATCGTTGAGCTTACAGAGATTTTCGTCGGAATAATCCTTTGCAGACGGTTCAAGCAGATATGCCGCAAGCTCCACATCAAAAACAAGCGATTTAATTTCAAAGCCTAATCTGTCGGCATATGCAAATATCGATTTTGAGTTTTCGGTGTATTTTTCAATTTCTTCACTGCATAAAAATTTTTCAAAAAGATCTTTGCTTTCGCTCAAATAAACTCTTCCGTCATAGAGTATTGCAAATTCATTTAATTCTTTATTGGAAAATTCAGCGCTGAAATATAATTTTTTGCAGCCAAGAATATTCTTTAAAATAACATTATCATCTTCATTTTCTACCACTTCAAGTGTTTTTACTTCGGTATTTATTTCCTGTGGTGGAGTTGTTTCGTTAAGCCCAAATTTTTCTATTAAAGAAAAAAGTTCCAGCTTAGCCATATATCTTGCACACTCGTCAGGAGATTGCATATTAACAACATATTTTTTCACTTCGGTATCAATCGGGACAGTACGGCAGATTTCACCGAGCATACGGCTTAAAATCGCATTTTCCTTTGAATTTTTCAGCTTATTGCGCACTCCGTCCTTAATGTCAAGCTCGTCAATATGCTTGTATATATACTCAACCGTGTGATATTTCTTAATAAGGTCGCCTGCACCCTTTGGACCGATTCCTGCAACACCCGGAATGTTGTCGGAAGAGTCGCCCTGAATTGCCTTAATCTCGATAAGCTCAAGCGGTGTTACGCCGTAATCCTCCATAATCTTTTCGGGAGTATAAAGAATATCATCCCTGTTGGTGCAAAGATGAACGCTTGTTTTGTCGGAAACAAGCTGCAAGCTGTCACGGTCACCTGTAGCAATCACGCACTCATCTCCGCTGTTTTCACACGCAGAGGCAAATGTTCCGAGAATATCATCGGCTTCGTAACCCTCGCAGGTTACAATTTTATATCCCAGCAATTTTAAAAGCTCTTTAAGCGGCGGCATCTGTGAGGCAAGCTCGGGCGGCATACCCTTTCGTGTCGCTTTGTAGCCCGAGTATGCTTTGTGTCTGAAGGTCGGTGCTTTAAGGTCAAATGCAATTGCAACCGCATCGGGATTTTCTTCATTTTTCAGCTTTGTAAGCATAGTAAGGAAACCGTAAATTGCGTTGGTAAACTGGCCGTCTTTTGTTGTAAGCGGTCTGATTCCGTAAAACGCACGGTTTACAATGCTGTTTCCGTCAATAACAAGTAATCTCATAGCTTATACATCACATCCGTAACAATTCCGTTTTTATAGTAAATTCTCGGCACACGCTTGCCGACAAGGCACACAACCTCATAGTTGATTGTATCCGTATTTTCTGCGAGCATATCCGCAGTAGGCGAACCGTCTTTGCCCGTTCCGAAAACAATTACTTCGTCGCCTGTTTTAACGTTTTCTATGTCGGTTACATCGAGCATTGTCTGATCCATACATATTCTACCCACAATTTTTGCTTTTTTTCCGTTTACGAGCATATAACCTTTATCGGCATTCTGGCGAATATATCCATCGGCATAACCGATAGGAACTGTGGCAATTTTCATATTATGCTCAGCGGTAAAGGTCCTTCCGTACGAAATACTTGAACCTTTTTTAAGCTCTTTGACGTAAGCAACCGAGGTTTTGAGCGTCATTGCAGGGATAAGATCAAGCTTGCCGCAAAGTTTTTTCGAGGGTGAAAGCCCGTAAAGAATAATTCCTGCACGAACCATATCGCAGTATGTACTGCTGTAATCCTCAATTGCGCCGCTGTTTGAACAGTGGCAAATCGGAACATTGATTTCGTTTTCGCAAAGCTTATTTTTTACATAGATAAAGTTATTGTACTGCTTATTTGTAAACTCTTTGCCCTCTTGTGCCTCGTCTGACACGCAAAAGTGGGTAAACAACCCTTCAAGACGAAGATTAGGAAGACTGCAAGCTTCGCAAATTTCTTCTATGGAATAATCATCTCTTGGAAACTCCTGACACATAAATCCGATTCGACTCATTCCCGTATCAACCTTAATGTGGATTTTGCACTCACAATGCTTGACTAAACATTCCTTAGACAGCGCTTTTGCATATTTAAGAGAAAAAACAGTCTGCGAAATATTGTATTCCGAAAGCCTTACAGCTTCGGCAACGGGAGTGTAGCCGAGAATGACTATGGGCAGTTTACAGCCGGATTTTCGGATTTCAACACCCTCGTCAATATTTGAAACAGCGAAAAAATCAGCACCGAGCTTTTCATATATATTGGCAAGCTCTGCTGCACCGTGACCGTAACCGTCAGCCTTGATGACGCAACAGATTTTTGCTTTGCCGTTTATTTTATTTTTTATTACATTATAATTATGGGCAATTGCATCAAGAGAAATTTCAGCCCATGTTCTTTTTACAAACTCCATTTTTACCCTTCTGTCCGAATCAGAAATCAATCCGCCGATTTGCGCAGAATTAATGCTTTGCTTCATTTCAAACTGCGTCATTCTGATATTTATTTATTCAGTGAATATTATATAACTTTTGTATCTTCAAATCAACACAAACGCTTGTTTCCGAGCAGTTTTTTCAATATTTTACATCAAATTCGCATTTTACTTGATTTTTTTACATATTTTTGCTACTATAATAAAGTACTATTTACAAATTCAATAACACAGGAGGAAAGAATGATTAGCACAAACAACATTATAGTTCTATGTGCATTTGCCGCTTATCTTATATTGATGATTGTAATCGGCTTTGTTTACTCAAAAAGCACAAAGAACAACGAGGACTATTTTTTGGGCGGAAGAAATTTAGGCGGCTGGACTGCCGCACTTTCTGCGCAGGCTTCCGATATGAGCGGCTGGCTTCTTATGGGACTTCCCGGCTCGGTATATCTTGCAGGTACGGGTGAAGTCTGGATTGCAGTCGGTCTTTTAATCGGCACAATTTTAAACTGGTACATAGTTTCGGCAAGACTGAGAAAGTACACAATTGTCGCAGGAAATTCGCTTACCATTCCGAGCTTTTTCCAAAACCGCTACCGTGACAAAAAGGGTATCATTAAAATTGTTTCCGCAATTATCATTGCCGTATTCTTTACGGTTTACACAGCTTCGGCTTTCAGCTCGGGCGCAAAGCTTTTTGCTACTCTGTTCTCGGACGGAAACGCAAAAACAGGAAACTACAACACAATTTATATGGTCGGTCTTTGCATAGCCGCACTGGTTATTCTTGTTTACACATTTATGGGCGGTTTCAAAGCTGTTTGCACAACCGACCTCATTCAGGGCTTGCTTATGCTTGTTGCAATTATGTCCGTTCCGATTCTTGCATATGCAACGCTTACTTACAAAACAGGATTTGCCGATTCACTCGTTGCAAACGGTGTTTCAAATCCCGACAACTTCTTGAACTTTTTGAAAAACGATGACGGAACTCCGGTTTCAGCCGTATCAATCATTTCAAATCTTGCATGGGGACTTGGCTACTTTGGTATGCCTCATATCCTTATAAGATTTATGGCTGTTAAGAGCAATAAAGAAATTAAAAAGTCAAGGAAAATTGCAATTGCATGGGTTGTAATTTCACTTGCAGCTTCCTGCCTTATAGGTCTTATTGCAAGAGGCTACCTTACCACTACACTTGAAGGCTCTGCAAGTGAAACAGTATTTATCCGCACTATTCAGCAGTTCTTCTCAAACAACGGCATTTTAATTTTCATAGGCGGTATTTTCCTCTGCGGAATTTTAGCTGCTATTATGTCAACAGCAGACAGCCAGCTTCTCGTTACCGCTTCGGCTGTTTCCGAGGATATGTACAAAGGCGTTATCAAAAAGGACGCTTCCGAAAAGAACGCGCTTTGGGTAGGTAAAATTGCAGTTGTCGTTATTGCAGTAATCGCATTCTTTATTGCTATTGACCCGAACTCAAGTATTATGGGTCTTGTTTCCGATGCATGGGCAGGCTTCGGTTCGGCATTCGGTCCTGTTGTACTTCTTGCGCTGTTCTGGAAACGTTCAACACTTGCAGGCGCAATATCAGGTATGGCTACAGGTGCACTCACCGTTATCGTGTGGGACTATCTGCCGATTGTAAACGGCGCAACACTCTACAGTGCAACAAGTCTTTATTCACTCGTACTCGGATTTGCATTTGCTATGATTGTAAACGTAGTAGTATCGTTACTCACAAAGAAACCATCTAAGGAAATCATTGACGAGTTTGATTCTATCAAAACAATTGAAATTTAACCAAATTTCATTGGTTCATTTTAAGGTGGGGCACGCTTGTGCCCCCCTTTTCTATGCACAATAATATAATTTTAAACTATTGAAAACAAAGCTCGTTTATGATATTATTATAGGGAAATTTACCAAAAGGAGATTAAACATTGGAAGGCTTTAACGAACAGGTTGTTAAAAGGGCAAACAAACCTAAAAATATGATAATCAAAATAATTTCTGTTCTGATTCTCATTATGATACCGATAATATTTTCTGTGCTCTCATTTGCAATTACAGCATATATGTTCTACATCGGACTGTTTTTGTTTATAGGCGGAATTTACGTTGTGTGGTACATTATTACATCGCAAAAAGTTGAATTTGAATATTCTGTTGCAGGTGACGAACTTGAAATTTCAAAAATAATTTCACTCCGAAAGAGAAAACGCGTGTGTAAAGTGCCAATAAGAGAAATTGAACAGATTGAAAAAGGCGAAAAATCGGTTGACGGTACAAAATTTTCAAAAAGTTTTATTGCCGCCCGTGATATTGACGCCGACGACGAAAACTATTATGCTGTTTTCAACAGTGCCGCTTACGGCAAATGTCTGCTGATTTTCTCACCTAATGAGCAGATTTTGGAGGGTATGAAAAGATACCTCAACAAAGATATTGTATTAAAACTGTTCTACAACAGAAATGCAGGTTAAATCAATGGAGCAAACTGACAAAAATATTGTTAAAAAGGCAGTATTCAGCCGACCCGACAATGCTAACAAAGGTACTCTTGGTTCTCTGCTTTGCATTTGCGGTTGTTACTCTATGGCAGGAGCGGCAATTATGGCAGGAAAAGCAGCACTCAGATGCGGGATCGGATTACTTAAAACAGCTCTGCCTAAAAGCATTTATCCGATTGCGGCAGGTGCAATTTTTGAAAGCGTATTCTTCCCGCTTGAAGAAACAACTGACGGCAAAATCAGCAAAAGCAACATTGAATTCCTACTTTACGAGGCTGAAAAATCAAGCGCTGTTCTTATAGGCTGCGGTTTATCGGTATGTGACGATACCGAAGCGCTTGTTAATTCTTTTATAGAACATTGCACTAAACCGCTTGTGCTTGACGCTGACGCACTAAATTGCATTGCAAATAATCCCGATATTCTCAAAAAGGCAAACGCTCCCATCATAACTACTCCTCACCCCGGTGAAATGGCAAGGCTAGTAAAATCAACACCGAAGGATGTAAACGAAAGCAGAGACAAAATTGCTTCTTGTTTTGCCAAGGAGTACGGCGTTGTTACGGTATTGAAAGGAAAAGACACTATTATTGCTTCACCTGACGGAAAAATTATGATTAATCGAACAGGGAACTCGGGTATGGCTACAGGCGGCAGCGGAGATGTGCTTGCCGGAATGACAGGTTCTTTGCTGGCTCAAGGCGCAAATCCGTTTGATACGGCATCTGCGGCAGTTTATCTTCACGGTTTAGCAGGTGACATTGCCGCCGAAAAACTCGGCAAAATTTCAATGCTGCCCACAGACCTTATAAACGAAATTCCGCAGGCATATAAAAGATGTGGATTTTAACGGCTTGTTTGACGTAATTTTAAAAATAACAAAGACATATAATGTATAAAAAACACCTAATCCACCTATGGAGGTAATTATGACTAAGAGTGTTTTAAAAGCATTATATGCCTTTTCTTTTTTGCTGATTTTTCTTTTTGGCGGCTGTCAGGTCAAAAACGAACCTGCTGATATTGTGACGAATTTTTCCGCAAAATTCACTTCAGATTATCGTGACGCAGAATACTCGGGAAACATCAGCACAAACAGGCAGGGTGTTGCTTATATAAGCATAAGCAGTCCCGAAGAACTTGACGGACTAAGCTTTGAATACAAAAACGGTGAGCTTGAGATGTCAAGAGAAAATCTTATTTGCAGTGCCGACGAAGCGTATCTTCCGCAAAAGAGCTTTCCGAGCCTTGTAAAGTTAATTCTTGACGGCATTTCTCAGGGCAGAACAAACCTTTCTTCTCAAAGCGACAGCGTATGTACATATAATTTAAAAACCGACAGCGGTAACTGCGTTATTGTTACAGATAAAGACGGAAAAATTATTAGTGCAGAAATTAAAAATGCAGAACTGAAAATTGAATTTTCAGAGATAGAAGCTGATAAAAACTGATCGTTACATACAAAAATAAAATTCTGTCAAGGAATAATATTCACAAATTTTGCGCCCAAAAATATTATGTAATAGCTGTATAAAAGCTTTCGGATAGGCAAAAATATCAGTAAATAAATTATTTGGAGCGTGAAAGCCTTGAATATACGCCGCGGTGACATCTATTATGCCGATTTAAGCCCTGTTGTCGGCTCGGAGCAGGGCGGAATACGACCCGTCCTGATTGTCCAGAACAACGTGGGAAACCGATTCAGCCCGACGGTAATTGCCGCAGCAATTACAAGCCAGCAGTCAAAAGCAAATCTTCCCACGCACATTCCGCTGCACGCAGACAACTCCGGACTTGCAAAAGACAGCGTTGTTTTGCTTGAACAGGTAAGAACAATTGATAAAAAGCGTTTAAAAGAAAAAATGGGCACGGTAGACGAAAGTGCAATGAACGACATTAACAATGCTATTTCAATTTCATTTGGACTAAACGCATAATACCGCTCTACATAAACGTGCGGTAAATGACAAACGGCAGGCTGAATTTAACAGTCTGCCGTGTTTTAATTTTATATAATTATTATTGCACTCGGATATTCAATATGATAAACTAAATGTATCTGAAGAAAAGCGGTGATATTATGCCTTTCACACTTAACAATATTTTCACTACAATTACCGCCAATCCGAACAGGGTCGGAAACTATATTGAAATTGAGCCTTGCAGTGCGCTCAAGCCGTACATAAGGTGCTTTTGGGGAAGTAAATACAACAGAATAAATCACGCAGGAGATGAAATTAACAAAACTCGTGTTATTCCCGATGCGTGTATGGACATAATTTTAACTGCAAATACTGCAACAAACCAACTTAACGGTAACTTTTGCGGTATAAACAACTCATCATTCATATCAACTGAGAGCGACAATTTTTGTTTTGGAATCAGATTTTATGCATGGAGCGTTATTTTGTTTTCTGACGGGAGTATGCGTGGTGCTCTAAACACATTTACAGATATTGAAGCGTATTTTTCGAATTTTACAGAGGGACTTAAAGAAAAAATATTTTTGGCAAGCAACTTTTATGAGCGCACCGTAATCGCAGAAAAATATCTTTTAAACAAACTGAATACTAACCGAGAAAACAGCGATATTATGAATTCTCTTTTTTTCATAATTAAACGCAAAGGCAATCTAAAAGTAAAAGATTTGTCTGATTTTTCATTTATCAGCAAAAGACAGCTCGAACGAAAATTCCTTGAAAACACAGGTGTTTCCCCCAAGCAGATGATAAACTTAATACGCTATCAGATGTTATGGCAGGATTGTATAAAGTACAATTTCAATGTTTTGAATTCGGTTGAAAAATTCGGTTACTGCGACCAAGCGCATTTGCTCAATGATTTTAAAAAGTATCACGGTATTTCACTAAATCAGGCACGGGATTCTGTAATTAAATAATGTCGCTTTTTTACAATACATAACCTCTCATTCAAACTATAATTAAGTTAAAAAGGAGGCTTAATTATGACTTTATTTGAAAAAACCAAAAGCTTTGTTTACAGAAATGCAAGACCGCTTGACCTTGCGCTGTGGAAATACCATTTTGAAAACGGAAGTGCCAATGAGGTTCTGAAAATCCTTTCATTTTATCAAAATGAGGACGGCGGCTTTGCATATGCGCTTGAACCGGATAATTGGAACACAAATTCAAATCCCGTTGCAACGTGGGCGGCAACTCAGCGTCTGTACGAAATAGACTTTTGCGACAGAGAACACCCGATTATAAAAGGCATACTCAGATACCTTGCAAGCGGAAAGGATTTTGAAAACGGCAAATGGTATAACACCGTTGCAGGCAATAACAGCTTTCCACACGCAATCTGGTGGGAATGTCCAAATGACAAAGGCGTTCCCGATGACAATCCGACAGTGAGCCTTGCCGGCTTTATTCTCCGCTTTGCAGACAAAGATTCTGAAATTTATAAGACCGCAGAAAAAATCTCCGTTAAGGCTGTAGATGAATTTATGGATAAGCAGGAAATTGAAATGCACACCGCAAGGTGTTATCTTGATTTACTCAATTACTGTCTTGAAATTGACGGTCTTGATTTGTTTGACGTTGAAGCATACAGAAAAAATCTGATTGAAAAATCCGAAGCGGTAATCTGTAAGGATACAGAAAAATGGGCTGCTGATTATGTTTGCACACCATCAATGTTCTTTGAAAGAAAAATGACGGTTTTAGGTGCTTTTGATAAATCGCTTGTAAAAGCTGAATGTAATCTGATTGAAAGCACCCAGCTTGATGACGGTTCATTCCCTGTAACTTGGCAATGGCACAATGATTACAAAGAATTTGAAATTGCCGCAAATTGGTGGAAATCAGGCATTGCAATAAAAAATATGTTGTATTTAAAGCATTGCAAATGATTTAAATTAACACTAAATGTACGGTAAACTGCAAACGGCAGGCTGAATTTAATCAGTCTGCCGTATTATTATGCTATAATCTGAAATTTTACATAGATTTTCAGCGAACAGCCACATAACGGTAATGCGGCATATCCACTCCTTTGTAATGCTTGGTCCAACTGTCAGCAATGCTCATACCGTTTCGGATTGCCACCTGCTGCGAAGCCGTATTTGTATCTCTGATAATTGAACAAACTTCATCGGCGTTCAGGGTTTCAAAGGCATATTTTTTGCAAGCCTTTGCGGCTTCCGTTGCATAGCCTTTATGCCAATACAACCGTGCAAAAAGATACCCTATCTCAAGCACTTCCTTGTCTTTCCACGGCTGTATGGTAAGTCCGCACTGACCTATCATCTTATCCGTTTCTTTAAGTATTACTGCCCATAGTCCAAAGCCCCATTTTTTATATCGAGCAATCTGCCTGTCCAGCCATTCCTGAACCTCAGTATCACTGAAAGCACCTTCATAGGCATACATTACCTCTTCATCCTGTAAAATTTCGCATAAGGATTTGAAATTCGCCTGACACATCTCACGCAGATACAATCTGTCTGTTTCAATTATCATATGTACCTCAGAAGATTCCATTTTTGAATATTTTTCAAGCTTATCCGCAACTTTATTTATCATACAGTCACCGAAATATTATGGGAATTAAACATCAAATTTACGGCTGATATTCATCTAAGATATCAAGAATACCCTTGTGATAGACATTTCCGTTTAATACATCTCCATTTGGAGAAAATCCAATATCTCTGATATCCTTTGGGTTTTCTTCATACGGATTCGAGTACTCTGCATTTTCATCAAAATATTCACTCAAATACTTAATGGCATTTCCACTCGGAAAAATCACATTCCCTGCTTCGACAGAGATTCCCGTATATTCAAACTCTTTAATTATTTCTCTTGTTTTTGCATTGTAGGAATTGTTATCATCTCTGCTTACAAGCCAAGCCGGGCTTAGCTTTATGCTTATTCCGGTTTTCCTTACACATTCGGCAAAATATTTCACCGGCTCCAACGGAATTGTTTCCTGATGGAATGCGTCAACCGATAAAAGAATCTTGCTTACTCCGCTGTCTGCAAGTAACTGAACTACTTCTTTAATTCTCTTTGTATCCTTAGTGAAATATCCGTTTGTAATCAATTCTCTTGCAGGAATTCCCACCTCAGTTGCTGTTTTATGTATCTTGCAAACCTTTTCAGGATAAAGCAGCGGTTCCCCGCCAAATGTCATCAATGACTCTATCTTATAATTTTTACATATTTCACGAATTGCATTCGCAGCAACATCTGCATCAATATGTTCTGTGCAAGCGTTATGGTCACCTTCAGAGCAATGCTTACATTTTCCGGTACATGCCATTGTCACCACAAACTCAATTCTATTTAAATTTTTTATATATTTATTCATAACAAACTACATCTCTTTCAAAAAAATTTTTATGTTATTTTTTGATAATGCAGTTCCGGCAACATAAGCAGCGCCTCTTTAATTGTTCTCGATACAATCTGTTGCCATCATTAGAACTGCACCGAGTAGCTAATTCGTTTTCTCACCAATAATCTCTCCTTACACCGATAATCTGAATCCTGAAATTCGAATTCTACCACGTACTATAAATTGTTGATTTTATCAACCATAAGGTTTATAGTTTCCTCTATTCCGCCGTTACTGCAATCAACAAAGTCAACCGTAATATCGGCGTATTTTTCGTATAGCGGCACTCGCACTCTGTAGACATCGTCAAGAGTTTCGCCCTTTTTAAACGCAATACCCCTTGTTTTTATGTTTGTAACCCTGCGTTTGATTTCGTCAAGCGGAACGTTTATGTAAAGCACCTCGCCCTGTGCTTTTAAATTTTTCATCGCTTCTTCGGAAAGCACCATTGAACCGCCCGTTGCAATTACTGTGCTGTTACATTCAAGCTCTGAACCAACCTTTTCTTCAATATCAAGAAAGCTGTCCAGTCCGCCCTCGTCAAGAATTTTTTGGAGAGGTTTTCCTGCAATTCGGCTGATTATTAAATCTGTATCGGTAAAAGAATACCCCAATGCCTTTGCAAGCAAAACGCCGAGCGTGCTTTTTCCCGAACCGGGCATTCCGATTAAAATTATATTATCCATATTAAAGTATCCTTATATTAAGCGAGTCTGTACTTGAAGTCGGGCAGGTTCTGTTTGAAGAAAGCACAACAACCGTATCGCCCTTGTGAACAAGTCCCGTGCTTAATGCCTTTTCCATAGCCTGCTTTGTTATTGCATCGGAAGTGCGTTTTTCCTCGCCTATTAAAGCGGTAACGCCCCAGTTAAGACAGAGCTTTCTGCAAACAAGCGGTGAGGTAACAACGGCAATTACCGGAACCTCGGGTCTGAAATGCACCATAGCCCTTGCAACTCTGCCTGTTGCACTTTCAACAATAATAGCCTTGGCGCCGACTTCTGCCGCAATTTCCTTTGCCGCCTTGCAGATACTTCCTCTGATTACGTTTTTATCTTTAATTGAATGGGCGTCAATATATTCGTGAAGTGCGGTAAACTCACCGTTGTGCTCAGCCTCGGTGCAGATAGCGTCAAGCGCCTTTACGCTTTCAACGGGATACTTGCCTGCTGCCGATTCGGCAGAAAGCATTACTGCGCTTGTGCCGTCATAAACTGCGTTTGCAACATCGCTGATTTCGGCACGTGTAGGACGCGGTGAAGTTGTCATACTCTCGAGCATCTGTGTTGCAGTGATTACATATTTGCCCCTTGCAACGCATTTTCTGATAAGTGTTTTCTGGATTTCGGGGAGTTTGATAAACGGAATTTCAACGCCCATATCGCCTCTTGCTACCATAATTCCGTCAGCGTAATCCATAATTGCGTCCATATCGTCAACACCGCTCTGATTTTCAATCTTTGCTATAATTTCAACATATTCAAAACCAACGCTGTCAATAAAATCTCTTAAAGTCCTTACATCCTCGTGAGTACGCACAAATGAAGCAGCAACAACGTTTGCACCGTGTGTAAGTCCAAATTCAATATCCTTTCTGTCCTGAGCACTTACATAGGGCATATTAATGTTGTATCCGGGAATATTTATACTCTTGCGATTTTTAAGCACACCGCCCTTGTTGACTGAGCAGACAATTCTATCCTCTTTAACTTCTTTAATCACGAGCGATATAATACCGTCGTCAAGCAAAAGCTCTCTGCCGACTGACTTTGTGCCGTCAGCGTAAAAAAGGTCAACAAGCTTTGTGAATGACAGACTTACTCCGTTTTCGTCGCCTTGCTCACATTCCTTATACAGTGAAAAGGTTTTGCCCTCTTCAAGCTTAACTGAACCGTCTTTGAAAGTGCCCACTCTCACTTCGGGACCCTTTGTATCAAGAAGAATAGAAACATTTTTACCGCTTTCACGGATTGCATCCTTTATTGTTGCAAAAAGCTTTTCAAGCTCATCATATGTGCCGTGCGACATATTTACTCTTGCAACGTTCATTCCTGCATCAATCATTTCAAGGAGTTTTTCCTTTGTATTACACGCAGGACCGATGGTGCATACAATTTTTGTTTTTCTCATTAAAATTACGTCCCTTCACTCGAAATATATTAACAATAGTATAGTTTCCTAAGATAATTTAATTATATATTATGAAGGAAGTAATTTCAATCATTGTTTCGTAAAATATCGGATAACATTTTTCTATATTATGGGCATTTTGTTCCGTCGCCGTAGGTCTGCTGCAACACCTCGCATATAAATCAGAAATACAGGCGAGTATATAAATGCTTTTTCTACGGTGTTAAACTTTCGTTAAAACAAGCCATTGACAAAATCAATATTTTTATGTATAATAACACTTGCGCTTTAAAAATATTTTATATGCGGGTGTGGCGGAATTGGCAGACGCGCTAGATTTAGGTTCTAGTGTCAACCGATGTGCAGGTTCAAGTCCTGTCACCCGCACCAAAGCCGTTATGGGTAAGTACTCACTCATGACGGCTTAATTTTATATCAAAAAGGAGGAAGATTTTATGAGTACATTGACATCAGACAGACTTATTTTACGCCCATTCAGAGAAGGTGATGCCGAGATGATGTACCGCAACTGGACAAGTGACGAAAATGTTGCGAAATACTGTCATTGGCACAAACACGAAAATTTAGATACCACGGTTTGGCTTTTGAATATGTATCTTGATGAAGCTGCCTCCGGTTTTGAATATCGCTGGGCAATAACCGAAAAAGAAAACGATGAGCCGATAGGCGCAATTGATGTTGTAGGTATTACCAACGATAATAAAACTGCTGAAATCGGTTATGTGCTTTCCAAAAAGCATTGGGGCAAAGGTTATGCTACCGAAGTCTGCAAAGCTGTTATTGATGAGTTGTTTCGTAACGGCTTTACGAAAATTATAGCAGCACACCACGTCGATAACCCTGCTTCCGGCAGAGTTATGGAGAAATGCGGAATGAGCTTTATCGGCTACGATAAATCAATCGCCAAATGGGGTTCTGACGAGCTTTGTGATGTTAAACTTTACAAAATTGTTAAATAAAATTCGGCATACACACTTTCAAAAATTAGTGTGTATGCCTTTCTTTTGGGATAAATGCTTTTTAATTGAGTTAGCTTTTCATCACAACAATCCTTATGTGCCAGTTCAACAATATAACAAGTAAATTAAAAAAATTTTTATCATATATTACTTGACACAATAAGTGCTTTTTACTATACTTAATTTGAAAGGCGGCATACATATGAAAAAAATATATACAATACCTTTGTCTTTATTTTTACCAGTTTTAATGGTTTTTTCTGTAATAATATTTTTGTTTATAAGGGCAGATATTTGTGTCGTTGCGGCACAGATCGAAAAAAGCAAAACCACCTCTGTCAAAGTTATCGGTGACGCTGACAGCAACGGTGAAGTAAATATTCAGGATGCTACCTGTATTCAGCAGTACTTGGCTAACTTGATTTCAGAAGATGATATTAATCTTACAGCTGCAAATGTTACCGGTAATGAAAAATTGAGTATAAATGATGCAACAAAAATTCAACTTTTTCTTGCAGAATTAATCAATAAATTTCCCGCAGAAGATGTTTCTGATAAAGTACAGCTTACATTTAATGTTACTATTCCGCAGCCCCTTAACGAGAATGATAAAATAAGCATTGGTACTAATCTGAACAATTGGAATCCTGCAGATTCCGAGTGGTTTATGAAAAAAATTGATGATTTACATTATAAGCTTTCTGTTGAGCTGGATTTTCAAAACATAGGCAAAAAAATAAGCTATAAATACACTATTCAGAACAGCCAAACTACAGGTCCTAAAGTCTGGACAAGAGTTGAAGGTTCTTCAAGCGGCGGTGACATAAGTAACCGTACCTTTATTATTGACAAAAAATGCAGTGAAATTAATGATACTGTAGCAATGTTTAAAAATGACTCGAACATTAATACAGTAACAAGCGGAACTCTTGAAACCTTCACACTTGATATGCCGCAGTATTCCGACGGCAGAACAAGGACAATTCATGTATGGCTTCCAAATGGTTATGATTCTAAAAATACAAACAAAAAATATTCTGTATTCTATATGCACGACGGACAGAATCTATTTGATATGTATTCCTCATATGCAGGTGAATGGAAGGTTGACGAATCTATTTCCAAAATGATGGACAATGGGTATGAGGGCGCAATAATTGTAGGTATTGAAAATTCAGCAGACAGGTGGAATGAATACAGTCCAAAATGGGTTAATCTTGGTTCGTCATTGCCGAATAATTCATCAGCCAAAGACTATGCAAAATTCGTAAATAATCCTTCAGGAGATAAATACGGCGAATTTATTGTTAATACTTTAAAGCCGTATATTGACAGTCACTATAATGTTCGTACAGACAAAAATAGTACCGGCATTGGCGGAAGCTCTATGGGCGGATTGATTTCTTATTATATAGGAATGAAATATACCGATGTATTCGGTCAGGTACTTTCTTTTTCCCCGGCATTCTGGATGTACAGTGAAGATACTGTTGCTTCGGTAGTTAACTCATATGATTACAGTAATACTGACAATCTTCCAAAAATTTTCTTTTATGTCGGCGGAGCAAACCAAATGGAGAAAGATACCATTCCTTATGTTGATTTGGTTTACAATAAAATGTTAGAAAACAATTATCCTAAAAATAAGCTTTATTCACTTACAGATACCACAAAAGAACATAACGAAGCTGCATGGTCGGAATATTTTCCTCAAGCATACAAGTGGTTAGTGGGTTTTGAAAAATAAAAAGCACAACAAAAAGGCATACACACTTTCTGTTACGATTGTGTGTATGCCTTTCTTATGCAATAAACGTTTTTGTCAGGTTGCCGTTTTTTTATCAATTTGCATCAATAAACGGTAAATCGTCAGGATCTGAAGCAATACTTGTAGTAATTATGTCTTCGCTTTCAAAATTGATAATTTCCATTTCTGCTCTTTCATATATGTCCATAAATATTCTCCTTTCCTGAATTTATGCAGCGTAGTTCTTAGTTTCAAGGCAGAAACAGTAAAGCGCCTTTACAGAATCCTTAACGCTGTCAGAAATACTGCTTGAATTAATTGCCGAATAAACATAGCTTAAAACGCTGTAATCAAGTGTAAGTCCGTCAACCTCAACTTTATAGTCAACATCTACGTTCTTAGCATTTACACCTGCAATATCAATACGATAGTATCTGCCGTCCTTAACAGGAGTTACAGTATTTCCGTTTACCGTAAATGTAAGCTCCTCTGCATTTACATCGTCAGCAACTGTAAAGTAATGTCTGATTACAGTTTCTGTTTTCAGCGAAATAAGCGAACCCGAGTATTTTACTTTATCGGAAGCGCCCGAAACAGCATATTTATACTCTGAAAGGTCAGGAAGCTCAGCAAGTGTCTTTTCATCATCGGTAAGTACCGAGTTTGTATTGCTTGAAGTGACATCCGTCAAAGCTATTTCCGAATAAGCACCATAGTTAAGCATTGCCTTTACCAAGGTTACGGCTTTTGCATATTCTTCATTTGAAGAAGCGCCGTTAATAATCTGCTCTGCATACTTTTGAACGCTGTAATCATCAGAAATGCAAATTTCAAATCCGTTAATTACAAAATAAGCTTTTATCTCATTGCCCATTTTTGAAGCCGAAACAGGGCAGGTAAACTGATAGTATCCATAGTCTTCATTATGAAAAGCATTATCCATTCCCAATTCAGAAATAACTGTTCCGTCACTGTAGCAGAACTTAATTGAGGGGTTCTTTTCTACAACATCCTGTTTAATATTTAAACAATAGTTAAGACCAATGCTTCCCGAAAGGCTCACGCTGTATCCTTCAACATAAGGTATGGTAATAAATTCGTTTTTACCATTTGCGTAACTATATGCTGTGGAAGCAACATAACCGTAAATAGTAGTTGTATTGGGGAATGTACTATAGTTATCATAAAACTTAACATTACCACTAAGAATGATTGCGTCTGATAAAGAAGTACACCTCACAAATGCACTGTTACCAATGCTTTCAAGTGTTTTGGGAATTACAACAGATTTTAAAGATGTACAGTCCATGAAAGCACTTTGACCGATAGTTTTTATACTGTCTGTAATCGGAGCACTTTTTAAAGAAGAGCATCCATCAAACAAGTGGCTCTTAATTTCTGTTACACCTTCCGGAAGAACAATGCTTTCCAATGATGTACAACCCTTGAAAACATAACTATCAATTGATGTTACGCTGTCGGGAATTTCAACATTCTTTAATGATGAACAAAACTCAAAAGCAGCATAATCAATGGATTCTACACCGTAAGGAATTGTAAGATTTTCCAAAGCTGTGCAATTATAAAACAGGCTAGATTTTATAGATGTTATTCCGACAGGAAGAGCAACATCCTTTAATGCTTCTGATTCTTTAAAAGCATACTGTTCAATTGATGTTACGCCGTCCGGAATATCTATACTTACCAAGTTTTTATTATATGAAAAAGCAAATTCTCCGATAGTCTCGACTGTGTCGGGAACACTGTAATTCTCGCCCGGCTTGTTAATCGGATAACTGATAAGCGTTGTTTTTTCTTTGTTAAAAAGAACACCGTCAATGCTTGCGAAATCAGGGTTTTCCTCGCTTACATTTATGCTCTCAAAACAAATTTCTTGACTGGACCAATGATCAGTTATAGCGTATAAATCAGTTACAGTTGAGGAAATATTAAGGCTCTTAATATTCGGGCAATTTGCAAAAGTTGCATTGCTGCCTAAACTTGTTATACCTTCTTCAATGACGATATCCTTAATAAGAGAGTTCCATCCGTTGGATACCCACGGAGTAGAGTCAGAACTATAACTAATTTCGCCGGTACCGCCTATTGTAAGTAAGCCTGTTGTTTTGTCAAAAGTATAGTGTGCTTCATTTCCGCATTTTCCCTGTATTTTTCCGTTAATACAATACCAATTTTCAAGAGCATAGTTATATGCATATGTATCTTCATCGGCATAAATCATATAATTTTTTTCACTGCTCGGCAAGCTGTATTCGGGAATATCGCTAACAGATGCCGGAAAATGGATTTCCTCAACATTTTTAGCAAAGTTTATTGATCCTGTTCCAATACGAGTTACACCGTTTTCAAAAATAATTTTCTTTATTGATGTAGCATAACTAAAGAACGGTGCGTCAGATTCAGTTCCCCAACCAGACACTTTATAATCATACATCTCACCGGTGCCGCTTATTACAAGCGTCTGAGTTTCTGCGTCAAACTCGTAATTAACATTATCTCCGCATTTTCCGCTGCCTTTAAAATATTTTCCATTTGATTCAAATTTTGCATAATAGTTACTATCATTCATTGCAAAATAATAAGCCGGTCCGCCTATTGAACAATGTAAAACAACAGCGGTGCCGTGCGTTTTAAAAAATGCATTGTAACCTATATAGATTACGCTGTCCGGGATTTCAATATACTCCAACGAATCACAGTAATAGAATGCCTCATAATCTATACGCTCAATTCCGTCAGCCAATTTAACGCTTGACAATGATTCACATCCGTAAAAGCTGCTGTTTCCTATAGTTTTTACCGAAGAAGGAATATCTATTGACTCTAATGAAGTGCAATTGTAAAAAGCGTCATATCCAATGATTTTTACAGAAGAAGGAATATCTACTGATTTTATTGCAGAACACTCATAAAAAGCATAGCTGCCGATACTTTCAACACCGTTCTCAATTATTACATCAGTAATAGAAGCTTTAAACGCATTCCACGGCGAAGAATTATACGAGTAGTCTGTCATATCGCCGGTTCCGCTTATTGTAAGCGTACCCGTAGTCTGATCAAAAGCATATGTCAGATTATCGCCGCAGGTACCGTTATAAGCTGTTTCATCAGCCGCAACCGAGCTTTTTGCTTCTGCCGCAAACGCCGTCAGTGATACCTGACTCACACTTGTTATCATCGTTGCCGCAATTACAACAGCAACTAATTTTTTAAGTTTTTTCACGTTTTACTCTCCTCATCCTTGAATATATTTAATTTACAACATTTGACATAATCATTGTAACATTTTTCCCATACAATATCAACTGAAAAATAGCCAAAATTTCGATACAAAACGAAGCACTTATTTCAGGCAACTGACAATAAAATGTTATACAACAGCAATACGATCAGGTAAACTGTTTGTTTTGCATATATGACGTAACCTAAGCTTATTAATCATTTGAGCTTATCACTTTATATTCATCTTTAATTCTTTCTCTTCTGAAAACAAGCGCTCTTAAAACACGGAACACGGTATAAAACGGTTTTGCCCATTTATGCTTAAAGCAAAAAGGACAATATAATGAATACCAGAGTTCATCGGGAAAAAGTCTTGCCCGACAGTATTTTATTTTGGCAAAAAACAGGCTGTGTTTACCGTTGCCCTGCATTGACCTGAACTGATTTCTGATTTTGTTGCTTTTAATGCCGTATGTTCCGCTGAAAAATATATACTCAAGCATCTCAGACTCTTCATTATTTAAATCATCTTCAGTCAGACTTTGCGAACAGCAAAAAAGCTTAACGCTTAGTTCTCTTGCCATTCTTTCAAAATTTCTCAAACCAAGCTGCTCTAAACTGTTATTCAGGCTGGCTTTGTCAATAGCTTCATAATACTTATTTATTATCAGATACAAATCAAAAAGGAATCTTATCCCTATTCCATATGTAGAATAATGCCTGTATGAATGGGCAATGAAATACAAATAAAAATCCTTACGGAAAAAATTTCTTTCATATCTGCCCTCGCACACATTTAAAAGTCTTGATGCACTGTCATTAAAATAATCCGCCAGCGCAGGCATATGACGGTCTTCAAACAGATAGGTATGCATCTCAAAATTATAAACAGGTTTTTTCAAGTAAGAATCGTGACAGCCTTTCCCAAAACATTTTATATCATAGCCTTCTGCCACAAAATAATCTCTTATTTTCTCCCTGAACTCAGGGTCAAACAAAAAATCATTATCTGCCATTTGCCTCAGCCCTACACCGGGATAAAGCGACTTTATAATGATGCCTTTAAGCTGAACATACCATATTTTGTTTTCTTCCAGAAAATCAATCAACTTTTTGCGTTCAGCGTCAAACAAAATACTGTTCCTGACCGCTCTATCTCTGTCAGTTTTCCATTCAGCCATAAGCTGAGGCTCAAAACGCGAAGCTGTCGTTTTTTCAAGTGCTTTATATACAAGGGATTCAGTCGAATGCATCTTGCTCAGCTCATAAAGCATTCTCAAATCGGAACTGCCGAAATTGTCAATATCGGGAATTGAATTATGAAAAACACAGGACACAAGATAACAAAGCTTAAACATAAGCTCTGAAGTTTCATTTTTCAATATTCCCACCCCGATTATATTTTCTTGATTTTATCCTTTTAATTATAGATTTTGTTTTTAATACTAAATATCTTACACAAAACAAGTCACACCATAAATGAACATATACTCTGTACAGTCTGTTGTTGCTGTAAATCATCTTTCCGTTGCGGTTTACTGCCGTCAGAACACCAATAATATGACGGTCTGTGATTCCGTATTCCTTATTTATTCTATTGTCTCCGCAAATCACATAATCGTTTTCTCTGACCTTCAAAATTCTGTGCAGCACATACTGTCCGCTGTCGCGCCTGTAAAGCGGAACATCATACTTTTTCAGCCTGCCGCTCGGCTTTTCAATAATCAGAATATCTCGTTTTTCATGTATAAACGGCAGCATACTGTCGCCTGAATTTGTATAGACAAGTCTGCCGTATTTTTCAAAAACTTCCTCAAACGAACTTTTACTCATCCAACGCTCCGATTTTTTTAAGATTGTCAATAACCATATCGACATCACTTTCTATTATACTGCGTGGAGCGTCATATTGTGAGAGCATTTTTTCAACAACATCATCACGTGTGACATCTGCTCTGAGCTGTTCAATAATTGTAGCAGCAGTTTTGTTGCTGCGAATAAGTCCCGAAAAAATCTTACTGTCAACAGCGACCATAATGTTTTCATCATCAACGGTCTGCATAACAAATTCATCCTTTAATTTCATTTAAAATCCTCCGTTATCCTGTTATAGGCTGTAAGAACAGCACTCAAATCCATATTACAGCCGAGCGAATAAACCTGGACATTTGTCAGAATCCTGTCAGCAAGCATAATCGACTTTGCTGTTCTGTCCTTATCACTGCTTCGATATGCATACTTTAAAATCAAATGGAAAGCCTGTTTTCTATTTAGAGCTTCGATATTATTTTCAACACTTCTGTGAATAAAGCATATTGCTTTCAGAGGAAGAATTATATTATTTCCCAAATTATGCTTTCCGTTCCAAGGAGTTCCGCAAGCAAAAACTCCGTCCCTTCCTATTTTCAAAAGAGGCTTATCGTCGTTGACCATTACAGCACGGTTTCCAAAATATTTTCTCCAAAGCGCCGTATGTGTTGATTTGCCAGTTCCGCTGTCTGCCGCGAACAAAAAGGCATTTCCGTCAACGGCTACAACAGAACCGTGAAACAGCCAAGTGCTGTAATCTATCATCTGCTCTGCAATTTTCCTGTATACTGCCAGCGTTTCAAGATATGAATCCGAAAAATATTTTGCATCTGTTTCAGAATTTGTGCTTTCGAATTTTTCTCTTTCAAAATTTATATCATTATTGTCAACCGTAACGACAAAATCAGGCTTTCCGTCATAAAGATATTCTCTGCACAATATGTGAACCTGATTAAAGCAGGAAGAAACACTGATATTTTTGTCAGCAATTCTATATGTATTTGTAATCATAAAATTTCACCTGATTGAGTAATCCTTTTGTTATGCAACGGCTGTTATTTTATTATTATTTATAATACTATCCGGTTAATCAGGATTAATTTGCAGGAACAAACGGCAGTTCAACGGTTTCATCTTTTTGCGAAGCCTGTGATGTTGCATCAGTATCGTGCGAAGATGAGCTGTTGTTTGCTGTACTGCCCGAATCATTTGTCTTATCTAAAGCAGATGATGACGAAGCTTCAGACTTTTCATTGTAAGAACCGCTGTTATCGGATTTCTGAGTCAAAGAGGATTTGTTGCCGTCATAATCCTCCTGTGAATGAGCTATAAAATCAAGATTGTCCTCGTCTGACTCAATCTCCTTTGCATCGGCAGACGAGTTTTTTGTGTCTTTGACATCGGTAGAATTTGTTAGCCCAACAACAGTTGTAACTTCTGTTTTGCCTGATTCGGATTTTTCTGTTTCAGACCCATTGCAAAACATCACAATCACAATAATAATTGCTGTTATTATTACAACCGCAGCAGCTGTAAAAATAATTTTTTTCTTCATAGATTTCTCCAACACTTATATTATTTTGCAGGTATAAAAGGCAAATCAACAATATCAGGATCTTTTGTTGTGGGCTGCGGCGGAACTGTCGGCATATCCGACAGACCCGAAAGAATATGCATTATCTTGGTAGCGTCAGAAATGGTTATCCTGCCGTCACCGTCAACATCTGCCAGCTTCTGCTGATTTTCGTCAAACATTTTAAGGTTAACCAGATATTTTTGAATATCTGTTGCGTCTCCAATACTAAGCCTTCCGTCTGAATTTAAGTCCCCCATCACAGCAGTGCTGTAAGCAGTTGCACCGATTAAAGAAAGACACATAGGAATTGATACGATTAGTAAGGCGGCAAGCACCTTGAGCATTTTAGATTTTTTCACAGTAATAACCTTTCCTTTCCATTTAAAAAGCAATAACATACCTTCCTTTTTGCAAAACAGCTTTTTAATCTGACAAAAAGTGCATTGCATAGGATGAAATGAGTGTTTACCTGTATTTTATCATTTTATTCTGTAAATAGCAATTACTTAATGGCAATAATATGGCTCAAATAAAATATGTTTTTATACGCCTCACATATGTCTGCCGTTTTATATTTCGGAAATAAATCTTAATTACCGGTACTTTTATAATATCTCATACTGAACTTCCAGAAAAAGTAAGCGAGGGTATAAAGTATGATTCCGACAAACGGCGAAATATACATAAACCATTCGGGATATGCCGCCATATCCTCCTTGCGCAGCAAGAATTGTGCCGGAAAGTAATTTACAAATGCAAACGGCACTACAAATATCATAATGGACTGTATGAATTTATTATAAATACTAATCGGATATCCTGCAAATTTGCGTAGATTCCAGTACATAATTTCTTTTAAGCTTTGTGTTTCTATAAAATAAATACTGATTGCAGAGAAAAACAGGAAAACCGCACCTTGTATAAGAACACCGCTTGCGATTGAAATAACATAATACAGAATAGTTACAGCATTCCACTCCACTCCCACATTGTTTGCCGACAAAATAAAAAGTATAATTCCCAATGTTCCGTGACCAAGAGCTGCAAGCCAGTCTGCTCCGCACATTACAAGCTGAGTTAATATTCCGCGAGGTCTTACCATTACTCTGTCTATATCACCGTGTTTTATCCAGTCAGAAAAATCACGCAAAGCCATAAAAAAGACAATAAAAATTCCGTATGTAATAAAAATCAGGCTGAACAGGAACATAAGCTCGTTGATATTCCAGTTATTAATGGTATCAAATTTCAGCAAAGCGAAATACATTGCAATAATTCCTGCCGCTTCCCTGAAAAACACGGCAAAAGACGAAATCACAGAGTCAAGTTTATATTGAAAGCGTGTTTTAATACCTGATTTTGCATAAGCAAAAAACAATGAAACTATATCTTTCATAACTTATCCTCCCTGCACTACTAGTCTTTTGATTCCTTTATTCCACAAAAGCTCACCGATAATATAAAGTACCGCTATCCATAAAATCTGCCTGCCAAAATTCATCAGTATTTCATAGCCTTGAAGCTGCCCGAGATACAACTGAACAGGTGTGAAGAAAATAGAATCTAACGGTGTAAATTTTATAATATTTAAAACAGGTTCCGGCATAAACCAAAGCGGGAGCAACGCACCCGAAAAAATGTTTACAACTACATTTTTTATAGTAATTAACCCCCACACATTAAACAGCCAGAATGCCAATGTCTGAACTATAAAGCTTATATACCACAATACAACATAGCCAAGCACCGAACTGACAAGACAAAGAATAAAATTTCCTGCTCCGGCAGGCGGTTCAATTTTGGTAAACAGCATTGCAATTATAACGGCAGGCAGAAAATTGAAAATCACTTTAAAAAATCCGTCCCCCAAATCCTCAAACAACATTCTAAATTTAAAATTAACAGGCTTGAGAAGCTCATTTGCTATTGTTCCCTGTTTGATTTTATCCTGTAAAAACATTTCATTTTTCGAAAAAGCATTTGTAAGCCCAAGCGAAATTATAAAATTGGTTGTTACCATTGAAAAGGTAATTCCGTCAATCTCGCTTGCTCCGCCGTATAACGCCTTGTATATACACCAGTACACTAAAAAAATCAGAACAGTATTCAAAATCCCCATTATATACTCAAAACGATAAGCCATATTATTTCTGAATTTAATTGCGGCAAATTGTATGTAAGTACTCATCTTGCACCTCCAAACTTAATTTACAATAATTTTTCCCTGATAAATATCGCTGATTATCGCATCAATTTCAGGCTCTTTTACCGAAATATCCTTGATATTGTAATTATTCAGCAGAGTGCTCATCAAGGTATTTATACTTGTTTTTCCGGTATCGAATGTGATGAGCTTTTTCATTTTGTTTTTATCAACATCACTGACCGTAATATTTGGAATTTCAATTTTTTCAGGCAACTGTTCAAACTCGGCTTCAATAATTCGTGATGAAACATAATTTCTTTTTATTGATTCAAGACTTCCGTCATAAAGCTTTTTACCGTCATCAATAATTATCAAGCGTTCACAGGTTTTTTCAATATCCTGCATATCGTGAGTAGTAAAAATCATAGTTATGTTATCAGTTTTATTAAGAGATTTTATAAAGCTGCGGATTTTTTCCTTGCCAACAACATCAATTCCGATTGTCGGCTCATCAAAGAAAACAATTTTAGGAGAGTGAAGCAGTGCCGCTGCAATATCTGCTCTCATTCGCTGACCCAACGAAAGCTGTCGAACGGGCTGATTAATAAACTTATGCATATCAAGAAGCTCTGTAAAGCGTTCAATATTCTCTTTATATTTCTTATCGGGAATTTTATAAATATGTTTTATTACCTCGTAGCTGTCCATAGGTGACAAATCCCAAGAAATCTGCGATTTCTGACCAAACACTACGCCTATATTTGCAACATATTCCTTACGCTGTTTGTGGGGAATATATCCTGCGATATTTATATTGCCGCTGTCAGGGTACAGAATACCCGAAAGCATTTTTACGGTAGTTGACTTTCCTGCTCCGTTAGGTCCGATAAAGCCTACCATTTCACCCTCTTTTATATTAAAGCTGATATCGTTTACAGCTTTCTTATATTCGTGTTCAGGATGGAATATATTTGCTAACGCACCTTTGAGCCCTGTTTTTCTTTTTGTAATCTTAAAGGTTTTGCTTAGGTTCTGCACGTCAATTATAGTTTTATTCACTTTGAATCCTCCTCGTATATATTTCTTATAATTTCTTCAACAGTAGGTTTTCTTATCAATAAATCCTTAACCTTGCACTGAGATAAAATATAGGCGGTCAAGTCCTTTGTGCTGATTACCTTTGTGTCATACCATAAAGTGATTTTCCTGTTCTCTATCGTATATTTAGTCACTGGCAAATCCTGCATATCGGGAATTTTATCTGTAAGTTCGGCGCTTAGTGAGTTGATACTTGCATGAGAATACTTTATACGGTCAAAGTTCCCGTTAAAGACTATACTTCCTTTATCAAGCAATATTATGTGCTCGCAGATTTTTTCAATTTCTTCTACATTATGAGTGGTAAGAATTATTGTAGTTTTCTTATCTTCAGACAATTTTTGAAGGAGTTGTCTTATTGATTCCTTTGCTATCAGGTCAACACCGATAAAAGGCTCGTCAAGTATAAGTATCTCAGGCTCAAAAATCAGTACCACAGCTATTTCTGCACGCATACGCTGTCCTAATGAAAGCTGATCGACACGATATTTCATAAAAGGATTCAAGCCGAGAGCGTCTGAAAGCTCAGAAAGTTTTTTATTATATCTACTTTTCGGAATTTTGTAAATTGCCTTTACAAGTTCCATATTCAGTTCAACCGTTAAATCTTCCTGCAAGGTTGCTGTATTTGCGCCTCTGCCGTTATCATAAGCACCTGACGCACGCTGTCCTGATACTACGCCCATAAACGGACCGTTTTTAGCTTTTCTTGCAAGCGGATTATCCTCAAAAATTCTGACAAATCCGCTGTTGGGTTTCAATAAACCTGAAATAAGCTTAATAAGTGTTGTTTTGCCTGCGCCGTTTGCGCCTATAAGCCCTACTGTTTCACCCTGCTTGATATGAAATGAAACATTGTTTACTGCTTTTACGTTATTGCTAAATTCCTTACACAGGTTTTTTGCTATAATCATTTTCTTCACCTGATTTAATAATAAACATTTACTGATAATTTACAATCCTTTTGGGATAAACTGCTTCTGATATGTGACAAAAAGCAATCGTGATACCTGACACGATTTGAAACAACAAATTAACACTTCCAACATGTTTTGTATGACCGTTCATAAGTATTCGTATTAAATAAAAAAGACTGCTTCATCTGAAACAGTCTTTTTAGCTTGGTATCATTACATTCACGCAAAACATATTGTCTTCTTCATAAATGTCAGCTATACCGTCATATTTCTCGGCTATTGTCTTTATCTGCTTCATACCGTAGCCGTGTTGTTCGTTATCACTTTTGTCGGATTTAAGTTTGGGATTTACTTTGATAACCGAGCTATCAATCTTATTTTTTACGAGAATTGTATCATAGGCTCGCTTTTTGAGAATTGCAACATAGATAAACTTATCAATTGTCTTTTCACTTGCTTCAATAGCATTATCAAGTATATTTGAAAGCAGTGCAGAAAAATCAACGCTGCCCATTTTTTCAAAAGGAAGATTTTCAATTTCCGCCTTAAATCTGATTCCTTTGTTATGCGCATTTTCAAGCTTGGAATTTATAATATAATTCATTACAGAATTACCGGTCTGAATGTAAGAATAGGTTTTATTCAGAATATCAAGCACATCTGAAAGATAATTCGTTGCCTGCTCAATCTCTCCGTTGTTAAGGTATGATACAGCCACCATAATATGATTTTTCATATCGTGCTTCAGCCTTCGTGTATTTTCGTAAATCTGCTCAATCTCAGCACGCTGAGTCATTTCATTTGTATAGTCGGCTTTAAGGTTATTGTATTCGTACTGCAAGTCGAGATTTTCGGCAACCTCTCTTGCATATTCTTTTTCAAGGTTTTCAAAATCCTGCTTGAGCTTTTTATATTTTCCAATCATCTCATATACCTCATAATGCGAGCTTTTATTACGTCTCGGTTTGTTCTGCCGATTGGCAGTACGACATTGTTGCTGAGAACAACATTCTCGGATTTAACCGAAAAGATATGCTCCTGATTAACAAGAAATCCTTTATGTGTACGTATAAAGCCCTTGTTTGAAAGTTCCTTTTCAATTGCCGAAACAGTACTTCTGAATTTATAAACACTTTCCTTTGTATGCAGATTAATATAATTTGACTCCGATTCAAAATAAAGAATATCCCTAAGCTTAATTCTGTTAAAGCCGTCGTTGGTTTTGAACAAAAAAGTGTCAGAGCTTTTTTGCATTTCCTCAACTAAGCTTTTTACTACTCCTGATATTTCTTCATCAAAATATGTCTTTCTTATAAATCCGAAAGGATGATATTTAAAGGATTTATATACAAGTGCGTCCTGACCTGTAACAAACACAAGGAGTGTTTTTATTTCGCTGTTGAGCAGAGTTTGTGCAATCTCCATACCGCTGATTGTCGGCATATCAATATCAAGAAACAATATGTCAACAGGATAATTTTTAAGGTATTCAAGAAGTTCAATTGAGTTTTCTGTTGTATATAAATCAATTTTACAACTAAGATTTTCAAATTCACTCTTAATTTTCACGGATAAATCCTCTAAAATTTTAGCCTCATCATCACAAAATGCAACTTTAACCATCTTATCACCGCACATGCCTTAATAAAAAATTATATAATCAAAAGTAACACCGTGTCAATAATTTTACTTCATTTATAAAATATCTTTTCTGTAACTATAATGTTATTTTTCTTGTTGCAAAATATTTTTTATATATTAAAATTATTTAAGGATTATTTAATAACTTAACCTCTATAATTAATTCAGCAAAAGGAGGTAGTCAGATGTATCTCAACATTCTGAAAAAAGATTTAAAAAGAAAACGCACGATGAACATTATACTTCTGTTGTTTATCATTCTTGCTGTAATGTTTGTATCGTCAAGTGCAAACAATCTTTCAGCAGTCACAAGCTCGCTTGATACTTATTTTGACAACGCAGGAGTGGCTGATTACTGCATATTCACTTCTGAAAAGGTTGAAACCGACAAGTCAAAAAACGCCGAGGAAATCGTCAGAAATTTCAGCGGTACTGAAAGTTACAAGTCAGAGGACTCCATTTATATAAGCACATCCGGAGCAATGCAAAATGATAAGAAGATAAAATCATCAAACACAATGATGATGAATGCATTTGAAAATGCCTGTATCACTTACTATGATGATAATAATGACCCTATAACGGAAGTTAATGACGGAGAGCTTTATTTAAGAAAATCAATTATGACGCAAAATGATTTATCTGTAGGGGATAAAATCACTATTACAGTCGGCAATGTTTCAAAGGACTTTACAATTAAGGATATTTTAAAGGACGCAGTCTTAGGCTCATCAATGATGGGTACTCCGCGCTTTCTTGTAAGTAAAGATGATTTTAACGATTTCTATTCTGACGAAAGTGTAAAGCCGTGGCTCGGAAAATCCATATATGTAAACACTCATGACGTAGACGGCTTGGAGCAAGCGCTTTCAGACTGCACAAACATTACTTTTATGGGAAGCAAGTCTCTGATTAAGACAACATATATTATGGATATGATTAACGCAGGCGTACTTCTTATAGTCAGCATATGTCTGATTTTAATTTCTTTTGTAATTCTGCGCTTTACAATTACCTTTACGTTAAGTGAGGAATATCGTGAAATCGGAATAATGAAGGCAATAGGTATAAAAAACAGAAAAATCAGAGGTCTTTATATCGTTAAGTACCTTGCTACATCAATTGTCGGTGCAATTATCGGACTTATCCTTTCGATTCCGTTTGGAAATATGCTTTTACAGCAGGTTTCTGAAAACATCGTTATTGAGGGCAACGACAGATATATCTTAAATATTATTTTTGCAATAGCTATTGTTTTGATTATTATGCTGTTTTGTTACAGATGTACGGGCAAGGTTAAAAAGTTTTCTCCTGTTGACGCAATACGCAACGGAACAACAGGAGAACGCTTTAAGAAAAAGGGTGTTATTAAGCTTTCAAAATCAAAGCTCAAGCCCGTTCCGTTTATGGCTGTAAACGACATCTTAAGCGGAATAAAGCGTTTTGGAATTATGCTGATTACCTTTACCATAGGAATACTTTTAATCACCATAATGGTAAACACAATAGCAACCCTGCAAAGTGACAACCTTATCACTTGGTTCTCCACGACAAAAAGCGATGTATTTCTTGAGGATCTAAAAAGTGATGAAAGGCACTTAGTAACAGGCGGTCACGAAAATCTAAAGGAACAGCTCAACGAAATTAAAAAAACTCTTTCCGAAAACGGAATCAAAGCTGATTGTTACTGTGAAACAACATTTAAGCTGGGCATTATCAACGGGGACTACAAATGTAAATCCCTCGCTTTTCAGGGAACAAACACCACAACGGATATGTATTCATATCTTGAGGGAACTCCGCCCAAAAACAAAAATGAAATTGCCTTAACCTATATAACGGCAGATAAAATTCATGCTAAAATCGGCGATACTGTTACTATATCTACAGTAAGCGGAGATAAAGACTATATAATTACAGCAATCTACCAGTCTATGAACAATATGGGTGAAGGAATACGCTTTACAGAAGATGAAGAGCTTGATTACAGCCAGGCAATGGGCATCTTCCCTTATCAGGTAAAATATACAGACAATCCTTCTTCTGATGAAATAAGCAAAAGATTTGAGCTTATCAAGGATAAATTTTCAGATTACACTGTCCGTACATGCGGAGAATATGTTGATTATATGATCGGCGGCGTTGCAGGTTATATGAGCAATACTAAATTATTAATCATTCTTATTGTGCTCATTATAAACATTCTGGTAGCTGTTCTTATGGAAAAATCTTTCCTTACAAAGGAACGCAGTGAAATTGCAATGCTCAAAGCCATAGGCTTTAAAAATAGCTCAATAATTTTGTGGCAGACTTTACGAATAGGCATTGTTATGGTTTTAGCAGTATTTATAGCAATACTTTTGTCAGAGCCGGCAAGTCAGCTTTCGGTCGGTTTTATTTTCAAAATAATGGGTGCAAACAACATCATTTTTGATGTAAATGTGCTTGAAAGCTATGTAATTTATCCGCTTATCTGTCTTGCAACAACAGTTTTGGCGGTATTTATTGTTGCTCAGCAGGTACGCAAGGTTAAATCATCGGAAATTAACAGTATTGAGTGATTAAGGAGTTAAAATTATGAATACAATTCTTGAAGTAAACAATCTTTGTAAAACTTATATAGCAAACAAACGTCAGAACAATGTTCTTAAAAATGTAAACTTTTCCGTTAAAAAGGGCGAAATGATTGCAATAATGGGACCGTCAGGTTCGGGCAAATCCACCTTGCTCTACACAGTTTCGGGAATGGATAACATCACCGCAGGAAGCGTCAGATTTTGCGGAAAAGATATTTCAAAGATGAACGCCAAAAAAATTGCGGAACTGCGGCTTGATGAAATGGGATTTATTTTTCAGCAGATGTATATGATGAAAAATCTTACGGTGCTCGACAATATTGTTCTTCCCGCCCTGCAATCGGCTAAAAACACTCTCTCCAAAAAAGAGAAGATAGAATACGGCAAAGAGCTTATGAGAAAGCTCGGAATAATTGAAATTGCCGACAATGATATAAATGAGGTATCAGGCGGTCAGTTACAGAGAGCCTGCATTTGCAGAAGTATGATAAATCATCCGAATTTAATTTTTGCCGATGAGCCTACAGGTGCGCTAAACCGAACAACTTCCGAAGAGGTTATGGAAGAACTTAGAAAAATCAACGACGACGGCACAACAATTATGCTTGTGACTCACGATGTAAAGGTTGCCGCAAAATGCACACGAGTTATGTATATCGTTGACGGAAACATCAAAGGCGAGTATAATTTAGATAAATACAATAACGAAACAGACCTGCGCCAGCGTGAACGCAACCTTAACAACTGGCTTTTGGAAATGGGTTGGTAAACTTCTTACCTACCTGCACGCAGGCAAAAATTATGTTAATCTGACGCTTTCGAAACACTGTTTCACACAGAAAGGAATGATATTATGTCCGACATACTTGTTGTTGAAGATAATACTGAAATGGGAAATCTGCTGTGCGATTTTCTCAAAAATGAGGGCTACTCGACAACTTTGTGTGAAACAGGAGAAGATGCGCTTGAACACTATGAAAAATATGGTGCTAAGGTTGTTGTGCTCGATATTATGCTTCCGAATATGGACGGTCTTGCCGTATGCAGACAGATTCGTGAAAGCTCAAACACTCCCATAATTATTGTCAGCGCAAAAATTGAAAAGGACGATAAGCTGAAAGGATTGCTGCTTGGTGCGGACGATTACATTGAAAAGCCGTATGACATTGACATTTTGCTTGCGAAAATCAGCGGAATATTCAAGCGCAGATACCAAAGCGACAGCATAACTGACGGCAACATCAAGCTTGACAAAATAAGCAGAATTGCTTACAAAAACGGCACAAAAATTGATATGACGCAAAAAGAATTTGATTTGCTTGTCTTGCTTATGGAAAACGCAAACAAAACCTTGAGCAAGGATATGATTTTCAATAAAATATGGGGATTTGACAGTTTCAGCGAACCTCAAACGCTGACTGTCCATATAAAATGGCTTCGCCAGAAGATTGAGGAAAATTCCAAAAAGCCCGAAAGAATTGTAACAGTCTGGGGTGTAGGTTACCGCTATGAGAAAAGGGGTGGCTGATTTTGAAAAAATTCAATCTCTTGCTCATTGCCGTAATCATCGCTGTCGCTCTTGTCTTTACGGGTGCAAATATATTATTAATTTCATCTCAAAACAGTTCGGGAATCCGCCCTTACAGAGTTGAAGTAAACCGAATAGAGCAGTCCATTATCAACAATGGATTTGATAGTATTTCCACGGAAGGTTTAGAATACGTAACCAACATTGAAAGGCTTAATAACGATAACGCTAAGTCATTTTATAACACAAACAGCGACTATATTATCAGACAAATTGATGGTGAAACCTATCGTTTTGACTACTGCTATTCCACTCAAGGCTCAGATTCAATACTGATACTCAACATCTCTCTTGCAATAATTTCACTCGTTTTATTTGCAACGATAATATTTGTAAAAATCAAAATAATTAATCCTTTTAACAAGCTTACAGATCTCCCCTATGAATTATCCCGAGGCAATCTTTCTATACCTCTCAAGGAAAGCAAAGGCAGATACTTCGGACGCTTTATCTGGGGAATGGACTTACTCAGAGAACGCCTTGAAGAGCAAAAGGCGAGTGAGCTTGAATTACAAAAGGACAAGAAAACTCTTGTGCTTTCAATATCACACGATATAAAAACACCTTTGGGCGTGATTGAGCTGTATTCTAAAGCACTGGAAAAGGATTTATACAAAGATGAGAATAAGAAAAAGGAAATTGCCGTAAGTATAACACAAAAATGTGATGAAATAAAAAAATATGTCAACGAAATCATAAAGGCGTCAAACGAAGACTTTTTAAAGCTTGAAGTAAATAACAGTGAGTTCTATTTATCCGAAATGATAAATGAAATCAATACCTTTTACAAGGATAAGCTTGATTTGCTCAAAACAGATTTTACAGTAAATAAATACTGCGATTGTATAATTAAAGGCGATATTGACCGCAGTGTTGAGATTTTGCAAAACATAATGGAAAATGCAATAAAATACGGCGACGGCAAGAAAATTTCAATTTCATTTGAGCAGGAAGAGGACTGTATGATTGTATCAGTTTCAAATAGTGGCTGTACGCTTTCGGAAAATGAAATTGACCATATTTTTGACAGCTTCTGGCGAGGCTCAAACATCGGTTCTAACAACGGCAGCGGTCTGGGACTTTATATCTGCCGTCAACTTATAAAGAAAATGGACGGAGATATTTTTGCAAACTGTTCCGACGGGATAATGAGTGTATCGGTAGTTTTCCAAATGGGATGATTTGTTATCTCTTTTAAGCATAATTTAAAAAGCAAGGATATGGATTTAATTTTTCCATATCCTTGCTTTTTTGTTACGTTATGTTGCCATTTTTTCTCGTATGATTGCAAGAATTTTCTTTTCACGCCTGCTGACCTGTACCTGAGTCATATTAAGAATTTTTGCTGTCTGAGTTTGCGTTTTGCTCTGGTAATAGCGTAATTTTATAATTTGTTTGTCACGGCTTTCAAGGTGTTCTATCGACTGTTCAAGGCTGAGCCTTTCGGAAATTTCATACTGAATATCGTCAACCGGCACATCAAGCTGAGGATTGCCGTCCTCGTCATACTCTGCGGTCAGCGACAGTGGATTTCTTACGCTGTTGAGTGCGTCGACAATCTTTTCGGGCGAAGTATCCAGCTTTTCTGCGAGCTGGAAAACAGTCAGTTCACAGCCGTTTTCGAGCTTGTTTTTGTTATTGATTTTCGCAATAGAAACGGCAAGCTCTTTCAGCGTCCGGCTGACCTTCACCGTTCCTCCGTCACGAAAAAGCCGTTTTATCTCCCCCATTATTACGGGAAATGCGTAAGTTGAAAAGGCGCAGTTTCTGCTTTCGTCAAAATTGTTGATTGCTTTTGCAAGTCCAAGACAGCCTGCCGAAAACAGTTCTTCATATTCAATTCCCTTGCCTGTAAAACGCTTGCAACAGGCATGAACAAGTCCGAGGTTGTTTTCTGCAATTCTGTTTTTATCGGTCATTTTCCGCACCGAAGGTCTTTTCAAGCGTGACAGTCGTACCCTTGCCAAGCGCAGATTTCACCCTCACCTTATCGCAAAAGCTCTGCATAACAGCAAATCCCAGCCCTGCACGCTCTTCCTCGGGCGCTGTTGTAAAAAGAGGCTCCATTGCCTTGTCTACATCACCGATTCCACAACCCTTGTCACGGATTTTAATTGTCAGCTTGTTATTATCGGTTATTCTTCCCTTTATGTAAATCATACCGCTGCTTTTTCTGTAGCCGTGTACAATGCAATTTGTCACCGCCTCGGAAACGGCGGTTTTTATGTCGCTAAGCTCGTTTACCGTAGGGTCAATATTCATCACAAACGCCGCAACAATACTCCTTGCAAGCGATTCATTACAGCTTTTTGACGGGAAATTAACACTCATTTCATTTATAATATTCATCTTAACACCCCCAACGCTTCAAGTCCCGACATTGCAAAAATTCTGTAGAGCCTGTCAGGCACGTTCACAACTCTCAGCACTCCGCCGATTAGCTTCATCTGCCTGTATCGCCCCATAACAAGTCCTACTCCCGATGAATCCATAAACGACACCGCCGAGAAGTCGAGGTTGAGTAATTTTGGTTTCAGCGACTGCACCGCACCGTCAATGCGAGTACGAATTTTTGCGGCTGAATCGTGGTCAATTTCACCCTCTATGTACGCAGTCAGAATATTATTTTTAAATTCCGTTCTTAACATTTTATCCTTCCTTTTTTAATAAAAAACTCCATACTTATAATAATTAGTATGGAGTAAAAAATTTGTTTTATTCTGTTGTTTAAAAATATTTTTCTGTATTTAATTGAGCTTATCTAAAATATACGGACGTATTTCACCTGCAAGGTACAGCGAACCGCATATTAACACTGCTCCGCCGTCATTTTTTGCTTTTTCAAATGCGGTATCAAACGCTGTTTCAGCGCTATTAAATGACGTTACGTTTTTAAAACACTCCCTGCATTTTTTTGAAAGCTCCTCTGCTGAAATTGCCCTCGGGTTGTCAACCGGAACGGTGTACACGCTGTCAAATATACCGCCAAGCAGTTTTATTGAACTGTCAATATCCTTATCGGCCAACATTCCCATAATACAGGTTATTTTTTTGCCGTCAAGAAAATTATTTACCGCTGTTTTGAGCGCCTCTATGCCGTTTGGATTGTGCGCTCCGTCTAAAACTACAATGGGATTTTTATTCAAAAGCTCAAATCTTGCAGGATTAACAGCCTTTGAAAGCCCTGATTTAATATCGTCATCGGAAATTCTAAGCAATCCTCTCTGCCTTACGTTTTCAATTGCAGCGAGCGCAGTTTTTGCATTTTCTATCTGATGCTTTCCTGCAAGGTTAAGATGAATTTTCTTCTCGTTATACTCAAAATCACTTCCATTGAGCGTTTCAGAAATCACATTTATTTTAACGCTGTCGCTCTTTGTTAGCGGAACATTCAGCTTTTCAGTCGTCTGTTCAATTACGTTCATTGCGTTTTCTGCCTGCTTTGAAGTTACGGCAAATGAATCAGGCTTAATTATTCCGCACTTTTGCAACGCAATTTTTTCGATTGTATCGCCAAGAACTGCAGTGTGGTCAAGTCCGATTGTTGTAATAACGGAGCAAAGCGGAGGTTTAATGACATTTGTGCAGTCAAGAAGTCCTCCCATTCCCGTTTCAAGCACAACAACGTCACAATTTTCGTTTGCGTGAATATAAAACTCAAGCGCATTTACATATTCAAATTCGGTAATTATAATGCCCTCGTTCTGTAATTTTTCAATCAGAGGAAAGGTTTTTTCAACGGCATCGGCAAGCACTTCCTTGCTTATCATCTTGTTGTTTATCTGTATTCTCTCACGAAAATCCGTAATATACGGCGAAATGAAAAGTCCTGTCTTATATCCCGAAGCAACAAGTATTGATGAAAGCATCGCACAGGTAGAGCCTTTTCCGTTTGTTCCCGCAACGTGAATATATTTAAGCTTGTCCTGAGGATTGCCCATTAGGTCAAGCAAGGTTAAAATTCGGTCAAGTCCGGGACGTGCGCCAAAGCTCAACAATGAATGTATTTTTTTAATCGCATTTTCATATGTCATTACAACAGCTCCCTGTAGATTTCGTTCTTCTTAAAGCCTGTAATTGCCGCCGCCTGCTTTGCCGCTTCGGTAGGTTTTTCTCCGTTTTCAATCAGCATTTTTGCAGTTTCAACTGCATATTCAAGAGTAAGCTCCTGCTTATCGCTTACTTTCGGTGCACCCTCAAGCACAAGCACAAACTCACCCTTTAAACTTCCATCGGAATAGTTTTCGGCAGCATATTTTGTGGTAGTACGAATAACCTCCTCGTGGAGCTTTGTAAGTTCACGCACAATTGAAAGCTTTCGCTCACCGAAATTTGCATACAAATCACGCAATGTCTGCGGAAGTTTATGCGGCGCTTCGTAAAAAATCATTGTCCTGTGCTCATTTTTCAGACTCTGCAAATGTTCGTTTCTGCTCTTTTTATTAACGCTTAAAAAGCCCTCAAAAGTGAATCTCCCCGTTTCAAGCCCGGACACTGCAAGGGCGGAAATAACCGCGCTCGGACCGGGAATTACAACCGTCTTTATACCTCTTTCCTCGCACAGCTTTATTAAATCCTCGCCCGGGTCGGAAATACACGGCATTCCTGCGTCGGTAACAATTGCACAGTTTTCACCCTGCTCAATCCTGTTACAGATAATTTCGCCGCGCTCACGCTTATTATGCTCATAATAACTTACCATCGGTTTTTTTATACCAAAATGATTTAACAGCTTAAGCGTAACCCTCGTGTCCTCTGCGGCAATAAAATCAACGCTTTCAAGCGTTTGCACTGCTCTGGGTGACAAATCGGAAAGGTTGCCTATCGGCGTTCCCGTAACATATAAAATTCCACTCATAGTATCACTTCTTATCATCAAAAGGTGTTTTGTAACATCCGTAAATTTTCATCATTTCTTCGGAAAAATCTCCGTTTTCATTCTCAATAAAGAGGGTTGAAAGCACGTTTAAAAAACCTCTCTTTCCCCCTCGCCTGCCCTCAAGCAAAAACAGCTTCGGCGCTTTGCCGGCTCTCTGCTGAACAAAGCGAAGTGTTTTTGGCTCGATTGAGAATTTGCGCATTGATTCCATAACATCTGCCAAGCGTTCGGGCCGCTGGCAAATGCAAAAGCTTCCGCCAAACTGCAATAGTTTTGACGCAGTAAAGCAGATGTCGTCAAGCGTACATTCCGTTTCATGCCGTGCAATCTGCTTTGCACTTTCGGGATTTGTGATTCCGCCTCCGCTGATTTTGTAGGGAGGATTGCACACTGCAAGGTCGTAGCAGCCAAAGGGAAGTTTTCCCTTAAGTTCTTTTAAATCGGCATTTATAATATTAATTTTATCGCCGAGATTGTTGTATTCAACGCTTTTCTGTGCAAGAGCGCAAGCGTCGTTTTGAATTTCAACGGCGTCAATTTCAAGATTTTTATTGTGTCTTACCCACAAAAGCGGAATTGTTCCGCAGCCTGTTCCAAGCTCAGCGCACTTTTTTCTTCCCTTCGGAAGTGAAAAATCCGCAAGCAGAATTGTATCTGTTGAAAAGTGGTAACTGTCAGACACGTATATTTCAATTCCGTTTCCGAGCGGTTCAAGGTGAATGTTATTCATATTTTTCCTTTCGTTCGGCAAAATTCATTACAGAGAAAAACGGCAAGGTAATTCCTTGCCGTTTGAATTTCAGATAAGCTATTACTCAGCCTGAGGAGCACCTACCGGGCAAACATCAGCACAAGAACCGCAATCTGCGCATGCATCAGCGTCGATAACGTACTTGCCGTCACCCTCTGAAATAGCAGAACACGGACAAGCGTCTGCACAAGCACCGCATGCGATGCAATCATCACTAATTACATATGCCATAGGGAGAACACCTCCTTAAAAGATTTCAACTATATTGTAACATAAAATTCGCAAAATGCAATTGTTTTGGGAATATTTTTCAGAATTTTACAAATAATAATTATTTTATCGACAAATAACATTAATGTTTTTGTTTATTCAAGTCCTTTAAGTTCTTCAAGCTCTTTCTTGTTCACCTTGATATAGCCGTCCTTTACAAGCTTGCACTGCTTTACGGTAAAGGTTTTTGGGGCAACGTCGTCGGGTGTATTGTTAAGCTTTACTTTTAATGTTCTTGCAATAAGGTTGTTTTCTACAACAAGTCCCTTGCCCTCGGGAGTATTTACAATTGCGCCAACCTTAGGAGTTCTTTTAAGCAGGTCTGTATATGCTTCCTGCTCGTATTTAAGACAGCACATCAGCCTGCCGCAGGTTCCCGAAATTTTTACCGGAGAAAGCGACAATCCCTGTTCCTTTGCCATTTTGATTGAAACAGGCTGAAATTCGCCCATATAGCTTGCACAGCAAAACGGCTTTCCGCAAATACCTAAACCGCCGAGCATTTTAGCCTCATCTCTTACGCCAATCTGACGAAGTTCAATTCTTGTTCTGAAAACAGACGCCAAGTCCTTGACAAGCGCACGAAAGTCAACACGTCCGTCCGCCGTAAAGTAAAACAAAATTTTGCTGTTGTCAAATGTGTATTCAACGTTTACAAGCTTCATTTCAAGCTTGTGATTTGCAATTTTCTGCTCGCAAATTTTGTAGGCTTCTTTTTCCTTCAGCTTGTTTTCAGCAAGGTGATTAAGGTCATCTTCATTTGCAATTCTTATCAGCGGTTTAAGCGGATGAGAAAGCTCTGACTCATCAATCGTCTTGTTGGGAGTTGCAACCTCGCCGCATTCAAGACCTCTTGCTGTTTCAACGATTACCATATCGCCCTTGTTAAGTTTATTGTCAAGAGGGTCAAAGTAATATACCTTGCCAACCTCTTTAAATCTTACTCCGATTACCTCTGCCATGAAATCCTCCTGTATTCTCCGCACAACCACGTTGTGAGAAGATTTATGTTTATGTTCTGTTTTATTCTTACAGCCGAATTGTCTGTCAATTCAATCAGCTCAATAATTTTTCCTTTTGTAAAGCGTGAGGCAAGTTCTTTGCCGAGCTTTTCGTTAAACACTGCCTTTGTGCCAACCGAAAGCGCAAGACCGTCGTTCAAAATCATACGAACCGTACTAAGCGTTTCATCGGCATTTTCCTTGTCGGCAAGCACATTCAGCGCAAGCAGTAAATCGTATTCGCGTGAGGATATTATTCCTTTTACAATTTTTTCTGCAAATTCAAGCGGCTTTTCGCCGATGCTGACTTCATTTTTCAGCCGTACTACCGTACATCGTGAAAGTATGGTTACAAGCAGCTTTTGCGCACTTTCGCAAAGCAGAATAAAATACACATTCTGCGGCGGCTCTTCAAGCAGCTTTAAAAAGGAATTTTGTGCAATATCAGTCAACCTGTTATCGGCGTCCTCAAATATATACACCTTTGCATTTGCTTCATTGGGGCGGATGTACGCATCCTTTGCAATACTGCGCATCTGCTTGATTGAATAAGTCTTTGACTTGTTCTCAGGCTCTGTGTAGCTTATGTCGGCGTGTCCTTTTATTTCTGCCTTATGGCACTGCCTGCACACCTTGCAGGGTTTGTTTTCGCCTGTGCAGACAACATACATTGAAAGAAACTTTGCCACCTTGAGCGAAGTTTCTTTATTCTTGCTTTCTATAATAATTGCATGAGGAATTCTGCCGTGATTATCAAGCGCAGTGAGAGTTTCTTTTATACTCCCGTCAAAATCAAATCCGCTGAAATTCATAGCACACCTCCTGCAAATAATAATTATATCATTAATTAATTTATTTTTCCATATTTATTTTATGGTAACAGTATTTGTTACTATTTCGCCCTTGTCAGTGATATCAATATAGCCGTAGCTTGCCATATATCCGCTGCAAGAACCCGGATTCATAACATAAAGGGCGTCCTCATAGTAAGTCATTGCATTGTGCGTATGACCAAAAAGCAAAATATCTGCCTTTTCCTCTCTTGCCGCACACATAATATTATATAACCCGACCTTTGCGTTATAAAGGTGTCCGTGAGTTATAAAAATCCTTTTGCCGCAAACGCTTAAAATTTCCTTTGACGGTAAGCTGCTGCACCAGTCACAGTTTCCTCTTACTCCGACAATCATCTTATCTTTTATTGTATCCTTTAAATACTGCACCTGCTCGTCACCGTCGCCGCAATGTATTATAACTTCGGCGCTCGGCTGTGCATTAACAGCTTTCATAAGAGTTCTTAAATCTCCGTGAGTATCGGAAACAACTAAAATACGCATTTGCAAAAACTCCGTTCTAAAAATGTATTTAAAGCATAGAATATAGCGAGGTGTTTATATGAAAGAAAATAACTTAGAAAAACTGATTTCAAATCTCTCAAAACAACTTGGTATTTCTGAGAATCAGATAAAAAATGCAGCACAAAAAGGCAATGTTAACGATATGCTGAAAAATGCCGATTCAAACCAGAAAAATAAAATAAATTCAATTCTTAATGATCCCGAAAAGGCAAAAGAAATTTTAAACAGCCCGCAGGCTCAGGCGCTTATGAAGCTGCTCGGCGGCGATAAGCAAAATTAACAATTAACAAAGTACAATTAACAAATATCGTCGAGATATAGGCTGTAATAATATAAAACTTCGTTTTTCGGCTTTATTTATATTGCGGCTGAAAGCCGCCACCGAAATTGTTAATTTTAATTTGTGAATTGTAAATTGAATTGGGAAAGGGTGTGAAAAATCAAAATGTCAGAAATACAAGATAAAATCAATCAGATCTTAAGCAACCCCGAAGCGCTGAAACAGGTGCAAAGTCTTGGCGAACAGTTAGGTCTTGCAAACACAAATTCCGAACAGCCTAAGCCGCAGCCAAAGCCTGTTCAGCCTGAAATTCCGGGAGATGACATATTAAGAACGGTCACACGCCTTGCGCCCGTTATGAACTCGTTCAAACGTGACGATGACACAACAAGGCTTTTAAATTCACTTCGCCCGTTCCTGAGCCGTGAAAAGCAGGAAAAGCTTGACCGTGCAGAAAAAATGATTAAATTCATCAAGATAATTCCTATGTTAAAAGACAACGGACTATTTTAACATAGGTTAAGGGGTGATAATATGCCGAGCTTTGAAGAAGAAGCCTTTGCAAGAGCACAACAGATGAACAAACGTCAGCCGTTTCACAGCAATAATCATCAAAACCAAAAATCTGCACCAAAGCAGGAACAGCCATCCAAAAAGGAGCAGAGGGAACAAAATTCTGTTCCCGAAAATCTTCCCGAGCAAAAAACGCAGAACAACAGCTTATTTGATATGCTCTTCAAAAACAAGGAGCAAAGCCTGATTTTACTTATGCTTGTCTTGCTTATGGATGAAAAAACAGATCCTGTTTTACTGCTTGCTCTCGTTTATCTGCTTATCTGATTTGTCCGTTACCTCTGATTATATATTTACTGCTTGTAAGCTCGTTAAGTCCCATCGGACCTCTTGCGTGGAGCTTTTGCGTTGAAATTCCTATTTCTGCTCCAAGTCCAAACTCTCCGCCGTCGGTAAAGCGTGTTGAAGCGTTTACATAAACAGCCGCAGAATCAACACAAGCCGTGAATTTGTTTGCACTCTCGTAGTCGCTTGTTATTATGCTTTCGCTGTGACCCGTGCTGTATTCTGATATGTGTGCAAGTGCGTCGTCAAGGCTTTCAACAACCTTTACCGCAAGGATGTAGTCGAGAAACTCAATTGCGTAGTCGTTTTCAGTTGCGGAAACAACTCTTTCACCGAGGATTGCCCTTGTTGTTTCACAGCCGCGAATTTCAACATTCATTTTATCAAGCTCTGCCTTAATTTTTGGCAGGGCTTTTTCGGCAATATCCTTGTGAACAAGAACTGTTTCAATGGCGTTGCAGACAGAGGGCCGTGAGGTTTTTGCATTGAAAATAATGCTCTTTGCCATATCAACGTCAGCACTTTTATCAACGTAAACGTGACAGTTGCCTACACCCGTTTCAATTACGGGCACTTTTGCATTCTCGACAACGCTTTTGATAAGTCCTGCACCGCCTCTGGGAATTAGCACATCAAGATAATCGGAAAGCTGCATAAGCTCCGTTGCACTTTGACGTGTTATGTCCTCAACAAGTGAAACGCAGTCGCGTGGCAAGCCTGCACCCTCAATTGCGTCACGCATAATTTCGGCAATTGCTTTGTTGGAATTTATTGCTTCTTTGCCGCCGCGAAGAATTACCGCACTGCCTGCCTTGAGGCAAAGTGCAGCCGCGTCTGAAGTTACATTCGGGCGAGCCTCAAAGATAATGCCGATAACACCCATAGGAACGGTGACTTTTTCAATTTGCAGTCCGTTTTTGAGCGTTCTGCCGTCAAGCACTCTGCCTATAGGGTCTGCAAGAGAAGCAACCTCACTGACGCCGTCAGCCATACCGTTAATTCTCTCTTCTGTTAACTTTAATCTGTCGAGCAACGACTTTGTAAGTCCTGCTTTTTCGCCGTTTTCTATGTCGATATCGTTAGCTTTTATGATTCTATCGGAATTTTCACGCAAAGCATACGCAATTGCGTTTAGCGCATCGTCTTTTTTTGAGCCTGCTGTCATAAGAAAACGAGAGGCTTCCTTTGCCTTTGCACCCATAATTTCAAGCTGAGTCATAGTTGTTCTCCTTTACTGTCTTGCAAGGAACATTGTTCCTATGTTGTTGCCGTCAAAAATTTCATAGAGTTTTTCCGGGTTCGAGCCGTTAATAACGTGAACCTCAACCCCTCGTTTCGTCGCATAATCAGCCGCTTGAAGCTTTGTTATCATTCCGCCCGTTCCACGGTTTGAGCCTGTTCCCGCCGCCATTGACAAAATTTCTTGATTTATCTTATCAACAACATCAATTTTTACCGCATTCGGATTAGTTCTGGGATTTGAGTCATACAAACCGTCAATATCGGTAAGAATAATCAGCCTGTCGGCTCCCACAAGTCCTGCAACGATTGCCGAAAGCATATCGTTATCGCCGAAGTTGTTGCCTTCAAGCTCGTCAATAGCCACCGTATCGTTTTCGTTGATAACGGGGATAATATTCATTTTAAGAAGCTCGTCAATTGTGTTGATTACATTCCGTCGCTTCTGGTCGGTTTCAACCGCATAACGGGTGAGCAGAATCTGTGCCACCGAATGATTGTACTCGCCGAACAGCTTGTCGTACATAAACATAAGCTCACACTGACCGATAGCTGCAAGAGCCTGCTTTTTCTTGGTTTCGCTGGGGCGTGATGCAAGTCCAGTTTTTCCCATACCAACTCCGATTGCGCCTGAGGAAACTAGCATAATCTGCTCTCCCCTGTTCTGCAAATCCGACATAACCTTGCAAAGGCTCTCAATTCTGCGGTAATTTATCTTTCCGTTTTCGTATGTAAGGGTTGACGTGCCTACCTTTACAACCGTACGTTTATTTTCCATTTCAGACACCTGTTTCTAAAATTTACAATTTACAATTAAAAATTATCAATTAAGGTGGAGGCTTTCAGCCGCAACATAAATAAATTCAGGGAAATAGGTTCTACATTATGACAATCTATCTCCTCAAACATAATTGTTAATTGTAATTTGTTAATCATTAATTATTATATCACACTGCGCCTTATAATTACAACACTTTAAGTTAATATTGTGGTAAAACTTATGCAAGTTTGCAGGCACTTAAATTATATAGCAAAAGGCGTCCGAAGCTTCGAACGCCTTTATAGGTTGTTATCTTAGAATTTATCTATTAATCCTACAGCATATTTCTGAATGAGCGTTGCATCGGATACATTAACCTTACCATCACTGTTGACATCAGCTCTGTTTAGCGCATCATCATCAAAAGTAATTTTACCCGCACTGTATTTCTGTATCTCTGTAGCGTCTGTGACATTAACAGCACCGTCATTATTTACATCACCTAAAGTACAATCGACTTCCATAATAAATCCATTGCAAATACCTTCTATAGGTGAATTAAATGAATCATTCCATTGTCCGCGTAAACTATCAATATTATATACACATGAATAGTATTCCTTACCATATGTGTTATTTGGTTCACCAGGAGCCCAATTATAATATTCAAACTTATCACCATTCACCCAACACCACTCATTTAAATCTTCACTACTTCTTACTGCACCTATTGAATAACCTCTTAACGAACCATATTCTAAAAGCTTTGTTATAATTTCTTGTTCACTTTGAGAAGTGATTGTTGCTAAATATCCTCCTGAATTTTCAGTCACTGTCTTAGCCTTCTCCCATGAAATAGGGGTATCATAAAGAGAATATATATGATTATTAAATGTAATACTATAAACTGGCGTGTATTCAGATATATTTACTGAAAAAGAAATCGGCGAACTTTTAACATAATCTCCTATAGCATTATAAGATTCTATATATGCTGTAAATGTTCCGTCACCAAGATTCATTTTATAACTATTATTCTGAACATTCCAATAATTCATCGGTGCTTCTCCGGCGCCTACTGTATCCCCATTCCAAACTTTGATATTGTAATTTGTACTTGCTTTTGCATTATTCCATGTAAAATTACAAATACCATTATTTATATTAACCTTTAAAGTTGTTTTTCCTACTGTATTAAAATCAATTTTATTTATTGCAAAAATTTCTGCACTTGAGTTATCTTTTGTTCCTGAAACAACATTCACTCCTTGTGAAAAATACCAATCATTCATTTCCATTACACATTGTGTACACTTAGCTTGAAGTTGATAACCGTTTCCACACTTATAGATATACCATCTCTGTGCATCAAGACCATTATCACCACATACTTGAATATTAGCACCATTAGCAGTACTTGCATTTAAAACATCCAAACATTTTCCTGTTGAAGCTGATACAATCTTATAACTGCCGTCACTCTGTCGATAAAATTTCCAATACTGATTTGCTGAGTAATTTTCATAACATATATCTACATTGTTATTTGATTCCGCCGTCAAATGATTCCATGAAGCATGATGAGTTATCATTGCATAAAAATTAGTACCAATATCTTCATATGTGTTGCCAAGATAAACATATCCAATCCAATCACCACCTCTTGACGATTGCAATTCAGATATTGACATAGTTTTTATTACGCAATAACCACTGGCTTCATTTGAATAATAAGTACTTCCACCTTCACTAATTGTAACCATATCGCCATTAACCTGTTCGACAACTGCAATATGATTAGTATAACAAACAAGTGACTTTGCTCTTATTGTCTGACCTCTTGTATAACCAAAATTTGCATATACAGAATTATACCATGACTGTCCTGTATATACATATGGTGTTTCAATACCCGTTAATTCACAGGCACGTGCTCCTGCAAACCACGTACAACCAACAGATGTATATTCTGCGTTTGTTTTATTCGCATATGTTACTGAATATAGTTTTGAATATATATCAATATAGATACCGTTTGTTCCATTACCTACAATCTCTTTATACGCATTATGTGCATAAACTGACTGCGTTGAAAATATTGATATTCCTGAAAAAATTGCAAAACACATAAAAAAGCTTAGTATTCTCTTTTTCATACAAGCACCCCTATTTTAATGTATATTTTGAATACACTATAATAATTATCAATTTCATTATAGCCCGATTACGGGCTATTGTCAATATAAATACATTAAAATATACTTAATATATATTGAATTTTACATACACTAAACAAAAAGGTCTGCTGATATGATTGTTTATGAAAAGCTGTGGGAAACGTTGAAAAAGAAAAAAATATCCCAGTACAAGTTAATAAAAACATATCATATAAGCACAGGACAGCTTGACCGACTCAGAAAAAATGAAAATATCAGCACTTACACTTTAAATCAGCTTTGCGAAATACTCGACTGCGAATTATCGGATATAGCAGAATACAAACGCAACTAATTATTTATTGGTGATAATTTTGATTAAATATACTCCTTTTTGGGAAACGCTGAAAAACAGTAATGAGAGCACCTACACTCTTATTCACAAGCACAACATAAGCAGCGCCACCATTGACCGACTGCGGAAAAATCAGGGAATCAGTACGATGAAAATTGATGATTTGTGCAGAATTCTTGATTGCAGGGTTGAAGATATTATAGTCTACGAAAAAGATAATAAATAAAAAAGAGATGCTCGGTTAATGAACATCTCTTTTTATTTTATTCTATATTGGAATAATAATTACAAACACCGTCTGCAATTGCTTGTGCAATTGAATCGGTATTATTGATTATCCAACCGGCACCCTCCTCGGTGTCGTGGAACTCACATTCAAGATAAACCGTAAGTGCATTTGGAGTGAAAACCTCGTACAAATCGGGATTATATTCAATCCGGTCATCATCTCCGGGACTGATTTTGCCGAGCGTATCAAGAAACGATTCAGCCGCCGTCTGCTCATCAGCTCCATAAACATAAACATGCGTGCCGCCCGTGTACTCGCCGTTTAAAGCGTTAGTGTGTATCGGAATGTGCATATCAGCGTTAAAATCGTCGCTCTCATTACACCTGCTTTCAAGCGATGCGCCCGACTGCCCCACCATTACGGTAAAGCCAAGCTTTTTAAGCTTTTCGGCAGTTTTTTCTGCAATCAAGTCGCACTGCTCCATTTCGGTTGTGTCGCCGACTGCATAAAAATTTGTGTACTGATTTGACGGGCTTAAATATATCCTGATGGCTGAAAATCTGCTGTCAGCCTTGCCTAATGTTGATACTGCCGCCGTTGAAAGCGACAGCACCAAAAGAAGTACAAGACCTGCGAACAACAACTTTTTCTTGTCGAGGTTCTTAAGAAACTGCATTATTTTTCGTCAGCCTGTTCGGGAATATCGCTTGTGCAATGAGGACATTTTACCGCATTAATGTCAATTTCACTTAAGCAATAAGGACATTTTTTAGTAGTAGGCTTCGGCTCTTCCTTCGGCTTTTTGCCGATTGACATAACCTTATTTACAAGCTTTACAATTAGGAAAATTATGAATGCCATAATCAGGAAATTTATGATGGCTGTTATGAATTTTCCGTAACCGATTGTCGCTCCGTTTATTGTAAACGAAAGCTGGTCAAAGTTCATTCCGCCGAATATACCGAGAATCGGTGAAATGATGTCGCTTGTCAGCGAAGTTACGATTGACTGAAATGCTGCACCGATGATTACGCCGACTGCTAGGTCAAGCACGTTGCCGCGCATTATAAATTCCTTGAATTCAGAGAAAAACTTTTTCATATGTAAACCCCTTAATATCAATTAACAATGTACTATTTACAATTAACAATTTTTGCAGAGTTGACAGCTTAATATAAAACCCAAACTATTTATATTGCGGCTGAATGCCGCCACCTTAATTGTTAATTGTTAATTGTAATTTGTTAATTTTTAATTATAAAACTGCTTTATGAAAAACCTTTTTGCCTTTTTTGATAATTACATATCCCTTTTCAAAGGCTGAAACAGGAACGCTTGCATAAACGTCAGTTACCTTTTCATCGTCAAGCGAGATTCCGCCCTGCTGAATAAGGCGTCTGCCTTCTCCGTTTGACGGAATGAGCGAGCATTTTTTGAGCAAATCGAGGATTGCAATTGCACCGTCTGTAAAGTCACCCTCTGAAAGCTCGGTTGATGGCATATTGTCTGTATCGGTCTTACTTCCAAAAAGTGCTCTTGCAGCCTCCTGAGCCTTGTCAGCCTCTTCTTTTCCGTGAACAAGCTCTGTAAGCTCATAAGCGAGAACTTCCTTTGCCTTGTTTATCTCACTGCCCTCAAGCTTTGCCAGCTCGTCAATCTGTTCAAGCGGCAAAAACGTAAGCATTTTAAGGCACTTTACAACATCCCCGTCATCAACGTTTCTCCAGTACTGATAAAACTCATAAGGACTTGTCTTTTCGGGAGAAAGCCATACAGCCCCCGACTGGGTTTTTCCCATCTTTTTGCCCTCGGAATTGAGCAGAAGATTTATTGTCATTGCATAAGCGTCCTTACCGAGCTTACGTCTGATAAGCTCAGTACCTCCGAGCATATTGCTCCACTGATCGTCGCCGCCAAACTGCATATTACAGCCGTATCTCTGATAGAGAGCATAGAAATCGTAGGACTGCATAATCATATAGTTAAACTCAAGAAAGCTGAGTCCCTTTTCCATTCTCTGCTTGTAACACTCGGCTGTCAGCATTCTGTTTACGCTAAAATGCGCACCTACATCACGCAGAACGTCAACATAGTTGAGGTCAAGCAGCCAGTCTGCGTTATTTACAAGCAGAGCTTTATCGTCTGAAAAGTCGATAAAACGGCTCATCTGCTTTTTAAAGCAATTAACGTTATGTTCAATTGTTTCCTTTGTCATCATCTGGCGCATATCGGTTCTGCCGGAGGGGTCGCCTATCATTGCAGTACCGCCGCCGATGAGTGCAATCGGCTTGTTACCTGCCATCTGAAGTCTTTTCATAAGGCAAAGAGCCATAAAATGACCAACGTGCAGGCTGTCTGCTGTAGGGTCAAAGCCGATGTAAAATACAGCCTTACCGCTGTTTACAAGCTCTTTGATTTCCTCCTCATCAGTTACCTGCGCAATAAGACCTCTTGCAACAAGCTCTTCATATACTCCCATTTTTAACAAATCCTTTCATTTTCTGATAATACATCAATAGTATATTATTAAATAAAGCTAAGGTCAAGTAAAATATATAAATAAACGCAAGCAAGATCTTACCCTTACTTTTTATTTTTACGCCTGTATTTTGCGTACTTGTCCTTGCCGTTCTTCCTTTTGCTTTTGTTATTTACATTGTCTTTTCTGTAACCGCCTGCCGTTTGTCCCGCAAGCGGAGTTACAAGACACTTTTTGTCATTGCCGATTAAATCCCTGCGCCCTGCTTTTATCAAAGCCTTGATTACAAGCGGCTTATTTTCTGGTATGAAATACTGTAAAAGTGCCCTCTGCATTGCCTTTTCACTCTCCGACTTTGGAACATACACTTCTTTGAGCGTGTACGGGTCAAGTCCTGTGTAAAACATAGCCGTTGATATTGTACCAGGTGTAGGGTAAAAATCCTGAACCTGCTTTGGATGTATCCCCTCACGCTTGCAAAACAGCGCAAGCTCAACGGCATCTTTAAGCGTAGAACCGGGATGCGAGCTCATAAGATACGGCACAACGTACTGGTCTTTCTTTGCCTTGTCGGTGAGTGAATAAAACTTATTGCAAAATTTCTTATATGCTTCAATATGCGGTTTACCCATTCTATCAAGCACTGCCGCCGAGCAATGCTCGGGGGCAACCCTTAGCTGTCCGCTTATATGATGGTTTACAAGTTCACGAAAAAACTCATCGCTTTCATCTTCAATAAGATAATCAAATCGGATTCCGCTGCGGATAAATACCTTTTTTATTCCGTCAATATTGCGGAGTTTTCTCAGAATTTCAAGATATTCAGTGTGCGACACCTGCATATTCGGGCAGGGAGTTGGAGCAAGGCAACGTCTGTCTTTGCAAAGTCCGTATTTTTTCTGCTTTTCGCAGGACGGCAATCTGAAGTTTGCAGTAGGACCGCCAACGTCGCTTATGTAACCCTTGAACCTGGGATTATCAATAAAGCTTTTTGCTTCGTCAACTATGCTCTGTTCGCTCCTGACCGTAACGGCGCGTCCCTGATGAAACGCAAGCGAACAGAAGTTGCAAGCGCCGAAACAACCTCTGTTGTGGGTAATAGAAAACTGAACCTCTTCAATCCCCAGAACTCCGCCCAGCTTTTCGTAGCATTTGGGATACCACCGCTCATAGGGAAGTGAATAGATATAGTCAAGCTGTTTTGTGTCAAGAGGCTGCATTGGCGGATTCTGAACAAGAATATATTCGCCGTGCCGCTGAATCAGAGTTTTTCCTCTGACCGCGTCAGCTTCTTCAAGCTCTTTTCTTGCGGCAAAGGCATAGTCACGCTTGCTTTCTTTTACACGTTCAAAGCTCGGCAGTTCAACAACAGACTTAGGAACATAGTCCTGAGTTCGTATCTTGTAGCAAACACCGCGTATGTCATAAAGAGATTCAACAGGAAATCCCTCGGCAAGGCGTTTGGCAATCTCAATCGTTTGCAGCTCACCCATTCCGTAGGAAATTATGTCTGCCCTGCTGTCAAAAAGCACTGACGGCATAACCTCGTCACGCCAGTAATCGTAATGCGCAAATCTTCGCAGAGAAGCTTCAAGTCCGCCGATTATAATCGGTGAATCGGGATAGAGTTTTCGCAGGATATTTGAATAAACCGTTACGGCTCTGTCGGGTCGGCGTCCGTTTTTGCCGCCTGCTGTGTAGGCATCGTCACTTCGCTTGCGCTTTGCAACTGTGTAGTGAGCTACCATACTGTCGATATTTCCTGCCGAAACGAAAAAGCCGAGCCTTGGTTTGCCAAACTGCATAAAATCCGAATTGCTACTCCAGTCAGGTTGAGCAAGGAAAGCGACCCTGTAACCGCAATCCTCAAGAAGCCGGGTAATAATGGCAGCACCGAAAGACGGGTGGTCAACGTAGCTGTCACCCGAAACATAGACAAAATCAACGCAGTCCCAACCGAGTTTTTTTACCTCGTCTGCGTTCATCGGTAAAAAAGCCATTATTACTTTCCTTTCATCAATCTTCCCTATTTTGCAGAGCGTTTCTTCTTTCAAGCCACTCGTTGTACGTCATAAGCACCTCGCGAGGCTTTGAACCCTGATGAGGTCCGACTACTCCAAGCTGTTCCATATCATCAATCATTCGTCCTGCTCTTGCATAGCCGACTTTAAGTCTGCGCTGAATAAGCGAGGTTGAAGCCTGTCCTGCGTCAATTACGCATTTGATAGCCTCGTCCATTTTTGAGTCAACATCAAGTCCGTCGTCATCAGCCGAGCTGTCGCTCTGCTTTTTGCCTGCTGCAATTTCCTCGGCAGCAATACGTTTGATTTTTTCTTCAATATCTGCGTTGTACTGTGCTGAGTAAGATTTCTTTATATAGTTAGTTACGCCCTCAATCTCTTCGTCAGACGCATAACAACCCTGAACTCGCATAGGCTTTGGTGCACCTACAGGCGCAAAAAGCATATCGCCCTTACCGATAAGCTTTTCGCCGCCGCCTGTGTCAAGAATTGTTCTCGAATCCATATTTGAGCTTACCTTCAACGAAATACGGCTTGGAACATTCGCCTTAATAAGTCCCGTAATGACGTTAACGGTTGGTCGCTGTGTTGCAAGAATAAGGTGCATACCTGCCGCACGAGCCATCTGTGCAAGTCGGCAGATTGAGTCCTCAACCTCACTCGGAGCCGCCATCATAAGGTCGGCAAGCTCGTCAATTGCTATTACAACCCTGCTCATTTTTTCCTTTGCAACAGGGAGTCCGTTTATTTCAAGAACACTCTGCTGCATTTCTCCGTTTTCATCCTCTACGGGTGGATTTTTTGAAATATAGTCAAGATTTTTTTCTATAAGCGTATTGTAGGAATCAATGTCCTTACAGTCGTACTCCGAGAAAATCTTGTATCTCTGTAGCATTTCATTTACCGCCCACGCAAGTGCGCCTGCCGCCTTTTTAGCGTCGGAAACTACGGGAACAAGCAGGTGCGGAATGCCCTTATACTTTGAAAATTCAACCATCTTCGGGTCTATAAGTAAAAGCTTTACCTCGTCGGGCGTTGCTTTAAAAAGAATACTCATAAGAATTGAGTTTACGCAAACCGACTTACCTGAACCTGTTGTACCCGCAATAAGCAGGTGGGGCATTTTTGCAAGGTCTGTAACTACAATTTCGCCCGAAATGTCACGACCGAGGACCGTTGTAAGCTTACTCTTTGCATTTCTGAACTTATCTGAGTCAATAAGCTCACGCATTGAAACCATACTTACAACCTTGTTCGGAACTTCAATTCCGACAGCAGCCTTGCCGGGAATCGGCGCTTCTATGCGCACGCCGTTTGCGGCAAGGTTAAGCGCAATATCGTCGGACAGGTTTGTGATTTTGCTTATTTTTACACCAGGAGCCGGCTGTAACTCATAACGTGTAACCGAAGGTCCACGGCAGATATTTGTTATTGTTGCGTTTACACCAAAGCTGTTAAGTGTTTCAATCAGCTTTTTGGAGTTATTCTGTAATTCCTCCATTGCGTTTCTGTCGTTATTGTTTGTATTCGGTTTTAAAAGCTGAACAGGCGGATAATGGTAAACTTTTTCCTCTTTTATTTCTTCCGAAGAACTATCTGTTTTGTAACCAATATTATTAAATTCAGAATTTTCTTCTGTCTTGTTACCTTTCTTATCACTCTTTTGTTTGCTTTCGGGTTCAACGGAAACAGTTTCGGGATCAGCCTGCTTTGCGCCGTCAGTCACATGGTTTGACACCTTTTCCTGTGAAATGTCCTCTGCAATATCGGCAACTGTTGTGTCTGCTTCCTCGCCGAGAGGTTTGCTTGCACGGTTGATAATATTTATTAAATCCTCGGACAAATCCTTATCAGCGGCGTTCTGCTCGTTTGTGTCAACATAATCGATGTCGATTCCGCTTTTAATCTGACGTTTCTTTCTTTTCTTCTTAACCTTCGGATCATCAAGCGGAATATCAATTCCGTCTGATGTGTGAGAACCGTGATTATATTCGCTCTCTTCACCGTATTTGTAAATCTGCTGATTTTCACGCTCGGCTTCTCTGCGAGCTTTTCTTTCACGCACGTGCTTTTCGCCTGCTTTGCGAACATTACTTACCGTTCTTGAAGCCGCAGCCGTTATGTCCTTTACGGAAATATTAGCTATGATAAACACAAGCATAACAGTTGCAACTATGCAAACGCATAATGCCGCTGCCTCACCGCAAAGAAGCGTGAGGGGGTATCCTATAAGTCCGCCCATAAGGCCACATCCAAAGGTCATATACACACTTGTATCTGCTGACTGAATGTACAGCTTACCGAGGCATGCAAAGAAATTCATATTATTGAACTCTGCGCCGCCTGCAATATAAATCAGCGCGCCGACAAGAAGTATGATAAGCGAACTTATTATTATTTTGGCTTTAAATCTGGCAACTTGTTTTTCTTTTTCAGTTATCAGGCAGAGGTAAATCATTAGAATAGGAATAAGAAAAATTCCGAATCCAAACACTCCGAAGAAAAAGCTTCTTACGGCTGTCCAAACATTTTCGCCTTTTATAATTATCATCAATGCAAAAATCACTGCTATTGCACCGTAGATAATTGCCCTTACTCTGGGGCTTAGTCCTGTATGTACGGCAGTTTCAGGCTTTTTTGCTCTGCCCCTGCCCGTCTGTGTTTTGGCAGGAGCTTTTGATTTTTTACTTGCTGTTTGTCTTTTTGCCGTCTGCTTTTTTGCCGACAATCAAATCACTCCCTGTTTATAACTTCCTTAATTACCAATTAATATGTGCACCTGTAAAAAGATTTACTCCCGTATTCATTTCGATAATTGAGATCACTATAAAAGCAACGCCGACAATTGCCGTGTAAATTACGAAAATGCTCATTTTGTCCGACTTTAAGAACCACTTGAAGATAACAATTGAAAGGTAGCCGACAACGGCTGATGCAATTACGCCTGCAATTATTACGCCGATTTCAACGTTGATTCCCTCAGGAGATTTGATTGCATCTATGCCCTCTAAAAGTGCGGCGGCAATAATTGACGGAACACCTAAAACGAATGTGAAGTCAAGAGCCTTTTGCTTATTTATTCCTCTCATCTCACCTACTGCGAGCGTTGAACCCGAACGTGAAAGTCCCGGAAGAATTGCAGCTGCTACCTGCATAAGACCTACGCACACTGCGTCAAGAATTGTGTAGCTTTCTCGTTCTTTTGAACTTGTTTTGCCTGAACCTTTAAGGTGCTTTCCGCCCCTTGCTGAATTTCGGCGGTTGCAGATAATTCCGATTGTGAGAAGTACACTCGTAACAAGAAGCGAAATTGCAGTTACAAGCAGTATCGGACTTGCTGAGAGAAGTTCAGCTAAATCTTTGATTTTCATATCCGTTCCCGGAATCGGCAGGAACAGCAGGAATAACGGAATAAGACCGATAATGAGCATCATAATAAGATTCCGCTCATAATTCATATTACTCCACTTGAATTTGCCTGTGAAAATATCCTTTACCATTGAACAAAACTCTTTGATAAGGCTCCATATAAGCTTGTAATAAAATGCTATTACGGCAACGAGCGTTCCCACGTGAAGCATTACGTTGAAAAACAGATTGCCGTCACCGCTTGTTCCTAAAATATGCTGTGTAATAGCAAGGTGACCGCTGCTGGATACCGGCAAAAACTCTGTAAGTCCCTGAACAATACCCTGAATAATGGCGTCAAGAATTGACATAGTATGTACTCCTTTTAAATTTAATATAAAATAATATATATGTATTCGGGCATTATGCCCGAATTTATTTCTTTGCTCTGCTGCTTTTCGATCTTGTTTTTTTCTTATCGGTTTTCGGCTCTTTTGATTCTTTTATCAAATCGTAAAGAGCGTCTATTGCATCGGAAACTGTGCCGACTCCGTCAATAAGTCCCTCGTCAACAGCCTCTTCACCCTCTAAAATTGTGCCGATGTCCATAACAAGCTCGCCTGTATTCAGCACAAGTTCATTGTAGCGTTCTTTTGTTATATCAGAATTTTCGGCAACAAAGGTTGTGATTCTGTCCTGCATACGTTGAAAATATTCAAACGTCTGCGGCACACCGAGAGTAAGCCCCGTTGTGCGAACAGGGTGAACGGTCATTGATGCGCTTTTGGCTATAAAGCTCTTTTTTGCCGCTACCGCTAACGGGATTCCGATTGAGTGACCGCCTCCGAGCACAATTGAAACAGTCGGCTTTTTCATACCCGAAATCACCTCGGCAATTGCAAGACCTGCCTCGACATCTCCGCCGACAGTGTTAATAAGAATTAACAAACCGTCAATTCTCTCGTCCTCTTCAATAGAAACAAGCAAGGGAATAACGTGCTCGTACTTGGTAGTTTTGTTCTGTTGAGGAAGAATATAATGACCTTCTATCTGACCGATAATCGTCAGACAATGTATAATACTGTCTTTGTGGGCAGTGAGCACAGAACCTATTTCATCAATCTGGTCGGTGTGCTCCTCGCTTATCGGACTATCATTTTCAACCTTTTGCGGATCATCGTCAAAATTAGGATTTTTGACGAAATTATCCCTACTCTTCTTATCTGACTTATCCGACTTTGAAGATTTCGATTTTTGTGACATAACTATGCACCTCCGAGAAATATTGTTTCCCGAAAGCTTTCGGTAATTCACATTTAATAAATTATATGCTAAAGCAATATAAAAAATATTATAACATTTTAAGCAATATTTTTCAATCTTTTTATGCTTATATTTCTTAAAAACAATAATTATTTAAAAGAATTATAGTACTATAGAGTATAAATAACATAATCGGAGTGATATTTAATTGACATCTGACATAATTATGGGTATTGTCATTGCGATACTCGTGCTTTTATCAGCGTTTTTTTCTGCTACTGAAACGGCGTTTTCCTTTGTAAACAAAATCCGAATTCAGCACAGCGTTGATAACGGCAACAAAAAGGCAACAAAAGTGCTTTATGTTATCGAAAATTTTGACAATGCCCTTACAACAATCCTTATTTGCAACAACATAGTAAACCTGAGCTGTTCTTCAGTAGCTACAGTGCTGTTTACACACGTGTTTAATGACTTAGGTCCCGCAATAGCTACAGGAGTTATTACGCTTTTGGTGCTGACATTCGGTGAGGTTATTCCTAAGTGTCTTGCAAAGGAGCACTGCGATGCTTTTTCGCTTAAAACAGCAGGCTTTCTGCGTGTGCTTATGCTCATACTCAAACCGTTTGTTTTTGTCTTTTTAAAGCTGAAATCACTTGCGCTTAAAATTGCAGGCGGAAGCGAAGATAGTCCCTCAGTTACCGAGAATGAACTAAAATACATTGTTGAGAGCATTGAAGAAGAAGGCGTACTTGAAGAATGTGAAAGCGAAATGGTGCGCTCCGCGCTTGACTTTGACGAAAAGACGGCAGATGAAATTCTTACGCCGAGAGTTGACGTTACTTTTATCAACATTAACGACAGTCAGGAAAAAATTAAGGATATTATAATAGAAAACAGGTACTCGCGTATTCCCGTTTATGAGGAAACGGTTGACCACATTGTTGGAATTCTGCACACAAGAGATTATCTTGAGTCGCTTGCAGACGGAAAAGCCCCTGATTTACACGACATAATGCAATCACCGTACTTTGTTTTCAGAACTCAACAACTTTCAAAGATTTTGAATGCATTTAAGCGCACCAAAATTCATCTTGCAATCGTCACCGACGAATACGGCGGAACGCTTGGTATTGTAACCATGGAGGATCTGCTTGAAGAAATTGTAGGAGAAATTTGGGATGAGGACGAGGAAATTGAACACAATTACTACAAAATCGGTAAGGGTGAATTCCTTGTAAACGGAGATATTGAGCTTGATGACTTGCTTGCCTTGTTTGATATGGACGAAAACGCAATTGAAAGCGACAGCGTAACAGTCGGGGGATTCATTCTTGAACACGCAGGTACTATTCCTCACAAGCGTCAGCGCATTGAAGCAGACGGCTTCAGCTTTACCGTTATGGAGGTAAAGGATCAGAGAATTTTAAGAGTTGTAGTTAAAAAGCTTGACTCACAAAACGAAGAACAATCTGAAGAAAAAGAAAATCCAATTGATGATTAATTATCTTATACAGGGAACAGTTAAGTCTGTTCCCTGTTTTTATCTTCATTTTATTGTTTTACATTAAAAATAAAACAAAAAGCGACGGCTTTTGCCGTCGCTGATTTTTAGGAAAACTTATAAGTAAAATGACTGATTACTTATTACTTATTGAATATAGACATAATATCGTAGAATGTATCATCCTCATCATCTGTCTTGTCCTTTGTAGATTTTGAAGCAGAATTGTCAGCTTCCTTATCAACAATTACGGACTCATTTTCAAGCTTTTTCTTTGCCATCTGACCATCACCGTTAAAGCCTGTTGCAATTACGGTTACGCTCATTTCATCCTGCATCTTGTCATCAATTACAGCACCCCAGATAATGTTAGCGTCATCAGAAACCTTGTCCTTAATCATTGTTGAAGCTGCGTCAATGTCATCAAGACTAACATCAGCAGACGCTGTGATATTGATAATAACACCCTTTGCACCGTCAATTGAGGTTTCAAGAAGCGGACTTGAAACAGCTTTGTCTGCTGCAACGGTAGCCTTGTCCTTACCTGTTGCACTGCCCATACCCATATGAGCATAGCCTGCGTCCTTCATTACCGAAGTAACGTCTGCAAAGTCAAGGTTTACAAGACCGGGAAGAAGAATAAGGTCAGAAATACTCTGAACACCCTGTCGTAAAACATCGTCCGCAATTTCAAATGCATTCTGAAGTGTAATGCTTGTATCAGAAACATATTTAAGTCTTTCATTTGGAACGATGATAAGCGAATCAACACAAGCAGAAAGCTCTGCAATGCCCTGTTCAGCCTGAGTCATTCTTCTCTTACCCTCAAAAGCAAACGGCTTTGTAACTACGCCTACTGTGAGGATTCCCATATCCTTTGCGATTTTAGCAACAACAGGAGCAGCACCTGTACCTGTGCCGCCGCCCATACCTGCGGTAACAAACACCATATCGGTATCTTTCAAAAGAGAGGCAATTTCGTCTTTGCTTTCCTCTGCGGCGCTCTGACCAATTGCGGGCATTGAGCCTGCGCCCTTGCCTCTTGTAAGTTTTTCACCAATCTGTATTTTCTGAGAAGCTTTTGAAAGTCTTAAAACGTGCTCATCTGTATTTATTGCAATAAATTCAACATTCTTAACTTCCATTGCTACCATTCGATTAACGGCATTTCCGCCGCCTCCGCCGACACCTATAACCTTAATTTTAGGCATATACTCATTTTCCAATTCCAGTTCAAAAGCCATTTTTACGTCCTCCTTAAAATCTTTTAAGCACTGTATAGCGATAAAATTCCATAATATTTTAGAGTACACAATTATAATCTATATATTATCATACTTTTGCAAAAATATCAATGCTTTTAATATTATTTTCTGCAATTTTAATGATAATTTTTAAATTATTCGGCACTATACACATCGCCGTTTGCATACGAATCGCCATTGTCGGAATAATGGTACTGATATGCGCCGTCACCTGTATCTCCGTAATAATCAGTGCCGTTGTTTGTATATTCATCGTTTGAATATGAGTTGTCAGAGTATGTGTCGCCGCTCCACGTGTAGCCATTATCATAATACTGATTATTGTCATTATAATATTGGTTACTATCAGAATAATCAGCAGGTGCAGTAGTCGGTGGTGCAGTAGTCGGCACAGCCGTTTCGGCAGGTTTGTATCGTGAAACCTTTGTTGTATTGCAGGCGGATACATCAAGTGTTCCTGCAATCGCACCTGTGTTATTCGGGTCAAGCTTTTCGTTAATAATAGCCATTGCCGTTCTTATTTTATAATCAATATCCTCAGGCAATCCGATATTAATTGAAATTCGATTGTCGTATTCAAGTGTGATGTTTGCCGTATCGGTAATGTCAAAAGCCGTAATATTCTTTACGTCATTTGCCTTAAGACTTGCGGAAACGTCCTCAAGAATATCGGGCACATTTTCATCGCTGAAAGAAACATAGTCGCCGGGTTTTGTGCTCTTAAGCTTGTCACATTTTAGTTCGGGGAGCTTGTCCTCGTTGCTGTCAACATTGTCAAGAATACGACCCTTTGCGCTTATAAGAAGATACTTATCACCGTTTTTTATAACATATGACGGCACGGCGTCTGTAATTTTTATGGTGATTGTATCGGGAATTGAAAAGCTTATTTCAGCCTTTTCGACATACGGCAGATTGTCGGATATGTTTTCGGGAGTACTGTTAAATGCTCCGACTATGATGTTCTGCTGCAACTCAACTCCGCTGAACGCAATTATCTGATCATCGTAATAATACTTGTCACCTTCAACCTCAATCTTCTCTGTTTTGAAAAGCACAGTAAGACTAAGAACTACGCCAATTACAAGCACAGCAGTAAAGATTAAGCCGTAAATTAAAATGCGTCGGATTTTTAATTGCTTTTGCGTAATCGGCTTTTTGCGCCTGCGGATGACTTCGTTTTCCTGTTGATGAATTTCCTTTGCACGGCGCTCTTGCTTCTGTCTTGCGCCATACTCGTCTATGTAATAGCCGTCGTTAAAATCCTGCGGTTCAAGGTTTCTGATTCTCTCCTCGCTCTCGCGCATATATTTTTCTTCACGGCTGATATTTTCAAATTTTACTGTTTTTCCTGAATTAACAGCCTCCTCAATCTTGCTTGAGGAACGCTTTTTGGAAGTAGTTTTTTTAGCTGTGGCAGAGGATTTCTTTGCCTTTTTATCCTGTTCTCTATGATATTTCTGAGCTTGTTTTGCAGCTGATTTTCTTTGCTTTGCCAACTGCTTTTTGTCCTTTGACGAAAGTTCTCTTCTGTCGCTCATCGGCAAACTTCCCCCTTTCCTTACTTTTGGTTTTATCGGGCGACCGCACAGGGCCGCCCTGCAATATTTTCTATATTTTCTTTATATCAGCACCGAGTGCAGACAGCGTAAGCTCAAAATTTTCATATCCCCGTTCAAGGTATTTTACTCCGCTGATTTCGGTGCATGCTTCTGCGCAAAGTCCTGCAACAACAAGCGCCGCCGCTCCGCGCAGGTCGGTAGCCTCGACAGGCGCACCGTAAAGTGATTTTACGCCCTCAACCACGGCAACTTTTCCGACGGTCTTTACGTTTGCTCCCATTCGGATAAGCTCGCCTGTATGTCTGTAGCGATTTTCAAATATGTTTTCAACAAAAACCGTAGTTCCGTCAGCTATGCAGGACATCGCAAGCAAAGGTGCCTGAGCGTCTGTCGGGAAGCCGGGATAGGGCATTGTTCTAACGGTTTTCATAGCTTTTAATTTTTCGGGAGCAGTAAATTCAAGCCTGCCGTTACAGCATCTTACTTTACAGCCTGATTCCTCAAAAACAGGAATGATTGACGCAAGGTGACTGCAAATAACGCCGTCAAGTACAATTTTTGACCCCGTAACAGCGGCGCAAGCCATCAGCGTTGCACCGACTATTCTGTCGGGAATTATCGAGTGGCTCGTCGGATTCAGGGACTTGACGCCCTCTATTACGACAACACCCTCACCTGCTCCGTAAATTTTTGCACCGCATTTGTTCAGAAAATCTGCAAGATCGCAAATTTCAGGTTCTCTTGCGGCATTTGTAATTGTTGTTGTACCTTCCGCCAGACAGGCGGCTATCATTATGTCCTCGGTTGCGCCAACGCTGGGAAACGAGAGGGAAATTTTAGTTCCCTTAAGCCCCTTTGGCACCGTGCAGTCAAGACACCCATGCTTTTCTCGAATATCTGCACCCATTTCACGAAGTGCCATAAGATGCATATCAATAGGTCGCAGACCTATTTCACATCCACCCGGAAAGCTCATTTTTGCTCTGCCTGTTCGTGCAAGTATTGCGCCAAGGAAGATAATTGAGCTTCTCGTTTTGCGCATAAGCTCGTCGGGAATATCACATTTGTCAATGGTATCGCAGTTTACAAGCACCGTACTGCCGCATCGACTGACCTTGCAGCCGAGATAACGCAGTATTCTCGCAGAAGATTCTATATCTGAAAGTAACGGGCAATTGTAAATTACATTCTCGCCCTTTGTAAGTATCGTTGCCGCAAGAACAGGCAACGCACTGTTTTTGGCTCCTTGAACATATGTCTCTCCGCCCAGTTTTTTTCTTCCTGTTACAAGCAGTTTTGACACAGTAACACCCTCTCAAAAAGAATACCTTTACATTCTATGAGAAAGTTATGCCGATGTTACTAAAGTAATTTATACTGATATTTGACTAAAAGCAGACTAAGATTAATAAAAATGTCTGTTTTTAATCGGATATCAGTATTAAACCAGTCCGAGTGTTTTCTTCACAACAGAATAAATTCTTTCGTTTGCATCGGTAATTGCCATTTTGCGTGAGTTTTCGCTGATAGTTTTTAAATTTTCGGGAGATAAAAGCATTTTATCTGCGGCTTTCATGAGAGTTTCGCCTGAAAGATCTGATTCCTCTATTATCTCGGCGGCTCCTGCGTTTACAAGCGCCATTGCATTGTGATACTGATGATTTTCCGCAACATTAGGTGACGGAATCAGTATTGCCGGCTTACCCATAGCCTGTATTTCACTAAGCGTAATTGCTCCTGCACGGCATATCACAAGGTCAGCCGCCGCCATACACACGGGCATATTGTCAATGTACGGTCTTATATCAAGGTTACTGCACTGTGAAATATCAGTTCCCTTCTCTTTTACAAGGTCCGGAAACCAGTCGCCGTACTTACCATAAGCGTGAATATGCTGATACCTGCCGTCCTTGCCGCTTCGTGCAATAATATCCGCAACGGCTTCATTCATTTTTCTTGCGCCCAGACTGCCTCCGAACGATAGAATAAGAGGACGTTCGTCAACATTAAGTTCGGCTCTTGACTTCTCTTTATCTGCTGTTAGAATATCGCCTCTTACGGGATTTCCCGTAACGACAAAGTCAGCCTTTTCAAAATATTTTTTTGCTTCCGGCACTGCAAGCATCACCTTACTGACGCTCTTTGAAAGCATTTTATTTGTCACGCCGGGATATGCATTCTGCTCGTGGATAATGCAGGGAATACCCATTTTTGAAGCTGTTCTTATCACCGGACCGGAAACATATCCTCCCGTTCCTATACAAATATCGGGTTTAAATTCCGAGATAATTTTCTTTGCCTCGTGGGACGAGGTAAATGTTCTTGTAACAGTTTTTACGTTTTCAACCATATTCTTAGGTGAAAAGCTCCTCTTAAAACCGCTGATTGTTATTGATTTTATATCAAAACCTGCCTGCGGAACAAGCCTCTGCTCCATTCCGTCACGATTTCCTATAAACAAAAATTCGGTTTCGGGGCGTTTCTTTTTGATGTATCCGGCGATTGCAAGAGCAGGATTTATGTGCCCGGCCGTGCCGCCGCCTGCAAGCAAAACTTTCATATACATTCCTCCGTATATATTACTGTCTTTCAATATTTGCAGTTCTTGAAATTGAAAGCACTATACCCATCTGTGCAAGAAGCATTATCAGCGAACTGCCTCCGTAGCTGAAAAACGGCAGACTGATACCTGTGTTCGGAAGCCAGTCGGTAATTACAAGAATATTCAGCACAACCTGAATACCAATCTGAGAGGTAAGTCCTATGCCGAGAAGCTTTCCGAATTTATCTTTTGCACGCAGAGAAAGTGTTATTCCTCTCCATACAAGAAGTGCAAAAATAAGGAGAATCATTATTGCGCCGATAAAGCCAAGCTCCTCGACAACAATTGCGAAGATAAAGTCATTTTGCGGTTCGGGAAGATAAAGATACTTTTGACGCGACTGTCCAAGTCCGAGTCCCCACAAGCCGCCCGAGCCGATTGCATAGAGTGAATTTCTTGTCTGCCATGTAGTCTGCCACATATCCTCATCGGTGTAAACAAGCGCCTGTCCCCAGCCGTCCATACGGCTCATTGCATAGGACAAACCGCCCGTTACCGCAAGCAACAGTACAACTCCGACCATAAGCACAAAACCTATAAACAGATATTTTGTTTTCATTCCGCCTATGTAGAGCATAAGCACAGTAAGAATTCCGATAATTACAATACCAGAATAGTGGGGTTCAAGAAACAGAAGAAGGGCTGTTGTGCCGAACACGATAACACCCGGCAAAACACTGTAACGGGCAAACTGCATTTTATTGTAATATTTACTCGCCCAATGTGCAAAAAACAGAATAATTGCTAATTTTGCAATTTCCGAGGGCTGAATATTGAACAAGCCAAGCGGAATCCAACGCTTTACTCCGTCGTCACCGGGAAGAACAAGCACTATCATAAGTGCAATATATGAAATTGCAAGAATAACAGGCGCAATTTTGTGAAGCTTGTTGTAATTAAAAAACGACATTAAAATCATAGCCGCAAGACCTATTGCGATAAAAATAAGCTGTCTTGTGAGGAAATAGTAGCTGTCGCCCTGTGTATAATAGGAAAACGCATAGCTTGACGAGAACATCATTATTGTCCCGATAGTAAGCAAAATAAGAATTATTATACAGAAAGGCAAATCAATTCCCATTCCGATTGAAAACCATTTTGTTTTCTTCATTTTGCGCTGGCGGGAGGGACGGATGAAAAACTTTTCCTGTTTGATTTTCTGCTCAGAATAATATTCGTCATCGTACATTCTGTTCACATCTGCCTTAAGCATCATTCTTTTGTTTGGCGCCATACGGTTTTTCCCTCCTTTTTAAATATTTTGTTTACGGCTTTTAATCATTGCAGAAATCATTTCCGCTATTATGTTATATAAATATTTTACTTAACGCCGAAATATACGAGTGCAAATGCGATTGCGCCGAAAACAGCTGTTACTGCGCTAAACACCGCCACAATTTTAACCTCACTCCAACCACACATCTCAAAGTGGTGATGAATCGGACTCATTTTGAAAAGTCTTTTGCCGTGAGTGAGCTTGAAATAGCTTACCTGAAGAACAACCGAAAGCTCCTCGGCAATGTATACAATTCCGACCGGAATAAGAAGAATAGGCATATCCATTGCAAATGCAATGGCACATACAAGTCCGCCCAAAAACAGCGAGCCTGTATCGCCCATAAACACCTTAGCAGGGTGGAAATTCCACACTAAGAAGCCAAGGCAAGCGCCGCAGCTTGCAGCACACATTGCCGTAAGTCCAAGACTGTCGAGCATACTTGCAATCAGCATAAACGAAACACAGGCAAAGAATGTTATTGAGCCGTCAAGTCCGTCTACGCCGTCGGTAAGATTTACAGAATTTACTATACCGACAATAGCTACAGCGGCGATGATATAGTAGAAAAACCCGAGATCAACTTCACCGATAAATGGAATTATTGTAGCCGTATCACAACCAGAAAATCCTAAAACAGCGAGGTAAATTGCCGCAGCGGCAAACTGCAGTACAAGCTTCTGCTTTGCGGTTAACCCGAGGTTGCGCTTTTTTACAACCTTGATGTAATCATCAACAAATCCGATAAGTCCGTTTGCAAGAGCAAGACCGAGGCCCGCAAAAATCATAAGGCTTTCTTTGGGAACATCAGCAAAATATGTGTTGATAAATTCAGCGCCTGTAAAGATATAGACAACCGTGCTGATTATTGTAACAATTGTAATTGACGCAATGAACATCATTCCGCCCATAGTGGGAGTTCCCTGCTTGTTTTTATGCCAGCTCGGACCTATATCGAGAATTGTCTGACCAAAATTAAGCTTGTGAAGATACGGGATTAAAAATCTTCCGAACACTGCTGAAACAATGAACGCCGCCAGTGCCGCACAAAAAGTCCATATTCCGTAAACCATCATAATCATCTATCCTTTCAGACGTATTAAACCGATTTTGGGCAAAGCGTTTTTACGCTTTACCCTCAGCGGTTGTATATTTATTAGTCATTAAATGTTGACGAGGACGAGAACGAAACCGTAATTACCGTACCCGGACTTACTGAGGTTCCCTCTGCAATATCCTGTGACGTACTTACAACACCCGTATCGGACGCACCCGAGAAGCTTACGTTCAAACCGAAAGCGCTTGCAACATTGTTAACCTCCGACGCCGAATATCCAACAAGATTCGGCACCGTTACCACTTCGCTTTTGCTGGTGTCATCGGTGTAAAGAACCACATTTCCGCCGGTCGGAATTTTTGATGAAACAGACGGTATCTGTGCTATTACCTTATCTCCTTCACCCTTTACAGTTGTTGTAAAGCCGTCATTCTGAGCAGCCGCCTCAGCCTCTGAAACAGTCATTCCTGTGTAATCACCTGCCGAAACATCAACATATTCAAGCTCACTGTCGGTATACTCCGTTTTGATTTCAAGGTACGGAAGAACCTCAGTCATAATATTTATGAATACGGGAGAAGAAACCTGCGAGCCGTAGTATGCATCACCCGACGGAGTATCAAAAAATATAAGCATTGCAATCTGCGGGTCATCGGCAGGTGCATATCCGCAGAAAGAAGCAATATAGTCCTCGCTGAAATGGCTTTCCACCTTCTTCGAACCGATTTTCTCGGACGTACCTGTCTTACCTGCTACCTTGTAACCTGCAACGTAGCCTGCTGTTACGCCTGCTGTTGAAGTATTGTATCCGAGAATTTCATTCATCTTATCTGAGGTTTCCTTTGATATAACCTGACGCTTTACCTTTTTTTCGACATTTTTTATTACATTGCCGTCACTATCGGTTACTTTAGAAACAACATAAGGCTGAAGAACATATCCTCCGTTTGCTACGGCAGAGCAGGCTGTTATCATTTGAATAGGCGTAATTGAGAAGTTCTGACCGAAAGATGCAACCGCAAGATCAACATCCGTCATAGTACCCTCTGCCCAGAAGCTGTCCTCTGCCTCACCGGGGAGATCAATTCCTGTTTTCTGTGAGAAACCAAAACCCTGATAATACTGACAGAATTTGTTCATTCCTACAAGCTGACCAATCTGGATAAACGCAGGGTTACAGGAGTTACAGATTGCCCTAACAAATTTTTGAGTTCCGTGACCGCCGAGAGCATGACAATGAATAGTCTTGTCGCTTACAACCATAGAGCCGTTGCAGGTAAAGGTACTGTTGTCATTTACCTTGCCCTCTTCAAGCGCCATTGAAGCAGTACACATTTTGAAAACTGAACCGGGCATATAGGTATCAGTGATAGCCTTGTTACGCCACATTGCAGAAAGCGCTTCGCTTTCTGCTTTAGCCTGTTTATCTTTTGCAAGCGAATCAATTTTTTTCTGAGTTTCTTTCGGCAGGGTGTACGGGTCGTTAAGATCATAGCCGTCAACCGTAACCATTGCAAGAATTGCGCCTGTGTTTACATCCATTGCAATGCAAACACCTCTGTTGAGTACGTTGTTGTCTGCAATTCCCTGCTTCATATATTTTTCACAGATTGACTGTACCGTCTCATCAATTGTCAGATAAATATTGTTGCCGTCCTCTGCCTCAACATTCTGTTCATACTGAAACGGCATATCCGTTCCTCTTGCATTTTTAGCCGTTACTATTCTTCCGGGTGTTCCAGAAAGATAATCGTCATATTGATATTCAACACCCTCAAGACCTTGCTCGTCACTTCCGGTAAAGCCGATTACGCAGGAAGCAAGATCCTTTTGCGGATAGTAACGCTTGTAGTCGTCAAGAAGCTGAATTACGTTGCCACAGTCGTAGTCTTCCGAAAGCTTATCAATAAGTTTAAGAATCTTATCCCTTGCTTCAACCTCAATTTTACGCTTTACAACAACATAATAGCTTTCCTGCGTTGTCTTTTCGTAAACGTTATCATAATCAAGTCCGAGAATTTCCGACAGACCTTCAGCCGCCGCCTTTCTCTGCTCATCGGTTTTAAAATAAATCGGTGCCATTACAACCTGCCAGACCGACGCGCTTTCTGCAAGCACCTTGCCGTTTGTATCGTAAATTGTACCTCGTTTTGCAGGAATCGTGGTATCTTTAAGCTGTTGTCCGACAGCGTCTTCCTGAAGCGAACTTCCCTGAACAATTGTCAGATAACCTAGTCTTGCAATTGCCGCACCGAATCCGGCTACCAAAATCAATATAATAAGTACAGCCGTGCGCTGTCTTAAACGCTGATTTGGACCTTTTGCGGCTTTTTTAGTGTTTTTACGTATATTTCCGTTATTTTCCAAAACAAATCTCCTTCCACCGCAGGCAAAATATTTTCGCAGTCATATGTTTCATACCCAAATAACCCCTGTATTTTGCAGTAAACAATTTCTAACTGCCGAAAAACTTCAGCAACAACGCTGATTGCTCAATTTATACAACAAGCTGGCCGAGTGTTGCATTATATCGCATATATACCGAAAAAAGAGTCAAGACGCAGTCTTAACTCTCATTCTTTCATAACATATTTATTAAATTGAAATGAATGTTATGACCAAAGATTTTTAATGGAATCAATAAACTGAGTAAAAAGATTATCACTTTCCTGAGCAGATACCTCTGCTTTGTCACCGCCCGAAAGAGTAACAAATTCTTTCTGTGCGTTTGATGCTTTGGTCATACCAAGCACACCCTCGGCATACTCCTCAATATCTGAATTAGAAAGTTTGGATTCAACCTTCATCTGATTTTGAGTATAAATACTCTGGGAGTCTGCAAGCAATGACTTAGCCGTAATAATTTCCTGGTTGAGTTCCGTAAGCTGAACTTGTCCCACAATAATAAAGCCTATTACTAATGCAACTGCCGCACCGCCAATGCTGCCTAACGCAAGCTTCAGAGGATTGTGCTTACGGCGACGGATTTTGTGAAGCTCTTCCTCGGGAAGAGTTACAACCTTGCTTGAATTTTTTGTTTTTCTTTTTGTTTGCTTCTTATGTACTTCCTGTTCTTCGCGCTTTGGTAAAGCCGAACCGTTTGAATAGGCAACATCTTCGTCAAAAAGACTCAAATCATAAGCTGCATTTCTGTTTTCGTATGCCATTACTCCTGCACCTTGTGCCTTTCTCTATCAAAAATTTTCATAAAACACACTGCTTTTAAGCTTATATTTCTATAAAGCAAAAAAGTTTCAAACTTTTAACAATTAATCCTAATTGTCACACACACAATCTGTTCTTTTTACAGAACTAAATGAAAGTAAACCGTATATGTAGTAATTACAAAGACGTTAACCACAATTGATTGTATTTGTAATATTCTTTACAACTTTGTTATATTTTACTACAAATAAGTTGCTTTGTCTATAGCTGAGAGAAAAAATTTTTAAATTTTTTCGCATATTCTCAACTTTGCACTTCTGGCTCTCGGGTTTTCGTTTAATTCTGTTTCATTTGCACAAACAGGCTTTTTGTTTACAAGCTTAGCCTTTGGCTTGTTTCCGCAAACGCATACCGGAAAATCCTTCGGGCAGGTACAACCCTGACACCACGAAGCCATTTTTTGCTTGACGATTCTGTCCTCAAGCGAATGGAAAGTTATAACAGCAAGACGTCCGCCCTTTCCGAGCATTTCAAACGCACCGTCAAGTCCCTTTTCAAGAGCGCCCAGCTCATCGTTTACGGCTATGCGCAATGCCTGAAAGGTTTTGCGTGCCGGGTGACCGTCACGTCTTACCTTTTGCGGTACATTTTGTTTGATGATTTCAGCAAGCTCAAGAGTAGTTTTAATCGGCTTTTGCTCTCTTGCAGACACAATTCCCTTTGAAATTGAGGACGCGTACTTTTCCTCGCCATAGCTTGAAATTATACGTTTTAATTCCTCAAAGGGCAGGGTGTTAACAAGCTCTTCGGCTGTTGTTCCGCTCTGACTCATACGCATATCAAGAGGTGCGTCTTCGTGGAACGAAAAGCCCCTTGAAGCTGTATCAAGCTGATGGGAGGAGACGCCTATGTCAAGCAAAACGCCGTCAAGCCTGCCTACGCCCCGAAGCTGTAAAAGCTCCTTAATGTCAGCAAAATTGCCCTTTATAATTATAGAGTTTTCATTACTTTTAAACTTTTGGGTGAGCACCGAAATCGCGTCCGGGTCACGATCAATTGATATAAGCTTGCCTGTTGTAAGGCGCTTTAAAATCTCACCGCTGTGACCTCCGCCGCCCGCCGTCCCGTCGGCGTAAATACCGTTTTCCTTTATGTCAAGACCCTCAATTGTTTCGTTAAGGAGTACGGGGATGTGGGAGAATTCCATAATATTCCTCCTTACAATCTCAGCATTGACAAAGCTTCGGATATGGTATCTTTCTGAGAAGCCATAAATTCGTCAAACTTAGTTTTACTCCAGATTTCAATTCTGTTGTTCATACCGATTACAAGCGCGTCGCTTTCAATAGAAGCAAACTCACGCAGACTCTGTGGAATTATTACCCTGCCTTGTGCGTTAGGAGTAACCTCAACGGCTGTTGCGCTGAAGGTGTACTGCAAAGCCATAGCTTTGTCGGCGGGAAGTTCGAGAATCTTTGCACAGATTGAATTGAACTGGTCAGTGGACATAGCCTGAATACAACAATTTCCAAAGCCTCGTGCAAGGTAAAATGTGCTTCCAAGCTCTTCGCGGAATTTTGCAGGCAAAACTATTCTGCCTTTTGCGTCAATCGAATGATTTGACATTCCCGAAAACATTTTGCCCACCTCCGTCACATAAGCTTAAAAATCAATTAAAAACGATGTATTCAGTCACCAAATGACACAATGTGCCACTGATTGATATAATTATACTCTATTGTTTTAAAAAAATCAAGCAAAAGTTACGGCAATAGAAATAAAATTTACAAAAAAATTAATTTTTTTATTATTTTGCAATTTTTTCTGCCGATTTTTCAATTTTTATTCCTTTTCAGAATAAAAAAGACCGAATACACAAAAATAGCCCTGTGTATTCGGTGTCATATTTAATTATTAAATTTTAAAAGGTTACAAAACGTTCGAAAATATTACAAACAAATGTTCTCTGATTTTACTGTAATATATCATATTTTTCAGTAAAATCATAGACACGGGAATGTTGCACCGTATTTTGCAAATATTTCTTCAAGTCTGCCGCGCTCTTTATCAGAAATATTAAAATAAACAAAACCTGTTTTCACAGTTGTGCAGGTATCGCAGGCAGGCATAAATACGCTGTTGCCGATTTTCACAGATACATTTTCATCAAAGCCGCACGACGGCGTATCAAACGGAGAAATCAAATACGTCTTTTTTCCTTCAAACATAGCACACAACTCATTTAAGTCGTTATCTTCAAGTGTAGTTTTAATATTTTTATCATCATAAATGTATGTCAACTCTGCACTTGTGTCATTAGACACGTTTACTACAGACGAGGAGCAAAAAAAGAATACTGAGAACACGGCACAAACAACAATAACTGCAGCAAAGGATACTATAAATATAGCTTTTTTCATTATTCAACATCTCCTTGTCTAATTGTATTATATCATCTATACAACACAGTGTCAATAGTTAATAATATAAAACGCCCGAGCAATTCAGTATGATTGCTCGGGCAGATTTAAAATACAATTTATTTTTTCTCGGTCAAAAGCTTGTTAAGCTCTTCCATAAAGGTGTTTATGTCCTTGAACTGGCGGTAAACAGACGCAAAACGAACATAGGAAACTTCGTCAACATTTTTTATTTCTTCCATAGCAAGCTCTCCGATTTGCATAGACGTGATTTCACGATCAAGACTGCTTTGCAGCTTTGCTTCAATCGAATCGACCATTGATTCAATCTGCTGGATTGATACGGGGCGTTTTTCACACGCACGAAGAATGCCTGCCGTAAGTTTGTTGCGGTCAAAGACCTCACGTGACTTGTCACGCTTTACAACAATTATCGGCACAGTTTCGATAACCTCGTGGGTTGTGAAACGCTTGCCGCAATTAAGGCACTCACGTCTTCTGCGGATTCTTTCACCGTCATCTGCAGAACGTGAATCAATTACCTTGCTTTCTTCATAGCCGCAGTACGGACATTTCATATAATCACCTCTGTAATTATTCTCTAAAGCAATTATAACATATAAAGAACAAAATTCAAGTAAAGAATTATTTACATTATTGTAACAAACTTTTTGTTTATCATACTAACCAAATAAAGTCATATATAAGCTTGCAATATTACAAGTTGCGGTAATGCTTTACCTTTCGGTTCTTTTTACTGCGTTTTTTGTTTATCTTTGAAGATATGAAGTAACAGATAAGAATTATTGCGATAATTCCGATAATTACAAGGAACCAGTAGGACTTAAACACAGTTGTAATTACGTTGAGCACAAAGAGTATTCCGCTCATTTCAATTTTTTCGCTTGAAACAAGATTTACCTTTGCTATCTCCTGCTTCTTGCCGTCACTGCCCTTATAATAAATTACGGCTTTTCCAACAACGGTATCGGTATCAATTGGAGCGTCAATGCTTTCGGGAACATCTGTTTCAACAATCATTTCATCTTTGTCCAAATCTTTCGGCACAATGGCGCTTAAATTTTTGTCAGGAACAAGCAAAACCGAGTCCTTGCCCCAAGCAAGATTTACCTTTTCTTCGCACACAGGTGTTGACGTAGTTGCAACGGTTTTAAGCTCCAGACCTGTCAGCGCCCATCTGAATAAGTCAGCGGCGTCGGTCATTGTTCCGTATTCCTCGTTTACGCCCTCCTTGTACGGAGCGTGCAACAGCACTGCCATGTAAGAATATCCGTCAGCCGTGGCGGTAGTTACAAGGCATCTGCCCGCCTGATCGGTTGTGCCTGTCTTTATTCCTTTTGCGTACATATAGTAGTAATCGCCGCCGTTATTCGGGTCGATTAAATAGTTAGTTGTAACGAGCGGATAATCGTCGCCCTCGCAGGTATAGGCGGTTGTATTTGTAATTTCAGAGAATTTCGGGAGTGTTAGAGCATAGGTTGCAATTTTGTACATATCACGAGCCGTTGTGTAATGATTTTCATTGTGAAGTCCGTCAGGATTTTCAAAATGAGTGTTTTTACAACCGAGCTCCTCAGCCTTATCATTCATAAGCTTTACAAAGCTGTTAACATTTCCTCCGCCGATATAGTCAGCAAGCACCATTGCGGCGTCGTTACCGGAGGGAACCATCATACTGTAGAGAAGGTCAATTACACTCATATCTTTACCTACGTGGTCTTCCACGCTTGCAAGCGAGCTTCCCGTATTTTTCAACACGTCAAGCACAGACTGTTTAATAGGCACACGTGTGTGTTCAAAATCATCTATGTTTTCCGCAACTATTATGTAAGTCATAATTTTAGTTGTTGATGCGGGGTATCGTTTGGAATCAGCGTCTTTTTCAAAAACCACCTGACCTGTATCCATATTGACAAGAAGAATGGAGTCCGATTGCGTTTTAACATCGTTCGGATATGAAACTGCCAAAGTCGAAACAATTGATGACGAAATTAAAATAATAAGAACAAAAAACAGTGAAAATATTTTTAATGACTTTCTTTTCATCAGTCGGTTTTCTCTCCTTTAATTAAGTTTATATATAAATAAATTTGCTGTTTATTGCAAACACGGCAAACCGTGCATTCAAAAAAATGAATACATCTTTTAATTAAGCGTATTCTGTCCGCCTCGCTCAAAGAGCCTGTCAATTTCTGCTCTTAAAAGCCTTAACTCATCACAACGGATATCCTTGTAGGTGAAACTTATATAATCGGCAATTTTCTGCGAAAGCTCAAGACTTTTTGTATCCGCAAAATCGGCTATTGTCATCTGCGGCAGTCCGTGCTGACGCTCTCCGAAAAAGTCGCCCGGTCCTCTCATTTTTAAATCTTCATCGGCAATTTTAAATCCGTCGTTTGTTGAACAAAGAACCTCAAGACGCGCCCTTGTTGTCGCAGTCGTTTTATCGCTTATGAGAACACAGTAAGACTGAAACTGACCTCTGCCCACTCTGCCTCTTAGCTGGTGAAGCTGAGAAAGTCCGAAACGCTCTGCATTTTCAATAACGATTACCGATGCATTCGGAACATCAACGCCTACTTCGATTACGGTTGTCGCGACAAGAAGTGAAAATTCGCCTGAGGCAAATTTCTCCATTACCTCGTCCTTTTCATCGGGTTTCATCTTGCCGTGAACTATTCCGACAGGAATGTCGGAAAATTCCTTTAGCATAAGCTCAGCGGCGTATTCCTCGGCTGACGCCACGTTGTCAAGCTCACCCTCCTCAACAAGAGGGCAGACGATATACGCCTGTCTGCCTGATGCGATTTCACTCCTTATAAAATTATATATCCGCTTGCGCTGAGACGCACTCATAAGAACAGTTTTAACCGGCTTTCGCGACGGCGGAAGCTCGTCAATTACAGAAATGTCGAGGTCGCCGAAAATTATCAGACCAAGCGTTCTGGGAATCGGTGTTGCGCTCATTACAAGCAAGTGTGGATTTTCACCTTTGCAAAGTAGCTTTGCACGCTGTGCTACTCCAAAACGGTGCTGTTCGTCCGTTACAGCAAGACCGAGATTTTTAAACTCGGTTTTGTCGGTTATAAGTGCATGAGTGCCGATTACAAGGTCAATTTCTCCGTCAGTCAATGCCTGTCTTACGCTTTTTTTCTCCGACTCTTTAAGCGCACCCGTAAGCAGTGCAACTTTTATTCCGGTGTTTTCAAAAAGCTTTGTAAATGTTTCGTAGTGCTGAACTGCAAGAATCTCAGTAGGAACCATAAATGCCACCTGAAAGCCGTTTTTGACAACGGTATAACACACCGAAGCCGCAACGGCAGTCTTACCCGAACCCACGTCACCCTGAACAAGCCTGTTCATAGCCGAATTCTTTGTAAGCATATCTTTCACGCAGTCGGAAACTGCTTTTTTTTGAGCATTGGTTAGAGAAAACGGCAAAAGCGTTTCAAATTCAGAGGAAAAGCTTTCTGTAATTTTTACTCCGCTTTCTCCCCTGCTGTGCTCACGCAAATTTCTCATTCCCAGATTAAGCACAACAAGTTCTTCTGTGACAAGGCGCTTGCGCGCTTTTTCAAGGCGCTCCCTGTTTTTCGGAAAATGTATATCGTTCAGAGCCTGCCTTAAACCGCACAAATCAAAAATATCCCTTACCTGTTCCGGCAGAGGGTCGTTTATTGATTTTGGCAAAAGCGAAAGCGCCTGCTTAACAGCATTTGAAATTGTCTTGCTTACCAATCCAGCTGTTTGGCGGTAAACAGGGTGAATTTTTGCCCCTTCGCTTGCAAGTGAAAACGTAGGAGCTATCATCTGAGCACCATAGGAGTCGGCAGTTATTCTTCCGTAAAAGAAATATTCTTCTCCGCCTTTCAGCATAGAACTTATGTATCTGTTGTTAAAAAACACAATTTGCAAAGAGCCTGTGTCATCATACACCATACCCTTTGAAATAATCCGTCCTCCGCTGATTCGAGAATCTGAAATCGGGGTGGCAAGCACTGCTTTTATACAGCACAAACTTCCGTACTGTAAATCTGAAATATTTTCAACCGTACTCCAATCCTCATAGGCACGGGGATAGAAATTGAGCAGACTTCCTACGCTGTTAATTCCGAGCTTTGCAAACAGCTCAGCACGTTTTTTGCCTATACCGTTTAAATTTGAAATCGGCATTTTATAAAGTGAAGCCATTTTAATACCTATAGGCGGCGTATTGCCGCAGTAATTCGGGTATACAAACGGATACTGCCGAGCTGTTTTCCCGAATGTTTTCAAGCAATTTTATTAAAAATATAGGGCATGACACAATATCATGCCCGTAATTTGTTTTATTCAACACTTAAAATGAAATAGTAAACCGGCTGGTCGCCCTTGACAAGCGAAATGTCCGTGCGTGAGCCAAACTTATCACGAAGCTCCTCATACGCTGTATTTGCATCCTCCTCGCTTACATCCTCACCGTAAATAAGTGTGATAAATGAAGTGTCACGATTTACCATATTTTTAGCAAGCTTCACAAGAGCCTTTACCGCACTCTTTTCGGTAATTGTGAGCTTACCGTTTTCAAGAGCGATTATATCGCCCTCTTTTATTTTCTTGCCGCCGAACTCACTGCTGCGTGCGGCGAAGGTTACAAGTCCCGTACCCACATTCTGTGCAGAATCCATCATAAGCTGTGCGTTGCTTTCTGCTGAAATTTCGGGGTCAAAATTGAGCATAGCCGTCATTCCCTGTGGAATTGTGCGTGTAGGAACAATTACAACATTTCTGTCTGTTACCATAGGAATAGTCTGTTCAGCCGCAAGAACGATATTCTTGTTATTCGGAAGAACAATTACATTCTTGGCGGGAGTAGCCATTACAGCCTCATAAATATCATCGGTACTGGGGTTCATACTCTGTCCGCCTGAAACTACGTTTGTACAGCCTAAATCCCTGAAAAGTTCCTTTAAACCATCGCCTGCCGCAACAGCCACAAAGCCGATGTCATCAACAGGCTCGGCAGGAGTAAATACTTCTTTTTCAGCCTTTTTAGCTTTCTTAACGTTTTTGTGCTGTTCCTTCATATTCTCAACCTTTGTGGTGAGAAGCTGACCGAACTCAAGTCCCTTTGTAAGTGCATTACCCGGCTGCTCTGTGTGAACATGAACCTTGATAATTTCCTCATCGCTTACTACAACTACGCAGTCGCCGATTGTTTCAAGATATTCACGAAGCAGCTGCGGGTTGGTTTCCTCTTCGGAATCCCTTCCAATGATAAACTCGGTACAATAGGTAAAGTTTATATCCTCATCAAACTCAGCAGCCGCACTGTCAAAAGTATCGACAGTAACCTCGTCAGAATCATCATATTCAATCATTACGCCGTCCTTGATTACAGAAAGCATTCCCTCAAAGATTACGCAAAGTCCCTTGCCGCCCGCGTCAACAACGCCTGCCTTTTTAAGAACGGGCAAAAGCTCGGGGGTAATTGCAAGCGCTTCGTTTGCCTTGTCGCAGATTGCCTGCCATACAAACACTGTGCTGCTGTCCTCTTTTGCAGCTTCAACACCTGCTTCATAAGCCATTCTTGCAACGGTAAGAATTGTACCCTCTGTAGGTTTCATAACAGCCTTGTATGCAGCGTCAACACCTATTCCGAGAGCCGCCGCAAGGTTTTTGCCGTTTACCTCTTCCATTTCCTTGAGTCCTTGCGCAAAACCTCTGAAAATAAGCGAAGTAATTACGCCGGAGTTGCCTCTTGCACCTCTAAGCATTGCAGAGGCTACAATTCCTGCCGCCTCGCCTGCATTTGTACCGCTGTAATCCTCAAGTGCCTTTACCGCCGACATAATAGTCATTGACATATTTGTACCCGTGTCACCGTCAGGAACAGGGAATATATTTAAATCGTTAATTCTGTTTTTCTGACGGCTGATATTATTTGCGCCCGAAATAACAGCCTGTTTTAGAATTTCTCCGTTAATCATAATAGCACATCCTTTTTAATGTACAAACTTTTTACACGATAGTTGTTTATATTATAACGTCTTTAACCTTTTTTTGCAATAGAAAAAACAAACAATTATTATCCTTATCGCTCATTCTATGCGCAAAGATTCAGCACTTATGCACAAACCTGTCTTTTCATCTACGTCAAATAATGAGCATTCCATTTTACATTCGCCGCTTGCAAGATCGAAACGTGCCGGAAGCTTTGTTTTAAGCTTTTCAATGATAATTTCGGTTTTAACGCCGAGCACAGAATGAATCGTCCCCGTCATTCCGACGTCGGTGATATAGCCAGTACCTTTGGGAAGTATCTGGCAGTCGGATGTCTGAACGTGCGTATGAGTGCCGAAAACAACAGAAGCTCTGCCGTCAAGATAATAACCCATTGCACGCTTTTCACTTGTAGTTTCGGCGTGAAAGTCAACAATCTTTATTTTGCCCTCTGCCTTTTCAAACATTTTGTCGACTGTTTCAAAGGCACAGTTGAGGTTGTTGTCCATACACATATTGCCCATTACGTTAATAACGGAAATTATTCTTCTGCCTGTATCAATATTAAGTATACCCGTACCGGGAGTTGTTTTTTCGGGGAAATTTGCAGGACGTGCAACAAACGGACTTTCGTCTATATACTCATATGCTTCTTTACGGCGGAACGTGTGGTTACCGAGAGTGATTGCGTCAACACCGCTGTCAAACAGAAATTTTGCAGAGGTCGGAGTTATACCGTTGCCGTCTGAGGAATTTTCACCGTTGCAAACCACAAAATCAATCGCCTTAATTTTTTTGATTGTCGGCAGTTTACTGCGCAGAAAGTTACAGCCAATGCTTCCTACAACATCACCTATACAAAGTATTCTCATAAAATCAAATCCTAATTAAAAAAATTACTTATAATATTTTATTTTAACATATATTATTTAATCTGTCACGCTGAATTCTTCGCTGTACGCAATATTTTCATTAAAAACATAATCGGTTTTACAACAGTATTCATCGCCTGTTTTGCTGACGTTTACTTTTCGGCTGACAACCTTGCTTTTAGGTTTTTCAAACGTTTCAAAAAGCAGTAAATCGTTCATAAAAATTTTTTCCGCATCAGTTTTTGTAAGCTTCTTTTCAACACTCTTTAAATTTAACTGCATTTTTGTTTTTATTCCAATCGGAAGTACTACATCGTTGCAAATTACGTTCTGCGAATTTTCGCTGAAAACAGAGTTTTCGTATGATGAAAACGACATACTGCACGGAAATTCAAACCACATCAAAAACGCTCTGTCCCGATAAGTTTTTTCACCGTTCGGGAAGTTGTATTCGTAGTCGCTTTTTATGGATAACTCTTTTTTATATATTACGTCGGCAAACATCTCTGCGTTTGCGCGCACATATTGTAGGGTGTTCATTTTCGTTTCGATTATACCGCTTACAAGCAAATCTCCTTTTGCTACTCCACTGCCTTTTTTTACCTGTACCTCACCTTTTTTCGCTTTTATATTCGTAATTACTCCGTCGCATTTTGCTTTTACGTTGCACGGAGTTGTATTTGAATCAATTTTTGGTTTTTTAGCCTTTTCCTTGATTTCAATTGATGCAATACTGCCCGTAATATTAACGCTCATCCAGCCGATTTCATCAATTTCAAGCATTGTATCACGCTCAATTTTCTGCACGTCAAGGTTGTTTTTGTAACATCCTGTTTCAACCCCGTTTTTCGACAGTACCTGCTTAATTTTTGTTTCGCTGACGGTTTGCGCCCCGGTAATGCTGACTGACCAGATAAAATTTGACAGCACCGCAATCAGAATTATTCCTGCAACTGTGCCAATCGGGATTCCTATTCTCGATTTGTATTTATTTACAACAAACGGCAGTCCGTGCTTAGACGAAATTTTTGTTTTTACGCCTGATTTTTTTGCCGCAAGGCGTATTTTTCGGTAGTCGCTTATATACATAGAAGCGTTAATAGACTTTTTTGAAGGCTTTGCATTCCATAGGTTAATTCCGTAGCGTGAAGTTATATTGAGAAAACGCTCGGGAAACTTTCCGCTTGCAGTAAAGTCAACATATCCTCTGAAAAATCTGATAAACTGCACTAACATAAAATCACCCTGTTCTAAATTCTGAAAAAATCCGCTTTTAATCACAGATTAGTATCACGTAAGGAACTCAATTTGTGTGACAAAACCGTCAATCTCTACGCACGAACAGGAAATGCACCTCACGCACAACCCTCTGCCGCAAAACGAAACGACCATTTTGTTTGTATTAATCTTTATGTTGTCGCTCTCATAAAGCAAAATCCCAGTTGATCCCTCAAGCGTAATGCGCCTGTTGCCGAGCATTTCTATCGTGGGCATACCTCCCATATCAAGACCAAAAGGCGCATAACCGCCCGAGTTATGTTTATCCTTATTTTTCTGCAAAAAAATCTCTCCCAAAAATTTTATATTATTTATTTTTATGCATATTCAATCATATATATTAGTGGTGATTGATATGTATATTAATGCAGCAGTCGGAAAAGCAGGAACGGTTTTCAAGGCGTTATCGGCTTTTGCTGTCTGCGGTTCAATTCTGATTTTCTCCGAAAGCTGTTCAAAGGGCGCTCTGAACGGAATCAGCCTTTGCCTTAATGTTTTAATACCGTCGCTGTTTCCGTTTATGGCGGCATCGTCTTTTATTGTAAAAAGCGGTCTGGCGCAAAAATTCGCCAAACCGATGGGTAAAATTACAAAAAAACTTTTCGGCCTTTCGGGCAGTTTTGCTCCTGTTATTCTGCTTTCCGTCCTCGGAGGATATCCCGTTGGTGCAAAGGGAATTTCAGAGCTTGCAAAAATAGGAGCTGTTTCTCAAAAAGAAGCGCAAAAAGCATCATTGTTTGCTGTGTGTGCAGGTCCGGGATTTATTATAAACTTTGTCGGCGCGTCACTTTATAACAGTAAAACCGTAGGGGTAATAATTTTATGCTCGCAAATTATTTCGGTAATCCTGCTCGGAATTATAATAAATTTTTTTGACAAGCGAAAAAATGAAAATTACTTTTGCACCAAATCGCCTGCACCCTCCTGTTCAATCGGAACAGCAGTTGTGGAGTCGGCGTTGGAAAGCACAAAAGGAATCATCAGCATATGTGCTTTTGTTGTTTTATTCTCAGCTTTCATTGAAATTATCGGGCAGATAATCAGCGACGCTTCGGCGGAAAATATGCTGTGTTGTCTGCTTGAGGTATGCTCGGCTGTGAATGATATGTCAAAAAGCTGCACACTTGAAATGACAGCCTTTGCAATAGGTTTTGGCGGTTTATGCGTTCATTTTCAGATTTACTCGGCTTTGGGAAAAGTAAATGTAAATAAACTTTTATTTTTTGGCATAAGAATTATTCAAGGCGTTATTACCGCTTTGCTCACTCACTTCGGTGCAATGTGCTTTTTAGGGAGCACAGAGGTATTTTCAACATCAACGGTTGAAACATCACAATTTTACGGAGGAACGGTAATTTCCGCCGCAGCACTTATCGGAGTTGCAGTATGCTTTTTATATTCAATTAAATCTATCAAACAAAAAGATAATATATAACTTATTACGGAGGTAAATTTTATGTGCGGAATAGCAGGCTGGATTGAACGTGACGCTGATATGAGTATGAGGATTAAACTGCTCAACAATATGTCACAAACGCTTGAAAAACGAGGTCCCGACGAAAATGGAATTTATATCAACAAAAACACTGCGCTTATTCACCGCAGGCTTGTTGTAATTGACCGTGAAAACGGCAAACAGCCTATGTCAGTAACCCACAAGGGAAAGACATATACAATTGTCTATAACGGTGAGCTTTACAACACCGAGGCTCTGCGTGAGGAACTGCGTGCCGAAGGCTTTCGTTTCAGGGGGCACAGTGACACTGAAGTTGTGCTTAAAATGTACATCAAATACGGTTCTCGGTGTGCGGATAAGCTCAATGGAATTTTCGCCTTCGCCGTGTTCAACAGCAGTGACAGGTCAATTTTCCTTTGCAGGGATAAAATAGGCGTTAAACCGCTTTTTTATTACGAGTACAAGGGCGGATTAATTTTCGGCTCGGAAATCAAAGCACTACTTGCAAGTACGATTGTAAAGCCAAAAATTGACGAACAGGGGCTTAACGAAATCTTTTTCCTCGGTCCTGCAAGAACTCCGTCCTGCGGAGTGTTCAAGGGAGTGCACGAGCTTAACCCCGGTGAATGTGCAATTTACAAAAACGGCATTCTATGCCGTGAGCAATACTACAGAATTGAAGCAAAAGAACATACCGACAGTGAAAATGATACTATTGAAAAGACGAGAAGTCTTTTGACTGACGCAATAAGGCGACAGCTTGTCAGCGATGTTCCTCTCTGCTTTTTCCTTTCGGGAGGGCTTGACAGCAGTATTATAGTAAAAACCGCCTCCGAATATTACAAAGAGCGAAAACTCGGAAAAATCAACACCTACTCGGTTGAATACCGTGACAACGAAAAATTTTTCAAAAAAAGCCGCTTTCAGCCGAATGCCGACTACGAATATATTTCAATGATGGCTGACAATGCCGACACTCGCCACCGCGAGGTCATTCTTGACAACAAAGCGCTTGTAGACGCACTCTACGACAGCGTTGAGGCAAGAGATTTGCCCGGATACGTTGACGTTGACTCGTCACTTTTGCTGTTCTGCAAAGAGATAAAGCAAAACTACACCGTTGCTCTTTCGGGCGAATGTGCCGACGAGCTGTTCGGCGGCTATCCCTGGTACCACGACAAAAGCATACTTTTCGATGACTGCTTTCCTTGGTCAAAAAGTCAGGACGTCCGCAGGTTTATTCTAAAAGACGGAATACTGAAAAACGGAGAGGAATATGTGCGCCAAAGATACCTTGACACCATAAATCTTGCTCCGAAATTAAAAAGCGACAGTGAAACAGACAAACGTATGAGAGAAATGTTTTTCCTCAATTTCTACTGGTTTATGCAATGTCTTCTTGAACGCAAGGACAGATGTTCAATGTTCAGCGGTCTTGAAGTAAGAGTACCGTTCTGCGATTACCGACTTGTTGAATACGCCTACAATATGCCCTGGAGTTTAAAGGCTTACGGCAACCGTGAAAAGGGAATAGTCAGAAAGGCATTTGAGGATATCCTGCCAAAGGGAATCTGCTGGCGAAAGAAAAGTCCGTACCCCAAAACTCACAATCCCATTTACTTTGATGAATGTGTGAATAGGGTGAGATTAATTCTAAAAAAGAAAAACCAACTCACAGAAATTCTCAACAAAAAATCAATTGAGCGTATTATTGAAAGCCCTGACGCAATCACAACTCCGTGGTACGGTCAGCTTATGCAGGCTCCGCAGATTCTTGCTTATATCATTGAGCTTGACTGCTGGTTTGAAAAATACAATGTTGAAATAGTTTAACTCATATGTTAGAATAAAAAGGCAAATTGATGCGAACGGAGATGTTTAAAATTACCGAGAAGAACTACAAACGGATTATCCGATTTTTCAGGGAGAGATATTTCGCTTTCAACGCGCTGAAATTTTGCTACGTCTTTCTGCCGCTTGTGCTGTTCATCAGCTATCCCGTGCTGATTGTCTATGTATGTTTCAGCTATCCTGTTGACCTCTTTAAAATAATCCTTATTCCACTCGGTGTGTTTTTGCTTGTAACAGCTTTGCGAAAGATAATTAACGAACAAAGGCCCTATGAAAAATACAACACGTCCTCCCTTTTCGGCAAAACAACAACAGGGCAGAGTATGCCCAGCCGACACACTGCAAGCGCATTTATAATTTCATTTGCAATTTTCTATATAAATGTTGAGCTTGGCATCGTCGCACTGTCCATTTCACTTCTGATTTCACTTTCAAGAGTGCTTGCAGGCGTTCACTTTATAAGAGATATCCTCGCCGCAATGCTGTTGAGCATAACGGTTGGAGTTTTATTTTTCTTTATAATTTAAAAAATATAGTTAAGTATAACAATACGGCTGTTTCACCTTTTTGGTAAAACAGCCGTAATTTTTTAATTGTAATGTAGAACGTACTTATTCAACAATAAAATAAGCCTCTTTCATAAATGAAAATCTGTTTTTGTCATAACGCGGAAAGGTTTCCGTTTTACCGTCATTATTTATTTCCATATACTCCAACGGGTCGCAAACGCTTACCCTAACGGCAATTTTATACTTTCCCGGAGTGAAATATTTTGTTTTCCTCGCTTCGTTTATGTCGTTTCCTTTGTCGTTCGAGGAAGGATATGCACAAAACGAACGGTTGTAAGTATTTTCTCCCTTTTTCGGAGAAATACTATCCTGATTAAATATGTACCCGTAACCGAATGTTACATCTTCCCAATTATTGCCGTTCTGTTTGTAAAAGTGGTGTTCGTCACCAGGGAAAACATAGAGGTCACCTGTGTTGTTAGTAAGAATTGTGTCAACGCTATTTTCCTCTTCGTTATATTCTGCCGTAAGGTCAATGTTGTATTTTGAGCCGTCCTCTAAAAAAGTTTCATATTCGTTGGCAGCTGATGTTTCCGCGGTAGTAGTATTTTCAACTTTAGATGTAGCATTTTCGACATTAGGAGAATTACCGCTACAACCATATAAGGCAACTGATAATACAGTAATTATAAACACTAAAACCCAGTATTTTAATTTATTTAATAACATACGAGATACCATAAATTAACTATGTTGCCGACACTACAATAATAAGTTCCAACCAGATTGTCGTTGTTATCGTATTGTCCGCCACAAGTAATTCCTTCCTGAAGTTTTATATAATTATCAGACCATGATGATGCTACTAAACCACCATAATAGTCCAGATACGATAACTCAATATTACTTCTATCATAATTTTGTCTTAACGTGTTAAAAAAGCTCTTTGTAATTATATTATCATATTTATATCAAAAGTCAATATAAATTAATTAATATTTTGAAATATTTTAGCATATAAAAGGATAAAATAATATTTTACAGTTTTTTAAGCTATTTTATAATCGGAAATTACTAAAACTTATATTCCGAATACATAAAACATTTATTTAATCTTTGATAAAAAAACGCTGAACTGCAATTAACTGCCGTTCAGCGTTTTTTTCACTTAATTATTTATCAATTCTGTTTTGACTTCTGAGAATTTAAAATGTTTGCCCTTGTTTTCTTAATTTCATCAAGCTGAGCAGATATGCTGTCCTCGGTACGTCTAATAATGCTGTCAACATAAACATTGGCAGCCTTTCTGATTTCGGCTGACTTCTGTTTTGCATCGTCAACAATTTCTTTTGCCTTTGCCTGAGCCTCTCTGACAATCTCATTCTGATTAAGCATTGCCTTTTTGCGTTCTTCGGCGGCTCTGATTATGTTTTCAGACTCACGGTTAGCCTCGGTAAGAATCTGCTTTCTGTCAGCAACAATATTCTTTGCCTGTCTTACCTCGGCAGGCATAGCATCCTGAATCTGGTCGATGATATCATAGATTTCATCGCTGCTTACCATAACCTTTCCGCCTGAAAACGGCATTGACTTTGCATCGCTGATAACGTCCTGAAGCTGTAGAATTAAATCATCAACTTTCATTTTTTCCACTCCTTATATAATCCAATCTGAATTAAGTTTATTTCTTAATATTTGAAATTCCTTTTACTATTCTGTCGTGAATACATTTTGGCACGAAATTGCTGATATCTCCGCCCATTGAGGCAACCTCACGGACCATACTCGAGCTGAGATACATAGACTCCGAGTTTGCCATAAGAAAAATTGTTTCAAGCTGAGAATTGAGCTTTTTGTTGGTAATAGCCATCTGAAATTCGTATTCAAAATCCGAAACCGCACGCAAACCCCTTACAATTGCGTCAACATTTCTTTCTTTACAATACTGGGCAAGCAAGCCGTCAAAGCTGACCACCTCAACATTCGGAATGTCCTGCGTAACCTCTTTTAAAAATCCGATTCGCTCGTCAATCGAAAAGCACGGGGTTTTTGAGGAATTCACAAGCACGCCGACAATAACCCGGTCAAACATATTAGCCGAACGCTTAATTATGTCAAGATGACCGAGAGTGACCGGGTCAAAACTGCCCGGACAAATTACCGTTTTATTCATTGCACAAAATCCTTATGTCTGAATGTACTTATTTTTATTTTACCATAGCGATACTGTCTGTCAAGTACAAAATTACCGTAATTCGACAAAATTTCTTCATCAAGCGGATTTTCCGCTATAATTATGCCTGTTTCATTCATAATCTCCGGCACAAGCTCAAGCGCCTTTTGCAGCATTCCCGTTTTGTACGGAGGGTCAATAAACGCAATATCAAAGCGTTCGCTGCACATTGAAACAAAGCTCTGATAATCCATTGCAAAGGTTTTTGCGTTCTGTTCAAGCTTAGTTGTTTTAAGATTTCTCTTAACCGTGTCTAGAGATTTCTTGGAGTTGTCAACAAAAAAGGCTGTTTTTGCACCTCTGCTTAACGCCTCAATGCCCATTTGTCCCGAGCCTGCAAACAAATCAAGAAACGCCCTTCCCTCGGTTTCAAACTGGATAATTGAAAAAACAGCTTCTTTAATTCTGTCGGTAGTAGGTCTTACGTCCTCTCCCTCAAGGGTTTCAAGACGTCTGCCTCTTGCAAAACCTGTGATTACACGCATAGTACTGTTCCTTTAAAATATATTTTCTGCTGTAAGTATAACACATTACACCATATTTTACAACAACATTTTACTCTTTGTCTTCCAAATGAAAATATCTGTAAACTGCAAGTGCAGTATCCTTTGTCATTTTAGGTGCATTTTCAAGTTCCTCTAAATCAGCCTTTGAAATATTGTCAATCGTTCTGAAATATTTTAGCAACGACTTCGCCCTGACTTCGCCCACACCGTCAATATTTGTAAGCGAGCTTTTAAAGGTGTTTTTGCTCCTGCGTGCATGGTGATAGCCGATTGCAAAGCGGTGAACCTCGTCCTGCATTTTGCTTAAAAAAGTAAAGAGCGCACGCTTTGAGCTGATTGCAATTTCTCCTCCGTCGCCCGTTACTGCACGAGTGCGGTGTCTGTCGTCCTTTACCATACCGAAAAGAGGTACGGTTATGTTCATTTTTTCAAGAACCTGTTTAACAGCCGCAACCTGTCCTTTTCCGCCGTCAAGCAAGATTAAATCGGGAAGCCTTCCAAAGCCCTCTGATTTGTCATCTGCTTTATAGTATTCATCAAATCGTCGTGAAATAACCTCAGCCATTGAAGCATAGTCGTCCTGACCTTCAAATCCTTTGATTTTAAACTTTTTATATGCCGATTTAAGCGGCTTTCCGTTTTTATAAACTATCATTCCTGCGACATTTTCTGTTCCTGCAAGGTTTGAAATATCGTAGGATTCTATATATTCGGGCAGTTTTTCAAGGCCGAGAGTTTCTTTAAGCTCTTCAAGCACGCCGAACTCACGCACCGTTGCACCCTTTTTCTGTGCAAGCGCCTCTGCAGCATTTGAACGGCACATTGAAACAAGCTGTGCCTGCTCTCCCCTTTGCGGAACAGTTACATTAACCTTGTTGCCTCTTTTTTCACTCAGCCACTGTGAAATTGCATCTATACTGTCAAATCCACTGTCAATCGCAATATTTTTGGGAATGTCATTTCTGATTGTGTAGTATCCAAGCAAAAATTCCTCGTATTCGCTTTCGCTGTCACCGCTGTCAAAAATGAAGCTTTCCCGGTCAAAAAGCCTGCCGCCCTCGAAGCGGAAAACCTGAAAGCAGATTTTACCGTCGTCTGTAAAACTTGCAATAACGTCCTCATCAAGCACCCTGTTGGCGACAACCTTTTGCTTATCTCCCATCTTTTTCACTGCGTTTATCTTATCACGTATTCTTGCGGCACGTTCAAATTCAAGATTTTCTGCCGCTTCTTCCATTTGTGCAGTAAGCTGTTTAATCGAGTTTGACGAACCGCCCTTTAAAAAATCCAGCGCCTGTGCAAGACTTTCTTTGTAATCTTTAAGCTTCACTCTGCCTGTACAGGGCGCCATACACTGCTTGATGTGGTAGTTAAGGCAAGGTCTGCCTTTGCGGAAGTCCTGCGGGAAACGCCTGTTGCAGGTAGGGAGCATAAAAATTTTGTTTGCTTCCTCAACTGCACTTTTTACATAGTAACTGCTCTTGTACGGCCCTATATACTGCGCTCCGTCGTCCGATTTTTGAAGAACATAAGAAAGCTTGCCCCAGTCGCCTGCGCTTAACTTGATGTAGCTGTAGCCCTTGTCGTCCTTTAACAGAATATTATACTTAGGCGTGTGCTGTTTTATAAGACTGCATTCAAGAATTAAAGCCTCAAACTCACTGTCGGTAATAATATACTCAAAGTCGTCCACATTGTCAACCATTCTGCGTACCTTTTCGGCGTGATTATTCTGCGAGCCGAAATACTGGCTGACACGATTTTTAAGTGCCTTTGCCTTACCGATATATATAATTTCTCCGCTTTTGCCGTGCATAATATAAACACCCGGCAAAAGCGGCAGAGCCATTGCTTTTTTGCGCAGCTGCTGCATTTTAGGATTCATAATTTCACCAACTTCCAAAAACAAAAAAGGGGCGGATAATTCCGCCCTAAAAATGCTGTGAGTTTACAATTATTCAGTAAAACCTGATTCTACAAGAGCAACAAGACCTTCAACAGCCTCGGTTTCATCCGAACCGTCAGCAATAATCTTGATTTCTGTTCCTCCGATAATACCGAGTGAAAGTACGCCAAGAAGACTCTTTGCGTTAACGCGGCGCTCTTCCTTCTCAACCCAGATTGTTGACTTGTACTCGTTAGCCTTCTGGATAAAGAAAGTTGCCGGGCGAGCGTGTAAGCCGGCTTTGTTCTGAACTAAAACTTCCTTAACATACATTTTGAAAACCCTCTCTGACACATTAGAATTTAAACCGAAAAAACCTTAAAGGCTTGATTTAATACTTATTATAATCTTTTTTATTATCAAGGTCAATACGATAAAATATTTTCGTATTAATATTCACTTGAAGTCAAAAAATCAAATCGTTTCTTGTGCAATTTTACAATATTTGATTAAAATTTTCATACATTAATAACGAATATCATTTATCATTAAGTAAATCGGGTCGTTTTTTCTTTGTAACCTCAAGGCTTTTTTCCCTGCGCCATTTTTCTATATTTGCGTGGTGCCCGCTTAAAAGCACCTCGGGAACTTCTATGCCTCTCCACTCTGACGGCTTTGTGTACTGCGGATATTCCAAAAGTCCGTTAAAGTGGCTTTCCTCGGTAAAGCACTCATTATTTGAAAGCACACCGGGAACCATTCGTGCAAGTGCGTCTGCAAACACCATTGCAGGCAATTCACCGCCCGTAAGCACATAGTCGCCTATAGAAATTTCTTCATCAATAAATGTATCTAACAGCCGTTGGTCAACGCCCTCATAGTGGCCGCATAAAATGCATATGTTTTCAATATTTGAAAGTTCCTTTAAATGTTTTTGGGTCAGCGTTTTTCCCTGCGGTGACATATAAACGAAATGAGGTTTTTGATCTGTCTGTTTGCATATATCTTCAAAGCAAAGCGCAATCGGTTCGGCCTTCATAAGCATACCCATTCCGCCACCGTAGGGAGGATCGTCAACCCGCCTGTGCTTGTCAAAGGCATAATCACGAAGCTGGTGGCATACAATTTCAATTGCACCGCTTTTCTGCGCTCTGCCGATTATGCTCTCGTTTAAAACAGGCTCAAACATTTCGGGGAATAAGGTTATTATATCAATCCTCATCATCAAATATTCCTTTCATCGGGCGAATAAGCACAAAACCGCCGTCAACGTTGATTTCTTCAACCACCTCGTCAATAACAGGTGCAAGGTATTTTTTATTTTCGCTGTCCGTGATTTCGTAGACATCGTTTGCACCCGTCCTCAGAACATCTGTAATTTTACCGTAAATAACACCGCTGTCAGCGTCCTTTACCTCAAGACCGATTAAGTCCTGAACAAAGTATACACCCTCGTCAAGAACAATATCATCACGATTGATATAGACAATCTTTCCTCTGAATTTTTCGGCGGATTCTATGGTATCAACACCCTTGATTTTGGCAAGAGCTATATTCTTGTGCGGACGGGATTTTACCTCTATAAAGCTTTGTCCTTTTTCATCAAGATACAGTTTTTTAAAAGCGCATAAAAACTCGGGGGAATCGCTCCAATGCTCAATCCTCACTTCGCCCTTTATTCCGTGAGTACCTACGATTTTTCCCGTATCAAGGTATTGCTTCTTCATACTTTCGCTCCATTTCCTGCTTTTATTTATATTCCGCTGTAAAAACTTTTTGAACGTCCGTGAAGCCTGCCAAAAAGTTTTCAGGAACCGTTCTGCAATTATTTCAGTTCAACAATCGTAACGCCGTCCTCGCCCTCGCCGAATACGCCGAGGCGATGGCTCTTGACCGATTTATTTGACTTTAGATACTGATTGATTTCACGGCGGAGAACTCCCGTTCCCTTGCCGTGGATAATCGTGATTTTGCTTACTCCCGACAAAACTGCGTTGTCAATTGCCTTATCAACAATATTGATTGCGTCAAACGCAGTTTCACCCCTTACGTCAATTTCTGTTTCGGGGCGAACGTCCATTCTGCTGGGAACATTGCGCCTGCTTGAAAACTGACTTGAGGCAGGCTTATTCTGCGATTTTAATAACCTCAGATTCTTAATATCAACCCTTGTTTTTATAATTCCTGCCTGTACAAGCACAAGTCCCTCTTTGTTGGGCGGCGCAAGCACTGTTGCGTTTTTGTCAATATCATAAATCAGCACACTGTCGCCAACCTTGAGCGGACGGGGCAGCTTGTATTCCTCATTCGGTGTTTTCTTAGCCTGAATCGGGTCGGCGTGCGCCTCCATCTTGTCAATGTCGCGTTTCAGCTTTGTACGAGCCTCAGCGCTCATTTCTTTTGCTTTTCTCGCCTTTTCCAGCTCTTCGACAAGTGCGTCAGCCTGCGCCCTTGTTTTTGAAATTATGCGCTGTGCCTCCTGTTTTGCACGCTCAATTTCACGCTCTGCATCCTTTTTGGCTTTTAGCATTTCGTTTTCTGCCTTCTGCTTTTCCGTGTTTGCTTTTGCAGTAAGTCTGTTTGCGTTTTCAAGCTGTTTTTCAAGGCTCTGGCGGCGCTTTTCAAGCTTTTCTACTACATCCTCAAACTGTCTGCTCTCGGAAGAAACAAGCTCCTGCGCCCTGTCAACAATTTCAAAATCCATCCCAAGTCTTTTTGAAATTGCAAACGCATTACTCTTGCCCGGTACGCCAATTAAAAGCCTGTAGGTTGGTTTAAGCGTTGCAACGTCAAACTCACAACAACCGTTTTCCACACCCTCTGTGCGGAGCGCAAACTCTTTAAGCTCTGCATAGTGGGTAGTTGAGGCAATTTTTGCATGACGAGTGCGAAGCTTTTCAAGAATTGCAATAGCAAGCGCCGCACCCTCAACAGGATCTGTTCCTGCACCAAGCTCGTCTATAAGGCAGAGTGAGCCTGCGTTTGCAAGCTTGATAATCTGAATAATGTTCGTCATATGAGCCGAAAATGTTGACAACGACTGTTCAATGCTCTGCTCGTCGCCTATATCTACAAGAACACGTCTGAAAACAGACAGCTCGCTGTTGTCTGCGCAGGGTACAAGAAGTCCGCACATAGCCATTAGAGTAAGCAAGCCGAGTGTTTTAAGCGTAACGGTTTTGCCGCCTGTATTCGGACCTGTAATTACGAGAGTATCAAAGGACTTTCCGAGTACAATATCAACAGGAACCACCTTGTCCTTATCAATCAACGGATGTCTTGCCTGCTTGATATCTACTATACCCCTGTCATTCATAATCGGCATTGACGCCTTCATTGAATACGCAAGGTCTGCCTTGGCAAAAATAAGGTTTAGATTTGCAAGACTTTCGTAGCTTCTGATTATTGTATCGGCAAAGTCGCCTGCATTTGCCGACAATTCAAAGAGGATTCGCTCAATTTCCTCCTCCTCTTTTGATTTCAGCATTTTAATATCGTTGTTCGCCTGAACAACTCCCATTGGCTCAATAAATAAGGTCGCGCCGCTTGACGAGGTATCGTGCACAAGTCCCGGCACGTTGTTGCGGCATTCGCTCCTTACAGGCACAACATACCGTCCGTCACGCTGAGTTACTATAGCGTCCTGGAGGTATTTTATGTACGTTGAGCTGTGGATAATTTTATCGAGAATCTCTCTTGCTTTTGAAGAAGCAGTACGGATTTTTCGCCGAATATCCGATAAAGCCGTACTTGCGCTGTCGGCGATTTCATCCTCGCTCAGAATTGAGGAGGTGATTTTTTCCTCAAGAAATTTATTGGAAATCAGTCCGCTAAAATAGATGTCAAGCGCTGTTTCGGTGTTTGCAAACCTCGAGTGCCACTCCTTTACGGTGCGGATTATCCTCAATGTCTGCGCAATTTTTAAAAGCTCGCCTGTCGAAAGACAGCCGCCCGCCTGCGCACGTCTTAGCTGATTTGCACAGTTGGCTGCTCCGCCGAATGACGGCGCACCGAATTTTCCGCTTAGTACGACTGCGTCATCGGTCTGCTTTAATAAAAGCTGAACCTTCTTCAGGTCAAACTGCGGTTCAAGTCTGAGCGCCATTTCACGGGCATCGTCAAGATTGGTTCTGCCTGCAAGACGTTCAAGCATTTTATCAAGTTCAAGTGTTTTGTAATGTCTGTTCATAATTTATCCTTAACTTATCATTTTATAAAACGTCAATGTTTTGAAATCCTTTTCAAATCTGTATTTTAAATAGCTTTCGCTCGCCTGATTGAGCACTTCAAGTCCCTGCAGTGAAAGTGAAAATGAAAACAACTTGTCATCGTCTGCATAAACCGTGTGACGAAGTGCAGTCAGTGCTGACGTATTAAGCCCTATTGCAATTTCTCCGTTTTTGTTGTGGCAATCGGCACACTCAAGCATACCGAGCTTTGGTAAAAAATACATTGTATCGGGGCAGTACTCTCCGCAATGCCTGCACATTCGCAGGTCGGGCATATAACCCGCCATACTTGCAAGGCGCATTTCAAAGCACGGTTTAATTAACTGCGCACTGCGCTTTTCTTCGCCGAGCAGGTACAGAGAATTCAGAATAAGGCTCAAAAACGGTTCCGACTTTTGCTCTCTCGGACAGATTGTGAGCGCAAGCTCGCAAAAATACTGCGCTAGACACATTTTTTTGACGTCGCTTCTAAGCTTTGAAAATATGCGTATTGTCTGCGCATCACCTATTATGTAGCTGTCCCGACCCTTGTAAACCGTGAGTCGGGAATATGAAAGCAGCGAAGTAGAGGCGCACTTTTGGTTTTTGATATTTTTTGCACCTCTGACAAACGCTTTTATTACGCCGTTAGATTTTGTAAGGGCAAAAACAAGCTTGTCCTGCTCACCGATATTCTGTTCCTTGATTATAAGTCCTTCTGTCCGGAATTTCATCGGTTTCCTCCCTAAAAACAGTGTCAGCACCGGTGTCCTTTGCGTTCTGAATATTCTTGTAGCGAAGATAGTCAAGAACATTTCCCGTTGTAAAAAACGCCTGCCACATATACCAGTCGTCCATTTAAAACACCTCCGAATTTATTGTTTTCGGATAGTGCGATTTTATATAAAGCAGATTTTGGATTTTTTAATTATAGTAACAATCCAAATCCCATTTGAGAGGATTGTTTTCTATATATTCCCAAATTTTCCAATAATCATTTCTATTGCGGATAATATGGTCGTGAAAAGATTTTTGCCAGATTTTAGAGCCAACATCGCGAGAGACACCCGACTTATACAAGCCTATCACCGTTGAAAGTGTAGGGAACGGTCTTGACCGTTCCGAATTTCCGTTACAGCCAATGACAATAATTATGTGTATATGGTTGGGCATAACGACATATTTATCAATTTTAATTTCATCAAAATGGTTTTCGATATTTTGCAGATGTCTTAATGCAATTTCTCCCAAAAAAGAATACTCCATTTTTACAGTATCATTCTGATTTATTATCTTACCGAATAAATTTTGTTTATCTATTGTGCAGATGGTAACAAAATAATATTTTTCTGTTGCGTAGTCAAAGGATTTTAATCGCTGAGGTTTTCTTTCCGGTAAACTCATAGTTCATATGCTCCTCCGGAACGGTCAAGACCGTTCCCTACATCGAAAAAGAACAATAACATAAGTAATATACTAAACTTGCTTGCGGTAATAAGCAATTGTCATTCCGTCTTTTATGACTTCTTCTTTGCCTGTCGGAGTATATCCGCATTTCTCATACAAACAGCAAAGTTTGCTTTCTTCTTTTATGGTATCAAGCTGCCATTCATTTACATTAGGATATAACTTTTCAACAGCCGACAAAGCATATTGAGCATAGCCGTTATTCTGATATTCGGGCAAAATGAATATTGGCGATATTCTGCAAACCGTGTCGCTTAATCTTACTACTCTCATAACGCCGATTTTTGTATTTCCGAGCATAATAAAATAATAATCGGTAAAGGATTGGCTGAATTTATTTTGTATCTTTTCAAGTGATTCCGACGCAGGATTTGTTTCATAGTCACGATATTTTTCAAGCAGTTCAGCAAATGCCGAAACCTGCATTTTATGGATTTGTCCGCAATCGGAAAACACCGCTTTAGTTAATACTGCTCTCATCAGTCAAAATTCTTTTCGTCATAACCGAAATTCTGCAAAATCTGCGCACGGTTGCGCCAATCCTCTTTTACCTTTACCCACGTCTGCAAAAACACCTTGCAGTCAAAAAAATTTTCGATATCCTGACGGGCAAACGTGCTGATTTTTTTGAGCATTGCGCCGCTTTTTCCTATAATTATTCTCTTATGCGTGTCACGCTCACAGAAAATAGTTGCGTCAATATCCAAAATACCGTTGTCCCTTGTTTTCATTTTTTCGATTACAACAGCAGTACCGTGCGGAATTTCTTTGTCGCAGAGTCTTAAAATCTTTTCACGGATAATCTCGGCTACAATTACCCTTTCGGGCTGGTCGGTGAGAGTATCATCATCAAAGTAATGACCTCCCTCACTCGACTGCTTTTTAAGCTCGTCCAGAAGTTCGCTCATACCGCTGCCGTCCTGTGCGCTTACCGGCACGACAGCCTCAAAATTATAGAGCTTTGTGTAGTCAAGAATCTGCTTCATCAAAGCGTCTTTTTCCCTGAGCATATCAATCTTATTAATGGCAAGAATTGCAGGCATTTCAAGTGCCTTGAATTTTTCAATGAGCGCAATCTCCGTGTTTCCGGGTTCTTTGCCTGCCTCAACAACGAGCATACAGCAGTCAACTCCGCCTACGGATTCATTTACGGAACGCACCATATACTTGCCCAGTGAATTTTTGGGTTTATGCATACCGGGCGTATCAAAGAAAACAAGCTGATATTCACCATCTGTAAGCACACCCGTAATTCTGTTTCTGGTGGTCTGCGGCTTGCTTGAAACAATTGCGATTTTCTGCCCGAGAAGTCTGTTTAGTATTGAACTTTTGCCCACATTAGGTCTGCCGACTATAGCAACAAAAGCTGATTTATCGTTAGTATTCATCAATTACCTCTTATACAAAAATTCGGGGCAAACCGAATACAGTATGCCCCTTTTATTATTTCTTTACTTTTAGGCGCAAAAGCTTTTCCTTGATTTTGACAGGGCCGAGCTTTACAAAAACAACCGAAAAAACGGCTGAAATTAAAAGCAGTACGAGTAAAAAGGGATTATCGCTAAAGAAAAGAAAAATCCCGTAAAGCACGTCAAAATCCAGAAAGAAAACTGCGGCTACGGCTACAGCCGCAATTGCCAGAACAAGCACCGCCCCTGCCGCAGTATCTTTTGCAACTCTGATAAGCGGTTCGTATCTGTCTGAAATCAGATTGCAAAGCTCTTCGATACATGTGTTTATAATTTCGGCAGCAATAATAAGTGCTGTCAGAATAATCAGCAAAGCAGTCTGAGCAACCGAGAAATTATAAAAAAGCGAAAACAACAGAACATAAAATCCCGCCACCATATGAAACCTCATATGGCTCTCGCTTTTAACCGTGTACCATATACCTCGAAAGGCACATTTAAAGCTTAAAATCTGTTTTTTCATATCAAATCAAAGCGTCATCAACTATGTAGCTTGATGAGGCAGGAAGTCCGAGCTGTTCCATAACAAGCTCTTCTTTCTCTCTCATTCTTACTTTTTCAAGGTTCTCCATATGGTCATAGCCGAGAAGATGAAGTACACTGTGAGCAGTAAGATAGCCAACCTCTCTTTGGAGCGAATGTCCGAAAAGCTCAGCCTGATCTCTTGCCTTTTCCATTGAAATAACAACGTCGCCGAGAATCTTTGCTCCCGTTTCCATATCGGTATCATAAACGCCGTTTTCACCCATCGGGAATGAAAGCACGTCTGTTTCAATATCCTTGTTGCGGTACTGACTGTTAAGCTCTTTTATGCCTTTGTTATCAGTAAAGGTAACGCTGATTTCGGCAGGTCCTTCAAATTTTTCCATCTGAAGCACTGCGTTACAGCAACGGCGCACAAGCATTCTGATTCCCGTAGGAATTTTTACTGTCTTTTGTTTGTTCGTTATCACTACTCTTATTTTGTTATCTGCCATTTTAATCATTCCTTTCAACAAATTTTATTTTTAAACATAACCCGATACCCAATTGCGTTATGTTATTTTTGCTATGTCCTTGTGTTTTCATATTTTGCGTAAGCTTTGATAATATCCTGAACAAGTCTGTGGCGCACAACGTCACGCTCATCAAACGTACAGCTTCCTATTCCCTCGATGTTTTTCAGAATTTTAATGCAGTCTTTTAGTCCGCTTTTAGCTCCTCTGGGCAGGTCAATCTGCGTAATATCGCCCGTAATTACCATTTTGGAGTTAAAGCCGAGGCGTGTAAGAAACATCTTCATCTGCTCGCTCGTTGTATTCTGTGCCTCGTCAAGTATAATAAAGCTGTCATCAAGCGTTCTGCCTCGCATATACGCCAGAGGTGCAACCTCAATATTACCCCGCTCAACGTATTTCTGATACGTTTCTGCTCCGAGCATATCAAACAGAGCGTCATACAGCGGACGAAGATAAGGGTCAACCTTGCTTTGCAGGTCGCCGGGCAAAAATCCGAGCTTTTCACCTGCTTCAACAGCAGGACGGGTTAAAATAATTCTGTTAATCTGTTTACTGCGAAACGCAGTAACCGCCATTGCAACCGCAAGGTAGGTTTTGCCTGTTCCGGCAGGACCTACGCCGATTGTAATTGTGTTATCGGCAATCATATTGCAGTAACGCTTCTGACCGATTGTCTTTGGTTTAATCGGCTTGCCCTTCGAAGTAATGCAGATACAATCACCTGCAAGCTGTTCAATTTTTTCCTCGCTGTCGTCATTGACAAGTGAAATGCAGTAGCGAATGTTTTGCTCCGAAAGCAATTCTCCGCGGTTAATCAGGCGCAAAAGGCTTTCAATCACCCTGCCTGCTTTTGACACGCTTTCAGCCTCGCCGTCGATTTTAAGCTCGCTGTCACGGCAGGTTATACGAACGCCGAACTCTTTTTCGATAAGTTTTATGTTCTCGTCAAAACTTCCAAAAAGGGCAACTGCGCTTTCCATTCTATCAATATTCAGAATTTGTTCCGTAAGGCAAAACTCCTGTTTCAACTAATTTAACAAAACAATTATACCACAAATGCAAAATAAAAACTCATAAAAAATAGCTTTTTTAACTAAAATTTTAATTTTTGTAAAATGTGACGAAAACGCAAGTTATAAAAAAGTCTTGTTTGTAATATTTATTGTTATATCTTCAATTCGGGCGAAAAATCATACTGCTTATGTTGTACTTACAGCGTTTAAAATGCACTTGTTCTTTAATAAAACTCATTCGAGAAAATATCCATCCTATATCATACAAAATACAGAAACAGCTTTTTTACAGAAATTTCTTGACAAAACAGTCGGTATGTATTATAATTTCGTTGGTGTAAAGAAATTTACTTTACATCTCATTTCGTTTTTGTACGGCAGGGAGCTGAAAAAATGGAAAAGAACATTGAAGTTTCACTGCTGTTTGACTTTTACGGCGAGCTTTTGAAGCCGTCGGGCAGAAAGGCAATCGACCTTTACTACAACGACGATTTGTCGCTTGCCGAAATTGCCGACCAGACGGGAATTACAAGGCAAGGTGTGCGCGACAGCATCAAACGATGCGAGCAACAGCTTTTTGATTATGAAAAAAAACTCGGCCTTTACAAAAGATTCTGCGAACTTGAAAAGGGACTTGAAGAAATTTCAGCCGTTGCGCAGGAAATCTTTAAAAATTCACACGACAATAACATAAAAGCGCTTGCCGGCAAAATTAAGAGAACGGCAGACGCACTTAAAGAATAAGAGGAAATTTTATGGCTTTTGAAGGACTTGCAGACAAACTAAGCAACGCATTCAAAAAATTGAAGAACAAAGGCAAGCTTTCCGAGAGTGACGTTAAAGAAGCTATGCGTGAGGTAAGGCTCGCGTTGCTTGAAGCCGACGTAAACTACAAGGTTGCCAAGGATTTCACAAACAAGGTTACCGAACGTGCGGTAGGTCAGGACGTTATGGAAAGTCTTACCCCCGCGCAGATGGTAATAAAAATAGTTGACGAAGAGCTAACTTCTCTTATGGGCGGAGAGGGCGCAAGAATTGAATTTGCATCAAAACCTCCGACAGTAATTATGCTCTGCGGCTTGCAGGGTTCAGGTAAAACAACTCATGCGGCTAAGCTTGCAAAAATGCTTAAAGCGCAAAATCGCAGACCTCTGCTTGTTGCATGCGACATCTACCGTCCCGCTGCTATTGACCAGTTAAAGGTTGTCGGCGGCAAGGCGGGCGTTCCCGTGTTTGAAATGGGAACAGAAAATCCCGTCAAGATTGCTAAAGCCGCAATCAAACAAGCAAAGGACTACGGCAACGATGTAGTAATTCTTGACACCGCAGGCAGACTTCACATTGACGAAGCTCTTATGAATGAGCTTAAAGAGGTTAAGTCCGAGGTTAATCCTGACGAAATTCTGCTTGTAATTGACTCTATGACAGGTCAGGACGCTGTAAACGTTGCAAAGAGCTTTAACGAGCTTCTTGAAATTTCAGGCGTAATTCTCACAAAACTTGACGGTGATACCAGAGGCGGTGCGGCTCTTTCCGTTAAAGCTGTTACAGGCAAGCCTATTAAATTTGCAGGCACGGGCGAAAAGCTTGAAGATATTGAGGTTTTCCACCCCGACCGTATGGCAAGCCGTATTCTCGGAATGGGCGACGTTCTAACCCTTATTGAGGACGCACAGAGCAAAATTGACCAAAAAAAAGCCGAACAGATGGCTCAAAAAATGATGTCCAACAAATTCGACTTTAACGACTTAAACGAGCAATTTGAACAGGTCAAAAAGATGGGACCGCTAAAGGGTATTCTTGCAAAGATTCCCGGACTTGGCAAACAGCTTGAGGACGTTGATATTGATGACAGACAAATTGACTGGGTTCAGGCTATTATCCTATCAATGACCGAGGAAGAAAGAAGCAATCCATCTGTTTTGAATCCGTCAAGAAAACGCAGAATTGCGGCAGGCTCGGGCAGAACGGTTGAAGAAGTCAACCGCCTTATCAAACAGCTTGAGCAGATGCAGAAGATGATGAAGCAGTTAAAATCAAAAGGCAAAAACGGCAAAAAGAAAAAGAGAAATATGCTTCCTGGTCTCGGCGGAATGCCTATGGGCGGAATGCCGCCGATGAAATAATATTCGGCAAAACAAGTCATTCATCCAAGCTTTTGGTGAATATATATTTTAATTAATTTTATAGAGGTGAAAATCATGGCAGTAAAAATCAGACTCAGAAGAATGGGTTCAAAGAAAGCTCCTTTCTACAGAGTAGTAGTTGCAGACTCCAGATATCCAAGAAACGGTCGTTTCATTGAGGAAATCGGAACATACGACATCCTTAAGAACCCCAGCGAGTTCAAGGTTGACGAGGAGGCTGTTAAGAAGTGGATTGCTAACGGTGCACAGCCCACAGATACAGTAAAGGCACTTCTTAAGAAAAACGGCATAATTAAATAATTGCGAAGCAGGAAAGGACTTATGTTATGCAGGAATTACTTGCTATAATCGCAAAAGGTCTTGTTGACGATCCCGATTCGGTGAACGTTGAAGCTGACGCACCGACAGAGGACGGCACAACCGTTTATCACATTCACGTTGCAGAGAACGACATGGGCAGAATAATCGGCAAGCAGGGCAGAATTGCCAAGGCTATCCGCACAATTGCCCGCAGTGCGGCAATTCGCAGCGATGAAAAGATTATGGTTGAAATTGACTGATAGCAGCCACCCGTAAAAGGGTGGCTTTTTTCTATGCTCAGACTTTCTAATCAATGCTGAGTATAACGGTTTTATTTGCGGTGTTTTCACAAAAAGCGGCGTCGTGCTCAACAAAAAGCATTGTAGGATTAAATTTCTTAATAAGCTTTTCAATCTGTATTCTTGAAATAACGTCAATAAAATTCAGCGGCTCATCCCACACATATAAGTGTGCCTTTTGACAAAGGCTTGCAGCTATCAGCACCTTTTTCTTCTGACCTCCGCTGAAATTTTCTATATTCTTATCAAACTGCGTCCTTTGAAAATCAAGTTTGCGTAAAATTGCCTTAAAAAGGCTTTCGTCAATATTCATCTGTTCGGCATAATCCTTCAGATTGCCCGACAAGCCGTCTGTATCCTGCACAACATATGAAATTACAAGCCCGCTTCCGACAAACACTCTGCCGCTGTAATCAATATTATTTCCGCACAACAGCTTTATTACACTTGACTTTCCGCTGCCGTTTTTTCCGCAGAGCGCAATTCTGTCGCCTTTTTCAATTTTAAAGTTTACATTACTGCAAACTGTTCTGCCGTCGTAGGATATTGCTACGTTTTCAAATTCTGCAAGCGTGTCTTTTACATATTCAATAGGTGTGATTTTTAAATCATCTTCACGCTCTAAATTTTTAAGAAGCTTTGACTTCTCCTCAACCGCCTGAAAACTTCGCTGTTCAATCTGCTTTGAGCGCTTCATCATCTTTTTTGACTTTGCACCCTCGTAAGCACGTCTGCTAATACTTTTCTCAACCTTTAACGGGTCAAATCCAATCTTTTTCCTTTCTGACCTATCCGCCCATTCTGACTTTTGTCTTGCTGTTTTTTCAAGCCGCTTAATCTCTTTTTTAAGCTTCTGGTTTTCGGCAAGCTCAAAGCTGTCCTGTCTTTCCTTATTTTCAAACCACTGCGAAAAATTACCTTTCATTATTGTAATATCACTGCGATTTATTGACATAATGTGGTCCGTACAGCCGTCAAGAAAGGCTCTGTCGTGCGAAACAAGGATAAACCCCTTTTTTGAGTTGAGGTATTTACTGACAATTCTTCTGCCCTCCATATCCAGATGATTGGTAGGTTCGTCAATCAGCAAAAATCTGTTGTCCTTTATAAACAAAAGCGCCATCATCACCTTTGTACGCTCGCCGTTGGAAAGCGTTTTAAACGGACGGTAAAGCACCTCCTCGTTTACTTCAAGAAAATTAAGCTCTCTTACAAGCTTCCAGTATTCATAATCGGAGCAGATTTCTTCTGCAACCTCGTAAGTAAGCCTTGAATTATCTTTCACCTCAAACGGAAAATACTCAAACTCAACGCTTGAAGAAATGCTCCCCTTGTACTCGTACTTTCCCATTAAAAGTCTTAGAAAAGTAGTCTTTCCCCTGCCGTTTCTTCCTGTTAAACCGAGCTTCCAGTCGGTATCCAACTGTAAATTTACATTTTCAAAAACATTGTCAAAACTGCCGTCATAAGCAAAGGTCAGGTTTGAAATATTAATTAGTGACATAAAATTCCCCCTAAAAAATAAAATACGGACAGCAGAAAAGCTCTGCCGCCCGTAAAACACAGGGAATCTCTCAATGCTGATATTCCATAAAAAAATCAAAAAACTTTTCCAATTTGACGGAATATAAGCATAGCAATATCGGAGAAACAAATCAACAAGAGCAAAAACAAGAACTTTTCCGCTAAAAGGCGCAGTAAAGCAAACGGATACACCGTTACTTTATTTACCTTTAAATAAAAATCAGCAGAAAAGATTTCTCATTTTTTCACTCCGTTCAAATAAATTTCTTTTACTTTATATCACATAATTTTACTTTTGTCAATGCGAATGTTTCGACACGTAAATTACTTATGTGAATCTTCAATCACTTTTCGCATATATTTTGCGATGTCGGTGTTGTCGATAACGTCCTTTTTGCACAGCTCTTTTGACTGTGCACCGCTTGCAAACAACCATACGTCGGTGTTTGTATGCTCGCCGTCCGAAGTAAAACAACTGTCGTTAATATCTTCGGGTTTAGGATTATCAGGAAGCGTTACACCGCCTGTTTCGTGGTCGGCCGTTACAATAACAAGTGTTCCGGGGTGTTTTTCTGCCCACTCAAGAACATAATCGACTGCCTTGTCAAAGTCCTGCATCTGGCCGAGAGTAGTTTCCATATCGCATTTGCTTTCGTAGGTATCAATATTACTGCCCTCTACCATCAGGAAAAATCCGTTTTCATTATCAAGCATATCAAGAGCCTTTGAAGTCATTCTTGTAAGTGACGGCGCCATATCAGGAGCTCCCATATTGTCATATGCAAACATTCCGAGCACCTTGTCATCGTCACCTTTTAGTGCGTCAAGCTCGTCAACTTTGGTGATATACTTATATTTATTATCATCAATAGTCTTTTTAACCTTAGGATTTGTATAGTACTGTGAACCTCCGCCGAACATTACATTTACATTAGCCTTTACCATTTCACGGAGAATCTGCGGATAGTTATCTCTTGAGCTGTTATGAGCAACCATTCCGGCAGGTGTTGCGTGGCTTACAACCTGTCTTGCCACAAGTCCTGTTTCCATATCAAACGACTGAGCATATTCGCAGATTGTTTCAAGCTTGTTTCCGTCGGGATCAACGCCTACACAGCCGTTGAGAGTTTTGTATCCTGTACTCATAGCCGTTGCTGACGCAGCGCTGTCTGTAAACTTCGCATAGCCGTTTGTTACCGACTGTGAGTATGTAGTAACGTCTGTTCTGTATTTCATACCGCTCATAACAAGCTTATCGCCCTTTACAATCTCGGATGCTTTGATAATATTCTTGCCCATACCGTCGCCAATCATAAGAATTACGTTTTTGGCAGGAACATCCTCCTCAAGATTGTATTCAGCATAGTCAACCCATTCAAGCTTTTCCTTGTTATCCTCGGTGCTGACAGTCTCAGCTGAGGTTTCGGACTGCGAAGAAACGGTTGTTTCTGTTGTCTGACTGCTGTTTGACGACGAGCATGCCGCAAATGAACATACCATTGCCAATGCAAGCAATACGGAAAGTAGTTTTTTCATAAAAACACCTCTTTTAATTATTTTAAATACATACTGTTGAATATTATATATATTTTATCATACTGCAATATTATATATCAAGGACTTTTTACAATATTTTCTTACCAATATTCTTTATTTTGTATTAAAAAACACTTTACTTTGCTAACGTGATAATGTTATAATAGGATTACTATATTATTGGAGGAGATTTTAATGAAAAAACTTACTGCATTCATTCTTTCAGCGCTTATGGCTGTAACAGCTCTTGCAGGCTGCAGCGGACAGTCATCAGTATCTGAAGCATCAAAAAGCAATTCAGATTCACAAAGCTCAACAGGCGACTGGAGCTACATTCAGGACAAGGGCGACCTTGTTATCGGCATTACATATTTTGAGCCCATGAACTACAAGGATGAAAACGGCGAGCTTACAGGCTTTGAAACTGAATTTGCTCAGAGCGTATGCGAAAAGCTCGGAGTAAAAGCTACTTTCCAGAAAATCGACTGGGATTCAAAGGAAGTTGAGCTTAATGCAAAGACTATCGACTGTATCTGGAACGGACTCACAATTACCGATGACAGACAGGCAAATATGGGAATTTCCACTCCCTATATGGAAAACAAACAGGTTATGGTAACAAAGGCTGAAAATGCTGACAAATATGCAAGTGCAGAGGCTGTTAAGGGCGCTACTGTTGTTGCAGAGAAAAAATCAGCAGGCGAGGAAGTTGCAGAAAGCGACGATTTCTTTAAGGATGCAAACTACGTTTCTGTTGACTCACAGGCAAAGGCACTTCTTGAAGTAAAGTCGGGCACAGCTGATATTGCAATCATTGACTACGTAATGTCAATCGGAACTATTGCCAACGGTACAGACTACGCTGACCTTAAGGTAGTTGAAGGCAAGGACTTTGCACAGGAGCAGTATGGTATTGCGCTTCGCAAGGGCGATACTGAAACCTTGGAGAAAATAAACAACGCTATTCAGGATGTTGCAAACGACGGCAAACTTGAGGAAATTGCCAAGAAGTACAGTCTTCAAGATCTCCTCCTTGTAAAAGCAAAGTAAGCTACGAAACGGATTTGGGATAATGAACGAATTTATCAATGTTACCGGGCAGCTCCTAAAGGGCTTTGGTGATAACTGTTTTATATTTGCAATTACACTTTTGCTTGCACTTCCGCTGGGACTTATAGTTTCTATGGGCTCAATGTCAAGGTTCAAGCCCCTTAAATGGCTTACGAAGGCGTTTGTGTGGATTATCAGAGGAACTCCGCTTATGCTCCAGCTTTTTGTGGTGTTCTACATTCCGCCTCTTGTATCAAACGGCAGCTTTAACTTTCAGAGAATGCATGCTGCGTTAATTGCATTTGTAATTAACTATGCAGCATACTTTTCGGAAATTTACCGCGGCGGAATTGAATCAATTCCAAAAGGTCAGTACGAAGCAGGACAAGTACTAGGAATGAAGAAATCGCAGATTTTCTTCAAGGTAGTTCTTATGCAGGTTGTAAAGCGAATTACCGCTCCAATCGGCAACGAGATTATTACCCTTGTTAAGGATACATCTCTTGCAAGCGTAATTGCAATTCCCGAAATACTGATGAACGCAAAGGATTTTTCAATGGAAGGTCTTATCTGGCCTCTGTTCTACTCGGCTGTTTTCTTCCTTGCTTTCTGCGGAATACTGACGCTTCTCTTCTCATTTATCGAGAAAAAGCTCGATTACTACAAGGGTTAAGGAGGAACAGATATGTCGCTGTTAAAGGTTGAAAATATACAAAAAAGCTTTGGAAAGACTCAGGTTTTAAAAGACATAAGCTTTTCGCTTGAAAAGGGCGAGGTTTTGGCGATTATCGGTTCTTCAGGCTCCGGCAAGACAACGCTTTTGAGATGTCTTAATTTTCTTGAAGCACCGCAAGGCGGAAAAATCACGGTAAACGGCAACGCTCTGCTTGACTGCGGAAGCAAAACCAAAGCAAGCGACGCTGAAATAAGAAAAAACAGACTTCATTTCGGACTTGTTTTTCAGTCGTTTAATCTTTTTCCGCAGTACAGGGTGATTGAAAACATTACCCTCGCTCCAAGGATGCTTGCAAAAGAGCAGATAAAAACGAGCGGAGAATTTATGGGTGCAAAAAACTATAAAGAGGCTTTGGAACTTATTGAAACAAATGCTCTTTCACTGCTTGATAAGGTAGGTCTTTCCGAAAAGAAGGACTCTTATCCCTGCAATTTAAGCGGAGGTCAGCAACAGCGTGTTGCAATTGCAAGGGCGCTTGCGCTGAATCCTGACGTACTCTGCTTTGACGAGCCGACCTCGGCGCTTGACCCCGAGCTTACGGGCGAAGTGCTCAACGTAATAAAGGGACTTAAGTCCTCTGACAGCACTATGATTGTGGTTACTCACGAGATTGAATTTGCTCGTGATGTAGCGGACAAAATCATATTTATGGCTGACGGCGTAATTGCCGAGGAGGGCACTCCCGAACAGGTTATCGGCAATCCGCAGAATCCGAGAACGCAGGCATTTTTATCAAGATTCAATCAATATGCAAAATAATTTTTTCGGCTCAAAGTTTTATTATGAAACTTTGAGCCGATTTTATTGACAATATCAATCATACAGTATAAAATTAAATAGCTATCAATTATATAGATATTACTTTTAATTAACTAACAATAATTTAGTCGAGTGCCTCGACACGCAAATTGAGCGGAAAAATCGGTTGTTTAGGTAAAAACGGTTGCCCGAATTATAGATTAATATATAGGCAACGTTTAGGGAATGGTACGGCAGTCGTCCAAAGTCCCTCAATCCCATAATAAATGCAATGTCATCAACTTAAGATGTAGGGAACGGGTTCCCACACGTTCCATTCACAAAAATTGCAATGCAATTTTTGTGTGGACACGGCACGCCGTGTCCCTACGGCAACGTGTGCTATTACTTCAACGCTAAATTATGGTTTATCTTTCCAATACTTATCTTTGTTAAAGTAATAACCGGATAAAACTACAGCAATAATATTATTGAAAGGCAAATGAAATGAGCAACATCAAAAAATCCAACGATAATCCAAAGCTCGCGGAAAAATACTCAACAAGGCAAGCAGTACTAAGCTACTACCTTGTGCTGATGTTCACTGTTTTTCCGCTGTTTGCGTCTAACGCATATTTTAACATTCGCCATGACAAATACTACTTTTTCATTGCGTTGTCAGGAGTTGTAATTATTGCCGAAGCTGTTCTGCTTTATTTTGCATACTACGGCAACAAAAAAGACAGTCCGCCTGAAATGACAGTAAGCGACAGCAGTGCATTTCTGAAATTTTCGTTTACCGACTGGGCAATGATTGCGTTTCTTGTTGTATGCATAATTTCAACTCTCTTTTCAAATCAGACAACCGACGCACTTTACGGCTCTCTGAACGGCAGAAATAACGGTCTTGTTCTGATGGTATTTTATGTTGGAATATACTTTGTTATTACACGCTGTTACTACTATATGGAATACGTTTTTGTTGCGCTTGCGGCAGGCTCGGCGATTATTTACCTTTTGTCGGTGCTCAACTTCTGCTACATTGACCCGCTGGGTATGTACACTCAGCTTAACCCCTCGACAATTGAGGATTTCACCTCAACAATAGGCAACAAAAACCTTATGTCAAGCTTTATCTGCGTAATGCTGCCCGTTGTCATTACGATGTCGGTACACACAAAAAAGACAATGTACAGGATAATATATCTTGTATCATCTGCTCTCGGATTTATGGCTCTTATGACTGCCGACAGTGATTCTGGCATTCTTGGAATCGGCGTGTTCCTTGTTGTTATGCTGATTTGGTATTCAAGGAGAATTTCAAGACTGAAAAGATATTTTCTCTGTCTTACTGTTATGCTTGCTTCGGCAAAGATTCTGCGATTTTTTACCCTTATTCTCACTCAGTCTTTCGGCTGCAAAACTAAGGAAATCGACCAGTTTCAAAAGCTGTTTGTCGAGTCAAACATCGGTTTTGTTTTAATCGGAATTTCCGCTGTAATTACGGGTTTGCTTTATTTTATTGATATAAAAAAACCTAATCTTATACTCTCAAAAGCCGTTCCGATTGTACTCGGCTCTCTTTTTGCCGCCGCAGTTATTGCCGTTATATCGGCTGTAATTTATTTCAGTTGTTTTGATACCGAAACAGATCTTGGCGGTTTTACCTCCATTTTGCGTTTTAATGAGCGCTGGGGCACTCACCGAGGCTTTATGTGGATAAAATCGTTTGAAATTTTCGGAGATTTTTCATTCTTACAAAAACTTTTCGGCACAGGTCCCGACACATACTTCTATGCCTTTGCTCCGTATTTCGGCGAGCTTTCTAAGTTCGGCGACACCTCGACAAATGCGGCTCACAACGAATATCTGAACTACCTTATTACAATCGGTGCCGCAGGACTTATCGCATATTTGTCGGTTGTAGGAGGAACAATCGCAAGAGCGGTGAAAAAATCATTTTCAAATCCGCTTTCAATAGTATGCGTTTCGGCGGTTATCTGCTATTCGGTGCAAGCCGTTGTAAACATTGCTCAGCCAATTACAACACCTCTGTTTATTCTGTTTGTTGCACTTACCGAGGCAGTTTCCCGCAGTAAAACAGACAGTACGCAATTATAACAGTTTTTTCTTGCAGGACGGTTAAACCGTCCTGCTTTTTGTCGTTTTACACAAGTTTCTCACAAAAAATTCATTAAACTTTCACAATACAATTCCCTGAAAATATTGACATTGAATTTTAATGGAATTATAATTATGACAAGTGTTCATATGATAGGTTGTCACAATAACAAGGAGGTGGCTAATTGTGATTAAAAAGACATTTTACAATCTTCCCGAGGAAAAAAGGCAAAGAATTATAAACGCTACTATGCATGAATTTTCGAGCCCTTCTACAGAAAAAATCAGCATAAACCGCATAATAAAAGCGGCCAATATTTCAAGAGGAAGCTTTTATCAATATTTTGACGATAAGGTTGACCTTGTTGAAGTGCTTACAAAAACCTTTATAGATATTTCAATTGAACGCTGCCGCAATGCAATACAATACTCAAACGGCGATATTTTCTATACATATGAAAAACTGTTTGATATAATCGCAGAATTTGGCAATGACAAAAGTCAAAAGACAATTCTGAAAAATCTTTTGAAAAATCTCCGTGCAAATGACGATTTGATTTCAGAATATATGCTCAACAGATTTGAGGGCTTTGCTTCATTGCAGGAATTATCAAAACAGTTTAACAGAGATAACCTCAAATATAAAAGCGACGAGGATGTCAGGTGTCTGTCACAAATTCTTACGCAGGTACTTAAAAACGCAATTTTTGATGTTTTTGTAGTAGGAACAGACTGCGATATAATCAAAACAAATTATCTGCGCAAGCTTGAAATAATCAAGAGCGGTGCAGTTCAATAATTAATTTATCTTTCAGGAGTTACAAGCATGCTATCAAAATTCAGCGTAAAAAAACCAATGACAGTTTTTGTCAGCATTGTAATCATCATTGTACTCGGCATTGTGTCGTTTCTTAAAATGACGCCCGATTTAATGCCAAATATGGACTTTCCATATGCGATGATTATGACAACTTACGGCGGGCAAACCCCGGAAACTGTTGAAGCAACCGTAAGCAAACCACTTGAGCAGTCTATTTCAACTATTGACGGCGTTAAGGAAATAACCTCAAATTCCGCCGAAAACTACTCAGTACTCATTATTGAATTTGAGGACGGCACAAATATGGACACGGCAACTGTTGATTTGCGTTCAAGTCTTGACACAATATCGGACAGCTGGCCTGACGAAGTAGGTACGCCCTATCTTATCAAAGCAAATCCGAGTATTCTTCCTGTTGCTATGACAGCTGTTGAGTATGAGGGTAAGGACAGAAACGAGCTTTCCGAATATGTCAGCAACGAGCTTATAAATAAGCTTGAGGGTATCGACGGCGTAGCCTCTGTTTCAGATAAAGGTGTTGTTGTTGAGAAAGAAAACATTGTAGTTTCCCAGAAAAAAATAGATGCGCTCAACAAAAGAATTTCAGCAGCGCTTGACGACCAGTTTTCTGACGCAGAGGAAAAGCTTGACAGCGCCAAAAAGGAAATTGACGACAATATCAATAAAGCCGAAAGCGGAAATCAGACAATAAGTTCATCTATTGAGCAGATTAACGCTCAACAGGAATCAGCTGCGGCCCAGCTTGCACAGGCTCAGAAGAACGCCGAAAGCGGAAAAACACAGCTTTTATCTGCAAAAATGCAGCTTCTTGACCAAAAATCATCTCTTACACAGACAAAGCAAACACTTGAAACGGCTTATCAGACACTTTTGTCAATCAAATCCTCATACGAACAGCTCCTTGCGCAAAAGCAGCAGCTTACCGATACGCTAAATACCCTTAATCATATAAACGACAACTACGTTAACATCGTAAAACAGATGGCTTCTCTCGACAAGGAAAGCGAAGAATATAAACAGCTTGAAAAACAGCTTGAAGAAATTGATGAACAGCTAAAGCCCTATAATATAAGAAAAGAAGGACTTGCGCTTGCAATTGAGTCAACAAATGCGGCTCTTTCAACGGTAGACAGCTCACTTGAGAAGATTAACAAAACACTTGCAGAGCTTGGAACAGCCCCCTCAAATCTTGACTCCTCGCTTAAGGAGCTGACAGACAAAATCGCAGTAATAAATGGCGGTATAGCACAGCTCGACACTGCAATAAGCGGACTTGATGACAAGTCGGTTTCTGTTGACAGTGCGCTTGCTACCATCTCAAAACAACAGTCAAGCGCCGACTTTAAAATGTCATCTGCGCTTTCAACGCTCACCTCAAAGCAGAGTGAAGTACAGAGTGCCGCAACACAGCTTGACTCTGCAAAAAACGAGGTTCAAGGTTCAATTGACACCCTAAAAGAGCAAAAGGACAAGGCAAAAAACAAGGCGGATATGAACAATACTGTCACGCTTGAAAATGTTTCAAATATCCTTACTGCTCAGAATTTCTCAATGCCCGCAGGTTATATTACCGACGATGAAAGCAATAAATATATGGTGCGTGTCGGCGATAAGGTTGACAATGAAGAAGAGCTAAAAAGCCTTGCGCTTTTTGACACAAAGATTGACGGTATAGGAGTTATAACTCTTGACGATGTTGCAGATGTTTTTCTTAAAGACAATTCTGATGAAATTTATGCCAAAATCAACGGTAACGAAGGGGTTTTACTCAGCTTTTCAAAGCAGAGCGACATTGCAACCTCTACCGTTTGCGAAAACATAAACACTGCTTTTGAAGAGTTAAGCAAAGAAAACACAGGACTTAAATTTACTAACCTCTACAGTCAGGGCGACTACATTTCAATTGTTATTGACAGTGTGCTCCAGAACCTGATTCTGGGTGCAATTCTGGCAATAATAATTCTGTTTTTGTTCTTGCGCGACATTAAACCGACAATAATAGTAGCCTGCTCAATTCCGATAAGCGTTATTTTCGCAATCGTACTTATGTATTTCAGCGGTGTAACACTGAATATGATTTCGCTTTCGGGTCTTGCAATCGGCGTTGGAATGCTTGTGGACAACTCGGTAGTTGTAATTGAAAACATTTACCGTTTAAGAGGGCTAGGATATTCTCCGATTCAGGCGTCACTTAACGGGGCAAAACAGGTTGCAGGTGCAATTGCTTCTTCAACACTTACTACAATATGCGTGTTCCTGCCGATTGTTTTTGTCGAGGGAATTACAAGACAGCTTTTTGTCGATATGGCGCTCACAATTGCATACTCACTGCTTGCAAGTCTTATCATAGCATTAACACTTGTTCCTGCTATGGGTCAAAGAATGCTTCGTAAAATCAAACAGCAAAAAAATCCCGAGAACAGCAAAATCATTAAAGGCTATGAAAAATCTCTGCGTTTTGTACTACGACACAAGGTATTTGCAATTCTCACCGTAATTTTGTTGCTTGCCGCAAGTATGTTTGGTTCAATTGCAAAGGGATTCAGCTTTATGCCGAATATGAGCAGTACAGAGGTTGAGGTTTCTGCAAAGCTTGACGACAACGCAACACTTGAAGAAACAATTGATACAGCCGAACAGATTAATAATATACTTAACGGATATGACGAATTTGAAATTGTCGGCGTAATGACAGGAAACAACACAAGCCTTATGGGTATGTCGGGTACATCGTCGGCAGATACGGGCAGTGTAACTGCTTACGGTGTTCTTAAAGAAGAATATACTAAAAAGAGCTCCGAAATCTGCGACAGATTAAACGACGATCTCAAGAAAATAAAAGGTGAAATCAGCGTGAGCGGCAGCTCATCTACAAGCTCAATGTCAACACTTCTCGGTGACGGAGGCATAGAAATCACGCTTTACGGCGATGATATAGAAACACTCAAGAAAACTGCCGAGGATATGGCTAAACAGCTTGAAACTGTTGACGGAATTCTTGAAACTGACAGCGGAGTAGGCGCAACTTCTCCCGAAATTAAGGTAAGTGTAGACAAGGAAAAGGCTGCTGAAAAGGGTCTTACCGTTGCTCAGGTATATCAGCAGATAGCGTCTGCGGTTGCAAGCGAAAAAACCTCTACAACGCTTACTAATGACGAAGGCAACAGCATTGATGTTGTAATCGTAAAAGATGAAAGCAAAAGTGTAACTCCCGATACAATCGGCAGCATTGACATAAACTATACAGACCTTGAAGAAAACGAAAAAACGACCTCTCTTTCTTCAATTGCCGATATTTCAAAGGCGGAAACAATAGATGTAATCAAACGTCAGGATCAAAAACGCTATCTTTCAATCACAGGCACATTAAAGAACGGCTACACTCTTACAGACGTTTCAAATAAAGTTGAAAAGCTGTTTAAAGATTACGACCTTCCTAAAAGCTGTTCAATTGAATATGCCGGAAGCAACAAGGCTACAATGGAAGCAATGTCACAGCTTGTACTTATGCTGCTGCTCGGCATAGTGCTTATCTATCTTATAATGGTTGCCCAGTTCCAAAGCCTTAAATCACCGTTTATAATTATGTTTACAATTCCCCTTGCGTTCACGGGAGGATTTTTCGGTCTGCTTATAACAGGCTTTGACGTCAGCGTTGTTTCGCTTGTCGGCTTCGTAATGCTTTGCGGTATTATTGTAAACAACGGTATTGTGCTTGTTGACTACATCAACAGACTGCGCCGTGACGGAAAAGAACGTGTTGAAGCGATTGTTGAGGCAGGCAAAACACGAATGAGACCTATCCTAATAACGGCTCTCACAACAATTCTCGGACTTTCCGTAATGGCTGTCGGACTCGGAACAGGCGCCGAAATGATGCAGCCGCTTGCAATTGTCTGCATAGGTGGTCTGATTTACGCAACATTTATGACGTTGTACATAATTCCCGTAATTTATGACGCATTCAATAAAAAAGAGCTTAGAAAAATTGCAGACAGCGAGCTTGAAACTATTGACGAGTAAAGCAATATATTGTAAAATAGTGTTAATAAAATATATGAGGTGGCAAAATGATTTTAGTTACTACAGAAACAGTTTCAGGCAAAAACTGCGCAACGCTCGGGCTTGTTACGGGCAATACAATTCAGTCAAAGCATATGTTCAGCGACCTGGGGCAGGGTTTTAAGTCAATGGCAGGCGGCGAACTTAAGTCGTATACCGAGATGATGGCAAAGTCAAGAGCTATTGCAACCCAGCGTATGATAGACCAGGCTGCGGCAATGGGCGCTGACGCAATCGTAGGTGTAAGGTATACATCTGCGTCAGTTCTTCAGCAGGCTGCTGAAGTGCTTGCATACGGTACTGCAGTAAAGTTTGTATAACTGACATAAGGGCGAACAGTTAATTCTGTTCGCCCCTTTTTATATATTTATTAAGTTAGTCTTACGCTAAATACACTTGCAAATAATCTGATATTTTGGCAAGTTCAGCTTTAAAAATTATCCTTTTATAATATCAGCACACTGTCCGTCTGTAAGGCGGATAAGTTCGCTCGGCTTTAAATCAATCTGACTGCCGATTCTGCCTGCGCTGACGATAATCTGCGGAATATCCTGCGCCGTAATGTGAAACGTCGTTTTGTAATGCTTTTTCATTCCAATCGGAGAACAACCGCCTCTTACATAACCCGTAACCTTTGTAATATCTTTTACATGAATCATCTCTACCGACTTTTCATCTACGCTTTTGGCGCATTTTTTCAAATCAAGCTCTTCTGCCACGGGAATTGCAAAAACATAGTAGTCCTTACTGCCCTTTGTGACAAGCGTTTTGAAAACATACTCAGGATTCTGACCGAGCAGTTTTGCAACGCTTACCCCATCAACAGCTTCTTTTCCATGCGGATATTCGTGAGCAATGTATTCAATGCCCTCCTTTTCGAGTATTCTCATAACATTAGTTTTGATTTCAGCCATTATTATCGTCGCCTTTTAAAGTTAAATTTATTTGTAATGTTAGGATAGCAAAATATTTTGTTGTTTTCAATAGTTTTCATTTAAGATTGTATAAATTTAAACCGAAAAGAACTACCTTTTTTGACTTTTAATTACTTATTATAAGCTAAATCCCAACAAAACAGATAATTTGACCAAAATACACACAATATTTTTATAAATAATGATTGATTTTTTACTAAAAATATGTTATATTTGAGTCTATAAGTATTTAAAATATATTTATTCATACAACACACAACCTCTTTTTTTAAGTAAGGAGATGAATTATGGCTAAAGATATGTTGGATGCCGTTTTAAATGCCGAAAACAACTGCAAGGAACGTGAAGCCGAAGCAAAAGCCAAGGCAGAGCAAGCAGTTTTGCAGGCTAAGAAAGACTGCGAAAAGCTGATTGAAAACGCAAAAGCCGAAGCTGAGAAGAAAGCACAGGCTATGTTTGAAAAAGCAAAAGCAGACGGCATGAAGGAGCTTGATGAAACCTCTGTATTGTCGGAAATAAAATGTAATAAAATTTCCGAAACCGCAGAGAAGAACCGCTCAAATGTAATCAAAAATGCAGTAAATTACCTTATTGACTGATTTTAGTCAATCACAAAGTGTGGTGATAGAAAATTGGCAAAATTAAAAATGAAAACCGTTCGTATTATTGCCTTGCGAGAGGACAGAAAACGACTTCTTGAACATTTGCAGGACAGCTCGCTTGTTCAGATTAATAAGCGTGACAAAACTGCAAAGGGATTTTCAAAAGTTGACTTATCCTCACAAATGCAGGTTTTTGAACGAAACGTAACTCTTACGGAGCAGGCACTCAAAATACTTGACGAGATTTCTCCTGAAAAAAAGGGAATGCTTTCGTCATTTGCAGGCAGACGTGAGGTTGACCCTGACGAAATCGGCATAATTGCTTCAAAAGCAGGCAACATCATCAATGTTTGCTCACGTATAACCGAACTGGATAAAAAATGTACCGATAATGCTGCCGAGCAGGTAAGAATAAATACAACTCTTGCACAGCTCGAGGTGTGGCAGAATCTCGATATTCCGCTGAATACGAGAGATACAAAATCAACTGCCGTATTTATCGGAACTTTTCCCCGGCAGTACAGCAGTGAAGCCCTTGCCGCCGAGATTGCGGCACAGAATCCTAAGCTTGAATTTGAATTTGAAATTCAGCACTCCGAAAGCAATATGACCTGCGTAGTAATCTTTACTCCGATAAGCCAGAAATCAATGGCTGAAGATTTACTGAGAAACACAGGCTTTGCAAAACCTATGAGTCCCACCAGCCACACGCCGAAAGAAAAGGCTGAAAGGCTCAGGGCAAAAAGCGAAAGATTATTAAAAGAAACTGAAAAAGCTAAGGAAGAAATTGCGTCGTTTGCAGGCAAACGAAAAGAAATCTGCGACACGCAGGACTACTTTAGAATAAGAGCCGACAAATATCACGTTATAAACGAGCTTGACCACTCACGTCACGTTTTTGTAATTTACGGCTACATTCCCGAGGAGGATTGCGACAAGCTTGAAAGGCTCTGCAACAGAGTTGCCGTATGCCACGTTGAGTTTAATGACGCCGGCGACGACGCTCCCGTAAAGCTGAAAAACAATAAGTTTTCACAGCCGGCAGAGGGAATAGTAAAGATGTACTCTCCCCCGTCCCATGCCGACATAGACCCCACCCCGCTGCTTGCGTTCTTTTTCTACTTCTTCTTTGGAATGATGTTCTCTGACGCAGGTTACGGACTGCTGATGGTAGTAGTAATAGGGATTGTTTTAAAAATATTCAAGCCCGACAGCCAAATGCGAAACAACTTAAAGCTATTTCAGTACTGCGGCGTTTCCACGTTTTTCTGGGGACTTGTGTTCGGCAGTATATTCGGCGATGCTCCCGCAGTGCTCTACAATCACTTTACGGGTGCAGACGTAACAATGGCACAGATTCTTCCGTGGCCGACGCTTGACCCGCAAAAAGACGCGCTGACGCTTATGGTTATTTCAATTGCGTTCGGTCTTGTGCATATTCTTGTAGGAATGGGCTGCAAGTTCTATGTTTGTCTAAAGCAAAAGGACTACGGCGGCGCGTTCTTTGACACGGGTTTATGGATGCTTATGCTTATCGGTTTTGCAGTTCTTGCCGCAGGAATGTTTATGTCGCCTGTTCTGCTTTACATCGGCGCAGGAATCGCTATTGCATGTGCAGTAGGACTTGTTCTTACTCAGGGCAGAAACAAAAAAGGCTTTGGTAAGGTCATAGGCGGACTTGCTTCTTTATACGATATCACAAGCTACATCAGCGACCTTTTAAGCTATTCCCGACTTTTAGCGCTCGGTCTTACAACCGGAGTTATGGCACAGGTATTCAATATGCTTGCAACAATGTTCGGAACAAGCTGGGTTGGATGTATAATTATGGTTGTCATCCTGCTTATAGGTCATGCAATCAACATAGGTCTTAACGCACTCGGCTCATACGTTCACACAATGAGATTGCAGTATGTTGAAATGTTCAGTAAATTCTACGAGGGCGGCGGACAAGAGTTTGAGCCGTTCTCGCTGAAAAGTAAATATATTAAAATCCAGGAGGAGAAAACAAAATGAATGGAATGTTTTTTGCACTTTTAGGCGCATCAATTGCAACCGCACTTGCAGGCTTCGGTTCTGCCAAGGGTGTCGGCGGTGCCGCACAGGCTTCAATGGGAGTCCTTTCAGAGGACTCTTCAAAATTCGGTAAAATGCTCGTACTCACGCTTCTTCCGGGCACACAGGGACTTTACGGCTTTATCGTAGGCTTCCTTATTCTTGTAAACTGTGGTGTTCTCGGCGGCGCTATGCCTACAGCAGGTCAGGGACTTGCCTATCTCGGCGCTTCTCTTGCAATAGGTATCGGCGGTATGGTTTCGGGTTTTGCACAGGGCAAAGCTGCTGTTTCCGGTATTGCAATGAGCGCAAAGGATGACAGAAACTTCTCAAAGGCAATGGTTTCGGTTACTCTTGTTGAAATCTACGCTCTCCTTTCTTTCATCGTTTCACTTCTCGTAGTTATCTCCGTTCCCGGACTTAGCATCTGATAAAATTATGAACAGAAAGGTGGGGTCTGTATGAACGGCGGCGACAAAATTCTTGACCGCATAAAGTCAGACTGCGACGAAAACATAAAAGCAATAAACGCAAAAGCCGAAGAAACCTGTTCGCAGATTCTTGCAGACGGCAAAGCGCAGGCTGAACAGGCAGCCCTCGAAATTGCAAAAAAAGCCGAAGTCAGAGTAAAGCAGATGACTGTTTCTTCAAAAAGCAGTGCCGAGCTTGCTGTAAGAAATGCTTTGCTCAAAAGGCGCCGCAGGGAAATTGACATTACCATGTCAAAAATTCTTGAGTATCTTACAAGCCTTGACGATAAGCAATATTTTGAAATAATCTACAAGCTCGCTTCAAAGCTTCAGGGCAAATCAGGCGAAATTATGCTTAACTCAAAGGATATTTCACGACTGCCCTCCGACTTTGAAAACAAGCTTTCAGATTTGGGACTAAACGCAAATGTAAGCAAAACAACGGCGGATATTTCAGGTGGATTTGTACTAAAATGCGGTGATATTGAAGAAAATATGGACTTTGCCGCAATAATCAGTGAAAAAAGCGGCGAACTTGAAGATCTGATAAATCGTGAGCTTTTTGCACAGTAAGGAGGAATTCAATGGCGCTATCATATGAATTTTCCATAGGCTCCGTGCGTGCAAAGGAAACCTCGCTTTTTACAAATGCGGACATTGACAGGCTTCTTGCCTGCAAGGACGAAGACGAGCTTGCAAGGCTTTTGTCCGACAAAGGCTACGGCGACGGCAAAACTGTTGATGAAATCATCAACAGCCATACAGAATCCATGTGGAAATACCTGAAGAGCGTTGCTCCGGATTTTGAAATTTTCAATCCGTTTTTCTATCAAAACGACGTTCACAATCTCAAGGTTGTTTTAAAGGGCACGATGGCAGACCGCAATTACGGAGAGTTGATTATCAAACCTCTCACAATCAGTGTTGAAACGCTTAAAGAGGCTGTTGAAAAGAGGAAGTTTTCACTTCTCCCCGACTGGCTTGCAAAAGCGGCTGACGAGGCTTACGAAACGCTTGCACATACAGGGGACGCACGAATGAGCGATGCTCTAGTTGACAGAGCGCTTATGGAAAAAATGATTTCATCTGCCGAAAGCTTTAGCTCGCAGTTTCTTAAAACTTATTTTAAAACCTATGTTTTTTACAGTAACATAAAAATTGCTCTTCGCAGCGCCCGCACAGGCACAAGTATGGATTATCTGCTTAAAGCTATGTGCGATGTTGACGATTTCAGAAAAAGCTCGGTAATTTCAGCCGCCTTAAAGGGCATTGATTCTCTTGTTGATGAGCTTTCGAAATACAGTGAATACGGCTGCGGTGATGCAATAAGCGAATACAAAAAATCTCCGTCTGCATTTGAAAGGTTTGTTGACAACAGACTGATTATAGCTGCAAAGGAAAGCTGCAAGCGTGCAAGCGAGGGTGCCGAGCCGCTGCTTGGATATTACCTTGGCTGTGAGGCTGAAAAAAAGGTTATCCACATTATTGCAAGCGGTTTAAGAACAAAAACAGGCACGGACACAATAAGAGAAAGGCTGCGTGAAATTTATGGCTAAAAACATTGCCGCAATCGGCGACAGCGAGAGCATAAAGGGCTTTTGCGCAATAGGAATAGACATCTATCCCTGCGAAAATGTCGAAGATTGTCCGCACCTTCTACGCAATATTGCAGACAGTGACAATTACGCTGTTATTTTTCTTACCGAAGAATTATTTGATTCGGTTGAAAAAGAGCGCAGCCGCTATGAAGAAAAGCTGATTCCCGCTATTATCCCCGTTCCCGGTGTAAAGGGCAATACGGGTACAGGATTAAAACGCCTGTCATCGTTTGTAGAACAGGCTGTCGGCTCCGATATTATCTTCAACGATTGAGGTGTATAATTTGAAAACAGGAATAATTACAAAGGTCGCAGGTCCTCTGGTAATTGCAGACGGAATGCGTGATGCAAATATGTTTGACGTTGTCAGGGTAAGCAGTCAGCGTCTTATCGGCGAAATAATTGAAATGCACGGCGACAAAGCCTCCATTCAGGTTTATGAGGAAACTTCGGGACTTGGCCCCGGCGAAACCGTTGAATCAACAGGCGCACCGCTTTCGGTTGAGCTTGGACCGGGACTTATCGGTTCAATTTACGATGGTATTCAGCGTCCTCTTAACGAAATTATGAAGGTCGCAGGAACAAATCTTAAAAGAGGAGTTGACGTACCCTCTCTTGACCACAACAAGAAATGGCACTTTACAGCAAGCGTAAAGAACGGTGACAAAGTCGTGTCGGGCGACGTACTCGGCACTGTTCAGGAAACTCACGCTGTTCTACACAAAATCCTCGTACCCAACAAGATTGAGGGTACTGTTGAAAAAATCAGCGACGGCGACTTTACACTTGACGAGGTTATTGCTGTAATCAACAGCGGCAAGGATAAAGCCGAGGTTAAAATGCTTACAAAATGGCCTGTTCGTGTGGGCAGACCGTACAAAAGAAAGCTTTCTCCCGACATTCTTCTTACTACAGGTCAAAGACCGATTGACACGCTGTTTCCTCTTGCAAAGGGCGGTGTAGCCGCTGTTCCGGGACCTTTCGGATCGGGTAAAACAGTTGTTCAGCACCAACTTGCAAAATGGGCGGCAGCCGACATCATAGTTTACATCGGCTGCGGCGAACGCGGCAACGAAATGACCGATGTACTAAACGAGTTTCCTGAACTTAAAGACCCGAGAACAGGTAACTCGCTTATGGAAAGAACCGTGCTTATTGCAAACACCTCCGATATGCCCGTTGCGGCTCGCGAGGCTTCAATTTACACAGGTATTACTATTGCTGAATACTTCCGTGATATGGGCTATACAGTTGCGCTTATGGCTGACTCCACCTCACGTTGGGCAGAAGCTCTGCGTGAAATGTCGGGTCGACTTGAAGAAATGCCCGGTGAAGAGGGTTATCCTGCTTACCTCGGCAGCCGTCTTGCACAGTTCTATGAAAGAGCGGGACGAGTTATAGTAAACGGCAGTGAGGATACTGAAGGCGCACTCTCCGTTATCGGTGCAGTATCACCTCCCGGCGGCGATATTTCAGAGCCTGTTTCGCAGGCTACTCTGCGAATTGTAAAGGTATTCTGGGGACTTGACGCAAATCTTGCGTACAAGCGCCACTTCCCTGCAATCAACTGGCTGACAAGCTATTCGCTTTACACAGATCAGCTTGCCGACTGGTACAAAGAAAATGCTGCACCCGACTTTATGGAGCTTCGCGGCAGACTTATGGCTCTGCTTCAGGACGAATCGGAATTGCAGGAAATTGTAAACCTTGTCGGTATGGACGCACTTTCTGCTCCCGACAGGCTCAAGCTTGAATCTGCACGTTCAATTCGTGAGGACTACCTGCATCAAAATGCTTTTGACCCGACCGACACCTACACCTCGCTTAAAAAGCAGGTGCTTATGATGCGTGCAATTTTAAGCTACTACGACAAGGCTCTTGAAGGACTTAACAAGGGCGGAGATATTGAAATGCTTGTAAATATTCCTGTTCGTGAAAGAATCGGACGTTTTAAGTACGAACCCGAAGATAAGATAAATGACGAGTTTGAACAAATTGAGGCACAGCTTGACAGCGAAATTGCAGATGTACTGAAAAGGAGTGATGACTAATGCCGAAGGAATACCGTACAATAAGAGAGGTTGCAGGCCCTCTTATGATGATCAGCGACGTTGAGGACGTAAAATATGACGAGCTCGGCGAAATTGAGCTTCCAAACGGTGAAACACGCCGCTGCAAGGTACTTGAAGTAGACGGCAGCAATGCTCTTGTTCAGCTTTTTGAGTCTGCGGCAGGAATCAACCTTGCAGATTCAAAAGTTCGCTTTCTTGGCAGGTCAATGGAGCTTCCCGTATCTCCCGATATGCTTTCTCGAGTATTTGACGGTCTTGGAAACCCGATTGATGGCGGCCCAGCGCTGATTCCCGAAAAGCGACTTGACATTAACGGTACACCGATGAATCCTGCGGCAAGAAACTATCCGCAGGAATTTATTCAAACAGGTATTTCCGCAATCGACGGACTTAATACGCTCGTAAGAGGTCAGAAACTTCCAATCTTTTCGGCTTCGGGTCTCCCTCACTCACAGCTTGCTGCACAGATTGCAAAGCAGGCAACCGTAAGGGGCAAAAATGAGCAGTTCGCCGTTGTATTTGCCGCAATGGGTATCACATTCGAGGAATCAAACTACTTTGTTGAGTCCTTTAAGGAAACAGGCGCAATTGACAGAACAGTTATGTTTGTAAACCTTGCAAACGACCCTGCAATTGAGCGTATTGCTACTCCGAAAATGGCGCTTACAGCTGCTGAATACCTAGCATTTGACCTTGGTATGCACGTGCTTGTTATTATGACTGATATTACCAACTATGCCGACGCCCTGCGTGAGGTTTCCGCCGCAAGAAAGGAAGTTCCCGGCAGACGAGGTTACCCGGGATATATGTACACTGACCTTGCAACTCTTTACGAGCGTGCAGGACGTTTGAAGGGAAAAGACGGTTCAATCACACTTATTCCTATTCTTACAATGCCTGAGGACGATAAAACTCACCCTATTCCCGACCTTACAGGATACATTACCGAGGGTCAGATTATTCTCTCACGTGAGCTTTACCGCAAGAGCATAGCTCCGCCGATTGACGTTCTTCCCTCGCTTTCACGTCTTAAAGACAAGGGTATCGGTCCTGATCGAACAAGAAAAGACCATGCGGCTACTATGAACCAGCTCTTTGCCGCATATGCAAGAGGCAAGGATGCAAGAGAGCTTATGGTAATTCTCGGCGAGGCGGCGCTTACCGATATGGATAAAAAGTATGCTGAATTTGCTGAGGCATTTGAAAGAGAATACGTTTCACAGGGTTATGACAACAACCGTTCGATTGAAGAAACACTTGACATTGGTTGGAAGCTGTTGCAGATTCTCCCGAGAAGCGAGCTGAAACGTATCAAGGACGATATGCTCGACGAATTTTACGGCAAACAATAACTGCATTGAGGGTGCTGATTTATGGCAATTATGAATGTGAATCCCACACGAATGCAGTTGACGAAGCTTAAAAAACAGCTTACAACTGCCGTGCGGGGACATAAGATGTTAAAGGATAAGCGTGACGAGCTTATGCGCCAGTTTCTTGACCTTGTAAAAGAAAACCGTGAACTGCGTGAAAAAATTGAAAAGGAGCTTTCAGACTGCAACGCTCACTTTGTTAATGCAAGCGCAGTTATGTCTAAACAGGCGCTTGATGCTTCGCTGATGTCACCAAAGCAACAAGTGACGATTGACGTTGATTCGCACAATATTATGAGTGTAGAAACGCCTGTTTTTACAGCCGGCACAAGAACAAACGATAAGGGTGATATTTTTCCTTACGGCTTTGCGTTCACGTCTTTTGAGCTTGACGATGCGGTAATGTCGCTTGAAAAGTTGCTGCCCGACCTTATAAAGCTTGCTCAGATAGAAAAGAGCTGTGAAATGATGTCGGCAGAAATTGAAAAAACACGCAGACGTGTAAACTCTCTTGAACACGTTATGATTCCACGCTACCAGGAAACAATAAAATATATTTCAATGAAACTTGAGGAAAACGACCGCAGCAGCCGAACAAGGCTGATGAAAGTCAAAGATATGCTTCTTGACAAGGCGCATAACTATTCCGCACATTGATTTTGGGGCAGGTTCACATCTGCCCTTTTTGTTTGTTATATAGAAACAATTATAATGATAAAACTATCTATCAAATTAAAAAGGCAGGTTCAAAACGAGCCTGCCTTTTTGTTATATAATTTACCTGTTTTAATAATTTCAATAAATCAGGGTTAGCATTTAACACTCTTCAAATGTGAATTTACCATCGCTGTATGCGCAAATTACCGAAGAATTTTCCTTGACACTGCCCTCAAGCATTTTCTCGGAGAGTACGTCCTCAATTTCACTCTGGATTGCTCTGCGCAGAGGTCTTGCTCCGTAGCTTTCATCAAACCCCTTGTCGGCAATTGCCGTTACAGCGCTGTCGGTAAAGGTGATTTTTATGTTGAGCTTTTCAAGCCTCTTTGCAAGAACGTCAAGCATTTTTGAAGCTATCTGCTTTATTTCGTCCTGTGTAAGCTTGTTGAAAACGATTATATCGTCAACACGATTTAGAAATTCGGGACGAAAAACATTTTGAAGTTCGCCCATTACAAGCTCCTTGATGTTCTTGTTGTCCTGCTCCTTTTCATTCTCGTCAGAAATAAATCCAAGTGACTTTTGCTTTTCGGTAATCAGTCGAGCACCCACATTAGATGTCATAATAATTACCGTGTTTTTAAAGTCAACTGTTCTGCCCTGTGAGTCGGTAAGCCTGCCGTCCTCAAGAATCTGGAGCAACATATTGAATACATCGGGGTGAGCCTTTTCAATCTCATCAAAAAGCACTACCGAATACGGCTTCCTTCTTACCTTTTCGGTGAGCTGTCCGCCCTCCTCAAAGCCTACATATCCGGGCGGTGAACCGATAAGCTTTGACACCGTGTGCTTTTCCATATATTCACTCATATCAAGTCTTAGCATTGCATTTTCATCGCCGAACACAGCCTGTGCAAGTGCCTTGCACAGCTCAGTTTTGCCTACGCCTGTGGGTCCGAGGAAAATAAATGAACCTACGGGACGTTTCGGGTCTTTAAGTCCTACTCTGCCGCGCCTGATAGCTCTTGAGATTGCCGAAACTGCTTCGTCCTGACCGATAACACGCTTGTGAAGAAGCTGTTCCATATTAAGCAAACGTTCGCTTTCCTCTTTTGTGAGCTGAACAACGGGTATTCCTGTCCAGTCGGAAATGATTTTTGCAATATCCTCGGCAGTTACCTCACCGCTGCTGTTTTTCTGTCTTTCCTGCCATTCCTTTTTGGCGTTGTCAAGCTGAGTCTGAACCTCTTTCTGCTCATCACGCAGCTTTGCGGCACGTTCAAAATCCTGCTCATTTACGGCGCTTGCCTTTTCCTTTTCAAAGTCGGCAATTCTGTCCTCAAGCTCTTTTACATTAGGCGGTGAAGTCAACGCTGCAAGCCTTACCTTTGACGCGCCCTCGTCAATAAGGTCAATTGCCTTATCGGGGAGGTATCTGTCGGCAATATAGCGTGAAGAAAGCGTTACTGCGGCGTTGATTGCCTCGTCGGTAATCTTTACCTTGTGGTGTGCTTCGTAGCTGTCACGCAAACCTTTAAGAATTTCTACAGTCTGCTCCAAAGTAGGCTCGCCTACTTTCACGGGCTGAAAACGTCGTTCAAGAGCGGCGTCCTTTTCAATATACTTTCTGTACTCGTTAAGCGTTGTTGCGCCGATTACTTGAAAATCGCCTCTTGCAAGCGATGGCTTTAAGATATTTGCAGCGTCTGCACTTCCTTCAGCCGCACCTGCTCCTACAATTGTGTGAAGCTCATCAATAAAAAGAATTGTTTCGTTTGACTTTTTAACCTCGTCAATCGCCGCCTTAATTCTCTCCTCAAAATCGCCTCTGTATTTTGCACCTGCTATCATACCGGTAAGGTCAAGACTGACGACCTTTTTATCCTTGAGTATTTCGGGAACATTTCCGTTAGCAATTTCAAGTGCCAGTCCCTCTGCCACGGCAGTTTTACCTACGCCCGGTTCACCGATAAGCACAGGATTGTTTTTTGTACGGCGTGATAAAATCTGAATAACGCGTGCAATTTCCTTTTCACGGCCTATTACAGGGTCAATTTCACCGTTTTTGGCGGCTTTGGTCAAATCTCTGCCGAATTTTTCAAGAGCCGAGCCACCCTTACCGTTGTCGTCAGATACAGAAAATCCTCCGTTTTCTTCGGAAAATCCATTCTCATGACCGCCGTTTTGAAGTCCGCCTGCAACTGCCTGCGCAATTGCATTTTCACTTACGCCGAGTTCGTGCAAAAATGATACTGCGTAACTGTCGCTCTCGGAAATCACGGCGAGGAGAAGGTGTTCTGTGCCGACGTAATTGTTGCCCATTCTTGCCGAAGCAAGCATTGCGGCTTTGAGTACACGCTTTGTTCTCGGTGTGAAGTCATCGGGAGTAAGCGTTGTTTTCATTCCAGAACCGTCTGTTGTGCTGATTTTATTCCTGAGGGCATCTTCTGTTACTGAGCACTGTTCAAGAGCCGCTGCTGCTACGCCCGTACCTTCACTTAATAGTCCGAGAAGTATGTGTTCTGTGCCAACGTAATTATGACCCATATCCTGTGCAGATTCTATTGCGAGATTGAGCGCTTTATTTGCTTTTTGTGTAAATCCTCTGAATTCATACATAGTCATTACCCTCTTTCGCTTTATCTTATGTTTTTAATATACTGCTAAAGCTCTGCTTTGATAAGCTTTGCCCTTTCAATATCTCTGTCGTGAGCCGACAGATTTTTGTTAAGCGATACCGTCAGGGTTGCAGGTTCAACAGCAAGCATTAACTTATCTATTGTTTCACTTGATACATCGGTAATCTGATTAGACACAATGCCGAGTCGAACGTTTGACAAAAGCTTTAAAGCCTCGTCATGCGAAATTACAAGTGCCGAACGCAGAATACCTAAGCTTCTGCTGATTGCGTCCTGAATATCAATGCTTGAACAAAGTCTTTCTCTTGCCTGATTTTCCTGAGCAATAAGCTGTTCTGTAATATTTTTAAGGTTTTCGATTGCCGCCTTTTCGGAAATACCGAGAGTTACCTGATTTGAAAGCTGATACAACGCACCCTTTGGCTCTGTGCCTTCACCGTGCGCGCCTCTTATGGTAAGTCCGAGCTTTGATAGATTGCCTGCAATACGGTTGATTGCCCTGCTCTTTTCGAGTGCAGGAAGATGAAGCATTACAGAGGCTCTCATACCCGTACCGAGATTTGTCGGACACTGCGTAAGGTAACCGAGCTTTTCATCAAAGGCAAAATCAAGATTTTCATCAAGCAAAGTATCAAGCTTATCGGCTGTGTCATATGCCTGTTCAAGCGACAATCCCTTTGTAATTACCTGAAGTCTGATATGGTCCTCCTCGTTAATCATAATACTAAAAGATTCGTCTTTGCTGATTAAAAGTGCACGTCCGTCTGTATCGCTGATAAATTCGGGACTTACAAGCCTTTTTTCAACAAGCGATACACTCTGCGAGGAAGTCAGTTCACTCATTTTGATGAACGAAAAATCGGAGGCTACAGGACTGTTGCTCTTCTTGACAGCGTCCTTGACCTTTTCAATTACCTTTTCCCTGCCCTGAGGATTTAATTTGCAGGGAAACGGATAATCTTTTAGATTTCGTGCAAGCCTTATTCTGGTTGAAATTACAACATCATTGCTCATTTTCTTATGCCTCCAATTCCTTGATTTTATCTCTTAACTCTGCCGCATGTTCAAAATTCTGTTCCTTAACAGCCTTGTCAAGCTCTGATTTTAATCTCTTAATTTTATCCTCTTTGGTTTCTTCGGCTGGCTTAGACTGTTTCGCTTTTTCGGCAAGCCTGCTGTTTTTGCCGCAATGGGTAGTATTGCCGTGAATTCTTCTTATTGACGGGAATAACTCATCTGCAAATATGTTGTAGCAGTTTGCACAGCCTACGTGGCCTGACTTTGCAATATCCGAATAAGTGCTACCACAGAACTCACAGCGCGTAGCCTGAGTTCTGGCAGGAAGCACATTTCCGAAAAAGCTGCCGAGGAAGTTTGAAAATTCATCTTCCATATCTCCGAAAACATTTGTATATCCCATTTTCTTTGCACATTCACTGCAAAGGTCGTATTCCTTGAATTCACCGTTTATGATTGTTTTGACATGTGTGTTGGCATTGTTTGCACCGCATTTCTGACATTTCATAAATAAAACCTCCTAATAAATTTTTATTCAATGGTCAGAAGCATATTTTTAAATAAATCTGCTCTTACCGTATCTCGTTTGTCCTGCTCAACCTGCGAAAGCGTTCTGTCCGATAGCGCCGCCGCAATTAATTTTGCCGACTGGAGCTGGAGCATATTGCGCTGAAGCATATTGTTGAGCATTACCTCAGCTGTAGCCTTTTCAAGTGTTGCACCTACAGAGTTTATTATATGCATAATTGCCGTGCCTCTATCCATTTTTACACGACTGATGCGTATGTAACCTCCGCCGCCTCTTCGACTTTCTACAATATATCCTTGTTCGGGGGTAAACCGTGAAGTAATAACGTAGTTAATCTGGCTCGGCACACAGCCGAGGTTACCGGCAAGCTCATTTCGCTGAATTTCGGCACTGCCGTTTTGTTCGTCGAGCATTTGCATAATATATTGAGCTACCAAATCGCTCATTCTCATATAATCGCCTCATTTCAATTTCAGCAATGCCACACATAATTTGTGTGGTATTGCTTTTATATAACAGGTCATTGACGGGGCTTGATGTTGTTTCATTAATATAGCGGCTGATTACATTTCAGACACTCTTTTTGTCCTTTCCTGACCTTTGATTTTATTATAGTTATAAGGTCAGATAAAGTCAAAGTCAATAAAAGTCAATAATTTATATACTTTCTTTATTATACTCTCGTATTCTTGATTATTCTCGTTTTAACTCAATTTTTAAATATTTTTGACTTTCCTTGACTTTTAGTTTTTTTAGAAACAAGGCATAAGTATTGTTTTTAAAAGCTTGTTTATGATATAATTAAATCAGTAAATCTATTTATGAGGGATACAATGAAACATTATATGAATCTGTTCGGCGAACCATTTGAAATGATACGCTCAGGTAAGAAAACAATTGAATTAAGATTGAATGACGAAAAACGAAAAGTAATCAGCATTGGAGATACAATAGTTTTTACAAACACTGAGGATAAGGGAAGAAAAATTTTTTCTACGGTAACAGCTTTGCATAAATTCAAAAATTTTTCCGAATTGTATAATAACCTCCCTCTTCTGAAATGCGGATATACTAAGGAAGATATTGACAGTGCAAATCCCGATGATATGTATGTTTATTACTCAAAAGAACATGAAGAAAAATACGGTGCGCTCGGAATTGAACTTTCGGTTGATTTTACGGTTGACAATTGCAAGAAAAAAGACGAGGATTATATCTGTAACAAACTTGTTGAATACAATTTGTCAAAAGTCCCTGCTACACAACAAATTTATTTTGAAAACATAAATAAAAAAATACTGAACACAAACGGAGATATTATCTCAGGGTGTGCTGCAAGAATGTACTGCTGGAATGTTCTTTATATTGATACCCTGTGGGTTGACGAAAATTATCGGCATAAAGGCTTTGGTTCAAAGATGCTTGAATATGTTGAGAATACTGCAAAAGAAAAAGGCTGCTGTCTTATTCATCTCGACACGTTTGACTTTCAGGCAAAGGCTTTTTATTTGAAGCACGGCTATGAGATTTTCGGAACATTAAAGGATTGCCCAAAAGGTCATTGCAGATATTATTTACAGAAAAGGATATGACGGAAATAACTGGGTTATTTCCTGTCATAAACGAGAGATATTTGTCCTTTTAATTTTGGTATTAAAAGTTCTTAAAGCAATTAAAAAATCAGCCGAAAGTAATCGGCTGATTTTCTTTTCTGATATAAATTCAATGACAATTATTAATTTACAATTATATATATTTCAAGTTTTCTATCAGATAATAAATTAACAACGAGATACAAAAATTTTTATTCCATAAAATACCTTGTCTAAAAGTTGAAATTTCGCTATTATTTTCAGTATAAAAAATTTCCGAAAACAAACAATATAAAAGCAACCTTATGAAGCGCCGTAAAAATTTTTGCGGACAAAACAAATATAAGTTTGAATTTATATTAGAATAAAGGGAGATTTTAGATATGAAAGCTACAGGTATTGTAAGAAGAATTGACGATTTAGGCAGAGTAGTTATTCCGAAAGAAATTCGAAGGACACTGCGTATTCGTGAAGGCGATCCGTTGGAAATATACACAGCGACAGACGGAGAGGTTATTTTTAAAAAATATTCGCCCGTTGGTGAACTCTCAGAATTTTCAGGACAATATGCCGATGTAATTTCACGCATAAGCTCTATGCCTACGCTCATTTGTGACAAAGATCATGTCATTGCAGCAGCAGGCGTCTCTAAACGTGAATTTCTTGAGCGCAGAGTGAGCGCTGTTCTGGAAAATTATATGGAAAGCAGAAAAAGCTATGCTGCCACTCAGCAAAATGTCGGTGATATTCAGCCGATTGAGGGCATTGAACATTCTGCGGCTGTTATATATCCTATAATTGCGTCGGGAGATGTTACAGGTGCAGTTGTAATGCTAACAAGCGAAAGTATGAAGGTGCCGACAAGTGCAGAAATAAAGCTTGCTCAATCTGCTGCTTCTTTTTTAGGAAAGCAAATGGAAGAATAATATTTTCGACTAAATTATGCATTTATTTCAATATGATAAAAATAGAATCTGAATGGACAAAAGCAACGGCACTCCGTTATGGAGTGCCGTTGCTTTTTGCAAGATAAATTAATTATTTAAGATAGTCTGAAGAACCGCCGATTGGACCATTGATTCCTGTGAAGCCTGAAGCGCAGCATACATATACTCTCATATTAGCCTTACCAAGTGAAGGAACTGTGAGTGTACCGTTTGTTACGTTCTGAACATCACCTGTAACTGCATCAATATATGTACCGTTGGGGATATTCTTGAATGTAGCGCCGCTTGAAACTGTTACGAGTGCAAGGCTGTCTACGCCCTCGTCATCGTTCGTATAACGACGGATGTAAGACATATTGCCGCCAGACACATAGTTGCTGGAAACTGTGTACTGACCCTTCTGGAGAGCTGGGATTGCACGGCGAATAGCATTAAGCTTTTGAATATGTTTTGCAAGCGGATTATTAAGTGTATCAGCTACATCACCTGTTGCAGAATATTCACCAAAATCAGTTGCTGTAACATCACCCTTTAGGTAGTCGCCAAAATATGCGCGACCTGTTGTTGAAAGTGCAGAATTAGGACCTACGTCCATAATTACGCCCTTCTGGAACTCAACTTCTGAACCGTAATATAAGCAAGGAATACCACGGAATGTAAACATAAGGTCAAGATTTTCAGCCCATGACTGTGTACCGCCATTATATCTACTATCTGTGCCAGGACCATAGTCATGCGAGTCGACATACATTACATTCCATGTTGCATCATTATAATATTTGTCATTTGATACAGCAGCACCATAAGCACCGGATGCTGATCCAAAATTCCAATGCATTGCAAAGTCAATTACACCTAAACCGGATGACTCAGTATAATCAGGATTATGATAATCAATTCCATTTAGGAATGTATTGTCGCTTGTCGGCTGTTCAGAAGGATCATAGTTTTCAATCCAATGGTCAAGAGTAAGGTTCATATTTTCGCCAACTGCAGCAGAATCAGTACCCCAATTCCATCTACTCATATATGAATTATCAGGCTCATCCCAAGTATAGAATGGAGCTGACTCACTTGCCATGCCGCGATACCAAGCATCAGTATATCTGGTACATACCTCACCAAACATATAGAAGCCATCTTTTGCCGCACTATTGAGCCGATCATTATACATCGTATTAAGTGACAAACGAGAAATGTGTCTTACAGTATCTACACGGAAACCGTCAACACCCATATCAAGATATTTACTGTAAGCATCTACTGTATACTCTGCAACAGCTGGATTTTCTGTGTTAAGGTCAACACAGTCACCTGCTATCTGAGAATATTGTGTTGCATAATCGTCCCAGTTATAATTTCTCCAATAACCACTATGATAGTAGTTATTTGAATTGAATTCTGCATCATCAGAAAACAGTCTGTTCGGATTTGCTTTATCAGAAGCAATACCTGCTACAAAGCTATTATAATCACTAGCAGGCGCATTGCTTTCGGATGGATCAATACCTTTCATTAATTTAAGTCTCTGTTGATGCTGAATTGCACCAATCTGTGCCCAGTAATCATCTGCAGAATTAAGACCATATGTATCAAGTAATAAATCTGTAGGAACCATTTCCTCTTCAATTTTACCTGTTTTTGAAACATCATCATTGAACATTGCATCGTAATTCTTTGTAAACAAAGGACTGAAGAATGATTCACCAAAGTTGCCTGTATGCTGTAATACAACGTCTTGGATAATCTTCATACCCTTTTGATGAACAGCTTTGATAAGGTCTTCATAGGTAAAATCGTCACTTTCATAACGACGATCAACACTGCTGAAGTCCATAGCATGATAACCGTGGTAGTCATAACCTGAAGCGTTTGTTACAACCGGAGTAATCCAGATTGCAGAGAAACCAAGAGCCTTAATGTAGTCAAGCTTGTCAGCAAGTCCCTTAAAGTCACCTCTCCACGGCACATCAGTATCCGGATTATTAGCCTTGCCATCTTCCCAGCAATGAACATTATTGCCGGAGTCACCGTCATAGAAACGTGTTGTAATTACAAAATAGATACTATCTTCACGCATATCTATGCTGCTGATTGGATCAACCTCATAAGGATTGTATTTTGTCCACTTACCGTCAAGGCACCACCACTCGTTAGCCGAAGTAAGCTTCTGTTCATTTGAATACTGATTGCCCTTAGCATCAGTTACAATGGCATTTACCTTTGTAACATTGGGAACATAATAATTAAACCAATCGTTTGCGCTTGTCATCTTTTCACCGGGATAAGACTTTGACATTGCGCTGTTTGTAGGAAGCGAGTTCCATAAGTAGATATATGGCTGTGTTAAATCCTTGTGTTGTACATGTATTGTAATTCCGGTTGTTTCAGAAGCGCCTGCCGCTACTTCATTTGTTTCTGAAGTCTCGGCACCGCTTACTGTAATAATTCCTGCGGAAACTACTAACATAAGAACAAGAACAAGAGCACATAACTTTTTAATTCCTGTCATAATAATCTCCCTGTTTTATAACAATTTAATTAATTTGCAAGTATTGACTGAATTGAAGTAGCATCCTTTATAGAAATTCTGCCGTCACCATCAACATCGCCAACCTTAAGGCTTATTGAACTAAACTCTGCGTATTCAGCAAGATACTTCTGAATGTAGGTTGCATCCTTAATTGTAAGTATGCCGTCGCCGTCAACATCTCCTAAAACAAACGGCGGAGCTGTTGTTGTAGGAACAGGTACCGTTGTTGTAGGAACAGGAGCTGTTGTTGTGGGAACAGGTACTGTTGTAGTCGGTACAGGTGCCGTTGTAGTAGGAACGGGTGTTGTAGGAACTGTTACATCGCTGTTTGTTGCAGTATACTTATAAGTTTTGTTTACTGTTGAGTTATCGGAGCCCTGAACATAAACATTAACTGTATATTCGCCGAGCATTCTGGGGGTGAAAGAATATGTGCTGTTGAGTGTGTAATAAGGAGTATTCTTAACACCGTTAGGATCAGTTACGATATACTTGTAGAAAAGAAGGTTTGTACCTGTCTTACCGCCGCCTGCTTTTACAGAAACAGTTGCAGTTGTATTAACCTTAATTAAGTTTTTGTCTGCGGGGAATACACTCTTAATGACAGGCTTTACAAGAGCTGAGTCATCATCAACCTTAACAGTTGCTGTACGGCTGTTTTCGTTGCCCTCTGTGTCCTTGAAATCAAAAGTGATTGTGTATGCGCCTGCTGTCTGAGGAGTCCATACAACAGAATTTACACTGCTGAAATCAGAAACAACGGAAGTGCCGCCGTTTGCATTTGTTACAGAGAACTTGTAACTTACTTCTGCACCGTTTTTGTTCTGAGCTTCAGCAGAAAGTGTTACAGCTGTATCAACGTATACGCCTGTTGCAGGGTCAGCCTTGAAAGATTTAACCTGAAGATCGCTTAAATCGTAAACAGACCATGTGTTTGTCTTGTTGTTGTAAATCTGACCGTCCATTGTTGTAAGGTCGCCTGTCTTATTCTGGTCAGAACCACTATTGAAGATGCAATTCTTATAGCTCTTTGATGCAGTATACATATATACGTCATCGCCGATGCTTGTCATTGCTTCACCGGGCCAAGCTTTGTTTCTATCATCACCGCTGTTCCACATATAGCAAGAAGGAGTTGACCAGCCTGCCTCGTTTTTGAGGTAAACTGTTACGCCGTCTCCACCTGATGTGGGTGCCTGTGTGGCAGTTGTCGGTGCCGGTGTTGTTGATGTTGTTGCACTTGTGGGAACTTCAACATAAGTTGACCATTTGCCTGCTGACAAATCATAAATTTTGCCATTGCCTTCATAATTAAGGTTACCTGTCTGGTTTGAACCATTACCCTGACCATTGTTGAAGATAATCTTATCATATTCGTCTGTAATGTTGTACGAATATACATCTCCTTCAACCTTAGTCATCTCAACGCCGGGCCATGCATGGTTGTCACCAATGCTATCGCCCCACATATAGGCATAAACCTTGTTCCAACCGTTATTGAGTTTACAATAAACAGTATCTCCTGATGCCGCAAAAGCACCGACAGTACCGGCACAAACTGCCGAAACTGCAAGTATTAAGCAGAGAATAAGACTTAATACTTTGTGTTGTTTTTTTACCATAATGATTTTCCTCCAAATTCATTAAGTATGGTTGTTCGTGTGAAGTCATTCAACACTACTCCACAATTACAACATAATTTTACAATAGATGAAGATTTATTTTTTTCTTTTTAAGAAAATAGTTCCATTTTTATCTTACAAAAAAACATCCTTGTATTTGTACACTTTTTACAAAAGCTATGACATAAGATAAAAAAAGATAAATAAAAGCAAAACGCAAAACAAAATTTGAAAATATTGTTTTGCGCTTTTGTGTTTATTTAAGGCAGACTAATCTATTATTATATTTTAATAGTTTGTTATTTATATAAAAGTCAGGACTTTTCAAATTTAATTTTATCCCAGTAGGCTTTAAATGCCTGTTCGTTTTTATTGTCGCCGTATTGGTAATATACCTTGTTTCTGATTTCGTTGGGAAGATACTGCTGCTTAACGTAGTGATTTTCATAATCGTGCGGATAAAGATAGAACTGACCTTTATTCTGATTATCCTCGCCGTCGTAATGCATATTCTGGAGTTGTCTGGGAACAGGTCCTGTTTTGCCGTTTTTAACGTCCTGCATGGCAAGATTTATTCCCATATACGCTGAATTTGATTTTGGTGCATTGCACACCATTACAACTGCGTCAGCAAGTGGAATTCTCGCCTCAGGGAGTCCAACGTCACGAGCAATGTCAACACAGGATTTCACAATAGGAATAAGTTGAGGATAAGCCACTCCGACATCCTCGCAGGCACACACCATAAGCCGACGGCAGGCACTTATCAAATCGCCTGCTTCAAGAAGTCTTGCAAGGTAGTGCAGAGCCGCATCGGTGTCACTGCCGCGCATACTTTTCTGATAGGCTGAAACAATGTCATAATGCTCATCGCCGTCTTTATCGTAACGCAAAGCACTTTTCTGTACAAGCTGTTCAACAATTTCAAGCGTAATCTTTCGTGTTTCACCCTCAACGTCAGCCGAAATGACGGAAAGTTCAAGCGCATTCATTGCCTTGCGCACATCTCCTCCGCAGCCTGTCGCAATTTTTTCGGCGCACTCGGCAGGCAAATCAATCTTTATTCCCTGCTCCTGTTCTAAAAGTTCAGTGGCACGATAAACGGCTCTTACCACCTCGTCCGGTGAAACTGACTTAAATTCAAACACGGTTGAACGGCTCAGAATTGCGTTATATACATAAAAATAAGGATTTTCCGTTGTAGAGGCAATCAGCGTAATACTGCCGTTTTCAATGTATTCAAGCAGAGTTTGCTGTTGTTTCTTATTAAAATACTGAATTTCATCGAGATAGAGCAAGATTCCGTTTATGCCGGAAAACGTATTTATCTGTGAAACAATATCTTTGATATCTGCCGTAGAGGCAGTTGTACCGTTGAGTTTTTTTAGAGTTTTATTTGTTTTGTTGGCAATATAGGTTGCAAGAGTTGTTTTGCCGACACCCGACGGACCGTAAAAAATAAGATTCGGCACTTCTCCGCTTTCAATTATTCTGCGAAGCGGCTTGCCCTGAGAAAGAAGATGCTTCTGCCCTACAATATCGTCAAGCGACTGCGGACGAAAACGGTCAGCAAGAGGTTTTTTCATTAGAAAGCCTCCTTTCATTATCTATGTAAAAACTTCGGGAACGGCAATAAGCCGTTCCCTATGTTAATTTCAAAATTTATTGATTATTCGTAGAGCGGATACTTTTTGCAAATAGCTTCAACGCCTGCTCTTACCTTATCTCTGTTATTCTCGTAATCGTTGAGAACAAGTGTAATATACTCGGCAATCTGATCCATATCTTGCTCGTTTAATCCTCTTGTAGTAACTGCGGCTGTACCGATTCTTACTCCGCTTGTTACGAATGGCGAACGGGGTTCGCCGGGAATAGTGTTCTTGTTTACGGTGATGTAGCAATCGTCAAGACGAGCCTCAAGTTCCTTGCCCGTAACTTCTGTATCACGCAAATCAAGAAGCAGAACGTGGTTGTCTGTACCGCCCGAAACAAGTTTGTTGCCTCTCTTGATAAGTCCTTCGGCAAGTGCCTTGCAGTTTGATACAACCTTTGCTCCGTACTCCTTGAATTCAGGCTTTAAAGCTTCACCGAAGCAAACAGCCTTTGCGGCGATAGTGTGCATAAGAGGGCCGCCCTGTGTTCCGGGGAAGATAGCCTTGTCAATCTGCTTTGCAAATTCCTCACGGCAGAGAATAAGACCGCCGCGTGGACCGCGAAGAGTTTTGTGAGTTGTTGTTGTAACAAATTCGCAGTAAGGAACGGGGTTGGGATGAACACCTGCGGCTACAAGACCTGCAATGTGTGCCATATCTACCATAAGATATGCGCCGACCTCGTCTGCAATTTCTCTGAACTTTGCAAAATCAATGATTCTCGGATAAGCAGACGCGCCTGCTACGATAAGCTTTGGTTTGCACTCCTTAGCAATTTCGAGTACCTTATCATAATCAATTCTATGTGTAACGGGATCTACTCCGTAAGCAACAAAGTTAAAATATTTACCCGAAATGTTTACAGGTGAGCCGTGAGTAAGGTGACCGCCCTCGTTAAGGTTCATTCCCATTACTGTGTCGCCGGGCTGGAGCATTGCAAAATAAACAGCTGTGTTAGCCTGTGCTCCCGAGTGTGGCTGTACATTTGCATGTTCTGCACCGAAAAGCTCACAGGCACGCTTGCGTGCAATTTCTTCAACAACGTCTACGCACTCGCAGCCGCCGTAATAACGCTTGCCGGGATAACCCTCGGCATACTTATTGGTAAGATGGCTTCCCATAGCTGCCATTACAGCAGGAGAAACAAGGTTTTCGCTTGCAATAAGTTCAAGATTTCTGCGCTGTCTTTTAAGTTCGTCAGTCATAGCCTGACCCACCTCGGGATCATAGCCGTTGAGATACTCAAGAGATGCTATGTTTGTTAATTCGCTCATTTTTAATTCCCCTTATCTGAAAATTATTTTCTTAATTTATAGATTGGCTGATAACGCCTTATCTTTTAGTATATACAAATCATCAAGTGTAGAAATTTTTCCTGCTTCATTGCGAAGAGCCGCCGCTCCCCTGATTCCCTTAAAATAGCCTGCAACAAGCTTTCGCGCCTGCAAAAGCGCCATATGCTCGCCTTTGTATTTGACCATTTTTTCAATATGTCCGACCATAACGTCAAGCTTTTCTTCAAACGACGGATAGTATAGCTGCTCTTCGGGATGTTCAAGGTAAGAATTAATCTGTGAAAAAATCCATGGATTGCCGAGCGTTGCCCGACCGACCATAATCAACTCACAGCCTGTTTTTTCAATAACAGACTTTGCTTTTTTTGCACTATCGATATCACCGTTGGCAATCACGGGAATATTTACAGCATCCTTCACCGCTTTTATTATTTCATAATCAACGGGCGGCTTGTAATACTGCATTCTTGTCCTGCCGTGAACGGTAATTGCGCTTGCGCCTGATTGTTCACAGATTTTTGCAATTTCAACTGCGTTTGCGTTTTCATCGTCCCAGCCCTTACGGATTTTCACGGTTACGGGAACGTCTGAAACGCTGACAACCCTGCTGACAATTTTTCCGCAAAGCTCGGGATTCCTCATCAATGCACTGCCGCTGCCGTTTGAGCTGATTTTCGGGGCAGGACATCCCATATTTATGTCAATCAAGTCGGGATTGTTCTGCATTGCACGCACAGCCGCTTCAGCCATACAGTCGGGATCATCACCGAAAATCTGAATAGCGCAGGGACGTTCATAATCGGAAATATCCATTAACTGCTCGCTTTTTTTGCTTTTGAAGGAGAGCGCCTTTGAGCTTACCATCTCGCTTACACAAAGTCCTGCGCCAAACCCCATACAAAGCTCTCTGTACGCTCTGTCGCTTACTCCCGCCATAGGTGCCAAAACCACACGGGATTTTAAAACAACTGAACCTATTTTGTAATAATCACCCATATTTATCTTCTCACGGTTTTTCTGCCGCTGACCTTTGTACTGATAAGCACCGCAGCTGCAACAATTATGCCCACTCCGACACACGCCCAAGAAATAATTCCCGCAGTGTAGTTAGTGGAATACTGTTTTTTACTTACTGTTTTGGGGACTGTGGGCGATTGAATAAAAGATGTTGTTCCCTCGTGTTCAGGTTCAACATACTGCGCCTGTGTGGGAACTTCGGTTTCCGGCTCATAAGGCTCTGTTTCCAGCGGAACATACGCGGTGGTTTCCTCCCAAGCAGGCTCTGTTTCGGGAACGTACTCGGTTGTTTCTTCAGCATACGGAGGCTCTGTTGCAACAGGCTCGGTATACACGGGTTCGGTTTCAACAGGCTCAACAGTTGAAATGTCATCGTCAATTCCGTCGCCGTCATAATCCACTGCGGACACCGAAAAACCGCTGAAAAACACTGCTATTATTAATATAGAAAAGCAAACTGCTTTTTTAAGATAACTGTCTGATTTCATTTTAATACCCCATTTTATTGTTTGTTGGCGTATATATTTCAATTATAACAAACACAACTGCTTTATGCAAGTATTTTTTAGTCCGTCAAAACGTTATCACTACAGCAATATAAATTCAGCAACAAAATTTTCTATAACATACGCGTTACTATAAATCCTTAGCGTAGCTGCTCTTAACTCCACTTTCCACACTTCAAACTACATATTATAGCTTGTTGCACGGTGCTATAAATAATATTCCATACAAATGTATATAATCATCTAAAAGATATTGATTTTTTTGTAGATATAGTGTAAAATATTATTTACAATAAATAGTTTTTATTGCAAATTCCCAAACAGGAGGCCGATAATATGGCTCAGATGTACAAAATAAGAACGAAAAACAAAAACGTTTTCCTGCGTGTCGCAAAGGGTCACTTTGCAACCTCACACAGCCACACTAATTACTTTATAGATGTTACCACACAAAAGACAAGACTTTCAGAGGCAAAGGCGGTAGCAAAAGAGCTTGTTTCCTCCTACAGAACCACAACAATTGTTGATACAATTCTCTGTGTTGACGGAACAGAGGTAATCGGCGCCTGCGTTGCCGATGAGCTGACAAAAGAGGACTTTGTCAATATGAATGCACACCAGACAATTTACGTTGTTTCTCCGGAATATCTTGCAGGCGGCCAGCTTATGTTCCGCGACAACCTCACTCCGATGATTGCGGGCAAGCACGTTTTGATTCTTGCCGCTTCGGTTACAACAGGCAAAACTGCTCAGGCGGCTATTGACGCAGTTAAATACTATGGCGGATTGGTTGTCGGCGTTTCAGCAATTTTCGCAACTGTTCATGAGTGTGAAGGTTATCCGGTTTCATCAATTTTCGACCCGAATGACCTTGGCGATTATGAAAGCTACAATTCCCACCACTGTCCGCAATGCGAAAAAGGTGAAAAGATTGAAGCGCTTGTCAACAGCTACGGTTACTCCAAGCTTTAATTTTATTCGTATAATAAAACAAGGCAACACGGCACATCAAAAGTGCGCAGTGTTGCCTTAATTTTTTTACTGAATTGCAACCGAGCATAAAAATTTTACAGAAATTCTTTGCCCGAATTTGGCGAATCATTACTTTGTCTTTGGTTTAACGTTTACACTCCTGCAAGATATTTTTGAATTGCGGTTACATCTGTAATATCATATTTACCGTCTCTGTTTACATCTGCATTGCGAAGTGCAACTCCGCTTAAGGGTGCAATTTCAGCAAGATGTTTTTGAATACAAGTTGCATCGGAAACCTCAACATATGCGTTTTTGTCAGCGTCCCCCATAGTAAGCCCTTTAAAACGTTGACCTGTATTTCCGCCGCCTGATGATGTTGTTGAACCTGCTTTCATAAGGAAATCGGTGGTAAAAAATGTCGTATCTCCCAGATTGGTGCTTACATAAAACTCAGCCATACCATTATTGTCGGGAGTAACAGCTGTTACGGCACCTCCGCTGACAACTATCAGCGAAGAAGAGTATTCGCCGCCAAATTCCCTTGAAAAATTATACTCGTGAGTTGTTCCTCCAAGAGTCAGTGTACGTCTGCCGTGCGAGTTAAAATAATCTGAGTATTTTGAAAGATTCACTCTTATTTTTTGATAAGTACCGCCCGTTTTGTTAAAATTAAGTAAAAAAACACCATTGCTGCAGCCGCTATGAAAAATATGCTCATATTCATAGCCGCCTGAACTTGGCAAATATAAGTCCTTTGCTCCGGAAAAATCAAAGCACTGTGCGCTTTTCTGACCTGTTGCATTATCAATAAATCTAATGCCTGCTTCCGGATCAACACTGTTGTCGGTTTTATAGATTCTCACATAGTTATCGGGAATATAATCTTCTCCGACAACTTGGTATTCATAAAAAAAGTCATCGAAAGAAATTCCTGTTAAAGAATCATCTGTTATCTGTGCACCTGTAACCGATAAAACACTGATTGCAATTAATGCGGTGCATAGTACTGCTGAAATTAATTTTTTCATTATTCTTGTCTCCTTTAAAATATTGTTATAATTTTAACACTATTATAACAATATTTCAATTATCGGTAATTTAGATTATCATTAGACAATTCCGTATTTTTTAACAACAATTAACAATTGTTGTATCTTTATTGTATCTTTTGTTTCCATTCGCTCTTGATAACGAACTCATTGATAACGTAAGAAATCCGTTCACAGGCAAAAAGAAAAAAATCCCAAAAGACTCACCTGTTAATGAGAGGAAGCCCATTGACGACACCCAAAAGGAGCTTATTTTAAGCGTTGCACACAGAAGTCAAATAGAAGCTCTTATAATGCTCTACTGCGGATTAAGAAAAGGCGAGGTTATCGCACTTGAATGGCCCGATATAGACTTTAAAGAGAAAATTATATCTGTTACCAAAAGTGCCGTCCGTAAAGACAGTAATCACTATAAAATCACTCCGCATACCAAAAACGGAAAGCTGTGCTATCGGCTATACTGGCAAAGCGTCTCTCTGAGGGACACTTATTATTTTTCCAATACATATTTAAGGATATTCCTATGTCAACATTTAAAACCTTTTCATAATCCATTAAAATAATAAGGATTATTTAAAGTGTCAACACTATTTTCACTTCCAACTATAGTTTATGTAAAAATCATAACCACCTGTTTGATGGGTGGTTATGATCTTTTTTATTGTTTAGGAAACAATGATGGTTTTTTTCGCATATATTTCATCAGTAGCATAATATCCGGACTTTGCTTTTACTATAAGAGTATATGTTCCGGGTGTGTTAAATTGATTTGAACATCCTGTGGCACCGGAATAATCATGAATAACATATTCCTGACCACTTGAATTTACGCATGAATACCTAAACACTTCTGAACCTGTTGCATTCTTGAGTTCAAGTTTAATTATTACCGAGTCACCTGCCTTAATTTTTCCGTCAGAAGGAGTTATATTAAATGCCTTGATTTTTAAAGAACCATCGTCAAAATATCTGGAAATCTTTCCGTTTGAATAAGTATACGTGCCGGCGTAAAATTTATAATTTTCGCCGTTCCTGCTGTCCCAATTGCCATTACTATCATTAAAACACACATTAGCATATGTTGCATCGTTTAAATGAATAGTATATTTATGTGTATACCCATTAACTTCATTAGTTTTAGTCATTTCAAATCCCGGTACATCTGTCCATTCGCCGACACCTATTTGATAATGAATATACGGTGTTGAATATCCTTTATAGTAAATGGTAACTTCGTCATCCGGCTCGTCCTTATCAACTACAGTTATAGTTTTTTCCATATAAATTGTATTTGAATCATAAGGATTTGACTTTACTCTGACAATGAGAGTATAGATTCCCGGAGTTGAAAAGTTCTCCGAACATCCGGATGCAGTGGAATAATTGTGAATAATAGTCTCCTGTCCTTTTGAATCTCTGTATGCATATTCGCACATTGCTGCACTTTCAGAATTCTCAAGTTCAACATGCATTGATACATATTCATCAGTCTTAATTATTCCGTTAGCAGGAGTTATGTCAAATGATTTAATTTTTAAAGAACCATCGTCAACATATTCTGAAATTTTTCCATTTGAAAATGTGTATGTGCCTGCTTCAAATTTGTAGTTAGCTCCATTGTTATTGTCCCAATGGTCGTTTCCGTCATTAAAACATACAGTTGCATTTTCTGCATCTAGCTCAATTTTATACTGATGCGTATATCCGCTTACTTGATTGGTAGCATCCATTGCATGACCGGGAACGGACGTCCATTCTCCGTCACCAACCTGATAATGAATATACGGTGTTGAATATCCCCTGTAATATATAGTAAGTTCATCGGTTACAATAACAGTCTTTTTAGCAATCAGCAAAGATTTATCATAACTATTATGTCTTACCTTTGCAATAAGTGTATATTTGCCTGCTTTTGTAAAACTTACTGATCCTCCCGATGCAGTAGAATAAGGATAAATTATGGTTTCCTTACCTTCTGAATCTATGTATGAATACTGAGTTTCTGCCATCCACGTCGGATTTTCAAAAGTAATTTTCATTCTTACATACTCGCCAACCTTGATTTTTCCGTCAGATGGAGTTATGTCAAAAGATTTAATCCTCAATACATTTTCTTCAGTTACAACAACAGTCCTCTCAGCAGTCAGAAGCACGGATGGATCATATGCATCATCTTTAACTCTGACAATAAGTGTATATGTACCCGGTTCCGTAAATTTTTTAGACCACATCAATGCACTTGAATAATCATAAATTATTGTTTCTTTACCGTCAGAATCCCTGTATGCATACTGGCATCTTGTTGTGCCGGTCGAATGCTCAAGGTTAACCTTCATATTTACATTTTCACCGACTTTGACCTTTCCGTCAGATGGAGTTATGTCAAAAGATTTGATGCTTAAGTCTCTTTCGTTAATATATTCATTTATTTGTCCGTTAGAATAAGTATACGTACCTGCCTCAAATCTGTAATTGGCTCCGTTTCTGCTGTCCCAATTTCCGTGACCGTCATTAAAGCATACATTTGCGTAATTTTCTGCACCCAAATGAATAGTATATTTATGAGTATATCCTCTTATTTCATTAACTGCCGGCATGGCATATCCCGGAACAGATGACCAACTTCCATTGCCAACCTGATAATGTATATACGGAGTGTCATATCCCTTATAGTAAATAGTAATATTATTATCATTTGGATATAATTTGACTGTTCTTTCACTGCCGTTAAGTGTAAACGGAACACTTGCGGACGGTCTGTAGATATCTCCTGAATTTTCATCTACTATTTCAACATTTTTGACCGTTAAAGTATTGCCATCGGCATTTTTATCTTTAAATTTAACCGACCAATTATATTCCTTAAATTGACTTGAAGTAATATTCGGGATAACTCTGCTGAGATCAAATATCATTGTGCCGTCATTGGAATTTTGTGTACCGTCATATGAAAAATTACTGATTTCAGTTATTTCATAAGGATCTACAGTGATTTCCGTATACTCGTCGTCTTTTTCTGCTACAACATATAAAGGCGTTTCCTGTCTTGCCGCCGAATTTAAAGTATATCTTAAATATATGTTTGAGTCAGAGTTATAAGGTTCTACATCAATTCTTGCTATCTCTTCAAAAATTGGTTTTCTTCCTGCACTGTTATCGCCGTTATCTACGCTTGATACTCTATTCAATGCATCGTATGCAACCCATGCAAATCCGTCATTCCCGTAATCTTTACCATGAGAATTTACAACTTTGAACGCACCCATCTCATTACCTTCAACTATACCGTTTTCATTAATATCAACCCAAATGTTATCATTATATCCAACAATAGTCATTCTGTGAGGTCCTTTAGAACCGATAGCATTAATAACAATATCCTGTCCCGCAAACTCTTTATTTGCCTCAACTCTGCTGTCGTTTTCTATAGTTTTATAATTCCAGCTTCTAAAGTATGTAGAATAAGTAAGAAGCTCACCGTTACTGAGTGCTGCTTTGATAGTATTCAAATCCGAATCATTTGCACCGGTAATTGGGGTACTGCCATTTCCGTATGAAAGAAAGCTATAAGATTTTAATCTGTAATTTGAAGCCTCTTTCCAAATACTCTCAACAGGCGACCATGTAAGATAATCATCATCATAGGGTACCGAAGCCCATGTTGCCGCACCTATATTTTTCATTAAACCGTATATTATAATATCTGCTGAGCCTTTATCCTCACCTCGAGCAGCAAAGTTATATGTCCATTTAGGTGAAAAAGTATTTTGCAGTGTCGTTTTTCGTCCAAGCTGTTTATTCATTGTGTATGTAAACTGATAATAGGTTTGCGCCCATGCAGTACATGAACCAATACTTTCCTGGCTGCGTACTTCAGGAAAGTATTCACTTGTGCTATTATCAACACTGCAAGGATAAGCGTTAGTGGCTCTGAGTTTTTTATTAAACTTACCGCCATTTTTGCTTAGATAATTATAATACTCACTTGGTGACTTTAAAACTGTAGCTGAATCCTTAACTGCTGACTCCTCAAAAGTTGTGTCGCCTGTTGCTAAATCAGAATCATTTTTGACATTCTCAAAGTTAGTAATTTTACTTGTAACCGAGTTTTGTGCATTATATTTCTCAGCTGCAAATACGGTTCCATTACTGAAAGTCACCATTGAAAGCAATGTTAATAATGACAAAAGCGCTGCAAAAAATTTTGTTGTTTGTTTTCTCATAAAATTCCTCCTGTCTGTCCCTCCGAGGGACACTTAAATTTCTATTTCCTTTATTATTTATAAAAAATTTTTCCACCACTACATAGTTATCAATTATTTGTGTTGAATTCTGTACTGGAATGCAAAAATATTTTATATTAATATGTAAGAGATTGTATTAAGTAAATATTGTTTTAGCAACAATTTCTGCAAGTATATTTAAGATGCATCTTTTAAGAATTCTAAACCAAATATAATCCCTAATATTGTCCAAATCGGGAAAGGATCTTTAATAAATTTCTTAATATACATAATGTTAATATTTGATATTTGTAAAACTGAACCACAAAAATAAATGGCATTACTTGTGATTTTTAGATTACCCATATCAATAACCTCTCGATTGCTTTTCCCTCCTAGTAATTCATTAGTTGATTTGTTGTTTTGCATACTCATGTCTCCATATGTGATAATTTTTCACATATTTATTATTTTTTAAGTGTCCTTTGGAGGGACACTTGTGCTTTTTATTCAGTTACTTAGGTAAAAAAATATCTAAAATAAACTTTTAAAAAAGATATTGACAAATTTTTACAATTATTATATAATATTATTGTGAAAATAAATAAGCCCCACAGCCCGTATGTTGCTACCAACAACAAACAGGCATGCGCCCCGAGTAAGACACCTACTCAGAACTTGTGAAGCTTGATATGCGTTTTATCATAAACGCTTATTATACTTTTGTCAAGACCTGTATTACATTGCCCGTGGTGCAGGTCTTATTTCTTTTTACAAGAAAATTGAATAATATAGACGGATTAACGTAAAGGATGCATTTCCCGCTTAGCCCGTGAATGTCATCTGTCGTCAACTCTGGATTTTACCTTGTTGCCGTTACGCTGTGACTATCCTCCAGCTTGAACCAATTGGTTAGCCGCGTTAGTGGTGCGTCGTGAACACCTGACCAACAGCAGATACAATAAATTCGTAATATCTATATTTGTTACAGCCGAGTGATTTAAACAGCTTTTCGGCTGCTTAAATCACTTTACTGTAGTTGGCGCGCCGGAAGAGACTCGAACTCCCGACCTTCTGATTCGTAGTCAGACACTCTATCCAGCTGAGCTACCGGCGCATATGCGGTTGATTTTACAACCGCAAGCAGTATTATATCACACTATAATTTAAAATGCAAGTGTTTTTTATTCATTTGCTTCAAAAAACGCAAAAAATGCTCTATAAGCCATATAAACATCGGTTTTTGAAACAATTTCAAACGGTGCGTGCATTGACAAAACAGGCACACCGAGGTCTACAACGTCAACGTTCATATTCGCAACGTACTTTGCAATTGTACCGCCGCCGCCGAGGTCAACTCTGCCTAGCTCTCCTACCTGCCAGAGAATGTCGTTTTTCTCAAGCATTGCGCGGATTTTTCCCATATATTCGGCAGAAGCGTCCGATGTGTCGTACTTTCCGCCGTGACCCGTATACTTAGAAATAATTACGCCGTTGTTTATATATGAGCAGTTCTTTGCCTCGTACGCAGAAGCATATGTCGGGTCAAAAGCAGCATTAACATCGGCAGAAAGACAGGTGCTCTTTGAAAGCGCTCTGTAGCCCTCAACACCGTCCTGGTTTGCAAGGTCATAAATGAAGAAACGCAAAAAGTCGCTCTGCATACCTGTATTGCCGTCACTGCCTATTTCCTCTTTGTCGGTGAGGTAGGTTATGCAGGTCTGTTCGGGAGTTTCAACGTCAACTGCCGCCATAAGCGCAGGATAAGCACAAACCTTATCGTCGTGGCCGTAAGCGCCTATCATACTTGCATCAAAGCCGATATCCTTTGACTTGTACGACGGAATAAGACAAAGCTCAGCCGAAAGAAAATCGCCCTCACAAATGCCGTACTTCTTATTAAGAATTGCCATTACATTGAGTTTTACAAGGTCTTTTTCCTCGTCCTTTGTATCATACGGACGCGAGCCTACAAGAACGTTCATATCCTCGCCCGTAAAGGCTTTAGCCATAGGCTTTGCAGACTGCTCCTGTGCAAGATGCGGAAGCAAGTCTGTAATGCAGAAGCAGGACTCGTCCTCCTCGTCACCCCAGCTTATATTAACTTTCTTGCCGTCAAGCTTAACAACAGTTCCGTGGAGCGAAAGCGGAATAGCTGTCCACTGGTACTTCTTAAGTCCGCCGTAGTAGTGAGTTTTGAACAACGCAAGGTTGTTAGCTTCATAAAGCGGATTGGGCTTTAAATCAATTCTCGGTGAGTCGATATGCGCAATTGCAAGACGCGCACCGTTCTTTACGCCGTTTTTGCCGATTACCGCAAGCGCAATTGCCTTGTCACGGTTTACATAATAAACCTTGTCGCCTGCCTTGTATTCAGCCTCCGCATCATATTCCGCAAAGCCTGCCTTTTTTACAAGCTCAACCGTGTAGCGTACAGCCTCACGCTCAATAGGCGAATTATCAAGGAATTTTTTATATCCCTTGCAAAATTCATCTGCTTTTTTTATTTCTCTTTTTGTAAGCGCCTTAATTCCCTTTGGTTCTTCCATCATTATTTTTTCTTTGAGTTTTGCTGTTTTTGATTTTTCTTCAGCCATTATAACCATCCTTTCATAAAACAAAACAAGTTATACTAAAACCCGATAAAAGCTTTATAAAATTTTTGAGTATATTTCTTGTTAGTTTTTAATTAGGTTTTAGTATTAATAAATATATTATCTGTTAAAATGTAAAAATTAACCTTAATTATAAAGTTTTATATACATTTCTTTTGCACTTTCAACCTTATCCACATAATTGCTTGTTTCAGGATAAGGAATATTATCGAGGGTTTTTCCGTCCTTGCTGTAATTGCTGTCTGCAAGCCATTCTCCAACGACAAAGCCTGCATTGTACGCCGCAACGGCGCACCGCTCGTCACCGTAATAATCATAAAAATATTTAAGCAGATAACAGCCGTAATCAATGCAAACCTCGGGATTGAACAAATCTTCGGTTGTGTACTCACCCTCGGTTCCGCGTTTTTGCTGAAGCCACTCAAATGACGAGGGCATCATCTGCATAATTCCGCAGGCGCCTGCATCAGACTGCGCGTCGGGGTCAAATCCGCTTTCTGTGCGAATAACGGCATAGACAAGCGATGGTTCAAGACCGTATTCATCTGAATATCGTTCAACATATTCGCTGTATTTTTTAGGGTAGTTCGCTTTTTCAAGCCCCAATTTTGCATCCTCGTAATATTGCGTAACAAAAATCACGATTCCGCCTGCAAGAATTGCAAGCACGACAAGCCAGATTAATGCTTTAAGTCCTTTTCTGCTTTTCCGTTTATAACGACGGGAAGCTGTAGGCATTAAATCACCTCGGTATTTTACCTTTTAGTTGTTTTAACAGACCTTCAAGCTGAGTGTTAAGCGAACTGAGGTCTGAATTATTTTCTAATATATAATCGGAATTTACCTTAAAAAATTCCTCGTCAAGCTGTACATCCATCCGCATAAGCGCAAGTTCTTCCGAAATGTTGTCACGTCTGCAAATTCTTTCAAGCCTTACCTGCTTTTCGGCAATTACGCTGATAATTTCACAGCAGATAACGTCTGCGTTGCTCTCAAAAAGCTGAGGTGCATCATAAATAACCGTCTTTGCTCCGCTTTCGGCGGCTTTTTTAGTTTCTGCAAGAAGCTCTGCCGTTACAAACGGGTGAACAATTGAGCTTAGCAGTGCAGTATTTTCATTTGACGAAAACGCTCTTTTGGCAAGAAGCTTTCTGTCGGGAGAGCCGTTTTCGGCAATAATATCCTCGCCGAAAACCGAGGCAATGGTTTTAAGGCAAGGCGAGCCGCTGCTGTAAATTTTTCGTACAAGCAGGTCTGCATTGATAACGCAAAAGCCGTTTTGTTCAAAAAATTTTGCCACCGTGCTTTTGCCTGCTCCGCTTTGCCCTGTAAGCCCGATAATTCTACATTTTTTCAAGGTCAATCACCTCAAAGCCTGCCGCTCTTATAAGCCTGTTGTACACCGCCATTCCAACGCCGTCAATTGAGGGCAGACGTGAATAAACGGTCAGAATACTTTCATCTTCGTCAATTTTTCTCAATTCATCAAACAGCCTGTGCGCCTGCGCAGAATAATCACTGCGTTTGCCAAGGCTGAAGCACTCAACGTTCAGACTTTCAACATCTTCGTCACAACAGAGCGCCGCTGTGCTTTCGCCTGAATGTGAGTTTACATAATCAATATACTCGTTGTCAGTGCATTTAAGAAGTATAACATTCGCTTTTGGGGCATAATGTTTGTACTTCATTCCGGGACTTGACGCCTTTGCGCCCTTTTCAAGCTGATGTAAAACAGCGTTGTCAAGCTCAACCTCACCGAGAACAAATTTTAACTGCTCAAGTGTAATTCCGCCCGGTCGAAGAACTCTCGGAGTTTTTTCGGCAAGCGTGATAACTGTGCTTTCAAGTCCCACGTCGCTCATTCCGCCGTCAACAACAGCGTCAATCCTGCCGTTTAAGTCGCTCATAACGTGAAGGGCTGTAGTGGGGCTTGGCGAGCCTGAAAGGTTTGCCGACGGTGCGGCAAGAGGAAGTGTGCATTCTTTGATTATTTTCCGTGCAGTCGGATGACTTGGAAAACGAATTGCAACTGTGTCAAGTCCTGCCGAAACCTCATCTGGAATTACATCTGACTTTTTCATAATAATCGTAAGAGGTCCCGGCCAGAAGCGCTCAGCTAAAAGCTTAGCCGTTTCGGGGATTTCACGCACGAGATTAAAACGCTCAATATCGGTAAAATCCGCAATATGTACAATCAGCGGATTGTCGGCAGGTCTGCCCTTTGCCTCAAAAATTTTTGCAACAGCTTTGCCGTCAAGCGCATTTGCCGCCAAGCCGTAAACTGTTTCGGTGGGAATTCCAACAAGTCCGCCGTTTTTTAGAATTTCGGCGGCTTTTGCTATATTTTCATCTGTATTGTCAAGTAAAAGCGTTTTCAAAATTTTCACCTTTTTACGATTCCATACTTTCCTTTAACTTTTCGGCACGGTCAGCCGCAATGAGTGCGTCAATCACTTCGTCAAGGTTGCCGTTCAAAATGTCCTCAAGCTTATAAAGCGTAAGTCCGATTCTGTGGTCGGTAAGTCTGCCCTGCGGATAGTTGTAGGTGCGGATTCGTTCGCTTCTGTCGCCCGTTCCGACCTGCGATTTTCTGTCGGCGGCAATTTCGCTTGCCTGCTTGTCCTGCTTTTCTTTGAGCAGTCGGCTTTTAAGAACTTTAAGCGCCTTGTCCTTATTCTTGTACTGGCTTCGCTCGTCCTGACACTCAACAACTGTTCCCGTTGGAATATGAGTAATTCTGATTGCAGAGCTTGTTTTGTTGATGTGCTGACCGCCTGCGCCGCTGGAACGGAACGTGTCTATTTTTAAATCGGACGGGTCAATTTCAAGCTCAACATCCTCCGCCTCGGGAAGAACAGCTACGGTGGTTGTTGAAGTGTGCACCCTGCCCTGACTTTCGGTTTCGGGCACACGCTGAACACGGTGAACACCGCTTTCGTACTTAAAGCGTGAATATGCGCCCTCGCCCTCAATCATAAACGAAATTTCCTTGTAGCCGCCAAGCTCGGTTTCGTTTGCGTTGATAACCTCAACCTTGTAGCCGTGCTTTTCGGAATACATTGAGTACATTCTGAAAAGCACCGCACTGAACAGAGCCGATTCCTCACCGCCTGCACCGCCTCGGATTTCAACAATTACGTTTCGCTCATCGTTGGGGTCTTTCGGAAGCAGCAGAATTTTCAGCTTTTCGGAAAGCGTTTCAATTGAAGCTTTTGCCTCGTCAAGCTCAGCCTGTGCAAGCTCTTTGAGTTCGGAATCAGTTGTTTCCGAAAGAATTTCAAGGCTTTCCTTTTCGCTTTCAACAGCACTTTTGTAATCACGATAGGTAAGCACTATTTCTTCAATTGATTTAAGCTCCTTCATCACCTTCTGAAATTCGTCGGGGTTTGAAGCAACCGACGGCTCGTATAGCCTTTGTGAAAGTTCGGAATATCTTTTGTCAAAAATTTCTATCTTGTCAAACATAAATCTACCCTATTTATCCGTAAAATTAATTTTAATCAATAATCTTTTTGATGTTTTTCTCAATTTTGTTTCGCGGCACCATAACCTCTCTGCCGCACTTTTCGCACCTGATTTTAAAGTCCATTCCTATTCGCAGAATTGCAAAAACTTTGCCTCCGCAGGGATGCTGTTTCTTCATCTCTACTCTATCGCCGACATTTACATTCAAGAAAAACACCTCCAAGCCATAAGCACAACTGCTTGTAAAACTCATATTTTGCTTTAAATTTTATTATACATCAAAACAAGATAAATATCAACCGCAGAATAACGTAATAAGTAAAACAGGGAACGAGTTCTGTGTTATTCCCTACATGAAAAATCCTGCCGACAATAATTAGCAGGCTGAGAAAATAAACAAAAGAATAGTATAAATTGTAAACGAATAATTATTTGCAAATATAATTTTCCCTCCTGATTTCCGAAAAAACCGGGAGGGATTTTTATTAACCTAATTTATCAATAAGCTGTGCAATGTATTTTTGAATTATTGTTGCATCTTTGACAGAAATCACTTCATCACCATTTATGTCAGCAACTTTCAGATTACTGCCTTCAAATGTGCTAATGTGGGCGATATGTTTTTTTATTTCACTTGCATCGATAATGGTAATTTCTCCATCGTTGTTCACATCTCCGATTTTTCCAACATATTCCATACCAATCAGCTTTGAGATATAATCAATCGCCAAGGGATTTATATCAGCAAGCTGAGCAAGTGACAGGAAATTATCTTTACATTCTTCATTATACGGTTGTCCGATAAAAACCGCAAGTCCGGACGGGAAAAGTTGGTTTACCGAATTGCTGATTTCGTAGTACTCATTGTTTACGCCTAATCTGTTAAAGCAGGAGGTTTTCTCAGCATCTGTTGAGGAAAAGCATATTAAGTAATATTCATTTCCTGCTTTGTCTCCCGGACAATCGTACATTTCTAAACATTTTACGTTATCCGGTTGTTTACCGTCTGTCTGACGGCTGTAATAATCTCTGAACAAATAATCGACCTGTTCATTTGGCAGAAGAGGAGTATATGCTCCAACCGAAACAACCGAGGCAAACACAAGAAAAATTGTTAATAATATAGTTAAAGATTTTTTCATAAAAATCTCTCCTTTCCTTAGCTAACGACTCTGACCGAAAAAGTCATTGGAGCGTTTAAAGATACATTACTTAATATCATACATGTCTTTTGACCATAGTCAATATTAAAAATTGCTGTTATATTCTGAGTAAAAATAGAGTAGTGCGTGCGTAATAACTCATCATCTATCGTATCTACTCGTTGGAGTTCAGCATAATTAATATAGTCCGAACTACTAAAAGTTACAGCAAAACCATTGTACAACGGATCAGTAATTTCAAAGTATCTTGTAGATAATGGTGAAAGATCATAGTTCTTTGCAGTAGGAGTGACACTGCTTAATTTTGCACAGGTTTTCCAATTAGTCTCGCAATAATCATAATAGTACTGTATGTTATAATTATAAAGTGCACATTTTGTGTATGCTTCCTGAATACTACTGTCACTCTCTTTTAAAACATTATCTATAGCAGTATAAACATCCCTAACACTTATGTCTTCTTCATATATTTCTTCGTATATTTTTCTTATAGTATTAAAATCAGAATATTCTTGTTCTATACACAATGGGAATAATACCGCACCATAACACCTAAATGGATATGAACCAGTTGTTGACGAACTTAACAAAGAAATTTCAGGACTATTTTGAAAATTTTTAACAAAATATTGTATACCACAATTTTCAACCAATCTCACCTTGACAGAATTTGCAACCGCTTCATTAAAGTGAACCATTTCATCTGAATGCTGTTTAACTGAATATGAGTTATATTGAAACTGAATTGCATGCATGAATTCGTGACAAGCTGTTCCTAAGCTATAATTAGATAACGTATTATTACCATCATCTATGTTTATATTAATAAAAGTATAGATATTTCCTGAATTTGATACCGGAACAGTTAATCCCGAGTAACCTTGTTCCGATGTAATATACACTTGATATGTTGACTCTCCGGGTGCTAAATTTGGTGTTTCAAATTCAAAAGTACTACATAAACTAACTTTTGTAAAATTCAAGTAGACAGCAAGTGCATGTAAATTATTGGATGAGATCATTCCGTCTTCATAATGAATGGTAAAAAATCTATCTGTATAAACTTTTTCATTTTCATATGTAGGAATATTCGATCTTTCAAGACTGTTGATTTCTTCGCTCAATTCCTCCGATAACTCATTATTGAGTTTGAAAGAGCTGACAACCGATAACGCTTTTATTATTTCATTTTCTTCATTAATTTGTTTATTTTTTAGATTACCAATATATAAGCTGATTTTTTCCTCCTCAGTAATTACATTTTTTTTACATAAGTAATCAATTTTTTCAATTGTAGAAAGATTATCTATTGGCTGCTTAGATTCAATAAAAAAATCATCAAAAACAGATTCTACGCTCATATTTTCACTATCCAAGAGTGCCTTTTTGATATTTTTATTATTTTTAAGCTCTGTTTTTACATCATCCTTACATTTTTCTTCTTCTTTCGAATTAACAAACAAATGCGTTTTTTCTTTATTGTAAAATTCAATCTCGTCGTTTGAAAAATCGATCTTATAATCAGATATAGGAGATAGTGTAAACGAAAATTCATTCTCATTCAAGCTAAGCAAACTACCATCCTTGTCAACTCCAAAATTTCCGGGAATACTCTCTGTATCTATTTCAACATAACAATAGCTTGATGGTCGATTTATAGTAATGTTTCCCTCTTTGTCTGGTGAAACAGAGGTTTCGTAAACGTGTGCATATTCCGAAGAAACTTCATCTTCCTTTAAAAGCTCCAATCGAAAAACATTTAACTTTATCTTGCTAATGTCAATAAAATCCGTTTCTTCAAAATACACTTTGCCGGCAATAACATTACTTGAAATAAACGTCGTACCTATATTATAAGCATATACCGACAAAGTATTACTTAATATTATTATAAATACTAATATTAATATCAATGTTATTCTAATATTACTTTTTTTCACAAAAAACGCCTCCTTACAGACTTTTTAAATTTTATCACATATATTATATTATATCATATTTTAATTGTCAATAATAGTTTTTATATCAGTAGCTTATTTTTGTATAATTTGTACATTTTGTTTGTTTTCATTTTTAATAAATAAAAATATATTACTCCTGACTTTGCAAAGTTACCTCGGTGTAATCATCATCAATACGCAGAAAAACCTTGCAGGGGATTCCCATTTTTTTGCAATGGCTGATAACGTACTTTGTGCCTTTTGATTTGCCGTCCCAGAATGCATATACCATAGGAGAGTCAATGATTAATAGAAGATTTCTATACAGAGGTGCTGACTTTCCGTACTTTTCATAGTCAGGCAGATATTCTACGTATTTCATATTCTTCTCTTTTGCGTACTGCTTTGCACAGGAATCAATACCTTTGGCGCCTCCGGAAAGAATTTCATCGGTATACCAAGGCAAAACCTTTTCAAGCGTTTCCATAGAAACGGTTAAATTTCGTGAACCTACAATTGCTATTCTCATAATAATAACTCCTTTTTAGACATATTTTAGACATATTATATATTCAAATTTTACAAAATTTTCCAGATAGATTTATAATAAGTCTAAAATAAACATAAGATAGGTTTAGATTATAGCTATGAAAAGTATCTCTATCAGAATTGACAGCGAAATGCTGAATAAACTGCACGTTGTTTCAGATTACGAGGGTCGTTCGGCAAACAGCCAGATTTTGATTTTAATTCGTGACTGCATTGAAAAATACGAGGATAAGCACGGCAGAATTGAGTTTGATAAGGATTGATGTTTTAACAATTCAGTCGAGTACCTCGGCGGGTAATTCGAGTGGAAAAATCGGTTGTTTAGGTAAAAACGGTGCCCGAATTATAAATTGATATATAGGTTGATTTTTATTTTAATTGTAATTTGTTAATGTAGCGGCGAACTGCGTTTGGTCGAGTGCCTCGACACGCAAATCGGGACGTCTGGGAAGCCGTCCCCTACGGAAAGGGTTTGTTTGTTACATAAATGTTGATGCATTCGGTTACATTTGATAGTCAACACGGACACGGCACGCCGTGTCCCTACGACGGTAATATATAAGTTCCATCTATATCCGTAATACACCTAATTTATATAGGAGCAACACAAAGGTTGTTCCCAACAGTTGTTCATATGATGTGTATATTTTTAGATTTAACGCTGTACTACAATTGAAAATTAAACATTTCTGTATTGCCGTAGGGGATGGCATCCCTGACATCCCGAAACATTACCGATATATCAACGCAAATTTCGCAAACAAACTTTTCCAAACAACACGCACTATTACAAATTCGGAGCGAAGCGACCCTCAATTGTTATTTGTTAATTGTTAATTGTATTTTCCCCGAGAAACCGAGTTATAATTTATATCCGACTTACAATATGGCGAATTAAAATAAATGCTTGACAAGTCGGAAATCTCTTTATATAATAGAAATAACAGAATAATCCCCTTAAAAACAATGACGGGAACAAGATATAAGCCTTTCAGGCAAAGAGAGTCGGCGGTTGGTGTAAGCCGATACGGAGGTTTATATGCATAGCTCATCCCTGAGTTTTTTGTGCGAAAGCTTGAGCCGTAGTGCAAAACGCCGGACTGCGTTATCGGTCGGGACTTTGTTGGAAGTCCTTAAGGGCTGTATGGTGACGTACAGCTGAAATTGGGTGGTACCACGATTTTATTCGTCCCTTTGGCAATTTTCAAGGTTGCTTTTGAGGGGCTTTTTTTGTGTGAATTTTTAATAATACTAATCTATTACTTTTCATACCACATTTTGTAGATTAGTACAAGGAGGCTATTGGTATGAAACCGTCTTTTGAAAAGTACATTCCTTTCAAACAAATTGACATTCCCGACAGAACATGGCCCAACAAGACCATTACAAAAGCTCCTATATGGTGCAGTGTTGACCTTCGTGACGGAAATCAGGCTCTTGTTGACCCGATGAATCTTGAGGAAAAGCTTGAGTTTTTCCACGCTCTTTGCGATATGGGATTTAAGGAAATTGAAATCGGATTCCCGAGCGCGTCGGAAACAGAGTACGAAATCTGTCGTGAGCTTATTGAAAAAAACCACATTCCCGACGACGTTACAATTCAGGTGCTCGTTCAGGCGAGAGAACACCTTATCCGCAAGACATTTGAGGCGGTTAAGGGTGCAAAAAACGTAATCGTTCACTTCTACAACTCAACCTCAACGCTCCAGAGAAAGGTTGTTTTCAAAACCGATATGGACGGCGTTACAAAAATTGCAGTTGAGGGTGCAAAGCTGATTAAACAGCTCATTGACGAATATGACGGCGACACAAATTTCCGACTTGAGTATTCTCCCGAAAGCTTCAGCGGTACAGAGATGGACAATGCCGTTGACATCTGCGACAAGGTTATGGAGGCTCTAGGATCTACAAAGGAAAATCCTGTTATCCTCAACCTGCCGAACACTGTTGAAATGTGCACACCGAATACATTTGCAGATCAGATTGAATACTTTATAAGACACCTCAAAAACAGAGAAGCCTCTATCATCAGCGTTCATCCCCACAACGACCGCGGCTGTGGTGTTGCGGCAGGCGAGCTTGCACTGCTTGCAGGTGCTGACCGTGTTGAGGGTACACTCTTCGGCAACGGCGAACGCACGGGCAATATGGACATTGTTACAATGGGACTTAATATGTTTACACAGGGTGTTGACCCGAAACTTGATTTTTCAAATCTGCCAAAGCTCCGTGAAATTTACGAGAGATGCACTAATATGAAAATCGACCCTCGTCAGCCATATATCGGCGAACTTGTATTTACTGCATTTTCAGGTTCGCATCAGGACGCTATCAACAAGGGTATGAAGTATATGCGTGAAAGCAAAACGGATATGTGGGAAATTCCGTATCTTCCCATTGACCCCGCCGACGTTGGCAGAGAATACGAGCCGATTATCAGAATCAACTCGCAGTCAGGCAAAGGCGGCGCTGCGTTTGTTATGAGCAACAACTTCGGCTACGATTTGCCAAAGCGTATGCACCCTGAATTTTCAAAACTTGTTCAGGCAAAATGTGAAGCACTTGAGCGTGAGCTTATCCCGAAGGAGCTTTTTGAGGTATTCGAGCAAAATTATCTCAATCATCCTATGAAGTATAGGCTTACAAAGAGAAAAATTTATGAAGAAAGCGAAAACGGCAGAGATTACGTTCACTTCAAAGGCAGAATGGTTATTGACGACAGTGACGAGGTTATATTAAGCGGAGTCGGCAATGGTCCGATTGACGCATTCTTTAACGCAATCAAAGCAGTCGGTCTTGATAAGTACGAGTTTATTTCCTACAGCCAGCATGCAATTTCGCAAGGCTCTGACTCAAAGGCTGTTTCATACATTGAACTTAAAAAGCCGGACGGAAAGAACATTTTTGGTATCGGAACTGATTCAAACGTAAACGTTGCCTCCGTTTTGGGCGTGTTAAACGCTATCAACAGAGCAGAATCATAAAAAATTGTCCTGACAATAGACCCCCTTATTGCTGTTTTTAGCAATAAGGGGGTCTGCACATAAATTTATTTTTTTGTGCGGTTAAATAAGATTTTCTTATTTCATACTATTTTCGTATGACTCAATCATCTTTTTAACCATCTGACCGCCTACGGAGCCTGCTTCTCTTGCGGAAATGTCGCCGTTATATCCCTGCTTGAGGTTCACGCCTACTTCGTTTGCGCATTCCATCTTGAAACGCTCCATTGCTTCCTTTGCCTGAGGCACGTTAAGCTGATTGTTATTACTTGACATAATTTGTTTTCTCCTTTTTTCAAAACTTTTAAATTATTTTTATATTAAAGCGGCTTTTTGACTTCTCAATTTGTTGCCGCAATAGTATTGTTCGCTTCAAATTCTAAAATATAATTTGTAATTTTTTCAAGTTTTTAAAAAGAATTTTCAAATTAAATCACTTAAGAAAACAAGCAAGAAAATAAGCAAGTTGTTGATAATTACAATCCGATTTGTTACTATTCCTCTCTTCGCTCGGCAAAATATATACCGTATTTTTTATAATCCTCGGGAATAGAATATATATCCTTGCCGTCAATTTCATATATTTCGCTTTCCCCGTAATAATCCTCCGAAAATGTGTTCCATGCGGTAACTAAATTATCTGTTTTTGTGATATTGTGATTCTTAAGAAAAGACTCATACTTTTCTGGATTCTTTGTATAAACTGTCATTACATTATATTTATCAAGCAATATTTCTTCTTTGCTTTCGTGACCGCCAAATCCGAAGCAATTCATTCCGTCATCAATCAGCAAATCTCCTACATCCATAAGAATGGCTTTTGCTTTTTCTTGACTGCAACCGTCAATATAGAAAACATCCTTATGTCTGCCTATTAATTCACCGTTTTCATCTTTAGGTTCATCATTCCAATTTGTAGGTAACTCTAAAATAAAGAACAGCCATTCATCGTGCATATCAATAAATTCAAGCATCATATTCATTATTTTATCCGTACCTACATTTGCAACAATTCTGTTTTCTTGAATCTCATATTGTTCTGTTAACTTTTCGGGGAAAGGAACAGAACAACATTTTTTCATTTTCAGCATATTTACCTCCTCGTCACAGACATATTTTTCTATTTCTATTTTCATATTTAGTAGTCATTAACAAACGCTAATATTTTTCTTGCAGTATCCAAGCTCACCTTGCTTGTATCTTCATTTTTAAGAAATGCATTTACATTTCCGGGATTCAGATTCAGCTCTTTATATATACGATAATTCGTTACACATTTAGCCTGTTTAACTTCTGAAATTCTCCTACACATCATTATTTTAAGTCTGTCTTCCTGTTCCTTATGATTTCGCTGGTATAGGAAATTATTATAAACCGTTGTGTATTCACTCAGGCTGTCATTCTGTAAATAGGTTCCCACATTATCGTCATTAAGTCCTTTAAGCTTTTCGCAGGAGCTGTTCAGATAATCGAATTTTTTTAATAACTTACTTCTCAGATTTTCTTCTGTGTACATCACCAGATACAAACTTAACACATCTTTTAATCTTGCGTTGCTATAGGCAAGCTGAGAGAAAGCATAAAGAGAGGTGCTGTTGAAGCCTGATAATACCTGAAACTGTGAAAGCAGGTAACCTTTGAATGTTAATTCTCTCATTTGAATCTCTCCTTATAGTTTTCATAATTTGATTTCAATGCATTGGCATCAAAATCGGTAAACTAACTTATATTTTCGATCTGTAAAAACCTGTTTAATATTAAATCTATCAATGTTTCTTACTTAAATTGTTTTTTCAATAATAGTATTATTATATCATCATTATATTAATATAAATTTCTTTTGTCAATGTCATACTCTCATTTATATTTTAAAAATTTACCAAGCAATACACTCGAAAATCGCATTGTCTTTTTCAGATTTCGCAGTTGTATCACCACATAATTATTATTGGTGCCAGAATTTAAAGAAATATCCCCGAAAGGCTGAGTGTGATTTTTGCCTTTCGGGGATTGGTGTATATTATTTAATTATGCCTTAAAAATTTCTTTTACGCTCGGCTTCAAGTCCATATCCGCAAACCAAAAAAATGCACCCTTTCGGGTGCTTTTTTGGAGCGGATGACGGGGCTCGAACCCGCTACCTCCACCTTGGCAAGGTGGCGCTCTACCAGATGAGCTACATCCGCGTTTATTGGTGCCTCCGGACGGAATCGAACCATCGACACGGGGATTTTCAGTCCCCTGC